>NZ_JACJIA010000017.1:0-156885 GCF_014138665.1 Actinomadura kijaniata
CGCGTCCCAGGCCCCCCCGGCCTCTTCCGCCTCCCCCACCGCCCCCTCGTCCACCCCCCCCACCGGGGGGGGGGTGGGGGGGGGGGGGCCCCGGGGGGGGGGGGGGGGCCCCGGGGCCCCCCCCGCGGCCGTCGGCTGCCCGGCGGTCTCCGGGCAGGGAGAGCCACGGGATGAGCCGAACGACCCTCTCGACGCACGCCCGGCGATGATCACGTCCCGCCGGTGGCCGCATGCGGCACCCCACCGCGACGATCGCCGAACGGCGCGCGGAACGGCTTGCGCCGGCGCCCGTACCGCCGCTGCATGGACGACTTGAGGTCACCCAGCACCAATGCGCTAACCCCAGCCAGAGCAACCCCGCCGCAGTGACCGGCCTACCGCCAGACGAAGCCCAGCGGCTCCAACAACGCCAGCGACTTCGGCGGGACGAACCGGCCGAGCGGAGACTCGGCAGACGGCCTCCCAGCTCGTTCCGACCGGATCCATGACGGCGCGGCCTGCCCCCGCCTCCCCAGCCGTGTCCACCCACGGCAATGCCGTCAGCGGGAAGGTCATGGCCGATCCGGCCCGCCAGCAGGCCGAACGGCAGTAGCACAGGCGGCACGTAGTACGACGACATCGTCGGATCCCTCCTTGATCACCACTGTGGCCACGGCCTCGTTCCGCGACCTGGTCCGAGTGTCAGCGCCCCGGGCCGCCCACCGAAAGACGCTTCTCGAATCTGTGGATAACTCGGTTATCCACAGTTCCCCAACGCGTCTCCCGGCCGCGCTCCTCACCTGGCTAGGGTCGGCGGCATGAACAGCGCACTCCCCTCAGCCGATCTCGGTGTGATCGGCGGCTCCGGCTTCTACTCGTTCCTCGACGACGTGAAGGAGGTCCGCGTCGACACTCCGTTCGGGCCGCCCAGCGATCCGATAGCGGTCGGCGAGCTGCACGGACGCCGCGTGGCGTTCGTGCCCCGGCACGGCCGCGACCACCGCTTCCCGCCGCACCGCATCCCCTACCGGGCCAACCTGTGGGCGTTGCGGTCCCTCGGCGTGCGGCAGGTGCTGGCGCCCAGCGCCGTCGGGTCGCTAGTGGCCGAGCACGGCCCGGGGACGCTGACCGTCCCGGACCAGCTCGTGGACCGGACGTCGGGACGGCCGCAGACGTTCTACGAGGAGGGCGCGGCGATCCACGTGCCGTTCTCCGACCCGTACTGCCCCGTCGGGCGGCGAACGGCGCTCACGGCCGCCCAGGCCCAGGACTGGGAGCCGGTCGACGGCGGAACGCTCGTCGTGATCGAGGGCCCCCGGTTCTCCACGCGCGCCGAGTCGCGGTGGTTCGCCGACCAGGGATGGACGCTGGTCGGCATGACCGGGCACCCCGAAGCCGTCCTGGCGCGCGAGCTGGCGCTCTGCTACACGCCGTTGTGCCTGGTCACCGATCTGGACGCGGGGATCGAGGAGGGCGAGGGCGTCACCATGCAGGAGGTCCTGGCGGTGTTCGCCGGCAACGTCGACCGGCTGCGCGGCGTGGTCGCCGAGGTGATCCGGACGCTGCCCGCCGACCGTTCCTGCCCGTGCCCGACCGTCCTGGACGGGCTTGAGCCGCCGCTCACGCTGCCATGATCCGGCGGCGTGGGCGGCGGTGGGCGGCGGTCCTCCTGGCGGCGCTCGGGACGTGCCTCGCGCTGGTGGCGTTGCGGCCGGTCGCCGCGGCCGGCGTGCCGTTGACCGTCGCCGCCCGCGACCTGCCCGGCGGGGCGACCGTGGCCGCCTCCGACGTCCGCACGGTCCGGGTGCCCTCCGGCAGCGTCCCGGCAGGCACGGTCGCCGCCCCGGTCACCCGTACGCTCGCCGGGCCGATGCGACGCGGGGAGGCGTTCACCGACGTCCGCCTCCTCGGCCCCGACCTGCTGGACGGCTACGGCCCCGGAACGGTCGCCGCCCCCGTCCGGATCGCCGACGCCGAGGCCGCCCGGCTGCTCCGCCCCGGTGACCGCGTCCACGTCCTGGACGCCCCGAAACCGGACGCCGTATCCGAGGCGCGCCCGCCCGTGCCCACCAGGCTCGTGGCGTCCTCGGCACCAGTGATCATGGTTCCGCGGGCCGCCGACCACGCCTCCGGCCAGGGCGCGCTGGTGGTCCTGGCCGTGGACCGGACCCAGGCCGCGGCGCTGGCGGGAGCGAGCGGCGCCCTCTCGATAGCCCTGGCCGGACGTTGATAATCTCTCCTGTCACAGATTGATCACTTAAAGTAACAGGAGGAGTCATGACCGGATTCAAGAAGTTCCTGTTCCGGGGGAACCTGATCGAGCTGGCGGTCGCGGTCGTCATCGGCGCGGCGTTCACCAACGTGGTCAACGCCCTGGTGCGGGGGTTCATCGGCCCGCTGATCGCGCTGGTCGGCGGTGAACCCAACTACGACAACCTCAAGTTCACGATCGCCGGGACCGAATTCCCCTACGGGGTCTTCCTCACCGCCGCGATCTCGTTCCTGATCACCGCGGCCGTCGTCTACTGGCTGGTGGTGCTGCCCGCCACCAAGCTCGTCGAGCGGATGAGCCGCGCGGAGGAGGCCGTCGAGCACCCCTGCCCCCACTGCCTGAGCGACATCCCGAAGCTGGCCACCCGCTGCCGCTACTGCACCGCCGAAGTGGAACCGGTCGCCTAGGAGCTGTTCCGATGCGGGCCCCAGCCACACATGCGGGCGCGCCGCCTGACCTGCGGGCCCGCGCCTCCGGCTCCGGGCCCGCAGGTCGGACCGCAAAGCCACGCCGCGCTCGCCGAGGCATGGTCACGGCGCGAGCCACCAGGCGAGCGCCGTGGGCCACCAGGCGAGCGCCGTGGGCCACCAGGCGAGCGCCGTGGGCCACCAGGCGAGCGCCGTAGGCCGGGACCTTGGAACACGGCCCGGAACACCCCGGCCGAGAAGTCCGGCCCCTCGGCCCGGTCAGTCGCTCTCGGTCCCGAACTCCCAGTGCCAGGGCTCGAACGGGTTGCTGTAAGCCCACGCCGGATGCAGCCAGCCGTACTTCTTGGCGTTGCCCTCCATCCACCGGAACTGCATCGATCCCGCGTTCTGCACCCCACCGCACAGGTCCACGGCCTGCCCCTTGCCGTGGTTGCTGGTCCCCGGGACCGCCGCGAACCCAGGCCGCTGCGCGTACACCCGATGCTGGTCGGCCAGGCTCCGGTAAGAGTCGGTCACACAGATGTCCCTGCCGAACCGGCGCTTGTAAGCGGCGTTCAGCTTGTAGAACCCCAACGCCGCGTCGGCCCGGAGCTGATGCCCCTTCTGCGGCAGCGGACACAGGTACTTGGCCGGGATCAGCCCGTTGGGGAACCGCTTGGCGTTCCCCACCAGGTCCTTGTCGCAGGCCATCTCCAGCCGCTTCTCCCGGCTGGCCTCCATCTTGTCGAGCATCTGCGTCAGCTGCTTGGTGAGGCCCTCGGACTTGGCCTTCAGGGCGTCGATCTGCTCCTGCACCCGCGTCTGGTCGACGGCGTTGCGCGACTGGAGCTCCTGCGCGGTCGACACCAGCCCCTGCCGCCGCCGCTGAAGGTCATCGGCCCGCTTGACCAGCGACTCCTGTGCCGCCGCGATATGCGTCACATCCGCCGTGGCCCGCAGCGCGTCCGTGGACTCCCCGCCCCCGAAGATCGCCATGACCCCCGCCGCCCCCGGCGCCTGGTAGGTCGTGTTGGCCAGCCGCGCCAGCGGCTCCCGCATCCGGTTCAGCTCGGCCTCGGCGACCGCGAGATCCTTCAACGTGGTCCGCAGCTTGTCCTGCGACCGCTTGAGCTCCTTCTGACGCCCCTGCATCTGACGGGTCGCCTTCTCCAGGTCGGCCCGCGCCTTGGACGCCTGACGGCGCAGCGCGTCCAGCGGGTCGTCCGCCGCCGCCCCTGGGGCCACTCCAATGGTCGCCATCACCAGGAAGACCGCGGTCAGCACGGCCGACCGGGGGGTTGGCACGGTGGTTTTCCTCCTGATGCCCAGCAATACCGACAGCGGCAGGAACGCTACTACACGTTCACCGATGCCTCAGGCGTGACCCACGTCACCGCACGCGGTAACCATGCCGTTCACACCACATCCGCAGGAACGGAACGTCCTTCCACGTCGGCGGGCACTCCCGCCGCCGCTGCGACCGCTCCCTCTCGGGAGCCCGCCGCCGCTCCGTCGGCGTGACCTTCACCGTCGGCCTCGGCGTCGGTGTCGGCGAAGGCACCATCTCCGCAGGCTCAGGCCCGTCCTTCGGCGGCACGTACTCCCCGAACGTGGTGGGACCGCCCTCAGGCTTCTGCGGCACCGCCGCCGGAGCACTCCGCCCCCGGGAGGGCTCATCCGAACCCCCGACGACGAGGCCGCCGACGACGAACGACACGGCGACACCCCCGGCCACCAGAAGAACACGCCGCCGAGGACCGCGTCCCTGTCCCTCACGATGCCGCCCACTCACAGCCCCGAAGCGTACCGACTCCAGCCCGAACCCCCCACCCAAACCAGACACTTCGGATAAGAAGGAGCGCTCACACCCCCCGTTCCCCTACCCTGGTCCCAGAGTCCGCTAGGCTCTACGGTCGAGTCCCAGCCTCCGTAGCTCAGGGGATAGAGCACCGCTCTCCTAAAGCGGGTGTCGCAGGTTCGAATCCTGCCGGGGGCACCAGATTGACCACACCGAAAGCCCCTGACCAGCGCGAACGCGGGTCGGGGGCTTTCTGGTGTGTACAGCCGGAGGCTCCTGGACTCGGCCTGTGCGACCGGCCGTCCTCTCAGGGACGTGGTCGGCCCTCCCCCGCGCCCGGTCGATCCGACGTCAGGAACGCCTTGTGGATGTCGTCGCGGATCTCCCAGCGGATGCGCAGGCGTTAGAACCAGTGCGACAAGCCGCTCGTCCGATCGACAGTGTGGCGGCGCGCGCGCTCAGATCGGAGCCGCGCCGGGGTGGTGGGGAGGTTGATGCCCTTGGCCCGCGCCGAGCAGCGGTGTTCGTCATGGTCATAGCCACGATCGGCCAGCAGGCGCGCCGGTCCGCGGCGGGGACGTCCCACTCGTCTCCGGACGGGCGGAAGCTTGTCCAGCAGCGGGATCAACCGGGTGACGCCGTTGCGGTTGCGGCCGGAATGATGCGTGCGCCCTGGCAGTAGGGGCTCGGCCGCCCCCCACGGGCTGTCGGACACGATCCATGGAGGTTGCTCGCCCTCGCGCACGCTCCTACAGCGCTCCAGATGTCACTGCATGTCGCGTTGTATGCGTGTTTTGCTGCGACTTCCAGGTGCCATTGAGTGGCCTCGCCGGCCAACAGGAACCAAAAATGGGAGAGATATGTGCAAATATGCCCAAGCAATCCTTTAAACAGTGGGCAACTCAAGAACAAAAGAGCACAAAGATGGCGCAATTTACTCATAGCTGGACTCGCTACACAACAGGTCAGTTGACAATGGGTTCTGTGATCTAAGTCACTCGAATCCCTTGTACTCCTTCGCGGCAACCCGCACGTCTCCCCTTACCGACCACCACCGTTGATGTAGCACCCCGCGCGCTGCCGTCACGCCTTGTGACAAGTGCATAAAGCCATATGGGCTTATACCGCCGGTCGAGGAGGCCGTTTATGTCCAGCAAGCGCATCACTCTCGTCGCTGCCGCCGGTGTGGTGGTTTGTGGGGTGGGGGCGGTGTCGTTCGCGGCGGTGTCGGAGGCGGCCGGGGTGAACGGCAAGGTGTACGCCTACGGCTCGCATGCCCGGCAGAAGCTGGACGTGTTCTGGAAGACCCCTCGGAAGGGGACCCAGCCGGGGCTGGTCATCGTGCACGGGGGGTATTGGGACGGCGGTAGCCGCGTTGATTGGCGTTCTACGGCCAAGTGGTATGCCGGGCAGGGGTTCGCGGTGTTCTCCATCGACCATCGGCTGGTCACCGATGCGCCCTGGCCCGCGCAGCGCAATGACGCGGTGGCGGCGATGAACTGGATCCGCAAGCACGCGCGGGCGTTCAAGCTGGACGCCGGGCGGGTCGCGGTGCTGGGGTCGCAGGCCGGTGGGCAGATCGCCGCCCAGTTGGGCACCTACGGCACCGGGGGTTCGCGGGTGCGGGGGGTGGTGGCGTTGTCGCCGATCAACTCGCCCAGGCTGGCCTATGACGGCGCCCAGACCACCGCGGCGTCCTGGACGCGGCGCAAGGTGCGCGACCAGACGGTGTTGCTGGCCAACTGCACGCCCACTTACCGGGACGCCACCTGTGGCAACCGGTATACCGATGCCGATCCCACCGCCCATGCCGGAGCCGGGGATGCGCCGATGTGGCTGGTGCACTCCAGGGGAGATGTGATCCCCTCGACGCACAGCGCCCCACTGCGCGCTGCGCTGGTCAAGGCCGGGCAGAGGGACGTCAAGCTGACCACCGTCAGCGGCAACGCCAGTGGTGGCGGGATCTTGACCAGTGCCGCGCGCATCAACATCCTCAACTGGCTGCGCGCTCACACCAAGCCCCAGGCCGGTGGCAGCTCCACCACGGGGGTGGAGGCTCCGTCGGCGCTGCGGTCGGTGAAGCCGCGTGCCACCTCGCTCGACAACGGTGCCGGTGCGGCGGGCTCGCGAGTGCGGGCTCGGTCGGCCAAGGAGGTCCAGCAGCGGTCGGACCTGGCCTATGGCACGCATGCGCGGCAGAAGCTGGATGCCTTCTGGCGTCCTTCGGCCGCGCCGCGTCCGGCGGTGATCGCGGTGCATGGCGGCTGGTGGTACGAGGGTGACAAGTACGGCATGGCCGACCGGGCGCGGTGGCTGGCCGACCACGGGTATGCGGTGTTCGCCATCAACTACCGGCTCAACACCCAGGCCCCCTGGAGCGCCCAGCGCTCAGATGTGCAGGCCGCTGTTGCCTGGGTGAAGTCCCGTGCCGCCCTGTACAACGTCGACCCGCGCCGGGTGGTGCTGCTGGGTTCTTCGGCGGGTGGTCATCTGGTCAGCAGCGTTGGTGTGCACGGGACCGGTACCGGTGCGGTCAAGGCGGTGGCGGCGGTCTCGCCGGTCGCCAATCCCTATCAGGCTTATCTGGACGGCCAGGCTCCCGGTGCCGGTGACAATCGCCACAAGCTGCGTGACACCGCGGTGCTGCTGACCCGCTGCACCCCTATCAAGAGCGACAAGTCCTGCTGGAACCGGTGGGTGGACGCGGTCGCCTTCAACCACGCCAGCGCGGGGGACGCCCCCATGCTGATGATCCACTCGGCGGGTGACTTCGTGCCCGCCTCGCACAGCGCCGGGCTGTGCGGCAGGTTGACCCCGCACCACGTGCCCTGCACCACCCGCACCGTCGAGGGCAACTCCCACGGGCTGAGCGTGCTGAACACCCCCGGCACCGCCGACCTGCTCCTGAACTGGCTCAAGACCCGCGCCTGAGCCGGGAGACAGAAAAATGATCAATGTGCGCCTCCTCGCGGCGGCGGGCCTGGCGATCGCCGTCGGGATCGGCGGTGCCTCCCCGGTCACCGTGGCGATGACGCTGCGCGCGGCGCGCAAGCCCGCCGCGAAAAGGGCCGTCTTCACCGTCACGGTGGCGGCGCGCGGGACCGCTGCCGTGCGTGAGCGGTTCACCGTGTCGATCAAGGTTCCGGCCCCGTCGGGCCGTCCGTCCGGCAAGCCCTCCCGGTCACAGCCCGCCCCGAACCCCCAGGCGCCGCCCGCGCCGAGCATCAACGGCCGGCAGACCCCGCCGCCCTCCGTGTCTCCGCCGTCCGCGCCTCCGTCCGCCGCCCCGCTTCCGCAGATCGCCTCAGCCCCCACGCCGATCGCCGGGGGCCCGGCCCCCGCAGCGCGGCTCGTGCTCCGTTCGGCCGACACGCGATCCGGTGATCCCGCGGCGGTCGCCGCCCAGAGCATGTGGCTGACCGTCCTGCTGGTGGCCGCCGGAGTCGCGTTGATGCGAACCGTCCGCCTTTCGCGCCGTCCCCGGACAGCGGCCGCCACCGCGCGTCGGCACCGCTCCAGCGGTGTCCCGGCGCGGAGGAGGTCCCTCTCCGGCTTTTCCCGGCGTGAGCGGACGCGTTTCAGCCGTGCGGCGAAGGACGGCGGCAAGCGCCCCTAGAACGCAGGGTGGGCGCTTCGTCGGGGTGCCCTGAGCACCGGTGTTCGCCATGTGAAAAGGGTGTCTTGCAGAGGGTGACGGGGGCGGAGGAGCCTGGGTGACCGGTGGGGTTTCCTCAGCGCCACCGTCGCCTGTGCGTCGTTTCGAGGGCGGCGCACAGACCCGTCAGCCGGTGCCGTGCCCCCGGGGGCGTCTCCTCCCTGGCCCCCGGGGGCACGGCCTGCTCAGGCGGTCAGGTCCCGGTTCCGGGTCTCGGGCAGGGCCAGGATGCACAGCAGGGACAGGATCGCCATCGAGGCCATGAACCAGCCGATCGAGGACGAGCCGTACCGCTCCCCCAGCTGGGCGACGATCAGGGGCGCCGCGCCGCCGCCGAGGACGCCGCCCAGGTTGTAGGCCAGGCCCGCGCCGGAGTAGCGGACGTCGGTGGCGAACAGTTCGGGGAGGAACGCCGCCATCGGCCCGTACACCACCCCCATGCACAGCAGCGCGCCGCTCAGGGCGACGGTCACCAGCAGCAGGTTCCGGGTGTCCAGCAGCGGGAACAGGGCCATGCTCCAGACGACGCCGAAGACCGAGCCCGCCAGGAGGATGCGGCGGCGGCCCTGGCGGTCGGAGAGCCGGGCGACCAGGAACGTGCTCACGCCGAGGACGGCGACCGCGACCAGGGTGAGGGCCAGCATGGTGTCGCGGGGGATGCCCAGGGTCCTGGTCGTGTAGGTCAGGCAGTACGTGGCGGCCGTGTAGAACATCACGTAGACCACGACGATGCTGCCCGCGCCGAGGAGGATCTCCCTGGGGTTGCGGCGGACGACGGTGGCCAGGGGCATGCGGGCGTCCTTCAGCCTCTCCTGGTGGGCGGCGAACGCCGGGGTCTCGGCCACCTTCAGGCGGATGCGCAGGCCGACCAGGACCAGGGCGAACGACAGCAGGAACGGGATCCGCCAGCCCCACGAGTCGAACGCGTCGGCGGGCAGCCAGGAGGACAGCGCCCAGAAGATGACGGTGGCGGCGAAGTAGCCGACCGGGGAGCCGAGTTGCGGGGCCGCCGAGTACAGGCCGCGGCGGTCGCGGGGGGCGTGCTCGGTGGCCATCAGCGCCGCGCCGCCCCACTCGCCGCCGAGGCCGATGCCCTGCAGGACGCGCAGCAGGACCAGCAGGATCGGGGCCGCGACGCCGATGGTGCCGTAGCCGGGCAGCAGGCCGATGAACGCGGTGGACAGCCCCATCAGCAGCAGGGAGACCACCAGGGTGGCCTTGCGGCCGATGCGGTCGCCGAAGTGGCCGAAGATCGCGGCGCCGAGGGGGCGGGCCAGGAAGCCGACCGCGAACGTCGACAGGGAGGCCAGGGTTCCGGCGAGCGGTGACAGGTCGGGGAAGAACGCCGCGTTGAGGACGAGGGCGGCGGCCGTTCCGTAGATGTAGTAGTCGTAGAACTCGATCGCCGTGCCGATGAACGACGAGACGGCGACCCGTCGCATGTGCCGGGGGGACGAGGGGTCGGCGGAGGCCGTGGGAGCGCTCATGTGCGGGGGGCTTCTTCTGCGGACGGGAGAGGCGGGCCTCTCGGGGGTGGGATCGGGCCCCCGCCGGTGGGCGGTCGCGGACGGCCCGGGAGGCGTCGGGGGTCGCCCTCGGTCCTCGCCGTGTCGTGGCCGTTCCGCTCCGCACTCTAATAAGGAACTGCCCTAACCACGCACACCGGTGACCGAATTAGGGGCATTCGCGGTGGAAGCCGTGCCGGGTCAGCAGTTCGGCCAGGCGCGTGCCCAGCGGGGTCAGGACGCGGCCCGTTCCGCCGCAGGTCGGGCAGGGGATCCGGCGGTCACCGGCGGGGCGGGCGGCGGTGTGGTCGCCGATGGCGCGTTCGACCGCCGTCACGATCGCCGGGGCGTCGCCCTCGGTGAACCCGGTGGCGCGGCGGGCGGCCTCGGCGACGCGGGCGAGCTCCTCGGCGCGCTCGTACCAGGCCCGCCAGTCGGGGCTGTCCACCGTTCCCCGGCCGCCGCAGACCGCGCAGACGTCCTCCAGCGCCTCCAGGAGGCCCGACCACTCGTCCCTGCCGTTCTCGCGCACGTGACCCCAACGAACCGAGTTCCGCATCCGCTGTCACGGAACTGGTACGTCGTTCGCGTCCGGCCGGTTCACGTTCCCGCGGGCGGCGCCGCGCCGGGGAGGACCCGCCGGTGGGAGGTGGCCGCCCGGAGGGGGCACGATGGAGGGTGTGATCGTGGACGCGTTCGAGACACTGGCCGACCTGGTGGGGGACGGCGGGGTCGTCGTGCTGAGCGGGGCCGGGTTGTCGACCGAGTCGGGGATCCCCGACTACCGGGGGGAGACCGGCCGGCGGCGGCGCGCGGCGCCGATGACGTACCAGACGTTCGTGGGGAGCGCGGCGGCGCGGCGGCGGTACTGGGCGCGCAGCCACGTCGGGTGGCGGAACGTCGGGCACGCCGCGCCCAACACCGGGCACGTCGCGGTCGCCGGGCTCCAGCGGGCCGGGCTGGTGTCCGGGATCATCACGCAGAACGTGGACGGGCTCCACCAGGCCGCCGGGGCGACCGGGGTCGTCGAGCTGCACGGCGCGCTCGACCGGGTCGTGTGCCTGGGGTGCGGGCGGCGGTCGGCGCGGGCCGAGCTGGAACGGCGGCTGCGCGCGGCCAACCCCGGCTGGGACGCGCGGATCCAGGCGGTCAACCCCGACGGGGACGTCGAGCTGGACGACGCGGACGTCGCCTCGTTCCGGATGGTGGACTGCGCCGTCTGCGGCGGGGTCCTCAAGCCCGACGTCGTGTTCTTCGGGGAGAACGTGCCGCCCGAGCGGGTGCGGGCCAGCTACGCCGCGGTCGACGACGCGGGCATGATGCTCGTGCTCGGCTCGTCGCTGACCGTCTGGTCGGGGTATCGGTTCGTGCGGCGGGCGGCCGAGCGCGGGATCCCCGTCGCCATCGTCAACCAGGGGGCCACGCGCGGCGACGACCTCGCCCTGGTGCGGATCGCGGCCCCGCTGGGGGCGACGCTGCGGAGGCTGGTCGCCGAGGTCGGGGGCGCCGTCGGGGCTCCGGGCCCCTGACGGCGCCGGGTCACCGGGCGGGGGTGAGGGCGGCGGCGACCCAGGGGGTGAGCTGGTCGGTGACGGCCTCGATGGCGCGGGCCGGGTCGGAGCAGGGGGCCAGGTACGCGCCGGTGCTGGAGCGGAACCACGGCGCGGTCGGCCCGTCCGCCACCAGGACGCTCTCCCCCACGCTCGGCGCCTCGGAGGCGTAGACGTGCAGCAGCGGCGGGTGCGTGCCGAAGCGACGTTCGACCCGCCATCCGCGGCGGCGCAGGGCGCGGGCCAGCCGGTTGAGGTGCCGTCGCTGGCGGCGCGGGCCGCGGTGCCGCGCCGCCGGACGCTCGTCCGGGTCCATGCGGTGCATTGTGCCGATCGGACCCGCGCGCGGGGGCGATCGCGCCCGATCCGGTCAGGCCGCCGGGACGGGCTCCTCGGCGATCTCGCCGTCGGACAGGGCGAGGACGCGGTCGGACAGGCCCAGCAGCACCGGGTCGTGGGTGGCGGTCAGGACCGTGACGCCCTCGCCGCGGACCACGGCGCGCAGCAGCGGCATGATCTGGGCGGCGGTCTCGGAGTCGAGCTGGCCGGTGGGCTCGTCGGCGAGGATCAGGCGGGGGCGGTTGGCCAGGGCGCGGGCGATGGCGACGCGCTGGCGCTGGCCGCCGGACATCTCGTAGGGGCGCTGGGCGGCGTGGTCGGCCAGGCCGACCAGGGCCAGCAGGGTGCGGACGCGTTCGTCGCGCTCGGCGGGCGCCATGCGGGCCAGGCGGAGGGGGACCTCGACGTTCTCGGCGGCCGACAGGACCGGGATCAGGCCGTGGGACTGGAACACGTAGGAGATGATCTCGCGGCGCACCCTCAGCAGGCCGTCCTCGTCCAGCGCGGTGATCTCGTGCCCGGCGACGTGGACGCTGCCGGAGTCGGGGGGCTCCAGGCCGCCGAGGACGTTCAGCAGCGTGGTCTTGCCGGAGCCGGAGCGGCCCTTGAGCGTCACCAGCTCCCCGGCGGGGACGTCGAACGTCACCCCGCGCAGCGCCCGCACCTCGATGTCGCCGCTGCGGTAGGTCTTGGTCAGGTCCGCGACGCGGACGATCGGCTCGCTCACTGGTCCTCCCTGGCGTCGGGCCAGACGCCCACGTGGTCCTCGTCCAGGGTGAGGCGGACGCGGTCGCGCAGGTCGAGCGCCTCGGTGAAGTCGCGCGGCAGCTGGACGCGGCCCGCCCGGTCCAGGAGGGCGTACTGGGTGGCGACGCGGACGCCGTCGCGGTCCTCGCGACGGATCTCCGAGGAGGTGCGGCCGTCGCGGATGGCGACGGTGCGGTCCACCTGCGCGGCGACGTTGGGGTCGTGGGTGACGATCACGGTGGTGGTGCCGAGCTCGCGGTTGACGCCGCGCAGCGCCTCGAACACCTCGGCGGCGGTGGCGGTGTCGAGCTCGCCGGTGGGTTCGTCGGCCAGCATGACCTGGGGTTCGTTGGCGACCGCGACGGCGATGGCGACGCGCTGCTGCTGGCCGCCCGACAGCTCGGTGGGGCGGCGGCCGGCGAGGTCGGCGACGCCCAGCAGGTCCAGCAGCTCGCGGGCGCGTTCGCGGCGGTCCCGGCGGCGGGTGAAGCGCATCGGCAGCTCGACGTTCTGCGCGGCGTCCAGGTAGGGCAGCAGGTTGCGGGTGGTCTGCTGCCACACGAACCCGACCTGCTCGCGCCGGAACCGCAGCCGCTGCCCGGCCTTCATCCCCAGCAGGTCGGCGCCGGCGACGCGGGCGACCCCGGCGGTGGGCACGTCCAGCCCGGACAGGATGTTCAGCAGGGTGGACTTGCCCGACCCCGACGCCCCCACGATCGCGATGAGCTCGCCCTCGTCCACCAGCAGGTCCAGGCCCTGCAACGCGACGACCTCGACGCCCTCGGTCCGGTAGATCCGCATCAGGTTGTCGCAGACGATGTGCGCGCCCTCGCCGTAGACGGGCCCGGCGCGGGTGGCGCGGCGTTCCAGTTCGGCCAGGTCGGGGCCGTCGTCACGGATGTCGGTCACGGTCACTCCCCCGTTCTCAGCACGGTGCCCAGCCGGTGGCGGGCGTCGAAGGCGGCGTCGACGGCGGCGGCCAGCGCGGCGGCCGCCAGCAGCGCCCCGCCGAGCACGGCCGTCGCGAGCGGGTCCGGGGCGGAGGCGGGGACGGCGAGCCCTCCGGTGTAGGGCCGCAGGTCCGCCAGCGGGCCGACGATCGCGGGCAGCGCCAGGCCGAGGGCCCAGCCGCCCGCCGCCGAGCACAGCAGCACCGGTGCGATCTCCAGCACGGCCAGCGCCCGCCGCTGCCGCCGGCCGAGCCCGAGGGCCTGGAGGTGCGCGACGGCGCGGGAGCGGGCGCGCGCCCCGACGGCGAGCAGCAGCACGACGGTCAGCATGCCGTAGGCGGCGGCGGTCAGCACGCTGTGGCGGAACGCCGCCGACACCGTCCTCATCAGCGGCCCGTCGGTCGTCTTGCGCAGCGTGTCGGCGCGGGTCCGCAGGTACTCGCCGTCGCGCAGGGTCTCGGGGGTCACGGCGGCCGCGGCGGCGCGCAGCGCGGCGGCGTCGATGCGGTCGCCGCTCAGGAACACCTGGGACGGGACGGCCTGCGCCCCGCCCAGCAGCCGCATCGGGACGATGACCGCGGGGGTGCCGGGCGGCAGGCCGGGGAACTCGGTGAACCGGCCCGCGGCGGTCGCCCCGATCCGGGGTTCGTTCCCGCACTCCAGGAAGATCTGCCCGGTGGAGCCGACCGCCGCGACCTCCCTGGACAGCAGCGCCCCGTCGGGCCGGCCGGGCGCGGGCGGCACCGACGCGGCCGTGCGGCCCGCGACGCGCCGGTAGGCGTCCAGGTCCACGGCGACCACGGTGACCAGCAGGCCGTCGGCGCCGCCGCCGCTCAGCGTGCAGCCGGCGGTGGCGCGCGCCCCGACCGCCCCGGTCACCCCGGGGACGCGGCGGAGCCGGTCGACGGCGTCCGCCTCCAGCCGCGCGGAGAACACCCGCGCGTCCGCTCCGACCTCGTGCAGGGCGACGCGTTCCTGGCCGCGGTGCAGCGTGTTCCGGACGGCGGTGGAGAACCCGGCCACGGTGACGGCCAGCAGCAGCACCGTCAGCGGCAGCACCGCGACCGCGTGCCCGCGGGAGACGCGCGCCAGGCCGACGAACGCGACCGTTCCGCGGCCGCGCCGCGCCAGCCGGGTCAGCGCGCGCAGCGGGAACGGGGAGGCCCGCAGCACCAGCAGCGCCACGGCCACCCCCAGCAGCGCCGGGACCGCCACCACGAACGGGTCCCAGCCGCCCGGCGCCGCCTGCCCGGCCGGTCCCCGGCGCCGCGCCAGCACGACGGCGATCACGGCGAGCGCGACGGCCAGGGCCTCGGCCACCAGCCGCCGCCGCGACGGGCGGGCGGTCGCGAGGTCGGGGCGGCCCGGCGGGCGCGGCGGACCGGCGTGCTCGCGCACGGCCAGGACGGCGGGCACCACCGCCAGCGCCGCCAGCCCGGCGGCGGCCGCCACCGACACCGGCTGCGGCGGCCCGGCGCCCAGCCACCGCCCGGCCAGATGGCCGAGCGCGGCGGCGGGCGCCGCCGCGAGCACGACCGGCCCGCACGCGGTGCGCGCCAGCTGGGGCAGGCTCGCGCCGCGCGCCCGCATCAGCGCCAGCGCGGGCCGCAGCCGCTCGGTGAACAGCCCGGCGGTCAGCAGCAGCGCCCCCGCCATGACCGCGATCAGGCCGCTGAACGCCAGCCCGAGCAGCACCTCGGCGGTGCGCGCGCGTGCGGTGTACCCGCCCAGCAGGTCGCCGAGGCCGCTGTCGAGCCGCCATGCGCCGCCGACCCCGGCGGCGGGGAGCCGGCCGCCGAGGGCCTGGAGGTCGGCCGGGACGCGGGCGGCGCGCTCGGCGGTGACGCGGTCGGCCGCGACCGGGTAGCGCCACGTGTAGGTGAAGGCGCGCGTCCCGTCCGCGGCCAGGCGCGCGAGCGCGGCCTCGTCGAACAGGACCTCCGCGGCCTCCCAGATCATGCCGGTCCGGTTGTCGACGCGGCGCTCGGTCCGCAGCGCCGGCCGGTGGGCCCGCCAGAACGGGTCGGCGGGGTCCGCCGCCTCGTACAGGCCGCTGATCCGCGCATGGATCCGCGGTTCCTCCCCCGCGACCAGGGCGAAGCGGCTGCCCACGGTGTAGCCGAGCCGGTCGGCGACGGTCTTGGACAGGCCGAGGGCGACCGTGCCGTCGTCCCCGGTGGCGGGGGCGGTCCCGGCGACGTAGCGGACGCGCGCCTCGACCTCCGGGGACCAGGTCGGGAGGAGCCTCGCGGAGTGCGGGGCCTTCGGGTCGGGCCTCGACTCGGCGAGGGCGACGACGGTCTCGGGCCGGTCGACGACGGCGCGGACGGCGGGCGGCATGAGGGTCCGCCAGACCCGGGTGCGCTGGTCGAGCGCGGCCCGGTCCAGGGCGAGGGCGCTCCTCTCGGAGGCGGGCACCCGCGCCGACAGCCGGAGGTCGGAGCCGCCGCCCGGTCCAGGTTCGCGGCCGTCGCGGCCGGAAGGACCACCGTCAGGAGCGCGGTGACCAGCGTCAGCGCCGCCAGCGCCAGCAGCGGGGCCGTCTGGGCGCGCAGCAGGCGGAGCCCCTGCCCGCCGGAGAGGGGTCCCATGGTCACCGGTCCTCTCCCGCGCGCAGGTCGCCGCCGAGCCCCCGGCGGCGCAGTGTCCGCAGCAGCACCGCCAGCACCAGCGCGAGGACCGCCGCGATCCCGGCGGCCATGCCCAGCACCGGGGGCCACGGCACGGCCGGCTCGGCGGCCGGGAACGCGGGCACCGCCTGCGCCGCCCGCACCGACTGCACGGTCTCGCCGACCACCAGCCACGCCACCAGCAGGCCGAGGCCGAGCCCGCCCAGCAGGCCCAGCGCGACCAGGAACGCCTGCTCGATCGCCAGCATCCCGGCGACCTTCCCGGGCGGCACGCCGAGCGCCCGCAGCACCGTGAACTCGCGGGACCGCTCGTGGGCGGCGACGACGCCGTTGACGACGAACGCGATCACCGCGAACGCCAGCGCCGCGCCGAACCCGAGCACCAGCGCGCCCTGGAGCGCCGCGCCGAGCGGGGCGTCCAGCAGGGCGCGGCGCAGCGCGGGCCGGTCGCCCGCCACGGTCCCGAGGCCCGGTGCGGCCCGCACCGCCCGCACCGCCGGTCCGGTGCGGGCGCCGTCGGCCGCGGCCCACCACTCGCGGGGCTGGAGGCTCTCGGCGGGCGTGCCGTGGAACGCCAGGTGCCGGTCGGCGAGGGTCGGCAGGTCGAACAGCACGGCGGGCCGGTCGGGCGGCAGCGTCGGCAGCGCCCGCGCGATCCCGACCACCTCGGCGCGCACGTCGCCGTCGGGGGCGCGCAGCACCAGGGCGCCGCCGACGCCGACCCGCGCGCGGGACGCCAGATCGTCGGTGATCACGGCGGGGACGGCGGGGCGGCGGTCGGGGGCGGCCGTGTGGTCGGGCGGGTCCGGGGCGCTCAGCAGCCCATGGACCGCGGTGCGGAGCAGGCCCCGCCCCTCGGTGCGCGGCGCGGGTCCGATCCGCATCGTCAGCAGCGGGCGGGCGCCGGTCCCGGCCGTGCCGCCGCCGACCGTGCGGTTGTCCTCCAGGTCCTCGGTGGTGACGAACGTGTCGACGCGGGCCCAGGAGGGGGCGGTCGCCTCGCCGGCGTCGCCGCGCGCCCTCTCCAGGGAGAGTTCGAGGCCGTCGGGCGGGGGGTTGCCGTCGTAGGGGAACGTCATGCCGCGCACTCCCAGCGGGTAGGTGATCCGCCCCTGGGGTCCGGCGAGCGCGGCGGTGTCGATCTCGACGGCGCGGGTGCGCCCGTCGGCGGTGAGCTCGGGCAGGTCGACGCGGTAGACCGCGCCGTTGCCGTCGGTGAGCGACACCGAGGTCAGGTACCTCCTGCCCGCCGACCCGCCCGCCGACCCGCTCCCGGTCGCCGTCAGCCGCAGGTCCAGCGTCAGCGTGCGGGGCGTTCCGGGGACGGTGGCGGCCGGGAGCGCCGGGCGCCGCGCCGCGAGGTCCCGCAGCGCCAGCTCGCGGCGCAGGTCGGGGCGGGCGCGCAGCAGCGGCTGGAGCCGCGCGGCGTCGGCCGCGACCATCGTCGTGGGCACCTGGCCGTAGGTCGCGTCCTGCCGCCGCACCCCGGCCGCGCCCGTGACGCCGGGCAGCGCCGCGTACCGGCCGCCCTGCCCCATCGGCGCGACCGTCCGCGTGTCGTCGGCCGACAGCAGCCGCAGGTCCGTGCCGCTCTGGAAGTCGGCCTGCTCGACCTGCGCGACCCGCCAGGTCGCCATCGTCGTCACCGACAGCACGCCGACCGCCGTCGCCATGACCAGCAGCAGCGCCGGGCCCGCGTACCGCAGCGGGCGGCGGCTGACCTGCCGGACGCTGAGCGAGGCGGCCAGACCCCGGCGGCGGCGCGTGAGGTGTTCGGCGGCGCGGGTGGCGGGCGGCAGCAGCCGCAGCAGCAGCATCCCGCCGGCCAGCAGCGCCAGCGCCGGGCCGGACACGATGAACGGGTCGACGCCCGCCGTCCCTCCGGCGCCGTAGCGGGTGAGCTGCCAGACGCCCAGCGCCGCGACCAGCAGCAGCGCCAGGTCCGCGCCGCCCCGCCGCAGCGCCGGGCCCCGCGTCCCGCCGAGCCCGGCCTGCGTCTCGGCGAACGTGCGCATCGCGCCGCGCAGCGTCGGCACGGTCAGCAGCAGCGCGCACGCGAGCGCCGCGGCGGCCGACACGCCCCACAGCGGCGCGAGCGCCCCGGCGTCCAGGGTCAGCCCGGCCGCCCGCACGGCCGGGGCCCGTCCCGCCAGCCGCAGCAGCGGCGCGGCCAGCAGCGGGCTGAGCACCGCGCCCGGCAGCACGATCACCAGCCACTCGGCCAGGGTCAGCCCGGCGAGCTGGCCCAGCGACGCGCCGCGCATGCGCAGCAGCGCCACCTCGGCGCGGCGCTGGTCGGCCAGCAGCCGCGCCACCAGCGCCAGCGCGTACCCGGCGAGCAGCACGAGCTGGATGACCGGCATCAGCATCGTGGAGCGGGTCGTGGTGACCGCCGTCTCCAGCTGGTGGAGAAGCGCGGGCAGCTCGGTCGCGGTGGTGAACGTCGTCCCCGTCTCCCGGCCGAGCCGCTGGAACACCGGGCCGGAACCGTCCAGCCGGGCGCGCAGCGCGGTCAGCCCGGCGGTGTCCACCCTCCCCAGTCCGGGCAGGACGGTCCAGCGGACCTCGACGCCGCCGCCCATCAGCCGGGACGCGAACGTCTCGGGCCGCACCACCAGCGGCCCGTAGGTGGTGTAGTCGAGGCGGGTGACGCCCTTGGCGACCAGCGGGTCCCCCTGCCAGAGGGGGTCGTCGGCGCGCAGCGGCGCGAACAGGCCCACGATCCGGACCCGCACCACCGCGTCCTCGTCGACGCGGCCGCGCATCGTCAGCGTCCGGCCGACCTCGACGCGCATCGCCCGCGCGGCCGGGGCCGGGAGCACCGCCTGGACCTCCCCGGCCGGGGCCGCGTCGGGCCAGCGGCCCGCGACGAGCCGGACATGCCGTTCCAGGGAGGTGTAGGCGGCGAACACCGCCAGCTCGGGACGCTCGCGCTCCTCCTGGCCGGGCAGGGTGTAGGAGTCGCTGTAGGCGCTGGACTCCAGGTTCAGGGGGAGGTCGCCGTAGATCTGGCGGAGCCCTCCGACCAGCCGTTCCCGCGCGGCGTCGTACTGCCCGGCGGGGACGCGGGCGGCGATCCGGGTCCCGGCCGCCTCGAACGGGGCGGCGCCGAGGGTGCGCCGGACGCCCTCGCGGGTGACGGAGCCGGTGTAACCCGCCATGGCGGCCAGGACGGTGATCGCGAACAGCACGGTCGCGGAGGCCGCGACGACGACGGCGGGCGCCCCGGTCATCCGTCTGGCCACCAGCCCGGGATGCCACATGGGGACAAATCCTGGATGAGCGTGATCCGCGGAACGAGATCCTTTAAGGATTCGTTACCGCTCCGGTCAACCCAGGGCGGCCAGGTGTTCGGCCGTGGACAGGGCCGCGCCGCGGGCGGTCTCGGTGGCGAACGCGGCCTCGTCCAGCGCCCCGCGGACGCGGGCGGCGGCGCGGTCGATGTCCTCGCGTTCGGCGGGGCCGGGCGGGATGCCCGCCTCGGTGCGGACGCGTTCGGCCGCGCCGAGCAGGCGGGCGGCGTGCGCGTGGTCCCCGGCCAGGCTCACCGCGCCCGCCAGGCCCTCCAGCGCGAACGCCTCGTCGCGCGGGGCCGCCAGCTTGATCGCCACCGCCAGGGCGTCGCGCTGGTACGCCAGCGCCGTGGCCGCGTCGCCGCGCAGCTCGGCGATGTGCCCGAGGCCGACCAGGATCAGCCCCAGGAACAGCGGCGGCGGCTCGTCGCCGTCCAGGGGCGGCAGCAGCTTCAGCATCGTGCGGAAGCGGTCCTCGGCCCGGGCCAGCTCGCCCCGGCGGCGCTCCACCAGGCCGAGGCCGAGTTCGGCGAACGTCATCGCGGCCAGGTTGCCCTGGTCGGCGGCGGTGCGGTGGGCGCGTTCGAGCAGCTCGGCGGCCCCGTCGTAGTCGGCGCGCAGCAGCGCGACCCAGCCGAGCCAGGCCAGCCGGATCGTGACCTGCGGCCACAGCCGCAGCTCCCCGGCCAGCCGCAGCCCCTCCTCGCCGAGGCGCTGGGCGCGGTCGTAGTCGCCGGTCAGCTCGGCGTGCCCGGCCAGCCACTCGGACGCGTGGAGGCGGCCCCAGCGGTCGCCGAGCCGGGTGAACAGGCGCAGCGCGCGGTCGGCGTCGCGTTCCAGCGCGGCGGCGTTGCCACGGGCGTGGCCGTGCTTGGCGCGCAGGGTGAGGGCGGCGGCGGTCCCCCACTCGTCGCCCGCCTCCTCCAGCGTCGCCAGCACCGGGGCGAGACCGGCGACGCCGTCGTCCACGTCGTCGAGCTCCGAGCCCGCGTCCAGCAGGAACCAGCGGGCGCGGGCGCGCGCCACCGGATCCTCGACGGCGTCCAGGGCCGCCAGCGCGGCGGCGCGGCGGGCGGGCCAGTCGTCGCGGTCGCCCTGCAGGACGGTCAGCGCGGTGCGGTGGACGAGGGCGAGGGCGCGTCCGGACGGCGGCCCGGCGTCCAGGTCCAGCGCGGCGGTCAGCGAGCGGCGGGCCTCCGACCAGCGTCCCCGCAGGAACCAGTACCAGGTCAGGGCGTTGGCCAGGCGCAGCGCGGCGTCGGCGTCGCGGTCGGCGACGGCGCCGTCGAGGGCGGCGCGCAGGTTCGCCGCCTCGGTGTCCAGCTTGTCCAGCCACCGGGCCTGGTCGTGTCCGCGCAGGTGGGGCGTGGCGCGTTCGGCGAGGGCGAGGAAGTGGGCGCGGTGCCGGGCGCGGACGGTCGCGTGCTCGCCCGCCTCGTGCAGCCGGTCGGCGCAGTAGGCGGCGACCGACTCCAGGAGCCGGTAGCGCGGCTCGTCGCCGGGGCGTTCGGCCATGACGACCAGGGAGCGGTCGACCAGCCGGACCAGGATGTCGAACACGTCCTCGTCCAGGTCGGCGCAGACCGCCTCGGCGGCGTCGGGGTCGCAGCCGTCGGAGTGCGCCGACAGGCGGCGCAGCACGGCGCGCTCGGGCTCGGCCAGCAGGTCCCAGCTCCAGTCGATCATCGCCATGAGGGTCTGCTGGCGGGGCGGCGCGCCCCGGTGGCCGGTCGCCAGCAGGCGGAACCGGTCGTCCAGCCGCTCCACCAGGCCGCGCACGCCGAGCGCGCGGACGCGGGTGGCGGCCAGTTCCAGGGCGAGCGGGATGCCGTCCAGGCGGCGGCACAGCGTCGCCACGTCGGGCGCAGTGGTCGCGTCCAGCCGGAACGCGCGGGAGGCGGCCCGGGCGCGGGCGGTGAACAGGCGGACGGCGGCGGCGTCGGCGAGCGCCCCGGGATCGGCGTCGCGGGAGGGGACCTCCAGCGGTGGGACGTTCCAGACGGTCTCGCCGGGCAGGTTGAGGGGTTCGCGGCTGGTCGCCAGCACGCACAGGCGGCGCGCGCCGGACCGGATCCGCGCGACGATGTCGGCGACCGCGTCGATGACGTGCTCGCAGTTGTCGACCAGCAGCAGCGCGCGGCGGTCGCGCAGCGCGGCGGCCAGGTGCGCCAGCGGGTCGCCGGGCTCGGCCTCGCGCACGTCGAGCGCCGCCATGATCCCGTCGATCAGCTCGGGCCCGGCGGCGCGGTCGAACGCCGTCAGGTCCACCTGCCAGATCCCGTCGGGGAACCGGTCGGCCAGGCCCTCGGCGACCGCGAGCGACAGCCGGGTCTTGCCGACGCCGCCGGGCCCGGTGAGGGTGACCAGGCCCCCTTCGGCGAGCAGGCCCCGGATCTCGGCGACGGCGTCGTCACGGCCGATCAGCTCGGTGGCCGGGACGGGGAGGGCGCCGCGCGGGCCGGTCTCGACGCGTTCCGGCGCGGACCGCCGGGGCTCGCTGCGGGTGAGGATCGACTGGCGGAGCGCGGCCAGCTCGGGACTGGGGTCGAGACCCAGCTCCTCGGCCAGCAGGGCGCGGAACTCCTCGTAGCTGTCCAGCGCCTCGCCCTGGCGGCCGGACCGGTACAGGGCGCGCATGTGGGCGGCGCGCATGCGCTCGCGCAGCGGGCCGTCCGCCAGGACGTCCGCCAGCTCCGCCGGGAGCCCGTCGTGGCCGCCCAGTTCGAGGCGGGCCTCGGCGTACTCCTCCCAGACGGTGAGCCGCAGCTCGGTCAGGCGCGCGACGGCGGGCCGCGCGAACTCCTCGTCGGCGAAGTCGGCCAGCGCCGGGCCGTGCCACAGCTCCAGGGCGCGCCGCAGGCCGTCGGCGCGTTCGGCGACGGCCGCCGCGCGCCGCGCCGCCGCGACCGTCTCCTCGAACTCGCGGACGTCGAGCCGGGCCCCGTCGACGTTCAGCCGGTACCCGGCGGGCAGGGACTCGACCAGGGCGCGCGCGCCGGGCTCGGCGTTCTCCAGGACGCGCCGCAGCTGGGAGACGCGGACCTGCAACGACGACGCCGCGTTGGCCGGGGCCGTCTCCCCCCACAGGTCGTCGATCAGCCGGTCGGCGGAGACGGGGCGGCCGTCGTTGACCAGCAGGTCGGCCAGCAGCGCGCGCACCTTCAGACCGGGCACGGTCACCGGCACGCCGCCATCGGTCCGGACCGCGAGCGGGCCGAGCACCCCGAAACGCATGGGCGGCAGCCTATCCCCCACCAAACGCCCAGATCACCAACTTCCGGGAAGGGCTCGGGACGCCACGGTAAGAAACCGGTAAGCGCTCCCCGGCACAGTGGGGTCATCGCCACGAAGGCGGCGAGGAACAGGGACGACGGAGGGGGTGGACACGGTGACGGAGCGCGTCAGGGTCGCGGTCATCATCGGCAGCACCCGGGAGGGCCGGTTCGGGCCCCGGGTGGCCGAGTGGTTCGCCGCCCACGCCCGGCGGCGGCCGGAACTGGACATCGATCTGGTGGACCTCGCCGAGACCGGGCTGCCCGAGGCCCTGACCGACCCCTACGCCGACACCGGCGCCCCGCCGCCCGGGCCGGTCGGGGCTCTGGCGCCCCGGCTCGCCGCCGCCGACGCGTTCGTGGTGGTCACCCCCGAGTACAACCGCTCGATCCCGGCCCCGCTGAAGACCGCGATCGACTGGTTCTACCGGGAGTGGCAGGCCAAGCCGGTCGCGGTCGTGGCCTACGGGCGCGACTCGGGCGGGGCCCTCGCGGCGGCGCACCTGCGGCAGGTGTTCGCCGAGGTGCACGCGGTGACCGTGCCCGACGCGGTGCTGCTGCCCCGGTACTGGGAGCTGTTCGCGCCCGACGGCTCGTGGCCCAAGCCGACCGCCGACCGCGAGGCGGCCCTGAAGACCACACTGGACCAGCTGATCTGGTGGGCGCACGCCCTGCGGGAAGCCCGCACCGCCCGCCCCTACACCGGCTGACCATCGACAACCGCTCACGGAGGATCCCATGCGCAAGATCATCAACTCGACGTACCTGTCCCTCGACGGCGTGATCGGCCGTCCGCAGGTCTGGACCACGCCGTACTTCGACGAGGAGGCCGCCGGGTACGCCCAGGAGACGCTGTTCGCCTGCGACGCGATGATCGCGGGCCGGGCGACCTACGAGGCGTTCGCCGGGGTGTGGCCGTCGATGGAGGAGCAGACCGGCGAGTTCGGGGTGCGGATGAACGCCCTGCCGAAGTACCTGGTGTCCACCACCGTCGACAAGGCCGAGTGGGGCGAGACCGAGATCATCTCCGCGAACGTCCCCGAGCGCGTCGCCGAGATCAAGAAGGGCGAGGGCGGCGACATCCTCCAGTACGGCTTCGGCCGGCTGTCGCGCACCCTGGTCGAGCACGGGCTGCTGGACGAGCTGCGGCTGTGGATCCACCCGGTGTTCGCGGGCACCGGCCCGGCCGAGGACATGATCGGGACGGCGGACTTCAAGGCGGACTTCACGCTGGCCGACGTCAAGCCGTTCAAGTCGGGCGTCATCATCGCGACCTACGTCCCGTCGGAGAAGTGAACGGTGCGGGCCCGCCCGAGGGGACGGGCCCGCACCCCGGCCCCACCCGGGCGACCTCGACGCACTCTCCCCTCTCATGGGAGTAGCTGCTCTTACGCCAGACGGGGGAGGCGTCCCCGCGCCCTTCCCCTACGCTGATCATGCGGGTGGATCCCTTTCGCGAGAAGCGGGTCGGCTCGTGCGGTGGCGGTCGTTCCCGGTTGTCTGTGGTGGGCTCGGGGGGCCGCCGCCGTGTGCTTCGTCCGGGTCGAGCCCGGGGCGGGCCCCGCGACGGACGCCGCGGGGCCCGCCGGTCAGAGGGTCAGGTCCGTCGCCGTGGCATCCGCGCTCCTCTCCTCGTCGGGCCGAGTGGGGCCAGCGCCAGCACCGCCTGGGCCGTCATCGCAGTTCGCCACGCACCCGAAGGTCGCTGAGCGGTTCGTTCGTGCTGGAATCCCTCCTGGTCACGGTCTCTCTCCTTCCTCCACGCCGCCGAGGGGGGCCGGGGCGTCGCCCAGCGCGCGGCGCAGGCTGTGCGGGGCGCGGCGGCGGTGCTCGGCCACGGTCTTGCGGCCGGTGCCCAGCCGTCGCCCGATCTGCCCGCAGGTGGGTCCGGGCTCCTCGGAGATCCACAGCAGGATCACCGCCCGCTGTCGCCGGGGCAGCCGTTCCACCGCGTCCATCACGCGAGCCGCCAGCTCGCGCCGGTGCTCCTCCTCGTCACCGGGGGAACGCGGCGGCGCGTCCTCCCCGTCCGGTTCCGCGCTCAGCGCCTCCAGCGCCGTGTTGTGGGCGACCTTGCGGACATAGCCCCACGGGCTGCTGCGGATCTCCCGCCGGTGCTCCCAGACCCGCGTCCACGCCTGCTGCGCCACGTCCTCGGGGCTGACGCCCGAACCGGCCGGCAGCCTGCGCAGGAACCACAGGACCTTGTCCCGGTACAGGCGGTACAGATCGTCGAACGGCGGCGGCTCGGGCCGGGGCCTCGTGCCGCCCGCCGGGGTCACCTCGCGCGCCTTCCGTCTCGACGGCCGGACGGGCGTTGACCGGCCGTTCCCTCCTCCGGACACTCCACCGACGGGGTGGCTATGGCTGTCACCGGCGTCACCGGCTTCTCCTTGTTCGTGATGAGACGCGTCGGGTCCCGCGGACCCTGGTCCTGGCATCGCCCCCGCGCGGCGGAAGGTCCCTGGGGCCTCGGTCCCCCGCGGGGGTGCGCCTCGCCCGTTTCCGTCGCCGTTGATTAGACGCGGACGGCCTACAAATGCCCGTGGTTCGCCCGGTGCGTCCCGTCTACGGTGGGGTCGGGCGGCACGTCACGGGACGGAGGTGCTCATGTCGGTGGAGCGCGAGTGGCTGCGGGACTACATGTTCCTGGCGTTGCGGGTGGATCGCCTGCTGGGCGGGGGCGTGCTCGACTACCGGGGCCCGGCCGGGTGGAAGGAGCGGGTCGCCGCCGAGGAGCCGGTGCCCGCCGCGCGGCTGGCCGGCGAGGCCGACCGGTTGCTGGCGGTCGTTCCGACGAACGGTGACGGGATGCTGGACCCCGAGCGCGCCGACGCCCTGACCGGCCAGCTTCGGGCGATCCGGGCCGTGGCGCGGCGCGCGGGCGGGGAGGACCTGCCGGTGGCCGAGTACGTGCGCGCGTGCCTCGGGATCGAGGTGCGGCGGCTGCCGGAGGAGGTGTTCGAGGAGGCGCACGAGGCGCTGGACGCGGCGCTGCCGAGGGGCGGGGGGCCGGTGGCCGACCGCCTGCACGCCTGGCGGCGCGCGCACCGCCTGCCCGACGACGGCCGGGACCGCCTTCCCGGGCTGGTGGAACGGGCGGCGCGGGAGACGCGGGACCGCACCCGCGCGTTCGTCGGGCTGCCCGCCGACGACACCGTGGACTGCCAGGTGGTCCCGCGGGCGCACTTCCTGGCGGCGGGGGCCTACCTCGGCGACCGGCGCGGCACGATCTTCGTCAACGGCGGGCTGCCGTTCAACCTGGCGGACCTGCTGACGGTGGTCGCGCACGAGGGGTACCCCGGTCACATCGCCGAGGCGCTGCTCAAGGAGATCCACCTGGTGGAGGGGCGCGGGTGGGAGGAGCAGCGCACGCGGTTCCTGCTGTCACCGCAGTTCGTGCTGAGCGAGGGCATGGGCCTGCACGCGCACGCCATGGTCTTCGCCGGGGACGAGGGGCAGCGCTGGCTGCACGCGCACGTGCTGCCGGAGTTCGGCGTCGCGCCGGACGGGAGCGACTTCGCCGCGGTCCACGACGCGCGGGACGTGCTGTGGGGCGTGTGGGGCAACGCCGTGTTCCTGTCCGACGAGGGCCGCCCGGAGGAGGAGGTCGCCGCCTACCTCATGCGGTGGGGGCTGCTGGAGGAGCACGAGGTGGCGACGGTGCTGGGGCTGCTGGCCTCGCCGTTCCTGCGCCCCTACGTGTTCGGCTACTACCACGGCAGGCTGCTGCTCCAGGACTGGCTGTCCGGTCCGGAGCGGAACGACCGCTACCGCCGCCTGCTGACCGAGCCGTTCACCCCGCGGCGGGTCCGCGCCGAGCTCGCCTCCGCCGGATCTTGACGGCGCGCAGGTCGGTGACGGCCGTCCGCAGGATCTCGTGGGGATGGCCGTGCCCCTCCAGGATCTCCATCGCCCGCAGCAGCGCGTCGTCCTCGTCGTCGTCCGGCCCGGCCGGGATCTGGACGCGGAAGCTGAACACCGACAACGTCGCGTCGGGGCTGAACGTGCCCTGCTCGGTGAACGCCGTCTCGTAGGCGTCGGCGGCGGAGCGCAGGGCGGCGCGCGACTCCTCGGGCAGCTCGCCGAACCTGCCGCGCACGGTGACGCGGAACGCGGGGACGGGCGTGGGAACGGTCATCGTCATCCCTTCCGGACGGCGTAGGTCAGGGCGCGCTCGCCGATCAGGGTCTCGGCCTCGTCCAGCAGGGCCAGCAGGGCCTCGGCCGTCGCGTCGGGGGTGTGCCCGGCCAGCGCGTGGCGCCCCGACTCGGCCAGCACGTGCGCGTGCAGCCAGCCGATCTGCCCCGCGACCAGGGCGGGCAGCGGGTCGTCGGGGTCGGCGCCGGTCTCCTTCGCCAGCTCGGCGGTGAGCGCGGCGACCATCTGGACGTGCAGGTCCTCCAGCCGGGCGACGAGCGTGGGCGCGGCGCGCACCATCTCCAGGAAGCGGCCGAAGCCCTCGATCAGGCCGAGGCTCCGGTCCCGGCGGCGCAGCTCGTCGCGCAGCCGCCGCAGCACCGCCGCGAACGCCGGCTCGCCGGGCTCGCGGTCCCGGACGATCGCGGCCAGCCGGTCCGGCGAGGCCTGGTCGGGCGGCAGGACCAGGTCCTCCTTGGCCTCGAAGTAGTTGTAGACGGTGTTGACCGAGACGTCGGCGGCCTCCGCGACCTCGGCGATCGTGACGTGGTCGAACCCGCGCTCGGCGAACAGCCGCGCCGCCGTCCCGGCGATGCGGCGCCGCGTCTGCCGCTTCTTGCGCTCCCGGAGTCCCTCGGTCATGGACGAAGTCTAACCGCATTCCAAAGTTTAAGTCGATTGCAAGTTTTCAGTCCGTTGTGATTTCATCCCCGGCATGAACGACGACGTCATCACCGTCCGGGGACTGACCCGGACGTTCCGTCTGCGCGGCGGGCCGGTGCACGCGGTGCGCGGCCTCGACCTGACCGTGCCCGAAGGCGAGATCCTCGGGCTGCTCGGCCCGAACGGCGCCGGCAAGACCACGACCCTGCGCATGCTCACCACGCTGCTGCCGCCGACCGGCGGACGGGCCGAGATCGCGGGTCACGACCTGCGCCGGGACCCCGCCGGGGTGCGGCGGCGCATCGGCTACGTGGCGCAGTCGGGCGGGCTCGACCCGTCCTGCCCCGTGCGCGAGGAGCTGGTCACCCAGGGGCGCCTGCACCGGCTGCCACGGAACGAGGCCCGCGCCCGCGCGGCGGAGCTGGCCGAGGCGCTCGACCTGACCGGACTGCTGGACCGCCCGACCGCCGCGCTGTCGGGCGGCCAGCGGCGGCGCGTCGAGATCGCGCTCGGCCTCGTCAACCGGCCCGCCGTGCTGTTCCTGGACGAGCCGACCACCGGCCTCGACCCCGGCAGCCGCGCCGAGCTGTGGGACCTGGTGCGCCGGACCCGGACGGACCTCGGCACGACCGTCGTGCTGACCACGCACTACCTGGACGAGGCCGACGCGCTGGCCGACCGGATCGTGGTCGTGGACGCCGGGGCCGTGGTCGAGGAGGGCACGCCCGCCGACCTGAAGGCCAGGCACGGCGGCGGCAGCCTCCAGGACGCGTTCCTGGCGATCACGGGCCGGTCCGTTCCGGACGCCGCGCCCGTCGCCGTCTGACGAGGGAGGAGCCTCATGCTGGGTGACATCGGAGTCGTGTTCGGCCGCCACCTGCGCGCCACGCTGCGATCCAAGACGAACCTGCTGTTCGGGATGCTGCAACCGCTGCTGTTCCTGGCGCTGTTCGGGCCGCTGCTGACGCGGCTCGACCTGGGAACGGCCGGGTCGTCGTGGCAGACGTTCGTGCCGGGCGTGCTGGTGCAACTGGCCCTGCTCGGCGGCTCGTTCGTGGGGCTGGGCATCCTGATGGACCGCAAACTGGGGGTGATCGACAGGATGCGCGTCACCCCGGTCGGCCCGGTCGCGCTGCTGCTGGGCCGGACGCTGCGGGACGTGGTCCAGCTCGTGGCGCAGTCGGTGCTGCTGGTGCTGCTGGCGCTGGCCTTCGGCCTGCGCGCGCCGCTGGCCGGGGTGCTGGCGGGGCTGGCGTTCGTGGCGGTGCTGGCCATGGCGCTGTCGGCGCTGTCGTACGGGCTGGCGATGAACGTCCGCACGTCCCCGGAGTTCGCCGCCATCGCCAACACCGCCGTCATGCCGCTGATGCTGGCGTCGGGTCTGCTGCTGCCGATGAGCCTCGCGCCGGGCTGGCTGGACGGGGCGTCGCGCGCGGTGCCGTTCCGGTACACCGTGGACGCGGTGCGGGAGGTGTTCCTCGGCCACTACGCCAACGGCACCGTCGCCGCCGGCGCCGCGGTGACCGCCGGGCTGGCGGCGCTGTGCCTGCTGGCCGCCGCCCGGTTGTTCCGCCGCGCCGTCTCCCCCTGACGTCAGAGGTTGCGGATGATCCCGCGCAGGATGTCCGGGGTCTCCGTGGGCGGGCGGGCCTGGACGCCGAGGCGGTTCAGCACGTCGCGGTAGCGGGTGACCTCCAGCTGGCGGTCGGGGTAGGAGCCGCCCGCCAGGTGTTCGAGGTAGATGACGTCGGGCAGCTCGCGCTCGGCGAACCGCAGCAGGGTGACCGGCCCCCGCACCAGCGCCTGGCCGCCGGCCGCCAGCGGCATCACCTGCACGGTGACGTTCGGGGCCTCGACGATGGCGGCCAGGTGCTCCAGCTGCTCGCGCATCGCGGCCGACCCGCCGATCATGCGCCGCAGCACCGCCTCGTCGATGACCGCCCACAGCCGCACCGGGTCGGGGCGGTGCAGGATCTCCTGGCGGCGCAGGACCAGCTCGACGCGGCGCTCCACGTCCTCGCGGGCGATCCCGTGGTGCCGGGCGCGGATCACCGCGGCGGCGTAGCCGGGGGCCTGGAGCAGGCCGGGGACGTGCTGGATGTCATGGGTGCGGATCACCGCCGCGCCCTGCTCCAGCCCCAGGTAGGGCTCGAACCAGGACGGGATGACGGCGGCGTAGGGATGCCACCAGCCGGGGCGGTTGGCCTGCTCGGCCAGTTGCAGCAGCGGCTCGCGGCGCTCGGGCTCGGTGACGCCGTACAGCGTGAGCAGGTCGGCGATGTCACGTTCCTTGAACGAGACCCGCCCCAGCTCCATCCGGCTGATCTTCGAGTGGGAGCCGCGGATGTGGTAGCCGGCCTGCGCGGGCGTGATCCCGGCGGCCTCCCGGTGCCGGCGCAGCTGGGCCCCCACCAGCATGCGCAGCACCGTCGGCCCCGACGACCCGGGCACCGCCCTCGTCCGGACGCCGGTCATGCGCTCTTCCGTCCCACGGCGCAGAACTCGTCCACCTCGGGCGGGTCCTCGAACGGGCTGGGCTCCGGCCGCCACCGCGACACCGGCACCACGCCCGGCTCCAGCGTCTCCAGCCCCTCGAAGTAGGCGGCGATCTGGTCGGGCGTGCGCAGGAAGTAGGGGGTGGTGCTGGCCTCGTTCCACAGCTTGATGGCGGTCTCGAAGCGTTCGCCGGTGACGACGTTGGTGCCGTCGGCGACCGCCAGGTGGCTCCCGGCGGGCAGTTCGGCGAGCAGCCGCCGCACGATCTCCTTCGCCTCGCCGTGGTCGGGGACGTGCCCGAGGATGTTCAGCAGCATCAGGCCGACCGGCCGCGACAGGTCCAGCGTGCGGCCCGCCTCGGCGAGGATCCTGCCGGTGTCGCGCAGGTCGGCGTCGACGTAGTCGGTCGCGCCCTGCGGCGTGCTGGTCAGCAGCGCGCGGGCGTGCGTGAGCACCAGCGGGTCGTTGTCGACGTACACGATCCGGGACTCGGGGGCGGCGCGCTGGGCGACCTCGTGGGTGTTGTCGACGGTGGGCAGCCCGGTGCCGACGTCGAGGAACTGGCGGATGCCGCACTCCCCCGCCAGGTGCCGGACGGCCCGGGCCAGGAACAGCCGCGAGTACCGCGCGATGTCCACGATCTCCGGGTACACCTCGCGGAACCGGTCACCCGCGGCCTGGTCGACCGGGTAGTTGTCCTTGCCACCGAGCCAGTAGTTCCAGATCCTCGCCGACTGCGGGATCGTGTCGTCGATCCGCGGCGGAACGGAACCCGGCGATGCGTCGGTCACGGGGAACGCCTCCTTGGGGGAACGGTGCGCACCGTCTGCACCCAATCTAATGTTGCCCCGAAAAACCTTTCCCGTCGTGTCGAACCGGGCTCGGGTCGATCGACGCGTGGGTGAGAGGCCGGATCTGACCGGCCGTCGACGACAGGAGAACGCGATGCGTTTCATGATGATGACCACCGGTGGCGCCGACGCTCCCCTCACCCCCGTGCAGGAGCGGGAGATGGGCGCGTTCATCGAGGAGATGAGCCGGGCCGGGGTGCTGCTGGCCACCGGCGGGCTCGACCCGCGCGGCAAGCACATCAAGTCCGAGGGCGGCAAGGTCACGGTGACCGACGGGCCGTTCAGCGAGGCCAAGGAGGTCGTCGTCGGGTTCGCGCTGATCGAGGCGCGGTCCGAGGAGGAGGCGATCGAGCTGTCCAAGCGGTTCTGGAGGATCGTCGGGGACGGCGAGGGCGTCGTGCAGCGGGTGTTCGGGCCGGAGGACGCCCCCGGCGCCTGACCCCGGGATTGCGGCGGACCGGGCCGGGGTGCTCTGATCGGCCGCATGACGGATGTGGAGACGCGGCGCGCCATCGACGCGGTGTGGCGGCTGGAGGCCGCCCGGATCATCGCGGGCGTGGCGGGGCTGGTGCGCGATGTCGGCCTGGCCGAGGAGCTGGCGCAGGACGCGCTGGTCGCCGCGTTGGAGCAGTGGCCCGAGTCAGGCGTCCCGGACAACCCGGGCGCCTGGCTCATGGCCGTCGCGCGGCGGCGCGCGGTGGACCGGATCCGGCGCGAGCGCAACTACGCGGGCAAGCTCGCCGAGATCGGCCACCGGATGGAGGAGGTCGAGGACGCGGCGTTCGACGCCGTGCTGGAGGACCGCATCGAGGACGACGTCCTCCGGCTGATCTTCACCGCCTGCCACCCGGTGCTGCCGACGCCCGCGCGGGTGGCGCTGACGCTGCGGATGCTGGGCGGGCTGACCACCGAGGAGATCGCGCGGGCGTTCCTGGTGCCCGAGCCGACGGTGGCGCAGCGCATCGTGCGCGCGAAGAAGACCCTGGCCGAGGCGGAGGTGCCGTTCGAGGTGCCGGAGGGCCCGGAGCGGGCCGAGCGGTTGTCGTCGGTCCTGGAGGTCCTCTACCTGATCTTCAACGAGGGGTACGCGGCGACCTCCGGTGACGCGTGGGTGCGGACCGACCTGGCGCTGGAGGCGCTGCGGCTCGGCCGGCTGCTGGCCGGGCTCGCCCCCGGCGAGCCCGAGGTGCACGGCCTGGTGGCGCTGATGGAGATCCAGGCGTCGCGGTCGCGGGCGCGGACCGCCCCGGACGGGACGCCGGTGCCGCTGCTGGAGCAGAACCGGGGCCGGTGGGACCGGCTGCTGATCGACCGGGGCCTGGCGGCGCTGCTGCGCGCCCGGGACCTCGGGGGGACGCCCGGCCCCTATGTGCTGCAGGCCGCCATCGCCGCGTGCCACGCGCGGGCCGCCTCCGCCGAGGAGACCGACTGGGGACTGATCTCCAAGCTGTACGACCTGCTGGCGCGGCGGCTCCCCACCCCGGTCGTCGAGCTGAACCGGGCGGTGGCCGTGGGCTACGCGCGCGGCCCCGAAGCGGGACTGGAGATCGTGGACGCGCTCGCGTCCGAGAAGTCCATGGCGGACTACCACCTGCTGCCGAGCGTGCGCGGGGACCTGCTGGCGCGGCTGGGGCGGACGGCGGAGGCGCGGGCCGAGCTGGAGCGCGCGGCGTCCCTCACCAGGAACGCCGCCGAGCGCGCCGCCCTGGAGAAGAAGGCCGCTGACCTGGGATAACAAAAAACCTCAAGAAAAATCGGCGGGAATGTCGATCCGGGTGCGGGCCGATCGACGCGTCAGTGAAGGCACCCGAGAGACACGCTCAAGGAGATCGACATGGCCGCCACGCAGACCGCCACCGCCCGCCCCGCCGCCCGCCCCGCCACCCGCACCTCCACCCGCCGCAAGGTGCTGTGGGCGCTCCAGATCCTGATCGCCGCGTTCCTGCTGTTCGCGTCGGCGATGCCGAAGTTCGCCGGGCAGGTCGACGCGATCGAGACGTTCGCCAAGCTGGGCTGGCCCGAGTGGACCCGGTACGCGGTCGGGGCCGTCGAGGCGGCGGGCGCGATCGGCCTGGTGATCCCGCGCCTGGCGGGCCTGGCCGCGGCCGGCCTGGTCGGGCTGATGGTCGGCGCGGTGCTGACCCAGCTGCTGGTGCTGGTCCCGGCGTGGGCGGCGTTCCCCGCCGTGCTGGGCGTGATCTTCGCGGTGATCGCGTACGACCGCCGGGAGGAGACGCGCTCGCTGCTGCGCTCGCCGAAGCGCTGAACCCGCGTTCCCCGAACGCCCCGCGCCCCGCGCGCGGGGCGTTCTCGCATGCCGGACCCCGACGGCTACCTTCGGGCGAACCGGGCCCGCAGCATGTCGCCGATCGGCTGCGGAAGCCCGGCGGTGACGGCCAGGAACTCCTCCAGCGCCCGGTCCGGGTGGTGCACGGCGGCGAACTCCAGGGCGACCGCGAGGTGGTAGCGGGGGCCGGCGTCCAGCTCGCCGTCGAGCCTTCGGCACACGGCGAGCAGCCGCGCCACCTGCCGCTCGGGAACGTCGACGCCCTCCGCCCACGCCGACTGGAGCAGCACGCAGCCGACCTCCAGCCGGGACGGCGCGGGGGCGGCCTCAAGCCAGTCGAGCGTGACGTCCCCGACGAGGGGCTGCCTGCGGGCGAGGGCGGCGGCGGTGGAGAGCAGCTCGTCCGCGTCGTACTCGGGATGCGCCCGGGCGAACCGCTCGCACGTCTCCTCGACCAGCAGGGCGGCGGCGGTGCAAGTGAGCTCGGCGACCGGCTGGCGAAGGATGTCCAGCGCGCGCCACTCCGCATACGTCAGCAGCGTGTCGCCCTCGCGCAGCAACGCGCGGAGCCGGGCGCGCTGCGACGGCGCGAGGGACTCGGTCACGGCATGGAACGCCGTCCCGCCACCGGCCCGGAAAAGGGCGCACGCCAGCGACCAGGCGGCCGGGCCGTCCGGTTCCAGCCGCGCGCAGGCCGCCGCGAGCCGTTCCGCCCGGGCGCCGCCGTCCCGGAACCAGAGCCCGCGCAGCAGCGCGCAGGCGATCTCGGCCCGGACGGCCGACGGCGCCGCCTCCAGCCAGTCCAGGACCGCCTCCGCCGGGCCGCCGGAGCCGCCGGACATCATGATCCCGACCGCGACCAGCCGCCCGTCCCCGTAAGCGGGATCGTCCCGTTCCACGTGGTCGCAGAGGGCCCGGACGGTCCTGGCGGCGTCGGCCGGGCCGAGCGCACGGAGCGCCGGCCAGTCGGCGGCCGTGTATCGCGGCATGGGACGCTACCTCGGAGTGACGACGATCTTCGATGTGTCGGTGCCGGTGGAGCCCAGCAGATCATGGGCCGCACGCAGCTCCGGCTCGCCCAGTCGCCTGCCGTCCATCCGGGTGTTGGAGCGACTGTAGGACGAGTTGTTGTCCATCAGCCACCGCCCGGTCGGCTTGCCGTCCGGACCGATCTCGGCCTTCAGCTCCCCGCCGATCCGCGCCGGCGGCCGCATGCCCTCGGGCACCGGCTCGTGCTCGGACCCGGCCGCCAGGTCGCCGTGCTTCATCGCGTGGCCGGGCCGCTTGCCGTAGAGGTCCTTGTAGTCGGGGCTGGTCTCGGGCGCCAGCCTGATGTCGCCCTTCGCGTCGACGATCCACAGGTAGGTCCTCGACGGGTCGAGGCCGCCGACGTCGAGCGGGGCGCCGTGCCGGACGACCTGCGTACCGGGCGGCGAGACGTAGGGGACCTCGTACCCGCGGCCGAAGACGAACGCCGGGCTCGGCTCGCCGATCCGGCCCAGGATCTCCTGGAGCTTCCCGGGCGGCGGCTCGTCGGGTTTCTCGTCCTCGGGCTTCTCGTCCTCGGGCTTCTTGTCGCCCTTGGGCTTCCTGATCTTGGTGAGGCCCTTGCCGCCGAAGATCGTGCCGAGCACCGTCGGCACGGCGCGGGCGACCGCCCGCACCTTGTGGCCGTTGTTCCAGTCGTCCCGGATCTTCTTGGTGGACTCGTCCCAGATCTGCTTGCCCGTGTCGACCGGATTGGTGGTGACCAGGTCCTTCAGGCTGCCCCAGTTGCTCTTGAACCCCTCGTGGCTGCAGATGTGGGCCAGGCAGCCGGTGAAGGTCACGCCGTCCCAGACGTCGGTGAGCACGTCCCCGGTGCCGAGCCGGAGCCCGTCGACGGTGGCGCACGCCCAGTCCGCCCAGTCCCAGCAGTTGCCGTCGTCCTTCTTCTCGTCCTTCTTCTCGTCCTCGCGGTCCCTCTTCCCGGGTTCGGAGGCGCGGGCCGTGGGGGTGGGAGCCGCCGTGGCCGGCGCGTCCCGCCCGCCGTCCCGGCAGTCCCCTGCCCCGATCACCTGGCAGACGGCGTCCCTGATCCCGCCGACGAGCTGGGCGGGCACGCTGCTGAGGGAGACAGCGGCCACCACGCCCGCGATGAGCAGGACGACCGCGAGGTAGGACGAGGCCCCTTCACCGCGATCCAGGACCAGCCGGCGTCGCGGACCCCCCGCATCATGTGCCACACTGCCGGACGGTAATGATCATTCCTTCCCGCGGGACAGGGTCCGCGGACCCAACGTGGGGCCCAGGCCCTGGGGCTTCCCGCGCGGGCCCGCCAGGGTCCACGCCGACGAACTGGGGGGAAGATGCACGCGCAGCCGATGATGCCGCGGTCGGTACGGATCGCGAGGGTGCTGCTCTTCGTCGCCGCAGGACTCACCACGATGGCCGCGCTCGACGTCTGGATCGAGGTGGGCGGCGGCCGGGGGCTCGGCCTCGCGCTCGCCGTCATGCTGCCGGCCGCCGCGAGCCTGGCCGCCGGCCTGGCGGCCGGACGGTGGCCCACCCGCGGGCTGTGGTTCGGGCTCCTCGTCCTGGAGGTCCTCTACCTGTTCTGGCAGCTCGGTCGTATCGGCGACGGTGACGCCATGGGCGTGGTGGGCCTGGCCTTCCCCGTCGCCATCCTGATCCTGGTCTGCCGCTCGTCGGCGCGGGCCTACTTCCGCACGGCCGGTGCCTGAGCCTCGGCCATGAGCGCCGGGGCCGGCACCGGCCCGGGGTGACGGCGGTCGCACGGGGAGCCGCGCCGACCGTGGCGGGCGCCGTCCAGCAGCCGCCTCACGAGGCGGCGGCGTTCCCCGAGGTCACTCGGGGTCGGGCAGCCGCAGGATCTCGGCGGCCACTTTCAGCAGCGTGGCGCGGTTGGCCTCGGGGTCGCCCTCCAGGTGCTCCAGGGCGAAGGGCCCGAAGAAGACGGAGAACAGCGCGCTCACGGCGCGGATCCGGTCCTCGGTGGACGGGTCGGGCGCGGTGATCAGCTCCGTCAGGGCGATCATGTGCTCCCGGTTGCGCTGCTCGCCCCGGACCGTGCGCAGCGCCGCCTGGTTCTCCTGGAAGAAGCGGGCGACGGGGGCGAACTCCGACACGATGACGCTGAGACGGCGCAGCAGCTCGCGCCGGACCTCGGGCGTGGAGGGCTGGGAGCGCCCCCACCCGACCAGTTCGGCGAGGTTGCGGTCGACGTCCTCGCCGAGGCTGGCGACCAGCTCCTCCTTGGTCTTGAAGTGGTAGTAGAGGGCGGCCTTGGTGACGCCGAGCCGTTCGGCGATCTCCCGCAGGGAGGTCTGGTCGTAGCCGCGTTCCAGGAACAGCTCCAGGGCGGTCTGCCGGATGCGTTCGCGGGTGTCGCTGCGGCGTCTGGTCAACGGTCCTCCTCGGGGTTCCCACCGGAAAACTTACTTGACGCCCGGCTAGTTGGCCATCTAGCGTCCGAGACGTCTCCAACTAGCCGGGCGGCAAGTAAGTGAGCGGCCGCCCCTCCCCCGAGGACGTCCTATGAGCGAACCCGCCGCGCCCCCACGGCCGCGCAACCTGTTCGTCGTGATCGGCGCGGTGCTGATCGCGATGGTGCTGGCCATGCTGGACAACCTGATCCTCAGCACCGCGATGCCGAGCATCGTCAGCGATCTCGGCGGGCTGGACCACCTGTCGTGGGTGGTCACCGCCTACATGCTGGCCACCGCCGTCTCGACCCCCGTGTGGGGCAAGGTCGGCGACATGTACGGCCACAAGGGCACGTTCATGACGGCGATCGTGGTGTTCCTCATCGGGTCGGCGCTGGCCGGGACGTCGCGGGACATGACGCAGCTGATCGCGTTCCGGGCCCTCCAGGGGCTCGGCGGCGGCGGGCTGATGGTCGGCGCGATGGCGATCGTGTCCAGCCTGGTGTCCCCGCGCGAGCAGGGGAGGTTCCAGGGGATGATGTCGGCGGTCATGGGCGTGACGATGATCGGCGGCCCGCTGGCCGGCGGCGCGATCACCGACCATCTCGGCTGGCGCTGGTGCTTCTACGTCAACCTGCCGCTCGGCGTGCTCGCCCTGGTGATGATCGGCCTGGTGCTGCGGCTGCCGAAGGTCCGCTCCACGGCGCGGATCGACATCGCGGGCGTCGTGACGCTGGCGACCGCGATCACCTCGGTGGTGCTGGTGACGACGTGGGGCGGCAACGAGTACGGGTGGACCTCCCCGACGATCCTCGGCCTGGGGACGCTGGCGGTCGCGGCGGGCGCGCTGTTCGTGCTCGCCGAACGCCGCGCCGCCGAGCCGCTGCTGCCCCTCGGCCTGTTCCGCACCGCCAACTTCTCGCTGGTCACGCTGATCGGCTTCGTGCTGGGCTTCGCGATGATCGGCGGGACGACGTTCCTGCCGCTGTTCCAGCAGAGCGTGCAGGGCGCGTCGGCGACCAACGCCGGGCTGCTCGGCCTGCCGATGTCGCTGGGCATGATCCTGGTGAACGCGGTCGTGGGCCCGCTGGTGACGCGGACCGGGCGCTACAAGGCGGTCATCGTGGCCGGCGGCGCGCTGGTCGGCCTCGGCCTGGCGCTGCTGTCCACGATGGACGTCGGCACGTCGACGGTGACGACCGGCGTGTACATGGCGGTGCTCGGCGTCGGCATGGGCTGCCTGATGCAGACGACGATGCTGGTGACGTTCCAGAGCGTCGAGCAGAAGGACATGGGCGTCGGGGCGTCCACGGCGACGCTGTCGCGGACCATCGGCGGGTCGATCGGCGTCGCGATCGTCGGAACGGCCTTCGCCGGGCAGGTCCGCGACGTCATGGCCGCGCGCGGGTTCGGGAAGCTGACCGAGGGGTCGGCGCAGCTCGACGAGGACGGGCTCGGCCGGCTGCCGCAGGCCATGCGGGACGCCTACGAGCACGCGGTCGCGGCCGGGACGCACCAGGCGTTCCTGCTGGCGGCGGGCGCGGGCCTGGTGGCGTTCCTGGCGGCGTGGTTCGTCCGCGAGGTGCCGCTGCGCGACACCGCGGCCGTGGCCGCCGCCCCCGACCCCGAATCCGAGCCGGCGAAGGCCCCGGCCTAACCGACGGCGTGGGGCGGGATCCGGTCCCGCCACGGGATCTCCTCCTCCAGGCGCGCGGCGAGCGCGAGGAGGAGGTCCTCGCGGTCGTGGGCGGCCACGAGCTGCACGCCGATCGGAAGGCCGTCGGCGGTCCGCCCCAGGGGAAGGCTGATCGCGGGATGGCCGGAGACGTTGAACGCCATCGTGAACGGCGAGTACCCGTCGAGCTTCACCAGCCAGTCGCGCATGGTCTGGCCCTCGGCGTCGTAGTCGAGCGTGCCGTGCGGGAGGGGCGGGCGGGCCGTGGTCGGGGTGACCAGGACGTCGTGGTCGAGGAAGAAGCGGGCGGCGGCGCGGGTCACCTCGTTCTGGGACCGGAAGCCGCGCAGCAGGTCCAGGGCCGTGGTCCGCTTGATCTGCGCGAGCAGGGAGCGGGTGGTGGCGGCGACCGTGCCGGGGTGCGGTTCGCGCGGGGCCAGCAGGAACGGCGCCCCGGTCGCGACCGACTGGGTGAGCATGCCGTGCAGGACCGCTTCCCAGGAGAGGGCGGGACCGGCCTCGGTGACGTGGTGGCCCGCGGCCTCCAGGACCCGGGCGGCGTGTTCGGCGGCGGCGGCGACCTCGGGGGGCGACGGGCGTCCCGGACCAGGCGCGCGTCATGACCGCGACCCGGAGCCGCCCCGGCCCGGTGACGATCTCCTCGGCGTAGGGGCGGCGCGGGGGCGGCGCGGCGCACTTGTCGCCGACGCCCGCGCCGTGCACCGCGTCCAGCAGCCGCGCGGCGTCGCGGACGGTCCTGGTCAGCGCGAACTCCCCGACCATCCCGAACATCGGCTCGCCCATGTCGGGCCCGCAGGGGATCCGGCCGCGGCTCGGCTTCAGCCCGACCAGCCCGCACGCGGCGGCCGGGACCCGCAACGAGCCCGCGCCGTCCCCGCCGTGCGCGACCGGCACCGCGCGGGCCGCGACGAGCGCGGCGGCCCCGGAGCTGGAACCGCCCGGGTCGCGGTCGAGGTCCCACGGGTTGCGGGTGACGCCGTACTTGGGCGACTCGCCGACGAGGCTGAGCCCCAGTTCCGGGGCGGTGGTGAGCCCGAGCGTGACCAGCCCGGCCGCCCGGAACCGGCGCATCAGGTCCCGGTCGTGGGGCGCGACGACCCCGAGCCCGTCCAGCGCGCGGCTGCCCGCGAAGAACGGCACGCCCTCCGCCATGGGCCCGATGTCCTTGATGAGGAACGGCACCCCGGCGAACGGCCCGGCGGCGTCGTGGGCGAGCGCGGGCTCGAACGGGGGCAGCGCGAGGGCGTTCAGCGCGGCGTCGGCCCGGTCCAGCGCGGCGCGGGCGGCGTCCTCGACCTCGGCGGCCGTGACCTCCCCCTTGGCCAGCAGCTCCCGCAGCCCGGTGGCGTCATGGCGGACGTACTCGCTGATCTCCATGGCGGTCCTCCCCGTCGTCCGGCAGCCTCTCCCCGGCCCGCCCGAGATCGCCATCGCTTTTCCGGCCGCCCTAGCCTGGGTGACATGACGGTTTCGTACGTGGTGACGGGTGGCGGCAGGGGAATCGGGCGGGCGGTCGTCGAGCGCCTGGCGGCGGGCGGCGCGGTGGTCGCGATCGAACGCGACCCCGAGGCGCTGGACTGGGCGGACGGGCACCCCGGCGTCGTCGCGGTCATCGGTGACGCGACGGCGGAGGACACCGCCGAACGCGCCGCCGACCTGGCCGAGGAGCGCGGGCCGCTGCGCGGCTGGGTGAACAACGCGGCGGTCTTCCGCGACGTCTCGGTGCACACCAGCCCGCCGTCGGAGGTGCTGTCCCTGATCAACGTCAACCTCGCCGCGCCGCTCACCGGCTGCACCACGGCGGTGCGCCGGTTCCTGGCGGCGGGCACGCCGGGCGCGATCGTGAACGTCACCTCCCACCAGGCCCGGCGCGCGGTCCCCGGCTGCACCCCCTACGTGACGGCGAAGGCGGCGATCGAGGGGCTGACCCGCGCGCTGGCCGTCGAGTACGGCCCGCGGGGCGTCCGCGTGAACGCCGTGGCCCCCGGCTCGGTCCGCACCGAGCGCTACGAGGACCTCCTCGACCGGCTGGGCCCGGCGGGGGCCGAGCGGATCGAGCGCGAGATGGCCCGGCTCCACCCGCTGGGACGCGTGGCGCTGGCCACGGAGGTCGCCGCGACGATCGCCCACCTGCTGTCGGACGAGGCGAGCTTCATCAACGGCGCGACGGTCCCGGTGGACGGCGGCCGCTCGATCCTGGCCCAGGACCCCGAGGCCCACGACGTCTGACCGCCACCTCCTTCACCGACCGCATCCGGCCGCTCACGGCCTCTCACCACACCTGGTCACGGAACGTGATCCGCGGGGGTCGGCCGGGGGCCGGTCAGGTACTCGTTCAGGGCGCGGGCCTCCTGGAGGACGTCGGAGTTCCCCTTCCGGGACGCCAGGGCCGCCAGCTCCGGGATCTCCGCGCGGGCCTCGCACCAGCGGGCCGTGCGCAGGGCCAGCCCGAGCAGCGGGGCGTGGGACGCGGCGGCGCGTTCGTCCGGGGCCGGGAGCAGGTCCGGGAGGGCGGCGGCGACCGTCTCCCAGACGGCCTGGTAGCCGCCCGCCTCGGCCAGGTCCTCCAGGACGCGCAGCAGGCGGCTCATCCGGACGTCGCCGTTGCGGGCCCGCCGCGCCAGGGCCCGGCCCAGGAGCGCGGTGGGCAGCTCGCCGCGCGCCGCCAGGTAGGTCAGCGTCTCCCGGGCGGAACGGTCGCCCCGGTTCAGCAGGGCGACCAGGTCCCACGCGAGGACCTTGGCGAACGGTCCGCCGACCGACGCCGTCGCCAGGTCGGCGATCGTGGCGCGGAACGAGCGCAGGTGCGGGAGCAGGTGGGCGGCGACGGTGTCGGGGTGCGAGGGCAGCAGGGAGGACCAGGACTCCACGTCCCAGGCGGCGAGGCCCGGGTCGTGTTCGTGGCCGTCGCCGGCGGACGCCGAACCGTTGAAGATCGCGTCGATCAGCGGCAGCCCCGTGGCGGGCGCGCGGAGCCTGACGTGCGCCTCGTCGCCGAGCCGCCGCATACCGATCCGGGGGCGCGGCGGCCCCTCCCGCGCCAGCCACCCGGCGACGGTCCGGGCGGCGGCGGAGGTCAGCGCCTCCGCGCGCCGGACGGCCTCGGCGGGCACGGCGGCGGGGAGCCGGAGCAGGGCCTGCTGGAGGTCGGCCGCGCCCGGTTCCAGGGCCGCCGCCTCGTACCGTTCCAGGCGTTCGACCAGGGTCAGCGGGTCGAGGTGGCCGGTCGGCTCGGTGGGCGTGGCCAGCAGGACCGGTGGGAGCACGCCCCTGCCCAGGGGCGGCAGCAGTTCCGCGCAGCGGTGCAGGACCAGCAGGTGCAGCGGGGACGTCCCGTCCGGCCGGGGCAGGCGGGCGAGGGGTTCGGAGGGGACGGCGCGGGTCCCGGCCAGGACGTTGGCGATCGCCGTGAGCCAGGCGTAGGGGTGCGGCCACGTCGAACAGCCGATCAGGTGCCCGAGGCCGTCGGGACGCGTCCCTCGGGCGAGGGCCGCGCGGAGGCCGTCCCGGTCGGTGCGGGCCAGGTGGAGGAGGCCCTCCAGGAGCCGGTCGACCCGCGCCTGCCCCCGGGCCGTCTCCTCGATGAGATCGACCGCCTCGTCGGCGCCGAGCGGACGGGCGACGTCGACCGGCCGCGCCCAGGTCGCCGCGGTGAGGCGGGGCGCGGCGTCCGGGGTGAGGGGCGGCGGGGCCGGGTCGGGGTGGGTCGGCTCGCCGCCGAAGCGGGCCGCGATCTTCTGTCCCAGGTCGAACGGGAGCAGCCCCGTCGCCTCGCGGAGCGGCGTCGGGTCGGTGACGGGGAGTTTGAGGGCGAGCGAGACGGCGCGCCTGCGGACCGCGGGCGAGTCGTGGGCGAACGTCTGGGCCAGGGCCGGGGCGCACTCGTCGGCCAGCGCCGGGTGGCGTTCGACGGTCTCGGCCAGCCAGCTCAGCCCCTTGCCGACCAGCCCCGCCTCGGGGCGGAACAGCAGGGCGTCGAGGGCCTCGGTGAGGTCGAGCGGGTCCGGGACGTCGGGGTCGTCCAGCTCGCGGAGCAGCCGGAGGGCCAGCTCGGCGACCGGCACCGGAGCCGCCGGGAGCAGGCGCAGGTAGTCGCGGGCGCGGGCGACGGTCTCGGCGCGGCGGGCCGCGGGGTCGGCCGCCTCCAGCTCGGCGTGCAGGGTGGTGAAGAAGCGCAGCTCGCGGGCGTCCCCGCCGCGCAGGAAACGGCTGACGCAGCGGTCGAGCAGCGTGCGGCGGTCGACGCGGCCCTCGTCGGCGAACCGCTTGAGCTGACGGGCCCGGTGCGGCCCGGAACGCGCCCAGGAGGGGCCCTCCAGCGCGGGTCCCACGCCGTCGACCTCGAACAGGCGCGGCAGCAGGTGCGGCAGGAGGGGGTCGTCGGCGCGCGGCCCGCCGTCCCGCGCCCACCCGATGACCAGGGGGTCGTGGTCGGGGGGCGTGACGCCGGTCTCGCGCAGCAGCGCCAGCGCCAGGTCGAGGCCGGACAGCCCGGGGAGGCTGAGCCGCAGGGTGAGGCGTCCGGCGAGGTCGGCGAGCCAGTCGGCGGGGCGGGCCCGCAGGACGCGCAGGAGCCGGTCGGTGTCCTGGTGGACGGTCCGGCGCATGGTGAACTGGCGGCGGTTCAGCCAGGTCGCGACGCCCGCCGCGCCGCCGATCGTGCCCGCCCCGGCCGCCCGGAACGCCGGAACGTACTCGTCGAACCAGCGGGCCCGGGCGAGCGTCCTCTTCAGGTGGCCGGGCAGCTCCGTGGCGACCGCGCGGCGGTCCTCCTCCGGCAGCCCGGCGACGATGGCCGCGACGTCGTCGGCCGCCTTGGCCTCGATCCGCTTGCGAACGTCGTCCCAGGCGGTCACCGTGCCCGTCCTCTCAGGTGGCGCGGCGGGGCAGGGACGGCGGGGGTCCCGGCGGCCGTGGCGGCCATCCGGGCGGCGAGGACGTGCTTGCAGGGGCCGCGCGAGCCGCGGTGGTCGAACCACCAGTCGCAGGTGCACTCCCCGGTGGGGACGTGCACGCGTTTGGTGGTGCCGTTGGACGTCACCTCGGCCGCGTCGCCATGGACGCGGACGGACCCGGAGCGGACCAGCGCCCGCGCCGCCGCCAGCCGGGGGCTGGGCACCGGGTCGTAGGGCAGCTCGCGGTGGAAGTGGCTGGCCTCGGCCAGGTCGTAGCCGACGCGCCCCGCCGTGCCGAGCCAGGTCAGGGCCGTGCGCACGCGGGAGGTGGGCAGGCCCGAGCGGTCCGCCAGGTCGCCGACCTCGATCGTCGGGTCGAACTCCAGCAGCGCGCCGACCAGGTCGGCGTCGGCCGCGCCGTCCGCCTCGGCGAGCCGGGACAGCGTCGCGCCCTCGCCGGAGAAGCCGCGCGCCGGGCGCGGGGAGACGACCAGGGTGTAGCGCATGCCGGGAAGCTCCAGCTCCCAGGCGGTCGAGCCGCCGTCCCGGCCCGCGTAGACCCGCAGGGAGCGGGCGAAGCGCAGCAGCGGGTGCAGCGTCGCCAGCCGGCCCGGTCCCTGGAGCTCGACGCCGTGCTCGGGGATCTCGGCGCGCGCGTTCGCGGCGCGGGGCAGGGAGCGCAGCAGGCGGGCGGCGTGCAGGCGCGGCAGCTCCGCCACCGGGTCGAGCCGGGAGGCGATCACCTGGACCTCGCCGAAGCCGCGGATCCAGCGTTCGGGCAGCGGGACCTTCTTCTCCACGACCGCGCCGTCCAGCGTCGTGACGGTCAGCTCGTCGGGGCCGACGCCCAGGTGGAGGGGGTCGTGGCGGCCGACGCGGGCCAGCGCCTCGCGGAGCGGGCCGTTGACGTCGACGTTGGTGGTGCCGCGCGCGAGCACCTCGCCGTCCAGGCCCCCCGCGAGGACGTCGAGCCGCGCGTACACGCCGCCGCAGGAGGAGAACGACTCCAGCCGCAGCCGGTCGCCGTTGCAGGTCACCACCGGGTCGCGCATCCCGCCGCCCTCGCGGGGGCGGTGGTAGCGCGCCTTGGCGACGTCGGCGAGGGCCAGCAGGCCGGTGGCGGCGACGGCGGGCTCGGTCACGACGCCGCTGAAGAAACGCGGGTGCGCGAGCGGGCCCGCGGTGGACTGGCCGCCGGAGGTCTCCAGGGCGAGAAGGCCGTCGGTGAGGGACGAGGGGGCCGCGTAGGCGTACGTCACGCTCGACATGCCCGGGACGGTAGTTCCGGGGACCGACAGTTTCCCGCCGCGCCCGATCAGCGCGCCGGATCAGCGCGCCGGGTCCAGATGCACCAGGGGCATCGGCTGGCTGCCGGGACCGGCCGGAAGGGTGTCCGGGCCGCCGCAGAGGGCCTGCTCGACGTGGGCGCGCAGGGCGTTGTCGATCGGGTGGACGACGGGGCGGCCCGCGCCGTCGAGCCGCTGGTAGCCGGTGAGGTTCCAGCCGACCGCGAGCTGGCGTTCGCCGTCGGGGCCGCTCAGGACGCGGGTCCCGGCGCCGAACACCGCGCCGTCGTGGCCCCAGAACGTCCCGCACGACAGGTCGAACGCCGCCAGCCCGAGCCCGTACCGGAACGCGGTCGTGCCGTCGGTCGCCGGAACGGTCCGCCGCATCTCCGCCAGGCTCCGCGCGTCGAGCAGCCTTCCCTGGAACAGGGCGCGCTGGAAGCGGGTCAGGTCGTCCATGGTGGAGGCGAGCGCCCCGGCCGTCCAGGCGTAGGACATGTCGTAGTCGCTGTAGTCGCGGGGCGGGGTGAGACCGCCGTACAGCCCCTCGTAGGCGCGGGCGTGCGGCGACCTCAGCCGCGGCTGCCGGGGGAACGCGGTGTGCCGCAGCCCGGCGCGGCGGATCACGTCGCGGGTGATGACGTCCTCGGCGCGTTCGCCGGTGACCTTCTCCAGGACGCGGCCCGCGACGAGGGTATTGGTGGTCGAGTAGGACCAGCGCTCGCCGGGGACGCCGGTCGGGGGCGCGGACACCCCGCGGTCGATCAGCCGGTCGACGTCGGCGCGGCGACGGCGGCCCGCGTCCAGGCTCGCCGGGGAGCGTTCGGTCAGGGACGGGAACGTGGCGTGCCGGTGGTCGGCGACGCCGCTGGTGTGGTCGAGCAGCATGCGGACGGTGACGCGCTGGCCCCGGTCGTCGGGGAACAGGTCGGGCAGGTGGGCGGCGACCGGGTCGTCCAGCCGCAGGCGGCCCCGCTCGGCCTGCCGCAGGACGGCGACGGCGGTGAACATGGCGGTGACGTCGCCGACCCGGTGGGTCAGGCCCGGCTCGACGGGGCGGCGGGTGCGCACGTCGGCGACGCCGGACGCGCCCTGCCAGCGTTCACCGCCCGCGCGGACCGTGGAGTACAGGCCGTACATCCCGGTCGCCCGCGTCGCCTCCAGGGTGGCGCGCAGCCGGCCGGGGTCGAGGGTCGCGGGGCGTTCGGCGGCCGGGGCGGCGGCCGGGGTCGGGCCGGGCAGGTGGGCGCGCGCGGCCGGGCCACCGAGCGGGGCCGTCACGAGGACCGTCACGAGAGTGGCCGCGAACGCCAGTCGTCCCGGCGTCCCGAACCGGCTCATCCGCATTCCACCGCTCCCCTGCCGCGCCCCACCGGCCGCCCGCGTGCGGCCGTCCGATCGACGGCGCGTCCTCGATCAGCATTGTCCACGGTGCCGGGTGTGTTCGACACACGATCGACATGACTGTGTCCTCCTCGTATATCCGGGGTGTCGGGGGGTGGTCAGCCGAGCAGCCCGGCCAGGGCGCGGCGGCCGGCGGGCCGGCGCAGCTTGGCCATGCCCTTGGCCTCGATCTGGCGGATGCGCTCGCGGGTGACGCCGAACCTGCGGCCGACCTCGTCCAGCGTCTTCGGCTCGCCGCCGGCCAGCCCGAACCGCAGCGCGATCACGTCGGCCTCGCGCTCGGTGAGGGTGGCGTCCATCACCCGGTCGAGCTCGGCGCGCAGCAGGGACGCCGCGACGACGTCGGAGGGGTCGGGGGCGTCGGTGTCCTCGATGAGGTCGCCGAGCTCGCCGCCGTCGGCGTCGTCGCCGATCCGGGCGTGCAGCGACACCGGTTCGGCGGACTGGCGGCGCAGCCGCTCGACCTTGGCGGTGGGCAGTTCGAGCGCGGCGGCCAGCTCGGCGGTGGTGGGCTCGCGGTCCAGCTCCAGCACCAGCTCCCGCCGCGTCCGGTTCATGCGGTTGACGACCTCCACCACGTGCGACGGCAGCCGGACGACGCGGCTCTGGTCGGCCAGGGCGCGGCCGAGGGACTGCTTGATCCACCAGACGGCGTAGGTGGAGAACTTCAGGCCGCGCCGGTACTCGAACTTCTCCACCGCGCGGATCAGGCCGAGGTTGCCCTCCTGCACCAGGTCGGTCAGCGGCAGCCCGCGCCCGGCGTACCGCTTGGCGAGCGAGACGACCAGGCGGAGGTTGGCCTCCACCATGTGCGCCTTGGCGCGGTGGCCGTCGGCGGCGATCCACTCCAGGTCGGCGCGGTCCTCGTCGGAGAGCTCGGCTCCGCCGTCGAGGCGCTCCCGGGCCAGCAGGCCCGCCTCGATGCGCTTGGCGAGCTCCACCTCCTGCTCGGCGGTCAGCAGCGGGGTGCGGCCGATGCGGGCCAGGTAGTCCTTCATCGTGTCGGCGGAGGCGAGGACGTTGGTCAAGTGGGGTCCTTTCGTGGAGGGGGGACGGGGGGCGGGGGCGGATCAGCCGCGGCCGGGGACGCGGCGGGGGCGGACGGTGCGCGGCGGCGGAACGTCCCGGCGCGAGCGCCGCGTGTCCCGCTCGGCGTGGCGCGGCCTGGCGCCCGGGAAGGCGGCGGGGCGGGCGGCACGGTCGAGGATCGCGCGGAGGTCGGCGTTCAGGGGGGCTCCTTCGGAGGGGGACGAGTGGAGGACGCGGGAGGAGGGGCGGGGGTTCACAGGAGCTCCTTCGTTCGGCGTGATGACCTAAACTTATGACGGACCTAGAAGTATGTCAACAACAAATTTAGGTCGAATCTGTGGCACACTGGTCCCATGACCGAGACGAAGATGGGGCTGCGGGAGCTGAAGAAGGCCCAGACCAGGGAGAACATCTCCCACAACGCGACCCGGCTGTTCCTGGAGCGCGGGTTCGACAACGTGACGATCGCCGACGTCGCGGCGGCCGCGCAGGTGGCCAAGATGACCGTGACGAACTACTTCCCGCGCAAGGAGGACCTGGCCCTCGACCTGCACGATGTCTTCGTGGGCATGCTCGCGCGGACCGTGCGGGAACGGGGGCCCGGCGAGTCGGCGCTGGCGGCGCTGCGGCGGGCGTTCCTGGCGGCGGTGGCGGCGCACGACGCGGTGATCGGGTTCTCCGGGGAGCCGTTCGCCCGGATGATCACCGAGAGCCCGGCGCTGGTGGCGCGGCTGCGCGAGTTCCACGACGAGCGCGAGGCGGTCCTGGCGGAGGCCCTGGCCGAGGAGACCGGCGCGGGCCCCGAGGACACGCGGCCGAAGGTGGCGGCGGCCCTGCTGGGCGGCGTCCACCAGGTGCTGTTCGAGGAGACCCTGCGCCGCACGATCGCGGGCCAGACGCACGAGGAGATCGCCGCGGCGCTGACGCCGGCGGCCGAGGAGGCGTTCGGGCTGCTGGAACCGTCCCTGGGCGGCTACGCGATCCGCTGAGGGCACCCTCGGACCGGCCGCCTCGTTGTCCCGGAAGATCATCGAACCGGGAACCGAACGGAGCGCGCATGAGCACCGGTGTCCGCCTGATCCGCCACCCCGACCTGGCCCCGTCCGTCGAGTACGCCTACGCCTCGACCGCCGACGCCCCGGTCCGCTCGGTCTGGGTGGCGGGCGCGTGCCCGCTGGACGCCGACGGCCGGACGGTCGCGCCCGGCGACTACGCCGCGCAGGCCCGCCGGGTGATGGAGAACCTCCGGGTCGCGCTGGAGGGGGCGGGCGCGGCGCTGACCGACGTCGTCAAGACCACCGTGTACGTCGCCTCGTCCCGTCAGGCGGACCTGGTGGAGGCGTGGAAGGTCTACCGCGAGCACATGGGCGGGCACGACGTTCCCAGCACGCTGCTGGGCGTGACCGTGCTGGGCTACGACGACCAGCTCGTGGAGGTGGAGGCCGTGGCGGTGCTGCCCGCCTGACGGGGCGCGGCCCCGTCAGGCGGGCCGGGCGTCAGCCGAGGACCAGCAGCAGGTCGCCCGCCTGGACCTGGCTCGCGGGCGGGACCGCCAGCCGGGTCACCGTGCCCGCGGCCGGGGCCGTGATCGCGGCCTCCATCTTCATCGCCTCGATCGTGGCCACCACGTCCCCGGCCGCCACCGTGTCGCCCTTCGCCACGCGCAGCGTGACCGAGCCGTCGAACGGCGCGGCGACGTGGCCGGGGTCGCCGGGGTCGGCGCGCTCGACCGGCGGCGCGTCGGACACCACCGAACGGTCACGGACCGACAGGGTGCGCAGCTGGCCGTTGACGGTGCAGATGACCTGGCGGACGCCCGCCTCGTCGACGTCGCCGACCGCCTCCAGGGCGGCCAGCACGCGCACGCCCGGCTCCAGGTCGAACGCCACCTCCCGCCCGTTCCGCAGCCCGTACAGGAACGCGCCGGTCGGCAGCAGCGACAGGTCGCCGTAGGCGGCGCGGGCCTCGCGGTACTCCTTGGCCGGGCCGGGGAACAGCAGCCGGTCGAGCGTCTCGCGGACGGCCGGGCCCGCCAGCGCCTTCTCCTCCTCGCCGGTCAGCTCGGCGCGCGCCGGGGTGTGGCTCCGGGTGCCGAGCGCGCGCGACCGGAACGGCTCGGGCCACCCGCCCGGCGGGTCGCCCAGCTCGCCCGCCAGGAACCCGATCACGCTGTCGGGGATGTCGTAGCGCTCGGGCTCGGCCGCGAACGCCTCGGGGTCGGCCCCGGCCGCGACCAGGTGCAGCGCCAGGTCGCCGACGACCTTGCTGGACGGCGTCACCTTCACCAGGCGGCCGAGGATCCGGTCGGCGGCGGCGTACAGGCGCTCGATCTCCTCGAACCGGTCGCCGAGGCCGAGCGCGACGGCCTGCTGGCGCAGGTTGGACAGCTGGCCGCCGGGGATCTCGTGCTCGTGGACGCGGCCGGTCGGCGACGGCAGGCCCATCTCGAACGGCGCGTACAGCCTGCGCACCGCCTCCCAGTACGGCTCCATCGCCGTCAGCGCGTCCAGGTCGAGACCGGTGGCGCGGTCGGTGTGGTCGGTGTGCGCGACGATCGCCTGCAACGGGGGCTGGCTGGTCGTCCCCGACAGCGGGGCCGCCGCGCCGTCCACCGCGTCCACGCCCGCCTCGACCGCCGCCAGGTAGGTGGCGAGCTGGCCGCCCGCGGTGTCGTGGGTGTGCAGGTGGACGGGCAGGTCGAAGCGCTCGCGGAGCGCGGTGACCAGCGTGCGGGCGGCCGGGGCGCGCAGCAGGCCCGCCATGTCCTTGACGCACAGGATGTGCACGCCCGCCTCGACCAGTTCCTCGGCCAGGCGCAGGTAGTAGTCGAGCGTGTAGAGGCGCTCGGCCGGGTCCGACAGGTCGCCGGTGTAGCAGAGGGTGCCCTCCACCAGCGCGTGGGTCTGGAGGACCGCGTCGATGGCGGGGCGCATGCGCTCGACGTCGTTCAGCGCGTCGAACACCCGGAAGATGTCCACGCCCGTGCGCGCCGCCTCGGTGACGAACGCGCGCGCCACCGAGTCCGGGTACGGCGTGTACCCGACGGTGTTGCGGCCGCGCAGCAGCATCTGGAGGCACATGTTGGGCGCGGCCTCGCGGATCGCGGCCAGGCGGTCCCACGGCGACTCGCCGAGGAAGCGCAGCGCGACGTCGTAGGTGGCCCCGCCCCACGCCTCCAGCGACAGCAGCTCCGGGGTCGTCCTCGCCAGGTGGGGGGCGGCCTTGACCAGGTCGTAGGTGCGGACGCGGGTGGCCAGCAGCGACTGGTGCGCGTCGCGGAACGTGGTGTCGGTGACCGCCAGGGCCCGCTGCGCGCGCAGCCGTTCGGCGAACGCCCTCGGCCCCAGCTCCAGCAGCAGGTCCCGCGAGCCCCGCGGCATCGGCCCGTCCGGCGGCGGCGGCAGCTTCACCGCCGGGTCCAGGTCGGTGGGCGCCTCGCCGTGCGGTTTGTTGACGGTGACGTCGGCCAGGTACCGCACCAGCCGCGTCGCCCGGTCCCCCGAGGAGCGCGCCGTCAGCAGCTCGGGATGGTCGGCGATGTAGGAGGTGGTCACGCCGCCCGCGCGGAAGTCCGGCTCGTCCAGCAGGGCCTGGAGGAACGGGATGTTCGTCGCCACGCCCCGGATGCGGAACTCCGCCACCGCCCGCCGCGACCGGCGCACCGCCTCCTCGAACGTCCGCCCCCGGCAGGACAGCTTCACCAGCAGCGAGTCGAAGTGCGGCGACACCACCGCGCCCGCGTGCGCCGTCCCGGTGTCCAGCCGCACGCCCGCGCCGCCCGGCGACCGGTAGGCGGAGATCTTGCCGGTGTCGGGCCGGAAGTCGTTGGCCGGGTCCTCGGTGGTGATCCGGCACTGCACCGCGAACCCCGAGACGGTCACGTTCTCCTGGGCGATGCCCAGGTCGGCCAGGGTCTCGCCACCCGCGATCCGCAGTTGCGCCTGCACCAGGTCGACGCCGGTGACCTCCTCGGTCACGGTGTGCTCGACCTGGATGCGCGGGTTCATCTCGATGAACACGTGCCGTCCCCGGTCGTCCACCAGGAACTCCACGGTCCCGGCGTTGACGTAGCCGATCTCGCGGGCGAACGCGACGGCGTCGGCGCACAGGCGCTCCACCACGGCCGGGTCCAGCCGGGGCGCGGGCGCGACCTCCACGACCTTCTGGTGGCGGCGCTGCACCGAGCAGTCGCGTTCGCGCAGGTGGACGGTGTGGCCGGCGGCGTCGGCCAGGACCTGCACCTCGATGTGGCGGGGCCGGTCCACCGCCTGCTCCAGGAACACCGTCGGATCGCCGAACGCGCTGGCCGCCTCGCGCCGCGCCGTCGCGACCGCCTCGACCAGGTCCTCGCGGCGGTCCACGCGCCGCAGCCCGCGCCCGCCGCCGCCCGCGGCGGCCTTCACGAACAGCGGGAACCCGACCTCGTCGGCGGCGGCCAGGACGTCGTCCGGAGCGCCGTCCCCGGAGTCGAGGGTCGCCGACCCCAGCACCGGCAGGCCCGCGCGCCGCGCCGCCGCCACCGCCTCGATCTTGTTCCCGGCCAGGCGCAGCACGGCGGCCGGCGGCCCGACGAACGTCAGCCCGGCGCGTTCGCACGCCTCGGCCAGCTCCGGGCTCTCCGACAGGAACCCGTAGCCCGGGTAGACGGCGTCCGCGCCGACCCGCAGCGCGGTGGCGACGATGCCGTCCACGTCCAGGTAGGCGCGGACCGGGTGGCCGTGTTCGCCGATCTCGTAGGCCTCGTCGGCCTTCTGCCGGTGCAGCGAGAAGCGGTCCTCGTGGGCGTAGACGGCGACGCTGGGGATGCCCAGCTCGTAGGCGGCGCGGAAGGCGCGGACGGCGATCTCCCCGCGGTTCGCGACGAGCACTTTGGTGATCAAGATGCGGCTCCGGGAGTGGTGGATGGTCATGGGCGCGCACACGGACGGCCTCCCGGGCTCGCCGTCGAGCGCGTCCGACCTCCCGCGCGGGCGTCGTCCTCGTTCGGTACCTACCCCGGCGGGCGGGCGGCGCCCGGCCACCGGACGGGAGAAAAACCGTCGCGATCACCAGAACGGAAGGATCTCCCGAAAATTTCACCTGGCGAAAGCCGGACCGGCCGTCCGCGCCCCGGCCGCCGGACCTTGATCGACATCTCTCTCAGCGAACGCGGTCGCGCCGCCCGAGGGGCGCGTGGGGCCATGGAAACCAGGGTGAGAGGCGTGTTCCGGCGACGCGCCGGATGTCGTGGGCGTCTGCCGTGAACGGCCTGTCGACTCTCCGGACGCCATAGGCTGTTCGCTCCTGGTTCTAGGGGGATTGGAGGGGATCGCGGTGCGGCTGCCGGAACACCTGGAATTGCTGGTCACCGACGAGCCCTACTTCGATCTCTACGCCCACGGCCCCTGGCGGATCCCCGACGGGCTGTACGACGAGATCCGCGCCCGCATCGACAAGCTGATCACCGATCCGCGGGCCTCGGAGCTGACCACCGACGCGCACCCCCTGCTCAGCTCGCCCGCCAACCTGGTGCTGGGCGACCTGACGCTGGTCGTCGACTTCCTGTACGGGGGCTCGGCGCTGTACTCGGGGTCGCACTCGCTGCTGTACTACCAGTTCTTCAACCGCTACCTGCGCGAACCGGAGGACCCGGTGCGCCCGGCGGGAAGCTGGGGCGTGGCGACCGGCGCGTTCCGGCCGCTGGAGTGGCTGGAGGAGGCCCCCGACAAGGAGCTGGCCCTCGCCCTGGCCCGCGAGTCGCTGGACGTGCTGGAGGGACTGGAGCCGTTCGAGCGCCGCCGCCAGGCCCTGATCAGGCTGTACGACGACCCGCCGCCGGACCTGGACATCGACGCCCCGCTGGAGGACCAGCGCCGGACGTGGCTGGCGCACGCCTCCGACGGGATCGTCGCCGACCTGCCCGAGCTGGCGGGCCCGATCGGCTACCTGGAGTGGATCGTCGGGGGGCTGCTGCCGGTCCACGAGCGCCTGGCCGCGACCGCCCGCAACGACGAGAGCGTTCCCGAGCTGCTGGTCCACCTGGTCGCGCAGGCGGGGCTGGAGCACGTCCCGGCCGAGCTGGGCGTGGTGCTCGGCGAGGACCGCTACGGCGACCTGCTGGAGCGGTTCGACGCCGGGCGGCAGTCGTTCAACGCCGACACCTGGTACAACCGCACCCGTAGCTGGCTGTCGCGCGCCCTGGTCGCGGGCGAGGCCGACGCCTGCCGCGGCTGGCTGGACATGGCGGCCCGGTTCACCGGGGCGCTGCAGGGGCTGCCGCACGACGCCCGCTCGCCCGAGCTGGACTGGATCCCGGTCGCGGCGTTCCAGACGGACCTGCGGCGGCTGTTCACCCCCCGCCGCGCGATCGTCAACCCGCTCGCCGCCGACGTCGCCAGGGCCGCGCCCCGCACCCGCAGGTCCCGCGCCGTCGAGCCGGGCGCGGGCATCGTCGGCCAGCCCGAGGTGACCGCCGCGCTCCAGCGGATCGCCGCCGACCAGGGCCGCCCCGTCCGGCTGATGATCGTCGGGCCGGACGGCACCGGCAAGCGCGACGCCGCCCAGCAGATCGCCCAGCTGCTGGAGGAGCGCCTGATCAGCTCGCCGCCGCTGTGGCTGTCGGCCGACTTCTTCGCGGGCAAGGACATCGCCGCCGCCACCCTGCACCTGTACAACGACGCCCGCGACTCGGCGGGCAGCCGCCTGCTGGTCATCGACGGGCTGGACGAGCTGGCGCGCGACCCGCGCGGCGGCGAGGCCGTCCTGGAGGAGCTGCACCGCGCGCTCGACGTCCAGGACACCCTGCACGTGGTGGCGCTGTGCGAGCCGGGCGGCGACGAGCGGGTCCGCGAGGTCAACCCGGCCCTGATGCTGCGGCTGGAGGTGGCGCGCACCCGGCCGTTCACCGCCGAGGGCCACGCCGAGCTGTTCGCCCGCGCGCTGCGCGACCGCGGCGCGCGCGCCCACAAGCACGCCCTCACGGCCGCCGGGAAGCTGCTGGCCACCGCGCCCGCCGTCCGCAACCTCCGCAACGCCCGCCTGGCGCACCTGCTCGCCGAGCAGGTCGTGGAGACGGTCCGCGAACGCACCGAGCCCGGCTCCGAGCTGGTCGTCAAGCGCGCCGACATCCCCGCGACGTTCGACGTGGCCGGCGCGCCCGGCGACCCGATGGCGGACCTGTCGGCGCTCACCGGACTGCACACCGTCAAGCAGGAGATCGAGCTGGTCGTCGCCGCCGCCCGCGCCGAGAAGCTGCGCCGCGACGCCGGGCTGGCCACGGTCTCCCCCAGCCGCCACCTGATCTTCACCGGCAACCCCGGCACCGGCAAGACCGAGGTCGCGCGCCTGCTCGCGCGCTTCTACAAGGGCCTCGGCGTGCTGTCCTCCGGCCACCTGGTGGAGGTGTCGCGCAGCCACCTGGTCGGCCAGTACCTCGGCGAGACGGCCGCCAAGACCCGCGCGGTGGTCCGCCGCGCCGTGGGCGGCGTGCTGTTCATCGACGAGGCGTACGCGCTCGCCCAGTCCGACCTGGACGAGGACTACGGCGCCGAGGCCATCGCCGAGCTGGTCAAGCTGATGGAGGACCACCGCGACGACCTCGTGGTGATCGCCGCCGGCTACGACAAGGAGATGCGCCGCTTCATCACCGCCAACCCCGGCCTGGCCTCCCGGTTCCCGACCACGATCCGCTTCCCCGACTACACCGACGCCGAGCTCATCGAGATCTTCGCGTCGATGACGGCGAAGACGGGCCTGGCCCCCGACGACGCGGCGCGCGCCAAGCTCTCGGACCTGCTGCGCCGGGCCCCGCGCGGGCGCGCGTTCGGCAACGCCCGCCTGATGCGCAACCTGGCCGAGCGCGCCACCGCCCTCCAGGCCCGCCGCCTGTCGGCGGTCAAGAAGCCGTCGGAGGCGGAGCTGACGACCCTGGCGGCCCCCGACATCCCCGACTCGCTGACCGGCGCGATCCGCACGGCGGTGCCCACCGACCCGATCACGACGCTGGACGCGCTGGTCGGCCTGCGCGAGATCAAGGCGGAGGTCCACCGCCTGGTCGCCGAGGCCCGCACCGCCGAACTGCGCCGCACGGCGGGCCAGCCCGCCGTCTCCCCGACCCGCCACATGGTGTTCACCGGCGCCCCCGGCACGGCCAAGACCACGGTCGCCCGCCTCATCGCCGCCGTCTACGCCGACCTCGGCCTGCTGTCCTCCGGCCACCTGGTCGAGGTGGGCCGCGCCGATCTGGTGGGCCCCTACCTCGGCCAGACGGCCCCCAAGGTCCAGGCGGTCGTCGAGCAGGCGATCGGCGGCGTGCTGTTCATCGACGAGGCCTACTCCCTGATGGGCGACGCCTACGGCCAGGAGGCCGTCGCGACCCTGGTGAAGCTGATGGAGGAGTACCGGGGCGACCTGCTGGTGATCGCGGCGGGCTACGAACGCGAGATGGCGGCGTTCCTGTCGGCCAACCCGGGCCTGGAGTCCCGCTTCCCCAAGCGCCTGCGCTTCCCCGACTACTCCGACGCCGAACTCGTCGAGATCTTCAGCCATCTGGCGACCTCCGAGGGCTTCACCCTCGCCCCCGACCTGCCCCCGGCCCTGCGCGCCCTGCTGCGCACCACGAGCCGCGGCCCGACGTTCGGCAACGGCCGCCTGATGCGCAACCTCCTGGACACCACCATCGCGACCCAGGCCCAGCGCCTGACCCGCCCCGACACGAACCCGACCCCGGACGAGGTCATGACCCTGACCGCCGAGGACCTCCCCCGCACCCTCGACAAGGCCACCCGCTCCCCGGGCCACTACCTGTAGGGAGGCGCCTCTCAGGAGGCGCGGGCGCGGATCTCGTTGACGAGTTTCTGCATCGTCTTCCTCTCGTCGGGCGGGCCCGTGAGCTGGACGTCCACGGCCGTGTCGGGCTTTCCGCCCCTCTTCGAGGGGAAGACGTGGCTCATCGCGACGCGGATCGCCTGCTCGCCGTCGAGTTCGCCCTCGACCTCGGCGTACATCGTGGTGTCGTCGATCCGCTTCCAGTCCTCGTCGTCGACCGCGATGTCCTTGCGCAGGGTCCTGCGCTGCTTCTCGTCGCAGGGGCCGGGGCACCTGCGGACGGCGACCATGCCCCCGGCGCCCCGGCCGGTCGGCGGGAACGTGCCGCCCTCGTCGCGGCAGATCCAGCGGGAGTCGTACGGTTTCCGGTCGCTGCGCATGCACCCCCAGGTCCCGGGCGCGTCGAACGCGAACGGGAACCCGCCCAGCTTCATGCGGTACTTCTTCTCGCCCTCCCCGTAGGTGGGGCCGGCGACGGGGCCGGGCGGGCCGTCCTTCGCCGGGGTGGGCGAGGGGGACGGCGGGGACGACGGCGCGGTCGGCAGCGCGACCGGTCCCCCGCCGGACACGATGCTCCGCGCCGCGAACACGCCCAGCAGGAACAGGGCCACGACCCCCACCACGGTCACGCCGACGATGGCGGGCACGGGCATGCCCCGCGGCGCTTCGGGCGGGGGGTGGAACGGCGGCGGCACGAGCCCCCGGTCGGGGCCGCCCGACCAGTGCGGCGCGAACGCCGGGCCCGCCCCGGGCGCGTCCGGCGAGGTCAGGGCCGCGGCGGCGAGCAGGTCCAGCAGCGGTCCGACGGACGCGCCGGGGTCGTGGCGCACGGCGGCCCAGCCGAGCGGGGCGTTCGGGGCGGAGTCGAGGAGGTCCAGCCTCGCGGACTCGGCGGCGAAGCGTTCGCGGACGGCCGGGTCGTTCGCGGCGGCGGCGCCCAGCACGGCGATCGCGACCGGCGCGCCGGTCCCGTCCGCGCCGAGGAACACCACCCCGGCCTCGCGTTCGGCCAGCCGCGCCCTGACCTGGAACGGCCCCAGCAGTCTCGGATCCGTCACCCGCAACGGCCCTTCGCCAGGCTCCACCCGTCGCCTCCCTCCGTCGGATACTTGAACGAACGTGCGGGTCCTCCCGTTCACTCCCCGAGGCCCGTCAGGGCGGCGCGCAGGACGCGGGCGACGTCGCGTTCGGCGGCCCGGCCGGTCAGCTCGACCGTGACGAGGTAGTCGCGGGCCATGCCCGCCCCGTGGGCCGTCCCCTTCTCCGTCCAGGTGTGGGCGTCGAGGCCGGGAACGGCGCGGACGGCGTGGGCGCGGCCGTCCTCGGCGTACCGCTGGGGGTAGACGCGGTGCTGGTACCCGACGGGCTGCGGGGCGACCTCGACCGCGAGGCGCCTGCCGCGCTGCCAGAGGCAGCCCTCGCCGTGCGCCGACCGGTCGCGGGGGCGGGCGCCGGGGACGAGGCGTTCGGCCAGGTCGGCGGGGACGAGCGAGCACGGCGGCACTCCGGGCGGCAGGGGCGGCGGCAACTGGCAGCCGCAGGCCCGCTCGTCGGGGAGGGCGAGGAAGAGCAGAGGGGCCAGGACCGCGGTCAGGGCCGCGGCCGCCCACGTCCCCTTCCGCTTGGCGGATGCCGTGTTCACCATGGGCGCGCTCCGGGGGGTGGGGCTGGGTCGCGGGGTTGGACGGGCGGGGCGGGGCTTTCCGTTCCGGTCCGGCAGGAAACGGTTAGTCTCAAGCAGACGCATCAGGCTCACCCCCGCGCGTTCCTCACGGATCGGGAGGCCGCCATGCCGCGTCGGCGCAGCATCGCCGCCATCGCCGTCGTCACGGCGGCCGCGCTCGTCCTCCCTTCCTGTAGCGCCGTGTCGCGGCGACCACGCACGGTCAGCGCCGACCACGTCACGACGTCCCTCCCGCTCTCCGCGCCCGTCGACCGGGGGCCCGCTCCCGGCGGCCTGCGACTGGTCGGCTCCGTGGACACGCCGGTGGAGGGGAGCACGCCGATCGGCGCCGGGCACAGCGTCGTGGACGGGCAGCTTTTCGTCGCCACGCCCCGGGGGCTGGTCGCGCACGACGCCGGGACCGGCTCCGAACGCTGGCACTACCGCGAACCGGGCCGCGCCCTGGCCGCCTACGCGGTGACCGGCGGTGTCGCGCTGGTGATGACGGGCGTCCCGCGCACCGGCGTCACCGTCCCCGACCGGTGGACGGCGCTGGACGCGACGACCGGCGGGCTGCTGTGGGCGCGGGCCGTCCGGGGGGTGCCGCTGCCGCTGGCGTTCGACAGCCCGCGGGCGGGCATGGGCGGGGTCGTCCCCGTCGCGTTGGACGGCCGGGTGCGGGGGGTGGACGCGCGCACCGGCCGGGTCCGCTGGACGAGCGGTCCGGTGGGAACGCCGGACTGCCGCTCCACCTACGCGGCGGGCGACGACGTCCTGACGCTGGTCACGGCCGTCTGCCGGAAGAGCGTCCGGTTCCTGGCGATCGACCCGGTGACCGGGCGGGAACGCTGGCGCCGCGCGATCCCCTCGAACGCCAACACGCTGCTGTCCTCCCCCGTGCGGCGCGGCCTCACCCTGCTCGGCGTCGGCGACGAGCGCCTGCTGGTCACCGCCGACGGCCGGGAGCTGCTGCGCGCCGGCAGGTCCCGGTTCTGCGAGGACCGGTGCGAGATGGCGGTGGGCGACGGCCACGCCGTGCTGGCCGACTTCAGGCACCTGCACACCGTCGACCTGCGGACCGGGGAGCGGCGGACGCGGCCCACGAACAGCCCGTACTACGCGCTGACCGTGGCGGGCGGCGAGTTCTACGGGCTGCGCAGGACCCTGGCGGCCCCGCTGCTGCCCGCCGCGCTCGACGTGATCGATCCGCGGGACGGCGCGGTGACCGCGACGCCGATGCCGTTCACCATGGGGCCGGGCTCGCTGACGGACTCGCAGGTCGAGGCGGTGTGGGTGACGGGCGGCCGGGTCCTCGTCACCGAGTTCTACCGGGACGGCGAGGCCGGTGAGAAGGGCCTGATGACCTCCGCCGTCGCGGCCGTCCCGCCGGGGAGGGGGCCGCCGGAGCTGGGCGGCGTCCCGCCGGGGGCCTGGCCGGACGCGTGCGGGCTCGCGCCCGGCCACCGGCGGGCCGGACCGGGCCTGGACGTGCGGCTGGGCGGGGAGACGCTGCGGCGCGTCCGGTGCTCGGTGCGCACCGCCGCCGATCCGCTGCCGATCCAGGTGACCGTGCTGTGGGTCGCCCGGTCGGCCGGGGAGGCCGACGACTTCCTTCCGGAGGGCGAGCAGGCCCCGGCGGTCGGCGACGAGGTCGTGGAGACCGACGAGCCGGACCGCAGGGTGGTCATGCGGTCCGGCCGGTACCTGGTCGCCTTCGACGCCCGGCTGCCGCGGAGCGCGCCGCTGGCCCGCGCGATCCACGACCGCCTGCGCGACCACTGACCGCGTCCGGGTCAGCGGCGGGCGCGGAGGTACAGGAACGCGAGGATGAGCGCCGCCAGGGTCGCGCCGACGGCCATTCCCACGCCGAACCCCGCCGTCAGGTCGCTGGTGAGGACGAGCGCCACGATCACGAGCAGGTAGACCGCCACGAGGGCGAAGAAGCGCCTGCTCCAGAACCAGCGGCGCGCCGGTGTCTCCGGGACGTCCGCCAGCGCGCCGAGCGGCCCCTCGGACGCGGCCAGGGGGCGCTTGAAGTAGGCGAAGTACGTCCAGACGCCGCACAGCTCCCAGCCGTCGGGGGCCAGGCGTTCGGCCAGGGCCCCGGCGCGGCCGGGCAGGACGGTCTCGCGACGATACTCCCAGCGCAGCGGGCTCTCGGCGTCGCGGTGGCTGACGAAGCGCCCCAGGCCGTCGATCCGCTCGACCTCCCAGCCCTGGCCGCCGTAGCGGTTGAGCAGGGCCACGTCCTGGAACGCGTCGGCGGTCCACACCCAGGTCTCGGCGGTCGGGTCGCTCTCCGGCCCGGGGCCGGGGTGGGCGTCGGGGGCGAGCCGGGCGGCGAGGTCGGCGGCGTCCCCGAGCTCCTCGCGCGGGTCGGCCCCGGACTCGGCGACGTGCCCGGCCAGCTCCTCGGCGGTGGCGGCGGCGCGGTCGGCGGGGACGCCGCGCTCGCGCAGCCGCGCGGTCAGGACCTCGAAGTACTCGTCGGTGGTCACCGGACGCCTCCCTTCGCCAGGACGGAACGGACCGACCCGTCGAAGGCGAGCCACAGGGAGCCCTGCTCGGCGAGGGTGTCGCGGCCCCGCTGGGTCAGGCTGTAGTAGCGGCGGCCGGGGCCGCGGTCGGCGGCGCGGAACTCGGCGGCGACCAGGCCCGCCTCCTCCAGCCGGTTCAGCACCGGGTAGAGGGTACCGCCCTTGATCTCCCCCAGCCCGGCCCCGGCGAGGGACTTGGCGATCTCGTACCCGTAGTTCTCGCCCTCGGTGAGGCTGGCGAGGACCAGCAGGTCGAGCACGCCCTTGAGCCAGCTTGAACGGCGGTCGGCAGCCATGCGGGAGACCCTAGCCGTTCTGCGCGACCGGCCGGGGCCCGGCGGCGGGCGCGGGGGTCAGGACCAGGCCGCGCACGTCGATCAGGATGTGCACCAGGACCGGCAGCAGCAGGCTGCCGGTGCTCAGGTACATGGCGGTCAGCGCATAGCCGGGCAGCAGGGTCAGCAGCATGTTGCGCCACCCCTGGTAGGCGTGGGCGACCGCGAACAGGGCGAGCGCGATCCCGGCGGCGACCTGGACGGGCACGCCCAGCACGCCGACGAACAACGCGATCAGCACGCCCCGGTAGACGAACTCCTCGCAGATCCCGGCGGTGACGGACATGGCGAGGCCGAGGCGGCGTTCGCGGGCGTCGCGGGGCAGCAGCTCCGTGACCCCCTCGGCGCCGGGCACGGCCTTGCCCCTGGCGGCCATCCGGCGGCCGACCAGCACCGTCAGCGGCAGGACGATCGCGAGGCCGACGAGCATTCCGGCGATCCGCGCCGGGTCGCCGGGCCACGTCAGCCCGATGTCGCCGGCCGCGACGCCGGGCGAGACCACGACGGTGAGCGCGCCGAGCGCGGCCAGGCCCCAGGAGGTGGCGATCCAGAGGCGGTAGAGGCGCACCAGGGCGCGCGGGTCGCGGTCCCGGTCCCGCCGCAGCCGCGCGTAGGACCGCCGGCCGAGCAGCGCGTCACCGACCGTGGCCTGGGCCAGCAGGGGGACGGCGAGGACCAGCCCGAGCGTGGAGAACTCGGGATCGATGTGCAGCATGCCGCCTCCTCGGGGCCGGGGGTTCCTGAGCTACCTAGACGCTAGAGCAAGCTATGTAGAAATACAACCTAGGTAGCGATGACGGCCCTGGAATCGGAGAGCGCTGGGCGGTTCATCCAAGTTGACCGAGAAAAAGAACGTTCGCTCGGAATAACGCGAGGACTCTTGCAGTTGCAACGAAATGTGCAACCCGCGCCTCAGTGGGAAGCATGTCCACCACCGATCCCAGGAGGTACCGATGCCGAGCAGCATCCCCCGTCCCCGCCCGCACACCGGGCAAGGACTCGTGCGGACCCGTTCGCTGCGCGCCCTGGCCGTGGCGGCCCGCCTGGAACGCCACCACGCCCCGGAGGGTCCGCCGGGTGCCGACGGCCGGGCGGAGCACCGCCCCGCGCGGCGGACCCCCGACCCGGCCTGACATCCCGACCACGCCACCGGTGGCCCCATGACCCGGCCTCCGGACGGCGGTAACGCATGACACGGCACCGGCGTGACGACGGGCGGGTGCGGAACCGCGGTTCCGCACCCGCCCGTCGGCCGTCGCGGCCCCGTGTCACCACGGTCGCCCCCTGAAGGAACTACCCTTCCCCGACCAATAGTCTGGAAAACCTCAGAGGTGTAAGCGACGGGAAGGCACCGGTGTGACCGACAGGACGATGCCGGACGCTCACCCCCTGCGGTCGGGCGATCCGACGCGGCTGGGCGCGTACGAGGTCCTGGGACGGCTCGGCGAGGGCGGCCAGGGATCGGTCTTCCTGGGACGGCGCGCGGCCGGGGCCGGCGGGACCGGCGGCGGGCCCGTACGGGTCGAGTATGTCGCGATCAAGCTGCTGCACGCCGGGCTGACCGGGGACGACGCGGCGCGCGCCCGGTTCGTCCGGGAGCTGGAGGTCGCCAAGCGGGTCGCCCGGTTCTGCACCGCGCAGGTGCTGGACGCCGACGTCGAGGGCGACCAGCCCTACATCGTCGGCGAGTACGTGCCGGGACAGTCGCTGTTCCGGCTGGTGCAGACCGAGGGGCCGCGCACCGCCGGGGCCCTGGAGCGCCTGGCGATCAGCACGCTGACCGCGCTGATCGCGATCCACCAGGCCGGGATCGTGCACCGCGACTTCAAGCCGCACAACGTGATGATGGGCCCGGACGGCCCCCGCGTGATCGACTTCGGGGTGGCGCGGGCGCTGAACGCCGTCGGCGAGACCCAGAACGTCGGCACCCCCGCCTACATGTCGCCCGAGCACTTCACCGGCGGCGAGGTCGGCCCGGCCGCCGACATGTTCGCCTGGGGCACCACGATGGTGTTCGCGGCGAACGGGTGGCCCGCGTTCGGCAACGACGACATGGCCGCCGTCATGCACCGCATCCTCGCCGGCGAGCCGAACCTCGGCGACCTGCCCAGCCCGCTGCGCGAGGTCGTGCTGGCGTGCCTGGCCAAGGAGCCCGCCCAGCGGCCCAGCGCCCGCGGGGCGCAGGAGATGCTGGTCAACGCCGCCACCGGCACGTCCCCGGCCGACGGCCCGGGCCCGCTGCCGGGGCCTCCGCCGCCGTTCCCCGGCCCGTTCCCGGGCATGTCCGCCTCCGAGGCCACCCCGCTGGACGCGCCCACGCCGATCGGGCCCGCACCGGTCGGGCCCGCACCGGTCGGCGCGTTCGCCGCTCCCGAGGCCGTGCACGGCACGACCGCCCCGCAGCCCCCGGGACCGGTGCCGGTCGCCCCGCCCCGGCGGCGCGGCCGGCTCGTGCCCGTCGCGGCCGCCGTCGCCGTCACGGCGGTGCTGGTCGGCGGCTCGGTGTGGGCGGCGACCGGCCGCTCCGACGACACCCCCGACCAGCAGCGGACCACCGCCGCCGACCAGAACGGCGAGACCCCCGGCGGCGGCACGCTGCCGGGCGGCGGCCCGCAGCCGTCCAAGTCGCGCGGCAAGGTCGACGGCAGGGACACCGGGGACGGATCGAAGAAGCCGAAGAGTGAGGAGTCGGGGAAGCCCGGGAAGAAGCCCGGCGGCGGGGGTTCCCGGCCTTCGGGGTCCCCCAGGCCGCCCGCCGAGCAGCGGCCGAACAAGTACACGCCGCAGCAGGCGTGCGGCGGTGGCTACGGGGTGCTGCGCTCGATGTCCGTGTCGGGCGGCACCGCGTACCTGCTGTACAACAACGCCAAGGGCTCCAACTGCGCCGTCACGATGAAGACGCGCGACGCGGGCAGGCGGACCCCCGTGTCGGTGTGGATCCAGAAGCGGGGCGGCGGCCAGGTCACCGACAGCGGCTCGTTCGAGTGGTACGCGGGTCCGGTGTACGTGTCGGCCCGCAAGGTCTGCGTCCGCTTCGGCGGCAACGGCCGCACCTCGGCCTGGGGCAACTGCGGCTGAGCCCCGGCGGGGTGATGCCGCGGACGTGCCTCAGCGGGCGGGTCGCGGAGCGACGCCGCGCCCGCCGGGGCGCGCGGCTCAGTTGTCGGCCGCTATCAGGTGGTCGAAGTCGCCCTCCTTCGCCCCCAGGATCAGGGCCTCGATCTCGTGGCGGGTGTAGATGAGGGCGGGGCCCTCGGGGAAACGGGAGTTGCGCATCGCGACGCGGCCGCCGGGGAGTTCGGCGATCTCGACGCAGTTGCCCTGGGAGTTGCTGCGGTTGGACTTCAGCCACCGGGCACCGTGCAGCCGGGTCGCCGGAATCCCGTTGTACGCCGTGAAGTCGGTCTTGAGCATCATGTCTTCCTGAGCAGTTCACCGAGGAACTCGACGGTGCGTTCGGGAGTCTCGCTGTCGACGCACAGGCGCTCCATGGCCTGCAGGTAGGTGTCGACGTCGTCGCGTTTGTCGAGGTACATCGCGCCGGTGAGGTTCTCGACGTAGACCACGTCGGGCAGGTCCTGTTCCGGGAAGCGCAGGATCGTGAACGCGCCGCCCTCGGCCGAGTGCCCGCCGAAGCGGAACGGCATGACCTGGATGGTCACGTTCGGGAGCCGCGCCATCTTGATCAGGTGCTCGAACTGGCCCCGCATCACCTCGGGTCCGCCGATCGACCGCCGCAGCGCCCCCTCGTCCAGCACCGCCCACAACCGCGGCGCGCCGGGCCCGGTCAACCGCTCCTGCCGCTGCATGCGCAGCTCCAGGCGCTGGTCGATCTCGTGGTCGGGCGCGCCCGCGTTGCCGAGCCGGAACACGGCGCGGGCGTACTCACGGGACTGCAACAGGCCGGGAACGAACTGGAGTTCGTAGGTGCGGATCAGCGCGGCCGACTCCTCCAGGCCCACATAGGTCTGGAACCAGGAGGGCAGCACGTCGCTGTAGCGGTGCCACCAGCCGGGCGTGTTGGCCTCGCGGGCGAGCTCCAGGAGGGCGGCGCGCTCCTCGACGTCGGTGACGCCGTAGAGGGTCAGCAGATCATCGACGTCGCGCTCCTTGAACGAGACGCGCCCCAGTTCCAGGCGGCTGATCTTCGACTCGGACGCGCGGATGACGTAGCCCGCGTCCTGCCGGGTCACACCCTTGGCCTCCCGCAGGCGGCGCAACTGTGATCCGAGCAGGATGCGGCGAACCGTCGAACCGCTTCCCGGCGTCCCTGAAGTCACGCCTCACCTCCCGGCCTCGTGCGGACAGCGAACCTAGTGTGTCAACGGCCCCCTTGTCACCGGGGGTGCTCGCCTCCGTTCACCGGGAGTGGGCCCGCGGTACGACCGGCGACCACACTGTGGATAATCAGATGCACGTGCATTGGGTCTTGCATTCGCACGCTACGATGCGCAGGATAACGCACGAGACTTCAGAGCCACGGCTGCACGACCAGATCACTCTGCGGGGGCCCGGGAATGACGTCACGCCACGCGCACGACGACACGCGTTGGATCGTGCGTCCCTGCACGCGGCCGGCCGAGACACAGGACCCGATCGTGCCTTCCACGCCCGTTCCCGAGTCGGACCGCCTGCCGCCCCGGCTGGACCACGCCCTGAACGCTCTGGTGGCGACGGGCGGTCCGGCCGCCTCGTTCACCGTCCGCCCCGACCCCGAGTCCGTCACCGCCGCCCGCCACTTCGCGCTGTCGCGGCTGACCGACTGGAACCTGGCGGCGCTCGGCGACGAGGTCGGCCTGGTGGTCTCCGAGCTGGTCACCAACGCCCTGCGGCACAGTGGCGGCCCGCCGCCCGCCACGACCCCGCGCTGGAGCCCCCGGGACGCGCACTGCCTGGACGACTACGGCGACCGCGTCTACGGCGACCCGCTCGCCTCGACCCCGCCGCCGATCCATCTGCGCCTGATCCACGAGGGCCGCTGGCTGCTGTGCGGGATCATGGACGCCAGCCCGCTGGGCCCCCGCCGCAAGGAACCCGACTACATCGCCGAGACGGGGCGCGGCCTGCACCTGGTGGACTCGTTCAGCACCCGCTGGGGCTGGCGGGCGCTGCCGACGGGCAAGGTGGTGTGGGCGCTGTTCGGCTCGGAGGGGTAAGCCCTCTTTGGGGGGGTATAGGGGAAATTCCACCACGACCACCGACCGGGAGCAGCAGTGGAATTCGCCGTCGAACACCGGGACGTCAAGGGCCTGACCGTTGTCAAGATCACTGGCGAGATCGACGTGTTCACCAGCCCCCGCCTGCGGGAGCTGCTGCTGGACATCATCGAGAACGGCTCCCTGCACCTGGTCATCGATCTCGGCGAGGTCACCTTCCTCGACTCCACGGGCCTCGGCGTCCTGGTCGGCATCTACCACCGCCTGCGCGCCCGCGACGGCTCCATGTCGTTCGTGGGGGTCAACGAGCGCGTCCGCCGGGTCTTCCACGTCACCCAGCTGACCAAGATCTTCGTGCTGCACTCGACGATGGACGACGCGGTCGCGGCCCACGAGGAGGCCGCCTCCCAGTCCCCGTCCTGAGCCCCGCCCCGGGCCCCGTCCGGGCCCCGCGCTGAGCTCTCCGCGAACCCGCCCCCCGCACGGCTTTCGGAGCCGCGGGACGGGCGGCCGGGTTCGTAAACTACGGTGGTCAGAGAGATCAAGCCCGCCGCTGGGCGTTTCGCCACCGCGAGCGGTGCTGTCCGTCAACCGAACCACCCACCGGACGGGAGCGCTCCGTGGCAGAACAGCCGCTGCATGAGCACACGCTCGGCAATGGGCTGCGCGTGGTGGTCTGCGAAGACCACGTCGTGCCGCTGGCCGCCGTGAACATCTGGTACGGCGTGGGCTCGCGGCATGAGCGGGCCGGACGTACCGGACTGGCGCACCTTTTCGAGCACCTGATGTTCCAGGGCTCGGCGAACGTCGCCGAGGGCGAGCACGCGGCCCTGCTGGAGAGCGCGGGCGCGACGTTCAACGCCAGCACCTCCTTCGAACGCACCAACTACTACGAGACCGTCCCGGTCAGCCACCTGGAGCTCGCGCTCTGGCTGGAGGCCGACCGGATGGGCACCCTGCCCGCCGCGCTCACCCAGGCCAACCTGGACAACCAGCGCGACGTCGTGAAGAACGAGCGCCGCCAGCGCTACGACAACCAGCCCTACGGTACCGCGTTCGAGCGCCTGTGCCGCCTGACGTTCCCGGCGGGCCACCCGTACGCGCACACCCCCATCGGGTCGATGGAGGACCTGGACGCGACCACGCTGGAGGACTGCGCCGACTTCTTCGCCACCTGGTACGCGCCGGGCAACGCGGTCCTGTCGGTCGTCGGCGACGTCGACCCCGAGCAGACCATCGCGGCCGTCGAGCGGTACTTCGGCGGGCTGCCGACCGGCCCCACCCCGCCGCCCGCGCGCGAGGGGGACCTCGGCCCGCTGTCGGAGGTCCGCAACGAGGACGTGGCCGAGGACGTCCCCTCGCCCGCCTACTTCGCGATGTTCCCGCTGCCCTCCGACGGCGGCTCCGACATCGAGGCGGCCGAGCTGGCCGTGGAGATCCTGGGCGGCGGCTCGGGCTCGCGGCTGTACGACCGGATGGTGCGCCGCGACCAGATCGCCACCGAGGTGTGGGCGGGCGTGACGCGGCTGGCCGGCGGCCCGTCGCTGGCGATCGTCGACGCGATCGGCCCGGACCCCGAGAAGATCGCGGCGGTGCTGGACGAGGAGCTGGCGCGGTTCGCCGCCGACGGCCCCGACGCCGACGAGACCGCCCGCGCCACCGCGCAGGCCGAGCGGGGCTTCCTGGAGCAGACCGAGACGGTCACCGGGCTGGCCAACGCCCTGTCGCAGAACGCCACGCAGTTCGGCGACCCGGCGCGCGTGTTCACCGCGCCGAGCCGGGCCGCCTCGGTCACCGCCGACCAGATCAAGGACATGGCGGGCCGGTTCCTGGCTCCGGGCGCCCGCACCGCGCTGACCTACGGGGGTGCCCGATGACCAACCAGATCACGATGCCGCCGCGTCCGGTCCCCGGCCCGGTCCCGGCCTGGTCGTTCCCGCCCGCGACGTCCGGGCTGGTCCCGGGCGGCCCCGCGACGCTCCGCTGCGACCTGCCCGGACGCCGCCTGGCGTCGGTCCGGCTGGTCCTCGACGCGGGCGCGGGCCGCGACGCCCGCGGCAAGGAGGGCCTGGCGACGCTGACCGCGCGCGGCCTGCTGGAGGGCACCGAGGCGGGCGGCGGGACGGCCCTGACGGCGGCGTTCGAACGCCTCGGCGCGAGCCTGTACGCCTCGGCGGACCTGACCGCGCTGCGCATCGCGCTGGACGTCCCGGTGACGCGGCTGGCCCCGGCGCTGGAGCTGCTGTCCACCGTGGTCCGCGAGGCCGCGCTCGCCGACGCCGACGTGGCCCGCCTGGTCCGCGAACGCCTGGAGGAGATCGCCCAGGAGGACGCCGACCCCGGCACCCGCGCCATGCGCGAGCTGCGCGCGGTGATCTTCCCGGAGGGGGCGCGGGCCCACCGCCCGACCGGCGGCTCCCCCGCGTCCGTCACCGCGATCACCGGCGCGGACGTGCGCGCGTTCTACGCCTCGGTCGACCCGGCCGAGGCGTTCGCCGTGGCGGCGGGCGACCTGACCGGCACGCCCGTCGACAGCGCGCTGGCCTCGGCGCTGTCGGGGTGGACGGGCTCCGGCCCGGCGCTGCCCCCCGCCGACCGCGTGATGCCGGTGAACGGCCCGCGGATCGTCGTGGTGGACCGGCCCGGCTCGGTGCAGACGTACCTGAGCATCGCGCACGGCGTGCCGGACCGCTCGCACGGCGACTGGCCGCTGCTGTCGGTCGCCTCGCACGTGCTGGGCGGCGGCCTCAACTCGCGCCTCAACGCGGTGCTGCGCGAGGAGAAGGGCTACACCTACGGCGTGCGGACCGGGCTGCTGCGGCTGCGGCACTGCGGCCTGATGATCACGCAGGGGTCGGTGCACACGGAGGTCACCGGCGACGCGGTGGCCGACGCGCTGCACGGCCTGCGCAGCGTGGTCGCCGACGGCATCGCCGAGGACGAGTGCGCCTCGTCGGTGCGGGCGCTGGCGGACCGGGCCCCCGCCGAGTACGAGACCTCGCGTTCGGTCGCGGCCGAGCTGGCCGACGCCGCCGCGAACGGGCTGGGCACCGACTACCCGAGCCGGCACCTGGCCGCGGTGCGGGCGGCGACGCCGGAAACGGTCGCGCGCGCCTACCGCCGGCACGTGGACCCCGAGGCCCTGACGGTGGTCGCGGTGGGCGACGCCGCCCAGATCCGCGAACCGCTGGAGAAGCTGGGCTACGCCCCGGTGACGGTGACCGCCACCGAACCGGCCCAGTGACCCGCTGACCCACGACGCCCTTCCGGGGCGTGCCGCCGAACGAGCGTTCGGCGGCACGCCCCGGAAGGGCGCGGGATTTTCTCCACGGATGTCCCGTTGCGGTTGAACGGATGGCATGGTGGTGTGCGTCTGACTGTGCAGCGGGGGTCTCCCCGCGGTCGCGGAGAGCGGAAGGGGTACGGCCGGTGTCCTATGGGCAGATGGCAGGCGGGTACGGCGGAGGGGGCGCCCCCTCCGTCGAGACCGTCCTGAACGAACCGCACTGCCGGCCCGGCGGAGTCGTGGCCGGAAAGGTCCACCTGCGCGGCGGAACGCGGACCGTGGACATCCGGCACGTCACGCTCGCGCTGATGCCGCGGATGCAGAACGGCCACGGCGGCGAGACCGCCGGCCCGGAGGTGTACCGGGGGGCGCTGACCCGAGCGTTCCGCCTGGAGGCGGGTCAGTCGCGCGACCTGGCGTTCTCGATCCCGCTGCCGTACGAGCTGCCGTTCACGACCGTGCTGGGCCGGGAGCTGCCCGGCTTCACGATCGGGCTGTGCACCGAGGTGGACGTCAAGGGCGAGCCGGACCCCGGCGACGTCGACCCGATCTCGGTGGAGCCGCTCCAGTCGCAGCAGTGGGTGCTGGCCGCCATCGCCCGCCTCGGCTTCAAGATCAAGAACGTGACGTTCCAGCAGTCCAAGCTGCGCGGGCTGCCGCAGCAGCTGCCGTTCCACCAGGAGATCCACCTTTCCCCGCCGCCACAGTTCCAGGGCCGGCTGGCGCAGGTCGGCCTCACCTTCGTGGCGAGCCCCCGGATGATGGGCTTCAAGCTGCGCGCCGAGGGGCGGACCGGGGACGAGGACGCGTTCGGGGCGTTCACGGTGCCGCATCCGGAGGCCGCCGAGACCGACTGGAACGCCAAGATCAGCCAGTGGCTGGAGCAGGCGGTGCTGCTGCCGCACGGCTCCTCCGGGGGGCCGGCGCACGGGACGCCCGCGTTCGGGGCGCAGGCCCCGCTGCCGCCGCCCGGCGCGCAGACGCCGCTGCCGCCGCCCGGCGGGCACGGCGCGTACCCGCCGCCGCCCGGCCAGCACCAGCAGCCCGCGCCGGGCGGGCAGGGGCAGTTCCCGCCGCCCGCGCCCGCACCCGGCCAGCACGCCCCCATGCCGCCCGGCACGCCCGTGCCGTACGCGCCCGCCGCGCACGGCGGCCAGACCGCGCCGCCCCCGTCCTACCCGCCGCCGCCCGGGCACCCCCAGCACGGGCACCCCACGCCGCCCCCGCCGCAGCACGGGCAGCCCGCGTCCTACCCGCCGCCCGGACACGGCTACCCCGCGCCGCACAGCCACCCGGCGCCGGGCTACCCGCAGCCCGGCTACCCCGCGCCGCACCACCACGCGCCGCACCATCCCGGGCACGGCGCGGCCTGGGGCGCGGCGGCCGCCGTCGGCGGCGTCGCCGCGGCCGGGGTCGCGGGCGCGGCCGCCGCGGGCGCGTTCGGGGTGAACCCGGTGGCGCAGGCGGGCGAGCAGTTCGTCGGGCAGGCCGCCAACGCCGCCATGGGCTTCGCGGGCGACCAGGTCCGCGGGTACGTGGGCGAGCAGGTCGGGGGCTACGTCGCCGAGAACGCCGGGGGCTGGATGGCCGACGCCGCCGCCAACGGGTTCGGCGAGGCCGCCTCCGGCGCCGCCGCCGACGTGGCGGGCGAGGTCGCGGGCGGAGTCGCCGAGGCGCTGGGCGGACTGCTGGGCGGCCTGTTCGGCTGACTCGACAAGTCAGGGCTTTTCGGACGACATCCGCCGCCGTCTCGGTCAATCGCCCCGGCGATGGTTAGGGTCGGAGGTGGCAGGCGGCCACCCCCCGAGGAGTCCCATGACGACGACCATCGCCCTGGTCCTTGTGTGCCTGGCGGTAGCCGGACGCGAGCTGTTCCTGGCCTTCGACAAGCGGCTCCCGCGCGCGCAGGCGGAGTTGCGCGAGCTGCGCACGCAGGTCGCCGAGCTCGCCGGCCGGCACGAGGCGCTGCGGGCGGAGGTCACCGGACCCGGCGAGCAGCCCGCCGAGCCCCCGGCCGAGGACGCCCTCCCGGACGAGACCCGGCAGGTCCTGGACCGGGTGGATTCGCTCGGCGACCGCGTCGAACGCCTGGAGCAGGAGATCGGCGGGCTCGCGGGGGAACTGACCGCGCTGGACTTCGACCACGACGCGCAGCGCGCTCTGGCACGTTCCCTGGACGTGCTGGAGAACAGCGTCGCCGAACTCCAGCAGGAGATGCTGGACCGGCTCGCCCGGCAGGAGGGCGTCGCCCCGGGCCTGCTGCTCAGCGAGGAGGGCGAGGCGGAGGCCCTGCTGACGGAGGCGTTCGAACGCTGCGTCTCCGAATACGGGCTGCGCGTCCGGATCCGCGACCACCGCACCGCACAGGCCGCGAACGGAGGGTACTGGGGCACCGCCTACCACCTGTCGGGCCGACGACCGGACGCACTGGGCGAGGAGCTGTTCGCGTACGTGCGGGGGCTGTACGACCCGCAGGACCCGTCGGCACTGGCGGCCCTGCTGAACGAGATGGCGAGCCTACGGGGCGGAGGCGTGGCGCGGCTGGGCCCGTTCACGGTGGTACGAACCCCGAACGCCCTGCTGTGCGGGCTACTGACGGAGTCCGACGAGGCCCCGGGCGAGCCCTGGGAGCTGGCGGCCCACCTGCGAGAGCTGCCCGAGGACGTGCAGTGCGACCTGACCTGGCTCCGCACGGACGCCTAGGTCGTCCATGGGCTGTCAGGAAGCGCGACTCCAGAGGCCCAGTCCGCGCGCCAAAGCCCCAACCCACCAACAACCGAACGAACACCGTCCCCGGGGGCAAGGGACGAAGCCCCAAGAAGGGGTCGCAGGGGACGAAGTCCCCTACCGGGGTGTGAGGCAGAGCCCTGCCGGGGTCGCCGGGGCAGCGTCCACACCGGGGCTGTAGGGGCGGAGCCCCACGAGGGGTTGCAGGGGACGGAGTCCCCTGCCGGGTGTGAGGCAGAGCCCTGCTGGGGTCGCCGAGGCAGCGCCCGCGTCGGGGTTGTAGGGGTGGAGTCCTGCCGGGGTGTGGGGCGGAGCCCCACGAGGGGGTGTGGGGGCGGAGCCCCTGCCGGGGTGTGGGGCGGAGCCCTGCCAGGGGGTGTGGGGGACGGAGTCCCTCGCCGGGGGTCCAAGGGGGCGGGCCCCCTTGCCAGGGTTCGCAGCACGCCGAAAGCGAAGCGCCAGCGAAGTCTTTCGGCGTGCGCGGGCCCGATGTGGGGGTTTGGGGGGACGGTCCCCCCAAGGCCAACACAGCCGCTTTCGCTAAGCCCTCCCCACAGACCACTAGCAATATCGGGGGTCTACACAGACCCAACAACCCCAACCCGAACCCCCGATTTCCCCGCACCAACCCCACCTCCCCGGCAACTCGGAAGGCGGCGGAGCTGACCGATCCGCGTCCAGCGATCCCACGGGACACAGCCGCTTTCGCTGCGCCTTCCACGTAGATCACAAGCCCCACGGGGTCTACACGTCCCCAACACCTGTTCCCGTTGCACCCGGCCCCAGCCGAGTTCCCCCACGCGGGGGAGGCGATCAACCCCGGAGCGGGAGGGACGGGAGCCCAGCGGCCGACAAGATCATGGGCATGGCGATTCCCGTTGCTCCAGCCGCCCCGACCGCCCCTAACGCCCCGACCGCTCCGCGCCCCGTGCCCGCCGCTCCGCGCTGGGCGGTGCTGGCCGCGCACGCGGTGACGTTGACGACCCTCCCCGCCGCACTGTGGCGGATCGGGGTGGCCTGCGGATTGCCGCTCGGGTACACCGAGGCCGGGTTCCGGAGGATCCGGGGCGACGGGTGGGAGGGGCCCGCCTGGCTGGTGCTGCTGAGCGTGCTGACGGAGGCGGCGGCGCTCCTGACGTTGGTCCTGGTACGCGACTGGCGCCTGTTCAGCCCCCGCGTCACGACCGCCATCGCGGGGACGGGCGCGGTGGTGCTGGCGGCGCTGTGGACGCCGTTCCTGTTCTGGTGGGCGGTGCCGAACGCGGCGATGACGGAGACCGGCCACCTGCTGGTGGGGTTCGTGTACCTGCCGCTGGTGGCGTGGGCACCGCTGCTCGCCGCCGTCACCGTGAACTACCACCGGCGGCACCGGCGTTAGGCCGTGCCGCGCTCCAAAGCCCTGGCCCACGGCACTCGCCTGGCCGCTCGCGTGCGTGGCCGGGGCCCAGTGTGGAACACGCGTCAGGCGCGGACGAAGCGGGGGGCTCCCTGTTCCGTTCGGTCGACGGCGAACGCCAGCAGGCAGCGGGGCGTGCGCGCGACGTCGATCTGCAGGCACACGCCGAGGCCCAGCCGGGGGTCGACGAACACCACGCGACGCAACGCCCGCAGCGCCCGGCGCGTCCGCACGCGCGTGTCGGGCCGTCGCGGGTCGTGCAGCGTCGCCGTCACGATGCGCCCCGCGAACCGCCACAGCGCCACCGAGTCGAGCACCCGCACGCCCGCCGTCGTGAGATCGGCGACGATCACCACGCCGGTGTCGTCCTCCTCCAGCGCCTGCACCTGCGGCCGGGGCCCGTCCTGCGGGCCCTGCGGCCCGCCGACCGCCCGGTGGTACCGCAGCGGGTCCAGCGTGTCGATCACGTACGCGCCCGCGTAGGGCCGCGAGGCGCGCGGCCGGGCGGTCCGTCCCGCGACGCCCGGACGGCGGTGGGCGCTGAGGTCGAACACCATGCCCGCCCCGTCGGCCCACACCGGGAGCCCGAGCCTGTGCGCGCTCCCCCGGTCGAGCCCGCCGATCGCCCGCCACACCTCCTCGGTGCGCCGGGAGAACGTGGACGCCATCCCCAGCCCGGGGAACGCCGCCTCCAGCACGGCGAGCGTCGCCTTCCACGTCGCGCTCCCGACGAACTCGGCCACGAACGCGTCCACCTGCGCCCTGCGGCGTTCGGCGTCTCCGGCCTCCGACGGCGGCTCCTTGGCCAGCCCTCGCGTGGGCACCCCCGCCCGCCTCCCTTCGGACCGTTCATCCTTCCGTTCCGACGCCTGCGCGGGCCCCGTGGTGAGCGGCGCTCCGCCCCCGTCCCCTTCACGAGGGGCGTCCAGAGCCCGGCCCTCATCGACCAGGGACTCCGAATTCCCCATCACACGCCGTTCATCCCCGACGGAGCCCTTCCCCGCCGTTTGCGCACGCGCACCCTCCGGCTCCCGAACGGCCGCCCCAGAAGATGCGGCACCGAAACCGGGACGTTCCACCCCCGGCGTACGCCACTCCACCTCACCCGACGCCGCCACACCGCCATCCACATCACGCGCACCCTCCGACTCCTGGGCGGCCGCCCCAGAGGATGCGGCACCGGAATCAGGACGATCCGCCCCCGGCGGCGTACGCCACTCCGCATCGGTGGCCGTTCCGGGGAGCGGGGTACCGAAGCCGGGGCGTTCTGTGGCCGACGGTGGGGGCGCCTCTGCGCTCGACGCCACCGCCTGCTCGTCCTCCGCCCCGCGCGGGCGCTCCGCCTCACCTGGCGCGGTGGATGGGTCGGCAGGGCCGGGAGGCTCCACACCCTGCGACGGGTTCTCGCCCCCGTCCCGGGGCCGCGACACCGCCGTGGTGAGTGGCCCATCGAACAGCGGCGGGCGCCCCTCCGGCGCAGCAGACCGGTCAGCAGGACCCGGGGGCTCCCCCTCCCGCGACGGGCTCCTCTCCGCGCCCCCCAGAGGATCAGCCGACGGCAGTCGCCCCTCCGGCGCGGCAGACCGTTCAGCAGGGCCCGGGGGCTCTCCATCCCGTGAGGGGCTCTCGCCGGGCTCAGGAAGGTCCGTGGTTGACGGCGTGCGCCATTCCTCCTCGTTCGCTGCGCCTTCGGGGCGCTGTGCGGTGTGAGGGCGGCCGATGTTGGGCGGGCGCTTGAAAACCTGGGTTCGTTCCGGTTCCTCCGCTCGTTCCGGAACGTGGGGGCGGCCTATCTCCGGTGGGCGGGGCATCCCCTGCGGGCGTTCGGTCCTCTCCTCGGGAGACGGCTGGGTGAACGGCTGGGCCGGGGGGATCCCCTGCGGCTCGACGTTCGGGGCCGCCGCCTGTTCCACCACCGGCGCGTCCGGGGCCGGATCCGGAGCCGGGGTCGGATCCGACCACCATGCGCCCGGTGTCCGCGCGGCCGCCTCCGGGGGCGGAACGTGGGTCCAGTCCGCCGCTCCCCCCACCGGGTCCGGGGCCGTCGGCCGGGGGCGGCCTCTCGGGCGGCGCGGGGTGCGACCCGCCACGTGGACGTCCCCGGGCTCCGGAGGGACGACCGGGGACTCGGCCGAGGGCTCGTCGTCGGGTTCCTCGGCGGGGCGGGGGCTGTCGCGGGGACCGAATCTCACACCCCGATCCTGCGTCGCGGTGCCGGGGGTCGGCAAGGAGAGCAGGTCAGCGCACCCCGGGCGTCCCGAACAGCGCCGCGCACAGCGTCTCCAGCCGGGTCGGGCCGTCCTCCGCCGTCAGGACGGTGAGCACCTGTTCCCCGCCGACCGCGTCCAGTCGCAGGCGTACCGTCACCTCCCGGCGCATCGGCTCCGTGACGCCCTGCGCCGCCGCCACGTCCTGGAGCCCCACCGAGACCAGCTCGGGCAGGTCGATCATCAAGGGGATCTGCTCGCCCGCGGGCAGCTCGTCCAGCCACAGGTCGAGGACGCGCCGCGCCAGCCCGTTCAGCAGCCTGCCCCACGGCTCGACCAGCGCGGGCGGCACGTGTTCGGTCTGGAGTTCGGGCAGCCCGAACCTGGCCAGCCCCTTGGTCGTGAACCAGAACCCCTGCGGCCCCGCCGTGTGCGGCAGCAGCATCCAGTCGGTCAGCCGGATCTCACCGTCGGGACCGGGAAGTGAGTCCGCCAGGCGGTCGGGGGTCAGGATCTGCGGCGTGAACACGTCGATGACCGGCGCGCCCTCGGCCACCGCGAACGCGACCGCCCGTGCGGCCCACTCGTGGGCGGGCGGCCAGCCCGGACGGTAGGCGGCGCGGACCGCCAGCACGTGCGTGGCGCCGGTCACGGCGGCCAGGTCCACCGGCGACGCGCCGTACAGCGCCAGCAGGTCCGTGGGCAGCGGCGGGAACTCCCCGGCCGGGCGCAGGTCCAGCGTCAGCATCGGACTGGCGAGCATGCCGAGGACCAGGTCCCGCAGCGGCGGCGCGATCCGTCGCGTCACCCGCTGGCGGGCCTCCTCCCTCGGGTCGGCCGGAGGGTCGGCGAACGCCACGGCGTACGTGCCGTACAGCGCCTCGGGAACCGGCAGCGTCAGAGTGTCACCCAAACTCGCATCCCCCGCCCGGCAGGGCTCGTCGGAACCCGTCTGACACTAACGATCAGACCGGAAGGGGACACCGAAAATGATCTGTCGCAAAGGGGACAATTTCCTACCAACGCCGTCATTGACACCTGGACGGCTCCCTCGGCAGGGCGTGTTCGAACCACACGACCTTCCCCCGGTCCGTGCGGTGCGTCCCCCACCGGGTGGCCAGCACGCTCACCAGTTGCAGGCCGCGTCCCGACTCGTCGGTGTTGCCGGCCCGGCACAGGTGCGGCAGCTCGTGCCCGTCGTCGGACACCTCGCACAGCAGCGCCCCGCCGCGGATCAGCCGCATCCCGATCTGGCCCGCGCCGTGCACCAGCGCGTTCGTGACCAGCTCGCTGACCAGCAGCTCCACCGTGTCGGACAGGTCGGACAGCCCCCAGCGCGCCAGTTGCCCGGCGGCCTGGGCGCGGGCCTGCCGCACCATGCTGGGCTTGGCGGGCAGGTCCGGCCAGACGGCGACGTCCTCCGGCGGAACGCCGTCGCACCCCACCGCGACCAGCGCGATGTCGTCCACCGGAACGGCCGGGCCGAGCGTCTCCAGCACCGCGTCGCAGGTGCGTTCCAGCGACGGCGCGGCCCCGGCCAGCTGCCCGCGCAGCGCCTCCATGCCCTGGTCGATGTCGCGGTCGCGGCGCTCCACGAGCCCGTCGGTGCACAGCACGAGCTGCGCGCCGTCCTCGACGGGGACCTCGACGGTCTCGAACGGCTCCCCGCCCACCCCGATCGGGACGCCGGACGGCACCGGCAGCACCCGGCTGTCCCCGCCCGCCGACACCAGCACCGGCGGCAGGTGCCCGGCGTTGGCGAGCTGGCAGGTCCGCGCGACCGGGTCGTACACCGCGTACAGGCAGGTGGCCAGGTAGTCCTCGCCGAGCCGCCGGGTCAGCGCGTCGAGCTGGTGCAGCAGCTGGTCGGGGCGCAGGTCCTGGGCGGCGAGGGTCCGCACGGCGGTACGCAGCTGCCCCATGATCGCGGCGGAGGTGAGGCCGTGGCCCATCACGTCGCCGACGACGATGCCGAGGCGGCAGCCCGGCAGCGGGATCGCGTCGAACCAGTCGCCGCCGACCTGCGCGGCCTGCCCGGCGGGCCGGTACCGGAAGCACACCCGCGCGCCGGGGACCTCCGGCGGGTCGTCGGGCAGCATGCTGCGCTGGAGGCGCTGCACGGCCTGCGCCTCGCGCCGGTACAGCCGCCCGTTGTCCACGCACAGCGCGGCGCGGCGCACCAGCTCCTCGATCATGGTCAGGTCGAGCTCGTCGTAGCCGGGCCGCCCGGGGCGGCGCATCAGCTTGCACAGCCCGAGGACCTGGCCGCGCGCGACCAGCGGCAGGATCAGCAGCGCCCGGCCGGTGATCAACGGTCGCAGGTCGCGGTCGGTGTAGGACGCGCAGATCTCCGCGGCCCGTTCCGGGGTGACGCGCGGGATGTGGACGCCGAGGCCGGTCTCCAGCACCCGCAGGCACGGGGTGTCGGACGGGATCCGGGTGATCTCCCCCTCGGGCAGGGTGTCGGCCCAGCGGCCCGGCTCGTCGTCGTGGACGACCGCGATCCGGCGCAGCGGGGCGTCCTCGGCGACCGGCCCGGACGGATGGTCGATCTCGGCGGAGGCGACCCGCTCCAGCAGCTCGACCACGGCGTAGTCGGCGAGCCGCGGCACCATGACCTCCGCCAGTTTCCGCGCCGCCTGCAGATGGTCCAGCGAGCTGCCGATCTGCTCTCCGGCCTCGCCCAGGAAGGTGAACCGCTCCCGCACGGCCATCGTCTCCAATCCCTCTCGTGGGCGCGGTCGGAGTGTCGCCGGAACGTGTCCGGCGTCGTGTCGGGGACCGTTCGGCACGGCGGCCCGGGGCCGCAGCCGCAGGGCGCGCGGCATGCCGCCCCAGTAGGGGACGACCGGCAGCCGCACGGTGACGCTGAGGTTGACGGCGGGGTAGCCCATGGCCAGCACCCGCGCGGTGACGTGCTCGGTGGCGGCGGGACCCATCAGCGGCAGCAGCTCGGCCAGCCGCCGCCCCAGCCGGGACGCGTCGCGTTCGGTGATCGGGACCAGGGTGGGCTCGACGCGCAGCAGCCGCAGCCCGGTGACGGCGGGCAGCGGCCCGTCCGCCGGGGACACCATCAGCACGTCGCCCATGCCGAGGCCGGGCCCCTCGTCGCGGAGCCGCCGCAGGTCGGCGGCCACGGCCAGGACGCGGATCGCCGACGGTGAACGGCCGGGACCCCCGTCCCCGTCGATCTCGCGGTCGATGTCGCGGTCGATGGGGTACACCCACCAGGCGACCTCGGCGAGCTCGCCGTCGTCGACGCGCGGCACGAAGCAGCCGCCGCACCACACGTGCCCGAACCCGCCGGGCTCGAACGCGGCGCGGTGCTCCTGCGGGACGCGCAGCAGCGTGGTCAGCGAACGGCCGACGGCCCGCTCGCGGTCCAGCCCGAACAGGTCGGACGCGGCGTGGTTCCAGTGGGTGATGCGGCCGTGCCCGTCGAGGGCGATCACACCCATCCGGGCCACGCCGAGCAGATGCTGTTCCAGCAGGCGCGGCGCGCACGCCCCGTCGTCGCTCGCCTCGCCGTCGCGGCCCTCGCGCATCCGGTCGCGCGGCCCCGTTCCGGTACGCCGCTCCCCCGTGTGCTGCGCCGATGCCCTCGGCTCACCACCAGCGATGATCACGCGGCCCCCTCCCCTGGGCGGTTGCGAAGTAATGCCCCCGACAACCCGCAGTAAAGAGGACGTTACCTCGCGTGAGGCGAAAACGCTGGCGGTCTGACGAAGTGGCCTGAATCAGCAGCGGACCGGCGTCGCCGAGCGAACCGCCCATGCCCAGCGCCGTCGAGCCGACTTTTGTTACACATCCCCACGACTATGACCACAAGCGGCAACAGGTACTAATGCCGCATTGACACCCTCTTATCCCCAGGCAGACGATCACGCAGCCCCCGTAGTGATCCACGCCCTGGAGGCGCGATGACACGCAGGTTCCTCCGACGGCCGCAGCACGGCCGCCGGACGGCGAGCGTGCTGGCCGCCGCGACGCTCCTGATCGGAATGTCGCAGGCGATCCCCGCGAACGCCGCTCCACCGACCCCCGCACCGGAGGCAGGCCCGCGGGTCTACTCCGGCGACCTCGGCGCGGCGGAGCTCAAACAGCTCCGGTCCGCCGGTATCGACCACGAAGATCTCAAGACCACCAAGGGATCCAAGAAGGGCACCACCCGTGTCCAGGTGATCCTCAACAGCGCCCAGGCGAAGGAGCTGGCCGGGAAGGGCCTGCGGCTCACCGCCCAGAAGGAGTCCCAGGTGCGGGCCAAGGCCGCGCCGAAGGTCTTCCGCCCCTACAGCGGCCCCGGCAACATCCGCGAGGAGATCCTCAAGGTCGCCGCCGACCACCCGAACATCGCCCGGGCGGTGACGATCGGCACCTCCGTGCAGGGCCAGCCGATCACCGCGATCCGGGTCAGCAAGGACGTGTCCAAGCTGAAGGACGGGCGGCGGCCCGCCGTGGTCTACCAGGCCACCCAGCACGCCCGCGAGTGGATCACGCCGGAGATGGTGCGCCGGCTGCTGCACCACTACGTCAACGGGTACGGCAAAAACGCCGACCTGACGAAGATCGTGGACACCACGGACCTGTGGTTCCTGCCGGTGGTCAACCCCGACGGCTACGACCTGACGTTCCAGCCCGGCTTCCGCCTGTGGCGCAAGAACGTCCGCGACAACAACGGCGACGGCCAGATCACCTCCGCCGACGGCGTCGACCTCAACCGCAACTTCCCCTACAAGTGGGGCTACGACAACGAGGGCTCCAGCCCCCAGCCCACCAGCCAGACCTACCGCGGCCCCGGCCCGGCCTCCGAGCCGGAGACCCGCGCGCAGATCAACCTGTACAAGCGGATCAAGCCGAAGTACCTCATCAACTGGCACTCGGCGGCGCAGCTGCTGCTGTACGGCGTCGGCTGGCAGGCCCTCACGCCCAGCCCCGACGACCTGGTCCACGAGGCGATCGTCGGTGACATCGACCGTCCCGCCGTGCCCGGCTACGTCCCGCAGCTCGGGGCGCAGCTCTACACCACCAACGGCGACACCGACGGCGAGGCCGAGAACCACCACCACGCGCTGGCGCAGACCCCCGAGATGGCGACCTGCGCGACCGCCGCGGGGTACGACCCCGACGACGAGTGGACGCCCGAGCGCTGCGCCACCGACCCGGGCAGCATCTTCGGCTTCCCCGACGACGAGAAGCTGATCAACTTCGAGTTCGGCAAGAACCTGAACTACGCGATCTCGGTCGGCAAGTCGGCGCACACGCCCGACCACCCGGTCTCGCCGGTCGGCCGGTCCGTGCCGGACTTCAAGGTCGACAAGTTCGGCGTGTCGATGGGCGGGACCCAGGAGGTCGCCGCCTGGATCCGTCGCTCCCTCGCCGCCAAGCACCTCAACTACCGGATCAACGGCGGGAAGGTCCGGCGCGACATCGTCCGCGAGTGGCGCGGCGGCGAGCGCTACGGCAGGGACAACGACACCTACTTCGCCGAGTTCCGCGGCAAGGTCCGCGGCCAGAGACCCGGCGACCGGGTCGAGGCGTGGTTCAGCGGCTTCAAGAAGGGCAAGCGCGTCGACAGCGAGCACTTCACCTACACGGTGCGGTCCGCGAACAAGGCCGACGTGCTGGTCATCGCCGACGAGGACTACAAGGGCGTCAACCCGACCTATCCGCCCGGCACCAGCGGCCCGCGCTACGCCGACCAGTACGTCAAGCTGGTCCGCGAAGCCGGGCACCGGGCCACGGTCTGGGACGTCGACAAGGACGGCGCCCCGCACGACCTCGGCGTGCTCAAGCACTTCAAGGGCGTCGTGTGGTACCTGGGCGACAACCGGCTGACCCAGGACGCCGCCGACGACCCCGTGCGCACCTACGCGGGCAACTTCCCCGACTCCCAGGTCGCCGACCGCGCCAAGGACCTGCTCCTGTCGGTGCGGTCCTACCTGAACGAGGGCGGCAAGCTGCTCTACACCGGTGAGACCACCGGGTACAACGGCCCGCTCGCGTTCGCCAACGGCGGCGGCATCTACTACGGCGCCAAGGGACACCCCGAACGGCCGTGTGTGATCACCGCCAGCTTCCGCGACGACTGCGAGCTGCTGTCGGACGACTTCCTCCAGTACTGGCTGGGGTCCTACGAACGGCAGTCGGTCGGCGCGCCGACCCGGTTCAACGGGAGCGGGCGCCCGTACAGCGGCACGAACGCGGCGCTGGCCGGGACCGCCACCAACAAGATCAACGAGGCGGGCGGCATGCTGGTGACGTCCGACCAGCTCCCGCCCGACCGGTTCCCGCAGTTCAGGAGCTGGTCGGCGGGCACCTACCAGGACGCGGCGGGCCAGTTCGAGCCGATCGAGGGCAGCTGGTTCGTCTCCGGGCCGCACCGCGACAACCTGTACCGGAGGCTCACCCGCACGATCGACCTGACCAACGTGACGGCGGCGCAGGCCCCCACCCTCCAGGCGAGGATCAACTACAGCACGGAGAGCGGCTTCGACCACGTCCTGCTGGAGGCCCACACCGCCGGCGCCGACGACTGGACGACGCTGCCCGACAAGAACGGCCGCACCTCCACCAACGTGCCGGCCGAGTGCGAGGCGGGCTACTTCACCCAGACGCACCCGTTCCTGCTGCACTACCTGACCCAGGGCAACCCGTGCCGTAACACCGGCACCACCGGCGCGTGGAACTCGATCACCGGGGTCTCCACCGGCTGGACACCGGTCGCGTTCGACCTGTCGGCCTACGCGGGCAAGAAGGTCGAGGTGTCGTTCACCTACGTCAGCGACCCCGGCTCCGGCGGCTCGGGCCTGACGATCGACGACACCAGGGTCACCACCGGCGGCACCCTGGACGCCGAGGGCTTCGAGACCGGTCTCGGTCCCTGGCAGATCCAGGGCGCGCCGACCGGCAGCCCCGGCAACGGCGTGGAGTTCGTCCGCTCCCAGGCCCAGTACCGCACGGCCGCGGCGGTGGCCACGCGCGACTCGGTCATGCTCGGCTTCGGCATCGAGCAGGCCGCGACGCACGCCGACCAGCGCGCGCTGATGACCAGATCGATCAGGTACCTGCTCGACTGATCGATCCCGACCCCGAAGGCCCGGCCGCCTCCACCGGCCGGGCCTTCGGCTGCTGTGTTGAATGGCCTTTCGGCCCGAACCCCTCGCCGGGGGCTCGGGAACCGACCGAAAAGCGGCGAGCGCTGCATCGCTTCGCGATCTTCCGCGGGGGGGGCCTCGCCTTCGGCTTCGGCCCCCGCCTCAGCCTCCGGACGCGCTCGCGTGCGGGGTGCGGTCAGCGATCCGGTTCCGGTTTTCGCGCACTACTTCAGGGGGTCGTGGCCCCAGTTCATCAGGGAGTGGCGCCAGCGGGTGTCGCGGACGTCGCCGGAGGGGCGCTGCGCCAGGTGGCGGCTGATGTAGCCGACCACCTTGCCCATGTGCTCGTAGTCCTCGTCGGACAGCTCGGACCGCTTGGTGCGCAGCAGCCCGACGATCCTGCGGCCGGACGCGTGGCCGGTCGACTCCCCGCCGCCGTCCTTCTGGCCGACGGACCTGGACTCGTCGGTGTCCAGCCAGTCCTCCAGCTCCCCGGCGGTCATGTTGACGGCCTCGCCGAACCGTTCCGCCACGGTGTCCCGGTCGTCGGTCATTCCGGATCCTTCCGGCGCAGCGCCGTGCCCTTGTGGACGGCCGTCCTGCCGCTGTCCGCGCTGCGCACCAGGTACTGCGGCTCCCGTTCGGAGGCCGCGACGGTCCGGCCGGCCTCGGTCCGCCGGTCGGTGATCTTCTTTTCCACGGTCCCCTCGACGGTCGAGCCGTGGCTGCGCCAGGTGACCTCGTCCCCCGCGGCGAAATCGTCCTCATCACTGCTGTCCATGACCAGGTGATACCCCTTTCACCCTCTGTCACCGCGCGTGCTGTACGGCTGCTCCCAGCCGTGTGGTGTCGGCCAGAACGGCCTGGGCGGCGCGGCGTCCCGACACCAGGGCGCCCTGGATGGAGCCGGTGTCCCGGTGGTCGCCGCAGACGTACCGGCCGGGTCCCAGCCGCACCGGCCGCCGCATCGGCAGCGGCGGCGGCATCGCGGGGAGCGCGTCCCGCACCCGGTAGGTGGCGAGGAGCCGCCACCCGGAGGTGTCGCCGTAGATCTCGGTGAGACGGTCCCGCACCCGTGCCTCGTCCGCGTCGACGCCGAGCACCGACGTCGAGACGAGGGCGCGGTCGTCGGGCGAGTACCGCGGGGCCGCGTCGGTGAGGACGAGCGTGTCGGTGATGACGCCGTCGGCGTCGACGACCTGGATCGGCTCGCGCAGCGGCGAGGTGGGGGCCACATGGTAGAAGGTGGTGACCGCGCGCATGGCCGGCGCCTCCACCTCGGGCAGCAGCTCGGCCGCCCGGCCCGGGTCGGTGGCGACCACCACGGCGTCGGCCCGGACGGTGGCGCCGTCCTCGGTCCGCACGCCGTCGTCGGTGATCTCCCGGACGGCCGTGTTCAGGCGGACCGCCCCCGCGGGCAGCCGCTCGGCGAGCTGCTCGGGGATGCGGCCCATCCCCAGCGCCGGGACGGCGATGGTGCCGCGGGCGAACGACCGCCAGACCAGGTGGAAGAACCGGCTGGACGTCTCCAGGTCGCGTTCCAGCAGGACACCGGCCAGGAACGGGCGCATCAGCCGTTCGACCATCATGTCGGACAGGCCCCGCAGGCGCAGTTCGTCGCGGGTGGTCCGGTCGGGGCAGTCGCGCAGCCAGGAGCCGGAGGCGGCGAGGTCGCGGGCGGTCATCGCCGCCAGCGCCACCTTGTCCAGGACGGTCCCCACGTCGGCGAACGCGCCGCTCAGCGCATGCTCGGGATGCCTCCAGGGCAGCATCACGCGTTCGCGGCGGCCCCCGTGGAACACCAGCAGACCGGACGCGAACGGCCGGAGGTCCAGGGCCGGAAGGTCCAGGACGCGCCGGGCCTCGGGGTAGGCGGTGTTGAAGACCTGGAACCCCCGGTCGAGCCGGAAGCCCTCCACGACGTCGGTGCGCACCCGGCCGCCGACCCCGTCGGAGGCTTCCAGCACCCGTACCGGCACCCCGTTGTCATGCAGCCGCACCGCGCAGGCCAGCCCGGCCAGCCCGGCCCCCACGACCACCACGCCCTCCGACATCGCGCTCCCTCCTCCGGTTCCACCCCGGTCTTCGAGCGTCCTGACGTGCGTGGTTGCATCCGCCGCGATACCGGTTGACGCGGCGGGACCAAAGCGGGGCTCGCCGGTCTGTGACGGACGTCACGCAACCCTTTAGCGCGTTCCAATCGTCTTACCTATCGGGAACGCCACCACTGCGTGGAAGCGCCCGACCGAGCCTGGCCCGCGACGTCCCGGACATCCGGGGTCGCCCTGGCGGCGGCCGGTCCCGCGCTCACCCTCGGCCCACCCTCCACGCGAGGCCGAGCACAACCCCCCGGCCCGGGACGCCCGGTCGCGACGCGGAACACGACGAGAAATCGTGTCCGTCCGCGTCATGCGACGGCCCCGAACCCGTCGGGAACGGTGGAACGTACCCCTGCACGGGGGGCGGCACGTCCGCCCGGTCCGCGCGCGCCCCGACGCGCGCGATGATCACGACGACCACGGGGAGCGACGACGATGACCGCTGTCACCATGCCCAAGGCCCGACCGGCCGCCGAGAACGACCGCTACGAGCGCGACGTCCTGCCGTTCGTGGACCCGCTGTACGCCAGCGCGGTGCGGATGACCCGCAACAGCGCCGACGCCGAGGACCTGGTGCAGGAGACGCTGATCAAGGCGTACTCCAACTTCCACCAGTTCCAGGAGGGCACCAACCTCAAGGCCTGGCTGCACCGCATCCTGACCAACAACTTCATCAACGGCTACCGCAAGAAGCAGCGCGAGCCGCAGCGCGCGGGCTCGGAGGAGCTGGAGGAGTGGCAGATCGCGCAGGCCGAGGCGCACTCGGCCGGGTTCCGGTCCGCCGAGTCCGAGGCCCTGGACCGCATCCCGGACCAGCGGATCGTGGCCGCGCTGAACGCCCTGCCCGCGGACTTCCGCGACGCGGTCTACCTGGCCGACGTCGAGGGCTACGCCTACAAGGAGATCGCCGAGATGATGGGCACCCCCATCGGCACGGTGATGTCCCGGCTGCACCGGGGCCGCAAGCAGCTGCGCGAGGCCCTGGCCGACCACCGCCCCCGCGTGGCCCACGAGCTGGCCGCCTGAGCCCGGACGCCCGGTCCCGCTCCTTCCGGGCGTCCGTGAGACCGATCCCGCGGTTGCCCCGTGATCGCGGGATCGCCCGTCTTGGTAAGCTGGAACACGGTGTAGTCGATTCGCTACGTTGAGTCGCATGCCGCATCTGGTCGCCTCCGTTCTCGCCGGGGCCGCGTTCGCGCTCGCCCCCGCCGTTCCCGCCGTCGCCGCCGCCCCCGGCCCCACCGTGGTCCGGCTCACGCTGACCTTCCCGGGGTCCGACACCTCCGCCGCCCGCAGCGTCGTGCTGTTCTGCGAGCCGCCGCGCGGCGGGCACCCCGCCGCCGCCCGGGCCTGCGCCGAGCTGGCCCGCTCGGGCGGGAGGTTCGAGCGGACGGAGCCCTCCCCCACGGTCTGCACGCTGGAGTACGCGCCGGTGGTCGCCGAGGCCGAGGGGACGTGGCGCGGCAGGCCGGTCATGTTCCGGAGGGAGTACCCCAACCAGTGCGCCCTGCGGGCCTACACCGGCACCGTCTTCGCGTTCTGACCCGCCCATCGCTGAATAGGGGCCCGCACGCCGGGTAGACGGGCGGAACCAGCGCGTTCGGGCACGGTCAAACGGGAGCGGACATGGTACGGAGAGTCGGCGACGTCATGACCTCTGAACCCCAGGCCCTGCCCCTGCACGCGACGCTCTACGAGGCCGCCCGGGTCATGCGGGACAAGGGGATAGGGGACGTCCTGGTCACCGACGGCGAACGGCTGTGCGGCATGGTCACCGACCGCGACATCGTGGTGCGGGCGGTCGCCGAGCGCCGCAACACCGTGTTCACCTCGCTCGCCGAGGTGTGCACCGCCGAGCTGGCCGTGCTGGGGCCCGACGACGACACCGACACCGCCGTGCGGCTGATGCGCGAGCACGCGGTGCGGCGGCTGCCGGTGGTGGACGGGCGCCACCGGCCGATCGGGATCGTGACGGTCGGTGACCTGATGCTGGCCGGGCTGGACGGGCCGGGGCCGCTGTCGGAGATCAGCAAGGCCCCGCCGGGCCTGTGAGCGGGGGTGGCGGTACGCGGCACCCCTTTCACCGGCTAACGTCGATGGTGTGCCGACCACCGACGCCGTCCTGACCGACCAGCTCGCCGTGGAGATCGCGCGACTGGGAATGGTCGGCGAGTCCTCCGACGTGGGAACGTTGCACCGGACCGCCGAGCTGGCGACCCGGGCCGTTCCGGGCTGCGCGGGCGCCTCCGCCGTGCGCTGGGCGCTGCCGCGCGCCGACGACCCCGCCGAACGCCCCGAGCCGCTCGCCTCGGCCGCCAGCCATCCCGACCTGGCCGACATCGTGGACCGGCAGCTGGTTCGCGGCACCGGGCCGATCTTCGACGTGGTGACCGGCCGCCGCCCGGTCGCCAGCGACGACATCCTCGCCGAGACGCGCTGGCCGGAGGTCATGCCCGACATGCTGCGGCGCGGCGTGCGGTGCTTCTCCACCACCCCGCACGTCAACCGCCCGGTGCTGGTGACGCTGACGCTGTACGGGGTGACGCCCAAGTGCCTGGCGCCCGGCCAGCAGGCCCTGGCGTCGCTGCTGCTGGCGCAGGGCAGCGCCGCGGTGTCCAACTCGCTCCAGTACGGCCAGGTGCACCGCACCGCCGTCCAGCTCCAGGAGGCGGTGGAGTCCCGTGCGGTCGTGGACCAGGCCAAGGGCATCCTGATGCACGCGCTGGGCTGCGACGCCGACCAGGCGTTCGCGGAGATGCGCCGCATCTCACAGACCCGCCATGTGAAACTGACCGCACTGGCCCAGCGCATCGTCAGTGATCAGGGCCTCCTCTGAGGCCGATCCTGAATCGTGACCAGTGCGTTCACCGGGACGAACTAGGCCACCCCGACGCTTCGGGAATAGGCTGCGCACCGTGCACCGACGCCCGGTCGCCAGGCGCGGTGGACGGACGCAGGGCACACCCCGTGCCGACCGACGAGACCAGGGAGAGCTTCATGCCGGAACAGCTCGAACCTGAGACCGTCCTGCGCGAGATCACCGATCTGGAGAGCCGGATCGCCGAGCTGCGCCAGGCCGCCAACCTCCCGCGGCCGGACCTGCGGGCCACCCTCGACGCCGCCCTGATGGAGCTGGAGCTGGCGGTGGCGGCGCTGCACACCCTCGGCACCGACCAGGTGGACACGGCGGGCGGCTCGGCGGTGGCCGAGAGCGAGCGCCGGGTGCTGCGCACGGTGTTCCAGGACGCTCCGGTGCCGATGTTCCTGCTGGACCGCGACGCCGGCGTGCGGCGGGTCAACCGGCAGGCGGCGGCGCTGCTGGGCACCTCCTCGGGCTATGTGTCGGGCAAGCAGTTCGCGGCCTTCTGCGACCTGGCGACGCGGGCCGCGCTGCGCTCCCACCTGGCGGCGGCGGTGCGGACCGGGCGGCGGCAGCGGGTCGCGGTGCGGTTCCTGGGCCGCGAGCACCCGGTCGACGCGGTCGTCACGATGGTGCGGGTGTGGATCCGCGGCGAGCCCGACCCCATGGTGATCGTCGCGGCCGGGCCGACCACCACCCCCGTCGACGACGACCGCACGCCCGTCCAGGCCGCCGAGACCGCGCCGGTGGACGACGAGGCCGTCGCGACGATCGTGCACCGGATGGACGTGCTGGCCACGGCGGGCGAACTGCTGCTGGACGAGCCGGTCTTCAACGAGACCGTCGCGATCCGCCGCTGCGCCCGGCTGCTGGCCGCCGAGCTCGCCGACTGGGCGATCATCGACCTCACCGAGAACGGCCACGTCGGCGCGGTCGGCGCGCTGCCCGCCGAACGCCGCTCCACCGGCGTGGAGAAGCTGCGCCGCGTCGTGGTGATGGGCCCGGCCGACGACGACGAGCGCGTCCACGAGTCCGCCCGCGCCCTGGAGGCGCTGGAGCCCGGCGAGGACACCCTCCCGTACACCGTCTGGCGGACCCGGCAGAGCGCGGTCCACCCGCACGTGGAGGACCTGAACCAGCTCGGCGTGTGCTCCGACGGCCAGCCCGTCTGCGCCCGCATCGGCGCGACGTCGCTGCTGTGCGTGCCGATCGAGGACGGCGAGCGCTGCCTCGGCACGATCACGCTGACCGGCAGCGGCGAGCACGGCCCGTTCGACCTGATGGACCTGGCCGTGGTGCAGCGCCTGGGACGCCAGCTGGCGCTGGTGATCCGCGCCGCCCGGCTGTACCGGCGGCGCGCCGAGGTCGCCGACTCGTTGCAGGCCAGCCTGCTGCCCAAGACGCTGCCGGCGATCCCCGGCGTGGCGCTGGCGGGCAAGTACATGGCCGCCACGCACGGCGGCGAGGTCGGCGGCGACTTCTACGACGTGTTCCGCACGATGGACGGCTGGGGCCTGGTGCTCGGCGACGTGTGCGGCAAGGGCGAGGACGCGGCGGCGGTCACCGCCACCGCCCGGCACGGGGTGCGGCTGGTGTCGCGCTGGAAGCCGACGCCCGAGGAGGTGCTGGCGCTGGTCAACGACTCCCTGCTGGAGGAGGACCGGTTCGTCACCGCCGTGCTGGCGACGGTGCGGCCCAAGGGCGAGGGCGTCACCGCGGCGCTGGGCATCGCCGGGCACCCCCCGGCGATCGTGGTCCGCGCCGACGGGGTGATCCGGACCACCTCGCGCGGCGGCGTGCCGCTGGGCCTGTTCGAGGACTTCGACGCCGGGCTGGACACCGTGGACCTCGGGCCGGGCGACACGCTGTTCCTGCACTCCGACGGGGTGCTGGAGGCGTGCGACCCGGTGCGGCAGGAGTTCGGGCAGGAACGGCTGATGGAGATCCTGGCCGCGCACGCCACCGAGCCGGTCGAGGCGATGATCGACGCGGTGGAGCGGGCGCTGCTGGACTACTGCGACGGGGACCTGCGCGACGACGTGTCGATGCTGGCCCTGCGGGTCCTCCCGCCGTCCCTGAGCTGATTATCGCGCTTTTTGCGGGGTATTCGGCGGTTATGGCCACGCCCAAAAACCGCCGCAATGAGACCGAGCAGGAACGTCGCGACCGGCAGCTCATGGAGCTGTTGCAGGGATTCCGGGTGGCGGTGACGGGCGTGCAGGTCCTGTTCGCCTTCCTGCTGACGCTGCCGTTCGCCACGCGCTTCCACACCGTGGACGACACCGGGCGGGTGCTGTTCTACATCGCCCTGTTCGGGGCCGCGGTCGCGTCGATCTGCTTCATCGCCCCGGCGATCCAGCACCGCATCCTGTTCCAGGCCGGGCAGAAACCGCTGCTGATCCGCCGTGCCAACCGGTTCGGGATCGCGGCGGCGCTGGCCCTGGCGATCTCGATCACGGCGGCGACCACGCTGATCGTGCAGACGCTCACCGACGGCTGGGCGACGGTCGCGACGGCGGCGGTCGTGGGGCTGCTGGCGTCCTGGGCCTGGTTCGTGCAGCCGCTGCTGACCCGCCGGGCCGTCGACCGCGCGGGCCACCCCGACGACGACGGCGACGGGCGCGAGGGCCGGGAGACCGAGCGGGAGGCCGAGCGCGAGGACGAGCGGGCCGACGAGGCCGAGGCCGTCCAGCATCCGCTGAGCCGCGGGGGCGCGGACGTCCGCTGACGCGTGAAAGCCCGCGGGACCGGGAGGTCCCGCGGGCTTTCGGGTCGGCTCCTAGTAGGACTTACCGAAGATCACGCGCTTGCCGTAGGCGGAGGGCCGGCCGCACTTGACGCACACGCCGCTCTCCTCGGGGGCCTCGGCCGGGATGACCCGGGGCGTGGCGGCGGTGTCGGCCTTGATCTCGTCCTCGCACTCGGCGCGCCCGCAGTGGAACGCCTTCGCCCAGCCGCCCGACACCTGCCCGGCGAACGCGTCCCAGGAGTCGGTCTCGGCGGTGTTGTCCTCGCGGAACGCCTCGGCGCGGGCCAGCAGGAACGACTGGAAGTCGGCCAGGATGCCCGGCAGCAGCTCCGGCACCTTCTCCAGCGGGATCTGCTCCTTGCCCTGGCCCTCGACCGTGGGCAGGCGGCGGGCCAGGGTGGCCACGCCGTTCTCGACGTCGCGCATGCCGAGTTCGATGCGGACCGGCACGCCCCGCATCTCCCACTCGTTGAACTTGTAGCCGGGGGTCAGGTTGGGGCGCTTGTCGTCCACGTGGACGCGGATGCCCATGGCCTTGATCGCCGCGCCCAGCTTGCGGGCCTCGGCGGCGGCCTGCTCGCCCTGCTCCTTGCGGCCGATCGGGACGATCACGACCTGGTGGGGGGCCAGCCGCGGCGGCAGCACCAGGCCCTTGTCGTCGCCGTGCGTCATGATCACGCCGCCGATCATGCGGGTGCTCATGCCCCAGGACGTGGTGTGGGCGAGCTGGAGCCTGCCGTCCTCGTCCTGGTACTGGATCTCGAACGCCTTGGCGAAGTTGGTGCCCAGGTAGTGCGACGTCCCGGCCTGCAGGGCGCGGCCGTCGCGCATCATGCCCTCGATGGTGTAGGTGCGGACCGCGCCGGCGAACCGCTCGCCGGGGGTCTTCTCCCCGTGCACGACCGGCATCGCGGCCAGCTCGCGGGCCACCCCCGCGTAGGCGTCCAGCGCCCACAGGGTCTCGCGCATCGCGTCGTCCTCGTCGATGTGCGCGGTGTGCCCCTCCTGCCACAGGAACTCGGTGGTGCGCAGGAACATGCGGGGCCGCATCTCCCAGCGGACCACGTTGGCCCACTGGTTGAGCAGCAGCGGCAGGTCGCGGTGCGACTCGATCCACTTGGCCATGTACTCGCCGATGACCGTCTCCGACGTCGGCCGCACGACCAGGGGCTCCTCCAGCTCCTTGCCGCCCGCCACGGTCACCACGGCCAGCTCCGGCGAGAAGCCCTCGACGTGCTCGGCCTCGCGCCTGAGGTAGGACTCGGGGATGAACATCGGGAAGCAGGCGTTGTCATGGCCCGCGTCCTTGATCCGCCGGTCGAGGTCGGCCTGGAGCAGCTCCCAGACCCGGTACCCGTACGGTCGGATGACCATGGTCCCGCGGACCGGGCCGCGGTCGACCAGCTTGGCCTGGACGACCAGCTCGTTGTACCAGGCTGAGAAATCTTCGCTCTGCGGCGTCACACCTTCACGACTCACGCTGACGAGGGTACTAACTGAGCCGACCCGGCTATAACGCAATACCTGTTCGGTGCCGGTGTTGTTATCGTCCGCGAACGCGCTGGTCCCGACTTCACGCGCCTACTCCCCGTGACGGCCCGCGTGGCCGGGGCCAGTCCGGGCCGCTTCCGGCCCCGCCCGCTAGCGCCCCAGGTGGGCGCCGCCGTTGATGTGGAGCGTCTGGCCGGTGATGTGGCCCGCCTCCGGGGAGGCCAGGAACGCGACCAGCGCGGCGACCTCGGCGGGCGTCCCGGCGCGGCCGTTGGCGGTCTGGTCGATGTTCCAGCGGCGGCGCTCCTCGGTGAGGGTGTCGCCGAAGAACTCGGTGTCCTCGATGAGGCCGGGGGCGACCACGTTGGCGGTCACGCCCCGGGCGCCCAGCTCGGCCGCCAGCCCGGCGGTCCAGGCGACGACGCCCGCCTTGGCCGCGCCGTAGGCCCCGGGGCCGCGGGCGCCCGCGATCGAGCCCACGGTGATCACGCGGGCGCCGTCGGCCAGGCGCGGGGTGAGCGCGGTGGTGACCAGGACGGCGCTGAGCAGGTTGGCCTCCAGGTTGGCCAGCCAGGCGTCCCGGACCCCGGCCAGGCCGTCCGGGGCGGGGCGGCTCCGGTCGGTGTTGCCGCCGGCGTTGTTGACCAGGACGTCCACGCGTCCGGGCAGGGCGGGCAGGGCCGCCTCGATCCGGGCCGGGTCGGTGGCGTCGAAGGCGACCGCGCGGACGCCGAGGGCGGCGGCGGTCTCCGCCAGCACGCCCTCGCGCCGCCCGGTGATCACCACGTCGAGCCCGGCGTCCGCGAGGAGCGCCGCGACCGCCCGTCCGATCCCCGTGCCGCCTCCGGTCACCACGGCCGTGCGGGTCATGTCCCCTCCTTGATGTTTAGGTCTAAACTTCTCTGTACGCTAGGCCGGGTGAACGAGGAACGCAAACCCGACGCCGTCGACGAGATCCAGCGCGCCTGGGCGCGGGAGCGGCCGGGCACGCCGGTGCAGTCGATCGGGATCATCACGCGGGTGTGGCGCTCGGCGAAGCTGCTGGGCGACGAGCGAAGGCGCACGCTCGCGCGGCTCGGGATCGACACGGCCACCCTGGACCTGCTGTCCACGCTGCGCCGCGCCGGCCCGCCCTACGCGATGACGCCGGGCGAGCTGCGCCGGGCGGGCATGGTGACGGCCGGGGCCGTCTCCCAGCGCGTCGCGCGCGCCGAGGACGCCGGGCTGGTGGCCACCGAACGCGGGCCGCGCGGGCGCACCGCGGCGGTCCGGCTGACCGGCGCCGGGCACCGGCTGATCGAGGAGTCCGTGGACGAGCTGCTCGCCCACGAGGACTCCCTGCTGGACCACCTGTCCGCCGAGGAGCGCGCGCGGCTGACCGAGCTGCTGCGCGCGCTGCTGGACGGGCTGGTCGAACGGCTGGACGCCGACCCGCGTCCGGGCCAGGTCGGCGACGCCTGACCGGCGGTCAGAAGTAGGTGGGGTAAAGGTTCCCGGTGGGCCAGCTCTTCACGGCGTTGGCGGTCTGGTGCAGCAGGCCGTCGATGGCGCCGAAGCTCGGGGCGTTGCCCTCTTGGCGCCGGTTGAACAGCACCGCCCAGGTCAGACCGTCGAAACGGCGGACCAGCAGGGTGCTGGTGCCCGGCTGGCTGCCGTCGTGCCAGGTGTTGAGGCCGCCCTTGACCGGGCGGACCATCCAGCCCGCGCCGAAGTAGTAGCCGTCGGCGTTGACGCCGGTGGCGGGCTTGGCGAACGCCCGGCCGACCGAGGCCGCGTTCAGCACGCTCGTGCCGCCGTCGTAGATCCCGGCGAACCGCACCAGGTCCACGGCCGTGGACAGCCAGCCGCCCTGGGAGTCGTGGGTCTCCAGGCTGAACCCGCCGTAGGGGAAGGGGACCTTCCGGCCCGAGCCGTCGAGGACCGTCGGGGTGGTGTGGATGGAGTCGTAGGTGACCTCGCCGGGCGCGCGGGTGAGGGAGCGGCCGAGCCTCATGCGGGTGATGCCGCGCGGGGCCAGCACCGTTCGCTGCACGTAGGTCGCGTACGACTGGCCGGTGACCTTCTCGATGATCCGGCCGAGCAGCAGGAAGCCGTAGTTGCAGTAGACGGGCTTCGTGCCGGGCGCGTGGTTCAGCTTGCGGGCCGAGGCGTAGCGCATGATGTGCGCGTGCTTGATCGGCAACGGCACGTTGAGGGCCTTGGCGATCTCCAGATCGCGCCACGTCACGTCGGGCGTCAGGCTCTTGTCCCAGCCACCAAGGTGCTGGAGCAGGTGCAGCACGGTGACGTTCGCCAGGCGCGGGTCGGCGGCGGTGGACAGCCCGAGCAGCTTCGCCACGCGGTCGGTGAGCCTCAGCTTCCCGTCCTGGACCAGGCGCAGCACGGCGGTCGCGGTGATCGGCTTGGAGACGCTGGCGATCCGGAACAGCGAGGTCGGCTGGACGGCGAACGCGGCGTCGGGGCTGTAGGAGTAGCCGCGCGCCAGCAGCAGCCTGCCCTTGCGGACGACGGCGAGCTGGCCCGCGCTGACGCCGCGCTCGGTCATGAACCTCTTCATCGTGGCGTCGAAGCCCCCCAGCCCCGCCAGGGCCCTGCCGGTGACCTTCCAGGCGGGGGCCGCGGCGGCGGCGCCGGCGGAGGCGGCCCGCTGCTCGGCGGAGCAGGCGGAGAGCACGGCTCCGGCCCCGGCCATCCCGGCGAACTTCCCGAAATCGCGGCGGTTCAGGGCATGCTCGGTCATCACTGCTCCAGGGGGACGGATCGGTCGATGATCATCCGCACCCTAGCCCATCCCGGTGGCCGTCCGGCGAAATTCGGTTGTCCGGCGTCCCGGGCCCGCCGAGACTTGGAGGTCGGACCGGAGGAGGGGACCCGTGGGCCACGTCGAGGTGGGGCATGTCGGCCACACGCTGCCGGACGGGCGGATCCTGCTGGACGACGTGTCGTTCCGGGTCGGCGACGGCGTGACGGCCGCGCTGGTCGGGCCGAACGGCGCGGGCAAGACCACGCTGCTGCGGTTGGTCTCCGGGGACCTGGCGCCGCAGGAGGGCACCGTCGCGCACAGCGGCGGGCTCGGGGTGATGCGGCAGTTCGTGGGGAACGTGCGCGACGCGTCCAGCGTGCACGACCTGCTGCTGACCACCGCTCCCCCGCGGGTGCGCGAGGCCGCCGCCGCGCTGGAGGCCGCCGAGCTGGCCATGATGGAGCGCGACGACGAGCCCACCCAGATGCGTTACGCCACCGCGCTGGCCGGGTGGGGCGACGCCGGGGGCTACGAGGCCGAGGTGCTGTGGGACGCGTGCTGCGTGGCCGCGCTCGGCGTCCCCTACGAGCGGTGCCGGTGGCGCGAGGTGCGGACGCTGTCGGGCGGCGAGCAGAAGCGCCTGGTCCTGGAGGCGCTGCTGCGCGGCCCCGACGAGGTGCTGCTGCTCGACGAGCCCGACAACTACCTGGACGTCCCCGGCAAGGAGTGGCTGGAGGAGCGCCTGCGCGAGACGCCCAAGACCGTGCTGCTGGTCTCCCACGACCGCGCGCTGCTGGACCGGGCCGCCGACCGGATCATCACCGTGGAGGCCGGGCGGGTCTGGGTGCACGGCGACGGGTTCGCCTCCTACGCGCAGGCCCGCCGCGACCGCAACGAGCGCCTGGAGGAGCTGCGGCGGCGCTGGGACGAGGAGCGCGCCAAGCTCAGGCAGCTCGTCCTGACGCTGAAGAACAAGGCGTCCTACAACGACGGCCTCGCCTCGCGCTACCAGGCCGCCCAGACGCGGCTGCGCAAGTTCGAGGAGGCCGGGCCGCCGGAGGTGCCGCCGCGCGACCAGAGCCTCAAGATGCGGCTGCGCGGCGGGCGCACCGGCAAACGCGCCGTGATCTGCGAGGGCCTGGAGCTGACCGGGCTGATGCGGCCGTTCGGCACCGAGATCTGGTACGGCGAGCGGGTCGCCGTGCTGGGCTCCAACGGCTCGGGCAAGTCGCACTTCCTGCGGCTGCTGGCGGGACTGGCCGAGAGGCCGCCGCGCGGGGCCTCCCCCGTCGAGCCGGTCGCGCACTCGGGCGTGGCGCGGCTGGGGGCGCGGGTCGTGCCGGGGCTGTTCGCGCAGACGCACGCGCGGCCCGACCTGGCGGGGCGCACGCCCTGCGAGATCGTCATGACCGAGCACGCGCGGCTGCGCAACGACGCCATGAACGCCCTGGCCCGCTACGAGCTGCAACTGAGCGCCGAGCAGCCGTTCGAGACGCTGTCGGGCGGGCAGCAGGCGCGGTTGCAGATCCTGCTGCTGGAGCTGGGCGGGGCGACGCTGCTGCTACTGGACGAGCCGACCGACAACCTGGACCTGGCCAGCGCCGAGGCGTTGCAGGAGGGCCTGGAGTCCTACCAGGGCACGGTGCTGGCGGTCACGCACGACCGGTGGTTCGCGCGGTCGTTCGACCGGTTCCTGGTGTTCGGGTCGGACGGGGCGGTGTACGAGTCGGCCGAGCCGGTGTGGGACGAGAAGCGGGTCGTCCGCGGGCGCTGACCCCGCGGGGGCCGCTCAGGATCCCGGCTTCTCCGGCAGCGTCAGGTCGAACTCCACCCGCACGTCGTCGGCCAGCCTCAGCGCGCCGAAGAACGCCGAGAACGGCTTGATCCCCCACCGGGTCTGCCGCACCGTCGCCGCCCCGGTCACCCGGTCCCCGGTGAGCTCGGCGGTCACGGTCAGCGGCTCGGTGCGGCCGAGGACCGTCAGCCCGCCGGTCAGCTCGTGCTCGGCGACACCGGTGGTCCGGTAGACGACCGTCGGGTGCCGGTCCGCCTGGAGGACCTTGCGCAGGTTCCGCGTGATCTCCGCGCGGTCCTGGTCGGACAGCGGCAGCACCCCGCCGGTCCCCTCGCGGACCTCGATCCCGCCGACCTCCACGACGACCTCGACGGCCGGGGCCTGCCCGTCGTCGGTGACCGTGGCGCGCCAGCGGGTCGCCTCCAGCGTCAGGTCGTGGCCCGCGCGGCGGCCCAGCCCGCTGCGTCCCGTCCGAAGAGTCAGCCGTCCGTGCTCCGGTCCGATCTCGTACTCGCGCGTCGCCATGGTTCCCAGGGTTGGGGAACGCGCGCGCCTACGCAACCGGGACGGCGCGCCGGCCGTCCCGGCGTTCGCGCGGGACCGGTGTGGAGCCGGGCGGGAGCGCGGGCGTCAGCGGGCGCGGGCGCCCTCGCGGAGACGCTCGGGGTCGACCTCGCGGCCGGGGTAGCGGCGCAGGTACTCGGCCTCCAGCTGGGCCGTGCGGCGGGTGTGCTCGGCGTAGGCCTGGTCGGAGGCGTGGCGCAGGGCCTCCAGGCGGGTGTCGTACAGATGGCCGAGCTCGCGGAAGAGGTCGTCCTCGCCAAGGGCGCTGGGATCGATCCCCATGGTCATGCCGTCCCCCTCGATGGTGGCGCGCGGGTCCGTGATGGCGTACCCACGACCCGTACCCGGTCGGTTCCGGGTCAACCCGGTCGGTGGCGGCGGGGGCTTGCGGAGTCCGGTTTCGCCAACCTAGCGTTTGCTCATGACCGAGACGCTGGGGCCGCTGGTCGGCCATGTCCACTCCGACGACCTTCCCTGGGTCGACGCCGGGCCGGTGGGGTTGCAGGTCCTCCGGGTCTCCGCCGACACGTGGGTGGTCCGCAACCGGTTCCGGGCGGGCTTCCAGCTCCCCAAGCACAAGCACACGGGAGGGGTGCACGCCTACACGTTCTCGGGCCGCTGGCAGTACGCCGAGTACGGGATCGACTATGTGGGCGGGACGTTCATCTACGAACCGCCCGGCAGCATCCACACGCTGACGATCCTTGAGGACAGCGACATCCTCTTCGTCATCGAGGGCGCGTTCATCGAGTTCGCCCCCGACGGGTCGATCAGCGGCGTCACCGACGGCGAGTCCACCCTGAACGCCTACTACGCGCTCTGCGACGCCGCCGGGATACCCCGCCCCGAGGGCATCCTCCAGTGAACGTCCCCGAGGGCTTCCCCGACGGGTCCTTCCGGGACGGGCATCCGGCCGGCCTGTACGCGCGCCTCCTGTCCGCCCGGGCTCCGCTGCGGCATCCGGAGCTGCCGCTGTGGGTGGTCGCGCCGTACGCGCTCGTCCACGAGGCCGCCGCCGACCCGGCCGCCTACCGGTCCGGGGACGGGATCCTGATCGACGAGATCGGGCGCTCCTACGACGCGCCGCCGACGATCATGCACACCGACCCGCCGGACCACACGCGGTACCGGGGGCTGGTCGCGCCCGCGTTCCGGCCCTCGGCGATGCGGCGGATCGAGGGGGAGGTCCGGGACCGCGTGCGGGCCCTGCTCGCTCCCCTGCTCGCCTCCCCGGGCGGCGCGTTCGACGCCGTCGAGCGGCTCGCGGTGCCCCTGCCCCTCCAGGTGATCTGCCTGCTGCTGGGGATCCCCGAGGACGACTGGCCGCGCTTCTTCCGCTGGTCGGAGGCGATCGTGCCGGGGGCCGCGCCGGAGCTGGACGAGCGGGAGCGCGACGCGCTGCGGGTCGAGTGCGGGACGTACCTGGTCCGCACCGCGCACGAGCGGCGGGCCGCGCCGCGCGACGACGTGGTCTCGCGGCTGGCGCTGGCGGAGGTGGACGGGGACCGGCTCAGCGACCTGGAGCTGGTCATGTTCCTGATCCAGCTGCTGGTGGCGGGCAACGAGACCACGCGGCACGCCCTGTCGGGCGGGCTGCGGGCGTTCGCCGACCACCCCGGGCAGTGGGACGCGCTGCGGGCGGGCGCGGACCTCGGCCCGGCCGTGGAGGAGATCCTGCGGTGGACCTCGCCGGTCGTGTACTTCCTGCGGACGGCCGCGCGGGACGGGGAGCTGGGCGGGACGAGGATCGCCGAGGGCGAGCGCGTCATGCTGCTCTACGGGGCCGCCAACCGCGACCCCGAGGCGTTCGGCGCGGACGCCGGGCGGTTCGACGCGGCCCGCGCGCCCGCCGCGCCGGGGCTGGCGTTCGGGTTCGGGCCGCACTTCTGCCTGGGGGCGGCGCTCGCCCGCATGGAGATCCGGATCCTGCTGGAGGAGCTGCTCCCCCGCGTGGGACGGATCCGCCCGGCGGGCGAGCCCGTCCACAACGGCTCCCCGGTCGTGACCGGGCTGCGGCGCTGCCCGCTGGCGCTGGAGCCCGCCTGACCCGGCCTAACGCGGCGGGTTCCGGGGGCAGAACACCTTCAGCGCCCCCGGCCGCTTCCCGAAGCGCACCGCCGGGGCCGTGGAGTCGACCTCGCCGTCGCGGGCCAGCCGCAGCCCGCCGTCCGCGGCGACCAGCTCCAGGACGCCGTCCTCCCAGTGCTTGTAGCCGGGGGTCAGGTGGAGGTGCCCGACCAGCACCGCCGCCAGCGCCCGGACGCGGGGCACCCGGCGCCCGGCGGTGACCATGCGGATGTCGAGCCGCCCGTCGTCCAGGTGCTCGCGCCAGGTGGGGGCGGGGCCGCGGGAGCCGTAGCCGCAGTTGCCCACGAACGCCAGCCACACGTGCCGCCGCCGCCCGTTCACGTCCATCTCCGCCGGTTCGGAGTGGCGGAAGGTGCGCCAGGCCGCGACGGCGAGGGCGGGCCACTTGCCGAGGCGGCCCTCCAGGCGCTCGCGGCGGTCCACGAGCTCGGTGTAGGCGCCGAAGCTGGCGGTGTTGAGGAAGACCGAGTCGATCTCGGCGGGATCCCCCGGGCGCGTGCCCGCCGGGGTGACGAACGCCACATCGACGCGGCCCAGGCAGCCGCCGCGGTAGGCGGCGACCGCGTCGGCGGCGGTCTCCATGCCGAGGGCGCGGGCGAAGTGGTCGAACGTCCCGCCGGGGATCGGCAGCAGCGGGACGTCGTGGCGCAGCGCCGCCTGCGCGCCCGCGTTGACGGTGCCGTCGCCGCCGACCACGGCCAGCACCTCGGCGCGGGCCGCCGCCTCCTCCATCACCTTGGCGAGGTCGTCGCCCGGGTCGTAGCGGACGATCTCGGCGGCGGGCAGGTCGCGGCCCAGCAGGTGGACGGCCGCCTCGGCGGGGCCGGGCAGCAGCGAGGGGCGGTCGCCGGCGTTCTCGCCGGAGGCGGTGTTGACGACGGCGACCACGCCCGCGCCGTCGCCGTTGATCGCGACGTCCTCGGTGACGGTGCGGGTGACGTGCGCGACCGGCGGGCGGGCGGGCCACACCAGGCGGGTGCCGACGGCGGTGAGCGCGCCGATGCCGAGCCCGGCCAGCACGTCGCCGGGGTAGTGCGCGCCGGTGTAGATGCGGGCGAACGCGACGGCGGCGGCGGTCGCGGCCACCGGGACGGCCACCGCGCGGGGCGCCTCCATCGCCACCCCCATGGCGAACGCGGCGGCCGACGCCGAGTGCCCGGAGGGGAACGCGTGCGAGGTCGGCAGCTTCCAGCGGATCCGGATCGGCGGCACCAGGTCCACGACCGGACGCTTGCGGCGGAAGGCCTGCTTGCCGACGGTGTTGACGACCGGGCTGGCGACCGCGATGGCGATCGAGCCGCGCAGCGCGGCGCGGCGCAGGCTGGCGCGGCGGGTGAGCGCCATCACCCCGGCGGAGGTGAACCACAGCACCCCGTGGTCGGCCGCCCGCGACACCCGGGGCAGCACGTACTCCAGGCCCGGCAGGTGCGCGGCGGCGACCCGGTCGAACGCCCACCGGTCGAGGCGGCCCAGCCGGCGCAGCAGCGTCCTTCCGGGGGCGGGCTCGGCCGCGGGGGCGACCGGCCGGGAGGGGGGCGGGGTGATCCAGGCGCTCACGGCGTCGGCCACGACACGCGCGGGCAGCGGCCGCCGACGGTGGTTGGCATGCATGTCGGGGGTATCCCCAGGGACAAGGACATGATTCCGATGATCTCGAATCAGGGGTCACATGCGGGCGAACGTCCCTCACATCAGGCGGACTGCAATAGGCTTCCCGGCATGAGTCACCCGGAACGGCTCAGCTCCGCGGGTGGCGACCCGGCCGGCACGATCACGGAGCCTCCTCGCAGCAACGGGATGGGCAGTGTGTCGCTGGCCGAGTTCGCCGCGCGTCATGGGCTGACGAGGAGCGCGGCACGCCCCCGGCTGCGCGCGTACGTCCAGGAGCTGTGGCAGCGCAGGACGTTCATCTGGAACTTCGCCTCGGCGAAGACCGCGGCGACCTACAGCGGGTCGCGCCTGGGTCAGGTCTGGCAGGTCCTGACCCCGCTGCTCAACGCGGGTGTCTACTTCCTGATCTTCGGTCTGCTGCTGAGCCAGAGCAAGGGGATCGAGAACTACACGGCGTTCCTGATCACCGGGGTGTTCGTCTTCACCTTCTCCCAGCGGTCGCTGACGGCGGGGGCGAAGTCGGTCTCCAACAACCTGTCGCTGATCAGGGCGCTGCACTTCCCGCGCGCCGCGCTGCCCTTCGCCTACGTGATCATGGAGTTGCAGCAGCTGCTGATCTCCATGATCGTGCTGGCCGTGGTGGTCGTGGCGACCGGGGAGATGCCGACCTGGCACTGGCTGCTGCTGTTCCCCGCGCTGGCGCTGCAACTGCTGTTCAACGTCGGCATCAGCCTGGCGATCGCGCGGGTGGGGGCGTTCACGCGCGACATCCAGCAGCTGCTGCCGTTCATCACCCGGACCTGGCTCTACGTGTCGGGCGTGTTCTTCCTGGTCGCCGACAAGGTGAAGGCGCTGGAGGAGCGCGGCCACGGCTGGCTGGGACACATCCTGGAGGCCAACCCCGGGGCCGTGTTCATCGAGCTGGTCCGTGACTCGATCATGCACGAGAGCTACCGCGCCACCCTGGCCAAGGCGGGCGCCGCCCAGCCGACGATGCTGTGGGTCTACGCGGTGGTGTGGGCGCTGGTCGCGTTCGTCGGCGGCTTCTGGTACTTCTACCGCGCCGAGGAGAGGTATGGCCGTGGCTAAGGCGCTCAAGGAGAAGGTCCCGTTGGCGACCGCGCAGCCCGAGGTGGTCATCGACCCCGACCGCGAGCCGATCGTGGTCGTGGACGGCCTGCACATCGTCTACCGCGTCTACAGCGGCGGCGGGAACAAGGGCAACGCCGTGTCGGCGCTGATGCGCATCGTCAAGCGGCAGAACCGGCCGCAGATGAAGGAGGTGCACGCCGTCAAGGGCGTGTCCTTCGTCGCCTACCGGGGCGACGCCATCGGCGTGATCGGCACCAACGGCTCGGGCAAGTCGACCCTGCTGAAGGCGATCGCGGGGCTGCTGCCGGCCGCCAAGGGCGCGGTCTACACCGACGGTCAACCGTCGCTGCTGGGCGTCAACGCGGCGCTGATGCGGGACCTGACCGGCTCGCGCAACATCATCCTCGGCTGCCTGGCGATGGGCCTGTCGCCGGAGGAGACCAAGGCCAAGTACGAAGAGATCGTGAAGTTCGCGGACCTGAAGCCGGGGTTCATCGACTACCCGATGAGCACCTACTCGTCCGGCATGGGCGCGCGGCTGCGGTTCGCGATCGCGGCGGCCCGCACCCACGACGTGCTGCTGATCGACGAGGCGCTGGCCACCGGCGACGCCAAGTTCAAGCGGCGCAGCCGCGCCAAGATCAACGAGCTGCGCAAGGACGCGGGCGCGGTGTTCCTGGTCGCGCACAACCTCGACGTCATCGAGGAGACCTGCAACCGGGTCATCTGGCTGGACGACGGCCGGATCAAGATGGACGGGGACCCCACCGAGGTCCTCAAGGCCTACACCGACGCCACCGGAAAGTGACGTCGAGGCACCGGGCGGTCACCGTCCGGTGAGAACGCAGGGCGCCGTCTCCCGCTCGGGACACGGCGCCTTCTGGCAAGTCACGGCCATCGGGTGACTCCTGGCGCCCCTGCGGCACAAGGGGCCATAGTGACAGAGAGTCACCCGTTCGCCTCTGGATGTGGCGCGCTCGCCGACCTACCGTCGAAACAGATCCTTCGGCGGTGAGGGGGCGACCCTGATGACGGACCGGCTGAGCAGACGCGGCTTCCTGGCCTCCACGGCGGTCGCGCTGGGAACCGCGGGACTGGCGGGCTGCGCGAGCGAGACCAGCGGGCCGCAGGCCCGCGGGCAGGGCGACGCGCCCAAGGAGGTCTTCACCGCCCCGTCGCGGAAGCTGGGCGGCTCGCTGACGATCCTGATGTGGAGCCACTTCGTGCCCCGGCACGACAAGTGGTTCGACAGGTTCGCCGCCGACTGGGGCAAACGGGTCGGGGTGAACGTCCGCGTCGACCACATCAACACCGTGGACGTGCCGCGCCGCGCCGCCTCGGAGATCCAGGCCCGGCAGGGGCACGACCTGATCCAGCACATCGCGCCGTTCTCGCAGTACGAGCCCGCCGTGCTGGACATGAACGACGTCGTCCAGGAGGCGTCGCGGCGCTGGGGCCAGCAGATCGAGCTGTGCCGCAGGTCCAGCTACAACCCCAACACCCGGCGGTTCTACTGCTTCTGCCCCGGCTGGTCGCCCGACCCCGGCAACTACCGCCGGTCGATGTGGCAGCAGGCGGGGCTGCCCAACGGGCCGAGCTCGTGGGAGGAACTGCTGACCGGCGCGACGGAGATCAAGCGGCGGACCGGGGTGCCGTGCGGGATCGGCCTGTCGCCCGAGACCGACTCCAACATGGCGGCGCGGGCGCTGCTGTGGTCGTTCGGGGCCTCCGAGCAGGACGCCGCCGAGAAGGTCGTGATCAACTCGCCGGAGGCGGTCGCGGCCGTGGAGTACATGACCCGGCTGTGGAAGCAGGCCGAGACCAGCGAGGTGTTCTCCTGGGTCCCGGCCTCCAACAACCAGGCGCTCATCGCCGGGAAGTCCTCCTACATCCTCAACTCGATCTCGGCGTGGCGCACCGCGATGGGCACCAACCCGAAGATCGGCGACGACGTCTTCTTCGTCCCGGCGCTGCGCGGCCCGAAGGCGGCGCTGGCGGCCCAGCACGTCATCCAGCAGTGGATCGTGCCGAAGCACGCGGCCAACCCGGACGCCGCCAAGGAGTTCCTGCTGCACTACACGGCGAACTTCCCGTCGGTGACCTACCAGTCGGAGCTGTACGACCTCCCGGGGTGGCCGTCGCTGGTCCCCCAGCTCAACGGGTGGCTGGACAACGACCCGTTCGGCGCGAAACCGCCGAACAAGCTGGCGCTGCTGAAGAACGCCGCGTCGTGGAGCGCCAACATCGGGTACCCGGGCCCGTCGAACCCGGCCATCGGGGAGATCTTCTCGACGAACGTGCTGCCGACGATGTTCGGGCGGGCGGCGCGCGGCCAGGTCAGCGCCAGGCAGGCGGTCGCCGACGCCGAGCGGCAGATGAACGCGATCTTCAAGAACTGGCGGGACCGCAAGCTGGTCGGGGGCTGAGGCCATGAAGACCGTCGAGGTCAGGAAGCTGGTGAAGACGTTCGACGGGCACCTGCGGCGGACCCGCCGGGGCGGCGGCGACGTCGTGCGCGCGCTGGACGGGGTGAACCTGGCCGCCGAGCCCGGCGAGTACCTGGTGCTGCTCGGCCCGTCGGGCTGCGGGAAGACGACGCTGCTGCGCACGATCGCGGGGCTGGAGCACCCCACCGAGGGCGAGGTGCTGATCGACGGGCAGGTCGTCAACGGGCTGCCGCCGCGCGTCCGGCAGATCGCGATGGTGTTCCAGTCCTACGCGCTGTACCCGAACAAGACCGTCCGGGACAACATCGTGTTCCCGCTGCGGGCGGAGAAGGTCCCCAGGGAGACGCGGGAGAGCAAGACCCGATGGGCGGCCGAGCTGCTGGGGATCGGGCCGCTGCTGGACCGCAAGCCCCGGCAGCTCTCGGGCGGGGAGCGCCAGCGGGTGGCGCTCGCGCGGGCGCTGGTGCGGGACCCGGCGGTGTTCCTGCTGGACGAGCCGCTGTCGAACCTGGACGCCAAGATGCGCGCGACCGCGCGCGACGAGCTGAAACGCTTCCAGGAGCAGGTCGGCACCACCACGATCTACGTGACGCACGACCAGGCCGAGGCCATGGGGCTCGGCGACCGGATCGCCGTGCTGGAGAAGGGCCGGGTGCGGCAGGTCGGCACGCCGGTGGAGGTGTACGACGACCCGGCCGACACGTTCGTGGCGACGTTCATCGGGTCGCCGCCGATGAACCTGGTCCGGCGGGACGACCGGCTGGTCGGGTTCCGGCCCGAGCACCTGCTGCCGGTCGAGAACGTCCCCCACGACGTGCGCGTCACCATGGACCTGCGCGTGGAGCGGATGGAGTACCTGTCGGGCGACCGGCACGTGTACGGGACCGTCACCGGCCTCGGCGAGGACACCCGGGTCATCGCGCGGCTGCCCGCCACGATCACCACGCCGATCCGGGCCGGGGAGGCGCACGGGTTCGCGGTCGCGGCCGACCGGCTGCGGTTCTTCGACGCCGAGGCGGGGACGCGGGCCCCGGCCGTCCCGATCGGGAAGCCATGACGGCGCGGCGGCGCGAGGGGGCGCCCCGCGCGGGCCTCGCCGACCGCGAGGGCTTCCTGGCGTGGGCGATGCTGCTGCCGTCGGTGGTCTACATCGTCGCGCTGGTGGGGGTGCCGTTCCTGCTGGCGGTGGCGTTCGCGTTCTCGGACGTGACGACCGGCGACCCGTCCTACGACTTCGTGGGCCTGCGCAACTTCACGGCGATCTTCGACGACGGGGTGTTCTGGCGCTCGCTCGGCAACACCCTCCTGTTCACCGTCGCCTCCATGGTCCTCATCGTGGTCTTCGGCAAGATCCTGGCCAACATCCTGGTCGCCGACTTCCGGGGCAAGTGGCTGGTGCGCTTCCTCGTGCTGCTGCCCTGGACGACCCCGGTCGCGCTGTCCACGATCTCCTGGCTGTGGTTCCTGGACTCGATCTACTCCCCCGTCGACTGGGTGCTGCGCCGCCTCGGCCTCATCGAGGGCAACGTGGTGTGGCTCGGCGACCCCGGCACCGCGATGCTGTCGGTCGTCCTGGTCCAGACCTGGCGGCTCACCCCGCTCGCCGCCGTGATCGTCATGGCCGGGCTGGTGGCGATCCCCCGCGACCTGGACGAGGCGGCGCGGATCGACGGGGCCGGGTTCTGGCGGCGGATGCTGGAGGTGACGATCCCGCTGACCCTGCCGGTGATCGCGGTGGCGGCGCTGTTCGGGGCGATCATGACGTTCACCGACATGACCGTGTCCTACGTGCTGACCCGCGGCGGCCCCACCCACGCCACCGACGTGCTCGCCTCCTGGGCCTACTTCCGGGGGATCGAGGGCGGCGACGTGGGCCAGGGCGCGGCGATCGCGCTGTTCCTGTTCCCGATCCTGCTGGCCGGGGCGATCGCGATCCTCCGCGCCGTCCGGCGGTTGGAGGCGCAATGAGCGAGACCGAGGCGCTGCGGCGGCGGTACGCGCGGCGGCACGTCGCGGCGCGCGTCGGGGTGTACGGGGCGGCGGTCCTCGCGGCCCTGGTCTGCGCGCTGCCGTTCCTGTGGAGCCTGGTCAGCGCGTTCAAGCAGAACCGCGACCTGTACAACCCCGAGAGCAACCCGTTCGCGTTCAACGAGCCCGCGACGCCCGACCACGTGCGGTTCCTGCTCACCGACACGCCGTTCCTGACGTTCGTGGCCAACACCCTGCTGGTCGGCGCGGCCGTCGTGGCGCTCACCCTGCTGATGTCGCTGCCCGCCGCCTACTCCCTGGCGCGCCTGAACCGGCCGTGGGGCACCCCGATGGGCATCGCGATCTTCCTGGTGTACCTGGTGCCGCCGTCGCTGCTGTTCCTGTCCCTGACCCGCGTGGTGGTGTCCCTGGGCCTGGAGGACACCCTCTGGTCGATGATCGTGGTCTATCCGACGATCACCGTTCCGGTCTCGGTGTGGCTCCTGATCGGCTTCCTGAAGGCGGTCCCCAAGGACGTCGAGGAGCAGGCGATGGTGGACGGCCACAGCCGGCTGGGGGCGTTCGCCCGCGCCGTCCTGCCGCTGGTCTTCCCGGGGATCGTCGCGGTGGTGGTGTTCACCTTCACCCTCACCGCCAGCGAGTTCGTGTACGCGCTGGCGTTCGTGTCGTCGAGCCCGAAGATGGTCGTCAGCACGGGCGTGCCGACCCAGCTGATCCGGGGCGACGTGTTCTTCTGGCAGTCCCTCCAGGCCGCCGCCGTCGTCACGGCGATGCCGATCGCGTTCCTGTTCAACCTTTTCCTGGACCGCTTCGTGACGGGGTTCACCATGGGGGCGGTGAAGACCTGACCCCCTGATAGGTATGGGTGTGACACCGAACGTTCGACGAGGAGGCCGTCATGCCCGGCAAGCCGCCGATCCCGTACGAGTACCTGCCCGAGGTGCCGTCGTTCACGCTGACCAGCGACGACGTCGCCGACGGCGAGCGCCTGCCGGAGCGGCACGTGTTCGACGACTGGGGCTTCAGCGGCGGGAACCTCTCCCCGCACCTGGCCTGGTCCGGGTTCCCGGCCGAGACCCGGAGCTTCGCGGTGACCTGCTACGACCCGGACGCCCCGACCGGCAGCGGGTTCTGGCACTGGGTGCTGTTCGACGTCCCGGCCGACGTCACCGAGCTGCCGACCGGCGCCGGCGCCGAGGACGCCAAGATCGGCGTCCACGCGCGGTCGGACTACGGGATCAAGGCGTTCGGCGGCGCGGCCCCGCCACCCGGCGACCCGCACCGCTACGTGTTCGCCGTGCACGCGCTGGACGTGGAGTCGCTCGGGCTGGACTCCGACACGATGCCCGCCGTGGTGGGCTTCAACATCACCGCGCACACCCTGGCCCGCGCGACCCTCGTCCCGGTTTACGGCTCCTGATCAGGGCCGTTTCCGGTCGGCTCGTACTCGCGAGCCGACCGGAACGCCCGGCGGGGGCGCGGGGCCTCGGCGAGGATGGCGTCATGGCGTTCCCCCTGATGCCCTTCTACGACGCGATCAACGTGGTCGCCTACGACGACCTCGATCCCGACGCCGTCGTCCGCGACCGGGAGCTCGGCGAACGCATCCGCGAGTACGGCAAGATCTGCCCCGCCGGATCGCCCGACTTCGCGCTGGCCGTGCAGCGCGGCGCCGAGTGGCGCATCATCCACACCGGGGCGTGCGAGCCGGCCAGCGCCCGCTACGGCCTGGCCGCCCACCTGCGCCGCGGCTCCGACCGGGAGCACGATCCGGCCCTGGTCCGCGCGATGCTCCGGGTCGCCGACCGGCTGGACCCCCAGGACGGCGAGCAGGTCCCCAAGGACGAGTGGGAGATCGGCGACCGGCGGTACCGGGTGATCCGCATCGAGAGGTTCACCCTGATCAACAAGTCGGGGATGGAGCCGCCGCGCGCCAGCGACGTGGAGCCGCCCAAGGAGCGGCACCTGCTGGAGGGCCACCTGATCGACCCGTTGGCCCCGACGGGCCAGTGGGAGGCCCAGCTCCGCCTGAACCTGGTCACCTACCTGCCGCCGGCGGGCGGCGTCCCGCCGCAGATCGCGCTGGAGGCCCGGCACGCGGTCCGGTCGCACCCGGCGGTGGTGCTGCTGCCGCCGGAGTACACGATCGTGGAGATCAGGGACGGCGGGCGTTCGTGGGAACCGTTCGGCGGCGGCCACGGCCCGCTCCACGCGCGCGACTGGCTGGCGGCCTACTTCAGCGAGCTGCTGCCGAGGCTGCGCGAGTTCCAGGGCTCCCCCGGGACGGAGGAGGAGCAGGCGTCCTGGCGGCGGGCGGCGGACCACGTACGGGAGATGCCGGGCCCGGACTTCCCGGTGGCGGGGCGCCACTTCCGCACGGTGCGGGTATCGCGAATGCTGCGCCTGAGCACCGACGGCCCGGAACCCCCACGCCCCTCGGACCAGGAGCGGTACGGCTACGTTCCCCCCACATGAACCCACTCGAACAAACTTTCACAAACGCAGCGCGATCAAGTCAGCACCAAAAGTAATCTCCCTCTCATGGTGAAAGCCCCCCATGAGATCCTCCACCAGATCTTCCGCGACGACCGGTCCCTGACCACCGCCGCCCTGCGCTGCGTGGTCGGAGTCGCCGTCCAAGAGGTCACCCTCCTCAAGGAGACATCCAACGACGCCACGTCCCTCCCGCTGGAAAGCCGCATCGACTCCACACTCGAGGCCGTGATCGACGGGATCAGGTGCACCCTGGCCGTCGAGGCACAGAGCGAGATCGATCCGGACAAGGAGGAGGACTGGCCCTACCAGATCACCTACCTGCACGCGAAGTACCGTCGCCCGGCCGCCGTGCTGGTGGTCACCAACCGGGTGCGCGTCGCCGAGTGGGCCCGCCGGACCTTCGTCATCAAGGTCCCCGGACTCCCCTCCGAGGTGCGCACCAACCTCGTCGTCCTGGGGCCTGACAACGTTCCCCTGACCAGAGATCTACAGCAGATGAAAACCAATCTGGACTTCTCGACCTTCTCCACCATCGTGCACGGTCGGTCACTCCATGTGGCTGACATACTGGAAACGCTGGAGAGGGCTCTGAGCGAGATCGATCCCGCCGTCGCCGCCGGACACGCAGCGATGATCACCGCCGGACTCGTCCACCCCAAGGCCAAGGAGAAGTGGAGCGACCTGATGGAAGCGCAGAACTACGACTTCGAGGCGTACGGCGTCTTCGCCGACTGGAAGGCCCAGGGCAAGGCGGAGGGCAAGGCGGAGGGCAAGGCCGAGGTGATCCTGCACATCCTGGAGACGCGCGGAGTGCCGCTCTCCGACGTGGGGCGGCAGCGCGTTCTCTCCTGCACCGACAACGAGCAGCTTCTCGCCTGGAGCACCCGCGCCATCACCGCGACCACCGAGGACGAGCTCTTCGCCTGATCATGACGCTCCGGCCCGCGCGATGTCGCGCGGGCCGGAGCGGCTCTCCTGGACCTTTCGTGTCATGACGAGACCTTGACGGGGCGACGGACCCGAGTCCCCACGCCCCTCGGACCAGGAGCGGTACGGCTACGTTCCGCCGTCGTGAGAGGGGTCGTGGTGGGTGGTGAGGGCGTGGCCGAGGGCCGTGCGGGTGTAGAGGACCGAGCGGCCGGTGCGGGAGCGGGTGACCAGGCCCGCTTCGCGCAGGGTCCGCAGGTGGTCGCCCGCCGCTCCCAGGGTCATGTCGAGGCGGGCTGACAGCCAGGTCGTCGTCGCCGGGTCGGTCAGGGCCGCGAGGATCGCGGCGCGGGAGCGTCCCAGCAGGTTCGCCAGGGCCTCGGGGGGCGGGCCGGGCCTGCTCTCCCAGAGGGTGGCGACGCCCCGGGCCCGGTAGAAGAGCGACCGCGGCCAGGCCGGTTCGAGCTGGGCCGCCAGGTCGAAGAACGCCGTCGGCACGAACAGCAGGCCCCGGCCGTCCAGGTCGACGCGGCCGTCCGCGAAGCCGTGGACCTCGATCACCGAGTCGGCGGCGCGCCAGCGGACGCGGGGCGACAGGTCGTCCAGGGCCTCGGCCCAGCCGTAGGCCGCCAGGCGGCCCGCGCGGTACAGCAGGTCCTGGTCGAGGATCGCGCGCAGGACCGGCCAGTCGGGTTCCAGGAGGGTGCGCCAGGCCAGGTCGAGGGCCGTGGCGAAGTGCGCGACCACGTCGGGGGACTCCAGGACGGCCCGGGCCTCGGGATCCGGGAGCGTGCGACCGTCCAGGCTGCGGGCCAGCTCGCGGCGGGCCAGGTCCGGCGGGGTCGCGCGGACCGCCGCCAGTTGCTCGGCGACCGTGATGTTCGGGCGGGTGGGCGGCGGAGTGTGGAAGTCGGCGTTGTAGGCGCCGCGCCGCCAGATGCCGGCCACGGCGCGGACGGCCGGGTCGCGGGCGATCCGCCGGTAGGCGGGGGTGACGCGGGTGATCCACGGGGTCATCGGCCCGGCCAGGGCGGGGTTGGCGAGCAGGCCGAGCAGGGCGACCAGCTCGTGGAGCGGCGCGATCGCGAACCGGCTCGCCGCGATGTCGTGCGGGCCGACCCTGACCTCCTGGACCTTTCGTGTCATGACGAAACGTTAGCGGGACGGCGGCGCTTCTCCCAGGGTCGTGCGCATGGTCACCGATGTCCCCTCGCGGGTCCGGTACGCCGACGTCTTCGGCGTGGGCGGGTTCCGCGTGCTGTTCACCCTTCAGACGTTGCTCGTGGTGGGCGACACCATGCGGATCCTGGCGCTGTCGGTGCTGGTGTTCGAACGGACCGGGTCGGCGTTCGCGACGGCGGTGACGTTCGGGGCCGGGTTCCTGCCCTATGTGGCGGGCGGGACGCTGCTGCTGGCGCTCGCCGACCGGGTGCCGGCGCGGACGCTGATGACCGGGTTCCACCTGCTGCGGTCCGGGGTGACCGGGGTGCTGGCGGCCGTGGACCCGCCGGTCCCCCTGGTGATCGTGCTGCTGTTCGGGATCGGGCTGTTCGCGCCGGTGGCGACGGCGTCGGCGAACGCGCTGCTGCCCGGTCTGCTGCCCGGCGACGCGTACGTGCTGGGCCGGTCGCTGTTCCTCATGACCTCGGCCGTCGCGCAGATCGCGGGCAACGGCGTGAGCGGTCTGCTGCTGGCCGTCATGCGTCCGCAGGGCGCTTTGTGGCTGGTGGCGGGGAGCGCGCTGGCGGCGGCCGCGCTCGCGTGGTTCGGCATGGCCGACCGTCCGGCGCGGCGTGCCGGGACGGGCGCCGTGCGGGAGACGCTGCGGACCAACCGGATGCTGCTGGCCGACCGCGGGACGCGGCGCCTGCTGCTGGCCCAGTGGCTGCCGATCTCGCTGGCCGTCGGCGCTGAGGGCGTGCTGGTCCCGTACGCGGCCGGGCTCGGGCGGCCGGACGCGGCGGGGGCGGTCATGGCGGCGATGTCCGGGGGCATGTTCGCCGGGCACCTGGTGGTCGGGCGGTTCGTCGCGCCCGCGTGGCGGGAGCGGCTGGCGCTGCCGCTGGCGTTGCTGCTGGGAGTGCCGCTGCTGGCGTTCGCGCTGCGGCCGGGGCTGGTGGCGGCGTGCGCGCTGGGGGCGGTCGCGACGTTCGGGCTGAGCTACGAGCTGGCGTTGCAGCGGCCGTTCGTCGACCGGGTGCCCGAGGAGGTGCGCGGGCAGGCGCTCGGACTGGCGGCCATCGGGGTCATGAGCGGGCAGGGGGCGGCGATGGCCGCGGCGGGCGGGCTGGCCGACGTGCTGGACCCCGGCCTGGTGATGGCGGCCTGCGGGGCGGCGTCGGTGGTGGCGGCGCTGTGTCTGGTGCGGCGGAGCGGATGACCGCCCCGCCGCCCGTCGGCCCGGGCCGGAGGGCCGCTACTGCCAGGGGAACCTGTCGGCGAACGCCGGCTTCAGGTCGTCCAGCCAGATCGCCGCGGGGTCGTACTTGGCGAAGAACGGCTTGTTGACCAGCTCGGCGTCGCGGCACTGGATGAAGTGGAGCTGGAACACCCTCTCCCCGAACAGGTCCAGCACGCCGTCGACGCAGACCTTGCCGGGGGTGGCCGACATGGACGGGCCGCGGACCGTGCGGGACAGGCCGGAGACGTTCTTGTAGGCGTTCCGGAAGATCTCGTAGGCCTCGGCCAGCGGGACCGCGAAGTAGTCCTGCGGGCCTGTGTCACGCTCCACGAACATGTAGTACGGAACCATGCCCATGCGGGTCTGGGTCCGCCACATGGTCTCCCAGATCTTCGGGTCGTCGTTGATCGACCGGATCAGCGGGGCCTGGGTGCGGATGACCGCGCCGGTGTCGCGGATGCGGCGGACCGCCTCGGTGAGCACCAGCGGCTCCAGCTCGCGCGGATGCGAGAAGTGGGCCATGAACGCCAGGTTCTTGCCCGACTCCACGATCTGCTCGAACAGGCGCAGCATGTCGTCGGCGTCCGGGTCGGTCACGAACTTCTGCGGCCAGTAGGCCAGCGACTTGGTGCCGATGCGGATCGACTCCAGCTGCTCCAGCTCCAGCAGCGGCTCCAGGTAGCGGCGCAGCACCGACTCACCCATGATCATGGCGTCGCCGCCGGTGATCAGGACGGAGGTGACCTCCGGGTGGGCGGCGACGTAGTCGCGCAACTGGTGGGAGTCGTCGCCGGCCATCTTCAGGTCCGGTTCGCCGATGAACTGCGCCCAGCGGAAGCAGTAGGTGCAGTACGCGTGACAGGTCTGCCCCTGCTTGGGGAAGTACAGGACGGTCTCGTCGTACTTGTGCTGCAGGCCGGGGACCTTGCCGTCGCCGAAGCTCGGGATGTTGAGCTCCATCTGGCCGGCGGGGTGGGGGTTGAGCTTCATCCGCACCCGGTTCGCGGCCGCCTCGACCTCGGCCTTGGGGGCCTCGCGGCGCAGCAGGTCCGACAGCACGGCGACGTCCTCGGCCGGCAGCATGTCCGGCTGCGGGAAGACCAGGCGGTAGATCGGGTCGTCGGGCGCCGCGGTCCAGTCGATGAGTTCCTCAAGGACGTAGGCGTTGGTCCGGAAGGGCAGCACGGTCGCCACCGCCCGGGTGGCCAACTGCTCCTCGGGCGAGAGACCGGCGCGAGCGGTGAGCTCGTCCAGGTGCTTCGCCGTGAAGGCGCGGAACTTGCGACCGGTGGATCGCACTTCGGGAGCCGCGTCGTTCACCAGTGTCACGTGTTGGTACTCCTTGAAGGTCAGCGGGGGACGCGCCAGGGGACGCGCCGTCACGGACTGTGATCAATCTGGCCCGGGCCACCCCCATTGAAGCGGTTGGAGACGGTAAATACCGAATAGTTACCCTCTACAGGCTACAAAGAAGCAGGTAAGCGATAGTAAGGGCATATCCCTACAGCTCCGGATCGGGCGGCTCGCCCCTTGTAGAACGATTACAGGTCGTGAAGGTCGCGGGCCTCACCCGGTCCTTATGCTGGTACGCCGATACTGATCGCAGTGCGAGACTGTGTGGAGGGTCACGGGACGCAAACGCGGCCCGACTCGTCGGACAGGTAGAGGAACGGGCGTAGAGCAGGCGTTAAAGGCGGGCGACGGGCGGCGAGAGGGGGCTCCGTGGGTTCGGTCGAGGAGGACTCGGGACCGGGACGGGCGCCGCTGGTCGCCGTGGCCGCCGCGGTGGTGGCCGCGGTCAGCTACAGCACCTTCCTGCTGGAGCATCTCCTCAGCCCCGACCTGGACGTCATCAACGGCTACGTGTCCGAACTGTCGGCCGAGAACCAGCCGTCCCACCTGGTCTACAGCGGCGGCGACTTCGTCACCGGCCTGCTGTCGATCACCGTGGCGGTGACCGCGCTGCTGACGCTGCGGCGGCGGCGCTGGGCGGTGACCGGCTGGGTGTTCCTGGCGCTGTTCGGGCTGTGCGCGATCGGCGACGCGATCTTCCCGCTGGACTGCGCGCCGAGCCTCCAGACCTGGTGCGCGCTGCGCGAGCGCAGCGGCGAGGTGTCGTTCTCGCACCAGTTCCACGCGGTGACCAGCAGCCTGGTGATCGCGTGCGGGGTGGCGGCGCTGCTGACGCTGTCGATCGCCGCGCGCCGGTACGGCTGGTGGCCGCCGCTGGCGCGCTGGGGGTGGAGGCTGGCGCTGGCCGAGACGGTGTTCGCGCTGAGCACGGTGCTGGCGATGCTGCTGGGCCGGTGGCTCGGCATCATCCAGCGGGTGCAGATCAGCGTGCTGGTGCTGGGGCTGGTGACGGTCGCGTGGGCGCTGTGGGCCGACCGGCGCCGCCGGGAGGCCCGGTCGCGTCCGCCGCGGACCGCCCGGGAGGCGTCGTGACGATCGTGGACGCCGGGGACGAGCAGGTGCACGTGGTGGAGACGGGGCGGCCCGACGCCGCGCCGCCGCTGCTGCTGACCTCGGGGCTGGGCAGCGCCTGGTTCGACTGGCAGCCGTCGGTGGAGCTGCTGAACGCCGGCCACCGCGTGATCGCTTTCGACCGGCCGGGCCTCGGGCTGAGCCCCGCCGGGAAGGCCCCGCCGAGCCTGCGCCGCGAGATCCGCCTGCTGGCCGACCTGGCGCGGTGGGCGGGCCCGCCGGTGGTGCTGCTGGCGCACTCGATGGCCGGGTTCCACGTCGAGGCGCTGGCCCGCGTCCATCCGGAGCTGGTCGCCGGGATGGTGCTGGTCGATCCCAGCTACGAACGGCGGCTGGCGTGCCCGTCGTTCCGCATCGCGGCGGCGGCGACGGGCGCGACGCGCGCGGCGGGCCACCTTCTGAACGTCACCCGGGCCGCGCGGCTGCTCGGGCCGCTGGGCCGCCGGATCGTCATGCGCTTCACCAGCCGCCGCGACGAGCCGGTGGACGGCGAGGTCGTGCGGTCGGTGTACGGGCGCGGCACGGTCCTCGGCACGGTCCTGGCCGAGGAGCTCGCCTACCGGGAGATGGCCGCCGACCTGGAGGCGCTGCGCGGACGGCTGCCGTTCCCGCCGATCCCGCTGGTCGTGCTGACCGCGCTCGGCGACGCCTCCGACCCCGAGGACGCGCAGAAGTGGGTCGAGGACCACGCCCGGCTGGCGGCGATGAGCCCGCGGGGCGAGCATGTGATCCTGCCGGACACGCTGCACATGGTGCAGCTCGACCGCCCCGACGCGGTCGCCGACGCGGTGGCCCGCGTGCTCCAGGAGGCGGCGTGAGCGCGCCGGAGGTGGGCGGGAGGCAGGGCATGGTCCGGCTCGGGGTGTTGATGGCGGCGCTGGTCGTGCTGGTGAGCGGGTGCGACCTCATGGCCCGGATCTCCGAGGGGGCCTACCGCAACGCCGTCACCGACGGCGTGGTCAACGAGATGGGCGAGCGCGGCATCGCGCTGACCGGCCGTCCCGGCTGCGCGTGGCTGCGCGAGGGGCCGCCGGGGACGGTGCGGATCTCCTGCACGGCCACGACGCGTTCCGGGGAGCCGGTGCGGGTCGAGGGGGTCGTCGAGGACGCCGAGAGCGACCGGCCGCGCGAGCGGTACACGGTCACCGTGGGGGGTCGCGAGGTGCTGCGGCAGGACTGTCTCGGGCTGGGCTGCGGCCAACGTTCTTGATCTCGCAAGGAACCCGTCCGGGCAACGGAAAACACCCTCCCGTCCGGGCGTGGCGGCACCGCGCGGCGGCAACGCTACCGTCGTGAAGTCCATCCCTCTGAAGTCCGTCCCTCGGAAGCCCGTGCTCTTCGGCCTGCTCGCGCTGGCGGTGGTCGGTGTGGGCGCCGCCGTCGTCTACGTCACCCTCATCGACGTGAAGGAGCTGCGCCACCCCACGCAGGCGAAGCTGCGCGGCGCGGTCCCGAAGGCCGCCACCGCCGAGCTACAGGCCCGGGGCGTCGCCCTGAACACCGGCCTGACGTGCCAGGACATGCCGGGCTGGACCAAGGAGAAGATGCGCGTCGCCTGCACCGGCAAGGCCGCCGGGAACAAGCGCGTGCAGGTCATCGCCACCGGCGAGGAGGCCACGCGGGACCACTACTACACGATCCTCGTGGACGGCCGTCCCGTCGTGGAGAACGCCTCCTGTCTCGGCCCCGACTGCAAGGTGAAGGAGTAGCGGCCCCGGGGGTGGTTGGCCGCCCGTTGCCAGGGCATGGCCGGGGAGGTCCTACCATGCGGTGAGCAGCCGTCCTGTGCCGCGCCCCGCCCTCACCACCCCAGTTGGAGTCGCCATGAGCCCCGCGCCGATCGCGGTGGACACCATGGGCGGCGACCACGCCCCCGAGGAGATCATCGCGGGGGCGGTGACGGCGGTGCGGGAGCACGGCGTGCCGCTGGTGCTGGTCGGGCAGGCCCCCCGGATCCGCCGCGCGCTGGACGGGCTCGGCGTGGCGGGCGAGATCCCGATCGTGCACGCCGACGAGGCCCTGGACATGGGCGAGGGCGCGCTGGCCTCGTGGCGCAAGCCCAAGTCGTCGATCGCGATCGCCTGCCACCTGATCAAGCAGGGGCGGGCGTCGGCGCTGGTGTCGGCGGGCAGTACCGCCGGGGTGGTGGCGACCGCGCGGCTGCGGCTGCGGGGCCAGCAGGGCGTGATGCGCCCGGCGATCGCGGTGACGCTGCCGACCGTCCCCCGGCCGACGGTGCTGCTGGACGCGGGCGCGACGGCCGACGTCAAGCCCGAGACGCTGGTGCAGTTCGCGGCGCTCGGCACCGCGTACGCGCAGATCCGGCTGGGGCTGGAGCGGCCGTCGGTGGGGCTGCTGAACATCGGCGCCGAGAGCAGCAAGGGCAACAAGCTGGCCAAACGCGCCCACGAGCTGCTGGCCTCGGGGAACCACGCGGTGGAGTTCGCCGGGAACGTGGAGGGCCACGACCTGCTGCGCGGCATCGTGGACGTGATCGTCACCGACGGGTTCACCGGGAACGTGGCGCTCAAGACCATGGAGGGCACCGTGCGGACGGCCTTCCACGAGATGAAGCAGGCGGTGACCGGGAGCCGGACCGCCAAGGTGGGGGCGTTCCTGCAACGCCGCCGCCTGGTGGAGCTGCGCGAGCGGCTGGACTCCGACACCTACGGCGGCGGCGTCCTGCTGGGGCTGAACGGCACCGTCGTCATCGCGCACGGCGCGGCGCGGGCACGGGCGATCACGTCGGCGTGCGTGCTGGCCCACGAGCTGGCCGCCGGGCGGATCGTGGAGCGGATCAGGGAGCAGATCGCGGCGACGCGGACGTCCCGGTTCGGGCGGTGGACGCACGGCGGCGACGACAAGGACCGGCAGAACGACAGGCCGAACGACAAGCGGGCCGAGAGGCCGGTCGAGGGCCCGGAGGGCGAGGCCCCGGAGAAGGTCGCGGAGAGGGCCCCGGTGAAGGCTCTGGAGAAGGCTCCGGTGAAGGCCGTCGAGAAGCCCGCCGAACCCGTCGCCGAGGAGAGGCCCGCCGAACCCGAGCCCGTGGAGCCCCCGCCGGGCTGAGCAGGGATTGCCCCCTCCGTCCCCGGGGAAGATCGACGTTCGGGGGCAACGTGACGCAGACAGACGACGCAACGGGGGCGCGCGGTCTGACCGCGGCGCAGGTCCGCGCGCGGGTGGCGGCGGGCCGTACCAACGACGTGCCACGGCGGTCCAGCCGTTCGGTGGGCGAGATCCTGCGGGCGAACATCCTCACCCGCTTCAACGCGCTCATCGGCACGCTGTTCGTGCTGGTAATGATCTTCGGGGAGTGGCCGGACGGCCTGTTCGGCGGGATCATCGTCGCCAACTCGGCGATCGGCGTGGTCCAGGAGCTGCGCGCCAAGCGCACCCTGGACCGGCTCGCGGTGGTCGGCGAGACCCCGGTGCGCGTACGGCGCAGTGGAACGGTCCAAGAGATTTCCCGGCGGGCGGTCGTGCTCGGCGACCTGATCGTCCTCGGCACCGGTGACAGGATCCCGGTGGACGGGCCGGTGGCGGACTCCCGGGGCCTGGAGGTGGACGAGTCGCTGCTGACCGGCGAGGCCGACCCGGTGCACAAGGGCCCCGGCGACCCGCTGCGGTCGGGCAGCTTCGTGGTGGCGGGCGGCGGGACGTTCACGGCCGAGAGGGTGGGGCGCGAGGCGTACGCCGCTCGGCTGGTGGAGGAGGCCAGCCGGTTCACGCTGTCGCGGTCGGAGCTGATGGAGGGCATCGACCGGTTCCTCAAGTACGTCACCTGGCTGATCGTCCCGACCTCGGTCCTGCTGTTCGTCAGCCAGTTCACGGCGGCCCGGGACGTGTCGGACGCGGTGGTCGGCGCGGTCGCCGGGGTCGTCACGATGGTCCCCGAGGGGCTGGTGCTGATGACCAGCATCGCGTTCGCCGTGGGCGTCGTGCGGCTGGGGCGGCGCGGGGCCCTGGTCAACGAGCTGCCCGCCATCGAGGGCCTGGCGCGGGTGGACGTGTTGTGCGTGGACAAGACCGGCACGCTCACCGAGCCCGGCATGGACCTCGACCGGGTCGTGGTGCTGGACGACGCGCTGCCCGCCCGCGAGGCGCTCGCCGCGCTGGCCGCCGGGGACCCGGACCCGAACGCGACGATGCTGGCCGTCCGGCAGGGCCTGGACGCGCCCGACCCCGGCTGGAAGGTCGTGGGCACGGCGCCGTTCTCGTCGGCGCGCAAGTGGAGCGGGATGGAGTTCGCGGGCGAGGGCGCGTGGGTGCTCGGGGCGGCGGACGTGCTGCTGGGGCCCGGCGACCCGTTCCGGGAGCGGGCCAGGGAGCTGGGCGCGAACGGGCTGCGGGTGCTGGCGCTGGCGCGGGTCCCGGCGGGGGCGCTCGCGGAGCCGGACGCGCCGGGGGCGACCGCGGGCGCCGAGCCCGCCGCGCTGGTGGCGCTGCGGCAGCGGCTGCGGGCCGAGGCCCCGGCGACCCTGGCGTACTTCGCCGAGCAGGGCGTCGCCGTCAAGGTCATCTCCGGCGACGACCCCGCCTCGGTCGGCGCGATCGCCCGGGCGCTGGACCTGCCCGGGGCCGACCACCCGGTGGACGCCCGCACCCTGCCGTCCGGCCCGCGCGAGATGGGGAGGGCGCTGGAGGGCAACTCGGTGTTCGGGCGGGTCAGCCCGCGGCAGAAGCGGCAGATGGTCAGGGCGTTGCAGGGCAGGGGGCACACGGTCGCGATGACCGGCGACGGCGTCAACGACGTCCTCGCCCTCAAGGACGCCGACCTGGGCGTGGCGATGGGCTCGGGCAGCGGCGCGACCCGCGCCGTCGCGCAGATCGTGCTGCTGGACAACAGCTTCGCCACGCTCCCCCACGTGGTCGGCGAGGGCCGCCGCGTGCTCGGCAACATCGAGCGCGTCGCCAACCTGTTCCTCACCAAGACCGTCTACTCGATCATCCTGGCGGTGCTGGTCGGGCTGGTGCACGTGCGGTTCCCGTTCCTGCCCCGGCACCTGACGCTGATCAGCACGCTGACCATCGGCGTCCCGGCGTTCTTCCTGGCGCTGGCCCCGAACCTGGAACGCGCCCGGCCCGGCTTCGTGCCGCGCGTGCTGCGCTTCGCGGTCCCGGCGGGCCTGGCGTGCGGGGTGGCGACGTTCGCGGGCTACCTGCTGGCGACGGAGAACCCGCGGACCCGGTTCGCCGAGGACTCCTCGACGGCGGCGCTGTCGCTGTTCCCGCTGGCGCTGTGGGTGCTGCTGCTGATCGCCCGCCCGTGGAACTGGTGGCGGCTCGGCCTGGTCGTCGCGATGGGCGCGGTGTTCCTGGTCGTGCTGGCGGTGCCGGGGCTGCGCGAGTTCTTCGCCCTGTACCCCGACAACCCGCACAACGCCCTGGTGGCGCTGGGCATCGCGGTCCTGGCGGGCCTGCTGCTGGTGGCGGCGCTGCGCCTGGACCGCTGGTCCCTCTCCCGCCGGCGGGAGTGAAAGATCTTCGGCGTCGTGGACATGGACGGGTGACATGACACCGTTCGAGAGGATCCACGACGTGGGGTGCCGATGTGGATGAGGACGAGTTCGCCGAGCTGTACGAGCGGAACTTCCGGCCGCTGCTCGGGTACGCGCTGCGGCGCTGCGCGTCGGCGGACGACGCGGCCGACGTCGTCGCCGAGACGTTCGCCGTCGCGTGGCGGCGGGCCGACGAGCTGCCGGAGGGCGACGACGCGCGGCTGTGGCTGTACGGGGCGGCGCGCCGGACGCTGGCCAACCACCGGCGCGGAGAGCAGCGGCACGCGCTGCGGACCGCCGCGCTGCGGGCCGAGCTCGCCGCCGTGCCGGTGAACGAGCCGGACGTGCCGGTGGTCGGGGAGGTGTTCCGCGGGCTGCCCGAGGCCGACCGGGAGCTGCTGTCGCTGGTCGCGTGGGAGGGGCTGGCGGTCCCGGAGATCGCCAGGGTGCTCGGGTGCTCGCGGAACGCGGTGAGCATCCGGCTGCACCGGGCCCGCAAGCGGTTCGCCCGCGCGCTGCGGGCCGCCGGGGTGGAGGACGCGCGGGCCGCCCGGCTCGTCGCGGAGAAAGGGGCTTTGACGTGAGCGTCGACGACGTGGTGGCCGGGCTCGCACCCGTGCGCGACGAGCAGGTCACGGTGAAGGGCGACCGGGAGCTGCTGCGCGCGATCCTGGCGGAGGAGTCCGCGGCGGACGCTCCCCGCCGCAGGCCGCGCTTCCGGCTGGTGCTGGGGGCCGCCCTGGCGACGGCGGCGGTGGTGATCGGACCCGTCGCGCTGAACGTGGTCGGCGACGACACCGTGCGCAGCTACGCCAACGCGGCCGTCGCCATCGAGCGACAGGACGGCGTCTACGAGGTCAGCGTCAAGGACGCGTTCGCCGACCAGCGGAGATTCCGGGAGGCGTTCGCGAAGTTCAAGCTGGACGTGCGGCTGTTCATCACGCCGGTCTCGCCGGGCAGCGAGCGCCGCGTCTTCGCGAAGGGCGGTGGCGGGGCCCCGAACGCTCCCGCGGACCGGCAGATCGACATCTCCGTCACCCCGTGCCCGAAGGGCGGGAACGCCTGCCCGATGCGGGTGCGCATCAGCAACGCCCTTCCCGGCGACCGCCTGCTCATCCAGCTCGGCCGCCGGGCCCGGCCCGGTGAGCCGTACGCCGACACCACCTTCTCCCAGTCGAGCCGCTACATCGTTCCCTGGATGCAGCCGCTGGAGGGCCGTGATCTGCGGTCGGTCCTGCGGCTCGTGCACGGCAAGGGGCTGAAGGCCCACTACGCGATCGGCGAGAGGAGGCCCGGCGGCGGGGAGTCGATGCGGTTGCCGTCCCTGGCGTGGAAGCCGTCCGGCAACCGGCCCGTCATGCGCGTGTGGCCCTACAGCTCCGACGCCGTCGTCATCCTCGTCAAGGAAAGCCCCGGCGACCCGGAGAAGAGCGACCCCGCCCGGATGGATCCCTACGGGGTCAGAAAGCACATCACGGGCCGCTGAAGGGGCGGTCCCGGCGCGCGGGGTGGCGATGGCGGGCGTGCGTCGCCACCCACGCGCCGAAGAATGTCAGCAGCGCCCCCGGCACGATCGCGATCGCCAGCAGGGCGTGCACGAACCCGTTCGCGCCCTCGATCCAGCCGAGCGTCCCCCCGACCAGCAGCACGAGCATGACGACCGTGCCGAGGCCGAGCACCGCGGCCGCCCATCCCGCCCGCCGCGCCGTGGCACGGCTGATCGGCGGCACACGCAGTGGTTGCTGTTTCATCGTGAACACCCGGATCCGGTTCCCGTTCTGTTCACTTTCATACCCACAGAACCGGACATTCCCCCTTCAGTGCCCTACGTCGCCGCCACGAGCACGCACATCGCGATCACACGCCGTCCCGACGCGTTCCGTCCCGTCCCCATGCCGGGGTGCTGCCCGTCCCCGGGGTCGCAAACGCCGATGGCAGGGGGCGGCCGGACGGGCTCTCCTGGCTCCGCTCAATGAACGCCCAGGACCCGCGCGGCGCCCCTGGAAGCCATGAAGCGGCACCGGAGGCGCCGGGTCGTCGAGGGCGGTGGGCGGACGGGGTTCCTGTCGCGGCTCATCCGCGCCTGACCTGGGGCTCACGGTCGGCGCGCAGGATCGCGTCGAGCAGGCCGGGGAAGCGGGCCTCCAGGTCGTCGCGGCGCAGGGAGACCAGGCGGCGGGTGCCCGCGACGCGGGTGCGGGTGACCCCGGCCTCCCGCAGGGTCTTGAAGTGGTGGGAGGCGGTGGAGGGGGGCAGGTCCCCGGCGCAGTCGCCCGTCCCGGCCTCGGCGCCGTCGGCGAGCCCGGCGACCAGCCCGCGGCGGACGGGGTCGGCCAGGGCGAACAGCACGGCGCTCAGGTCGATCTCGTCGGCGGCGGGATGGTGCAGCTCGCGCATGGCCCCAACCTACCCGTGTTTCGAGAATCGTTGAAATACGGCGAGCGGTGTGCTGGACTCTTATTTCCAAACTTCTCGAAATTTCGAAGGAGTCTCCGCATGCCCTCCCCCCGACTGCTCGTGCTCGCCGCGGGCGCGTTCGCCATCGGCGTCGACGGGTTCGTGATCGCGCCGATCCTGCCGGAGCTGGCGGCGCGCCTGGACGTCCCGCTCGCCGCCGCCGGGCAGCTCGTCACCGTGTTCACGCTGGTCTACGCGCTGGCCGCGCCCGTGCTGGCGACGGCGACCGCGCGCTGGGACCGCCGGGTCGTGCTGGCCGGGACGCTGGTGGTCTTCAGCGCCGGGAACGCCCTGTCGGCGATCGCGGCGGACTACCCGCTGATGATGGCCTCCCGCGTGGTGGCCGCGCTGGGCGCGGCCCTGTTCCTGCCGACCGCCTCCGCGACGGCCGTCACCCTCAGCCCACCCGACCGGATGGGCCGGGCGCTGGCGCTGGTCATGGGCGGGCTCAGCGCCGCCGGGCTGGTCGGCGTCCCGGTCGGGACACTGCTGGCGCAGGCCGTCGGAGCGAGCGGGGTGTTCTGGCTGGTCACCGGCGTGGGGCTGGCCGCGGCGGCGGGCGTGGCGGTGCTGCTGCCGCCCGTCCGGATCCCGGCGACGCTGACGCTGCGGGAACGGCTCGCGCTGGCGGCCCGGCCCCGCCTCGCCGCGCTGCTGGCCACCACCGCGCTGGCGATGGCCGGGGCGTTCACGACGATCACCTACATCGCGCCGCTGCTGGCCGAGGCCGCGGACGTGACCGGGCGCGGGCTGACGGTCGTGATGGCGGTGTCGGGGCTGGCGAGCGTGGTCGGCGTCGCGGTCGCGGGCCGCGCCGTCGACGCGCGCGGCGGGCGCGCCGTGCTGGCGGCGGCGCTCACGGCGCTGACGGCCGGGGCGCTGCTGCTGCCGGTGGCCGGGGCGGCGGTCCCGGCCGCCGCGCTGGTGTTCGTCCTCGGCGTCGCCGGGGCGACGGTCGCCCCGGCGCAGCAGCACCGGCTGATGCGCGCCGCGCCGGAGGCGGGCACGCTGCTGCTCAGCCTCAACAGCTCGGCGATCTACCTGGGGATGTCGGCGGGCGGCGCGCTGGGCGGCCTGGTGGTCGCGGGCGCGGGCGCATCGGCCCTCGGCGCCGCCTCCGCCGTCCTGTACGTGACGGCCCTGCTGGCGACCGCGCTGGTCCGGACGGACGCGCCCGTCCCCGGCGCGGAACGCGGCCAGGAGCCGTCCCGGCCGCTCAGCGTCCGGTGAGCGCGCCCTGCGGCGGGCGGTGCCTCCGGGACGCGTGGGGAGGGGCAAATCATTACCGGTTCAGCGCCCCCGCGCCGATAACCTTGGAGCATGTCCGATCCGCAGCTCGTTCTCGCCGCACGGGTCCAGGCCGCGCTCAGCGCCGCCTTCGGCCCCTCGTACGCGGACGCCGACCCGGTCATCCGGCCGTCGCAGTTCGCCGACCTCCAGTCCAACGTGGCCCTGCCGCTGGCCAAGCGACTGGAGGGGGAGCGAGGCGGGAAGCAGAACCCGCGGGCCGTCGCCCAGGAGATCCTGGACCGGCTCGACGTCTCCGACCTGGTGAGCGACGTCCAGGTCAGCGGACCGGGCTTCCTCAACTTCACCTTCTCCGACGAGTGGATCGCCGCGCAGGCCCAGCGGGCGCTGGCCGACGAGCACCTGGACGTGCCCCGCGCCGAGCGGCCGCAGAAGGTCATCGTCGAGTACTCCTCGCCCAACGTGGCCAAGGAGATGCACGTCGGCCACCTGCGGACCACGATCGTCGGCGACGCCATCGCCCGGATCCTGGAGTTCCTGGGCCACGACGTCGTCCGCGACAACCACGTCGGCGACTGGGGCACCCCGTTCGGCATGCTCATCGAGCACCTGCTCGACCTGGGCGAGGACAAGGCCGCCTCCAACGACTCCTCGGTGTCGGACCTGACCGCCTTCTACCAGGCGGCGCGGGTCAAGTTCGACGGCGACGAGGAGTTCGCCGAGCGGTCCCGCAAGCGGGTCGTGCTGCTCCAGGCGGGCGACCCCGAGACCCTGCGGCTGTGGAACGTCCTGGTCGACGTGTCCAGGCGGTACTTCAACGTCGTCTACGGCAAGCTCGGCGTCACCCTCACCGACGACGACATCAAGGGCGAGAGCTTCTACAACGACCTGCTCGCCCCGACCGTCAAGGAGCTTGAGGACAAGGGCATCGCCCAGGTCAGCGAGGGCGCCCTGGTGGTGTTCCCGCCCGGCTTCAAGGGACGCGAGGGCGAGCCCCTGCCGGTGATCATCCGCAAGAGCGACGGCGGCTACAACTACTCCACCACCGACCTGGCGACCATCCGGTTCCGGCACGACGCCGAGCACGCCGACCGCGTGGTCTACGTGGTGGGCGCGGCGCAGGCGCTGCACTTCCAGATGGTGTTCGCGGTGGCCGGGATGGCCGGGTGGACCGGCGACATGAGGCTGGAGCACGCCCAGATCGGCAACGTGCTGGGCACCGACGGCAAACTCCTGCGGACCCGCGCGGGCGGCACCGTCAAGCTCGCCGAGCTGCTGGACGAGGCCGTCGAGCGCGCCGGGACCGAGTTCGACAAGATCGAACGCGACGAGCCGCTGCCCGCCGCCGAGCGCGCCGACATCGTGGAGAAGGTCGGGATCGGCGCGGTCAAGTACGCCGACCTGTCGGTGGCGCTGGACAGCGAGTACATCTTCGACTTCGACCGGATGATCGCGTTCAAGGGCAACACCGGCCCCTACCTCCAGTACGCGGCGGCCCGGATCCGCTCGATCTTCCGCAGGGGCGGGGTCGAGCCGCAGGACGCCACCGGCCCGATCGTGATCGGCCACGCGGCCGAACGGGCGCTGGCGCTGCGGCTGCTGGGCTTCGGCGCGGCCCTCCAGCAGGCCGGGGACGCCGCCGAGCCGCACAAGCTGGCCGGCTACGTGTACTCGGTCGCCGACGCGTTCACCACGTTCTTCGAGAGCTGCCCGGTGCTGAAGGCTCCGGACGAGGCGACCAGGGCGTCCCGGCTGGCGCTGTGCGCGGTGACGCTGCGCACGCTGAGCACCGGCCTGGACCTGCTGGGCGTGCCCGTCCCCGAGCGCATGTAGCCGGAGACGGCGGAACGTCGGCGAGGCCAGTCCCCGGAGCCGCTGGGGACTGACCTCGTCGACGCCGGCGAAGGCGCGGTCACGCCGACCGGAGAACGCTCACTGCAGGTACCCCTCGACCTCTCCGCCGGGCCGCACCTGGGCGTCGTCGGGGTCCTGGCCGCTCTCGCGGCGGGCCCGGCGCTGCCGCAGCAGGTCCCAGCACTGGTCGAGGGCGACCTCCACGGTCCGGAGTCGCTGCTGCTCCTCCTCGGCCGACAGCTCCCCCTGCTGGAGGCGGTCGCGCAACCGCTGCTCCTCCTCCACCAGGTCGCCGATCCTGGCCAGGATCTCCTTGTCCTCCATGGGTCCTCCGCTCCTCGTGTCCGGCCGGAGCCCCGTCCCCGCTCGCGGCTGGGGGCTCCGACGCCGGTTGGGTCGTCGGTCAGTGTCGCATCCGGAGGGACGTTCCCCCGGACCCCCGCGACGGGCATCCGACCGAGGAGCCTCGCGTCGTCGCGGTCCTCGGTCAGGTCCGGCTCCCGGTGACGCCGTTCAGGAAGCCGCCGTCACCGGTCGACGAGTGGTTGATCATCCCGCTGTCCGAGCCGCTCGGCGCGGCCTTGGACCTGGCGGCGGACCTGCGCGCCGTCGTGCCCTTCGCGGACGTCGTCTTCCGGGCGGCCGTCGTCTTCCCGGCGGCCGTCCGGCCCGTGCTCCCCTTCCTGGCCGTGCCGGCCTTCCGGGCGCCGGTGCGGGCGGTCACCGTGGAACGGCCCCCGCTCGCCGCCGCCGAGGCCTTCTTCGCGGCGGGCTTGCGGGCCGTCGTCGTCTTCCGCGCGGTGGTCTTCCGCGTGGTCGACGACCCGGTGGTGCCGCTCTTCTTGGACGCGCCCGCCTTGGACGTGCCCGCCTTGGCGGTGCTCGCCTTGCCCGTGCTCGCCTTGGCCGTCGTCCTCCCCGTGGTGGACCTGGCCGCCGAGGTCTTCCCGGCGGTGGTCTTCTTCGCGGTGGAGGTCGACTTCTTGGCGGTCTCGGCGTTCTTGCTGATGACCTTCGCGGCGGCGTCCATCGCCTTCGCCGCGTCGGCCATCGCCTTGGTGGCGGTGGTCATCGCCTTGGTCATGGCCGTCATGCCCTTGACCGCGGTGCCGGCCTTGTTCGCCACCGACTTCATCTGCGTCGCGGCGGTCTTGGCCTGCTTGGCCGCGGCGGTCACCTTGGTGGCCGCGCCCGCCGAGCCGCGGGCTCCGGTCGTGGTCTTCTTCGCGGCGGAGGCGGTGGAGCCGCCCTTCGCCGCGGTGGACTTGGCCGCGGAGGTCCTCTTCGCGGCGGCCGTCTTCGTTCCCGCCGCACCCGACCGGGACGTGGTCGCCTTCTTGGCGGACGTCCGTCCGGTCGCGCTGGCGGTGACCCCGGACCGCGCCGCCGTCGTCCTGGCGGCGGCGCTGGTCCGCTTGGCGGCGGGCTTCTTCGCCGCCGTCGTGGTCTTCCCGGTGCTGCTCTTCGCGCGGCTCGCCGAGGTACGGCTGTTGGTAGCGCGCGGTGTCGTAGTGGTAGGCACTGATCTACCCCCCGTGATGATCAGTTACGGGGAGATCTATTCCACACTTGTCGCAGCTCTACACACACTTCACCGTTTGCGGCACTAGACGCCCACCGGATGCCACACCGTCTTCGTCTCCAGGAACGCGGTCATCCGCTCCGTTCCGGGCTCGTCCGACCAGTCGCCCGGCACCGGCCGAAGCACCCGCTTGAGGTTGTCGGCCGCGGCCTCCTCAAGCGCCTTGACCTGCGATTCCTCGGCTCCGGCGAGGTCGATGGCGTTGACGTCCATGTGCGAGGCGAGCCACGGCGCGAGCTCCGCGCGGCGGCCCGTGAGCAGGTTCACGACACCGCCGGGCAGGTCGGACGTCGCCAGCACCTCCGCGAACGTGATGGCGGGCAGCGGCGACGGCTCGGACGCGACGACGACCGCGGTGTTGCCCGACACGATCGCGGGCGCGACGACCGACACCAGGCCGAGCAGCGGCGAGTCCGGCGCGACGATCCCGACGACGCCGGTCGGCTCCGGGGTGGAGAAGTTGAAGAACGGCCCGGCGACCGGGTTGGCTGAGCCCGCGACCGCGCCGAGCTTGTCGGCCCAGCCCGCGTACCAGACCCAGCGGTCGACCGCCGCGTCCACCTCGGCCGTCGCCGCGTTCTTGGCGAGCCCGGCGGCGCGCAGCTCGTCGGTGAACTGCGCGCGGCGGCCCTCCAGCATCTCGGCGATCCGGTAGAGGATCTGCCCCCGGTTGTAGGGGGTGCGCGACGACCATCCGCCGAACGCCTTGCGCGCCGCGCCGACCGCGTCGCGCACGTCCTTGCGGGAGGCCCGCGAGGCGTTGGCGAGGAACCTGCCCCTGGCGTCGTTCACCACGTACGACCTGCCGGACTCCGAGCGGGGGAACGCTCCCCCGATGAACAGCTTGTAGGTCTTGCGCACCGCGAGACGATCAGTGCTCACCTGCCTCGCCTCCGCTCGGCGCTTCGCGCGCCCTCATACGCGAGGGCTTCCCTCGTCGTTCCGGTCGCAAGCTCCCTGCACTCCTCAGTCCAGCCCTCGCGGGCACGCTCAAGCATTGAGGTACGCCTCCAGCCCGTGCCGTCCGCCCTCGCGGCCGAAGCCGGACTCCTTGTAGCCGCCGAACGGCGACGCCGGATCGAACTTGTTGAACGTGTTGGCCCACACCACCCCGGCGCGGAGGCGTTCGGCCATCCACAGGATGCGCGAGCCCTTCTCCGTCCAGACCCCGGCGGACAGGCCGTAGGGGGTGTTGTTGGCCTTCTCGACGGCCTCGGCGGGCGTGCGGAACGTCAGCACCGACAGCACCGGCCCGAAGATCTCCTCGCGGGCGATGCGGTGCGACTGGGCGACGCCCGTGAACACCGTCGGCGCGAACCAGAACCCGCGCTGCGGCAGCGCGCAGTCCGGGGCCCACCGGGTCGCGCCCTCCCGCTCCCCGGCGCCGGCCAGCTCGCGGATCTTCTCCAGCTGGGCGGCGGAGTTGATGGCGCCGACGTCGGTGTTCTTGTCGAGCGGGTCGCCCACGCGCAGCGTCCGCATGCGGAGCTTGAGGCGCTCCAGCAGCTCGTCGGCCACCGACTCCTGCACCAGCAGGCGGGACCCGGCGCAGCACACGTGGCCCTGGTTGAAGAAGATGCCGTTGACGATGCCCTCGACGGCCTGGTCGAGGGGGGCGTCGTCGAAGATGACGTTGGCGGCCTTGCCGCCCAGCTCCAGCGTCAGCCTCCTGCGGGTGCCCGCGACCGAGCGCGCGATCTGCTTGCCGACCTCGGTGGAGCCGGTGAAGGCGACCTTGTCGATCCCGGCGTGCTCGACCAGCGCCCGGCCGGTGTCGCCCGCGCCGGTGATGATGTTGACGACGCCCGGCGGCAGGTCCGCCTGCCGGCAGATCTCCGCGAACGCCAGCGCGGTCAGCGGCGTCGTCTCGGCGGGCTTGAGCACGACGGTGTTGCCGCACGCCAGCGCCGGGGCGATCTTCCAGGCGAGCATGAGCAGCGGGAAGTTCCAGGGGATGACCTGGCCCGCGACGCCCAGCGGCCGGGGGTCGGCGCCGAGGCCCGCGTGGCCGAGCTTGTCGGCCCAGCCGGCGTAGTAGAAGAAGTGGGCGGCGACCAGCGGCAGGTCCACGTCGCGGGACTCGCGGATGGGCTTGCCGTTGTCGATCGACTCCAGGACGGCCAGCTCGCGCGACCGCTCCTGGACCAGGCGGGCGATGCGGAACAGGTACTTGGCGCGTTCCCGGCCCGGCATCGGGCCCCACACCTTGTCGTAGGCCCGGCGGGCGGCCTTGACGGCGCGGTCCACGTCGGCCTGGTCGGCGCTCGCGATCTCGGCGAGGACGTCCTCGTTCGCCGGGTTGATGCTCTTGAACGGCTCGCCGTGGCCGTCGGTGAACTCACCGTCGACGAACAGCCCGTACGACGGCCTGATGTCGACGACGTCCCGCGACTCGGGCGCCGGCGCGTACTCGAAGTTCATGGTCAGTCCAGCGTGAAGTAGTCGGGACCGGAGTAGACGCCGGTGGTCAGCTTGCGGCGCTGCATCAGCAGGTCGTTGAGCAGGCTGGACGCGCCCAGGCGGAACCACTTCGGGGTCAGCCAGTCGGGACCGGCGGTCTCGTTCACCAGCACCAGGTACTTGATGGCGTCCTTGGTGGTGCGGATGCCGCCGGCGGGCTTGACGCCGACCATGCGTCCGGTCGCGGCGCGGAAGTCGCGCACCGCCTCCAGCATGATCATGGTGACGGGCAGCGTCGCGGCGGGCGAGACCTTGCCGGTGGAGGTCTTGATGAAGTCGGCCCCGGCGCGCATGGCCAGCCAGGACGCGCGGCGCACGTTGTCGTAGGTGACCAGCTCGCCGGTCTCGAAGATGACCTTCAGATGGGCGTCGCCGCAGGCCTGTTTGGTCGCGACGATCTCCTCGTGCACCTTGAGGTAGTCGCCGGCCAGGAACGCGCCCCGGTCGATCACCATGTCGATCTCGGTGGCCCCGGCCGCGACGGCGGCGCGGGTGTCGACCAGCTTGGCCTCCAGCGGCGCCCGTCCGGACGGGAACGCCGTGGCCACGCTCGCGACGCCGATGCCGGTCCCCTCCAGGGCGCCGACCGCGTGCTCCACCATGTCGGGGTACACGCAGACGGCCGCGACCCGCGGGACGTCGGGGTCGGACGGGTCCGGCCGGGCGGCCTTGGCGCACAGCGCCCGGACCTTGCCCGGCGTGTCGGCCCCCTCCAGGGTGGTGAGGTCCACCATGGTGATGGCCATGTCGATCGCCTGGGCCTTGGCGTCGTTCTTGATGGAACGGGTCGCCAGCCGGGCGGCGCGCTCGTCCGCCCCGACCTGGTCGACACCAGGCAACCCGTGCAGGAAAGCGCGCAGCTCGGCCCCGCTGGCGGGCGCGCTGGTGAGAGTCTCCGTTGACACGTCCCCAGCATCACCCACGATCGGCTGGGAACAAAACCGGCCCAATCCCGTTTCGGTCACAACCCCGTGTGGGATATCAACGTCGTCGCACCGGTTCGTGAAATTCTCAGTCAATGCGCCCTCTCCCCGAACTGACCGACGTCCCCGATCCGGCCTGGCCCGCGCTGTCGGACCGCCTCGCCGCGGCCGCCGTTCCGCTCCGGGTCCTGGAGCCCGACCCGGAGGGCGCGCGCACCTGCCTGCTCCAGCTCCAGGTCACGGCCCGGTCGTGGCTGGGGGCGCTGATCCTCAACTGCGGCGGCCTGCTGCTGGACGACGGCTGGGTGCGGGTCTACGGCGGCGGCGGGCCGGGGCTTCCGGGCCTGGGCCGGGTCAACGCGTTCGACGAGGGCCGCGACCCGGCGGAGGGCCTGGTCGTCGCGCACGACGTGCTGGGCGGGGTGTTCGCGTTGAACGGCATCGACCCGGCCGCGGCGGGCCGCCCCGGACAGCCCGGCGAGGTGATCTACTTCGCGCCGGACGCGCTGCGCTGGGAGCCCCTGGACGTGGGGCACGGCGACTGGCTGGCGTGGCTGCTGGAGGGCCCGCTGGACGACTTCTACGGAACGCTCCGATGGCCGGACTGGCGCGAGGAGATCGCCGCGCTGCCCCCGACGGAGGGGATTACGGTCTATCCGTTTCTCTGGTCGGCTGAGGCCCAACAGAACCTTCCGAAGACGACCCGCCGCCCGGTCCCGATGCGCGAGCTCCTGAGCCTCAGCGGGCACTGCTGCGCGACGCTGGGGGAACGCGACCCGGGCTTCCTGGGCGCGTTCTGACCCCGTCCGGCCGCGCGCCGCGCCGGTGCCGCTTGTCCCCGGCGGGCCCGTCGGCGAGGGTGGAGGCGGGCCCTGAGGAGGTGGCATGGCGGAGCGCTTCGCCGACCTGGAGGAACCGTTCCTGCGCTTCACCCGGGAGATCGTGTGGTGCACGGTGACGACGGTCTCCCCCGAGGGGCGGCCCCGGTCCCGGATCCTGCACCCGGTCTGGGAGGTCGTCGACGGGCGGCCGGTCGGCTGGGTCTTCACGGGGCGGACGCCGGTCAAGACCCGGCACCTGGCGGCGAACCCGCACGTGGCGTTCTCCTACTGGACGCCCTCGCACGACACCGTGCTCGGCGAGGCCGTGGCGTCGTGGGTGGAGGACCAGGGGGCCAGGCAGCACGTGTGGGACCTGATCACGACCGCGCCGCCGCCGCTCGGGTACGACCTGGCCGGGTTCGGGCTGTCGGGGCCGCGGGACCCGGCGTTCACCCCGCTGCGGCTGGACGCGACGCGCGTCCAGGTGCTCGACGGGTCGGACGTGCCCAAGGACTTCAAGCCGCGCATGGCGGTCATCGGACCTCGCTGACGCGGCGGCGGAGCAGGCAGAACTCGTTGCCCTCCGGATCGGCGAGGACGTGCCAGTCCTCCTCGCCGGTCTGGCCGACGTCGGCGGGCCGCGCCCCGATACCCAGCAGCCGGTCGAGCTCGGCCTCCTGGTCGCGGTCGGTGGCGTTGACGTCGAAGTGCAGGCGCGGCTTGCCGGGGCGGGGGTCGTCGGAACGGTTGAGCACCAGCACCGGCCGGAGCCCGCCGGAGCCCTCCGGCGGTCCGATCTCGATGTCGTCGCCGTCGCGTCGGAGCACCGCGTAGCCCAGGACCTCGCACCAGAACGCCGCCAGCCGCTCCGGGTCCGCGCAGTCAAGGACGATCTCGCTGATTCGGCAGGCCATGCCGGGTCTTTACCCATCCGTGGGGCGCCAACCGCGAGCGGCCTTCCGGCGGAGGCATAGTCGCGGCGCGGGTGCGGAAGGAAGGGAGGGCACGGCAGGTTCCCACCACGAGGTGATCATGAGATTCCGTCCACGTCTCCACCAGCTTCCACCGCGCCTCGCCACCGGGGCGTTCATCCTGAACTCGGGCCTCAGCAAGCGGAACGCCGACAAGGACACCGCCGCCGCGCTGCACGGGATGGCCTCGACCGCGTACCCGTTCCTGGGGTCGCGCGACCCGGAGGAGTTCGTCCGGACGCTGTCGCGGGCCGAGATCGCCGTCGGGGCGGCGCTGCTGCTGCCGGTGGTCCCGTCGTTCGTGGCGGGCGCGGCGCTGGCGGCGTTCTCCGGCGGCCTGGTCGGCATGTACCTGCGCATCCCGGGGATGCGCGAGGAGGGCGGCCTGCGCCCGACCGAGCAGGGCCTGCCCGTCGCCAAGGACGTGTGGATGCTCGGCATCGGCGCGGGCCTGGTCCTTGAGGACCTGCTGAACGGCCGCAGGGGGTAGCCCGGCCGCTACCGCGGCACGCAGACCGACGCGACCGCGCGGACCAGGGCGGCGCGGTGCGGGGCGTCCAGGGCGCGTCCGGCGCGCGTGACCTCCGCCGCCAGGCGGGGCCGGCAGGACGGGCCCGCGCTGGCCTTCCCGGACGTCCTGACGGCGTCGAGGATCTCGACGGTGAGGCGGTCCAGCGCGGGGCGGACCTCGGTGTCGAGGTCGGGACGGGTCTTCGGGGCCCGGTCCGGGTGCGCGGTCCAGCGGCGGAACAGGGCGCGCTGGACGAGCTTGCCCGCCTCGATCTGGTCGCGGAAGATCGCGACGGCCCGTACCGGATCGACGCCCGCCCGCGCCGAGCGCCCGGCGACCTCGTCGAGGATCTGCCGCTCCCGGACCGGGTCGTCGATCGGCCGGCCGGTGCCGAACTTGGCGGCGGCCACCCGGTCGGCGACGGCGAGGCGTTCGGCGGACAGCCCGACCAGCGGCCCGAGCGACGCCGGGCCCGGCGGGACGGCGGTCAGCAGCGCGCAGCCGAGCGCGGCGGCGGGGAACGGCATGGATGTCCTCCCTGGCGTCGTGGATGCCGGATCGGGCGCGCGGGTCTCCGACACCCATTGATCATGCTCGCCTAACGTGGAGACATGCTGGAGCGACCCGAGGACCTGCGCGAGGAAGAACTGCTGCGGACGCTGGGCGAGTGGGGGCTCGGCGACGTCTCGTTGACGTACGCCGCGGTCGGGTTCGGCGACCACCACTGGGTCGCCGAGGCCGACCGGAGGTGGTTCGTGACCGTCGCGGACCTGGTGACCAAGGGCGACACGCTGGACGGCCTGCGCGCCGCCATGGACACCGCCTACGAGCTGCGGGAACGCGACGGCCTCGACTTCGTGGTCGCGCCGCTGCCGACCCCCGCCGGGCAGACCGTCCGGCCGCTGGGGCCGCGGTACGCGGTGAGCGTGTTCCCGTTCCTGGACGGCGTCTGCGGGGAGTTCGGCCGGGAGTGGACGCCGCGGGAGCGCGCCGACGTCCTCGACCTGCTGGCGGTGCTGCACCGGCAGCGGCCCCCGGCCGCCGCCCCGGTCCTGCGCCCGGAGCTGGGGCTGCGCGGCCTGCTGGAGAAGGCCCTGGCCGGGAGCCTGCAATGGGCGGAGGGGCCGTTCTCCGACCCCGCGCGGAACCTGCTGCGCGAGTACGCGCCCGTGCTGCGGCAGCGCCTCGCCGAGTTCGACGCCCTGGTCACCGAGCTGGACGGCGCGCCCGTCGTCACCCACGGCGAGCCCCACCCGGGCAACCTGCTCTCCCACGACGGCGGCTACGCGCTGGTCGACTGGGACACCGCCGGGCTGGCCCCGCCCGAACGCGACCTGTGGTCGGTCGTGCGGGGCCCCGACGACCTGGCCCGCTACGCCGAGATCTCCGGGCGGGCCCCGGACCCGGCCGCGCTGTGCCTGTACCGCCTCCGCTGGGACCTGGAGGAGACGTGCGTGTACACCGACTGGTTCCGCTCGCCGCACGTCCGCTCCCCGGACATGGAGGAGGGCTGGAACGGCCTGGTGGAGACCCTGCGGAACCTCGCCCACGAGCGATGAGCCCCGGGCCCGGCCGGTCAGTGCGGGTACTGGCGGGGCGGCCGGGTCTTCGGGTGGGACGCGCGGTAGTCCTCGATGATCGAGGCGATCTGCCGGGTCAGGTAGGTCTCCTCGATCGCGTCGCGGTACAGCAGGCGGTTCGCCAGGGCGTCCAGGTCCACCGCGAAGTACATCGCCATCAGCGGGTTGACGAACAGCTCGCCGCCGCGGGTGCGGTCGGTGAGGCGGACGTCGCCGAACTCGCCGCGCAGCGCCGCGGCGATCGAGCCGTGCACGATGCTCGGGCGGTCCGGGGTCGCCTCGGCGGCGTAGGCCACGGCGTCCTGGTACAGCGCCGCCTCCCGGCTGTCGCGGGGGATCGAGAACGCCCCCAGGTACGCCCCCTCCCGGTCCAGCGCCGCCAGGTTCTCCAGCACGTGGACGTGGCTGATCCCGTGGTAGGAGTCCACGCCGAAGCCCAGGCTGAGCACCAGCTTCTCGGGAACGTCCAGGCCGTGCACCGCCGCCAGGCTCGCCATGTCCTCGACGGCAGGGACTCGATGAAGCCGAACGAGAAGTTCGCCAGGTGGGCCGTCCTGCCCTGCGCCCACAGCGCCAGTGCCAGGGGGAGGCCCGCGTACACGTCGAAGCCGCCGCCCGCGCCCGCGATGAGGACGCGTTCGGCCGCCTTGAGGCGGGTGAAGACCGGGGGTTCGGTAGGGGTGAACATCGCCGCGAACCGTATCGCTCCGAAGATCCTTCGAACCAGAGCCCGGAACGCGTCGTCACACAGAACGGGCGCCCGCGTTCCTCGGGGGTGAAGGCGGGCGCCCCCTCCTCAGTACGGTGACGGCCCGCCGAACATCTCGCTGAGGCGCGGGGCCAGCTCGACGTCGCCCCGCAGCTTCAGGCGGCCGTCCATCAGCAGCGTCGCCGGGTTCGCGTCGCCCGCCAGGACCCGCAGGAAGTCGGCGGTCGCGGCGGTCACCGTGAGCGCGGGCTCCCGCGCCGGGCCCGGCCGGGACCGCGCCCTCCCGCCGGCCACCCGGATCGTCCACTCCGTCGCCGTGCCGTCCCGGCGGGTCAGCCGGAACATCAGCTCCCCCTGGAACCCGCCCGCCATCGCCGGGTCGAAGGCCCGCGCCATCCCGGCGAAGAAGACGCGCTGCGCCCGCGTGCCGAACCGCCGCTCGATCCGCTCGTCCGGCGCTCCGTGGACCAGCCGGTAGAACCCCCGCTGGACGCGCCGCCGCCCGCCGGACCGCGCCGCCGACAGCGTCGAGCGCAGGTCGGCGGGCCGCCGCGCGGCCCGCCGCGCCCGCAGGATCTCGGCCTCCTCGTCGATGCGGTAGCCGGGCGGCAGGGTGCGGGGCGGGTCGCGGCGGGCCAGGGCGCGTTCGATCGCGGGCGCGAGCCGTTCCGCCTTGGCCGCCTCCCGCTCCTCCCGCCCCTCGGTGAAGCGCGGCAGCACCTGCTTCCCGAACAGCTCCAGGGCCTCCATGATGTGCTCGTGCCGGTTCGGCCCGGACTGGAGCACGAACGAGACCTGGTCCACCCCCACCGCCTGGTACCGGCGGATCAGGTCGGCGACCTGGTCGGGGGTGCCGACCGCGCCGCGCAGCGAGCCGACGTTCACCCGCAGCGCCTCGGCGTTGGCGATGATCTGGTCGCGGTCGAACCCCTGGGCGGCGCGCCGCCGCTGGAACGCGTCCCAGATGTCGGTGCGCCCCGGGTCATGCGGCGTGGTGCCGTAGTAGTGGGCCAGCGCGAACCCGAAGAAGTGCGCGCCGTCGATGCCCCGCTCGATGGCGGTGGCCTCGTCCTCGTGGAGCATCATCGGCAGCACGACGGCGACATTGGGGTTCACCGCGAACCCGGCCGGGACGCACTCCTCCGACTCGATGATCCGGTAGTAGGCGTCCACCCAGCGGCCCGCGTCCTCGGGCTCGACGAACGAGAACGACAGCGCCCCGATCCCGTTGCGCGCCGCGAACTCGATCGTCTCCCGCCGCGAGCACGCCACCCACAGCGGCGGGTGCGGCTTCTGCACGGGCTTCGGGACGACGTTGCGCGGCGGCATCCGGAGCCACCGCGACCGCCACCCGGCGAACGGCTCCTCCACGAACATGCGGGTGATCGCGTCGATCGCGTCCGTCCACTGCTCGCGCTTGTCGGCCCGCCGCACCCCGAACCCGCCGAGCTCGGCGCTGGAGCTGGACTCCCCGGTCCCGAAGTCGACGCGCCCGCCCGACACCAGGTCGAGCGTGGCGACGCGCTCGGCGACCCGGGCGGGGTGGTTGACGTTCGGCGGGAGCTGCACGATGCCGTGCCCCAGCCGGATCCGCCGCGTCCGCTGCGACGCCGCGGCCAGGAACACCTCCGGGGCCGAGGAGTGCGAGTACTCCTCCAGGAAGTGGTGCTCGACCTCCCACACGTGGTCGAACCCGAGCCGGTCGGCCAGCTCGACCTGCTCCAGGGCGTCCCGGTAGAGCCGCGCCTCCGCCCCCTCGTCCCAGGGCCGGGGCAACTGGTGCTCGTAGAAGATGGAAAACCGCATCGCGGACCCCCTCCGGACCATCGACCACCCGCCCCCGCCAGCGTCCCCCGCATTGGACACCCCGTCAACGACCCCACCGGCCGCCCGCGGTCGCGCGCACGAGGGGCGACGGCTTCCCGGTCCGCCGTTCTCGGCCCACCATGGGGTCAACGCGTCGGCCCCGGACCACGACGGAGGCGCCGCCGATGGAGATCCTGGAAGTCATCCTGATCGTTCTCGGCGTGATCGGCGCCTTCGCCCTCGCGATCGCCGTCCTGGTCCCGGTGATCATCGTCGCCGGGGTCGCGCTGGTGATCTCCGGCGTCACCGGTCTGCCGTTCATGACCGTCTTCGTCGTGGTCGGCGCGATCGCGATCACGATATGGATCGGCGGCCTGCTCAGCGGCTAGCCCCGTTCCGGGCGACCCTTGCCCTCGCGCGGACCAACCAATCGCTCGCTTGACTGATGCTTTGCGGAGGCGGCACCTTGGGCGGGTGCGGGAGGAGATGTGATGGGGCTGCTGGACGGGTTGCGGGTTCTGGATCTCACGATGTGGCGGCCGGGGCCGTACGCCACCCAGTTGCTGGCGCAACAGGGGGCGGACGTGGTCAAGGTGGAGCCGCCCGGCGGGGAGCCCATGCGGGTGTTCCGTTCCCATTTCGACCTGCTCAACCAGGGCAAACGCAGCGTCGCGCTCGATCTGAAGTCCGCCGCCGGGCGGGAACGCTGCCTGGGGCTGGCCGCCGGGGCGGAGGTGTTCGTGGAGGGCTTCCGGCCCGGTGTCGCCGACCGGCTCGGGGTGGGCCCCGACGCCGTCCGGGCGCTCAACCCCGCGATCGTCTACTGCTCCCTGTCGGGCTACGGGGCCGACGGGCCGCTCCGGGACGTTCCCGGGCACGACGTCAACTACCGCGCCTACGCCGCCGCCCTCGGGCCCGACGCTCCCCCGCCCACCGCCGACGAGCTGCCGGTGGCGGACATGGCGGCGGCGACGATGGCGGCGTTCGCGATCACCGCGGGGGTGCTGCGGGCCCGCGCGACCGGGGTCGGCAGCCGTCTGGACCTGGCCATGGCCGACGTGGTGGCCCACTGGGTCGCCACCGTCCCGGAGTCCTCCCGTCCCGCCGACGGCACGGGCCCGGTCCCCGGCTACGGCGTCTACGCGACCGCCGACGGCGAACGCGTCACCCTCGGCGTGGTGTCGGAGCAGCGCCTCTGGTCCGCGACCTGCCAAGCCCTCGGCCTGGCCGAGCACGCCGACGTGCCGTTCCCCGAACGCCTGGCCCGCGTCGCCGAGCTGGACAAGGCCGTCGCCGCGGCGGTCGCCCGCCTCACCCGGGACGAGGCGCTGGAGCGCCTGACCGCCGCCGGGGCGCCGGTGGCCCCCGTCCTGACCCGCGCGGAGATGCTGGCCCACCCTCATTTCCGCGAACGCGGCGTCACCTCCCCCACCCGGACCGTCGGCGACGTCGTCCGCGTCGTCCCGTTCGCCCGGGATCGCGACGGGGTCCGCCCGGTCGTGGCGTCGCCGCCGAAGACCACGGCAGAGCTGGATGAGCACCGAGGGCAGGGCTGGCTGTCCACGGATTGGAATATCGAGTGATTCGTCCGGTTCGCCTGGCATCCTGAGAGGCGTGAGCGCGCATGGGATGGGTCCTGTTCTGGTGGGGCGGGCGATCGAGCTGGCGGAGCTGACGCGGGCGCTCGACGCCGCGCCGGGGGCCGTGCTCGTCGGCGGGGAGGCCGGGTTGGGCAAGACCCGGCTGATCCGGGAGTTCCGGTCGGTCGTCGAGTGCGACCGGAACGGGCGGATGCTGGTCGGCGGATGCCTGGAGCTGGGCTCGGACGGTCTGCCGTTCGCGCCGTTCACGACCGTGCTGCGCGGGCTGGTCCGCGACATCGGCCTGGACGGGGTCGCGGCGCTGCTGCCGCGCGGCGACACCGGCGGGCTGGCGCGGCTGCTTCCGGAGTTCGGCGACCCGGACACGCAGGCGGCCTCCGCCGAGGAGCGCGCCCGCATGTTCGAGCTGGTGCTGACGCTGCTGGAGCGGCTCGCCGAGTCCGGCCCGATGGCGCTGGTGATCGAGGACGCGCACTGGGCGGACCGCTCCACCCGCGACCTGCTGTCGTTCCTGATCCGCAACGTCGGCACGGCCCCGCTGCTGATCGTCGTGACGTACCGCGCCGACGAGCTGCACCGCTCCCACCCGCTGCGCCCGATGCTGGCCGAGCTGGGCCGGGTGGAACGCGTCCGGCGCATGGACGTCTCCCGGCTGGCCCGGCACGACGTCGCCGCGCTGTGCGCGGGCATCCTCGGCCACGAGCCCGACCACGACCTGCTCGACCGCGTCTACGCCCGCAGCGAGGGCAACCCGCTGTTCGTGGAGGCGCTGCTGGACTCCGACGGCACCCTCGCCTGCGAGCTTCCCGAGTCGCTGCGCGACCTGCTGCTGGCCGGGGTGCAGCGGCTGCCGGAGGAGACCCAGGACGCGCTGCGCGACGCGTCCGGCGGCGGCACCCGCATCGAGCACCGGCTGCTGTCGGCGGTCACCGGCCTGGACGACGCGACCCTCACCCGCGTGCTGCGGCCCGCCGTCGCCGCGAACGTGCTGGTCGTGGACGGTGACGGATACGCGTTCCGGCACGCGCTGATCCGCGAGGCGCTCCACGACGACCTGCTGCCCGGCGAGCACACCCGCCTGCACACCCGCTACGCGCAGGCCCTGGAGAACGACGCCGGCCTGGTCCCGCCCGGCCGCCTGTGGATCGAGCTCAGCCACCACTGGAACGCCGCCCACGACGCGACCTGGGCGCTGGTGAGCGCCTGGAAGGCCGCCGCCGACACCAGGAAGGCCGCCGCGCACGCCGAGAGCCTGGCGATGAAGCAGCGCGTCCTCCAGCTCTGGGACCGGGTGCCGGACGCCGCCGAGCGCATCGGCGCCGACCATGTCGAGGTGCTGCGCGAGGCGGTGCGCACCGCCGAGCTGTCCGGGGAGTTCGAGCAGGGCATCAAGCTGGTCACCGCCGCGCTGCGCGAGGTCGGCACCGGCCCGGAGAACGCGGCGGTCCGCGCCGACCTGCTGGCGCACCGCGGCCGCATGTCCTTCGACCTGGCCCGGCCCGGCTTCATCGAGGACCTGCGCACGGCGGTGGCGCTGCTGCCCGCCGAGCCGCCGACCCGGGCCCGCGCCGACGCGCTGATCACGCTGGCCCGGTTCGGGCGGCTCATCCACGGCACCGAGGAGGCCCGCGAGGCGGCGCGCGAGTCGCTGCGGATCTCCCGCGCGCTGGACGACCGGATCGTCGAGGCGCACGCCCTGCACGCGCTGGCCTGCGTGGACTTCAACTACTCCTTCGACTACTCCACCGGCGGCATGGCCGGCGAGGGCGGCGTGTGGCTGGGGCGGACCCGCGACATCGCCGAGGAGTCCGGCAACCAGGAGCTCCAGCTCCAGGTCGCCGTCACCCGCTCGCACTTCTACGAGGGGGCCGGGCAGCACGAGCTGGCCATCGCGGTGGCGCGCGCGGGCCTGGAGCAGGCGTTCGAGAACGGCGTGGGCCGCACCCGCGGGTCGATCCTGGCCTCCAACCAGGCCGAGCCGCTGGTGTCGCTGGGCCGCTGGGACGAGGCGCGCGCCGTGCTGAGCAAGGCGATGGAGCAGGCGCCGCCGATGAGCATCCGCACCTCGCTGTTCGTGCTGAGCGGCGAGGTCGCGGTGGGCCACGGCGACCTGGCCGAGGCCGAGTCGTGGCTGCGGTCGGCCCGGGAGGTGACCTGGCGCAAGACCCAGGACCTGTTCGCGGCGCTGCGGCTGGAGGCGGCGCTGCGGATCGAGCAGGGCCGGTTCGCCGACGCGGTCGCGGCGGCGGGGCTGGTCCTGGAATGCCCGGAGCTGCCCGACGACGCCCGGTACGCCTGGCCGGTGCTCACCCTCGCCACGATGGCCTGCGCCGAGCTGCGCGGCACCGGGCTGCGCGGGACGGCCCCGCCCGCGCCCGCCGTGCTCGACGACCGGCCGGCGCTGCCGCTGCTGGCCGAACGCGTCGCCGCGCTGTCGGTGCAGGGCCCGTTGCAGGAGGCGTGGCGGCTGACGTACTCGGCCGCGGCGACCGCCGCCGACGGCGTGCTGGAGCGTTCCGCCTGGGACCTGGCGGGCGCCGCGTGGCGGGACATCGGGCAGCGGTACAACCTCGCGGTGGCGCTGCTGTGGGCGGCGCTGGCCGCGATCCACGACGGCGACCGGGACGCCGCCGGGGTCCGGCTGCGGGAGGCCGACGACCTGGCCCGCGAGCTGGGCGCGCGGCTGCTGCTGGAACGCGTGGCGGACCTGACGCGCCGCGCCCGGCTGGGCGGCCCGGCCCGGCCCGGGGACGCCAACGGCGCGTCGCTCGGTCTCACCCCGCGCGAGCTGGAGGTGCTGCGGCTGGTCGCCGACGGGCAGAGCAACCGCGACATCGCCAAGGCGCTGTTCATCTCCGCCAAGACCGCCAGCGTCCACGTGTCCAACATCCTGGGCAAGCTCGGCGTCACCTCCCGGGGCGAGGCCGCCGCCACCGCGCACCGCCTCGGGCTGTTCCGGGAGCCGGTGAGCTGAGCCGGCCCGCGGGCCCGGTCCGGACCCGGTGACGAGGGCCTCCCCTCCCTGGCCCTCGTCACCGGATCGTCGGACCACACGGGAACTTCGGTGGCTGCCTCTCCGGACACGGTCCCGTGGAAGTACGCGGTACTTCTCCGCTCCGAGAGGCGGGGCCGTGTCCCGATCGGCGTCTCCAGTCTCCGGGACCGCGGCCGCGAAGGGCATCCGGAGACATGCCGAACCGGCTTACCGATAGAGGGGTCCGGGGCGCCGGGGACGGCGCATGGGCATACCCCCGGATACCTAGGGGCCGGGGCCCGGCCGGCGTGCGCCGCGCGTCCGGGGGCATCGGGAAGAACGCCTGGTCACAGTATGCACCGGGGCCCGGAAACGACGGGACCCCCGTCGGCGCGCGCCGGCGGGGGTCCCTCGCGTTCGTGGGGGCGCGTTCTACTCCGCGCCGTCCTTGGCGTCCTCGGGGACGCGCGCCACGCAGAAGACCGTCTGCCCGAACGGCGGCCGCACGAGCCGCTCGATCGCCCGGGTCACCGGGATGACGGTCCGGTCGTAGATCTTGACCAGGCGGGGGTCGGGGTAGCCCGCGCCGCCCCGGCGGACCGCGAACCACCAGGCGACGCCGCCCAGCAGGTTGATCGGCTTGAGCACCTCGGGGACCAGCCCGGCCTCGCGGACCGACTTCTCCAGGGTGGCGGGCGTGTACCGGGTGACGTGCCCGACCTTGCGGTCGAAGTCCCCGTACAGCTGCATGTAGCCGGGCACCCAGATGACGATGCGGCCGCCGGGCAGGGTCACCGAGGCCAGGTCCCGGAGCGCCTGGACGTCGTCCTTGATGTGCTCCAGGACGTTCATCATGACGATCGTGTCCACCTTCTGGCGGATCTGGATCTCGGCGGGCAGCTCCAGGTCGATGACCTCGACGGCGTCGTTGCCCTCGTAGCGCTTGCGCAGCTCGCCCACGCAGTAGGGGTCGTTGTCGCTGACCACCAGGTAGTCGAGGCGCCCGGCGAACTGCTCGGAGAAGTGGCCGAGACCCGACCCGATCTCCAGGAGCGCGCGGCCGACGTGCGGGGCGACCATGTCGTATTCGTACTTGCGGTAGTTGCGGGCCTCGTCGCCGCCCAGGTGGTTCTCCAGGGCGCCCTCACCGGCCGCGGGCTGGACCACCTCGCCGTCCCCCGCGGTGGGGACGGCCGGACGTGCTTGGGGCCTGCTGCCCAGCAGTTTCAGCAGGGTGCCGGCAACGCTTCTCTTCTGACCTGGTGAATGCATACTTCCCGCTCGCTGGTGCGTGTTCGCAAGCTGGCGTTCAGCTCGTCGTCCGCCGGATCGGTGTCACCGCGAGTGACACGGCCGATCTCAGGCGCGAAAGTTCAGATCAGTGTAGCCGCCGTGACCGCTCACGGCGTCCGTTGCTACGCCTTTCACAGCCGAACGGCATCTGAACAGGGCAAAAGTGCCGAAAGAAGTCCACGGAGCGCTCCACCGGCATCACTCGGACGTTCACCCGGCGGCCAGCCTACCTCCAGCGTGCGGTCGGGACCCGGGCCGACGCGGCCTCGACGCGTTCGGACCGGTGCCGCGGTCCTCGGCCGGTGAGGTTCCAGGTGACGTCGCCGTAGCGGACGGCGTGCAGGTGACCGGCGGTCTCCCGCTCGCGGCGGTCGGGGCGGCGGGCGGCGGCGATCCCGTACACGTCCACGATCGTGGTGAGCACGGCGGCGCGCACCGCGTCCAGCGACACCTCCAGGCCCAGCTCGGCCAGGGTGGGCGGGGCCGCGTCCGGCGTGCCCGGCGCCAGGTAGCAGCGGCCGAACGGCCGCACCTGCGTGACGTGCACGGCCACATGGGTCAGCTCGGCCCAGCGGGTGCGCAGCCGGGCGGCGCGGATGGTGCCGTTCCCGAGCGCGGCGGCCGGGAGGCCGAGTCCCTGGACGGCGGTGGCCACGAGCACGTCGAGGCCGGGCCGCGCCCCGGAACGCGCGTCGGACGCCCCGCAACGGGCGGCCGGGACCCCGTGGGGCCCGGTGCGACGGGCGGCCGCGTCCCGGACCGGTCCGCGCGGCGCGCCCCGCACCAGCGTGAACACCAGCGCGCCGGAGTCGAGGCAGACCGCGCCGCCGCCGCTGGCCCGGCGCACCAGCCGCACCCTGTCACGGGAGCAGGCGGTCAGGTCGACGGCGTCGGAGACCTCCTGGAAGCGGCCCACCACGACGCTGAGCGCGTTCTGCCAGACCCGCAGCACCGGGGGCGAGCAGGGAGGGACCCCGCCCGGCCCCCGGCGCGGCCGGCTCCAGCCCGCTCCGGCCGGCGGCGCGGGCTGACGCGGCCACGACGGCTCGGTCCCGCGCGACCGGGCCGTCGGGGTCCAGGACCGCAGCAGCGCCTCGTCCAGCGCGAGGTTCCACGCCGGATCGCGCGAGTCGTCCATGACCACGCTCAGCATGCGCACCCCCGCCCGTCGTCGCCGCTGCCCGCCTTCGGCGGACCCGGTACTCCACCGGGTGTTCGCAACGTATCTGCAACTTATCGACGCGGGCCGCAAATCACAGGCGGAGGGTTTTCAAATACTGACACTCCGTCACCAGACGGTGCGGTGAACGTCGTCGCGTTCGCTGGGACCGGGCGTGGACGGCGCGATCCACGGTCCGGGGACGGAAGGGTCGAGCACGCCCTCCTCCACCCAGGCGAAGTCGCCCTCCAGAACGCGTTCGGCCAGCCTGGAGTCCATCTCGTCGGTGTTGCGCCACAGCGCGTCGAACAGTTCCTCCACCCGCACGCGCGACTGCCTGCAGAACGCGTCGGCCAGCAGCGGCGCCGTCCTGCCGGGTCGCGTGGCGCCGTCCCCCGCCAGCGGTGCGGCGTCGGTCTCCTCGGCGTCCGCCACCGCGCGGACGCACACCGCGCTCATCGCGTACAGCTCGGCCCCGATGTCGACCATCCGCCCCAGGAACCCCTGCCGGTACTCCAGCCCGCCCTGCCAGCGGCCCGCCGCGTAGAAGGTGGAGCGGGCGAGCTTGCGGGAGGCGCGTTCGACGTAGCGCAGGTGCCCGGCCAGCGGCCCGAACTCCCCGTACGCGCCGGGCCGCTGCCCGGGACCGGTGACCAGGGTGGGCAGCCAGCGCGCGTAGAAGCCGCCCGCGCGGGCCACGGCGCGGGCCTTGTCGCCGCGCGTGGCCTCGGGGTCGATGATGTCCCCGGCGACCGACAGGTGCGCGTCCACCGCCTCGCGGGCGATCAGCAGGTGCATGATCTCGGTGGAGCCCTCGAAGATCCGGTTGATGCGCAGGTCGCGCAGGACCTGCTCGGCGGGCACGCCGCGCTCGCCGCGCGCCGCCAGGGACTCGGCGGTCTCGAACCCGCGCCCGCCGCGCAGCTGCACCAGCTCGTCGGCGACGCGGCAGGCCATCTCCGAGGCCCACAGCTTCGCCAGCGCCGCCTCGATGCGGATGTCGTTGCGCTCGTCGTCGGCCAGCTGCGAGGACAGGTCGAGCATGGCCTCCAGCGCGTAGGCGGTGGCGGTGACGAACGCGACCTTCTTGGCGATCGCCTGGTGGCGGCCGACCGGGCGGCCCCACTGGACGCGCTCCCGCGACCACTCGCGGGCGATCCCGGCGGCCCACTTGGCGGAGGCGGCGCAGATCGCGGGCAGCGACAGGCGGCCGGTGTTGAGGGTGGTCAGCGCGACCCTCAGCCCCTGCCCCTCCCGGCCGATCAGGTTGGCGGCCGGGACGCGCACGTCGTGGAAGCGGGTGACGCCGTTCTCGATGCCGCGCAGGCCCATGAACGCGTTGCGGTTCTCGACCGTGATCCCCTCACTGGCCATGTCCACGACGAACGCCGAGATCCCGCCCCGGTGGCCCTCGGACTCCGGCACCCGCGCCATCACCACGACCAGGTCGGCGACGACGCCGTTGGTGGTCCACAGCTTGACGCCGTTGAGGACGTAGTGGTCGCCGTCGGGGACGGCGGTGGCGCGCAGCCGGGCCGGGTCGGAACCGACGTCGGGCTCGGTGAGCAGGAACGCGCTGATCTCGTTGGCGCAGCGCGGCAGCCAGGTGTCCTTCTGCTCGTGGGTCCCGAACAGCTTCACCGGCTGGGGGACGCCGATCGACTGGTGCGCCGACAGCAGCGCGCCGAGCGCGGGGTTCACCGACCCGACGACCATCAGGGCGCGGCCGTAGTACAGCTGGCTCAGCCCGAGGCCGCCGTACCGTTCGGGGATCTTCATGCCGAACGCGCCGAGCGACCGCAGCCCCTTGAGCACCTCGTCGGGGATGCGGGCCTGGCGTTCGATCACGGCCGGGTCCACCTTGGTCGCGCAGAACTCGCGCAGCCGCGCCAGGAACTCCTCCCCCTTGCGGCGGGCCTCGGCGTCGGGCCGGGGGTGGGGGTGGATCAGGTCCAGGCGGAGGTCGCCCAGGAACAGCTGCCGGCCGAAGCTGGGCTGCCGCCACTCGCTCTCGCGGGCCTCCTCGGCGACCTGGCGGGCGGTCCGCTCGTCGACGTGGCCCTCCGGCGGGCCGTCCCGGTGGGTTCCCCCGGTGGTCCCGGCGCTGGTACGGTTCGGCTCGCCCATGGCGGCCTCCTCGGTGATAGCCTCCGCCTCTTCCGCGAAGTTACTCCCGGGTCGTACTTATGAGTAGGCCCATCGGTGGAAAAAGGACCGTTCCACCAGCTCCTCGTCACCCTCCGAGTTCAGGAAAACGCCCACCCGGACCACCCAGAAGTGATCCAATGGTCGCATGTGTAGCCGAAGGCCTTGACCCAACGGGGCCAGAGGGGTTCGCTGTGCGTGATGGGTGAGACACGGAGACCGACCCTCATCGCCTCGGTGCAGCGCGCGCTACGACTCATGGAGGTCGTGGCGTCGCATCCCAATGGGGCCCCTGCCAAGCAGCTCGCCCGCGAGGCCCGCCTCCCTCTGGCGACCACCTACCATCTGCTACGCACCCTCGCCCACGAGGGCTACGCGTCCCGGCTGTCCGACGGCGTGTGGGTGCTGGGCGACCGGATCCAGTCGCTGCACGGGCAGAGCCGCACCCAGCAGCTACTGGCCCGTATCCGCCCGACCCTCACCGCGCTGCGCGACGAGCTGGGCGCGGCGTCCTACTTCGGCATGCTCGTGGACGACGAGATCCGCATCATCGACCTCGCCGACGGCCCGCGCACCCCGCGCGTGGACCTGTGGGTCGGGTTCGACGACGCCGCGCACGCCACCGCGATCGGCAAGTGCATGCTCGCCCAGCTCGACGAGGAACGCCGCCACGACTACCTGTCCCGGCACCCGCTGGTCGACCTCACACCGAACACCATCACCGAGCCCCGCCGCCTGATGAGTGCCCTGGCCGCCCCGTCCGGCCTGTCCCTGGACCACGAGGAGTACGCGATCGGCACCGGCTGCGCGGCCGTCCCGGTGACCGACGCGACCGGCACCGTGATCGGCGCACTGGCGATCTCCTGCCGAGCGGGCAAACTCCCCAAGATCGAGAGCTCGGTGCACCGCATGAAGGAGACCGCCCAACGCATCCAACGCACCCTGAGCCTGACGATCTCCTAGCCGACCGAGCAGGAGGCAAGGGGCAAAGCCCCTGCCGGGGGTTGTAGGGGACGGAGCCCCACGAGGGGTTGTAGGGGACGGAGTCCCCTGCCGGGGGTGTGGAGCGGAGCCTTGCCGGGGTTGCCGGGGCAGCGTCGGCGTCGGGGTTGTAGGGGCGGAGCCCCTGCCGGGGTGTGGGGCGGAGCCCTGCCGGGGGTGTGGGGGCGGAGCCCTGCCGGGGGTCCAAGGGGGCTGGCCCCTTTGCCAGGGTTCGCAGCACGACGGGAAGCGGAGCCCTGGCGGAGTCTTCCCGGCGTGCGCGGGCCCGATGTGGGGGTTTGGGGGGACGGTCCCCCCAAGGCCAACACAGCCGCTTTCGCCGCAGAACCGCACAGACCACTAGCAATATCGGGGGTCTACACAGACCCACCAACCTCACCCCCCAGCCGACCGCCCAACAGCGCCCCCATCCCCCCGAGCAGGATCCGCGGCAAGCGCGGCTTCCAGCTCGCGGATCCGACGGCGGTCGCGTTCGCGCTGCTCCTCCAGTTCGCGCACCTTGCGCTCCAGTTGCAGCACGCGCCGGATCGCCGCCAGCGTCATGCCCTCCTCGACCAGCTCCACCACGTACCGCACCCGGGTGATCTCGTGGCGGGAGTACCGCCGCTGTCCGCCCGGGGTGCGCCGTGGTCGCACGACCTGGTGCTCGTCGAGACGCCGCAGGAACGCCTGCTGGAGTTCCAGCATCGTCGCGACCTGCCCGACCGTGTAGAGCGGCGCGTGCTCATCGTCGACGGGCAGCCGTCGGCCCATACCGCTCACCTCCCCTCCCATCCCTCCCACGTTCCCGCCGCGCGTCCCGACCAACGGCACCCCGGAACCACGCCCCGACAAACGCGACGCGGCGGGCCGTACACGCCCGCCGCGTCGTTTCCGTCAACCCCGCCTCCCCGGTGCGCCTTTCCGCCGGGGAAGGGGCCGGCCGTCCGCCGGCCGGTCATCCCTTGATCGCCTTGGCCTGCTCCGGCTGGTGGTGGATCTCCACCTTGCGGGGACGGGCCCGTTCGAGCACCGGGATGCGGACGGCCAGCACGCCGTTGTTGTAGGCGGCCTCGATCGCTTCGGCGTCCAGGTGCTCCGACAGGTGGACGCGGCGGGTGAAGGTGCCCATGGGACGTTCCCGGACGAACAGCCGGTCGTCCCCGCCGCGTTCCTCCTCGCGCTGGGCGCTGACGCCGAGGGCGCCGCGGTCCACGGTGACCTCGATGCTGTCGGGGTCGATGCCGGGGAGGTCGAACCGCAGCACCACGTCGTCCTTGCGCCGGATCCCGTCCATCGGCATGACGCCGCCACCGCTGGTCCGGCCCCACGCCTGCCGGCTCAGCCGGTCGAACTGCCGCTCGAACTCCTGCACGAACGGGTCGATGCTCGTCAGCGGCATCCTCGCCACCTCCGTGGGTCTCCGGACTCAGGTCTCCGGTTTCCGATCTCCGTTCCACCGATGCCCACTAGTTCAGCCGGAGGGAACCTCCAACTACACTTATACATTTCCTCGTACTAAACCAGCAAGTAACTTCCCTACAAGGTAGCAATTCCTTACCTCACCGCCCCTTGAAGTCGGGTTCGCGCCGCTCCAGGAACGCGGTGATCCCCTCCCTGGCGTCCTCGGTGGCGGCGAGCGCGACCAGCTCCCCGAGCAGGTGCTCGACCTGCTCCTCCAGCGGCCGCCCCTCGATCGCGAAGAACGCCTCGCGGCCCCGCCGCAGCCCCACCGGGCTCTTGCCCGCGATGGTCCGCGCGAGCTCGTCGACCCGCTCGTCCAGCCGGTCCCGGGGCACCACCTCGGTGACCAGCCCGATCTCGCGGCCCTCGGCCGCCGAGATCCGCTCGCCGGTGTAGTAGAGCTTGAAGGCGTGCTTGGGCGCGACGTTCCGGTTGATGATCGCCATGATCATCATGGGCCAGAGCCCGACGTTCACCTCGGGCGTCGCCAGCTTCACGTCGTCGGCCGCGATCACCAGGTCGCAGGCGGCGGCCAGCCCGAGCCCTCCGGCCACCGCGTGCCCCGCCAGCCGCGCGATCACCGGTTTGCCGAGCGACGGGAACGCGGTGAACAGCCGGAACGGGGCGTTCTGCCGGATGGCGTCGCGGTCGGCGACCGGGTCCCCGGCCGACTGCCGTGCCCCCAGCCCGCCGAGGTCGGCCCCGGCGCAGAACGCCCGGTCCCCGGCCCCGGTCAGCACGACGACGCGCACCTCGTCGTCGTCGCGGGCCCGCCCGAACGCGTCCAGCAGCTCGTCGACCATCCGGTCGTTCAGCGAGTTGCGCGCCTCGGGCCGGTTCAGGGTCACCCGCGCGACCCGGTCGGCCACCTCGTAAACGATCGCCTCGTACATCGATCCTCCACAACAGGGAACGGGCGGGCCCCCGAGGGGCCCGCCCGTCCGATGATGCCGGTCGGTGACGCCGTCCGGCCGGTGACGCCGTCCGGTCGGGCGTCAGACGCGCTCGATGATGGTGGCGTTGGCCTGGCCGCCGCCCTCGCACATCGTCTGCAGCCCGTACCGGGCGCCGGTGCGCTCCAGCTCGTGCAGCAGCTTGGTCATCAGGATGCCGCCGGTGGCGCCCAGCGGGTGGCCCAGGGCGATCGCGCCGCCGTTGGGGTTGGTCTTCTCCAGCGAGGCGCCGGTGTCGTGCGCCCACGCCATCGGGACCGGCGCGAACGCCTCGTTGACCTCGAACACGTCGATGTCGTCGACCTTCAGGCCGCTCTTGGCCAGCGCCTTCTCGGTCGCCGGAATCGGGCCGGTCAGCATGTACACCGGGTCCGAGCCGCACACCGCCAGGGTGTGGACGCGGGCGCGCGGGGTGAGGTTGTGCCGCTTGACGGCCTCCTCGGAGGCGATCAGCAGCGCGGAGGAGCCGATGGAGATCTGCGAGGCCACCGCGGCGGTGATCACGCCGTCCGGGCGCAGCGCGTTGAGCCCGGCCATCTTCTCCAGGGTGGTGTCGGGGCGGGCGCCCTCGTCCTTGGACACCCCGGCGATGGGGGCGATCTCGCGGTCGAAGTACCCGGCCTCGATCGCCTTGGCGGCGCGCCGGTGGCTCTCCAGCGCGAACCTCTCCAGGTCCTCGCGGGTGTAGCCCCACTTCTGCGCCATCAGCTCGGCGCCGCGGAACTGGGAGATCTCCTGGGTGCCGTACCGCTCGGCCCAGCCCTCGCCGTAGGGGAAGTCGAGCCCCTGCACGATGCTGGCGCCCATCGGGACCTTGGCCATCTGCTCGACGCCGGCGGCCACCACCAGGTCCTGGGTGCCCGACAGGACGGCCTGCGCGGCGAAGTGGATCGCCTGCTGGGAGGAGCCGCACTGGCGGTCGATGGTCACGCCGGGCACGCTCTCGGGCAGCCCCGCCGACAGCCACGCGGTGCGCGCGATGTCCAGCGACTGCGGGCCGACCTGCATGACGCAGCCCATGATGACGTCCTCGACCGCCGCCGGGTCCACGCCGGTGCGGTTGACGAGCTCCTTGAGCACGTGGGCCCCGAGGTCGGCGGGGTGGACGTCCTTCAGGCCGCCCTTCTTGGTACCGACGGGGGTACGGACCGCGCCGACGATGTACGCCTCGGCCACTACGCCTCCAAAAGCAGGGGTTAGGGGTTCCGTCCCGAAACCGAGTGAGATTCGGTCAGTCAGTATGAGATTACATCGCGCCGGGCGCAACGCCTCATGTGACCCTGGTCTCGATCGCCCGCCAGGCTAGCGGCCCATCCCCCACCAGCGAAAACGCCTGTTCAGTGCGCGAGTTCAGTGCGCGAGTTCAGTGCTCGGGTTCAGTGCTTGGCGTGCCGCCCGCCGCCGACCCCCCGGTCCGAGCCCCCGTCGGGGACAGGGGCCGCGTGCACCTCGCGGCCGTCGGCGTCGTCGCCGAGCGTCTCGTGCGCGAGCCTGGCCAGCAGCGAGGCCAGCTCCGGATGCTCGTCGGGCGACCACCCCTCCAGGTGCTCGGCCAGCGCCCGCGCCCGCGCCTCGAACAGCAGCTCGGCGGTGGCCTCCCCGGTCTCGGTGACGACCAGGTCCCCGCCGTCCCGCCGCACGAACCCGGCGTTCACCAGCCGGTCGACGTAGGGGCGGCCCTGCGCGACCGTCACCCCGGCGCGTTCGGCCAGCTCGGTCCCGCTCACGCGCCCGTCCCGCGCGATCCGGCACAGCGCCCACGTGCTGCCGGTCGGCAGGTTCACGCCCGCCAGCGCGCCGAGCCGCGAGTACAGCTCCATGGCCTTGGCGTCCCTGCGCATCAGCGCGCTCAACGCGCGTTCCACCTCGTGCCGCGAGGAACGGTAGCCGGGTCCGCCGATCCCCTCGCCGAGGTCGGGGGCCTTCGCCGCGCCCCGCAGCGGCGTCTCCCGCAGGAACCACGTCAGCACCGCCGCGACGATCGCGACCGGCACCGCCCACAGGAACACCGTGTGGATGGCCTCCGAGTAGGCGTGCAGGATGTCGGCGCGGGCCCGCGCCGGGAGCCGTTCCATCAGCGCGGGGTTCGCCTGCACCGCCGAGGCGTCGAAGTTCGCCGGGACCCCGCCCCTGCGGACCAGGTCGGTCATGTTCTCGGCGAGCCGGTTGGCGAACACCGACCCGAACACCGCCACCCCGAACGACCCGCCGATCTGCCGGAAGAACGTCACCCCCGACGTCGCCGCGCCCAGGTCCTCGTAGCGCGCCCGGTTCTGCACCGCGATCACCAGCACCTGCATGACCAGGCCGATCCCGAAGCCCAGCAGCGCGAACTTCAGGCTCATCGCCAGCGTGGTGGACCGCTCGTCCATCCGCGACAGCAGGTACAGCGCGGCCGCCACGATCGGCGTGCCCACGATCGGGAAGATCCGGTACCGCCCGGTCCGGCTGATCAGCTGCCCCGACCCGATCGAGGCGACCAGCATCCCGACCATCATCGGCAGCAGGTGCACCCCCGACATCGTCGGCGTCACCCCGTGCACGACCTGGAGGAACAGCGGCAGGAACGTCATCGCCCCGAACATCGCGAAGCCGATCACGAACCCGATCGACGACGACAGCGCGAACACCTGGTCGCGGAACAGCCGCAACGGCATGATCGGCTCGGCCGCGCGGGCCTCCGCCGCCACCCACGCCACGATCAGCACGACCGCCAGCGCCCCCAGCCCGAGGATCTGCGGCGACAGCCACGCGTACTCGGTGCCGCCCCAGGTCGTCATCAGCACCAGCGCCACCGACCAGCCGACCACCAGCAGCGCGCCCGCCCAGTCGATCGAGTGGCGGTGCCGTTCCGACGGCGCGCGCAGCACGATCGCGACCACCACCAGCGCCAGCACGCCCAGCGGCAGGTTGATGTAGAAGACCCAGTGCCAGGACAGGTTGTCGACGAACCATCCGCCCAGCAGCGGCCCGCACACGCTCGACACCCCGAACACCGCGCCGAACAGCCCCTGGTAGCGGCCCCGGTCCCGGGGCGGGACGACGTCCCCCACGATCGCGACGACCAGCACCATCAGCCCGCCGCCGCCCAGCCCCTGGATCGCGCGGAACGCGATGAGCTGCGTCATGTCCCCGGCGAGCCCGCACAGCGCCGACCCCACCAGGAAGATCACGATCGAGAGCTGGAACAGCGGCTTGCGCCCGTACTGGTCCCCCAGCTTCCCCCACAGCGGTGTGGAGGCCGTGGAGGACAGCAGGTACGCGGTGACGACCCACGACAGGTGGTTGAGCCCCCCGAGGTCGCTGACGATCGTCGGCAGCGCCGTCGACACGATCGTCTGGTCCAGCGCCGCCAGCAGCATCGTCAGCATGAGCGCGCCGAGAACGACGGCCAGCTCTCTCCCCTTGGGCATCCGCGGTGCCTTCGGCACGCTCTCCACGCTCATCCCACGCTCCCCCCGCGCGTCCGACGCAGGGGAGATCTACCCGCTCGTCCGCGGAAGATCACCCGGGGCGCCTACCCTGGCGTTGAGGCGGCACCCTCCCCCCGAACGAAGGTGACCCATGGAAGGCATCATCCTGCTCGTCGTCGTCGCGCTGCTGGCGGCGTTCTGCGTCCGCTGGGCCGCCACCCGTCTGCGGCTGCCCGCCCCGACCCGCATGGCCGTCATCATCGTCTTCACACTGGTCGTGCTCGCCTGGTGGGGGCAGAGCATGTGAGACCAAGGGATTTTTCGGGCACCATCGCGAACTTTCTCTTCCGCGAGCGAGTCATAACCAAGGAAACCGGCTCCCTTACCCCCGCTCGACGTCCCGCCCCGGCCAGACGGGCCCGACGGCGCGCCGACGAGTGTTTCCCCGCACCGAGGAGCCGACGAGCCGAGGGAGAGCAGCAGTGCCGCATCCGGCTACCACCACCCCCGGGACCGGCGGCGCCATCGCCCCTCATCTGCGACGGCTGCTGGACTTCGTCGAGCCGACCGCCGAGGACGTCTGCCTGGACGTGGCCCGCGGCACCGGCCCGATGCCCGCCGCCCTGGCCCCCCAGGTCCGCCGGGTCGCCTCCGTCGACGCCCTGCCGCCCCCGGAGCTCCGCCGCGATCCCGGCCGCACGCCGACGGTGACGTTCGGCACCGGCCCGGTCCGCATCTCCGGCGACATCGATCCCCGCCCGTACGTCTCGCACCCGGACTCGGTCCGCCCCGTGCGCCGCGGGACCCCCGACGCCGCCACGGTCCGCGCCGAGGCGACCCGCCTGCCGTACCTCGACGACTCCTTCTCGCTGGTGACCACCCGCTTCTCGCTCTACAGCCTGGGCGACCAGCGCCGCGTCCTGCGCGAGCTGCTGCGGGTGACCCGCCCCGGCGGCCGTCTGATCATCGCCGACCTGGTCCGCGGCAACCTCACCGGTCCCGACCGCGACCGCCTGGAACGCCTGCGCGACCCCGACCACCCCGGTCTGCTGTCCATCGCGGCCCTCACCGACCTGATCACCTCCTGCGGCGCGAGCGTCCGCCGCCTGGACGTCTTCACGGTGGAGCGCCCGATCGAACCCTGGCTGGCGGGCATCCGCGACGAACTGGCCGCCGAGCAGATCCGCGCCGAGCTCCTGGACGAGGTGGACGGCGGTCCCAAGACCGGGGCCAAGCCGAGGATCATCGGGGGCGAGCTGTGGTTCACCCAGTCCTGGGCCCACGTCGCCGCCGAACCCATCTGACCTCCCTCCCACGGACGGTCCGTCCCGCTTGCAAACAGCATATTTGCAAGCGCACCGGCATGCGTTCGTGTGTGCGATGAGACCCGCCCCCTGCCCGGCCGCACCAGCCGGGGAGTCCAGATGCGCGTTCCACCAGGGACGCGTGGCACGGCCACGCTCGTCGCGGTCCTGCTCGCCACCGGATGCGGCCTGCTGAACCGCCCCCGAAGAAGGCCAAGGAGGCCCACCCGGTCTTCGACAGCACCCACGCGCGCCTTGAGACGCAGCAGGTGAAGCGGTACCCGGACCGTTCGGTGCCGCGCTTCCACGTGGTGATGTACCTGGTCGACCCGGTGGGCCGCAAGCTCCACCAGGCCCTGCACGACGGTTCGGCCCGTTCCCCAACGGCCCCATCAGGTGAAGGTCAGGACCCGAGACCGGGGACCTCCACCACGGACCGGAACGCCCAGTTCCGCCACGCGAACCCGTGGTCGGCCAGCACCAGCGTGCTCCAGCCGCCGCCGAGGCAGTAGGGCCCGCCGTGCAGAGCGCCGACCAGTTCCCGCCACCAGTCGTGGTCCTCGTGCTTGAGCAGCTGGGAGGCGTCGGCGACGACGACGCACTCCCGCCGCGAGACCGGCCGGTCGCCCAGGGCGTCCAGGAAATCGCCCCAGCCCCGCGCCGCCGGATACGGCAGTTGCAGCGCGGCGACGATCTGGTCGACGGCCTTGGCGACGGTCGTGCAGGCCGAGCCCAGCACCATCCGCGCCCCGACGTAGGAGACGGTGCCCCCGAACGCGACGTCCAGCGCGAGGTCGAGCCGCTGGATGAACTCGTCCACCTCGGGCCCGGACACCTCCAGGGCCATCATCTTCCCGCGTTCGCCGACCACCCGCTCGACGAGCGCGCCGATGCGGTCACCGTGACCGGCGCGTCCCGAGTCTTCGACCATGGTTCATTGTGCGGGCGCCCGGCCGGAGGGGCGACGGGTTTTCGCGCCCCGCACGGCTCATCCGACCCGGCGGGAACGGGCCAGGGCCAGCCCGCCCAGAACCGTTCCGGCCAGCCCCACCAGCAGGGCCACATAGGCCCCGCCCAGCCCGTTGCCGGTGCCGAGACCGCCGTCGGCGGTCGCCGCGACCAGCCCTCCGAGGGCCATGCCGAACACCCCCGCCGCCACGGCCACGGCGGCCCCGTTCCGCCCGGAACCGGTGCGCCGGGCGGAACGGACCAGGGCCCGCACACCGATGACCAGACCGAGCAACCCCGCCAGCGCGGCGACGATGGCTCCCACCCGCCCGGCGCTCATGTCGTAGACACCGGCGGCGACCGGCTGGGCCGAGACCCGCGCGGCCGCCGGTGCGGCGAGACCGACCCCGCCGACCAGAGCGGCTGTGACGGCGATGACCAGATGACGGACGGACACGACGTGCTCCTTCGCTACGGCTGAACGTCACTCGATGATGGCCGCCGACCCCGCCCCCGGTCGTTCCACAGGCGCAGGCAATCCGTACTGCCACGGCCGGAGCATCCGGTCGCCGCCACTGCCACGACCACCGCACTCCTACCGCGTGCGTAGTAGACCGCCACTCGATCGCGGGCAGGAGTCGTCCGCCGCGGCACCCCGTTAGGGTTCGCGACATGGGTACGGGATGGTCCGGTATGCGGGCCGGTGTCAGGGACTGCGTGATCGCCGCCGGTGTGACGGCGATGCTGCTGGTCGTCGGGTTGTCCGAGGGCAACCCCGCCACGGGTCTCGACCCGCTCGGCTACGCGCTGCTGGCGGCCGGCGGTCTGGCGCTGGTCGCGCGCCGCCGGGCCCCGGCCCCCGTCCTGTTCGCCACCGGCCTGTGCGCCGTGGGCTACCAGGCGGCCGGTCTGGACGTGCCCGCCGTCGCGTTCCTGTTCGCGGTGTACGCGGCCGTACGGGAGGGACACCGGGCCATCACGCTGGCGGCCAGCGTGATGGTGCTGGCGGCCCTTCCACTGGCGACGCTGCTCTCCCCGCACGACTGGCCCGCGAGCGAGGCGTTCGCGCACAGCCAGGGCGCCCTGGAACTGGGCTGGCTGGTCGCCGCCGCCGCCGCGGGCGAGGCGCTGCGGCAGGCCGAGCGCCGGGCCGACGAGGCCGAACGCACCCGGGAGGAGACCGCGCGGCGCCGGGCCAGCGAGGTACGGCTGCACATCGCGCGGGAACTGCACGACTCCCTCACCCACCAGATCTCGATCATCAAGGTGCAGGCCGGCGTCGCCGTCCACACGGCCCGCAGACGCGGCGAGCAGGTCCCGGAGACGATGCTGGCGATTCAGGAGGCCGCCCGGGAGGCGACCCGCGAGCTCCGCGCGACCCTGGAGACACTGCGCGACGACCACACCACCCCGCCACGCGGGCTCGACCACGTGCCGGAGCTGGTGGAACAGGCCCGTTCGATCGGCCTGGACGCGACGTTGACGGTCGAGGGACAGCGGCACGACGTGCCCGCCGCGGTGGAGCGGACCGCCTACCGGATCATCCAGGAGTCCCTGACCAACGTGGCCCGCCACGCGGCCGCCACCGCCGCGTCGATCCGGATCGACTACCTCCCGGACACCCTCACCGTCCGCATCGACGACGACGGCGAAGCCACCCCCGACGCCGCCCCGACACCCGGCGTCGGGCTCCTGGGAATGCGCGAACGCGTCACCGCCCTCGGCGGCCGCCTGCTCGCCGAACCGCGCAGCGAGGGCGGCTTCACCGTCCAGGCCGAACTCCCCGTGAACGGAACATCATGATCCGCGTCCTGCTGGTCGACGACCAGCCACTGATCCGCCGCGGGTTCCGCGCGCTCCTCGACCTGGAGGACGACATCGAGGTGGTGGCCGAGGCCGCCGACGGCCACGAGGGTCTGGCGCTGGCCAGGGAACACCTGCCCGACATCGCGCTCATCGACGTGCAGATGCCGGTCATGGACGGCATCGAGACGACCCGCCGCATCGCCGCCGACCCGACCCTCGCCCGGACGCACGTCGTCATCCTGACCAACTACGGCTTCGACGAACACGTCTTCAACGCGTTGCGCGCCGGCGCGGCCGGATTCCTCGTCAAGGACATCGAGCCGGAGGACTTCCTGCACTCCGTGCGCGTCGCCGCACGCGGCGACGCCCTGCTCGCGCCGTCCATCACCCGCAAGCTGATCGATCGGTACATCACCCGGACACCCCACCCCGGCGCCGACACGGCGCTGAAGGAACTGACCAACCGCGAACGCGAGGCCGTCGCCCTGGTCGCCCAGGGCCTGTCCAACGAACAGATCGCCGACCGCATGGTGATCAGCCCGCTGACCGCGAAGACCCACATCCACCGGGCCATGACCAAACTCCACGCCCGCGACCGCGCCCAGCTCGTCGTCCTGGCCTACCAGTCCGGCCTGGTGATCCCGGGCGACTCCTGATCTCCCTCCCGATGACCATGGAATCTCGGTGAGATCCCAATGTCAGCGGCCACCGAGCAACCCCAGAAATGAGAAAAGGCCCCGCCGGTAACGGCGGGGCCTTTCCTAATATGAGTCCGGCGGCGTCCTACTCTCCCACACAGTCTCCCATGCA
>NZ_JACJIA010000018.1:0-152907 GCF_014138665.1 Actinomadura kijaniata
CATGTGCGGGTGTTCCCGCTGTCGAACTGGACCGAGCTGGACATCTGGGACTACATCCGCCGCGAGCGCCTGGAGCTGCCCTCGATCTACTTCGCGCACACCCGGCGGGTGTTCGAACGCGATGGGATGCTGCTGGACGCCGAAACCGGGTTCGCCAACCGGGGGGAGGATGAGCCGGAGTTTGAGGCCAGCGTCCGCTACCGCACCGTGGGCGATGCCTCCTGCACCGGGGCGGTCAAGTCGGCGGCGGTGAGTCTGGATGAGGTGATCGAGGAGATCGCGGCCACCCGGGTCACCGAACGCGGCCAGACCCGGGCTGATGATCGGGCCAGTGAGGCCGCCATGGAGGACCGCAAGAAGGAGGGCTACTTCTGATGGCCGCCCCCAGCAAGAACATGGACATCCTGCGGTTCGCCACCGCCGGCTCGGTGGATGACGGCAAGTCCACCCTGATCGGGCGGCTGCTGTTCGACTCCAAGTCGATCTTTGAGGATCAGCTGGAGTCGGTGGAACGCACCAGCGCCGATCGGGGTGAGGAGTACACCAACCTGGCGTTGTTGACCGATGGCCTGCGGGCCGAGCGGGAGCAGGGCATCACCATCGATGTGGCCTACCGCTACTTCGCCACCCCGCGGCGCAAGTTCATCATCGCCGACACCCCCGGCCACATCCAGTACACCCGCAACATGGTCACCGGCGCCTCCACCGCCGACCTGGCCATCATCCTGGTCGACGCCCGCAAGGGCATCCTGGAACAGTCCCGCCGCCATGCGTTCCTGACCACGCTGCTGAAGGTCCCGCACCTGGTGGTGGCGGTCAACAAGATGGACCTGGTCGACTACGACCAGCAGGTCTACGAGCAGATCGTGGATGAGTTCGCGACGTTCGCAGCCCGGTTGGACGCGAGGGATCTCACCTTCATCCCGCTGTCGGCGCTGCACGGTGACAACGTGGTCGAACGCTCTCCTAACACGCCCTGGTATGAGGGGCCCTCGCTGCTGCACCACTTGGAGCATGTGCACATCGCCTCGGACCGCAACCTGATCGATGTGCGGTTCCCGGTGCAGTACGTCATCCGCCCGCACAAGTCGACCGATCCTGAGCTGCACGACTACCGGGGCTATGCCGGGCAGGTCGCCGGTGGGGTGCTCAAGCCCGGCGACGAGGTCGTCCACCTGCCCTCGGGGTTGACCACCACCATCACCCATATCGATGGGCCCAACGGGCCGGTGGCCGAGGCGTATGCGCCGATGTCGGTGACGTTGCGGCTGGCCGACGACGTCGACATCTCGCGGGGGGACATGATCGCCCGGCCGGGCAATCGGCCCGAGGTCGCCCAGGATCTGGAGGCGATGGTGTGCTGGATGACCCCGGAGCGGCAGTTGTCGCCGCGGATGAAGGTGCTGGTCAAGCACACCACCCGCACCGCGCGGGCGATGGTCAAGGACCTGCACTACCGGCTGGACGTCAACACCCTGCACCGCGATGAGACCGCGACCGGGCTGGGGTTGAACGAGATCGGGCGGATCTCGTTGCGGGTCACCCAGCCGCTGTTCGTCGACGATTACGGCCGCAACCGGCTGACCGGCGGGTTCATCCTCATCGACGAGGCCACCCACAACACCGTCGCCGCCGGAATGATTACGGGGGCATGACCATTCGTGCGCCTGCCCGAGCGGCCATCGGGAGATTACGGAGCGGCGCCGCGATCCTCATGATGAATTTCGTTGCCGACGAATTCGAGAGTCAGGTGGCTCTACATGAGTGAAGCCCTCCCAATGGACAAGGCGCCCGCCGCCGGGCTCGCCGCTTACGGCGGCGCCCCGGTCCGCACGACCCCCTGGCCCGCGTGGCCGCCGCTCGACGACGAGACGGAACGCATCGTCCTCGGCGCCCTGCGAAGCGGCCGCTGGGCGATCAGCGAAATGCACAACGGCGAAGAACTGTACGAACGCCGTTTCGCCCGCGCGTTCGCGAAATACCACGGCGCGGAATACTGCGTTCCCACCACCAGCGGCACCAGCGCGTTGACGATCGCGTTCGAGGGGCTCGGGCTGAGCCGCGGCGCCGAGGTCCTGGTGCCCGGGCTGACCTGGGTCGCGTGCGCGTCGGCGGTGGCGGGCGTGGGACTGGTCCCGGTCCTGGTGGACGTCGACCCGGACACGCTGTGCATGTCCCCGGAGGCCGCGGCCGCCGCGGTGACGCCCCGGACCGAGGCGATCCTGCTGGTGCACTACGCCTGCAACACCGCCGACATGGACGCCTTCGTCGAGCTGGCCCGGCGGCACGACCTCGCGCTGATCGAGGACTGCGCGCAGGCGCACGGCGCCGAGCACCGCGGCCGGCCGGTCGGCACGATCGGCGCGGTGGGCACCTTCAGCATGCAGGAGTCGAAGGTGCTGACCTGCGGCGAGGGCGGCGCGTCCATCACCTCCGACCCGGTCCTGGCCGGGCTGATGGAGCAGTACCGGGCCGACGGCCGGGTCTACACCGACGACCCGGGGCTGGGCGAGCCCAACCTGCGCGACCTGGGGGACGTCCAGGGGCGGAACCTGTGCCTCTCGGAGATCCACGCGGCGGTGCTGCTGGGACGGCTGAACCACCTGGAGGCCGAGAACGAGCGCCGCCGCGAGACCGCCGCGCTGCTGGACGAGTTCCTCACCACGATCGACGCGTTCTCGCCCGTCCCGCTGCAGGAGGGCTGCACCAAGCGCACGTACTACCGCTACTGCATCCGCGTCGACGACGCCGTCCGGCCCGACGAGGTCGAGACCATGCGCGTCGAGCTCTGCCGGGAGCTCGGGGTCACGTGCGAGCCGCTGCACGACCCGCTGAACGACTGCGCCCTCTACAACCCGATGGGCTCGCCCCAGAAGTACGACCCGGCCCTGCTCGGACGGCTCGACCCGCGCGGGTTCGAGCTTCCCGAGTCGCTGCGGGCCCGCAACCAGTTCCTCACCCTGCCCCATTTCCTGCTCCTCGGCGACCACGACGACTTCCGCGACCTGCGCGACGCGCTGCGGAAGATCGCCGACGCCCACGGGCTCTGACCGACGGAAGGATCACCACATGCGCCGGAAACTGACGGTCGACGTCGTCGGATGCGGGGAGATCGCGCAGATCATGCATCTGCCGCACCTGCTCGAACTGTCGGACGTGTGCACGGTCCGCGCGGTCTGCGAGCGGGACCCGCACGTCCTCAAGGGGGTGGCCGAGCGCTTCGGCGTCACCGCCGCCTACACCGACCACCGCCGGATGCTGGAGGAGAGCCCGGCGGACGTCCTGGTCGTCCTCACCTCGGGCGACCACGCGTCGATCATCCATGACGCCCTCGACGCCGGGATGCACGTCTTCGTGGAGAAGCCGCTGTGCTACTCGGCCGAGGACGCGCACGCGATCGCGCGGCGGGCGAAGGAGGTCGGGCGGACGGTGATGGTCGGCTACAGCCGGCTGTTCGACTCGGCGTTCGACACGCTGCGGGCCGCCCTCGACGAGCAGGACGGCCCGCTGTACGTCAGGGCCGAGGCGTCGCTGCCCATGGACTACTACTACCGGGCGCACCACGACGTCGTCAGGCCCCTGGACTGGACCCCGCCGTCCCATGCGCCCCAGTGGGGCGGGTCGTGGGACTACTTCTACGAGGAGGTCCTGTTCAACCTGGCGATCCACGAGGTCTACTGCCTGCGGGCGCTGACCGGGATCGCCACCCCGGAGATCACGACGGCCGGGGACGTGCTGGACCGGCGCGGGGTCGAGGCGACCTGGCGCGACGGGGACCGGGTGCACGCCAGCCTGAGCGTGCTGACCCTCGACACCGTCGCGGGCGGCTACGTGGAGGAGTTCCGGGCGGTGACGCGGTCCGACACCTTCCTGCTGAAGTACCCGTCGATCTACCTCAAGAGCTGGCCGGCGAAGCTGTCGCGGACGGGACTGCGCGACGGGACGCTGACGAGCTCGACGGTGTTCGGCTCCTACGTGGACCCCTTCAAGGCCGAGCTGGAGCACTTCTTCGAGGTGCTGACGGAGGGACGCCCCTGCCTCAGCACCGCGGAGGACGCCGCCCACGACGTGACCACGCTGAACCGCATCCACGCCGCCGCGAAGGCCGCCGCGAAGGCCACGGCGACCCGATGATCGACATCAGCGTGGCCATCATGCACCACCCGCGTCGCGCTGACCGGATCCCCGCCCTGGTGCGCGCGTGCGCCCCGCTCGACCCGGTGGTCGTCCCCGACCCCGAGCCCGACGGCCGGCCCAGCCCGCTTCGCACGGCCAAGCGCGCCTGGGCGGCCGTCGGCCGCGACGCGACGCACCACCTGGTCCTCCAGGACGACGTGCGCCTCGTCCCGCGCTTCGCCGAGCAGCTGCGCGACGCCGTCCGGGGGCGTCCCCGGCACGGGGTATCGCTGTTCTGCCTGTGGCACACGCCGCACAACTCGTACCTGGTCCGGCGGGCGGCGGTGGCGGGCGAGGGGTACGCGCCGCTGTCGCCCCGGGAGTGGACCCCCACCCAGGGCTTCGTGCTGCCCGCCCGCCTGGCCCGCGAACTCGCCGAGTACCTCGCCGGGATCCCCGACGAGGTGCAGGACGACGACGAGGTGATCGCGGTCTTCTGCCGGGAGCGGGGCGTGCCGGTGGTGGCGACCGTCCCGCACCTGATGGACAGCGGGCACGAACGCTCCCTGGTCGAAGGCCACCACAACGGGCTGCGCGCCGCCGTCCACACGCCGGGCCGGCCCTGGACGGCGGGCGCGGGCACGGCGGAGCTGCCGCCGGGGCCGTACGCGGTGCAGCTGTACGACTCGGTCTGCTCGGTCCGGCCGACGTACGGCGACCCGGTCGAGCACCAGTTCCCCTGGTACTGGTACGACGCCTGTCCGCTCACCGGCCTCGACCCCGAGGCGGTCCTGGACGCGGGGGCCCCGTACCTGTCCCGCTCGCCCGACCGGCTGCTCCCCACGATGACGGCGGTGTGGGCGGCCGGTTACCTGCTCGGCGCGGACGTCGGCGGCCTCGCGCCGGCGCTGGCCGGGCCCGGCCCGCTCACCCCGGTGGCGCTCGGGTCATGGCTCGACCAGGGGCTCTCCGAACGGGACGCGAGGGCGGGCGGCGGGCTGCGGGCCGACTGCCTGCGCCTGGCGGACGCGGCCGTACGGCGGGGACTGCGAGACCGGAGGCGAACCGATGTCCACTGACCCGATGTCCACTGACCCGATGTCCACTGACCCGATGTCCACTGACCCGGTGCCCACCGACCCGGTGAGCGAGACGGTGCGGGCGATGGCGCGGCGGGAGGCCGCCGCGGCGCTCCTGCCCGCCCCGCGCGTGGAGTGGGGGGCGAAGGGCCCCTCCGTGCGCCCGCTGCTCGTGCCGTGCCCCGCCTGCGGCGCGCACGCGGACGCGCGCGGGTGGGCGCCGCCCTTCGACGACGGGTCGGACGCCGCTCCGGTACTGCGGATGCTGGCCTGCGAGAGCGTCACCGCACGGGCGGTGCTGCCCATCGTCGTCGTGGCCGAACGCTTCCCCGCGCTGCGCGGCGCCACGTTCCGGACCCGCGCCCTCGCCTGGTCCGAGACGTCCCACCGGGGCCTGGCCGCGGCGCTGGAGGCGATCGACGCGGCCGAGCGGTGGGTGACCGACCCCGGGCGCGCGGCCGGCCGCACGCTCCCGGCCTCCACCCGCCGGCGCGGCGCCGACGCGCCCTGGACGCGGTACCGGAGGGGACTCGTCCCCTCCTTCCTGTCCCCGCACCCCGACCCGCGGATCGTGCCGCCGGCGCTCGAAACGCTCTACGCGGAGGAGCGCCGCGCCGCGACCGTCGCGGCCTACCACCGGGCGCACTGATCCGTTCGTCCGCCCCCAACGCGACAGCTCCCACGGAGACTCCGTGGGAGCTGTCGGCGTAGGACCGGCCGGGGTCAGGCCCCGACGCGGGTGACCGGAGAGGCGTCGATCACCTTGCCGTCGGCGTCCAGGGCCTCCAGCCGGACGAATCCGGCCCGGCCCGCCTCCGGCAGCTTGATGGTGGTGTCCAGGCCGTCCCAGTCGACGACGTCGGCCTCCCGCAGGGCGTCCTCGGTGTCGCCGGCGAGGAGCCGCCACCGGGCGACGCCGGTGGCGCCGTTCCAGAACGCGTGGACGTGCTCGCCGTCGAACCGGACCTCCGGCGGCGTCGCCGGGCGGCCCTCCCACTCCTGCCGGAAGGCACGGTAGGTGGTCCAGCCGGGCCCGGAGGGCGTCTCGGCCTCGAACAACAGCTCCCCGTCGGGGGAGAACTCCGAGATCCGCCCCACCCGGCCCCAGCCGACCAGCACGTTGCCGTTGGGCAGCTCCTGGGCGTTGCCCTCGGCCACCGACGACAGGTGCTCGGGATGGGTGAGCGTCCGGACGTGAGTGGCGACCCCCGTCTCGGTGTCGGCCCGGACCCACACCACCCGCGACTCGTAACCCTCGATCATGTTGTTGGCGCCGTTGTCGAAGATCCGGTAGACGCCGTCGCCGACCGCCTGCCCGTCGTGCGGCCAGTTGACCCGCGCGCCGACGCCCAGCACGAAGGTGCTGTAGCCGCTGCCGAGCTTCCACAGGACCTCGCCGGTCTGCCGGTGGACCTTGTAGACGGCCGAGGAGATCCGGGCGGTGATGAGCAGATGGCCGTCGTCGTCGATGCTGACCGCGTTCAGGTGCAGGTAGTCGTACGGCTGCCCGGTGGCCAGCGACATCACCACCGGCATGTCGCTCTCCTGGACCGGGATGTGCTCCAGGCCGCTCCAGTGCAGCAGCACCTCCCCGGTCGCCACGTCGATCTCCTCGACCACCCCGTCGATGAGCGTGCCGTCGGCGGGGCCGTCGAGCTCCGACAGGTCGACGGACCGCTCCTGGTAGCTGACCACCAGCGCGGTGTCGCGGTCGGTGAGCAGGAACTCGTGCAGGTCGGCCGAGTGCCCGCCGCCGACCTGCACGCTGGCGATGATCTGGTAGTTGAGGTCGGCGATGTAGGCGGTGCCGACTCCGACGCCGGTGTCGGTCGCGGTCCCCTGCCACCAGGTGATGACCGGTTCGCCCCGGTACCGCTGGACGCGGACGTTGGTGGCGTACTGGCCCTCCGGCACCGGGCGGAACCACACCAGCCGGCCCTGGTTGTCGACGATCTGCGGGCCGTGCGGGACGGCCGGCTCGAACATGGACTGCGGGGAGATGAACAGGAAGCCCGGCGCGACGTCCGCGCTGGACCTCGTCACGGTGATCCGCGGGATCTCCGAGTAGTCGGGCATGGGCGTGGTCGCGGGAACGTCCGGCTCCGCTGCGACATGGTTCACGTGTACCTCCAGTGGGGGCGTTCGGCCGGAGTCCTCATCGTCGGCGGCGGCCCGCGCCCGCCGTAAGGCGCGACCGGCCGCAGGAACGGCCATGCCCGGATGGTCGGGCGCGGGCCGGCGGGCGCTCAGCGCTTGTAGACGATGGTCACGCCGTCCCCGGCGGGATAGGTGATGGAGTGGACCCGGTCGTCACCGGCGACGGCCGTGTTGAACTCGCGCACCGCGACGACGTCCTCGTCCAGGCACTCCTGGTCGAGGACCAGCCCGCCGCGCAGCGCGTCACCGATCATCATCACTCCGCCGGGGCGCAGCAGGGGCAGGAGCAGCTCGTAGTAGCGCAGGTGGTTGACCTTGTCCGCGCCGACGTAGGCCAGATCGACCGGGGGATCGCCGGGCAGGTCGCGCAGGAAGGCGTCGGCCGGTCCGACCCGCAGCTCGATCCGGTCGGCGACCCCGGCCCGCGCCCAGTACTTCTCGGCGACCGCGGCCCACTCGGCGTTGATCTCGCAGGCGAGGATCCGCCCGCCCGGCGGCATGGCGCGGGCCATGCACAGCGTGCTGTACCCGGTGAACGTCCCCAGCGCCACCGCGCGCCGCGGCGCGACGACCCGGGTGAGCATGGCGGTCATCAGGCCCTCGTAGTGGGTGCTCTGCAGGTTCGGGGCCGTGGCCACCGTCTCCGCGGTCAGGTCCCGCAGAACCGGGTCGGGGGGCTCGGTGAGCGACGCCACATACTGCTCGGCCGACAGCATTCGCATGCGGTTTCTTCCTTTCCTGGAAAAGGGCGGGATCAGCGCCACGTTAGTGCGGCCCCCGCCGTCGGCCCATCGTCGAACAGGCGCACGTTCGGGCAGGTCCGCCGCGGGAACCGCGCCGTTCATCCGGCCGTTTCGCGCAGCCCGGCGCGGTCGCGGCACCGGGCATGCCCATCCGGGCAGCGCGTGAGCGCGGCGGCTCAGGGATTACGCGGGACTTTCCCCGTTCACCACACTGCCGGAAAAGGATGCACACGGAAATGGGGTGCCAAATGGCGGACGACTTTTCCGCGTCCGGCCCGCGGCCGCTGCACGACTCGCCGCTGCTCATCGACGGCCACCGGCTGACGCTGCCGGACACCGTCCGGGTCGCGCGGGGCGAACGGCGGCCGTGGGTGGGCCTCACCGCCGAGTCCGTGCGGCGGATGGACGCCACGACGGAGGTCAGAGACGAGCTCATGGCGCGGGGCCTGCCGATCTACGGGGTGACGGCGGGCTTCGGGGACAGCAACACCCGGCAGGTCCACCACGACAAGGGCGCCGCGCTCCAGGAGAACCTGCTGCGCTTCCTGAACTGCGGGACCGGGGACGCCGCCGAGCCCGACGTCACCCGCGCCACGCTGCTCATCCGCGCGAACTGCCTGGCCCGGGGCTACTCGGCGATCCGGCCGCGCGTGGTCGAGCTGCTGCTGGACTGCCTGAACCACGACATCCTGCCGGTCATCCCCGAGCGCGGGTCGGTGGGGGCCAGCGGCGACCTGGTCCCGCTCAGCTACGTGGCCCGGATGCTGACCGGCGAGGGGGAGGTCAGCCACGCCGGCGAGCGCCGACCGGCGGCCGAGGCGCTGGCCGACGCCGGGCTGGCCCCGGTCACGCTGGAGGCCAAGGAGGGCCTGGCGCTGGTCAACGGGACCTCGTTCATGTCGGGCTTCGCGGCGCTGGCCGCCCACGACGCCGCCGAGCTGGCCTACGCCGCCGAGCTGTGCACGGCGATGGCCAGCCAGGTGCTGATGGGGAACCCGGCCCACTTCGACGAGTTCCTGTTCCGGCAGAAGCCGTTCGAGGGGGTCCTCGCCAGCGCCCGCGCCGTCCGGGAGCTGCTGGACGACCCGGACGCCGCCGGCACCGGGAACGGCGCCGACGGGGACTGGGCGGGGGAGGGCTACCGCCAGCTCGAACGGCCGATCCAGGACCGGTACTCGATCAGGTGCGCCCCGCACGTGGTCGGGGTGCTGCGCGACACCCTCGGGTGGACCGAGCGGATGCTGGAGATCGAGGTCAACTCCTCCAACGACAACCCGCTGTTCGACCCGGCCGGACGCGTGCTGAACGGCGGCAACTTCTACGGCGGGCACGTCGGCCAGGTGATGGACTCCCTCAAGATCGCGGTGGCGAGCGTGGGGGACCTCCTCGACCGCCAGCTCGAACTGGTCGTCGACGAGAAGTTCAACAACGGGCTGACGCCGAACCTCATCCCCCGCTACGAGACCGGCAGCTGGGACGCGGGGCTGCACCACGGGTTCAAGGGCATGCAGCTCAGCGCGTCGTCGCTGGTCGCCGAGGCGCTGCGGGGGACGACCCCGGCCACCTCCTTCTCCCGCTCCACCGAGGCGCACAACCAGGACAAGGTGAGCATGGGCACGATCGCCGCGCGGGACGCCCGGACGGTCGTGGAGCTGGTCCGGGAGGTGACCGCGATCCACCTGATCGCCCTGTGCCAGGCCGCCGACCTGCGCGGGCTCGACTGCCTCAGCCCGGCGACCGGAGCCGCGTACATCATGATCCGCAAGCTGTCGCCGTTCCTGTCGGGGGACCGCCCGCTCCAGGACGACATCGCGCGGGTCGCCGAGGTCGTCCGCTCGGGCGAGCTGCGCAGGATCGTCACCGAGTCGACGGCCCGCGTCCCGGCGCTGGGCTGAGTCGGCGGCGCTCCCGCGCCCGGACGCGACGGCGGCCCTGGACTCCGAGGAGTCCAGGGCCGCCGCCGTTGCGCGTGACGCGGTTCCCGGGGCGTCACGCAGGGGAGAGGTCCAGCCAGAAGCCGCGCCGCTGCCAGGGCTGCGCGGGCAGCGGCACCCGCAGCCCGCCCGTGCGCACGCGGGACCAGTCGGGGTCGCGGCCGGCCGCGTACACGGTGCCGAGCGCGGCCAGCAGGGTCTCCAGGTCCGGCTGCTTGCGCACCAGCGAGGGGACGGCCGCCGCCGTGGCGCCCGTGGCCTCGATGGCGTCCCCGACGGCGGACACCAGCAGCGGATGGGGGCTGATCTCCACGAACAGCGCCGGCCCGCCGTCGCCGAGGACGGACCGGACGGCGGGCCCGAACCGCACGGGCCGCCGCACGTTCTCCATCCAGTAGGGGCCGTCCAGCTCGGCGCCCTCGACCGCCCGGTCCCAGACCGTCGAGCGCAGCGGGACGCGCGGCGGCCGGGACCGGACCCCGGCCAGCGCCTCCAGCAGGGCGTCCCGGATCGGCTCGACCTGCGGCCCGTGCGAGGCGTACCCGACGGCCACCCGCCGGGAGAAGACCCCGCGCTCGCGCAGCGGCGCGACGATCCGCCCGATCGCCTCGGGATCGCCCGACAGCACGGTGAACCGGTCGCTGTTGAGCACACCGGCGCACACCCGGTCGGCGTACGCGCCGATCGCGGCCTCGGCCTCCTTCTCGCCGAGCCCGACCGCCCACATCGCCCCGACCGTGCCCAGCCGCCGCAGCAGGACGGCCCGCCGGCACACGACCGCGGCGGCGTCGGCGACGCTCAGGGCGCCGGCCGCCGTGGCGGCGGCGATCTCACCCATGCTGTGCCCGACGATGAGGTCGGGCCGCACCCCCCAGTCGGACCAGACCGCGCTCAGCGCGACCTGGAACGCCCACAGCGTCGGCTGGATCTCGTCCACGGCCGACAGCGGGGCGTCCTGCTCCAGGCGCCACCGCGGCGACCAGCCCAGCTCGGCCTCGACGGCCGCCGCGCACTCGTCGAGCGTCTCGGCGAACACCCGGCTGGACCGCAGCAGCCCCCGGCCCATGCCCACCCACTGCGCCCCCTGACCCGGAAAGACGAACACCAGCCGGATCGGACCGGCCAGGTCACTGGTGATCGTGGTGGTCGTGCTCAAGGATCGTCACCTCCGCCCGCGGGCACGGCGACGGCCGGGCCGCCCGCGGCGGCTCGGCCGTCCCCTCACCCGGCCTCCGTCAGTCCCGCTCCCGGCCGGCCGTCCACAGCGCCAGGCGCTCGCGGGCCACCTGGTCGGACTCCTGCGCCACCGCGCGCGGCGGGGCCTTGAACAGCCACGCCGACACCCACTCGTCGACGGCGGTGTCGCCGCGGTCCATCGCCAGCTTGGCGATCCGGGCGGCGTCGATGACCACACCCGCCGAGTTCGGCGAGTCCGGCACCGTCAGCTGGATCTCCATGTCGATCGGCGCGCCGCCGAACCCGCGGCCCTCGCAGCGGATGAACGCCTTCTTGGTGTCGCCGAGGAACTGCACGTAGTCGGAGGGGCCGATGTGCACGTCCTCCGCGGCGAGCTCGCCGTCGTAGGCGTCGGTGACCGCGGACGTCTTCGACGTGCGCTTGGAGGCCAGCCGGCCCTGTTCGAGCATGTTGTAGAAGTCCATGTTGCCGCCGACGTTGAGCTGGTAGGTGCGGTCCAGGGTGATGCCCCGGTCCGAGAAGGCCCGTACCAGCACCCGGTGCAGGTAGGTGGCGCCGAGCTGCGACTTGATGTCGTCGCCGATCAGCGGCAGCCCCGCGGCGCGGAACCGGTCCCGCCACTCGTCCTTGCGGGCGATGAACACCGGCACGTTGTTGACGAACCCGACGCCCGCCTCCAGGGCGACCCCGGCCCACCACTCGGTGGCCCCCTGGGAGCCCACCGGGAGGTAGTTGAGGAGCACGTCCACCCCGGTGGACCGGATCCGCTCGATGATCTCCTCGCGGTCGTCGGCCCGCCCCGCGGGCTCCTCGTCGGCGACGGTGACGCGCTCGCGGTACTTGGCGCCGGCGCCGTCCAGGGCGGGCGCGCGCGACACGCGCACGTCCGCGCCGACCGGCAGCAGGTCGCCCTGCGGGATGCCGACGTCGAGGTTCTGCCCGGCGGTGCGCGCCGACCACAGGTCCTTGCCGACCTTCTCCACGTCCACGTCCCAGGCGGCGACGGGCTCCAGGGCGCCGGGGCCGTACGGTCCGACCTCCGGGAACATCAGCCCGGCGGTGAGGTCGGGTGCGGAACGGTAGTACGCCGTGCCCTCCAGCAGTGCGCGGGCGCAGTTGCCCACGCCGATGATGCCGATCCGAACGACAGGGTTCTCCATCGTCAGCCTTCCACGATCGTTTCCAGGATGCGGCAGACCCGGTCCACCTCATCGTCGTTCCAGGTCATAGGGGGTGCGGCCTCGGTGCCCAGGCACAGCGTGCCCGCGGCCGCGGCCTCCGCCACCGGCGGCCGGTCGCCGCCGGCCCGGCCGAAGGCCGGGTGGAGGTGCAGGGGTGACCGGCCCCAGCGGTGCGTCGGCACCCCCGCGCCGGCCAGCGCCCGTTCCAGGCGGTCGGCGCGCTCGGGGTGCCAGCCGGGGACCCCGAAGCGGATCTTGTGCCATGCGGGGGCGGCCGGCCCCGCGGCGGTCTGGTGCCACAGCCCGGCCCGGTCCATGGCCGCGTGGACGCGGTCGGTGACGTCCCGGGCGCGCGCGGCCCACCGGCCGGTCTCCGCCAGCCGGTGCGCCACCATGGCCATCGTCAGCTCGGACGGCCGCCAGTTGTGGCCGCCGGCCCACACCACGCCCGCGTTCGAGCGCGAGGCGCCGGCGGGCACGCCGTAGTCCCGCAGCTCCCGCAGCCGCTCGGCCAGGCCGGCGTCGTCGGTGGTGACGGCGCCGCCGTCGGGGGCGGCCACCAGCTTGGCCGAGGAGAACGACCAGGCGTGCGTGCCCACCGCCCCGACGTGCCGCCCGTCCCACAGCGTGCCGATCGACTGGCACGCGTCGGTCAGGACGGGCCGTCCCGCCACCCGGTCGCGCGGCAGGCCGTGCGGGACCCCGTGCAGGTCGACGGCGATCACGAGGTCGGCCTCGGGCGGGTCGTCGACGAGCGTGAGGGTGTCGGGCCGCACGTCGGTGAACACCAGCTCCGCGCCGATGTGCGCCGCTCCGGTGACGGTGCCCGCGAACGTCAGCGAGGGGACCGCCACCCGGCTGCCCCGCGCGCAGCCCATCGCGTGCAGGGCGGCGTGCAGCGCCGAGGTGCAGCTGTTGAAGGCCACGGCGTGCGGGGCGCCGGTCAGCCGCTCCATGCGGCGCTCGACCTCGGCCGTCCACGGCCCGTCCGTCCACACCCGGGACACGGCCACCTCGGCGAGCAGCTTCAGCTCGCCCGCGGTGGGCTCCGGCGGCCAGCGACGCCGCTCCAGGTCCATCGGTCAGCGGGCCCCGGACTCGGCGGCCGTCTTGACCAGGAAGGCGGCCATCGCGTCGATGGTGGGGTGGTCCCAGGCGAGGGTCGGCTCCACCACCAGCCCCATCTGGTCCTCGATGTCGTCGCAGAGGCTCAGCGCGGCCATCGAGTCCAGGCCCTGCGCCTCGAAGGTCGCGTCGACGTCGATCTCCGCGGCGTCCTTCTGCAGGTACTCGGCGATCCGCTGGATCAGCCAGGTCCGCGTCTCGTCGATGGATTCGGTCAGGGTCTGCCCCGTCATGGAAGCCTCCTCGCCTCGCTTGGTCAGCCGGTGCGCGATCAGTGTCGCCACCGGCCCGGCGGCGGCGTCACCCCTGACCAGCCGCGCTTGTGCACTGCCTGGATGGGCATGCCTGGACGGCAATTCCCGGAAAGGAATAGCAACACTTTCCGTCATTCCAAGTCAAAGCGGAGGAAAGCACGCTGAGTGATCATGTGAAAGCGGAGAACGCCTTATTTCCGTCCGACCCGTGTCGTACTTTCGGGAGCGTGGTCACGGGGAACACACGAGGGGGCGAAGTGAACGACGTTGTACGTCCGCCGGTCACGAGGGAGCCGTTCAGCGGTCTACAGCGGGAGATCATGGTGTTGCTGGCGGCCGGCCTGACCGACGCCGCGGTCGCGGCCCGGCTGAGGGTGTCGCAGCGGACCGTGCAGCGTCACGTGCGGCGGACGATGGCGCAACTGGACGCGCGCACCCGGTTCGAACTGGGGATCAGACTGGCCGAACTCTGCCTTGTCTGAGCCGCGCCCGAACGGGCCTGCCCGTTCGGGCGCGCGAACCGCGCACACCGGCGTTACCGTGCCCGGATGACGATCCAGGACGAGACAGCCGACGACATCGGGGCCCTGGTGCGCGCGGCGGCGGACGCCGCCCGCCGGGCGGGCCGCGCGCTGCTGGCCGGGGCCGGGACCGGCGCCCGCGGCAAGCCGGGCGGCCACGCCCACGACGTCGTCACCGAGGCCGACACCGCCGTCGAGGAGATGCTCAGGGCGGAGCTGACCGCGGCGTGCCCGGGCTCGGCAGTCGTGGGGGAGGAGGGCGGGGCCGACGGCGACGGGGAGGTCCTCTGGTACGTCGACCCGATCGACGGCACCCACAACTTCTCGCGGGACCTGCCGCTGTACTGCGTGTCCATCGGCCTGACCGTGCGCGGGGAGCCGGTCGGGGGCTGCGTGTACGAGCCCGCGCGGGACGAGCTCCACACCGCCGCGGGCGGCGTGCTCCTGCGCGACGGACGCGCCGTGGAACCGCCGCCCGAGCGCCCGGTGCCGATGATCCTGGCGGACCTGCCCCGCGCCGGAACGACCCCGGACCCCGCCGAGTTCGCGCTGTTCGCCGAGCTGCTCGCCGCCGCCGACGTGCGGCGGATCGGCTCGTCGGCGCTGGCCCTCGCCTACGTGGCGACCGGCCGGGCCGACATGGCCGTCGTCCCCGACGCGCTGGCCTGGGACCACGCCGCGGGCCGGGTGCTGGTCACCGCCTCCGGGGGCACCTTCGTCGCGGTCCCCGAGGGGCCGTGCCTGCGGCGGCCCGGCGCGTTCGCCGCCTGGCGGCCCGGCCTGTCCGATCTCGGCGCCACCGTCGTGCGCGCGTTGGAGCGGATGCCGTTCCTTCGGGGATGGCTGGAAGACGACACCACTCTGGCCTGACCGACTAGTGATCACTTTTGATGGCGGAGGAACGACAAGTCCGGGCGACACCAGAGGGATACGCGTCGATGACGGAGAACATCGTGACCTGCCGGCTGAATGTTGTGATCTACGCCAAGAACGTGGTCGTGGGGCGCGGGCTCGAGGCGGTGCTGCGGATGCTGCCGCGCGTCGAGGAGGTGCGCTACTGCACGACCAGATGGGGAGCGGACGAGGTCGTCGCCGCCGACGAGGTGGACGTGCTCGTCGTGACCGGGGCGGAGGTCGCGGACGCGGCCGAGCTCACCGCCGCGCGGCGCACCAAGGTGCTGCTGCTGCTCGACGAGGTCGAGGCGTCGGGCTCGGCGTTCGGCGGGACGGCGGCCGACGGCTTCCTGATCCAGCAGGACCTGACCGCGCACGACCTGGGGGAGGCGATCGACCGGATGATGCTGGGGGAGATGCCGATGCCGGCGCGGGTCGGCCGGGAACTGCTGGCCCGGGTGGGCTCGCCGCTGCCCGGCGGCGCCGCGCGGCCCGCGGTGCTGACCCCGCGGGAGAACGAGACGCTGGCGCTGCTGGCCGAGGGGCTGAGCAACAAGCAGATCGCGCGCCGCCTGTCGATCTCCGACCACGGCGCCAAGCGGCTGGTCACCAGCGTCATGCTCAAGCTCGGCGCGCCCAACCGCACCGCCGCCGTGGTGATCGCCATCAAGCAGGGGATGATCTCGGCGGCCTGAGCCGCCCCCCGGACGGCCGGCGGCCCTCCGGGGGACACCCGGCCAACCGGGTATGCACTTTCAACCGGCTGCACGCGCGTCCATCGGTGCCTTATGCCCCCGCCCCGGGGGGACCGAGCATGGCCTGAGCTGCGAGAGACCGCCCAGGAAGGACGTCCGCATGGCGTCGGCCAGGATCACCTCTGTCACCTTCGTGTCGCCCCCCCAGGTCAAGATGGACGAGCTCGCCATGTTCCTCCGGGGAGATGAGGGCGGCGGGGACGTCGCCGACATCGTCCGGGGCTCGGCGATCGAGACCAAGGGAATGGCGCTGAACCCGCTCGTCGAGGACCCCCGCACCTGGGGCCCGGCGCGCCGGATGGAACGCGGGCTCGCCGAGGCGCGCCTGCTCGGCCGCCAGGCGGTGGGGCAGGCGCTGGACCGCGCCGGGCTCCGCCCCGACGAGGTCGGCCTGCTGGTCACGACCACCACCACGACGCACTCGGCCCCCGGCCTGGACGCCCTCGTGCACGAGACCGGCATGCGCCCCGACACCGAGTTCCTCTCGCTCGGCCCGATGGGCTGCTACGCGGCCGTCCCGACCCTGACCGCCGGCCGGGACTGGGTGCGGGCGCACGGCCGCCCCGCGGTGCTGCTGTGCGTCGACCTGTTCTCCCCGCACCTCCAGCCGCCGCCCTACGACAAGGAACAGGCCGTCGTGCTCACCCTGTTCGGCGACGCCGCCGCGGCGGTGGTCATGCGGCCGGGGCGGGACGGCACGGCGGGCCTGGACGTCCTCGGCTCGCGGCTGCTGCGGGTCCCGCGCCACGCCGACGACCTCCAGGTCCACGTCGGCGACCGGGGCCTCGACATCCGGCTGGCGCCGACCATGCCCGACGTCACCGCCGCCGCCGTGGCCGAGCCCGTCGACGCGCTGCTGGCCGACCACGGCCTGCGCCGCGAGGACATCGTCTGGTGGGCGACCCACCCGGGCGGACGCCGCATCATCGACCGCGTCACCGAGGAGCTCGGCCTCCCGGACGAGTCGGTCGCCGCGTCGCGCGCCGTCATGCGCGAGTACGGCAACACCGCGGCCCCGGCCGTCCTCGCGGTCCTGGCGCGGCTCCAGGAGGAGCGCCCCCTCGGCCCCGGGGAGCACGGCGTCGCGATGGCCTTCGGGCCGGGCGCGACGGTGTGGGCCGTCCTGCTGCGCGGCGCCTGACCGCGCCCCGACCAGCTCTCGAAGACAACCCGTCACCTCGAAGGAGTGAGGCATGCTCGAAGTCATCGGCACCGGATTCGGCCGGACCGGAACGTTCTCCCTCAAAGCCGCGCTGGAGACGCTCGGGTTCGGACCCTGCCACCACATGCTGGGGATGCTGGAGCGCCCCGACGAGATCCCGCTGTGGAGCAAGGCGGCCCAGGGCGGACCCACCGACTGGGACGAGGTGTACCGCGGCTACCGGTCGAGCGTCGACTGGCCCGGCGCCCGGTTCTGGCGCGACCTGGTCGCCCACTACCCGCAGGCCAAGGTGATCCACACCGTCCGCGACCCGGAGGGCTGGTACGACAGCGCCCGCTCCACCATCCACCGCGCCGCGATGGACGACTCGCCCGCGGCCAGCCCCGTGCTGACCGAGATGCGAAAGATGTCCCGCGAAGTGGTGTGGGACGGCCAGTTCGGCGGGAGGTTCACCGACGCCGACCACGCCAAGCGGGTCTTCGCCGAGCACAACCGGGCGGTCCGCGCGGAGGTCGACCCCGGGCGCCTGCTGGTCTTCCAGGTCACCCAGGGCTGGGAGCCGCTGTGCCGGTTCCTCGGGGTGCCGGTGCCGGACGAGCCGTTCCCCCGCTCCAACGGGCAGGACGACTTCGAGGCGATGCTGGACGAGCACACGACTCCGGCGCGCTGACCGATGGGGACCGACACGGGCGGATGGTTCCGGCGGTTCCATCCGGCCGGGGAGGGGGCGCCCCGCCTGCTCTGCTTCCCCTACGCGGGAGGATCGGCGGGGGCCTACCACGCGCTGTCGGCCGCGCTCGGCCCGGCCGTCGAGGTGACGGTCACGCAGTACCCCGGACGGCAGGACCGCCGCCGTGAACCGGTCGTCGTCGACCTGCGCGAGCTGGCCGACCGGATCGCCGCCGAGGCCGCCGCCCTCCCCACCGCCGCGTTCTTCGGGCACAGCATGGGCGCGATCGTGGCGTTCGAGGTGGCGCGGCGGCTGGAGACGCCACCCCCGGTGCTGATCGTCTCCGGCCGCCGCGCCCCCTCGCGCAGCAGGCAGGAAGGCGCCCACCCGATGGGCGACCGCGAGCTGCTCGACGAGATGGCCCGGCTCGGCGGCACGGACGCGCGCCTGCTGGACAGCCCCGCGTTCGTCCGGATGATCCTGCCCGTGGCCCGGGGCGACTACCAGGCGATCGACACCTACCGGTACGAGCCGGGACCGCCGCTGGACTGCCCGATCGTCGTCCTGGCGGGCGACGCCGACCCGCTGACCCCGGTCGAGGACGCGATGGCCTGGCGGGAGCACGGCACGCGGGGCGGGGACGCGTTCGTGTTCCCGGGCGGGCACTTCTTCCTGGACGACCACCTGGAGCGCGTCGCGGAGATCATCCGGACCCACGTCCGGACCGGCGACCGGGTCGCCCCCAAGCGCTCCTGACAGATCCCGGCCGCAACGCCCGACGGGCGGTGGGGCGACCTCCACACGGCGGTCGCCCCACCGCCCGTCGGCGTTTCACGCCATGGCCGGTGCGTGAAGACAAACCTGGACGCCCTGGTGACCGCGCTCTACGTCCACCTGGACGACCACGTCCTGCCAACGCGGCGGCGCGGGCGGGGCCGCGGCTGATGCCGAGCACCACCGCCGAGGGTGCGGTGCGCGCCTTCAGCCTGGCCCATCTCTGGCCAGGCGTTCCCGTTCTGGCTGCGGCAACGCATCGTGGCACTCAACGCCGCCATCCGGCGCAACTGGCCCACCGGCCGGCCCGTCAAACTAGGCCCGGACCCGTTGCGCCGCAGGGCGGTCCAGCCGGCGCCGGTCCTGCCGCCGCACGAAGGCCAGCGCCCCGGCCACCGCCAGCAGGCCGCCGACGTTCATCGCGCTCATCACCGAGTACAGCGGCACCGGACCGTCGGCGCCCTGGCTCGCCCAGGCGCCGACGGCGACCGTCAGCACGACGTACAGCACCGTCGCCGACAGCGCCATCCGCACACCGCCGACCTGCTGGAGCGCCATCATCACGGCCAGGACCAGGGCGAGGGCCAGGTAGCTCGGCGCGACGATCGCGAAGTACCGGGCCGTCTCCTCCGCGATCCGCCCGTTCTCGGCCGTCACGCTCCCGATGAGACCGCGCGACAGCCACACCACCGGGGTGATCACGGCGTAGACCGCCACGGTGATCCGGAGTGCCGTGCGCAGGACCGGGGCGAGCTGCGGCCGGTCCGCGCCGAGCCGCTGGTTCATGACGATCGCCGACGCCGAGCCGAGGGTGAGGGCGGGCATGACGAGCAGGTTCTGCACCGTGGCGGCGGTGGCGAACCCGGCGATCACGGTCGGGCCGAAGGGGCTGAGCATGCGCACGAAGGCCAGGTTCATCCCGAACATCACGAGGCTGGACATGCACACCGGCAGGCCGGTCTGCGGAAGGTAGCGCAGCACCTCGCGCTGCCAGCCCCACCCGCCCAGAAGCCCGGCCCGGGACACCAGGACGATGCCGAGCGCGCCCCCGACGAGACCGTTGAGCACGGTGGCCAGCGGCAGGGCGGCGGTGCCCATGTCGGCGCCGAACCCCAGCACCGCCAGGCCCGCCACCTCCAGCACGCTGCCCACCAGCACGATCAGCGCCGCGGTTCCCGCCCGGCCCGTACCGCGCAGCGCCGCCGCGCACAGCACCGGCCCGGCCAGGGTCATGTTCGCGAACGCCATCCAGCGCAGGAACCACGCGAAGTGGTCCGCGCTCTCCGGCGGCGCGCCCAGCACCTCCGCCAGCGCCGGGGCGCCCGCGCTCAGGGCGCCCGCGAACACGAGCCCGCCCACGAGCCAGACGAGCGCCATGCTCGCGAGCGTGGGCCCGGCGTCGTGCTCGCCGCGCCCGCTCCGCAACGCCATGATCGTCTGGGTGGCGACATCGAAGATCGCTTGGAGGGCGAAGAACAGGAACGCCATCGGCATGTAGAGCGAACGGATCTGGAGGGCCTCACCGTCCATCCAGCCCAGCATCCCGATGATCAGGATGGGGACGAGGATGGCCAGGAGCCGCGCGGCCATCATCGGTACCGTCAGCCGGACGATCTGCCGCCGAAGCTCGGTCATGCAAGGAGACTCGTGGGTGCGGGGGGAGGGCCGGCAGTCTCGTCCATCCGCCCTTTCGCCCTGCGACGCGTACCGCCCCATTCGGGTAGGCGGCACCCGGACCGGCACCCGCTCGGCCGGGCCGCCGCGAGCGGGCCGGAGACGCTCGCGCCCTCCCGGAGGACCTCCGGGAGGGCGCCTTCGCGTCTGCGGCCGTTCGGGCGGCTAGAGCCCTACCACTCGCGGTTCTTCGGGGTGTCGGAGGTGATGCGGACGCTCCCGGTCTCGTCGGCGGCCGCGGGAAGGGCGGAGACGCCGACGAGCCCGCCCGCGATCACCCCGGCCGTGACCAGGGCCATGACGACACGACGCATAGTTCTCTCCTCTGCAACGCATGGCGGTCGTGCCGTCGATCATGGGCTGGAGGAGTGGCGCCGGTCTTGAACGAATATGCGCACCGGGACCCCGCGGCCCCGGTGCCACCGCCACGCGACGCGACGTCCGCCAGGCCGGGTGGTCCGGGAGACCGGACGGGGCGTGGGCGGCGCCGCCGGGATGAACGAGGACGACACCTCGTGCCCCCGGGTCAGGAACGCCCCGACAGCCGCCTGACGACGGCGGCGAAGGCGGCCACCGACGGGCTGGCGCTGGTCACCGGCCAGCACAGGGCGACGCGCAGCGGCGCGATGTCCCGGACGGGGAGCCAGGTGAGGTCGGGCCTGCCGTAGTTCAGGCTCATCGACTCGGGGCTGATGCAGATCGCCTGCCCCGAGGCCACGTGCTCCAGCATCTCCTCGACGTTGTCGTTCTCGGGGCCCCAGACCGGTTCGCGGCCGTCGGGGCGGGGGTTGACCGCCCACCAGTCGACCCACGCCCGGGGGGCCCGCCTGGTCCACACGATCGGCTCGTCGGCCAGATCCATGATCGACACGTCGGCGCGGCCGGCCAGGGGGTGCCGGGCGGCCAGGCCCGCCATGCGGCGCTCCACGGTCACGATCTCGGTGTGCAGCCCGGTGGTGTCGGCGGGCAGCCAGACGAAGGCGACGTCCACGAGCCCCTCGTGCAGCGCCGCGACCTCCCCGCCCCAGTCGAACCGCTTGGGCTCGACGGTGGAGTCGGGGTGGCGGCGCATGAACTCGGTGTAGGCGCGGGTCGCCAGCGAGCCCGCGCCGGACGCCTCGAAGCCGACCCGCAGGACGCGGGAGCCGACCGCCGCCACGGTCCGCACGGTGCGCTGCGCGGTCAGCCAGTCGGCGAGCAGGCCGCGGGCCAGGGGCAGGAACGCCTCCCCGGCCGGGGTCAGCAGGACCTCGCGGCCGGTCCGCTCGAACAGCGGGGTGCGCAGGTCCTCCTCCAGGCGGCGGATCCGGCGGCTGAGCGTGGGCTGGGACAGGAACAGCCGTTCGGCGGCGCGGGTGAAGTTCAGCTGCTCGGCCACCATCACGAAGCAGCGCAGCGCACCGGTGTCCACGTCCATGGCGCCGCCCTCCGTCCGGCGATGACCTATGCGCCAACTGTATGGCGAAAGGTCTTGGACGCATCCCCGGAAACCGCGTTTTCCTGGACAGGCCGGGCCCCGTGGAGCGGATCCGGCGGAACGGAGACGAAGATGCGATTCGGCCGGCGTATCGCCCTCGCGGCCGCGGCCCTGACGGCGGTGACGGGATGTTCGAGCGCGCCGGAGGACGGCGCCCCTCCGGCCGCGGCGCCGGCGGCCGCCCCGGCCGGCCGGGCGGAGGCCGAACGGGTCGCGCGGCGCTTCACCGACGCGGCCAACGCCGGTGACGAGCGGGCGGTGGCGGCCACCTTCGCCGCCGACGCCCGGTTCGACAGCGTCGGGCGGATCTACCCCTCGCGCGCCGAGATCATGGACCGCTTCCTGGTGCCCGAGGTGCTCCGGGCCGGCGGCCGCTACGAGATCACCGGGAGCCGGTGGGACGGCGGGCGGTACGTGCTGGACTACCGCTTCTCCACCCGCGGCGGTGCCGGCGAGACCTTCTTCTACGCGTTCCTGGTCCGCGACGGCCTGATCCGTGACGTCGTCGGACGCTACCGCTGAACCGCGCCCCTCACAGAACACTGCAAGGAGTCCTCCCCATGTCCGAGATCTCCCGTACGACCCTGCTGCGCGCCGCGGGCGTGTCGGCCGCCGGGATGGCGGCCGCCGCCGCCCTGCCCGCCAGGGAGGCGGCGGCCGCGCCGCCCGCGGCCGAGCACCCGAACGTCACCCTGATCCGCGGCTACTACGCCGCCTACGCCGCCAACGACCTGCGGGCGCTGCGCGACCGGTTCTTCGCCCCGGACATCAGGTGGACCATCCCCGGCCACCACCCGCTGGCGGGCGTCAAGCGGGGCGTGGACGAGGTCCTGGCCTTCTTCGCCGAGCTCGCCCGGGCCGGGTTCCGGGCCGAGCCGATCTTCCTGGCGGCCGACGGGCCGTGGGTCGTCGACCTGCACCGCGGCTGGAGCACGACCCCGCGGGGCCTGGACACCACCTGGGCGCTGGCCTTCCGGATCGAGCGGGGCCGCATCGCCGAGGCCGTCAACTACCCCGGCGACCAGCACGCGGCCGACGCCTACTTCTGGCGGGTGTTCCCGCTGGCGCCGCTGCCGGACCGGCTCCGCCCCCGCGGCGGGCGGTGAACCGGCGCTGCGGTCAGCGCGCCGTCCGGGCGGCCTGCTGCCCCACCAGGTCGGCGAGGCGGTCCAGCGACCGTTCCAGGAGCCGCTGGGTGGCCTCCCTGTCGCGCGTCGCGCCGCTCGCCTCGGGCTGGCCCCCGAGGAAGGACAGGTGCGCCACCACGGTGCTGGCCCCGTCGGCGCGGTCCATCACCTGGATCCAGCCGGTGTAGTCCGGGCGCCCGTGCAGCCCCCACTCCAGGCGGAGCTGGTCCGGGACCGCCCGCATCAGCACCTCGTCCCCGTCGGCCTCGCCCTCGACCAGGTCGGTCGCGATCCGCCGCACGTCGATCCCCTGGGGAAGCCACCGCTCCATCGTCCCCACGTCGGCGGCGACGCCGAACACCGTGCGGCTGTCGGCCGGCATCTCCCGTTCGGCCTCGTACTCCATGGACGCCCCCTCACGTTCAACGATCTTCCAGGTGGGGGCTACCCGTCCTGGCCCGGCTGACACCGGCGCCAGGACGGGCCGCACGGACCCCCGTCCCGTCCCGGCGGCGGGGTGCGGCTACGGTGGGTGACGAATCGACGACCATGATCGAGGGTGGGGGCGATCGTGCAGACCTTCCTGCCGTACGCGGACTTCGCCGCCACGGCGCGCGTCCTGGACTGGCGCAGGCTGGGCAAGCAGCGGGTCGAGACGCTGCAGATCCTGCGCGCCCTGACGGTGCCGGGTTACGGCTGGCGGCGCCATCCGGCGGTGCGGATGTGGGCCGGGTACGAGGAGGCCCTGGTCCGCTACGGGATGGAGGTCTGCCGGCACTGGTGCTCGCTGGGGCACCGGGACACCTGCAACGCCACCCTGACGGCCGAGCTGGCCGCGGTCCGGGGCATCGCGGAGCCCCGCGCCCAGCGGGAACTGGGCGCGGCCGGCGAGCTCCCGCCGTGGCTGGGCGACGACGCCCTGCACCTCAGCCACCGGTCGGCGCTGGTGCGCAAGGACCCCGACCACTACGGCCCGATCTTCCCGGGCGTGCCCGGCGACCTGCCGTACGTCTGGCCGCCCTCGGACCGCGACCCGGAACCCGCGACGGAACAGGGCTGACCATCGGCCGGGGCCGGGCCCGCCGGCGCGCCACCGTCCACCACTCCACGGGGCCCGGCGACGCGGTCACGTCGCGCCGGGCCCCGTGGCGGGTGGTCACGCGCCGGCGGCGGCGCCGATCACCTGGGCGACCTCGTCGGGGCGGGACAGGGCGACGGCGTGCGAGGCGCCGTCGAGCTCGACGGTGTCGGCGCCGACGCGCGCGGCCGCCGCGCGCTGCGCGCCGGGGTCGATGGCGTGGTCGGCGGCGGCCACGACGAACCGGCTCGGCAGGCGCTTCCAGGCGGGCTCGACCGCCAGGGGCTGGGCGAGGGCCGATTCGGCGACCGGGCGCTGGGAGGCGGCCATCAACGCGGCGTCCTCGGCGGGCAGGTCGGCGCAGAACACCGAGTGGAACCTCGCCGGGTCGATCGTGAACTCGGTCGCCGAGCCCTCGCCGTCGGGGTAGGCGGCGGGGACGAGCGCGGTGCCGAGCTCGGCGGGCGGGAAGCCCTCCACCGACGACAGCGCGCTCATGCCGGTGTCCAGGCCGAAGGCGGCGACGTAGACCAGGCCGGTGACGTTGGCGGCCACGGCGGCGGCGTGGGTGATGACCGGGCCGCCGTAGGAGTGGCCGACCAGCACCACGGGGCCGTCGATCTGGCTCACGAGGGAGGCGACGTACTCGCCGTCGTGGGTCAGGCCGCGCAGCGGGTTGGCCACGGCGCGCGCGTTCGTCCCCGCGGCGCGCAGGCGGGCGACCACCGGGCGCCAGCTGGAGGCGTCGGCGAAGGCGCCGTGCACGAGGACGACGGTGGGAGAGGTCATGGGTTGCTCCTGATCGGAAAGAGGGTGGTGCGGGTCAGGCGGTGGCGCGGACGGCGTCGCGGATGACCGCGGCGACCTCCTTGGGGCGCGACAGCATCACCAGGTGCGAGGCGTCGATCTCGACGGTGGTGGCGCCGGCGCGCTGGTAGCCGAAGCGTTCGACGTCGGGGTTGATGGTCTGGTCGGCGGTCGAGACCGTGCCCCAGGACGGCCTGGTCCGCCAGGCAGCCGCGGTGGCGGGCTCGGCGAACGCCGCGGCCGCCAGCGGGCGCTGGGTCACCGCGAGGACCTCGGCCAGCTCGGCGTCGACGTCGGCGGCGAAGACGGCGTGGAACCGGTCGGGGTCCACGTACACGTCGGTGCCGGTCCCGCCCGGGACGCCGGTGGGGTACTCGCGCCGCACCAGCGCCGAGGCCAGCGGCGGGTCGGGGAAGCGCCCCTGCAGCTCGCCCAGGCTCTCACCCTCCTCCAGCGCGTAGCCGGCCAGGTAGACCAGGGCGGTGACGTTGTCCTCGACGCCGGCGACGGTGATGACCGCGCCGCCGTAGGAGCGGCCGACCAGCACGACCGGGCCGTCGATCTGGCGGACGACCGAGGCGATGTAGGCGGCGTCGCCGCTCAGGCCGCGGTTGGGGACGGCCGGCGCGAGCACCGGGACGCCGTCGGCGCGCAGCTCGGGGATGAGCCGGGCGAAGCCGGAGGCGTCGGCGAAGGCCCCGTGGACGAGGACGACGGTGGGTGTGGACATGTGATGAGCTCCTGCGGTTCGCGCGGGCCGGATCAGGGGTGCAGGGCGTCGCGCAGGAACTCGCCGCCCTGCCGGGTGGCGGCCTTGGCGGCGTTGGTGTCGCGCAGCGCGTTGAGCATCACGAAGTCGTGGATGACGCCCTGGTAGCGGACGGCGGTGACCGGGACGCCGGCCTCGCGCAGCTTGGCCGCGTAGGCCTCGCCCTCGTCGCGCAGCACGTCGGCCTCGGCGACGATCACCAGCGCCGGCGGCAGCCCGGCGAGCTGCTCGGGGGTGGCGCGCAGCGGCGAGGCGGTGATCTCGGCGCGCTGCGCCTCGTCGGTGGTGTACTGGTCCCAGAACCAGCGCATGCCCTCGCGGCTGAGGAAGTAGCCGGTCGCGAACCGCTCGTAGGAGCCGGTGTCGAACGCGGCGTCGGTGACCGGGTAGTAAAGGAGCTGCGCGGCCAGGGCCGGGCCGCCGCGCCGCTTGGCCAGCAGGGTGGTGGCGGCGGTCATGTTGCCGCCGACCGAGTCGCCCGCGATCGCGATGCGGGAGGCGTCCAGGCCGTGGTCGGCGCCCTGGTCGGCGACCCACAGCAGCGCGGCGTAGATCTCCTCCAGGGCGTGGGGGTACCTGACCTCGGGGGAGAGGCTGTAGTCGACGAAGACGGTGGCGGCCCCGGCCCGCACGGTCAGCTCGCGGACCAGGCGGTCGTGGGTGTGGGCGTTGCCGAACACCCAGCCCGCGCCGTGGATGTAGAGCAGGACCGGCAGCGGCCCCTCGCCGCCCGCCGGGCGGAGGATCCGGATCCGGACGCTTCCGCCGGGGCCGCCGGGGATGGTGAGGTCCTCGACGTCGGCGTCGGGGACCGGGACGTCACCGCCCTGCACCTCGTCGACGGTCTTGCGGCCCTCGACGGGGCCCAGGTCGTACAGGTAGGGAGGGTTCTTGGTCGCCTCGGCGAAGTCGCGGGCGGCCTTTTCGAGTACGGGTTCGGTGTTCGTCATGCGTCCAGCCTCGGGGCGACGCCCCCGGGGACGCATCGGTCGGTCGACTGGTCGGCCCGGACTCAGTCGTTCCCGGTCATCGACCGGTACCGGGTCACCGGTGTCCCGCTACCGGTCGAACAGCGCGTCCGCCAGGAACGACGCGCCCTGCCGGAGGGCGATGCGCGAGGACGGGCTGGGTTGCAGCGCGGTCAGGGAGACGAAGTCGTGCACCATGCCGAGGTAGCGCACGCACGTCACCGGGACGCCCGCGAGGCTCAGGTGGCGCGCGTACTGCTCGGCCTCGTCCCGCACGACGTCGGCCTCGGCCGAGATGATCAACGCGGGCGGCAGTCCGGCCAGGTCCTCGGCGGTGGCGCGCAGCGGCGCGACGGCGGCCTCGCCGAGCTGGCGGTCGTCGTCGGTGTACTCCTGCCAGTACCAGCGCAGCGCCTCGCGGGTCAGCAGGTACCCCTCGGCGAAGCGCTCCTGGGAGCCGCTGTCGCAGCGCGGGTCGGTCATCGGGTAGTACAGCAGCTGGGCGCGCAGCCGCGGCCCGCCGCGCCGCTTGGCGAGCATGGGCAGGACGGCGGCCATGGTCGCCCCCGCGCAGTCCCCGGCGACGGCGATCCGGTCGCCCCGCAGGCCCAGCCCGCCCGCGTTGCGGGCGGCCCACTCCAGCACCGCGTAGCACTCCTCGACGGCGACGGGGTAGCGCGCCTCGGGCGTGCGGGTGTACTCGGGGACCACGAACGCCGCGCCGCTGGCCAGCACCAGCGCGCTGATGAGCCGCCAGTGGGTGTGGGCGTCGCCCAGCATCCACCGCCCGCCGTGCGCGTACACCACGGCCGGCAGCGGCCCGGCCGCTCCGGCGGGCCGGAACACCCAGAAGCCCGTCAGCCCGGACGGCCCGACCGGCGCGGCGTGGAAGGCGGCCGCCACGCGGGGGTCGTCGGGCGCGTGCCCCTGCGCCTCCAGCAGCGCCAGCCGCCCGTCCACCGGGCCGATCTGGTGCAGGTAGGGGGGCTCGGCCGAGGCGTCGAGCAGCCGCCGCACGAGGGGATCGGGGACGAACGCCGGCCGGTCACGGTCGTGCCCGCCCGGCGGGAGAGCCGGTCCCATCATCCGCACCTGGCCATCGAGTCGGGAGCATGTCGATTCGTTCGGTTCACTGTAGCCCCCCGTCGCCGCCCCTCCTCCGTCCCGGACGCCCACGTCGCGGCGGGGACCGGGTCAGCCGCGTTCCAGGATGTCGCGCAGCTGGTGGCGGCTGCTCACGCCGAGCTTCGGGAACGCCTGGTAGAGGTGGGACCCGATGGTGCGGGGGGACAGCATGAGGCGTTCGGCGATCTCCCGGTTGCCCAGCCCCTCGGCGGCCAGCCGGACGATCTGCTGCTGCTGGGCGGTCAGCGACGCCAGCGGGTCGTCGCCGGACGCGCGGGCGGACTCGCCGGACACCCCGCTGGCGCGCAGCTCGGCCGCCGCCTGCTCGGCCGGGGCCCGCGCGCCGAGCCGGGTGAAGGTCTCCAGGGCGGCGCTGAGCAGCGGCCGCGCCTCCAGCGGCCGGCGACGGCGGCGCAGCCAGCGGGCGTAGTCCAGGCGGGCCCGGGCGCGTTGCAGCGGCCACTGCTGGGCGGCGGGGTTGACGATGGCGAGCCGGAAGTGCCGCTCGGCGTCGGGGGAGTCGTCGAGCAGCGCCGTGGCGTGGTGCAGCAGCAGCGCCATGCGGGCCGTCGGTCGCGGCCCGGCCTCGGCCCGCGCCGCCTCCACCAGCGGGGCGGCCTCCTCCTGCCTGCCGGTCCGGCGCGCGACGGCGGCCAGCTCCACGATCGAGCGCATCGACAGCACGTAGTGCAGGGCGGTGCCGTCGTCGTAGAGCGCCCGCAGGTGCCGGTAGGCGTCCTCCAGGTCGCCCGCCGCCTCGGCCTGCGCGGCGGCGGCGCGCAGCAGGTGGGCGTGGGTGGCGCGGTTCTCGGCCAGGTCGACCGCCGTCCAGGCGTCGTCGCCGAGCGGCTCGTGCCGCCCGCGCAGCGCCGCCAGCGTCGCGCGCAGGGCCCGCACGTCGACCGCGACGTGCTCCAGGCGGTGCACGGCCGCGACGGCCGCGGCCTCCTCCAGCATCGCGTCGGCCTCGCCCCACCGCCCGGTGTCGATCAGCGCCGCGGCCATCGGCACCAGGCAGGTCGCCCCGCTTCCCATGGCCTCCCCGGCGCGGAGCCCCGCGAACGCCGCGCGGAACGACTCCACGCACAGGTCGGACTCGTCGGCGTACCAGGCGACCGCGCCCAGCGCCAGCAGCCGCGTCATCTCCGCCGCGCCCTCCGCCGGCTCGCGCAGCGGCGTCCGCGCGGCGGGGTCGAGCAGCGCCGGCGCGTGGGCGACGGGGTCGGCCGAGGCCAGGACCACCTTGCCGACCAGCTCGCAGGCGAGGCCGTCCATCTCCGCGAACGGCGCGGAAACGGCCGGGCCGATCCGGACCTCCGCCAGCAGCCCCGGCAGCGGCCGGCGCATCTCGGGCAGCCCGGACTGGAACGCCACCGCCGCCATCACCGACACCAGCGCCAGCGTCACGCGCCCGTCGCGCGGCGGCCGGTGCTCCAGCGCGGACGCCATCAGCCCGAACGCCTCGCGCTGGCGGGCGCCCATCGACAGCGCCAGCCCCGCCCCGCAGGCCGCCGCGCCCAGCATGTCGGGGTCCCGGCTCAGCCGGGTGACCCGCTCGTACAGCTCGCGGACCCACCGGGGGTCGCCCGCCCGGTCGGCGGCGCCGAGCGCCCGGACGTAGCGGCGGGCCCGGTCGTGGTCGGCCGGGGAGCACTCGGCCGCGCGTTCCAGCGCCCGCGCCGCGGCGAACCGGCCGCCGCGCCGCGCGGCCCGCTCGGCGACCTCCTCCAGCGCGGCGGCCACCGACTCGTCGGGCCCCAGGCAGGCCCCGGCGCGGTGCCAGGCCGCGCGTTCGGGCTCGTCCTCCAGCGCCGCCGCCAGGTCGTGGTGCGCCTGCCGGCGCGACTGCGCCGGCGCCGTCCGGTAGACGGCGGACCGCACCAGCGGGTGCCGGAACTCCACCTCGGTGGCGGTGATGACGACCAGCCCGGCCTCCTCGGCGGGCCGCCACACCCCGAGGTCCGCGCCGTGCCCGGCCGCCCGCGTGATCGTCGCCAGGTCGCCGTGGTCGTCGGCGGCCGCGTACAGCAGCGCCCGCCGCGTGGCGTCCGGCAGCTCGCGCGCCCGCGCGGCGAACGTCTCCTGGAGCCGCGACAGCCGCGCCTCCGCGACGCCCTCCAGGGGCGCCCCGGACCGGTCCGCGGCGCGGCACAGCTCGATGATCGCCAGCGGGTTGCCCCGCGCCTGCCGGAGCAGCTCCAGCCGGGCCCGGCCGACCGGCGGCCGGAGCTGGGCGTCCAGCAGCCGCGTCGCCGCGCGCTCGGTCAGCAGCCCCAGCGTCAGCACCGGCGTCTCGGCGTTCACCCGCGGGGGAGGGACGTGGCCGCGCGCGGCCAGCAGCACCGTGACGCCCGGGTCGGCCAGCCGCCGCGTCACGAACCCCAGCACGTCCGCCGAGTCGCGGTCGAAGTGCTGCACGTCGTCGACGACGAGCGCGACCGGCCGCCGCGCGGCGGTCCGGGTCACCAGCGTCAGGACGGCGATGCGCAGCAGCATCGGATCGGGCGGCCGGGGCGCGGCGACCGTCCCGAAGGCGGCCTCCAGCGGCGCGCGCAGATGCTCGGGCAGCCCGCCCAGCTCCCCCGACAGCGGCAGCAGCAGCTGGTGGAGCCCGGCGAAGGGGAACCGCGACTCGGCCTCGTTGCCCCGGGCGCGCAGGACCAGCGTCCCGGCCTGCCGCAGGCGGTGCGCGGCGGTCTCCAGCAGCGCCGTCTTACCGGCGCCCGCCTCGCCGAGCACCAGCAGGTCGCGCGGGCCCCGCCAGTCGGGGCGGCCCGGCGCCAGCACGCGGCCCAGCTCGGCGGCGCGGCCGACCAGCGGCGTGCCGCACCCGTCGTCGCGGGACTCGCGCTGCAACGAGACCATGCCCCTTTCCGTCCGCCGGATCGGCGGCGAGCCGTCCGTGCCCGCCATCCGACCAGGACCATCCCGGCGGCACCAGGCAGAACAACAGGCAGAAACGCTACCTTCCGCCCGAGTGTGACCAACACGGCAGGTCATCACGGCTCTCGCCCGCGAGCGCCGACGGTAGAACTGGAGGGAGGACCGGCCGGGGGCCGGCCGCGGGGCGGGGTGTGAGGGAAGACGGCATGGGGGGACCGGCGACGTTCGGCGCGCTGCTGCGGAGCCACCGGCACGCCGCCGCCCTGACGATCGAGGAGCTGTCGGACGCCTCCGGCGTCAGCGTCCGGGCGATCGGCGACATGGAACGCGGCCGCAGTCGCGCGCCCCAGCGCCGCACCGTGGCCGCGCTCGCCGGCGCCCTCGGGCTGTCCCCCGAGGAGCGGCGCGCGCTGGAGGACGCCGTCCGGACCGGCCGCCGCCGGCGTTCGCGCGCGCCCCTGAACGAGCTGCCCCGCGGTGTGCGCGACTTCACCGGGCGGACCGGCGAGCTGGCCGCGCTGTCCCGCCTGGCGGAGTCGGCCGCCGACCCGGGCCCGACGGTGACCGTCGTGGTCTCCGGCGGCCCCGGCCTCGGCAAGACCGCCCTGGCCCTCAGGGCGGCCGAGCGGCTGGCCGACGCCTTCCCCGACGGCCGCCTGTTCGTCGACCTGCGCGGCATGGACGAGTCCCCGCTCACCCCCGCCGACGCGCTGGCCCGCCTGCTGCGCGGCCTGGGCGTCGTCGACCGGCACGTCCCGCAGGACCCGCACGAGCGCGCCGGGCACTACCGGGCGCTGATGCGGGACCTCCGCACACTGATCATCCTGGACAACGCCGCCGACGAGGCCCAGGTGCGCCCGCTGCTGCCCGCCGACGGGCCCGGCATGGTCGTGGTCACCAGCCGCCGGACGCTGGCCGGGCTGGAGGGCGTCCACCACCTCCCGCTCGCCGAGCTGTCACCGGCCGAGGCCGTCGGCCTGCTCCAGAAGATCATCACCGCGGTGCGGCCCGCCGCCGACGCCGAGCTGGACCAGATCGCCCGCCTGTGCGGCAACCTGCCGCTGGCGCTGCGGATCGTCGCCACCCGGCTGCTCAGCCGCCCCTCCTGGACCGCCGCGCACATGGCCGACCGGCTCGCCGACGAGGAACGGCGCCTCCAGGCGCTGTCGGCCGGGGACCTGCACGTCGCCACCGCGTTCATGCTGTCCTACCGGCAGCTCTCCGACGAGGCGCGCCTGACGTTCCGCCGCCTGGCGCTGATCCCCGGCCCGCACTTCGACGCGGCCCCGGCCGCCGTCCTCACCTGTGGCGACCCCCGGGTCAGCGAGGACGCCCTCGACGAGCTCGTCGAACTCGGCCTGTTGCAGTCGCCCTACCCGACCCGGTACCGCCTGCACGACCTGGTGCGCCTGTTCGCCCGCGACCGCCTGCTGGCCGAGGAGGCCCCGCAGGCGCACCGGGCGGCCCGGGACAAGCTGGAGAACTGGCTGCTGGACACCGCCGTCACCGCCGGACGCTGGTTCGAGCCCGGCTACGGCGCCCCGCCCGCCGACCCCGGCCGCCTCGTCGCGCTGGACACCCCCGCCGAGGCGCAGGCGTGGCTGGAGACCGAGAGCATCCACTGGCTGCCCGCCCTGCGGGCGGCCGCCGCGGCCGGACGCCACCGCCAGGTGATCGACACCGCCGAGGCCATGCACTGGTTCTCCGACCGCTGGATCCACTGGGGCCACTGGTCGGAGGTGTTCGGCCTGGCCCGCTCCGCCGCCCGCGCCCTGGGCGACACCCGCGTCGAGGCCACCCACCTGAACTACCTGTCCTGGGCGGCCTCCACCGCCGAGGGCCGCCCCCGCGACGGCCTGGCCCACGCCCTGGAGGCCCTGGAACTGGCCCGCGCCGCCCGCGACCGCGCCCAGGAGGCGTGGGCGCTGGCCTACGCCTCCTACGCCACCCGCGACCTGGGCGACTGGGAGCAGGTCGCCGCCCACGCCCGGCAGGCCGCCGAGATCTTCGCGTCCATCGACGACAAGGAGGGCTACCCGCAGGCCGTGAACGTCCTCGGCGACGCCCTGCGCAACCTCGGCCGCCCCGACGAGGCGCTCCACCACCACCTGACGCTCCTGGCCACGCTGCGGGCCCCCGGCTACGGCGGCTCGCCCGGCGTCCGGGAGTTCAGCCTCGGCCTCACCCTGCGCCGCGTCGGCGAGGACTACGCCGCCCTGGACCGCTGGGACGAGGCGGCCGACCACTACGCCCAGGCCATCCCCCCGCTGCGCGACCAGGGCATCGTCTCCGGGGTCCCCGTCGTCGCCCAGATGCTGGGCGACGCGCTGCGCCGCCTGGGACGCCTCGACGAGGCCCGCCGGGCCTTCCAGACGGCCCTCGACGGCTACCTCCAGATCGGCGAGGACATCCAGGCGGCCGAGGTCCGCAAGGAACTGACCGACCTCCCGGCCGGGTGAGGCGACGGCGAGGAACGGCGACGTCCGCAGGCGGGACCGACCCCGAAGGGGGCCGGAGGCCACACGCACCAGCGGGCAGCAGGCGCGGACCTTCTCGAAGCGGTCGGTGTGGCGCGCGTCCAGCGGGAAGCCGACCAGGCGGAGGATGTCCTCGTCCTGCTGCCGCGGCGCCTGCCCGCGGCGATCGGCGCGTCCGCGTCCCTGGACACGCTCTTGAAGTCCTGACCGTAGGCCTTCTCACGCGGGAACGTGGGGAGACCTGGTACTTCCCGCCGTAGTCGTTGTCCCCGGTCGACATGGCGAGGCCGTACATGTCGTCGAAGTACTTGCTGTGGACGTCGAACAGCCCGGCGCACCGCAGCGTGGCGGCGCTCTCGCACGAGGTCCACTCGTGGAGGTTGGCCGACGCCACGTCATCGCGAAATCGGTCGCCTGACCGGGGTGTCACGTCCACCAGAGCGCCGATCATTCAAACGATCACGGCGACGCGCCGACCGGCTCCGGCGTTCCGGAGATGTATGCGTTTCGCATGGACTTGTGCCATGAGCGCGGCGTTGGAAGCGGCCATCAACGAGTGGCACGCGAGCGTGAACGACGGTGACCTGGAGCGATCGGCGAAGGCGGTCGCCGATCCGATCGTCGTCCTGGGGCCGAAGGGCGCGGGCCCGATCACGCCCGAGCAGTTCGCGGGGTGGGTGGAGCGCTCGGGGATCAGGCTGGTGCCCCGATCCTGGCATCCGGTCGGTGAGCGGCTGATGGTCGTGGAACAGGACGCCACCTGGCCTGGGAGCGAGGCTCCCACCCGCGTGGCGACGGTGTTCCGGGTGACCGGCGCGAAGGTGTCCGCCGCCCTCCGGCTGCCCGACCTCAGAGCGGCGCTGGACCTGGCCTACATCTGCCGCGAGATGGCGGCCACCGAATGAGCGGGGCGGGACCGGGCCGGCTCTTGTTCGCGTTCGTCCGGCACTGGTCGCGCAGGGCGTCGGCCGCAGACCACGAGGTCGCCGAGCGGGGCCGGCTCGTCCTGGTCACCGAGGCCGTGCACTCCCTGACCCGGCGCGGGATCGCCGCGACGGTCAACGCCGTCGCCCACGAGATCGGAATCGACCAGAGCGGGGCGTCCCGCCTGGTCAAGAGCGCGACGGACGCCGGCTATCTGGAGACACGGACGTCGGCGGCGGACGGTCGCCGACGCCAGATGACGGTCACCCCGTCCGGGCGGACGATGCTGGAGCACGCGCATGACTGGCAGGAGCAGGTCTTCGACCGGCTGACCGAAGGCTGGAGCGAGCAACGGCGCCTCGACTTCCAGCGGGCGATGGCCGACCTGATCGACCGGTCCTACGCCTTGACGCACGACCCGCGCCACTGCGCCGGTGGGGACCCGTCCCCGCGCGCACACCACCACTGAGCCGGAGATCCAGAAGGGGCGCGATGCTCTCGGGGGACGGGGCGCTCTGGCCGATCGGATGGTGACCCACCAGGCCATACCCGCGGAGAGGGGCACGGCCAGGGCCGTGAGGGCCGCGGCCGGTCGTCCGTCGCCACCGCGCGTTTGGCGGAAAACCCCTCTCGTTCCCGGCGAACCGGGCAGGATGGGGCGACGTGAAGATCTTTTTGGCGGGCTGGCTCGGCGCGGTGGCGCTGACGGCCGTGGCGTGCAGCGCGAACGTGACGGCACTCCCGTCCAACGGGAAGGCGCCCGCGGGGCAGCAGGCCCAGGCGCGGTCGTGGTGGCGCCCGAAGGCCGGGGTGTCGTGGCAGTGGCAGCTCAGCGGGAAGGTCGACACGTCCGTTCGCGCCGCCGTGTACGACGTGGACCTGTTCGAGACCTCCGCCAAGACCGTCGCCACGCTGCACCGGGCGGGCCGGAAGGTCATCTGCTACACCGCGATCGGGTCGGCCGAGACGTGGCGGCCGGACTTCGAGCGGTTCCCCAGGAACGTCCTCGGCAAGAAGGTGCAGGGCTGGGAGGACGAGCGCTGGGTCGACATCCGGCGGATCGACGCCGTGCGGCCGATCTGGGCGGCGCGGCTGGACCAGTGCAAGAAGAAGGGGTTCGACGGGGTCGAGCCCGACTGGATGGACGGCTACAAGCACGACACCGGGTTCCCGCTGACCGCCGCGCACCAGCTGGCGTTCAACCGGATGCTGGCCGAGGAGGCGCACAAGCGCGGGCTGGCCATCGGGCTGAAGAACGACCTGGACCAGATCCCCCAGCTGGTGGGCGTCATGGACTTCGCGGTGAACGAGCAGTGCGCGCAGTACGACGAGTGCGACGCGCTGAAGCCGTTCATCAAAGCGGGCAAGCCGGTGTTCCACGCCGAGTACGAGCTGCCGCTGAAGAAGTTCTGCGCGCGCACCAAGCGCCTCGGATTCAGCTCCATCCGCAAGGCGCTCGACCTCCCGGCGGCTCGGCAGGCGTGCCCCTAGGCACATCCGTGGGGGAGAGGCCCGGTTCCGCCCGCCGGGACCCCTGCCGTCAGGCGGGAGCGCCGTTGGTCTGGACAGGGCCTCCCGGATCGCTGAGCATGAGCGTTCCGGTACACGCGCGGGGACGGTGAGGGACGTGCACGGCACCGGCCCGGGCGGGACGATCCTGGAACTCGGCGCCGGCGCCGGCCGGGTCCTGCGCAGGGGCGGGGCAGACAAGGCCCTGGCCGGTGCTCCTGCCCCACAGGCTTGCTCCCCCTGGAAAGGCGGGTCGTCTCGCGTGCGGTGCGGTGTGGTGCGGCCCGCCGCCCGCGCCCGCTCCGCCACCAGTCCCCTCGCCAGGACCTGCATCAGGCCCTTCGACGAATAGCAGCGGCAACCATGCGCGGCCAGGACGCCGCCCACCCGGCGGACGCGGCGACGTCCCTGCTGCCACCTCCCTCCTGCGACCGGGCCTTGTCACCGGGGCGCCGTCGATCCCGGCCGAACTCCGCGCCCGAGGAGGAGCGTCACCGATCCAGACAGTGACAGTGTGTAACGGGAATGGAGCTGTCGGCTGCAAGGGCGTTCCGAGTCGCCTGGGTAGGAGCGGGCGGCCCCGCGGTGCCCGCTCGCCGCTGCCGCGCTCGCGCGGCACCAGGTCCCCCGGTGGGCCCGGCCCGAACGCTCCATACGATCTCGGTCGGCAACCAGCTGATCGCGCGCCGCTGGCTGGCCGACTACCTGGCCGCCTCGGCCGACAACCTGGACCGCGACGGCGACCAGGGCCAGGCCGCCGCTTTCCGCGCCGCCGTGGTCTGGGCCCGCGCCGACGGTCACGCCGACGTGGGCACCGTGCATCCCAGCCACCACCAGTACTGGCTGACCACCCACACCGACGGTGCCAAGGAAGCCGGCGAGGAAGGTGGCGAGGACGAGCAGGATGTGCCCGACCTGGACACCCTGTATGACCGCGGCTCCGGCCCTCACCCGCTGATCGCCGTCGATGTCAGCGACCGCATGGCGTGTGCGTTCACCGGCATGTACGGCTTTGATCTGCCGGTCACCGTTCAGGTCCACTCCCATCCCCCGGCCGCGGACCTGCAGGAGTGGGAGGAGGTGATCGAGGTCAGCCTGCAGCTGGCGGACGCGATCACAGTGGAGTCGCTGCTGACGGGCGAGGGCACCTTCACCGTCCCCCTGCCCTCCACCCCCGGCGTCCGCCAGGCCACCGATCAACTCGATCACCAGCAGGCCGAACAGCGGACCGAACAGCGGCCCAGCGGCAGGGCAGGTGGTACCGCCTGCGACTGCACGCTCGCGGCCGCCAACGCGGCGCCGAGCTGCAACACCTCACCCTGGCCGAGGACGGCGTGGTCGAGGAGCATCTGCTGCAACTGTGGCCGGTCCCGCCGCGACAGGAACGGTGGCTCAAACAGCTGCACTGACCCATCTTCGAGTTGCCCGCGCCGCTGGAGGTGGGCGGCCTGGCAGCGCGCACCGACTTTCGGCCGACGGCCGGTCGGGCTCGTACAGCGCCTGGTCACTCCAGCGAGGACGCGCCACTGACTGAAACTCGGCCAGCGAGGAGGATCGGAACGACGGCTAGCGGCAGGCGCCGCTACCTGCGGTAATGCGGGCGGTGGACCGGACAGGATCGACGCGCCGTCGGTTTTGCCACCCAGCATCACCATAGGTGACAGCGTCTGCCGCTAATTCCTGGACCAATCCTCCTCATGGGCCTTTCTCGGTGTTCTCCAGCACGGCGCGGATGGTGGCGATGTCGCGGACGTAGGCGGCGGCTTTGCCGCGCTCCCGCTCGTCGTCGAGGGGCTGGCCCTTCCAGGCCAGTTGCCGCTCCCAGGACGACAACACCTTCTGCAGTGCCACGCGCAGCGCGGCCGGGTCCAGGTCCAGCATGCTCTGCAGGTGCTCGGCATGGTCGGCATAGACAGCGGCGGCCCCGTCTCCGCTGATGCTGTCGGTGTCGGCGACGGCCTCCATGCGGGCCCCGGTCAGCGCGATGGCCTCGACGACCCGCGCGCCAGAGGATGCGGCTGGCTCAGCAGCCGCCGGCGGGCCTCGGCGTAGGGCAGCCCCTGGCGGGCCGCCAGGGCCCGGGCCACGGCTTGAACGCCTTGTTGTCGGTCATCGCTCGCTCCACATCCCAGCAGGCCCTACGCACCGGCCGGTGAGATCGCGACACCATGAAGCCGAACCGGGTGCGGGCGAGTCGTGGACCCTTGTCCTCGTCGCCGTCGGCGGCGTAGGCACTGACGGCTCGGAGCGGGCGGGCGCGCGGCCGCCGCTGCCCCTCAGCCTAGTGCAGCGGCTTCGCATGGGGTGGTGGGCACGCATGGGGTCAGGCCGCAAAGCGCCGGACGCGGCGCCCAGGACGGTCCCGAAGGACCGCACACCCGGCCACCGCGTTCGGCGGTCGTGCCGGGGTAGAGGCAGGCGCCGAGAGGGTCGGGAACGCCGCCAGCGTGCGAGCCAGCAGATGCAGCCCGGCCCGTTGCGGTGGGGCGTCCGTCGTCCTGGTGGTGAGCGCCGCGTGTGTAGGTGTGGGGTCATGCCTCGACGGGCCGCCAACGATCGGGAGGACTACCTGCCGAACAACTCCCAGAGGTGGGGGAGGCGACGCTCGGTCTCGGGGGCGTTGTCGAAATCCCAGTCGGAATCGATGTTGGGACAGGAGTAGGTCGCGTTGTCGGGTGGGAGTTGTTCACCGGTCTTGTGCTCGTAGGCGTTCCAGGCAAGGCTCAGGATCGCTCCGTCTTCCAGGCAGTGCCCGGCCGATGCGGCTTCGCGGACCTTGGGGACGGCGGCCAGGGAGTCGGGGTCGGCCAGGGCGGCTTCGTACACGGCGCGGCCCTGGCTGACCAGCCAGCCGCGGAAGTAGTCGAAGCCGTCATCGGATGCCCCGCCGTTGATCAGGTAGGCGGCTCCCCACAGGTCACCGCGGTAGGACTCGGTGAGCACGTCCCAGAGGGGCTGTTCCAGCGCGGCGATCTCGGCGGCCGACCCATCCGGCCATGAGCTTCATGGCGCTGGTGGCGACGCTGTCAGCGTCGTTCCCGGCCGCCGCGGCACGGGCGTCATCGATGAACACCCAGAACTGATCGCGATGCACGACTCGAAGCGTGCCACTCCGCCAGCAGCGATATAAGTGCCTGTTCCTGAACTTTGGACTCTTGCTGGTCCCAGACCCTGCCAGGCCGCACGGCAGAGATGTACGAGCCGTTCGTGAGTCCGTCATGGTGACGCCACCGCGAACGGTTCCGCGTTGGCGGCCATGGGGCGGCTCTGCCGACCGCGGCTTCCAAGAGAGCCGGGCAGGCGAGCCGGTACCCCTTCCCGCCCGCCTGCCCTCCCGGTGCCGAATCGTGTACGGCCCGTACCATGGCGTCATTGCCGGGACCTACGTGAGGCGAGGCGCTGGTTGTGGCCGTTTCGTGGCAGTGGCTCCGTACCAGACTCCGGCCGGGTGACGTCCGCCGCCGTGTCGACGCCCTGGCCTCCGAGCACGTCGAACGTGATGACTCCCCGGCCGCGCTGGCTCTCCTCCGCGACCACGGGATCGCCGAGGCGGCCGCGGCCGCGCAGGTGGCCGACCTGCTCCTGGCCCGGGACCGGGTGGACGACGCGATCGCCGTGCTCGGCGGCTGCGCCGAACGAGCGGAGTCGCCCGCGGAACGGACCCTGGCCGCCCGCTCGCTGGCGCACCTGCTGGCCGAGCACGACAGGACCGACGAGCTGCGGGAACGGGCCGGGGCCGGTGATCCGGACGCGGCCGAGCGCCTGGTCATGTGGCTGCTCGACCGGGACCGCGGCACCGACCTGCGCGCCCACGTGTCGTCCGGCGGCGTCTATGTGTCGGACCGGATCATCCTCGCCCTGCGCCACAAGGGATACCGGAAGCTGGCCGACCTCGCCGTCCGGAAACATCCGGACCAGGTCGGCTACGCCTCGGCCGAACCCCTGGTCGCGGAGATGGAACGTCAGCGCCGCTACGCAGAGGCGATCCCCTTGCTTCGCGCCTTCGCCGAGCGGAGCCCCGGCGCGGCGCACCGGCTCGTGGACCTGTGCCGCAAACAGGGTGACGCCGCCGGGGCCGCCGAGGCGTACCGCCTGCGGTCCGGGACCCTGAACGACTACGACGCGCGCCCCCTGATCGGCCTGTTCCTGGAGAACGGCCGGATGGACGACGCCATGCGCGTGCTTCGGGACCACCCCAACGCGGCCGACCGGTTCACCACCTCCTGCCTGATCGAGCTGATGATCGTCCGGGACGGCGCGCTGGACGACGCCCTGTCGGTCCTGCGCCGCCGTCCCGAACGGTGGGCGGCCGAGCACCTCGCCGACCTTGCGTCCCGGCCGGACCGCATCGAGATCGTCCGCGCGTCCCCCGACGAGGCCGCCGCGATGGTCGACCGGACCCTCGACGCCGGCGACATCGACAGGGCGCTGGCCCTGCTCCGCGTCCGCGCCGCCGGAGGTGACCCCCGGGCGGCCGAACGGCTGGCGGCACTCCAGCGGGACCGCGCGAACGATCCGAGGCTGCGCTCGATCGACCTGCTGATGAGCACGCTGTACGACCTGCGCGTAGGCCGTGACCTTGGCCCCGTGCCGTACTCCATCCAGGAATGGGAACGAGGCCGCGTCCCCGACCCCGGGGGAGACGCCGACGCCCGGCTGGCCGCGGCCCTGCGCGACGCCGGTGCCGTACCGAGGATCCCCGGCGGTGAACTGCCGGAGCCCGCGTTCATCAGCACGTCCCGGGACCGCCTTCACACCGAGCCGCGCCACCGGATCGACGACGACATGTCCTACCAGGTGTGGGAAACCCCCGGATACCACTGGGACGTCCGCGACGAGCACGGCATGGGCGCGTACTTCGACGCGTCCGTGAACAGCAGGGGTGAAGTCGAGTTCTCGTTCCTCGACGACCGGTACCCCGCGACGCCGGATGGCTGGCGAGCCCTGATGACCGCCGTGAACGCCTTCGGCGGCCACCGCAAGCACATCCATCTCTTCGTCGACCGGTACGCCGACTGAACCACCCACACGAGGTGCCCGACGCCGCCGCTCGGTCTGGCGCCACAATGACGGCCACCCCAACGGTTCTCGGCGAAGGCGATCACCGCCGAGCCAGTTACCGCCCGGAGCGGTGGCTAGAACCGGGTCTGGAACCAGTCCACACCCGACCGGCGCAGCCAGGCACAAACAGCCAGCGAGCCCACACCCATCAGCAGGAACAGCCCCCCGAACACAGCCAGAAAGGTGATCAGGGCGGTCAGGGCCATCCAACAGCCCAGACCAGTGAAGGCGAGGCCGAGCATCAGGTAGGCAAACGGGCTCAGCGGGACGACGAACACCGACTCAGTATCGCCCTCACCGGGTCGGCATGGCCACCTGCTCACCTGCCGACATCGTGTCCATGATGATCAGCGACGCTCCGGGTTCAGGAACAGGCACTTACCGCCCACGCCGACCCCGCTGAAGCCTGGTACCTGGCGTTCGCCCTCCCCCATGAAGAGGGCGAACGCGCGGGCGAGCGGCCCCGCTGGCGGCGCGGCCAGGCCCGGCTGACCGGCTGGCTGGAAGCGCGGCTGGACGAGGCCAACGCCGACCGGATGCTGTGCCACCAGCACAACACCCCGCTGCCCTGGCGGCGATCGACCAGCTCATCGGCCAAACCCTGGAGGTCTACCCGCGCGGGGTCTACACCAGCGAGCACATCAACCAGTTCGCCGCCGGACAGCGACCGGTGACCGTCGATTTCGACCCCGAGCACCTGGGCGAGGGCCTGGTTCACCTGCCGACCCTGGCGGCCGCCGCCGAGACCGCCTGCGCCACTGCGGCCGCCGCGCCCGCGGCGAATCCATCCGCACCATCGCCGCCGGCGTCGGCGTCTCAGTCGGCGTCGTGCACAAGACCCTCACCCAGGCCCAAGCCCAGGAACAGGCCCCACAGCAGCAGCAGCCGTGAATGCCGGCATCCACCCTCGACCGCCGGACCCGGGGCTGAGCCCGATCGGAAGCGGGCTCTTATCCTCAGTCAGGAAGAAGAGCGCTGCGTGCTCTGCGGACGGTGGGGGAGAGTGGTCGACATGACGACCATTGAGGAACGCGTGAAGCGGCTTGTCGCGGAGCAGTTCGGTCTCGACCCGGCGAGGGTCACCGCGGAGGCCTCCTTCGTCGGGGACCTGGGGCTCGGCGACCTCGACGTGATCGAGGTCGTTGTTTCCCTGGAGGACGAGTTCGGCGTCCACATCTCCGATGAGACGGCCAAGCGGATCCGCACCGTGCGGCACGCCGTCGACTGCGTCGAGAGCCGCCTGGCGAAGCACTAGATCGTTGATGGGAAATCGCTGAACCGGGTGCGGGCATGGGGAAGGGCGCCCATGGTCGGTGTGTGAAAACAGACTTGGACGCCCTTGTGACCGCACTCTACGTTCACCTGGACGACCACGTCCTGCCCTGGCGGCAACCGCTGCCCCGGCGGGGCCGGCCCCGGACGCTGAGCGATGCCGAGCCGGTCTGTGTCACGGTCGCCCAGGTGCTGCTGCGCTGTGACGACGAGCGTCGCTGGCTGCGGGTCGCACCCGGGCGGATCGGGCACCCGTTTCCCCGCCTGCCGTGCCAGTCGCAGTACGACCGGCATCTGCGCGATCTGGGCCCGGTGCTGTCGGCGGTCGCGCTGTGGCTGGCTCGGGCCACCCCGTCATGGTGGGACCGCTTGCGTTTGATGGACGGTACCCCGGTGCGCTGCGGCGCCTCCCGGGTCACGGTCAACCGCTCGGGGCTGGGCGAGATCGCCGGTTACGGCATGGACCAATCGCACCATGCCTTCTGCTGGGGCGCCAAGTTGATGCTGATCACCACGGCCGAGGGCGCGGTGCGTGCGTTCAGCCTGGCCCACCACAAGGAACTGGATGAGCGCAAGCAGGCGTTGCACCCGCTGCACGTGCGACCGCCCTCCGAGGGGGCGGGAATGGGCCTATCAGGAGCAACTGAGCAGCCGTTGGCGTTAGCGGCTTTTGCGGCGACGGGTCGCCGCCAATCACGGTTGCGATGTGCCCGAGTGGGGGCCTGGGGTGATCTCCGATGTCGAACGGCCCAGGACGACGGGGCCCCCTGAGCCGTTGATGTGGGTGTGCGGTTTGATCAGATGATCGACAGCCAGCTGGCCTTGGGTTTGGTGGGGTCGATTGGTAGGCGTGCGATGGCCGTGTCGTCGGTGGTGTTGAGGTCGTCGGTCATCTCGGCAGGCTGGTCGTGGGTGTCGCCGACGTGCTGGGCTGTCATCCCGTAACCGTCACCCATGGAGTGGGACAGAGCCGGTTCTCGACAGCCACCAGCACCGGGGCCGGGGGCAGACGACGGGTCGAGCCGCCAGGGCAATTCGACCTATGTCGTCACCCGCGCTCCCTGGTTTTCCGGCGGCTCAGCGCCAGTCGTTTGACCGATGCGGACGCGGTGGAAAGGCTCTAGCCTTGCAGGCATAGAAAAGGATCACCATCCACGATCGTCAGCGGCGCCTTCGAGACACTCACATTAGTGGAGTGGCTGGAACTCGACGCCGACCTGGAGGTGCAGCGATGGACACGTCCGCGTATTTGAACGGCGTCGTCGAGCAGACGTACACGTTCGCCGCCTGGGTGAACGGCAGGGATGCGGCCACTCCGGTGCCGACCTGTCCGAAGTGGACGCTGGCCGATCTCGTCGACCATGTCGCCGCGACACAACGCATGGTGGCGATGCTCGTGGGCGAGCGTATGACCGAGCCGAGCAGGGCGTTCGCCGGCTACGTCCAGGCCCCGACCGACTCGGCCCAGTGGGGCGCCTGGCTGACCGACGCCGCGACCGAGGCGAAGCAGGCGTTCGAATCGGTCACCGACGACACGCCGGTATGGGATCCGTCCGGCGACGCCGCAGGCGTGCCGTTCTGGTCACGCCGGCTGTTCGGCGAGGCGTGTGTGCATCGTGCGGACGCGGCAGCAGCGCTCGGCGCACGGTACGAGCTGGCGCCGGAGTCTGCCGTCGCGGCCGTCGAGGACTGGCTGGACACGATGACCTCCCGCGGCTATTGGGAGAACAGGCCGGACTTCGCCGACGCGATGCGCGGCAACGGCCAAACCCTGCACTTTCACGCGACCGACGTGCCCGGGGAGTGGCTGGTACGCCGGGAAACCGACAGGGTCGCCCTGGAGCACACGCACATCAAGGCGGATGTCGCGGTACGCGGCCCGGCCGCCGCCCTACTGCTGGTGCTCAGCAGGCGTCGCCCGCTGGATGCGGCTCCCGCACTGGAAGTGCACGGCGATGGGGCGCTGTTCACCCACTGGATCGACCACATGGACTGGGTCACCGACTGACCCGCGGCCGGGCACGCCCCCATCGCCCTGGCCGCCGCGCTGATGCGGACGTGAACTTCGACGACAGAACCTAGACGAGGATCAGGGATCGGTGCTGTCCCTGATCAAGGCGATGCCGGGCAACGTCAGCCTCGTCTTCATGCTCACCGAGATCCGTAAGCCCACCGCCATCCGGGCCATCGCCTGCCCGCTGGATTATTCGCCGATGCGGAGCCAAAGGTGCTGGCCGGGTGGTGGTTCCGGGCCGCGGTGGAATCGCCGTCGCACCTGCGTACGCGGGCGCGCAACGCGCCGGAAGCCACCATCACCCTGCTGGCGGCGTTGCTGGTCGAGCGGGAACGCGAGGTCACCGACGCCTTGGTCGAGCTACTGATCGCCACGGTCCACCGGGTGGGTGCCCGGGCCGAGCGCAAGGTCACCGAGGAGCTCATCAACGCCTTCAAGCGGGTGTCGGGCAAGGAGAGCCTGCTGTTGACCATTGCCGACGCCTCGCTGACCAGTCCGGACGGCACGGTGCGCGAGGTGATCTTCCCCGCGGTGCGGGGCGGCGAACAGACGCTGCGCGAGCGGGTGCACGAGTTCAAGACCAACGGGCCGGTCTATCGGCGCACTGCGCAGACCGCACTGAAGGCCTCCCACACCAACCACTACCGGCGCGGCTTGACCGAGCTGCTGGAAAAGATATGCAGAAAGGGGGAGGCGTGGGCGGAACGGCCACGGCGATCCTTCCGGCATGAACATCGTCGCCTCACTCGTCGCTGGCGCGGTCACGGCCGTTGCTCCGGTCACCGCCGTCGCTCCGGTCACGCCTCTGTCATGGCAGGACTGCGGAGACGGTCTGCAGTGCGCACAGATCCAGGTGCCGACCGACTGGGCCCGCCGATCAGGGCAGAAGGCCACGATCGGTCTCGCCAAGCTGCCCGCCCAGGACCAGGCCGGCAAGAAGGGCGTGCTGCTGGTCAACACCGGTGGGCCTGGCGAGCAGATCGCGCTTGTCCGTCAGGCGAAGGAGTCCTTCGCAGATCTGACCAAATGGTTCGACGTGGTGATTTTCGACCCACGAGGGTTCGGCAAGTCCGGCGTGATCAACTGCCCTGTCCCCGCACCGTTCGCCGCCGAGTGGGTGTTTCCGAACAAGGACGCATACGACGCGTACGCTGCAAAGAACCGCGCTTTCGGGCAAGCATGCGCCAAAGAGGCCGGGCCGCTGTCGGGAAGCCTCAACTCCTGGCAGATCGCGCACGACATGGAGGCGATCAGAAAGGCCCTGGGACAGGCCAGGCTGACCTACCTGGGCAACTCGCACGGCACCGTACTCGGGCAGGCCTACGCCGAGTTGTTCCCCCGCCAGGTCGGCCGGATGTATCTCGACAGCGTCTTCGACCACACCACCTCCGACCTGCGCACCTGGCTCCAGCCACGGGCCAAGGCTCTGGAGGCCAACTTCAAGCGCTTCGCCGCCTGGTGCCAGAGCACCGCCACCTGCGCGCTGCACGGCAAGGATCCGGTGGCCGTCTGGGAAGAGGTGATGGCCAAGGCCCGCCGCGAGCCCATCCCCGCCCCCGAAGCCGGTCCCGGCGTACGCATCAGCGACACCCAGATCGCCTCCCGCGCCCACTTCACCCACGAGGCCACCTGGGAGCGCCTGGCCGCCGGGCTCGCGCGGGCACAGGCCGGCGACGCCTCGTTCTTCGCCAAGGTGCAAGGAGCGCCGGACCCCGACCTGTCGCGCGTCATCCTCTGCGCGGATCTGCCCTACCCCGGCTACGGAAAGGTAAAGGAGCTGGAGGGCGTCCTGCGTCGCGATACGCCCCACATCGGGTGGCGGGCCGTGTGGGTGATGGCCAATCACTGCGCCGGCCTCCCGCCAACCAGGACGTACGCGCCTCACCCCATCAAGGCGCCTGGCCTACCCCCCGTGCTCATCGCGGGCGGCGAGCACGACGACAACACCCCGACTGCGGACGGCCGCCGGCTGGCCGCCCAGCTTCCCGGGGCCCGCTTCCTGCCGGCCATCGGCGGGCATGCGCTCTACCTCTCCGGCCACCCGTGCGTACGCGAGCACGTGCACCGCTACCTGACCACGGGCCAGATGCCACCGCGCGGCGCCTCCTGCGGACCGGCGAAGTAGCGTTGCCGCTGTGTACGCCAGACAGGGACTCTTCGTGCTCGCGGCCACGGCCGCGCTCACCGCATTCGCCATACTCGACGGCGAGCCGCCATGGCCTGAGCTGCCCCTCCTGGCGGGTGCCAGCCTCGCCGCAGCCCTGCCCCTGACGCTGTGTGTCCGCTTCCCGCTGACAGGAGCGCTGCTGTCAGCGGCGATAGCTCTGCTCGGACTGGCGATCCCAGGCTGGCAAGGCCGGCTGGTGACCATGGTCATGTTCGGCGCGGCGGCCTTCCGCCTGCCGCGCCGCGCCTGGCTGGTGCTGAGCCTGTCCATCATCTGGACCACCGGTTACGGCCTGCTCATCCCGCGGGCACAGGCAGGGCTTTCCGTGGTCACCGACCTGGTCATCATGGGTGTCGCTCCGGTCGCGATGGGCCTCGCCCTGCAGCTGTACGGTGAGCGGGCCGCGCAGGCGGCACGGCTCGACCACGCCGAGGCCCGCCGCGCCATGGCTGAGGAACGCGCCGCGCTCGCCCGCGACGTCCACGACAGCGTCGGCCACCACCTCACCGCCATCCGCATGCAGGCCACCGCCACCCGCCGAGCCCTGCGTGGCCAGGCGCAGACCGCCGACAAGGCGCTGGGCACCATCGCCGAGCTGTCCGCAACCGCGTTGAACGAGGTGCGCGCCCTTCTGGACTCACTACGTGAGGCACCCACCGGACCGGACCCGGAAGAGATCGAGAACCTGGCCAAGCGGCTCTCCACGCCACGGCTGCCGATCTCGGTTCACCGCGCCGGGTCCGGCATCACGCTGCCGCCCGCTGTCGGCCATACGGTCTACCGCGTCGTACAAGAAGCGCTCACCAACGCCGTCCGCCATTCCGGAGCCAGCCACGTGGACGTGCACGTGGTGTGCGACCCGGCCGCGGTGACGGTCTCGATCACTGACGACGGCCACGGCCGTGCCGGAGCGGAGGGGCGGGGCATCAGAGGCATGCGCGAGCGTGTGGATCAACATGGCGGCACGTTCGTGGTAGGCCCGGGGCAGGATCACGGCTGGCGGGTGGAGGCCGTGGTGCCGATCAGGCCCGTCGGTTCAAGGAGGGCGGCGTGACGATCCGAGTGGTGATCGCCGATGATCAGCTGGCCGTACGTGAGGCATTGCGCGTGACACTGGACGGCGAGCCCGACATCAAGGTGGTCGGTGAGGCGGCCGACGGAGCCGAGGCCGTCCACCAGGCGCTGTGGCGGCGCCCCGACGTGGTGGTGTTGGACCTGCGCATGCCGTACGTCGACGGGATCTCCGCGATCCGGCAACTGGCCGGCATGGAAGCTCCGCCGGGGATGCTCGCGCTGACGACGTTCGACACCGATGAGTACCTCTTCGGGGCACTCCAGTCGGGGGCTTCGGGGTTCCTGCTCAAGGACAGCGACCCTGAACTGCTCCTGGAGGCGGTGCGAGCGCTGCACCGCGGGCACGGGCTGGTGGACCCTCAGGTCACCACCCGGTTGATCCACCGATTCGCGAGCCTGTCGCCCGCGTCCCCCGCCGACGCGCAAAAGCGGCTCACTGCTCGTGAGTTCGAGGTGCTCCGGCACTTGGCTCGAGGGCTGAGCAACGCGCAGATAGCCCGAGCCCTGACCATCGAGGAAGGCACGGTCAAGAACCACGTCGCGAGTCTGCTGCGCAAACTCGGGCTGCCCACGCGGGTGCGCGCCGTCATCTATGCCTACGAGCACGGCCTGGCGCCGCGCCACTCAGACACCCGATCTCCAAGGAGGTCCATATGCCCCTGATCCCTCGAGGGGCGAGCCGGCGCCGGAGAGGCTGGTGGATCGTGGGCATGGTCACCGCGGTTCTCCTCACCGCGGCCGTGGCGCTGACCGCGATCGCCTTCCCCTCTGTTGCGGCCACCGCCTGTCCTGGCTGTTATGGCCTGGAGCGGCTCCAGCCCGGCGTGTACGCCGAACCCGGCCTGGCGCCGGCCGAGCGCCGGCACGTGGCCGAGGTCGTCGAGCAGGCGAACAAGCGGGTACGTGACTTCTTCGGCGGACGGGCAAGCACTCCTGACATCCTCGTTTGCCTCTCGGACGACTGCTACCGCAGGATCGGCGGTGGCCGGGAACGCGGCATCGCCGTACTCAACCGGTCGGTGATGCTCTCTCCGCGTGGCGTCGATCCCGTGATCGCCTCGCACGAGCTGACCCATGTGGAGCTTCACGCCCGTCTGGACGGCGCCAAAGTCCCGCAGTGGTTCGATGAGGGTCTGGCCGTCCTGGTCAGTGATGATCCCCGATACCTCGCCCCGGCCGGCGACCGTTGCCTGCTCGACTCCCGCCGAGCTTTGCCGGCGACACTCGGCGACTGGCTGCGCGCGGCATCGGCGGATCCCCGTGTGTACGCCGAAGCCGCCTGCCAGGTAAGTCGTTGGGCAGCGACGAACGGCGGGAAAGAGGCCGTACTGACCCTCATCGAACGGCTGTCAACAGGGCAGGCCTTCCCTGACATTCAGATGCCGGCTGCGGCCGCGACCACAGGATGATCGCCCTCACCCTGACCAGCGAGGACCGGGGTCAATGAAAAATATGTGGAAGCCGCTCAGGCGGTTCGGAAAGCACCTCTTGAACCGCCCTGATGACGGCTCGGCTCGCACATCCCGTTCCCATGTCACCTCATTCGCCCAACATCCACCTCACTGCTGTCGCCGGTCGATCAAGTTGGAGGCAGGTCCGTGGCGGTCCCCCGCCGTACCAATCGGCAAGAGCGCAAGCGTCGCTGCGGCCGCGAATGTCGACGAAACCACAGCTCAGATCCGGTTTGGCGCCCGTCGCATAATCCTTGACGGCCTCCCGGTCGGCTGACCCAGTTCCCTCACCACCGGGCCCGAGCCCTCGTGAGGGCGCCCCGCAGGCCTTTTGATCAGCCCTGCCGCTGGTTTCCGCGAGATCACCTGCAGCACGCGGGACGGGGACTGGTGGACGCGATCGTGGTGTTCACCGTCACCGGCCTGGCCGCCGAGCACGAGCGGCTGCGCCGCGCGGGCGCCGCCATCACCGTTCCGCTCCGGCGAGAGCCATGGGGGGAGCTGATGATGCGGCTCAGCGACCCCAACGGGGTGACGATCCAGCTCACCGAATGGATCCCGCCGCCCACCAGCTGACACCGGCGATTGCCGGCTACTGCTCGCAACGCGTTCCACGACGATCGTCAGCCCGTCGCGGCATCCATTCCCCCCACCTCCTATCGCGGGCATCACCGCCCGCACCGGCAACCTCGAACCGACCCACATCGCTGGAAGGCAACCATGTCCCGCAACCTCAAGGTCCCCGTCGCCGACACCGTGCTGGACTGCAACGACACCGAGGGCCCCGGCCGGCCGATACTGCTGCTCAACGGCATGTACGCCACCCAGCGCTACTGGAGGGGCCTGCTGCCCCTGCTGACCGGCCGGTACCGCGTGGTCACCTTCGACGGACGCGCCCGCGGCAAGTCCGGCACCTCCAGCGACTACTCCTTCGCCGGCTGCCTGGACGACATCACCGCCGTCCTGGACGCCACCGGACTGCAGCGGCCCATCCTGGCCGGCTGGTCGCACGGCGCCGCACTCGCCGTCCGCTACGCCGCCCGGCACCCCGACAGGGTCGCCGGCGTGGTCTGCGTCGACGGCGGCTACCCGATGGACCCCATCGACGACGCCTTCCGCGCCAAGGTCCGCAAGCTGTTTCGGCGCAACGCCATCCCCATCAAGATCCTGGCCGCGCTCGGCCTGGGCTCTCGCATGTCGGCCGCCCAGGCCGCCGAAGCCAACATCGAGTTCAACGAGATCCTCGCCGAATTCGCCGACGACTACACCCACATCCGGTGCCCGGTGGCCTTCATCAAAGCCACCGGCAAGCACATGGGCGCCACCGAGGAAGAGGTCCGCACGATGCGCGCCAACCTCGACCCCGTCCTCGCCGCCCACCCCAACGTCACCGTGTTCGCGACCGTGCCCTCCAACCACAGCCAGATGGTCGCCAACCCCCCCGACACCATCGCCGCCGCCATCAACGTCATCGCCGACCAGACGGCCCACACCACCCCCCACCCCGCCAACACCCGATAACCCTTCCAACCCGTTCTGGCCCACTCCCGATCGGGCTTAAGGCACCACGGCCCTCTCCCGCACCCAGCCCAGCCCAGCCCAGCCCGGCCCAGCCCACGATCTCAACACCGAAAGCCCACACGCCCTGCGGGCTCACGCACATCGAAGAGAACACGCACCGGGGGGCACGCCGAAGCCGGCACGCCCCCCAGGGCGACCGGGACTCGGTCCCGTTCCGCCGTATATCGAGATACTGATCGGCTAAGACCGTGTCCCGGTTGGTGAAGGTTCGTTGGAGCAGCCGTGGCGAGCTTTGAGGAACGGCTGGTGCCGGACGGGCTGTGGGAGTTGTTCCAGCGGGTGACCTCGCCCGCGCCGACGCGGCCGCAAGGTGGCGGTCGGCGGGGTGCCGATGACCGGAGCATCTTGGCGGCGTGGTGTTCGTGGCCACCACCGGCTGCACCTGGCGGCAGCTCCCGCCCGCCTTCGGCGCGTCGTGGCAGAGGGTGCACCGCCGGTTCACCGAGTGGACCGCCGCGCGGGTGTGGGCCAAGCCGCACCGGATCCTGCTGGAGGAACTCGGCGCCGTCGGCGAGCGGGACTGGTCACGGTGCGCGATCGACCCGGTCAGCGTCCGCGCCGCCAAAGGGGGGACCTGACCGGTCCGAACCCTGTCGACCGGGGTAAACGTGGGTAGAAGATCCACTTGCTCACCGATCGTGCTGGTCTGCCGATCCCTGTCGGGATCTCGGCCGCCAACGCTCACGACAAGCTCGGGCTGGAACCGTTGGTGCGCGGCATCCCACCCATCCGCTCGCGCAACCGTCCGCGCCGACGGCGTCCGGCCAAGCTATATGCCGGCAAGGGCGACGACTTCCCCGACCTGCGCCGATGGCTGCGCGGCCGCAACATTGCCCCGCGCATCGCCCGCCGCGGCATCGAGACCTCCAACCGGCTCGGCCGTCACCGCTGGGTGGTCGAGCGCACGGTGTCCTGGGTGAATCGCTACCGCCACCTCACCAAACGAGACGACGTCTAAACCTGGGAACCGGGGCAGCCACGCCGTTCCAGCATCCCTCAGCCGCCATCTATAGCAGGGGGTCGCAGTCGTGCTGAGCTGGCAGGCATGGGACCTTCGTCAAAAGTACACAAATGTTTGCTTGAAGGGCGTCTCCCGGTTTCGATGATGATCTAGCGAGCATCAGTCCATTCACCGGAGCAGCCGCGCGGTCCACATGGGGACCACGGCCGGTATCCGCCAGGGATAGGGAGTGCCTGGCGCCGCTGCTCGGTCGACACCCCTGCTCGGTCGACACCTCAAACGCACCAAGAAGAGGGGATCGAATGAGAAGACTCTCCGCTCTATCGACCAGTCTGCTGGCGCTGACCGGACTCACCGTGCCGATGGCGCCCGCCGCGCAGGCGGCCTCGTGTGGGGGCACATACACGATCGCGGTCGGCGGCACCTGGGACAACGACTCCAGAATCTGGACAGGCAACGTCACCCAGCGGGTCGGCTACAACGCCACTCCGGCCCCCGCCTCCCCACCCACCGGCTACCACGTCCGGGAGGGCACCAACGAGCTGAACCGGCTCATCCGCAACCAGCGCAACGCGTGCCCGGGCCAGCACATCAAGGCGCTCGGCTACTCGCTGGGCGCCGCGGTGGTCCACACCTGGGTCACGGAGAACTGGCCGACCATCGACAACGTGAACGCGGTCCTGGTCGCCGACCCCAAGCGCCCGGCGGGCCCGGGTAACGCGGGGGCCGCGGCCCACCCGCTCGTCGCCCCCTTCGTCGGGTTCCCGCTCGCCCACGCCGACGATTTCTACGGCGACATCCCCACCGTGTCGATCTGCACCAACGACCTCATCTGCGACATCAACGCGTCCTCGGGCCTGCCCGGCTACCTGTGGGGAGGAAACCACGGGGCCTACAGCTTCAACGTCGACGACTACTCCAACGACGGCAACGGCACGTGGTACAACGGCCGGTTCTTCCCCCGGTAAGGAACTGCCAACCTAACGATGCCACTGGCCCTGCATCGGCAGATCTTGAGAACCCGCGGCTTCGTCAGTGCGCGGGCTCAACCCTGCCATCACCTCGGACTCGCATCACGACCCGGGTGATCGTCGAGCCTGGTTCGAATCTGCCGATGTAGGGCCGGACCAAAGGGGCCGCTGGTGGCCAACCGTGTCTGTGCCGAGAACGCGATACAGGCGGATGCGGACACAGTCGAGCTCGCCACCGATCCTGAGGAACGCAGCAACCCCGATCTTGGGGCGGACGCCGGTGTCCGCTTCGCCACCCCGCACTGGCGGCGTACTGCGGTGCGGGTTTACCTGGAATGGGTGGCTTGGCTGGATGCTGGTATAGGTCATGCGCGCTACCAGCCCGAACATGCGATCGTTGATCAGTTTCACCAGCTGTTCGGTGCCGGTCAGATGATGGAGGTCTGCTCCGACCACCACGACGATCGTGGTTCCTTCGTGGAGTTCGGCGGTGATGGCCCGGTGGGCGCCTTGGTGGGGGGGCGTGAACTCCACGCCGAGGCGCCGCAGCACAGCGCGCAGACTCCGCAGCGCGATGGCGATGTCATCGTCGCCAAGCGTGGTGGCTCCCTGCGCGGCGTATATCCCCAGCTCTCGACGCACAACCGGGTGAGAGCTTCAGCGGCGTCCACGTCCGAGCGCCCGTCAAGCGGCTCTTGCCCGAGCTGCTCCACAAGACTGGTGTTCAAGTTCCTGTTGAAGATCAACTGCTGAGGTTTTGATCAGACACGACGGGCCGAGAAGCGTCGGCTGGACTTCATCAACGCCACGCGTCGGCAGCTGGGCACGCGGGGGCATTCTTTGAGGTGGCTGTCCGGGCGTCCCCATCACGAGGACCCGGTATGGGAGCTGCGGCGTGCGCGGCATGGCTCCGGGGACAGCACCCATGGCCAGGTCGGTTGAGGCTCCCTGCCTGCGACGAGGGGGCCAGGCATTCCCAGGTGAGGGTGGGGGAGGGAGTACGGGGTTGCTCGGTGTGTCAGCCAGCTGAGGAGTTCACGGTCGAAGGCGGCGGATGGCTCTCAGCTGTGCCGTTGGGGTGCGCCTAACGCGATGAATGCGTCGCAGACATAGGACCTGCTTGGATGTACCGAGCGTAATGATCATTCCGCTGATCCGGGGTGTTTGCGCTGGTTGGCGTGGAAGCGCGCTTTCTTCTGGCGGTTTCCGCACGTGTTCATGTCACACCATTTGCGGGTGCGGCTTTGGCTGGTGTCGAAGAAGGCGGCTCGGCAGGTCGGTGACGCGCACAAGGCCAGTCTTCCGGGCCGTTCGCCTGCGATGATGCTGATCGCGTCGGCGGCGATCACGCTGAGGGCGTCTTCCACGCAGGAGTCCGGGCTGAGCCGCCATCGGCGCTTGCCCTCGGGTGTCAGGATCGCGGCGGCTCGACCCCCGGCACTGCGGTCATTGAGGACTTGGACGGCGGAGCCGGGGAGAGTTTCCTGGAGCGCGGCCGCTGTGGCGGCGGCGTGGATCGACTCCCGCAGTTCCCGGGCGAGGTCGAGCTGGGCGGTGGTGCAGGAGTCCACGGCCAGGCCGTTCACCGCCAGCCAGTCGACGAGCCGGCGCGGCGTGGGAATGCGCTCCACGGCGTCGCCATGGCGCTCGGTCAGGGTCGCCGTGAAGCTGGTCGCCGGCACGTTACCGAGGCGAAAGTCAGGGAACCCGGCTCGCATGGAACCACCTTAGCCGGTTGCCCGTGGTCGCGATGGCATGTTGGAACCGTCTTAGCTGGTTCTTGATCGTTCGCAGTCGGTTCCGCGATGGCCAGGAGGTCTCATGCCCCGCCCAACCCGCGACGTGCGAGCATTCCAAGCCCACGCGACTGACGCTGACCTCGACGACAGGCCGGCACCGGCCCCGCCGAGGACGAACCGCGCCGCAAGGCCTTCATCATCGAACGGCCCGCACCCGGCTGACTCCGCCTCAGGCCCCGCGCCGGCGCCTCGCCGAAGGCCGCCATGACCGCGGCGCACCCGACCCGCGCCGCGCTTGCACGACCAGCTTGCGCATCACCAGGTCCAGTTCGCTGTACATCCCACCGGACCGCCTCCACCTCGGCCAGCTAGGCATGCTCGTCGCTTCCGAACTCCGGAAGGTTCCAGACACGGACAGTGCCGTCCCGGCCGGCGGTGATGGCAGCGGAGCGGCCGTTCAGTTCGGTGAACCGGACGGCGAACACCTCGCTGAGCGCGTCCCGTTCCCCCGACCTGTGCGCGGTGTCCGGCCCCGCCGGCAGGCGCCCGTCGGCAACGTCCCACACGCACAGAGCGCCGTCCTGGCCGCCGGTCGCCGCGATCGTGCGACCGCCCACGACGGCGACGTCGAGGCACTCGATGCCGCCCCCCGGCACACTGAGCGGATCGGCCCACACCGGAGCGTCGGGGTCGCTGACATCGCAGACCGCGATGTTCCGCTCCCCGGCCGCCACCACGAACGCCCGGTCGTCCACGGTGGCCACTGCGAAATGGCCGAGGGCCGGGTCATCGAGGCCGTCGGGCTCGTCGAGTTCGACGGCCGGACCGTCCTCTTCGATGTCCCACACGAGGATGCCGCCCTGCACCCCAATGGACGCGATGACCGGCCGGCCCCACAGTGTTCCCGCCGCGACGCTCCCACCGCATTCCAACGCCACCGAGGACGAGGACGAGATCTGACCGCTTAGGCGTCCCACTCAGCCTCGGCCTGCCGCCTCATCTCTTCTCGCTCGGAGCGAATCGGAACTCGGAAACCGCCGTTAGTGGAGTTCTCGCAGGTCCGGGGTGGGTCTTTAACGGAGGACTCGGTAGCGAAGATGAGCCTCACTCGCGAAGGCTGATGTATCGAGGCGTTCAAGCTCGATGTGCCGCCCGAGGCCTGCGAACAGCGAGATGCCGTCGCCGAGCAGGACCGGCGCAACGTGCAGGTGGAGCTCGTCGACGAGACCGAGCCGTAGGCACTGTCGTGAGATGGTTCCTCCGAGCAGGCTGACCCAGCCGTCCCCGGCCGCTTGCTTGGCCAGCCGGACGGCCTCGTTGATGTCGTCGACGACGAAGTTGTACGTGATGCCGTCGCGCTCGATCGGCTCATGGGCGCTATGGGTCATCAGGTAGACCGGGACCTTCAGCATGCCGCCATACGGGATCTCGCCGTCCTCGATGGTCTGGGTCTTGTTCGCGCCGCCGACCACCGCGCCGATCCGGCTCATCACTGTCTCGACGACGGCGCCATCCTCGGGAGCGGAGGGTCGGCCGAACATCCAGTCGACCCCGCCGTCCTGCTTTGCCAGGAACCCGTCAAGGGTGATGGTCGCGTGAACGATCACGGTAGCCATAAGCCGCTCTTCTCTCATAGAGGTGAGTCGATCGACTCACCTCTATGAGGCTAGTCGTGTTCGTCATGGTGAGTCAAGGAACTCGCCTCGATGGGATACTGAACAGATGACACGTGGACGCTCCTCGTACCACCGTGCGGTGGCCGCGACCAATCGCGAGGCGATCCTGGGCGCCGCCGCGCAGCTCTTCCTGGAGTTCGGGTACGACCGCACGCCACTGGCACGTGTCGCCGAGCGCGCAGGGGTGTCCAAGGCGACGCTCTTCAAGCAGTTCCCGACCAAGGCCGAGCTCTTCGAGGCAACGGTGCTCGCGGCAGGCGGATCGCCGGCTCCAGAGCCGGTCGAGATCCCGACCGGCGACCTCTACGCGGGCTTGGTGGTGCTAGGTCGCGCGTATGCGGAACTGTTGACGCGTCCTCGCATGGTCGCCCTGATGCGAACCGTGATCGCCGAATCACACCACTTCCCCGAACTGCGCGAGCGGACCTTCGACTTCGGCACGCTGCCTGTGCTGCAGGCGCTGGGGCGCTATCTGCGGGAGGCGCACTCCGCAGGAAGCGCCGACATCGATGATCCGGATCTGGCATCCGCACAGTTCCTCGGCATGATCGCGTCCGCGGTCTTCTGGCCGCGCCTCATGCACGGCACGTGGTCGATCACCAGGGAGGAGCAGTCGCGAGCGGTCGACGAAGCAGCCCGAACGATCGCCGCGCGCTTCGCAACTCCCTGACGTGATCATCTGCGTTCGGGGCAGTGCCCGACCTTAGGCGTACAGCCCCACCTCGCCCGGCGCCGCTCCGTGCTGGAGCAAAGCGCTGCCGCCGCCGACAGCGCCGGCCCGGCTGAGCGCAAGCGCACCGGGTGTACGCCGCTCGCGTCGTAGCCGCCGAACTCACCGCGCTGGCCGACCACCTCACCGCCCACGGCCTGGTCCTGGAGATGCTCGCCGGACCCCTCACCGGCATCTACGACCCGTCCGGGGCCGGGAAGACGCTGTTCGCCTTCTTCGCCGCGATGGCCGAGACCGAACGCGAGACCATCCGCGAGGCCGCCCCACCGTCGTCACCGACGACATGATCCACACCCTCCTGCGCCGCCGCGCGGGCGGCGAGTCGGTCGAGGCCATCCGCCAGGACCTGATCATCCCCACCGGCAAACGCAAGGGCCAAAACCCGTCCCTGGCCAGCCTCTACCGCGCCCTGGCCGCCCACGAGCAGGCACAACGCCACCCCGGCACCGTCGCGGCCGCCCGCGCCGAGTACACCACCACCCACACCGCTGCCCAGGAACCCGCATGAGCGCGGCGCCCGAACGGTCCGCCCCCCGAACCGTCCGCGCCGGACGACGACATCACCGCTGGGGACCACGCCGGGGAAGAGCAGGAGTACGTGCGGCTCCCGACCGAACCGAACGAACCCGCCGCCACCATGGGTTCGGGGCGGGCGCCGCTCTCAAACGAGGCATGGACGGCCAGGAAACCCCAAGGCGTCCCACCCCAAACCCAGACGGTCGTCCGGATCTCGCGCCACACCAGAACCGTTAACACCGAATTAGGAAACCCGCCCGAAGGTCGGAGGCGGGGCACTCCATGGCGGGATTCAGCCTGCCGCCTCACGATCGACCAACGCAACGGCCCGCGCTACCCACCCCGGTCAGGAGAGAGTCCCGGGACCCCGGATGGCGGTAGTTCCGGCCCCGCCTGCTCCCTAACGCCACTGGCCGAGTGGTTGTTGCTCAAGCCCCGACGTCGTGTCCGCCACGATCGAGTACCGCCTGGACGGCCGCCGGTGGACGCATTCGTTCACGTCCCGCCGGTTCGGCGACGAAGAACTGCCCGACGTCCTGGGGGAGTCCGGACTGTCGCTGGACCGCTTCCTCGACGAGGAGGGCGGCTGGATCCTGGCACGCCCCGCGTGAGCGGTGCCCAGCCCGCCTCCCGGGGGTTGCCGAGGACGTCTCCCCGCGATGGCCCGGGAGGGGTTCTGTTAGGGTCCGACCCCGATGACCGCTCTCTGCCCCCCGGAGCCGACGTGACCTCCAAGACCGCGATCGTGGCGGCCCTCGGCGCCCTCCTCCTCGGCTCGGCGGCCTGCGACGGCGAGGACGGGCCCAAGGGCGGCTCGGCCGTGCCGTCGACGAGCGCGTCCGCGTCGGGGACGGCCGCCGCGACGGCGCCGCCGGCGACCACGCCGGGCACCGGCGCCTCCACCGCCGCGCCCCGGCCCAGGCCCACCAAGCCGGAGATCAGCGACAGCCGGGAGATCGTGATGATCGATCCGGAGGGCAAGCGCCACACGTTCCGCACCATGGTCGAGATGGCCGCGGGCATGCGCGCGGCCATGGGCGACGACCCGCCCCCGAACTTCTGCGCCACCTCCTACGAGCAGGGCGTCAGGGAGGGCGGGAAGTTCCCCGCCGGCCGCCGGGCCTTCATGGCGGCCTGCCAGGAGGGCTGGCGCAAGGCGTCCTGAACGCCGGGCCGCGCGCCGGCCCCCGGCACCGCCTCATCCGACCGGATCCCACCGGACCCACTGGTCGATGCCGTTGAGCCGGTAGCGTTCGTCACCGTCGTCGAACCGCCATCTGGCCATGAGCCGTCGCGCGTCCGCCGGCGCCCGGCGGTGAGGCGCCAGCAGCGATTCCAGTTCGTCGTACCGCGCGTCGACGCCTCCGGATCCCGGATGGCTGTCGAGGTCGGCCTCTCCCGCCTCATGACGGCGCAGCCATCTGATGTAGAGCGCCCACTGCTCGCGTTCCATCGCCACCGCCTCCTCGCTCGCGGGCCAGACGGCGTAGGGGTCCTCAAGGGCATCGGAGTCCAGGCGTTCGAAGTAGTGCGGCACACCGTCGACATCGGCGAGACCCTTGAGCGGCCCGTCACGCCGTTCGAGTTCGACGTGCACGCGTCCGAAGCCGTCGGCGATCAGGGTTCGTTCGTCGTATCCACCCGGATTGTCGTCCATGACGGCAGGCTACCGAGGGCAGGTTCCCCCGCCATGTCATTCGGTGGTGCCCCGGGGGGAGTGGGCGGTGAGCTCGCGGATGGTCTCCCGCCAGGTGGTGTCGACCTTGACGACCGTGTCGCCGGGCAGCCGGGCGCTGGACGCGTCCTGGACCCACCGCGTGACCTCGTCCAGGGTCATGCCCTGCTTGCGGTCGGCCGCCACGGCCCTGACGGTCCGCTCGTCGGAACCGGAGGCGCCGTCCGTCTCCTTCCCGGTGCCCCGGCCGCGCATGTCCTTGTACATGGAGTAGGTGCCGACCGCGGCCACGACGGCCACCAGCACCCTGATCACGGTCCACAGCCAGTCGGGCATGTCGACGTCGGGCAGCACCGCCAGGACGTCGTAGCCCAGGAGGTCCAGCGCGATCAGGAACAGGGCGACGAGGAACGGCGGCACCCAGTAGAGGAGGAGCGTCCTGCCGACCGCGGCCCGCCGGGACCGCCGGGGCCCGAGGTCCTCTGTCCTCGGGTCAGGTGCCGGACCATGCCCGTTCTGGTCGACGGGCCGGTCCTTGTCGAGTTCGGCCATTTCGCGGTGGTCCTTTCTGCCGCGCGACGGTGGGCCGGACTCGGTGGGCTCCGTGATGCCGTCGTTCCCGGACCGCCCGGCCCGATGGTCATGTGTGGAGGGCGGGGAGCCGGGGCGGTGTTCTCGCCGGCCGGCTTCCCGCGCGTCCGAGATGACCGCCGCACGCCGACCGCCGAATCGATCAGGACTCGTCCGTGGCCACCCTCTTGTTCGGTGAGATGGCGGCCGGCGGGGAACGGTTCATGATCTGGGACGTCGATTCGGCGAACGAGAGTCCGGGGCGCGGTCGCGCCCGGACGCGCGGGTGGCGGGACGTCCGCTTAGTGATCTACATCGTAAAGGCGGGGGGCTTTTGATCATGATCTTCGGTCAACGGGGTTCGGCGACCTCCAGCAGGATCCGGGCCAGGTCCTGAGGCGCGTCGCGCATGAGGTTGTGGCCGCCGTCCAGGGCGTGCGTGCTCCAGGCGGGGTTCTCTCGCAGCCGCTGGTAGACGGAGGTGAACGGGGACGGGCCGTCCCATCCCGTCGCGTACACGTAGACCCTGCGCCGGAGATGCGAGAGGTCGCCCGTCAGCCGGAGCGGCTGGAGCAGCGAGGCGAGTGGATGAGGGGTGGCGCGCGGGTCGAAGAACGGCAGCGGCCGTACCGCGTAGCCGGTGTCCACCACGTCCGTGTACCACTTCCGCTCCTGTTCCGTGACCAGGGTCCAGCAGGAGTCGCCGTGCTGGGGCACGACGGCGTCCAGGTACACCAGGGAGGCGACGCGGTCGGGCGCGCGGTCGGCCGCGCCGGTGATCACCATGCCTCCGTAGCTGTGGCCGGCCAGGACCGCGTCGCGTATGTTCTCCGTCTCCAGCACGGCGGTGACGTCCTGGATGTGGGTGTCGAGGTTGACCGCGCCGGGCAGCAGGTGGCTGCGTTCGCCGAGCCCGGTCAGCGTCAGCGGGTGGACGGTGTGGCCCTGGGCGCGCAACCGGCCGCTGAGCTCCTCGAAGCACCAGCCGCCGTGGCACATCCCGGGGATGAGGACGAAGTTCGCCATCGCTCGCCTTCCTGTTCTCTTCGGGTCGTCGTTCGGAGGAGTGGGGTTCATGGTCGCCGCGGCGCGGGGCGCTCGCGGTGTCCGGCGGCGATCAGGGCCGCCGCGAGGCACAGGATCGCGGTCCAGGCGAGGGCGGCCTCGGTGGAGGTGCGGTCGGCGACCAGGCCCGCGATCCAGGGCCCGGCCGTCTGCCCGGCGGCGAACACCGTGGTGAACGCCGCCAGTGTGGCGGTCCAGTCGGCGGGGGCGGTGCGGGTCCTGATGAGGGCGGTGACGGCGGCGGGGACGCCCATGAACGTCGCCCCGTAGACCAGCGCGGACAGCAGGATGACCGGTGGCGTGGGCGCGGCCAGCGCCAGCGCTGACCCACCGCCCAGGACGGCGAGCAGGGTCGTGAGGGCCCGCGTGCCGGGCCACCGGGCGGTCGGCCGGCTCCACAGCGCGGGCGCCGCCATGACCGCGAGGCCCAGCACGGTCCAGGTGAGCACCACCTGCCCGAGGGAGGCGTTCCGGTCGGCCAGGTAGGCGGACAGGAACGTGATGTAGGTGATGTACCCGGCGGCGAACAGCAGGTAGGCGAGGGCCGGTCTCCACAGGGGCCGCATCCGGGCGCGGCCGGAGCCCGCGTCCCGCGCGCCGTCCTCCGTGCCCGCCGCGGTCCAGCTCGCCGCGGTCGCCAGCGCGGCGGCGACGGCCAGGCCGAGCCAGGCCGGGCGCCAGTGCTCGCCCAGCGCCGGGATGGCCGCGCCGCTGAGCGCGATTCCCAGCCCCGTCCCGGCGAAGTACACGGTGATGGGCAGGCCGGAGCCGGCGCGGGCGGCGATACGCGAAGCGATCACCCCGCCGCTGACGAACACGACCGCTCCGGTCGCTCCGGCGAGGACCCGCGCGGCCAGCAGCGCCGCGTAGGCGTCGCTGACGGCGGTGGCGGCCAGCGACACGGCCGTGAGCGCCATCCCCGCGCGGAAGGCGGTGGCGGTGCCCCGGCGGCGGACGACCGCCGCGGTCGCCAGCGCGCCGAGGAGGTAGCCCAGCCCGTTGGCCGTGCCCATCCCGCCGGCCTCGGCCAGCGTCCAGCGCAGATCCTCCCGCATGGCGGGCAGGAGCAGGCCGTAGGCGAAGCGGGAGATCCCCAGGGCCGACGCGGTTCCCAGGGCGAGCCGGACGGCCGTCCAGTGGTGTCCCGGCGCGGGGCGGGACGTGGAGTCGACGGTCCCGGCGGGGGAGGGGCTCACCGGGGGGCGCCCTTCAGGTGCCGGTCGAGGAAGTCGATCACCCTGCGGGCCAGGGCGACCCGGTGGTCGGACAGGGCGTGGTCGGTGTCGAGGACATGGTGTTCGAGGCCCGGGACGGGGTGGGCGCGGTAGGCCTCCACCAGGGGCCGGTGGTGGGTGTCGGCGGGGGTGACCGGGTCGCGGCCGGTGCCGATCAGCAGCACGGGACGGGTGGCCAGCCGGGGCGCGAGGCGGGCCAGGCTCCACGAGTCCCCGGCCGCCTCCATCTCCGCGACCAGCGCCCGCGCACCGGTGCCGTGCAGGGGGAGCAGCTCGCCCGCCCAGTCCTCGAGGTAGGCGGCCCGCGCGGCCGGGTCGGTCCGGCAGGCGGCGGCGGCCGTCCCGAGGTCGAACCCGGCCACCGAGCCGACCGCGGCCACGCCGGGGTCGGAGGCCGCGGTCATCAGGGCGGCGAAACCGCCCAGGCTGTGGCCGACGACGGCCAGCCGGTCCGGGTCGAGGGCGTGGACGCCGGCGGTTCCGGGCTCGCGCAGGCGGGCGACCACGTGGGCGGCGTCCTCCAGCACGTGCGCCCACGACCAGGAGCCGCCCATCCCCCAGGAGCCGCGGTAGTGGAACACCAGCGCCGCGTAGCCCGCCCGCCGCGCCGCCTGCGCGAGGTCGAAGTTGCGCTCGTGCCCCGGGAAGCCGTGCAGCAGGACCACGACGGGGTGCGGGCCGGGGCCGGGCGGCAGGTGCAGGACGCCCAGCAGCGTCGTGCCCGCGCTCTGGAAGGTGACGGGCACCGTGCGGGCGGCGGGCCCTCCGGGGTGGACGGGATCGGTGACAAGCGGGTCCGGCACAGCGTGCTCCTCAAGATAGAACCGACCGGTTCGATGTGAACGCTAGCAGCACATCGAACCACCCGGTACCATCTCCGGTGTGCCCGTTCCCAAAGGCAGCAGCCTCGACCCCGACCGCACCCGGGCGGCGATCCTCCGCACCGCCGAGGGGATCCTCTACGCGCGCGGGCTCGACGGCGTGGGCATAGCGGAGCTGTGCGCCGAGGCGGGCGTCTCCAAGGAGACGCTCTACCGCCACTTCGGGTCCAAGGACGGGCTCGTCCGCGCCGTCCTCGAAGCCCGCAGCGACCGCGTCACGCGCTGGCTGGCCCAGGCCGCCGCCGACGCGGGCGACGAGCCCGCGGCCCAGCTCGCCGCGGTCTTCGACGCCCTCGGCCGCTGGTACGGCGAGCCCGGCTTCCGCGGCTGCGCGATCGTCAACGCCGCCACCCAGCGCCACACCGTCCCGGCCAGCGGCATCGCCACCCGCCACCTCGGCCGCCATCTGGACCTGCTCACCGCGATCGCCGAGCGGGCCGGAGCCGCGGACCCCGCCGCGCTGGGACGGCAGCTCCTCCTGCTCCTGGAGGGCGCGACCGTGGTCGCCGACCACCTCGCGGCCCCCGGAGCCGCCGACGACGCCCGGGATGCGGCCCTCGCCCTCCTGGACGGCGCGGCCCGGACGGCGCACCGGGACTGACCACCGGACGCCGCGTCAGGCGAGGGCGTCCCCGGCCCCCGCGTGAGCACGGGATCGAAGGCGGCCGCTCACCGCTGGACCATGAGGCGCAACATCATGCGGCGGGCGTTCGCGTTGAAGGCGGCGGTGTCGTTGACGCGCGGGAACGGCTCGTCCGGAACGGGCACGCCGAGGAAGGCGCACAGCGGCTCCCACCCCTGCCGCACCTCGAAGACGAGCAGCCGTTCCGGCGGGATCGCGGCGACCACCTCCCGCGTGTGCCGTTCGAACGCCGCGACCAGCTCCTCGTCGGAGAGGCCGGGGAAGTCGCGGATCTCGGGCATCCGCGAGGTCATCTCGACGAACTTGGCCACACCCGTGCCCAGCGTCCTCGACGCCCCGAGCATGAGCCGCACGGGCGCGGAGTCCTGGCGGGAGTGCCGGTCGAGGATGGTGGCGCGCATGCTGGCCACCCATCCCTTGGGGTCGCGGACGCTCAGCACGACCTTCGCGTCCGGATAGTGCTCGGCCGTCTCGCGCCAGTAGGCCGCCGACGGCCAGTCCACGCACGACCGGTAGCCGGAGAACAGCGTCTCCCAGGCGACCGGTTCACCGCGCGTCTTGGCGCGCCAGGCGTCGAGCTGGCCGGGCCGCAGCATCTCGCTCATGTGGTGGCACGGCCCGAACCCGAGCCTCTCAAGGGCGGCCTTGAGGGAGAGCGTGCCAGTCCGTCCGTATCCCGCACCGATCACATCCACGAGGTGACCGTCACATCCGGCGGCGGCGCGGTCAAGGAGGCGGGCTGCGTGGCCGGAAGCGGCTCCCGGCGAGCGCCGCTCCTTTTGTGGTGATGTGTCGTGGCGGCCGGGGAGCTGCCAGACTCGGGGACCGCGAGTGATCGTCCTGTGGGAAGGGTTCGGCGTGGACACCCCGAGCATCGTTTCGATCGACACCCAGCGTCCGCACCAGGCGCGGATCTGGAACCACTGGCTGGGCGGCAAGGAGAACTACCCCATCGACCGCTCGGTCGGCGACAAGGTGATGGAGGTGTTCCCCGAGATCGTCGACATCGCCCGGCACACCCGCGCGTTCCTGCTCCGCGTCACGCACTTCCTGGTCGCCGAGCAGGGGATCCGGCAGGTCCTCGACATCGGCACCGGCCTGCCCACCGCCGACAACACCCACGAGGTCGCCCAGCGCATCGCCCCCGAGACCCGCGTGGTCTACGTCGACAACGACCCCCTGGTCCTCTCGCACGCCCGCGCGCTGCTGACCAGCACGGCCGAGGGCGCCACCGACTACGTCGACGCCGACGTGCGCGACCCCGCCGCCATCCTGGAGCAGGCGGCCCGGACGCTCGACCTGGACCAGCCGGTCGCGCTGATGCTGCTGGGCGTCATGGGCAACGTCCCCGACGCCGACGACCCGCAGGGCATCGTCCGGACGCTGATGGCGGAGCTGGCCCCCGGAAGCTGGCTGGTGGTCAACGACGGCACCGACGTCCTGGAACGCGCGCAGGCGGCCCCGGCGGACGAGACCGGGCGCGCCGAGGCCATCCGCCTGTACGTCGAGGCGGGCGCGCTGCCCTACTTCGCCCGGACCCCCGAGTTCATCGCCGGCTACTTCGCGGGGCTCGACCTGGTCGAGCCGGGCGTGGTGTCCACCCCGCTGTGGCGGCCCGACCTGCCCGAGCTGGACCGGCCGCGCGAGGTCGACGCGTTCTGCGGCGTGGCGCGCAAGCCCTGAGGGCGCCTCAGCCGGAGGCGGCGCGCCGCGGGTCGGCGGCCCGGATGAGGGCGCGCAGGCCGTCGCGGTGGACCCCGTGGTCCGCCAGCGGCGGCAGCATCGCGTCGAGGTGCCCGGTCAGCGCGGGGAACCGGTCGGGGTCCAGGGCCGCCAGGGCGCGGCGGGAGGCCGCCATGGCGTCGCGCGGGTCGCGGTGGTCCACGAAGCCGGCCGCGCCCAGGGTGAACAGGTACATCTGCCGGTAGACGGCCATGGCGCGCTCCGGCGGCATGCCGACGGCGATGTTCGCCGCGACCTGCGGTTCGACGAGCCGCTCCAGCAGCGTCGGGCTGAGCCAGGGACGCGCGCCGCGCAGCGTGACGAGCCCGGGGTGCCGCGCCAGCAGCTCGTACAGGCGGGTGAAACGCTCCTCGGTGCCCCGCGCCCAGTCGGTCCCGGGCGCGATGTCGGGCAGCCGGGCGGCGAGATGGTCGGTGCACAGGTCGATGAGCCCGTCCAGCGTCGAGCCGCACCGGCGGTGGATCGTCGTGTGGGAGACGCCCAGGCGCCGGGCCAGCGCCCGCAGGTTCAGGGCCTGCGGGCCCTCCTCGTCGATGAGCGCCAGCGCCGCGCGCGCGATGGCCTGGGGCGTGGCCCGTTCCAGGGCGGCCGAGTGTCGGGGCATGGGAAACAGTGTAAGTTACGCTGTAACAGCGCCGGTCGCGTGGCCGGCGGACACGCGGGGAGGCGGACGTGACCTTCGTTCCTTCGGCCGGAGCGACCGTGGACCCGCTCGGCTACGCCGACATCCGTTCGGCCGCCGAACGGATCCGGGGCCGCGTGCGCCCCGTCGCCGTGGCGCCGATGGAGGACGGGCCGCCCTCCCGGGCCCAGGGGGCCGGGAGGACCTGGCTGGCCCTGGAGTACATGCAGCACACCGGCAGCTTCAAGGCCCGGGGCGCGGTGAACTTCCTGCTCGCCCACGGCCGGGAGGGCGCCCTGCCCGAGGCGGGCGTCACCATCGCCTCCGGCGGGAACGCCGGCCTGGCCTGCGCCTGGGCGGCCGCGGCCCTCCAGGTGCGGGCCACGGTGTTCCTCCCGGCGAGCGCCCCCGCGGTGAAGGTCGCCCGGCTGAGGGCCTACGGCGCCGAGGTGCGGCTGGTGGAGGGGGAGTACGCGGACGCCGCGTCGGCCTGCGCCGGGTTCGCGCGCGAAAGCGGCGCGCTGACCAGCCACGCCTACGACGACCCCCACGTGGCGGCGGGAGCGGGAACGCTGCTGGACGAGATCCGGGACCAGGTTCCCGAACTGGACACGGTGCTGGTCGCCGTCGGCGGGGGCGGGCTGTTCGCCGGGGTCGCCACCGCCGCCCGCCACCACGGCATCCGCGCCGTCGCCGTCGAACCGGAGGGCTGCCGGGCGCTGCACGCCGCCCTGGAGGCCGGGGACGTGGTCGACGTCCCGGTGGACGGCGTCGCCGCCGACGCGCTCGGGGCGCGGCGCGCCACCCGCCTGGCCCTGCACGCCGCCCGGCGGGGCGACACGCGTTCGGTCCTGGTCCGGGACCGCGACATCGTCCGGGCCCGCCGGACCCTGTGGGAGGAGCGCCGCATCGTCACCGAACCGGGCGGAGCCACCGCCCTGGCCGCTCTGCTGAGCCCCGGGGACGGCGGCTACGCCCCGCACCCCGACGAGAACATCGCGATCGTGCTCTGCGGCGCCAACACCGACCCCGCCACCCTCGTCGCCGAGGACTGACGCCCCGTCCAGGCGGTGCGCGGGCCCAGGAGCGGAACCCGGCCCGGCGGAAAAACCGTTGGTGCCCGTCCCGGCGGATGTCCTAGTGTCGATACCGCCCACCACGGGCGAACGTGACCACCCATGCGAACGGGCCGCCGCCCTAGAGAGAAGCTGGTTTATGACCTCGCCCGAGCCGAGCGCGCCTCGCCAAGCGTGACGCCGCCCGGCCCCGCCGACCCGTCGCCGTAGCGCTCCGCGAACGACGACGGCCCGGCGCCCCCAGGCCACCTTCCGAGGCCGCTCGGCCTCCTTCTGCAGCCATTTCTTCCGGTTCCAGCAAGGAGAACCCGAGTGTCCGACCACGATCTCGACGGCACCCGTCACCGCGGGACCTCCACCGACCCGGCCCGCACCGGCGCGATCCCGCGCGCCGGCACCTTCGAGTGCCTGCGCTGCGGCCTGACCGTGACCCGGCTCGGCCCGGGCGGCGACGTCCGCAACCACTGCCCGAGCTGCCTGCACTCCCGGCACGTCGAGGACCACGTGCGCGGCGGCCCCGCCGAATGCCGGGGGCGGATGTCCCCCATCGCCATCGCCGTGCTCCGCAACGACGACTGGATGGTCATCCACCGGTGCACGCGCTGCGACGAGCTGACCTCCAGCCCCGTCTGCCGTGACGACAACCAGCTCATCCTCATGCGCATGGCCGTCCGGCCGCTGGCCCAGCCTCCCTTCCCGCTCGAGGTGTTCGCGGATCTGTGATCCGGCGCGAACGGAAAGGAGGACCACCGTGCCACGACGCAGAACACCCGACGGCGGGCGACGCCCCCAGCGGCGCAAGTCCGTCCTGCACGGCCCCGGCGGGGAGGGCGGCGACGCGTTCCGGTGCGTCGGCTGCCGACTCGAAGTGCCCCTGGCCGCACCGGGCACCGCGCACCGCAACCACTGCCCGCACTGCCTGACCAGCCGGCACGTCGACCGGCGCGTCCCGGGGGACCGGGCGGCGGACTGCGGCGGACGGATGGCGGCGCTGAGCATGACGGTGCGTTCCAACGGCGAGTGGCTGCTCATCCACCAGTGCGTGACATGCGGTGAACTGAGCGCCAACCGCATCGCCGGGGACGACAACGCGCTGGCCCTGATGCGCATCGCGATGCGCCCACTGGCCGACGGCAAACTGCCGGTACGAGCCCTGCTCACCCTGTGACACGCCCCTGGCCGGGCCTCTCCCTAAGGAAGAGGCCCGGCCAGAACAACCCGAAATCAGCGGGGCCGGAGTGGAGACCCTCAAGCCCGAGAACATCGACGAGAAGCGAGCATCCGGAAGACCTGGGGAGCGGCATGCACAGTGATCGAGCAGTGCCGGAGGAGGAGCCCCTGGTAGGGGACGGGGTGACGCCGGGCATCACCCGCGTCGCCGACACCGTCCGCCGACCGGTCAGGCCCTTCACCGCCACGATCCACGCCTATCTCTCCCACCTTCACCAGGCAGGGTTCCCAGCCGTCCCCAAGCCTCTGGGCATCGATGAACGAGGCCGGGAAGTGCTGTCCTACGTGCCGGGTGACGTGCCCCGTGAACCGCTCCCACCCGAGGTGACCGGGGAGGACGTCCTTGCCGCCCTGGCCCGTCTCATCCGGCGGCTCCACGACGCCGCGCAGGGCTGGACGCCACCCCGCGACGCCGTCTGGGCCACGCTGCCCGGGACCGAGGACATCCCGCCGGTCGACACCGAAGCCGAACTGGTCGGCCACCGCGACTACTGCCCGGGCAACGTGGTCTTCCGCGACGGACTGCCCGCCGCCTTCATCGACTTCGACCTGGCCCGGCCGACCACCCGGGTCTATGACATCGCCAACGCCCTGTACTGGTGGGCACCACTGCTGCACCCCGAGGACCGCGCCCCTGCCCTGACCGAGGCCGACATCCCCCACCGCGTGGCGGTGTTCGCCGACGCCTACGGGATGTCCGACCGGCAGCGTCGCGAACTCGTGCCCCTGGCCGGACGAATGGTCCACCGCTTCCACCTGACCAGCCGCGCGGCCGCTGAGGCCGATCCGGTGTTCCACCGCTTGTGGCGGCAAGGCGTCAAGGACCGCATGCCGCGCGCCGAAGCATGGCTGGCCGAGGAAGGCCCGACCATCGCGACCCGGCTCACGCGCCCCTTCCCCGCTTGAGGAAGGGCCTCGATGTCCACGGTGAAAAACCTCTCGCCGACGTCCGCGCTGTCGGCCGTCACCCCCGGCCCCGCGCTCGCACCAGACGGCGGCTGCGAATCCGGTCCAACCGCACCTGCGGGATCAGCGCGCCTCCCTCTGGGCGACCTGGCACAGACCGTCCCGAGGTTCGCGGCTCGGCCTCCCCGCGACTCGATCGGTTGCGTCGGCGGCGGGGTGAGGGCGCGACCGGTGCTCACTCCGAAGCCGTCGCGCATCTGCGAGGGCCGGGGAGACCCTCCTTGGGGTAGCGCTGAGCCCGGTTCCTCTGTGTTGTTCGATGTCGCGCGTGGCGGCGTCAGGGGCGGCGATGGCCTGGGGGTTCTCGTGGGTGACGTGCTTGAAGGAGATCGTTGGGGCGTGTACGGGGAGGTGGCGGCGGGCAGGGCAGTGGGGGAGAAGAGCAGGCCGGGGGAGCTCTGATGAGTGAGATCAGCCACGATGAGACGAATCTGTCGAGTGACCAGGCGGCGGTGTTCCGAGCGGTGTCTCGGCTGGAGAGCGGCGCGGAGGGGCCTGGCGGGTTGGGACGGGTCGCCGCGGAGGCCGGCCTGGACGAGGCGCGTACCCGGGCGGCACTGGAGGCACTGACCGGCCCCCTGGGCCTGGTCGCCGTTGTGGAGAACGCGGACGCCACCGAACCCGGTCCTGTTTACCGGGTCCAGACGCTGCGTTGACGTCGGACAGCACTGCCGCACTCTGAGGAGTGCAGGAGCGGCACGGTCCGGGAAGCGTTTGCCGGGCTGTCACATCAGTCGGGCACCGCCGGAGATGCGGCCGAGCACGGGCGACGTTCATCGTCTGAAGGGGATGGACCGCTTTCTGCCTGTGCCTACCGCTTCATCCCCTGCGACAAGCGTGGCCAAAGCGGTCAAAGCGGATTAAAGCAGGCGACCGAATCGAATATTTGCTCCCGGGACGCATGGATGCGTGAGCAGGGGTAGTAGCGATGATCCGACCGTGAAAGGGGCCGCTCTATGGAACCTATCGCGACCGTTGAGAACAGGCCGCGTTCGTTGTCGCACGACTCGTTGGCCGACCTGTACGCCGGGCTGCGCACCGAGTACATGACCCTGGTGGATCCGGGGCTGGTCGAACGGGTGCTGTACTCGGCCCGGCGGCACGCCGAGCAACTGCACATGCTGGACGACCTCTGGGCGATGGAGGTCACGGCCCGTACCTGTCTCGACGCCTATCTGGAGCGGACATGATGAAGCCGTCACCAGCCGAGCACCGCGCGCCGCGGCGGACCGAGGAACGACCCACCCTGAACGACCCGGCGCTGTCACGGAAGCAGACCCGGTTCGAACGCGAAGCGGTGCCCTACCTCAACCAGCTGTACGCGGCGGCACTGCGGATGACCCGCAACCGCGCCGACGCCGAGGACCTGGTCCAGGACACCTACACCAAGGCGTTCACCTCGTTCCACCAGTTCAAGCAGGGCACCAACCTGCGGGCATGGCTGTACCGCATCCTGACCAACAACTTCATCAACGGCTACCGCAAGCAGCAGCGGCAGCCCCTCCGGTCGGGGACCGACCAGGTGGAGGACTGGCAGCTCACCCGCGCCGAGGCCCACCTTCCCGGCGGGCTGAAGTCGGCGGAGTCCCAGGCGCTGGAACGCCTCCCCGACCCGGAGGTGAAGCAGGCGCTCAACGACCTGCCCGAGGAGTTCCGCCTCGCGGTCTACCTGTCGGACGTCGAAGGCTTCTCCTACAAGGAGATCGCGCGGATCCTGAACGTTCCCATCGGGACGGTGATGTCCCGGCTCCACCGGGGACGACGCCGGCTGCGCGTCGCGCTCGACGACTACGCGCACCGCTACGCCTACGTCGGCTAGGGCGTGGCCGGTGGCTCGATGTCGAGCTGCATGGCCGAGCGGGCGACGGTGGTGCGGTGACCGCCGCGGCGATCAGGATGTGGTTCCTCGGCCTCGCCCAGGGACTGCCAGAAACGATCCCCCCGTCACCGCCGAACCGCTCGGGACCCGGCCGAACACCGGCAGTGTGTCTCACCCCCGCTGCTGACCTGCGGCTACTCAGTGCCGTGCGGGTCGGCTGTCCGGGGGGAGGTGATGAGCGCGGCGAGGGTGGCCGCGAACCGTTCGGGGGTGACCTCGGCCGGAGGGTGGCCGAAGAACTGGCGTGCCAGGTGGTAGCCGGACAGGGCGGAGACCACGACGGTGAGCAGGGCGTGCGGGTCGGCGTGGTCGACGTGGGCGCGGAGGTCGTGCGTCAGATGCCCGGCCTCCTCGACGATGCCCCGGTCGAGCAGGATTCCGCCGATCCTGCTGGTGAGGTCCGGGAACTGGCCGTGTTCGCGGGCGAGCAGGTTGATGAGCGGCCTGATCTTGGCCATGTAGTCGAGCTGTTGCAGGAACCGGCGGGCGAGGGCGGCCTGCGGGTCTTCGACGGTTCCCCGCTCGAACTCCCGGCGGTACTGCTGGGCGCGCTCCAGCTCGCGTTCGAGGGCCGCCCGGAAGACGTCCTCCTTGGAGCGGAAGTGCCGGTAGAAGCTGCCGCTGCCGGGGGAGAGCCCGGACCTCTCCTCGATGGCGGTGACGGTCGTGCCGGTGAAGCCCACCTGCTGGATGAGCTCCAGGGCGGCGTCGAGGATGCGCGCGCGCGTCGAGGGTGCCACGCCTGCAAGATAGTCCTTGCTTCCGCAAGAACCTTCTTGCATCCTTCTCTGCAAGAAGGTTCTTGCAGGCGCGAGCTGGGACCCCGCCCCCACCCCGAAGGGCCCGACCATGGCGCCAACGCCCTCGCCCCCCAAGCGATCCCTCTGCCTGGCGGTCGCCGTCTCACTGGCCGCAACGGTCCTCACCGCCGCACCGGCGCACGCGCAGGGCGCGGTGACGGTGTCGCCCAAACAGCAGGGCTGGGTGTTCCGGGACGCCCAGGGCCGGGAGGTGACGCTGCGCGGCTTCAACGTCTCGGGGAGCACCAAGCTGTACGAGAGTGGCCTGCTGCCGTTCCGCAGCACGGCCGACGCGGCCAGGTCCGCGCAGGCGATGCGGGACCTGACCGGCGCCAACGCGGTCCGGTTCCTGATCAGCTGGGAGGGCGTGCAACCGGCCCCCGACAGGATCGACCACGCCTACCTCGACCGGGCGATCGCGCAGATCAGGGCTTTCACCGACCGGGGCATCCGCGTCCTGGTGGACTACCACCAGGATCTGTACTCCTACCACCTGTTCAACACCGGAAGCTGGTACACCGGCAACGGAGCCCCCCGCTGGGTGGTCCAGGCCGGCGGCTATCCGCGGGAGTCGTGCGGGATCTGCATCCTGTGGGGCCAGAACATGCAGACCAACGCCGCCGTCCGCAAGGCCATGTACGACTTCTGGCGCGACCGGACGCTGCCGACCCCGGCCGGACCGGTCGGCGTCCAGTCCGCCTACCTGTCGCAGGCCAGGTCGATGATGACCTACCTCAGGCAACGGCTTCCCGCCGCGTCCTTCGACAACATCCTCGGCCTCGACCCGTTCAACGAGCCGTTCGACGGCGGCCTGGACGGCAGGAGCGGCACGGAGTGGGAGAGCACCTACCTGATGCCGTTCTACCAGCGGATCCGCACCGTCATGGACGAGGCGGGCTGGACCGCCAAGCCCGCCTTCGTGGAGCCGCTGGTCTTCTGGAACACCGGCCTGTTCGAGGAGGGCGGGATGACCAGGGTCGGACGGCTGGGGACCCGCATGGTGTTCAACACCCACTTCTACGACGGGGCCCGCATCAGCGTGGACCCCTCGCCCGCCTCCGACGGAACCTACGACGCGGCGATGAACGAGATCCGGCAGCGCGCCAAGGACCTGGGCACCGCACCCATCGTCTCCGAGTTCGGGCACAAGCTGTCGGGCGGCGGAAGCGACCGCACCCCCTGGATGGTCCGCGCCATGTACCAGGCCGCGGACTACGGCGTCGCGGGCAGGAACTGGTGGAACACCCCCGCGTCCGGCGGCGACGTCCTGTCGGCCATCCAGTGGCAATGGGACATCTACAGCGGCCGCCACCGCGAGCCCATGAACGGCAACCCCGACAAGGTCCAGACCGAGGGCGACGCCTGGAACGGCGAGGACCACTCGGTGGTGGCCACCAACGACGCGGGCGCCGTCACCCTGCGCCTGGACCAGCGTGTCCTGGACCGGCTGTACCCCGCCGCGGTCAGCGGCGACACCCTGGCGTTCGCCTATGAGGACCTGGCCCGCTCCGGATACGGCGGCACCGGCCAGCAGCAGGCGTGGCTGACGGTCCCCTCCTCCCTGCCGGGCGTGGCCGCCCTGACCGGCGGACGCCAGTACGGCGTGCTCGTGTGGCGAGGCTCGACCCGCGACGCCCCCACCGAACTGCACCTGCCGGCGGCCTTCGCCCCCACGACCACCACCGTCGTCAGCGACGTCGCCACGCTCAACGGCGTCCCCGCCTCCGGCCCCGTCGCCGCCGCCACCGAGACCGGCTCCTCCACCGCCAAACGACTGCGGATCACCGCCGGCGACGGCCTGCACTTCGCGCTCATCGTCAACACCGCGACCGGCGCACCGGTCACCAACGCCCAGCTCGACGCCGCCCGCGCCGACCTCACCACCTGGATCACCCAGAGGTTCCCGGCCGGCTGACGTCCGCCCCGACGCCGACGACCTGGACGGACGGGGGCGCCGAGCGCGTACCGCGTCCGTCCTCGGTCATGCCGGTTGCCGACGAGAAGACGTCATGCGGTCTACGACGCGGCCCGGAGCTCCCGGGCGAGCCGGTGCGTTCCGGACGCCCGCCGGTCGTCACGGAGATGAGGTGCGGCCTGGACCCCATGCGCGGCCGACCGCGCGTTCGGCGGCGGCGTGCCACCATGCGGGAGGCGAAGGGCCGACGGTCTTCGATGCGGGTTGATCGGGGTGAAGTCCCAGCCGCCGCAGCGCGTCGGCCCTGATCCGGACGCTGAACCAGCCGTGCCGGTGGCCGTCGGCGTCAGGCCCACAGGCCAGATCTACGCGGACGTCGTCGGCGTCGCACGGCGTCCAGTCGATGCCACGGTCACGCAGTCAAGCCCGCACCGCCGCCGCCGGGCCGGGGCGGCCGGGCAGCTTCTCGTCGCTGACGATGGTGACCCACTCGGTGCCGGTCGAGCTCATACCGTCCATGATGTCAGTTCCTCCGGGCGGCGACATGACCTGGACCATCCGCTGACCCTCCACGCCGATGTCCGCAAGCACCGGCGTGGTCCGTGCGGGCTCGGCCAAAGGGCCCTCTGCTGCGATGAGTTCCGGCCGGGGCGCGGGTCTGTCCTGGTGACCGTCATAGGACGTCGTACGACGCTGCCCGGCACGAGACACTACGGAGGACACCGTGACGACCACGCCGGACGATCCGACCACCGCGCTCCCCGGCCGCCCGCCGATCGTCGACCTGGCCACCTGGCAGGCCGCCCGCGACGAGCTTCTGGTCCGCGAGAAGGCCCACACCCGCGAGGGCGACGCCATCGCCGCGGCCCGCCGCCGGCTGCCGATGGTGGAGTTCGACGGGACGGTGAAGGTCGTCGGCCCCGGCGGCCCGGTCCCGTTCCTGGACCTGTTCCAGGGGCGCGACGAGCTCGTGGTCTACAAGCACATGTGGTACGACGGCGCGCCGCACCAGGGGCAGTGCGAGGGCTGCACCAACGCGGCCTGGCACCTGAGGGACGCCGTCTACCTCAACGCCCGCGGCGTCTCGTTCGCCATCGTGACCACGGGCCGTTGGGACGAGGTGGCCTCCTACGTCGATTTCATGGGTTACACCCAGCCCTGGTACTCGGTGCGCGACGTAGCCGAGCCGGTCGGCGGCGACATGGGTCACACCACCTGCTACCTGCGCGACGGCGACCGGACGTTCCTCACCTACTCCACGACGGGCCGCGGCAACGAACCGTTCAACGGAACCTTCGCCCTCCTCGACGTGACGCCCTACGGCCGTGGCGAGACGTGGGAGGACAAACCCGAGGGCCGGCCCGGGGGACGCCACGCCTGCTGGTACTGGCGCACGGACGCGGACGGGAACCCCGCCTGGGGCCCGACCAGCCGCCCCGTGCCGCAGTGGACCCGCCCCGGCGCGGGCCCCGTGGAGACCCTCGGCCGGCAGGGCCCCCACCACTGACCCGCCTCGCCGACGGCGTCGGCGAAAGTCGGGGCTTGCCCATCCCCGCCAGGAGTCCGGGGCCGGTACGCGTCGCGTCCTGCTCACGGCGGGGATGAGCGCTGCTCCGTCCGCGGCGGGAACGCCCGGCGAGCCCTACCGGCCGACCCCCCGCCGCATCAGACCGGCTATGCCATGTTCCGCCGGTGGACCCGCGCATGGGCCTTCGTACCGCCGCCGACCGGGGAGGCGGCGCGGGTCTGCCGTCCGGTATGTCATCCACCCGCCAGCGCCGAGGCCGTCGGGTGCCACCGTGCCCACGTGCCCACGCCGGTTGCGCTGTGGCCACGGCCTGCTCAGGTGTCGATTCTGGAAGTCCTGGTGCGGCGGGCGAACTGCCGGGCCGTGGCGATCCAGAGCGCTCCCCACGCCAGGAAGAACGGGGACCAGAGCATCAGGTCCCACCGGGCCAGGTGACGGGCCAGCTCCGCGTGCTCGGCGGGTGGGGGCCGCAGGCCGGTCAGCACCAGAGCGTCACCGAGGAAGCCGAAGCCGACCGGTCCGACCGAACGCAGCACCATCAGGGCGCCGATGCCCCCGGTGAGCCCGAGCAGAAGCCGTCGCGGAAGGCGGCGACCCCAGGGCTGGACGGTGGCCAGCGCCAGCAGCACACCGGCGATCGCGACGGCGGCCATGATCCAGTAGCTGGCGACGAACCAGCCGTCACGGGCCAGCATCTGGACCCGCAGGTCCGGCCGCATCGGCTCCTTGTCCACCAGAACGTCCGAACCGAGGGCATGGGCGAGCTTCATCAGCCCGTAGGCGCCGGTGAGCACGCAGGTGGCGTAGGCGGCCCATCGCTGCCGGCGGTGTTCAGCGCGCATCGTGGGTTTCGCCCGGCCGGGTGATGCGGGCGATGCCCTGGTCCAGGTCGACGCGGTCGCCGGTGACCGGAAGCGCTCCGTCACCGTCGTCCTCACGCAGCACCAGCTGGACCTGGCGATGCTGGAGCTCGGCGCGTTTACTGCCCTGAAAGACCGCCGTGAACTCGTCGAACCCGGTCGCCGATATCGGTGTGCCGGAACGTCGGCGCAGCCAGGGCAGCAGCCCGTGGCCGGTGCACCGTTTCCAGACGAGCTCCACCCCGGCCAAGGCGAGGAGCGCGCACGCCAGGACGGGCAGGGCCGCCGCATACATCGCCATCGTTCAGGACTGCCGGAAGAAAGAGGTCAGATGGTGGTGCAGGAGGTTCTCGAGAACGTCGACGCCGCCGGAGGCGACATCGGGAGAGCCGCCCTGAGGATGATCGTTTCCGGTTCCCATCCTCGAACCGTACCGGAGCCCGGCTCCTTGCGGATCTTCTGCGGGACGGCCCGCACGGCGTGCCCCACGCGGTTCCCGGCCCGACGCCGCCACATGATCCCTTCGAACGCTTCCCCCGGGAGTCCCAGGAAGCCGAGTTCGCTGTCCGACCCGTGTGCGGCCAGTGGCGGTTGGGGTAGGTCACGCTGTGGTCGATCCAGCGGCACGGTCGGGGCGGCTGGGCGCCGACGGTGCCGCGGGGAGGGGAATGCGGTGACGGCCGATGATCGCGCCACCGAGCGGATGCTGACCGGGTTGCTGACGGCCAGCCATCTGGCGTCGGTCGAGCAGGTGCCGGACCTGGTCGCCGAGCACGCCCGCGGCGCGGGGCTGGGCGAGGTGCTGATCTATCTCGCCGACCTGCAGCAGACGGTGTTGCGGCTGCTGACCGGCCGTGGGGAGAACGCCGGGGAGGGCGCCGGTCCCCGGATCGAGGAGCTGCGGATCGACTCCACGCTGGCCGGGCGGGCCTTCCAGGAGGTGCGCGTCCTTCGCAGGAGCGACCCCGGAGGGGAGGATCCCGTGTACTGGTGGGTGCCGCTGCTGGACGGCACCGAACGCCTGGGGGTGCTGCGCGTCGGCGTTCCCGACGCCCCGGACGGGGAGGCGGCCGGCGAGGTGGTGGAGCGCGTGCGTCACCTGGCGTCGATGGTGGCGTTGATCCTGGTCAGCTCCCGGCCCTCCAGCGACTCCTACGCCCGGCTGGTGCGCACCCGTCCGATGCACGTGGCCGCCGAGATGCAGTGGAACCTGATGCCGCCGCTGACCTTCGCCACCCCGCAGGTGACGATCGGCGCGACCCTGGAACCGGCGTACCAGATCGGCGGCGACGCCTTCGACTACGCCCTCGCCGACGACACCGTCCACCTGGCCATCTTCGACGCCGCGGGGCATGACGTGCACGCCGGGCTGGCGGCCACCCTGGCGATGGCCTCCTGCCGCAACCAGCGCCGCCAGGGCGTCGGCCTGGTCGACAACAGCGAGGGCATCGAACGCGTCCTGCTGCGCGAGTTCGGCGAGAACACCCGGTACGTCACCGCGATCATGGCCGATCTGGACCTGCGGAGCGGGGTGTTCACCTGGATCAACCGGGGCCACCATCCTCCGGTGGTGATCCGCGACGGCCGCTGGATCACCACGCTGCCCTGCCCGCCCGCCCATCCCATGGGCCTGGACATGGGCAAGCCCGTCACCCTGTGCACCGAACAGCTCCAGCCCGGCGACCGGGTGCTGCTGCACACCGACGGCATCACCGAGGCCCGCGACCAGCAGGGCCGCGAGTTCGGCCTGCAACGCTTCGTCGAGTTCATCATCCGCCACAACGCCGACGGCTTCCCGGTCCCCGAGACCCTGCGCCGCCTGATCCGCGCCGTGCTGGCCCACCACGACGGCACCCTCCAGGACGACGCCACCGTCCTGTTCGTCGAGTGGCACGGTCCGTCCGCCGACGGGCCCCCGGCGCCCCGGCCCGTGGTGGACGGCCCTGCGGAGAAAGCGTAATAATCACGGCAAGTTTTGGGGTATTCGCGAACTCTGTGGGCACAATGAACCCTCAAGTCGCTTTTTCTTCCGGTGGACATGAGGGGCAGGGGGTAGGCCATGGCCTCGACGACCCAGACGACGCGCCAGTTCGATCTCGTTATCCACCGACTGCATGCGGCCTTTCCCGCCGAAGAGATCGGGATGGTCCAGCGTATGGTGCACATCGCGGTGAGCTGTGCCGAGCACCTGGGCTACACCGCGACCGACGAACTGGTGGAACGGCTGGTCGCCGAACGCCTGCGCGGCCGCCAGGCCACGTCCCGGACCCTGCCCTCCCCCCTCGACCGGCCCGGCCGACCCCTGGACACCAAGATCCCATAACGGGCGGGAATTCCCCGGGTCCCGGGTGCCGGGCCCGGTTCCGTTCCGCCGGTGTCGAGCGCCTGAAAAGCGAGAAAGTTTCAGATAGGCGCGGCGGTCAGGGGTGTTGAAAGGGAAACAATGCCCGGCGGTTCAGGATCGGCACTTCATGATCACTTGTAGATCGCTTGGCGCCCGGCGGCCCGCCCTTCGCGTCGCCGCCTACGTGATCAGGTATCGGGCCGTTCCCGAACTCCTGGTGTTCGACCACGTCGGCATGCCGCGGGCCGGGACCCAGGTCCCCGCCGGAGGCGTCCGTCCCGGCGAGGAGCCGGAGCGGGCGGTCCTGCGCGAGGTCGCCGAGGAGACCGGCCTGCTCACCGCGTCGGTGGTCCGGCGGATCGCCGTGGAGGACAAGCCCCATCCCGACACCCGGCAGCCGCACAGGACCACCTGTTTCCACCTTCGGGCGCCCGTGACCACGGAGGACGCGTGGCACCACACGGTCCGCGGCGACGGAGGCGACGCGGGGCTGGTGTTCGCCTGCCGCTTCCTGCCGCTGCCTCTCGGGCGGCCTCTGGCGGACGGCCAGGGCGCGTGGCTGGGGCATGTCGATCCCCGCTGGGCGACCGTGACCGGCGGCACGCCGCGCCGGGATTGACGTCGAGGCCCGCCGATCCCGCGCACCCGGTGGCACCGTCCCCGGCCGGATGTACAAAAGACAATGAAAACGATTATCATCCCGGAGCAATGTCCGGAGAGGCGCCCCGCACGGGCGTCCTCGCCCGGTGTGTCGCCGACCCCCGGAAGAGAGAACCCACGACCATGCCGCGCACTCCGAGCCGCCTCCTGCGGCATGCCGTCGCGCTCGCCGCCGCCGCGGCCCTGCTGGCCGGCTGCGGCGGGGCCGGCGACGGCGGTCCCGGCGGCGCCGCGAGCCCGTCCGCCGCGAGCCTGCCGCCCGTCCAGCCGGTCGCCGACGCCGACAGCATCACCGACGTGCGGGGCAGGAAGATCGCCCCCGGGCGCACCCCCGAACGCGTGGTCTGCCTGGTCGCCCTCTGCGACGACATGCTGACCGAGCTCGGCATGGTGCCGACCGCCACCAACTCCGCGCTGCTGGCCCACCCCCGGTTCCTCGGCGCGGAGCGGGCCAGGAAGGTCCCGGTCATCCCCGGCGGGTTCATCAGCCCCGAGGTGGAGGCGATCCTGTCCCACAAGCCGGACCTGGTCATCGGCCTGGAGGACACCCACGGCAAGCTCGCCCCGGCGCTGCGGGGCGCCACCACGTTCTGGCCGGTGCAGCCCACCAGGTGGCAGGACAGCGTCGCCTACCTCCGCGACCTGGGCGCGCTCACCCATCGCGGTGACAGGGCGGTCGCCGCCGAGCAGCGCCTGCGCGACAAGCTGGTCCAGGCCGAGAAGGCCAGGAGCGGCAAGACCGCGCTGATCGTGTTCGGCAGCGACGAGAACTTCGGCGTGGCCACGCCGGGCCGGGACGTGGCGGCCGGGCTGTTCCCGCAGATCGCCGACTACCCGTGGAAGGACCGGGGCGTCGAGGGCACCTACAGCCTGGAGGAGATCCTGGCCAGGAACGTCGACGTGCTCTTCGTGGAGACGATCGCGTTCGGCGCTCCCGGCAAGAAGCTGTCGGAGAAGATGGCCGGCAACGCCCTGTGGTCGCAGATCCCGGCCGTCAGGAACGGCAAGGTGGTCGAGGTCGATCCGGAGGTGTGGGCCAAGGGCCGCGGCACCCGGTCCCTCGGCATCGTCCTGGACGAGGCGACGGCCGCCCTGCGATGAGACGGACGCTCGTCCTGGCGGCCGGGCTGCTGGCCGCCGCGGCGCTGTGCGCGCTGTGCCTCGGAACGCCGAACATCCCGCCGTCCCGGCTGCTCGCCGTGCTGCCCGGCGGTGCGGCGGACGGGCTGGAGGCGGTGGTGGTGCGGGACGTCCGGCTGCCCCGGATGCTGCTCGCCCTGGTCGCCGGGGCCTGCCTCGGGGCCGCCGGGCTCGTCATGCAGGAGGCGCTGCGCAACCCGCTGGCCGTGCCGGAGATGCTGGGCGTCTCGTCGGGGGCGGCGCTGGGCGTCGCCGCGCCGCTGGTGCTCACGCTCACGCTGCCCGGCTGGGCGCATCCGCTGCTGGCCCTGGCCGGGGCCGCGCTCGGCGGGATCGCGACGCTGGTCGCCGCCGGGTTCGGCCGCAGCCCGTCGGCGGTGCTGCTCACCGGGGCGGCGGTGGCGGCGGCGCTCCAGTCCGCGCTGCTGGTGCTGATGGTGATGGCCGACCAGCTCGACCTCCAGGTCATCTTCCGCTACCTGATGGGCAGCCTGTCCGGCCGTACCTGGCAGGCCTGGCACGACGTCTGGCCGTGGCTGCTGGCGGCCGTGCCGCTGCTGGTGCTGTGCGCGCCGATGCTGGCGGTGCTGCGGCTCGGCGACGAGGACGCCGCCGCCCTCGGGCTGCGGGTGCGGCACGCCCGGCTGGGGGCGCTGGCCGTCGCCGTGCTGCTCATCGCCCCCGTGGTCGCGGTCTGCGGCCCGATCGCCTGGGTCGGGTTCCTCGCCCCGCACCTGGCGCGGCGGCTGCGCCCGGACGCCGACGTGGTGCGGTGGCTGCCCTGGACGGTGACATGGGGCGCGCTGGTCACCGTGTGGGCCGACCAGGCCGCGCGGCTGGCCCTCAAACCGATGGACACCCCGGTCGGGGCCTGGACCGCGCTCGTGGGCGTGCCCGTGGGGGTGGCGCTGCTGCGCGGCTTCCGCGCCGAGCCGGGGGGCGGCGCCCGATGAGCCTTCTCGAACGCGCGGCGTCCACGGCGCCCGGTACGGCCCGTTCCGCGGCGCGCCGACGGCGTTCGGCGCTCGCCTTCGGCGCGCTGCTGCTCGCCGTTCCGCTGGTGGCCGTGCTCGATCTGGCCGCGGGGCGGGCCCTGTCGGTGGGGGAGGCGTGGCGGGCGTTCACCGGCGGCGCGGTGGACCTCACCGCGCGCCACCTGGTCTGGGAGGTCCGCCTGCCCAGAGCGCTGGTCGCGCTCGGCGCCGGGGCCGCCCTCGGGCTCGCCGGGCTGATCCTCCAGGCGGCGATGCGCAACCCGCTGGCGGCGCCCGAGGTCACCGGGGTCACCCCCGGCGCGGTGTTCGGCGCGGTCGCCGCCACCGGGGCCGGCCTGGCCGACTGGGCGTCACCGGTCGCCGTCGTGGTCTCCGCGGTCGCCGGCGGCTGCGGCGGGGCGGGCCTGCTGTGGCTGATGACCGGCCGGACGCGTTCCGACCCGGCCCAGATGGCCGTGCACGGCGTCCTGGTCTCGGCGGCTCTCAGCGGGCTGACGGCGGTGACCCTGCTGGCGGCGCCCGGCGAGCTCGGCAGCGTCGTGCAGTGGATGGTCGGCACCACCGAGGCGCGCACCTGGCAGCACTGGAACCTGCTGTGGCCGTGGGTGCTGTTCTGGGGCGCCGCCGCCTGCCTGACCGCGGGGCCGCTCATGCTGCTGCGCTGCGGCGAGCAGGTCGCCGAGGCCGCCGGCCTGGTCCCGGCGCGGACGCGCGGGCTGGCGCTGCTGTGCGCGGTGGCCCTGACGGCCGGGGCGGTGGCGTCGGTGGGCGCGCTCGGTTTCGTCGGGCTGGTCGTGCCGCACGCCGCGCTGGCCCTGTTCGGGGCCGACCTGCGGCTGGCGCTGCCGGGGGCGGCGCTCGCCGGCGCCGTCGCGGTGTGCGGCGCGGACGCGGCGGCGCAGCTGGCGTCGCGGGCGGCCACCGCCTGGGGGGCCGAGCATCTCAGCGTCCCCGTCGGCGCGGTCACCACCTGCGTGGGCGCGGCGGTGCTGCTGTCCGTCGCCCGCCGGCACGCCGTCCAGCCGTGACCCGCCCCCATGAGAACCCTCCATCCGAACAAGGAGCGCACGAGACCGTGTCCGAGCTGATCGGCGAACCCGAGTCCGCGACGAGCCCGGCGCCGGACGCTCCGGCCCCCGGGCCGGCCGCCGCGCTGGACATCGACTGGGTGAGCTTCGGCTACCCCGGACGGCGGGTGCTCGACGAGGTCAGCCTGCGGGTCCGGCCCGGCGAGTTCGTCGCCCTGGTCGGCCTGAACGGCTGCGGCAAGAGCACCCTGCTGCGCCTGGCGGCCGGGGTGCTGCGCCCGGAGTCGGGGCGGGTGTCGGTGGACGGCGCCGACATGGCCCGGATCTCCCGCCGCGACGCCGCCCGCAAGGTCGCCCTGCTGCACCAGTCGGCTCCGGCCGTTCCGGGACTGACGGTGCGCCAGCTGGTCCGGCAGGGCCGCTACGCCGCGCGCGGGCCGCTGGGCATGCTCCGCGTCGGCGACGACGCGGTGACCGTCCGGGCGATGCGGGACGTCGGCGTGGAGGAGTGGGCGGACCGCCCGGTGGAGGCCCTGTCGGGCGGTGAACGGCAGCGCGTGCGCCTCGCCCTGGCGCTCGCCCAGGACACGCCCGTCCTGCTGCTCGACGAGCCGACCACCTACCTGGACCTGCGGCACCAGCTGGAGGTGCTGCGGCTGGTGGCCCGGCTGCGCGACGAGCGGCGCCTCACGGTGCTGATGGTGCTGCACGACCTCGACATGGCCGCCCGCTTCGCCGAACGCCTGGTGGCGTTGCGCGACGGACGCGTGGCGGCCGAGGGACCGCCGGACCAGGTGGTGACGCCCGCCCTGCTGCGGGAGGTGTTCGGCGTCGAGGGCCGGGTCGGCCGGGACCCCGAACACGGATGGCCGGTCTGCTACCCCGACCGGCCCGCCCCGATTGAAATCGATAACGGTTTTCATTAGTGTGCGGTGCGGAATCCCCCGGAAAGCCGCGTTCCCGCAGCCGTGCGGGGACCGGCGTCGTGCGCGGGCCCGTCCGGAGACGCCTCTCGGACGGGCCCGCCCGGTGCCGGTGGCTCCCCGGGAAGCCACGAGCAGGAGAAACGTGCCACCGCCCCATCCCGCCCGCGGCGGCGGCCCACACCCCTCCCGGGGCCGGAACGCCCGCCGTGACCACCGGCGCGCCGCCTCCCGTCACGGCCACCACGCCCGCGCGACACCGGACGCCCCGCCTCCCGCCGGACGGCGGCCGACCCTCCACGGTCGCGCGCCGGCCCCCTCCTCCCACGCCTGGAGCGACCGTCGATGATGCTTCACCCCGAGCTGCTGCGCGCGGCCCGTACCGCTCCGGCCCCGCTGCTGCGCGCGACCGCCCTGCTCGCCCTGGTCACCCTCGCCCACGCCGGTCAGGCCGTGCTGCTCGCCGTCACGCTCGCCGACATCGCCCGTGGCCGCACCGGCCGGCTGCCCGTCCTGCTCGGCGCGGTGGGCGCGGTGCTGGTCCTGCGCGCGATCCTCGTCTGGCGGCAGCGGGTGGCCGCCGCCGACGCCGGGGCGCGGATCCGGTCGAACCTGCGCGACGAGCTGCTCGTCCAGCTCGGCCGCCTCGGCCCCGCGCACGGCGACGCCACCCGGGCCGGGGCGCTGCGCGCGACCGTCGTGGACGGCGTCGAGGGCGTCAACACCTACCTGTCGCGTTACCTGCCGCAACTGGCGGTGGTGTGCGTGGTCACGCCCGTGCTCCTGGTGGGGGTCGCCGTCGTCCACGTGTGGGCGGCGGTGGTCCTGCTGGCGGCCGTCGTCGCGGCGCTGTCGGTTCCGCGGCTGTGGGACAGGGCGCTGGCGGCGCGCGGCAAGGAGCACTGGGACACCTACGAGGGCCTGGCCGCCGACTACCTGGAGTCGCTCCAGCAGATGCCCACCCTGCGCGCGACCGGGGCCGTCCGGCGCAGGCGCGAGGCGTTGGAGGAACGGTCGCGGCGGCTGCACCGGGCCACCGTCGCCAAGCTGCGGGTCTCGCTGGTCGACACCGCGCTGACCGACCTCGCGATCCAGGCGGGCACGCTCGGCGCGGTCCTGCTGGCCTGCGCGTCGGCCACCGCCGGACGCGCGACGGGAACCGGGTCCTACCTGCTGCTGATGCTCGCCTCCGAGTGCTTCCGGCCGCTGCGCGACCTGTCCCGGGAATGGCACGCCGGGTACGTGGGCGTCTCCGCCGCCGACGGCATCGCGGCGCTGCGCACCGCCCGGCCCGCCGTGCCGGACACCGGGACGCTCGCCCCCGCGTGGCCGTCGCCGCCCGCCGTGGTGTTCAGCGGCGTCCGCTTCGCCTACCCGGGCGCCGGCCGCCCCGCCCTCGACGGCGTCGACCTCGAATGCCCCGCGGGCCGCACCACCGCCCTGGTGGGCCCGTCGGGCGCGGGCAAGTCCACGCTGCTGGCGCTCCTGCAACGCCACCACGACCCCGACGCCGGAGCCGTGCTGCTCGACGGCCTGGACGTCCGCGAGCTGTCGCTGGCCGCGCTGCGCCGCTCCATCGCCGTGGTCTCCCAGGACGTCTACCTGTTCGCCGCCTCCATCGCCGACAACCTGCGGCTGGCCGACCCGGGCGCCACCGACGAACGGCTGGCCGCCGCCTGCCGCGACGCCGGGATCCACGACGAGATCACCGCGCTCCCGGACGGGTACGCGACCGTGCTGGGCGAACGCGGCGCCACCCTGTCGGGCGGCCAGCGGCAGCGCCTGGCGCTGGCCCGCGCGCTGCTCTGCGACGCCCCGGTCCTGGTGCTGGACGAGGCCACCAGCGCGGTGGACCAGCGGCGCGAGCACCAGATCACCGAGGCGCTGCGCCGCGCCGCGCGGGGCCGGACCTGCCTGGTCGTCGCCCACCGGCTGGCCGCCGTCCGGCACGCCGACCGGATCGTGGTCCTGGACCGCGGCCGCGTCGACGACGTCGGCGACCACCGGACCCTGGCCGGCGCGGGCGGCACCTACGCCGCGCTGGCCACCGCGGACCTGAGCCGCCGGGGGGAGCGATGAGCCGCCCGCACGCCCTGCGCGGCCTGCTCCCGGCGCTGCGGCCGCACCGCCGGACGGTCGCCCGCACGATCGTCGCCTGCCTGGTCGACCAGGCCGCGCTCGTCGCCCTGGTCACCCTGCTGGCGCACACCGTCGGACGGGCCGTCGTCGACGGGGCCGCCCCCGGCCCCGGCACCGTCGGCGCCCTCGCCGGGCTGGTCCTGCTCCGCTCCGTCGCGACCTGGCGGCAGATGGACCTGTCGCACGACCTGGCCTACCGGGTGCTCGCCGAGCTGCGGGTGCGCATCTACGACGGCCTCGCCCGCAGCGCCCCCGCCCGCGTCGCCGGGCGGCGCAGCGGCGACCTGGCGGCGACCGCGATGAACGACATCGAGGCGCTGGAGTTCTTCTACGCGCACACCACCGCGCACCTGCTGGCGTCGGGGCTGGTCCTCGCCTCCGGGACGGCCGTGCTCGCCGTGCTCGACCCCTGGCTGACGCTCGCCGTCCTGCCCGCGGCCGCCGCCCTGCTCGCGCACCCGCTGCTGGGCGACCGCGCCCGCACCGCGCGCGGGCAGCAGGTGCGCGCCGCCACGGCCCGCCTGTCGGCCGACGCCGTCGACACCGTGGACGGCATGCGCGAGCTCCTCGCCCGCGACGCCCTCGACCGCCGCCGGCGGCGGCTCGTGGACGTCGGCCGCGGGCTCGCGCGGGCCCAGCGCGCCGAGGCCCGCCACGACGGCGCCTTCACCGCCGTCCAGGACGTCCTGGTGGTGTCGGCCCTGATCGCCGTGGTCGCCGTCGTGGCGGGGAACGCCGTCCGGGCCCCGGCCGCGCTGGCCCTGGCGGTCGCGATCCTGGCCCCGGTGGCGGCCTCCGCCGACGCCCTGCGGCAGGCCGGCAGCCTGCGGGCCTCCGCCGTCCGGGTGAGGGCCGCGACCACCGCGCCGCCGACCGCGCCGCCCCCCGCGCGGCCGCGTCCGCTGCCCGATGGGCCGCTCGGCGTCCGCCTGCGCGGCGTCCACTTCTCCTACGGCGGCGCACCCGTGCTGCGCGGCCTGGACCTCACCGTCCCGCCGGGCCGCACCGTCGCGCTCGTGGGGGCGTCCGGCGCGGGGAAGACCACCCTGGCCCACCTCCTGGCCCGCTTCTGGGACCCCACGGAAGGTTCCGTGGAGCTCACCACCGGCGACGGCGCCGTCGACCTGCGCGACCTCCCCGACGGGGACCTGCGTTCCGCGGTCGCGCTCGTCGGCCAGGACGCGGCCCTGTTCCACGGCACGCTCCGCGACAACCTGCGCCTGGCCGCGCCCGGCGCCGACGACGCCCTCCTCGACCGGGTCGCCGAACGGTGCGGCGTGGACCGGATCGCCGCCGCCCTCCCCGACGGCCCGGACAGCGTCGTCGGGGAACGCGGCGCGACCCTGTCCGGGGGCCAGCGCGCCCGCGTCGCCCTCGCCCGCGCCCTGCTCGCCGAGCCCCGGGTGCTGGTGCTCGACGAGGCGACCGCCCACGTGGACACCGTCGGCGACGCCGAACTGGCCCGCCTGCTCGCGGGCCGCGACGCCACCACGATCGTCATCGCCCACCGCCCGGCCACCATCCGCCGGGCCGACCACATCGCCGTCCTGGAGAACGGCCGGATCATCCAGGAGGGCACGTGGGACGCCCTCACCGCGGCCCCCGGCCCGCTGACCCGCCTCCTGGACCCGGCCCCGGGGACGCCCTGACCGGCGGGCCCGGCGGCGGCACGGACGCGGCGTCAGAACTCGCGCAGCAGACGCCCGGCGCCGGGGACGCGGTCCTCGACGCCGTTGTCGCGCAGCGCCATCCACCAGGTGGCGGCGTTGATGGCGACCACCGGCAGGCCCAGCCAGCGTTCGGCCTCGTCGGCCAGGCGCACCATCGACAGGTTGGTGCCGCACTGCACGATCGCGTCCACCCCGGTCGCGGCGAGGCCGCGCAGCGCGTCGCGCAGCCGGTCCTCGCCGACGTGCGCGATCGACACCGCCGTCGGGCAGCGCAGGCCGACGATCTCACCGACCTCGAAGCCGATCTCGGTGAAGAACGCCCGCACGTTGGCGTCGCCGACCGGCTGGTAGGGGGTGACCACCCCGATGCGGCGCGCGCCGAGGAGCCGCAGCGCGCGTTCGCACGCCTCCGCCCCGGTGGCCACCGCCAGGCCGGTGATGTCCTCGATCTGCCTGACGAACGCCCGGTTGCCCTCGACGCCGCCCCAGAACGTCTCGGCGGACATGCCCATGACCATGTAGTCGGGCTCGCAGGTCATGACCCGTTCGCAGGCCGCGCCGGTCTCGGCGCGGATCTGCTCCAGGAGCCGTTCCATGCCGGCGTCGCCGTCCATGTTCTGGTCGCGGATGTGGATGCGGGAGAAGTGCGCGGTCACGCCGGGCACCGCCATCCGGTAGAAGTCGGGCTCGACGATGGTGTTGGTGGACGGGGCGATCACGCCGAACTTGCGGCGCCAGCCCAGCGCGTCGGTCATGGGGTCACCGGCTCCTTCACGCGGACGGTCTGGGACAGGCGCCAGGCGGCGTAGGCGAACGCGGCCTGGGTGAGGGTGTTGCAGCCCTGCTCGACCCACTGCAAGGCGACGGTCTGGTCGGGGCGGGCGGCGAGCGGCCCGAGGACGTACTGGCCGGTCAGCCAGAGCCCGAACAGCGCCGAGGCGGCCGGGTCCCCCTCGGCGCGGCCCAGCAGGGCGAGCCGGACGGCGGCGACGCTGACGGCCGCGATCGCCAGCACCATGGCGGGCCAGGTGTCGCGCAGCGCCGCCGAGGCGGCCGGCCCGAGCACCGGGAACGCGGCGAGCGCGTAGGCCAGGGCGCGGTGCGTCCGTTCGGCGGGCTCGGGGTACAGGGCCCGCGCGAGCAGGGCGAAGCCGACCAGCAGCAGCGGGAACAGCGCGCCCTCCAGCCAGGCCAGGTCGGGGCCGTCCAGCGCGACGACCAGCTTCCAGGACGCCTTGGCGAACCCTCCGGCCCCGGCGCACGCCCCCGCCAGCAGCGCGATCCTGGCGGCGCGCGGCCCGAACCGCGCGCCGACGTAGGGGACGAGCAGGACGACGCCGGTCGTGGTGAGGACGACCGGCACGAAGTCCTCGACCGCCAGCGTCACCGGGTAGTCGGTCACGGCCCCTCCCCGAACGGGTCGCGTTCGCGGAAGGCGGCCGTGGCGAACCGGACGGCGGCCTTGCGGCGGGTCAGCCACGCGACGCGCCCGCCGTTGGCGGTGCCCGCCAGCACCCGGTCGGCGAGCCAGGGCGTGACCGTCTCGACCCGGTCGGCCAGGATCGTGAAGACCCTCCTGGCCTTGGCCAGCTCCTCGGGTGGGTAGTCCTGGACCAGCAGGTCGGTGACGACCATGCCGGGGGACAGGTGCGCGGCCCGCACCGGCGTGCCCCGCAGCTCCCGGGCGAGGGCGTCGGTGAGGTAGGTGACGGCGCGTTTGGTGGAGCCGTAGGCGATCAGTCCCGGCACCGCGCGGCCGTCGCTGCCGAGGCCCTCCATGTTCCAGACGGTGCCGCCGCCCTGGGCGCGCATCCCGGCGACGGCGACGGCGCTGCCGTGCAGGACGCCCAGCAGGTTCGCCGACACCAGGTCGTCGAGCCGCTCGGGGGGCTGCTCCCACAGGGGGCGGCGGGCGGTGGAGACCCCCGCGTTGTTGATCCAGTGGTCGATCCGGCCGAACGCCCCGGCGGCGGTCTCCCACAGCGCCCGCACCTGGTCGCGCCGGGAGGTGTCGCAGGGCAGCCCGACGGCGCGGTCCCCGGCGTCCAGCTCGGCCAGGGCCCGGTCCACCGACCCGGCGGCGCGCCCGCAGACCGCGACCCGGCAGCCCCGGTCGAGGAAGGCGCGCGCCAGCCCGAGCCCGATCCCGCGCGTCCCGCCGGTGACCACGACGGCGGTCACGCCTGCTCCCAGAGGAGCACGCCGTGCAGGACCCCGGTCAGGACGTTGCCGCGCGACAGCTCGTAGACCACCGTCAGCGTCGTGCCCGCCCGCATCCCCGGCGAGGCGTCGACCATGAACTCGCGTCCCCGGACCGTCCAGGCGTCGCCGAGGTGCAGCAGCGGGTAGTTCGCGCGCCCGTAGGCCTGGGCGTTGCCCCAGGCGTCGGGGCCCTCGTAGAACGACCGGAACCCGTCGCGCCGCCACTCGGTGACGAACGCCCGGTCCAGCTCCCCGCTCCAGGTCGTGCGCAGCCGGGTCCGCAGCAGGTCGAGCGGCTCCAGCTCGATCGCCACCGCGACGTCGCCGACGAGCCTCTGGTCCGCGCCCCACAGCTCGCACGTCCCGCGGTAGGCGCCGCGCCGCTTGGTGGGCAGGACGAACGGCGTCGGGCCGTCGCGGGTCTCGTCCGCCAGGAACGCCTTGATCGCGGCCCGGGCCGCGGGATCGTCGTCGTGGGCGGCGGCGCGCCGGTAGACGCCGTTGAAGCAGCCCACCACCGCCCACCCCTGGTACAGCACCGACGAGTACACCTGGGTCTCGCCGTCGGGGAGCACGTGGTTCCAGGTGTTGAGGCTCACCTGCCAGCCGGGCCCGTAGTAGCGGGCGTCCACGAAACCGCCGTAGGGCTGGCCGGAGCCGTGGAAGTCGGGCCCGGTGTAGAGCCGGTCCCGGTCGGAGTCCACCACCCCGAACGCGAACGGCGCGCCCAGCCGGAACCGCCCCGCCATCGGGCCGCCGCCCTCCAGGCCGCCGTCCATGTAGTAGGTGGTGACGCCGTCCTCGAACACCGACGAGCGCCGGATGTCCTCGAACCCCAGCCACGTCCCGGCCGCGTCGAACAGCGACGGCCGCCCGTGCCACTCCCCGGCGATGCGCCGCTGCCAGGTGCTCGGCTCAGCCACCGCGCACCTCCGGGGCGACCAGCTCGGCGCGGATCTCGTCGGTGCGCCCGCCGCCGAGCAGCCGGGACACGTTGGCCCATACCGGATCGACCTCGCGGCTGAACAGCGCGGCCCGGTTGCGGGCGTCGCGCGCCGCCAGGTCGGTGTCGGCCAGGGTGTCCGCGACGTCGCCGGGCAGGCCCTTGTCCAGCAGCGTCCGCCAGTGCGCCAGGTAGGCGCCCACGAACCCGCCGACCCTGCGGAACCGCTCCTCGTCGGTGCGGTGCACCAGCATCCAGGGCGACATCATCGCGTACTGCCGGGGCGAGATCGCCGCCCGCGACGCCCCGAACAGCGCCGCCGCCTCCTCGAACGCCGGGGTGAGCGGCTGGAAGGCGGCGTTCAGGTACTCCAGGTGCGAGGCCAGGTCGGCGCGCGGCACCAGGTCCAGGTGGAAGGCCAGGGAGCCGCCCGCCTCCACCGCGTCCAGCGTGAAGTGCGGCACCGCCGACTCCGGCGGCGTGAACGCGAACAGCATGTGGCTGTCCATGCCGATCGGCGGCACCGTCAGCCCCACGTACACGACCTTGGCCAGCCGGACGCCGCGCAGCACCCGCAGCCGGCCCACCGGCTCGGGCGACACCGGGCCGACGAGGTCCTCCTCGCGGACCGGACGCAGGTCGTCGGCCTCGGCGAGCGCCGCCATGGTCCGGTCGCTCAGTTCCTTGGGCAGGCTCACGCGGTCTCCTCCTCGGCGGGGGCGTCGGGTGTACGGCCGCCCGGCGCGTCCGCGCCCCGCGCCCGGTGCGTCCAGGCGCGGGCGAGTTCGGGGTTGTCGCGGCGGGCGGGGGAGGGGATGACGGTGGCGGTGCGGCGCGGCCCGTCGCCGGCGGCGGTGTCGTCGTCGCCGACCCACCATCCCCGCTCGATCAGCGCGCGGCGGCGGCGCCGGTAGGCGACCTGGAGGGCGTCGCTGCGCAGGTGCAGCTCGTCGGCCAGGTCGAACGGCAGCAGCTCGGGCCGCTGGTTCTCCACGATCGGCCTGTCCTGGAGCAGGATCTTCTCGATGCGCCGCAGCGCGTTGCGGTCGGCCCAGCCGCCGGTGAAGAAGTTCCGGTAGCCGACGATCTTCACCAGGGTGCGGTCCCGCGACAGCGGGATGTTGTGGTCGTACAGGATCAGGTCGCCGAACGGCAGCCGCACGTGCAGCTTGACGATGTTGGGCAGGTACCAGCCGTTGGTGACCACGACGGTGTCGGGCCGTGTCCGCGACAGCAGCCCCCACAGGCCCTTGGGCGGGGGCGGGCTGAGCAGGATGTCGGCCTCGGCGGACCAGTCGTCCCCGGTGATCTCGAAGTCGGGGATCTGCGGCCGGTCCGGGTTGCCGAACGAGGTGCCGTGCACGAACGGCGTGTGCGCGGCGTCCACGACGTTCTCGAAGGTCCGCTCGTAGTTGGCGGCGATCTCCATCTCGAAGTACACCGCCCGGAACGACGGGTCGTCGTGCTGCGGGAAGTGCGGGATCGGCGGCCGCTCCTCCTCGGGCAGGTCGCCGAGGAAGGCCCAGACCATCCCGTACTCCTCCCGCACCGGGTAGGAGTCCACGCGGGCCTTGCGGGGGATGCCGCGCCCGTCGGGATTGGCGGGGATCTTCGTGCAGGCGCCGTCGGGCGCGTACTCCCACCCGTGGTAGGGGCAGGCGATCCCGTCGTCGCCGACGAGCCTGCCCATCGACAGCGCGCCGCCGCGGTGGACGCACAGGTCCGACAGGCACACCACCCGGCCGTCCCGCCTGCGGTAGAGCACGAAGTCCTGCCCGAGGCAGGTCACCCTGCGCGGGGCGCGGGTCACGGCGTGCGCGAACTCCACCGCGTACCAGAAGTTCTTGAGCATGCGGGGCTCCTTATCGGCGCGACAGCCGGACGAGCGCCGGATCGGCGTCCGGGACGGCGTCCTCGCCGCGCAGGTGGGCGCGCAGGAACGCCGCCACCAGGTCGGTGAAGGCGCGGCGCGCGGCGGCCGGATCGCCCTCGGCCGCCAGGTCGAGGAACGCGCGCGCCGCCGTCGGGTCGGCGGGGTCGGCGAGCGCGAAGTGGTTGGCGCCGGGCAGCACGGCCAGCAGGTCGTCCGGCCCCGACAGGCCCTCGTGGAAGGTCCGGGACACCGGGTCGGCCGCGGCCCCCGGAACGGCGTCCTGCCCGTAGCGGTCGGAACTCCCCATGATCACGCCGTCGCGGGTGCCGACGCCCAGCAGCACCGGGCACTCCACCTGCGCGGGCAGCACGGTCCCGGCGGGCCAGCCGAGCATCGTCGCGACCATCGTGTGGGCGCCGTAGGCGAAGCAGGCCCGCACTCCCGGCAGGAACCGCGCGGACTGGAGCGCCACGGTCCCGCCCGCCGAGTGCCCGCCGAGCGCGGCCCGGTCCAGGTCGAGCATCCCCTTGAGAAGGTCGACGCCGTCCAGGGAGGCCAGCACCGCGCCGATCGCCGGGCAGGTCGGCCGCGTCCCGTACACGCCGGGCCGGGCCGCCTCCAGGTCCATGCCGGGGGTGAGGCCGACCTGGCCCCCGAACAGCTCGCCCACCCGGTCGAACGTCACCACGACGAACCCCCGGGCCGCCAGGTCGGCGGCGAGGGTCCGGTAGGCGTCCTGCCCGACGTTCACCCCCGAGCAGAACAGGACCACCGGGTACGGGGCGCCGCCGGGGTCGGGCGGGATGACGCCGGTGAGCCGTTCGGCGTCGGTGCCCTCGGGGCGCGCCGGGTAGTAGATCTTCGGGTGCGCGGTGTCGAACGGGGGCTCCCCGCCGGTCCGCGCCGCCCACCACAGGCTCCGGACGACGGTCCCGGTCGCGTGCGCGGTCATGCGCCCGGCCTCGGCAGGACGCGGTCGCCGCCCCACAGGCCCCGGACGAGCCGGTCGGTGGTCTCCCGGCCGAAGTAGCGGACGCCCATGACGTTGGCGGGGTCGCGTTCGGCGATGTTGCGGCGGATCGCCAGGTCGGTCGCGGCCAGCCCGGCCCGTTCCGGCCCGGGGACGGGCTCGGCCCCGTCGACCCAGCGCAGCCAGCGGTCCACGTGCTCGTGGGTGAGGCGGTGCACCAGGCCGAGGAGCCGGTCCGAGCGCGGGAAGGAGTAGCACTGCGCCGTGGGCGACAGGCTCGCCCGGATGAACCCGGCGCGGCTGGTGAACCACTCCAGTTCCGGGTACTCCTGCCTGACCGCGAGCCACTGCTCGTTGAGCGGCTCGTAGTACCCGCCGTCGGCCGGCAGGTTCACGCGCGGCACCGAGTCCAGGTAGAACCAGCCCTCCGGCCACACCAGCAGCGCGATCCCCAGGTGCGGCACCCGGACCTGCGGGCCGAGCCACACCGTCAGGTGCAGGTTGGCGAAGCCGGCCTTCGGGTCGCCGAGCCAGGAGTGGACCATCCAGTCGACCTCGGGGCCGGTGAAGGCGGCGAGCCGCCCGCCCGGCCCGTCGGGGTGGGAGCCGTAGGACTCCAGGGGCTCGGTGGAGGGGTCGCGGCGCAGCTCGAACCGCGCGTCGATCTTCGCTTTCAGCTCGGCCAGCAGCTCCTGCCAGCGCTGGAAGGTCTCGGTCACGTCCACGACGGGGGAGGAGTCCACCATCTGCTCGACGTGCCGCAGGGTCTCCTTCAACGGAACTCCGCTCGGTGGGGGATCGGGTCGGGCGCGGTCAGGGGGTGGCCGCGGCGAGCGAGGCGACGGCGCGCCACGGGCGGCCGGCGACCAGGTCGGTGTTCTTGGACACGAGCCGGTTCACGGCCCGGGCGGGATGGATCGGCGCGAGCGTGACCGGGCCGTCGGCGCGGGTGACCAGGGGGTGGCTGATGCGCCCGGTGAACGGCCCCTCCCACGCGGTCCACAGGGTGAAGTCGCCCGACAGCGCCAGGACCAGCCCGGCGTCGCCGCCCGCCGCGACGACGTTCAGCCGGTTCTCGGCCGCCCTCTCCAGCAGCCCGAGCCCGGTCTCCCACGGCTCGCGGGGGGTGAACGGGACGGCCAGCGCGTCGGCGTCGGCGACGGCGGCCAGCCGCGCGGTCTCCGGGTAGAGGGCGTCGTCGCCGACCATGATCGCCAGCCGCCCCCAGGGCAGGCCGAACACCTCCAGCCCGTCGCCGAGGCGGGTGGCCCACGCCGCGTGCCGCGCGCTGCGGTGCAGCTGGCGCTGCGTGTCCACCAGGCCGTGCGCGCTCACCAGGCACCCGATGTGGGAGTCGCCGTCGCGGACGCTGGTCACCGCGTGCGCGGAGGTGCCGCGCAGCGCGTCCGACAGCACCCGCGCCGTCCTGGTCGCCGACGCGTCCGGCCCGAACGCCAGCTCCGGCAGCACCACCAGGTCCGCGCCGCGCAGCGCCGCCTCCCGGGCCAGCGCGCCCGCCTCCACCGGCGCGGCGGGCCGGACCACCGCCGCGGTGATCTCCTTGGCGCCGGGCGGGGTCGTGCGCGGGCGGGGCGGCGACACGATGGGCCCGTACAGCTCCGGCCGCCGCGCGGCGAACACGTCGGTGCCGTCCGGGCGCGTCTTGTCGTCGGCCGCCGCCGGGTCGATGTCGGCGACCACGACGGCCTCGCCGGTGCGCGGGCCCCGGGCCACCACCGTCCCGTCGGGCGCGACGACCTGGCTCTCCCCGGCCCCGTGCAGCCATTCGGGCGGCACGCCCAGGCGCTCGCTGATCGCGGGCAGGTGCTCGGCCGGGAGCAGCGGCCCGACCTTGTTGGCCGCGACCACCCACACCCGGTTCTCGGCGGCGCGCACCGGCACGTGCAGGGACGCCTCGTCGGTGGCGAACGAGTTCAGCCCGTTCAGCAGCACCTGCGCGCCGCGCACCGCGAGGTCGCGGCAGACCTCGCCGAGCACCCCCTCCATGCAGGCGTACATGCCGAGGCGGCCGAGCGGCGTCGGCACGACCGGACCGGCCGTGGCGCCGGGGTCGAGGTGGTCGCCCTCGGCGCCCATCAGCACGAGCTTGTCGGAGGCGGCCAGCAACGTCCCGTCCGGGCCGTACAGCAGGTTCGTCCCGGTGGTGCGGCCGTCGTCGCGCGCCAGGGTGACGTTCAGCTTCAGGTGCACCGCGTGCCGCCGGGCCCGTTCGGCGACCGCGGACAGGAACGCGTCGCCGGGACGGCGCGCCCTCTCGTGCGCGGCGGCGCGGGACGGGTACCACGACAGGTGGTCGCAGAACTCCGGAAGCACGACCAGCCGCGCGCCCTCCGCCGCCGCCCGGTCGATCATCCGCAGGCAGGTGGCGAGGTTGGCCGCCACGTCCTGCCCGACGGCGAACTGGACGGCGGCCACCCGGACCGGAGCCATCGCGCCTCCTCGGTTCCCCTAGCGAAACGATGTTTCCAAAACATACAATCGCCGGGCCGTCCTGAACAGAGCCCGGGAGGATCTGTTGCTCACCCATGTCGTGTTGATGAAGTTCGCCGACGCCGCCGACGCGCCCACGGCCAAGGCGCTGCTGGAGGGCCTGACCAGCCGGGTCGGGCAGATCCGCGGCATGACGGTCGGGCTGGACGTGGTGCGCTCGGACGTCTCCTACGACCTGTGCCTGGTCACCACGCACGCGTCCGTCGAGGAGCTGCGCGGCTACCAGGACCACCCCGCGCACCGGGAGGTCGCGTCCTGGCTGCGGCCCCGGCCGGCGGCCCGCGCGGTCGTCGACCACGAGGGCTGACCGGTGCTGTCGGCCGCGCTGGCCGGGCTGGCGGCGGCGCAGGCGGTCCTGGCCGGGCTGGCGCTGCGCCGCCGCGACCCGCTGCTCGCGGCGGTGGGGGCGGGGATCGCCTACGACTCGGCGGTCATCGGCCTCGGCGCGTCCCTCGGCGAGGGGGAGGCGCTGCGCGCGCTGAGCGTCGGGCGGTTCGTCGGGCACGCCGTGCTGACGCCGCTGCTGGTCGTGTGGGCGGCGCGCCTGGGGTTCCCCCGCCGGGTCCGGCGGGCCGCCTGGGGCGTGGCCGCCGCGCTGGTGGTCCACGGCCTGGTCACCGAGGTCGCGGGCCTGCGGCTGGAACCCCGGCACTACGCCGACACCCTGCGGCTCGCCCCGGCCGAGTCGGGTCCCCCGATCCCGGCCCTGGTGGCGCTCGCGGTCGTGGGGGCGGCGGCCTGGCGGACCCGGCGGCGCGCGCTGCTGGCGGCCACGGCCGTGACGTTCGCGGCGTCGGGGGCGGCCGTCGCGGTCCCGCCCCTCGGCAACCTCGGCGAGGCCGTGCTGCTCGCCGCGACGGCGCTGACCCGGCGGCCTGCACGGCGGCCTACGGCGGACCGCCACGGTCGTCCGCCCGGCGGTCCGCCGGACCGGCACGGCGGACGTCGGCGAAGCGGGGCGCGCCCGGCTCCGGGGGGACGCGGGCGGCGGTCGCGGTGAAGCTGATGGCGTGGTACCAGCCGCACAGCATCAGCAGGTCGAGGAGCTCGGGCTCGGTGAAGGCGGCGGCGAGCCGGGCCCAGAGGGCGTCGTCGACGTCCGAGGTGTCGTGCAGGGCGTCCACCGCGCGGATCAGCAGCCGTTCGCGCTCGTCGGTCCAGCAGCCGTCGTCCGGGCCGCCGTGGGTGAGCGAGGAGATCTGCGGCGCGGTCAGCCCGGCGCGGTCGGCGAACACCAGGACGTGCACCCCCCACTCGTACTCGCAGCCGCAGCGGGCGCAGGTGCGGTCGATGACGATCTCCCGTTCCCGCAGCGACAGCGTCAGGTCCCGGCCCAGCTCGTAGCGGCCCCAGCCGCTCATCGCCCCGGCCATCGGCAGGTTGCGGACGAGGGTCCGGAACAGCGCGATCGGCGCGGTCCCGGCCGGTGTCATCCGCGCCAGCCGCTCCTCGACGTCGGCGGGGTGGGGCGGTTCGAGCGGGGTGATCCTCGGCATCACGGCCTCCTGCCGGGCCCGGACGGCCGGGCGTTTCGGAAAAAGAAACAGTGCCGGGAGGGTAACGTTTCGAAAAACGAAACACAAGGAGGGGCATGACGAGGACTCCCCGTCCCGGGGCGCCGGTCCGCGGGTCGCGGACCGGACGCCCGATCATGGCGGCGCTGGACCTGCTGGGCCGCCGCTGGGCCCTGCGCCTGCTGTGGGAGCTGCACGCCGGTCCCGTCGGGCCCCGCGCCCTGCTGTCCCGCTGCGAGGGCCTGTCGTCCAGCGTCCTGTACCAGCGCCTCGCCGAGCTGGGCGACGCCGGCCTCGTCGCGCGGACCGAGGCCGGGTACGCCCTCACCGCCCTGGGCGCCGACCTGGTCCGGGCGCTGGGCCCCCTCGACGCCTGGTCCGAGCGGTGGTCCCGCGCCCTGGAGGACCCCGGCGCCCGGGAGGGGTAGACGGTGTTCCCCAAGCCCTGGCCTGTGGCGCTCGCCCGGGGACTCGCGCCTTACCGGGTCTTGGCGAGCGCGACATCGCTCCGCGATCCGACCCGCGGGCCCTCGCCTCCGGCTTCGGGTCCGCGGGTCGGGCAACGCGCTCGCGTGCGTGGCCGGGGCCAGTCTGGAACAGGGACCGGCCCCGCTTCGCGAGAGGGTCAGGACGCGCCGGCGAGCGTCTGGGCGGCCCCCGCGTTCAGCAGGCCCTGGTAGTAGGCGCCGCCGGGGTAGTGGTCGGCGGTCCTGGTGCCGTCGAAGGCGTCACGCGCCCAGCCGACCGCCAGGGTCTGCAACGCCGCGACGTTCCTGGCCTGCGGGGTGCCGCACGCGACGGTGCCGACGGTGTCGGTGCTGGCGCCCTCGGCGTCGGTGTGCGCGCCGGTCGTCAGCCGCACGCCCACGAACGGGCGGTGCAGCTGCGCCTGGACGACGGCGGTGCCGGAGCCGTTGCTGTTGCAGGAGTAGCCGGGCGCGGAGATCGTGTGGATGGGCAGGGTCGTGTTGTCGAGGTGGTTGAGGGACGCGTCGGTGTTGTTGCCGACCAGCGACTTCACCGGGTCCAGCAGCACCACGCCGCGCACCGTCGGCCAGGCCGCCGGGTAGGCCGAGCGGAGGCGCTGCGTCACGTACAGGGCGGCCTCGCCGCCCGCCGAGTGGCCGGAGAACACCTTGTTCCGCGGCAGCGTCAGGTCCGGGCGGCCCGCCGCGTTCCTGGCGCGCGTGAAGCTGCGGCCGAGCTTGTCGTTGGGGTCGGACGCCTTGCCGAACAGGTCGGCCACGTTGTTGAGGAAGCCGGTGTTGTTGCCGAGGTTCTGGAGCGTGCAGCCGTAGAGGTCGGCCGAGGGCAGCGTCGGGGCGAACACCACGTACCCGGCGGAGGCGTACTTCCCGGCGAGGTCGGCCATGTGGTCGTTGGCGCGGCCGAAGCCGTGCTGGAGCCAGACCAGCCCCCTGGGGGCGCCGCCGGGGAGGTACCAGTCGGCGCTCTGGTTGCGGATCGTGAACGCGCAGCGGATCTCGACCGTGGTCTCGATCCGGGTGACGGCGGCGTGGGCGGGGGCCGCCGCGAGGGGGGTGAGCAGAGCGGCGACGGCCGCTCCGGCGGTGAGACCTGACGCGAGAAGACGGGTCACGCGCATGTCGCCTCCGAGGGCAACAACTCCGTTTCCTATAGGGAAACGGAGTTTCCAATGTGTTGAAGCTCATACAAGAGCGCGCGCGGCCCCCGGTCAAGGTGTTTCCAGAACGCTGTTCGGTAACGGTCGTGTCAGGAGGGGTAGCCGCCCGCGGGCATCCCCGCGCCGCCCGGCCGGAACGCCGCCGGGGCGTGCACCGCGCAGGTCTGGACGTACTCGCGCAGCCCCTCCACCCCGTACTCGCGGCCGTGCCCGCTGCGCTTCACCCCGCCGAACGGCGCGCGCAGCGCCAGCCCCGTGCGGTTGTGCGTGTTGACGAACGCGAACCCGGCCTCGAACCGCCGCGCGAACGCGAACGCGCGCTCCTCGTCGGCCGACCACACCGACGCGCCCAGCCCGAGGTCCCCGGCGTTGGCGCGGGCCAGGGCCTCCGCCTCGGAGTCGTAGACCAGCAGCGGCACCGTCGGCCCGAACTGCTCCCCGGCCACGACCGGCGCGTCGTCGTCCAGCCCGGTCAGCAGCGTCGGCCGCACGAAGTACCCGGCGTCCATCGCGGCCCGCACCGCGCCCAGCTCCGTCACGTCCGCGCCGCGCGCCGCCGCGTCGTCCACCAGCGCCCGCACCCGCGCGGCGGCGTCCGCCGAGACGACCGGGCCCACGGTCGTGCCCGCCTCCAGCGGGTCGCCGAGCACCAGCGTCCGCCGCGCCGCCGCCAGGTACGCCTCCCGGAAGTCGCCCAGCATCGCCCTCGGCACGTACAGGCGTTTGGCGGCCACGCAGACCTGGCCCGCCGTCGCGAACGACGCCATCACCAGGCGGTCCATCGCCGGGTCCGACAGGTCGGCGTCGTCCAGGAACACCGCCGCGTCGTTGCCGCCCAGCTCCGTCACCACCGGGGTGAGCGCGCGGGCGGCGGTCGCGCCGATGTCGCGGGCCGCCGCCGCGCCGCCGGTGAACGCGACCCGGTGGACGCGGGGGTGCCCGACCAGCGCCCGCCCGGTCTCCGCGCCGCCCTGCACGACCCGCGCCAGCGCCTCCGGGAACAGCGCGAGCACCGCCCGCACCGTCAGCGGCGCCAGCGGCGACGGCTTCACCACCACGGTGTCGCCCGCCGCCAGCGCCGCGCCCACCTTGAGCACGGTGAGGATCACCGGGGCGTTCCACGGGGTCACCGCCGCGACCACCCCGTAGGGCCGCCGCCGCAGCAGCAGCCGCCCGGCCGCGTCGTCGGTCTCGCGGTCGGCGAACGCGGCGGGCGCGTGCTCGGCGGCCCACCGCAGGTAGGCGGCCGAGAACCGGATCTCCCCCCGGCAGTCGGCCAGCGGCTTGCCGGTCTCGCGGGCCAGCAGCCCGGCCGGGCACGCCGCGTCGAGCGCGTCGGCGACCGCCGCCAGCACGGCGGCGCGTTCGGCGACGGGCCGCGCCGCCCAACCCGGCTGGGCGGCCTCCACCGCGCGCACGGCCGCGTCCACCGCCCGCGCGTCGTCGACCGGGACCCGCCCGACCTCCTCGGCGACGCGCGCCGGGTTCTCCCGGACGATCCACCCGCTCACGCCGGGACGTCCCGCAGCGAGGCGATCATCGAGGTGCGCAGCAGGTGCGCGCGCAGCCGCGCGGGGTCGGCGGCCAGCGCCCGCAGGTCGTCGTGGCGGGCCGCCGGGTCGCGCAGCCGCTCCCAGTTCGCGTGGGTGATCCGCCGGACGTAGGTCAGCGCGACGGCGCGGCGCTCCTCGGCGGCCTGGTCCAGCAGCCGGTCGTCATGCCCCGCGGCGACGTCGGCCAGCGCGCCGGCCAGCAGCACCGCGTCGTGGACGCCGCTGTTCATGCCCATCCCGCCGAGGGGGTTGTTGACGTGGGCGGCGTCCCCGGCCAGCACCACGCGCCCGTGCCGGAACCGCGCGGCGACCCGCTGGTGGACGCGGTACAGGCTGGCGTGCGCGACGTCCCACTCCCGGTCCACGACCCCGCGCAGCCGTCCGGGCAGCCGCGCCATCTCGTCGGCGTCGCCGGTGCCGTCCGCGGTGGGCAGCAGGACCCGCCAGTGGTCGGGCGTGCGCAGCAGCACCAGCCACTCGTCGGGGTCGAACAGGTAGTTCACCGGCGCGAGGCCGGGGATCAGCGCGGCCAGGTCCTCGCGGGTGGAGGCGACCAGGAACCGTTCGGGATAGATCATGCCCTCGAACGCGATCCCCAGGGACCGCCGCACCGCCGAGCGCGCGCCGTCCGCGCCGACCAGCCAGTCGCCGTGGACCCGCCGCCCGTCAGCGGTCACCGCCACCACGCCGTCGGCGTGGGGCAGCACCTCCCGCACCGGCGACCGGAACCGCACCTCCCCGCCCAGCGACGCCAGGTGGTAGCGCAGGATCGGGGTGAGCCCGCTCTGCTCGCACTGCACCCGGAACGGGAACGGGGTGTCGTCCGCCAGCACCGACAGGTCCAGCTCGGCGACGACCCCGCCGCGCCGCTCCCGGTACTGGAACGTGCGCGCGACCAGGCCGCGGGCCATCAGCTCCTCCACCACCCCGAGATCGGCCAGCATCTCCAGGGTCGGCGGGTGGAACGTGGAGGCGCGCGACTCGGCCGCCAGCACCGCACCCGCCTCCAGCACCGTCACCTCCAGGCCCCGCCGCGCCAGCGCCAGCGCGGCGGTCAGCCCGACGGGCCCCGCGCCCGCCACCAGCACCCGCGTCACGACGGCTCCCGCGAGTGCAGGGCGAACCGGCCCTCGACCCCGACGACCCGCGCGCCGGTGAAGAACCGCAGCGTCTCCACCGTGCCCTCCTCGCCGAGACCCGACATCCCCCACGCCGGGCGCGGCGCGAACAGGTGGAGGCTCATCACGCTGGAGCCGTTCACCTTCACCTCGCCCGCCCTGATCCGCCGCGCCACGGCCAGCGCGGCGTCCTCGTCGGAGCCGACCACATAGCCCTCCAGCCCGTGGCCGGTGCCGTTGGCGAGCGCGACCGCCTCCTCGACCGTCGCGTACGGGTGCACGGTCGCGACCGGCCCGAAGATCTCCTCGGCCGCCCGTTCCGGGGGAACGTCCGAGACCAGGGCGGGGGACAGGTAGTTGCCCTCCCCGGGCACGGCGGTCGCCATGGTGATCCGCCCGCCGAGCGCGTCGCGCCGCGCGGCGACCAGCGCCCGGTGCCGGGAGTGGACCAGCGGCCCGAGGTCGGTGCCGTCGTCCAGCGGCGGCCCGGCCCGCAGCGCGCCGAGCCGCGCCTCCGCCGCCGCGAGGACCTCGTCGGCCAGCCCGGCGGGCACGACCAGGCGACCGAGCGCGCGGCACCACTGCCCGTTGAGGGTGGTGAGCAGGTCCACGGCGGCCCGCGCCGCCCGGTCGGGGTCGGCGTCCGGCATCACGACCAGGGGGTTGTTGCCGCCCAGTTCGAGCTGGGCGGGCTTGAGCCCGGCGGCGCACGCCGCCGCCACCGCCGTGCCGCCCGCGGTCCCGCCGGTGAACGACACCGCGCGCACCCGGGGGTCGGCGGTGAGCGCGGCCCCGAGCCGGCCGTCGCCGTGCAGGAACTGGAACGTCCCGCGCGGCGCGCCCCGTTCGGCGAGCACCGCGTCCACCGTCTCGGCGAGAAGCTGCGTGCCGTAGGGGGCGTACTCGCTCGGCTTGAGGATCACCGGGCAGCCCGCGGCGAGGGCGCTGGCGACCTTGTGCGCGGCCATCGGCGCGGGCGCGTTCCACGGCACCAGGCACAGCGCCGGGCCCCAGGGCAGCCGCCGCACCTCCACGCCCGGGCCGGGCCGCTCGGTCAGCACCCCCGCCCGCAGCCGCTCGGCCGCCAGCCGGAACGAGCCCGACACGATCGCGCCGAGCGGCGCCGTCTGCCGGATCGGCACGCCGGTCGCCCGCGACTCCAGCTCCGCGATCGTTCCGGTCACCGCCTCCAGCGCGGCGGCGACGGCGTCGAGGACCTCGGCGCGTTCGGCGTCGGGCGTCCCGCCCCAGCGCGGGTCGGCCGCCGCGAGCGCGCGCTCGGCCCGCGCGCCGCCGGACACCGCGGCCGGACGCAGCTCCGCGCCGGTCGCGGGGTCCTCCAGCACCAGGTCCAGGACGCCCTCCACCGGCGCCCACTCGCCCGCGACCAGGTCGCGCGGCTCGGCGGGCATCACCGGGACACGCTCGCGAACAGCGCGTTCTCCCGGTCGGACGTGATCATCTGGGCGGCCTCCAGCCGTCCCCGCTCGGCGGGGAACGTCATCACCAGGCCCATCGCCAGGTCGCGCAGCCCCCGCCCGATCACCCCGTCCATGGTGGCGGCGGAGGTGCCGCACGCCTTGAACGCGCCGACCGCCACCTGGAAGCACGCCTCGGCGATGTCGCCCTTGCCGATCCGCCACTGCCGGTACACCTCGCGCCGGGGCCGCAGCGGCGGCTCGGAGGTCTCCAGCTCAAGCTGGCGGCGCGCCCACAGGTAGGCGGTCTCCAGCCGCTCGGCCATCTCCCCGATGATCATCTGGTGCATGGGCGACGACGCGACGGGGCGGCCGGTGTCGGCGAAGGTCTTGCGGGTGAGCCGGTCCACGGTGAAGTCGTACACCGCCTGGGCCGCGCCGAGGTAGACCGCGGAGATCGCCAGCTGGTTGCCGACGAAGCTGCCCCGGCTCATCCGCAGCATCCGCACGAACGCGCCGGGCACCGTCAGCGCCTCGCCGGCAGGGACGAACACGTTCGTGAGCGTGACGCCGTGGTTGGCCGAGGCGCGCATGCCGAGGCCGTTCCACGGGTCGCGCGACCTCACGCCGTCGGCCTCGCGCGGCACCAGGAACAGCGCCAGCCCGTCGGCGTCGTCGGTGCCGTCGAGCCGGGCCGTCACCAGGTAGGTGTCGGCGACGCCGGTCGCGCACCCGAACGACTTGACGCCCTCCAGCACCCAGCCGCCGCCGGCGGGGCGGGCGGTGGTGGCGATGGCGATGTTGGCGCCGGAGCTCTTGACCTCCTCGCTGGCGAAGTTCGCCATCCACGTGCCGCCCGCCATCCGGGTCAGCACCTTCTCGGCGAACGCCCGCACCACCGGCGCCTCGTCCGCGTCGAACAGCCCCGCGTCCAGGGCCTCCAGCGGCAGCAGCCCGCGCGAGGCGCTGGTGTTGTGGAAGAAGAACGCCAGCGCCGTGGACGGGCAGGCGCCGCCCATCGCGTAGGTCGCGGCGGCCAGGTCGCGCAGCCCGCCGCCCAGGCCGCCGAACCTCTCGGGCACCACCAGCCCGAGCAGGCCCGCCTCGCGCAGCAGCGCCACGTGCGGGGAGGGGAACTCGGCGGCGGCGTCGGCGGACGCGGCGGCGGCGCGCAGCGCCGGGAGCACCGCCTCCACCCGCTCGGCCCGCGCGCGCTCGGCGTCGGTCATGGTCTCGACGAGGCGTTGGCCCGTCAGGGTCATGGGGGGAGGTCCCTTCCTTGTCGCGAAAGCAGGCGGTGGGGGTGTGCCGCGGGGGCGAGGTCAGGACGCCGTGCGGTAGGTGCGGCCCGGCAGGGGGCCGCCCCACACCGCCTCCAGCGCGGCGGCGGCCGCGACCAGCGCCGACCGGTCGACGGGGGTGCGCACCTCCAGGCGTTCGGCCAGGAACAGCACGTCCTCGGCGCACAGCCCGCCGTCCACGCCGCCCAGCGTCGCGTCGAAGTGCCGGACGCCGCTCTTCATCGCGGTGAGCGCGTTGGCCAGGCCGAGCCCGTACGCCTCGCGCAGCCGCACCCGCAGCGGCACCGGCCGGGTCGCGGCGACCGCGTTCTGGAGCAGCCGCCGCACCCGCAGCGGGGACGCGGCGTCGGGGCCCTCGTCCAGGGCGATCTCGTCGCAGCCGAGCTCCCGCAGCCGTTCGACCGCCGCCAGCGCGGCCGCCTCGCGCGCGGCCGCGAACGCGTCGGCGACCCGCCCGACCGTCCGCAGCCCGCGCCCGGCCGCCGCCGCGACGATCCCGGGCGCGTGGCGGTCGTCGTGGAACTCCACCGCGCCCGCCGCGCCGCGCGGCAGCGACCGCACCTGCGCGGGCCCGGAGACCAGCACCGATCCGCGCGGCCCGGGGTCCGGCGGCGGGTCGGCCGGGTGGACGCGGGTGCGCACGCCCGCCGCGCGCACCGTCTCCAGCAGCCGCGCCGCCTCCGCCGGGGCGATCCGCGCGGGCGCGGTGCCCGACGGCCGGGACCGGCGGTGCAGCGCCGCCGCCAGGCCGGTGTCGGACACCGACACCTCGTCCGGCAGCGGGTCGGCGAGCTGCCCCCAGGCGCGCGAGTGGAACAGCAGGGGGGCGGCCCGCCGGGGCGTCGCCCCGGCCAGCACCTCCCCGACGAAGATGGTGTGGTCGCCGCCGGGGTAGGCGTGCGCCACCCGGCAGTCCAGCCATCCCAGGGCCTTCTCCAGCACCGGTGCGCCGGTCCGCGCCGTGCGCCAGGGGTGGCCGGCGAACCGCTCGCCCGGCTCCAGCCCGGCGAACACCCGGCCGAGGCGCGCGTGGTCGCGGCCCAGCACGCTCACCGCGAACGCGCCGCAGGACTCGACGAGCCGGTGCGTGCGCAGCCGCCGGTCCAGGCAGACCAGCACCAGCGGCGGGTCCAGGCTGACGCTGCTGAACGAGCTGGCCGTCATCCCGTGCCAGGCGCCGTCCGCGACGGTGGTCACCACGCACACGCCGGTGGGCCACTGCCCCAGCACCGCCCGGAAGGTCTCGGCATCGACCGTCACGCCCGGCCCCCAGTCCGTTGTTCCATTAATGGAAACGCTGTATCGCTCAAGGTAACGAGCTGGATGGCGGGGTGTCAATGCGTTCGCCAACCCGCCCCGCGTCGCGTTTCCCCAAGCGAAACGACTTGCCCTAGACTTCGGTCACCAACCGCCGAGGGAAGGGAACCGCCGTGCCGCGCAGGGCCACCGGAACGGCCGTCGCCGAGGAGGCCGAGAGCCAGAGCCGGTCGATCGCGGCCGTGGAGCGCGCCATGGACGTGCTGCTGCTGTTCGGCCGCAGCGGCCGTCCCGACCTGGGCGTCACCGAGATCGCCACCGAGCTGGACCTGACCAAGGCCGCGGTGCACCGCATCCTCACCGCGCTGCGCAGCCGCGACCTGATCACCGTCGACCCGGTCACCCGCCGCTACTCCCTCGGCCACGCCGCCATCGCGCTCGGCCGCGCCTACCTGGCCCGCATGGACCTGCGCGCGATGGCCGCGCCCGAGCTGCGCCGCCTGTCGCAGCTCACCGGCGAGACCGCGACGCTGTCGGTGCGCCGCGGCGACACCCGGATGTACGTGGACCAGGTCGTGCCCGCCCAGGCCCTGCGCATGGAGGTCAGCCTCGGCATCCCCTACCCGCTGCACGCGGGCGCGTCCTCCAAGGCGATCCTGGCGTTCCTCGACGACGCCGAGGTGGACGGCTACCTGCGCCGCCACTCCCTGGACGCCGTCACCAGCCGCACCATCACCGACCCGGACGCGCTGCGCGCCGAGCTGGCGGCGACCCGCGGGCGCGGCCACGCGACCTCGCTGGGGGAGCGGGAGACGGGCGCGGCCTCGATCGCGGCGCCCGTCTTCGACCACGACGGCCACGTCATCGCCGCCCTCAGCCTGTCGGGCCCCGACTCGCGCTTCGAGCCGCGCATGGACGAGCACGTCCCGCTGCTGCTGGAGGCGTCCGCGCGGGTCTCCGCCCAGCTCGGCCACACCGGCTGAACGGCCGGCCGGCTACACGTCGGCGCCCGGCTTGAACACGCCGAGCGCGGCGGCGGCCAGCACCGAGGCCCAGATCCCGAACACGAACGGCAGGCACCCGTCCACCGCGCGCTTCAGCGCGCGCTCCACCTCGGGCGTGGAGCCGCTGGTCATCAGCGTGCCGAACGCGGCCCCGAACGGCCGCAGGGTCAGCCGGATGCCCAGCCCGCAGGCGAGCGCCAGGGTGTAGAGCGCGAGCTTGCCGCCCAGCCAGCGCGGATCGGTCGTCACCCCGAACGGCCGGTCCGCCAGCATCGTGTAGGCGGCCACCCCGGCCAGCGCCACGACCAGCCCGATCCGGATCGCCCGGTCGGCCCGCCGCACCCATCGGAACCTGCCGTGCGCGCGGTGGTCGGTGACGGTCGCCGCCAGCCAGGCCGCCGCCAGCGCCCATACCAGCGCCACCTGCCAGGCGGTGAACGCGGGCGCGCCGAACAGCCGCGCCCCGTGCGGCTCCAGCGCCATCAGCGTCACGCCGCTCGGCAGGAACAGCACCAGGCAGGTCTTCGGGCCGAGGTCCAGCCCGCTCATCACGTTCAGCGCCGTCGCGCGGGCCACGGGGGTCAGGTCCGGCCGCAGCACGTACCGGCTGGCGTAGAACACGCCGAGGTCGCCGCCGAGCCAGAACACGAACAGCACCAGGTGCAGCAGGATCCACCAGCCGTGCGGATGCGCTCCCATGCCACCTCACTCATAAGGAAACATCGTTACCAGGAGCGGAACGTAACACGGATGGGTCAGGCGGCGCCGCGTCCCGCCCGGAATCCGGCGTGCTCGGCGCTGACGACCAGCCGGTACGCGGCGGAGAACTCGGGGTGGCAGGTGGTCAGGGTGAGCAGCCGGCGGCGGGGCGCGCGCCCGGGCCGTCCCGGCACGGGCAGGATCACCTCCATCGCGTCCGGCCGCACCACCCGCCGCCCGGTGACCCGGTACACGTGCGTGCCCGCGGCGGTGCCGACGTGGATCTCGTCGCCGCGCACCAGCTCGTCCACGCGCCGGAACGGCGCGCCGTAGGTGGTGCGGTGCCCGGAGACCACCATGTTGCCGACCTCGCCCGGCCGCGCCGTCCCCGGGTAATGCCCCGGCCCCTTGCGCAGGTCGGCGGGGGAGACGCCCTCGACGACCACGTAGCGGTACCTCGCTCCGAGGCGGGGGATGCGGAGGAGGGTGAAGGCGCCGCCCGGTGCCGGCGGGGCCGTTTCCGTGACGTTCCCGCCCCCGCCCCGCCGTGACGGTGTCGCGGTGAGGTGGCGGGCCTGCCATCGCCGTTCCAGTTCGTCGGCCAGCCCGGCCTGCTGGCGCCGCGTGTGGTCGCCGGTGCCCCACACCAGGTAGGCGACCCCGAGCACGAGCACCAGCCCGGCCGTCGCCGCCAGTTCCCCGAGACCGCGCATGAGCGTCCGCATGGAGCCGCAACCCAACCCGGATCGATGGAAACGGCGATCCCCAGAGTGAAACGAATCTGTTTCGGGTGGGGCTTGACCCTTGACAGCGGGTGGCCGCGCGGAGAACTCTGGGGCAATTGCGAAACCATGTTTCGCACAGAGAAACGAATGGGCGCGTGGTGCGGCGCCCGTCGGCACGGTGTGGACCTGCCCGGCCCCGCGGCCCGGCAGCCGGCAGAAAAGGAGCGGCACCACCCATGGGGACATCCGTCAACGCACGACGCCCGGGACTGGCCGCGGCCACCGCCGCGGCGACCGCCGTCGCCGGGCTCGCGGCCCCGGCCGCGCACGCGGCGGCGACCACGGCGCAGCCGGGCAGGGTCGCCTACGAATGCCAGATCTTCTCCACCAGGTTCGCCTACGACGCCACGGTGACGGTGCGGGCCCCGGCGACCGCGAAGGTCGGCGACAGGGTCACCGTCGAGGCCGACTTCTCCGACCTGCCCGGCGTCGCCCCGCTGCCGATCAACAAGTGGCGCACCGGCGGCGCGCTGACGGTGGCCGGGGCGCAGTCGGGCAGCGTCCCGATCGCCGTCCCCGAACGCCAGGGGCCGATCCCGGCCAGGGTCCCGATCCCCGTCGGCACCGCCACCGGCGAGCTCACCCTCACCAGGGCCGGGGACGTCACGCTCGCCCCCGCCGCCCTGAGGATCGTGGCCGACGCGGGCGCGGAGGCCACCATCGACTGCGCGCCCAAGGGAGACCCCGCCGTGCTCGGCACGGTCAAGGTGACCGACGGCGGAGGCGGCGAACCGCCCGGCCCCGACGTCACCGTCACCCCCGCCACCGTCAAGCGGGGCGCGGGCCTCACCGTCGGCGGCACCGGCTGGAAACCCGGCGCCGCGGCCCTCGCCCTGTGCGACGCCAACGGCGCCGACTGCAAACCCGGCGACCTCACCGACGCCACCGCCAGCGCCGACGCCGGCGGCAGGCTGGCCGGATCGGCCAAGGTCGCCGGGGAGGCCGCGCCCGGCGCCCGCACCCTCGCGGTCACCCAGGGAACGGTCACCCGGCGCACCGCCGTCACCGTCACCGCCGACACCCCGCCGCCCACCGGCGGCTGCGCGGGCAAGCCCGGTGACCGGTGCGGCGAGCAGACCCTCAAGGTCACCGTCAACGGCGGCCCGCTCACCATGTCCCAGAAGCCCGGCGAGGTCGCGCTGACCCCCGTCACCCTCGACGGGACCGAGCGTTCCGCCACCGGCGAGCTGCGCGAGGTCGAGGTCGTCGACGCGCGCGGCGGCACCGCCGGATGGTCGCTGACCGGCGTGCTCACCGACTTCACCAGCCCGAACGGAACGAGGATCCCGGCGGGCCGCCTCACCTGGAAACCGTCCTGCGCGGCCCGGGACGGCGCGACCCCGGTCACCCCCGGCAGCGCGGGCCCGCTCGACACCGCCACCGCCGCCACGCTGTGCGGCGGACCGGGCGGCTCCACCGTCGTCGGCGGCACCCACACCGCCGGAGCCGGACTCGACCTGAAGGTCCCGCCCGCCACGGGCGCGGGCCGCTACACCGCCGTCCTCACCCTCACCCTGTCCTGATCCCGGACGCCCCGGCCCCGGCCGGGCGGTGGTCAGCACCTCCCCGTCCGGCCGGCCCCTACCCCGACAGCAGGTCTGCGAGGTGGCCCCTGTGAGCTTCCCGGTCCGCGCCGCCGTCGTCGCGGCGGCCTGCGCCCTGCCGCCCGTCCCCGCGCACGCGGCCCCCGGCCCGCCGCCCGCCACCGGCAACGGGGCGTGGTCGGTCGGACCGGCCAACCGCAGCGGCGCGCCCGCCGCCCGCCCCCACTTCGCGTTCCAGGCGCCGCCCGGCGCGACGGTCCGCGACTCGGTCCGCGTCGCCAATCTCACCGACCGCCCCCTGACGTTCCGGCTGTACGGCGCCGACGCCTACAACACCCCGCGCGACGCCGGGTTCGCGCTGCGCGCCGAGAACGAACCGCGCCGCGGCGTCGGCGCGTGGACCAGGCTGGACGCCGCCGCACTGGTCCTGCCGCCGCGCACCGCCAGGGAGATCCCGTTCCGGATCTCCGTCCCGGGCAACGCCACGCCCGGCGAGCACATCGGCGGGATCGTCGCGCTCCACACCGCCGTCGAGGCCGTCCAGCGCACCGGCGGCGCCCGCATCGGGCTGCGCCGCGCCGTCGCCGCCCGCGTCTACCTGCGCGTCCCGGGCCCGGCCGCGCCCGGCGTCCGCGCCGACGCCCTCACCGTCACCCGCCGCGAACCCCTCGTCCCGGTCCTGAACGAGTCCCGCGGCGCGCTGCGCTACACCGTCGTCAACACCGGCAACCTGCGGATCACCCCGACCGCGCGGGTCCGGGCCACCGGCCTGTTCGGCCGCACCGTCGCCGAATGGTCGGCCCGGCGGCTCCCGGAGATCCTGCCCGGCCAGTCCACGGTCGTCGACCTGCCCTGGAACGGCCCGCCGCCGCTGGACGCGGTCACCGTCCGCGTCGAGCTGACCGCCGCCGACGGCGTGACGGCGCACGCCCGGACCGGGTTCGTCGCGGTGCCGTGGGCGGCGCTGCTCGTGCTGGCCGCGACGGTGCTGCTGACCTGGTCGGCGCTGCCCCGCGCGATCCGCCGCTGGCGGCGGCGCGCGGGCCTGCTCCCGGAGACGCCCCCGGCCGCCCCCGACCGGTACACCGACCCGTCCTACGAGGGGCGCGGATGAGACCGCGCGCCACGGCGGCGGCGCTGCTGCTGATCCTCACGCCCGTGCCCGCGCACGCCGCCGCGCCCGGACCGGGGGTGAGCGCCGAACCGGGCCGCGCGCCGGCCGGCACGTCGCTGCGCGTCCGGGGCAGCGCGTGGACGCCCGGCTCGACCGTGCAGGCCGAGGTGTGCGGCGCGAACGCCGTCCACGGCTCCGCCGACTGCGACACCCCGCGCGCGGTCACCGCCATGGTCGCGCCCGCCGGGACGTTCGAGGCCGGGCTGACCGTCGGCGCGCCGCCCGCCTCCTGCCCCTGCGTCGTCCGCGTGACCACGTTCCCCGGAACGGCCGGACCCCCGGCGACCGCCACCGCGCCGCTGACGCTGCCCGGCCACCCGACCGGACCCGTGCGAAAGGACGTCGCCCCGGTCCGCGTCGACATCGTCAGCGCCGAGCTGACCGGCGGCGGACGCGGCGAGATGTTCGGCGGCCGACCCCGCCGCACCCTGGTGCTGCGCGTCCGCAACGCGGGCACCCAACCGATCACCGACGCGCCCCTGGTCGTCGGCTGGGGCGCCGGCACGACCCCCGACTCGCCCCTGGCCGCGCCCGGGACCGGCACGATCCAGCCGGGGCGCACCGCCACCTACCGGATCCCGGTGGAGCTGCCGCGCGCCGCGTCCGGCCGGTTCGTCGTGGGCGGGCGGTTCGCCGGGACGGTGCCGTTCACGACCTCCTTCAGCACCTACCCCTGGGGCCTGCTCGGCGCGAACGCCCTCGCGGCGCTGCTGCTGCTCCTCGGCGTCCGGCTGTCCCTGGGCCGCCGGGCGGCACGCCGCCGCCGGCCGGCCCCCGCCCCCGCGCCGGGACTGGACGAACTCCTCGAACACCTCGGCCGCGCGGGCTACGACCGCGACGAACTGCGGGCGTTCCTGGAAAGCCGCCGGTCGGGGCCGGTGGACCTGGCGGCACTGGACCGCTACCTGAAGCCCGGCGAGCCGACCGTCCCCGAACGGAAGGGCTGAGCATGGGCCCACCCACCCACCCCCGCCGCCCGGCGACACCCCACGCCGCGCTCCTGGCCTGTGCCGCCGGGCCTCTGCTCGCCGGAACGGTGTTGCTGCTGACCGACGCGCTCGGCGGCGTCGTCGGGATGCCGGGGGAGGCGGTCTCCTACACGGCCTTCACCGGTCTGCTGCTCGCCTGCCTGGGGGTCCCCCTGGTCCTGAGGCTGGCGCGCCGTGTGCCCGCGCCGGGGATGACGGCCGTGGCGGGCGGTCTCGCCGCTCTGCTGGTCGCCGCCGCCGGGCTGGTCCCGGGCGTTGCGGTGTTCGCGTCGGCGATGGTGCTGGCGGGTGTCCTCGGCGGCCCGCTCCTCGTCCTGCCCCGGTCCGCGGCCGGACCGCGCGCGTACGTCTGGCCGCACGTGGCGGCGCTGGCCGGGCTGGCCGCCGCCGCCCAGGTGGCGGCGGCGTTCACGGACACACCGGACGGCGCGCTGGTGGTCGCGGGCGTTGCGGCCGCCGTACTCGCGGTCGTCGCCGTCCGCGTCCCCCGAACAACTCCCGGCCCGGGAGGATCCGCGCCGGGGCGTCGCAGCCCCGAAGAGAACGACCCGGCGCGCTCCGACCGGGGACGCGCCGATCTGAACGGCCGCGTTCGCGTCGGCGGGTCGTCCTCGCCGTCCGGGTGGCGTGATGCGTTCGCGGCGGCGCGGCCCGCGTTGCCCGCTTACGCGGCGAGCGGCGCGGCGGTCGCCGTCACCGTGCAGGGCGGGCTCCACCTGCTGCTGTTCCGCTGGAACATGGTCGGCTCCGACCCGATCGCCCTGCTGGCGTGGGCGGCCGTCCCGGCCGTCGTGATCGCCGCCGTGGCCGGGCCCCTGGCCCGGTCGGCGCGGCCGGTGCCGTGGCTGCTCCTGGCGGCGGCGACGGCGCCCGCGCTCGCCGCGACCGCGCCCGCCCCGTGGGCGCTGCCCGCCGCGTTCACCGTCGCGCTGGCGGCGGCGACGGTGACGGCCGCGGGCCTGGACACCGCGATCCTCGGACCGGCCCCCGCCGCGCTGCGCCCCGCGCTCGCGGGCCTGACCGCCGGTGCCGCGGTCCTGGCCGGGTCGGCGGCGACGGGCGTCCTGGCGCTGCTGGGCCGGGTGGCGGACGACGCGTCCGCGCTGACGCTGACGGCCGTCCCGATCGCCGCCGCCGCGCTGACCGCGCTGCGCCTGCCCGAGCCCGGACCGACCGCCGAACCGGCCCCCGCGTCCCCGCCTCTGCTGGAGGTCAGCGGCCTGTCGGCGGGCGGCGGACCGGCGGCCGTCCGGGACGTCTCCCTCCAGGTCCGCGCGGGGGAGGCGGTCGCGGTGTTCGGCCCCGGGGCCCGCACCCTGCTGTCGGCCGTCGCGGGGCACCTGCCCCCCGACCGGGGAGCGGTCGTGGTGGGCGGGACCGACGTCACCGCCGTCCCGCCCGGACTCCGCGCCGACCTCGGCCTGTCCCACCTGGTCGGCGCCGGGACCCGCGACGGCCGCAGCGTCACCGAGCTGCTGCGCGACCGCGCCGCCGCCCGCGGCCGCGCCGACCCCGGCACGGCCGCGGCGGCCGTCCTGGAGGTGTTCCCGTCGCTGCGCGACCGCGCCCACGAGCCCGCCGCCGACCTCGACGAGCCGAGGGCGCGGCTGCTGGGCCTGGCCGAGGCGCTCATCACCGGGCCCCGGCTGCTGCTCGTCGACGGCCTGTCGCCGGGACTGGACCGCGTGTCCGCCGACGTGCTGGCCGCGACGGTCCGGCGGCTGCTGGCCGAGGGCACCGCCCTGCTGCTGGCCGAGCCGGTGATCCCCGTCGCGCTGTCGGTGTGCGACCGCGTCCACGTGCTCCGGCGCGGCCGCACCGCCGCCGAGCTCACCGCGCCGACCCCCGAACAGGTCCACCACCTGCTCCACCGAGGAGGCCGACCGGCATGACCGCGTCCCTGACCGCCGCCCTGGCGCTCGCGGCGGCCCTCGCCCCCGGCCCCACCCTGAACGCGTCCCCCGTCACCGACCTCACCGAGGGGCAGAAGATCACCGTCACGGGCGCCGGGTTCCGGCCCGGCCTCCAGTCGGTCGCGGTCGGCCTGTGCCGGGAGGGCTACACCGGCCCCGGCGACTGCGACCTCGGTGGCGGCGCGACGTTCGTGAACGTCGACGCCGGGGGCGCCCTGCCCACCGTCACCCTCACCGCCCGCGCGAGGTTCGGCGGGACCGACTGCACCAGGCGGCGGTGCGTCATCGGCGCGGCCCCGCTGCCGGGCAAGGCGCCGCCCGCGATCGTCAGGGCCAACACCGCGGCCGTCGCCGTCGGCTTCCGCGGCTCCCCGTTCCAGGGCGGGACGGCGGCCCCCGCCGCCCCGGCCGCACCGCCCGCCGCCGAGAGCGGGCCGTCCACCGCACTGTGGGGCGCCACCGTCGCCGTCCTCGTGCTCACCGGCGCGGGCATCGCGTTCGCCCAGCGCCGCACCTCCCGAAGGAGAACGCCATGAAACGCCTGTCCGCCCTCCCCGCGCTCGCCGCCCTGGCGGTGGCGCCCGCGACCCTGGCGGCGGTGTCGGCCGACGCCGCGGCCAAGCCACGGCTCCAGGTCGGCAAGACCACCGGCCTCAAGGAAGGTGACCAGATCACCGTGTCGGCGTCCGGGTTCACCAAGACCGGCCAGTCCCCGCTCGGCCTGTGCAAGCCGCCCGCCGCCGGTCTGGACGACTGTGAACTGGCCGCGCCCCACGCCTACATGGGCCAGGTCGCCGGCGGCCGGTGGACCTCGTCCGACGGGAAGACCTCGGTGCGGATCACCATCAAGAAGAACGTCAAGGGCACCGACTGCACCGCCCGGCCCGGCGCGTGCGTCGTGGGCGTCACCCTGATCGGCGTCTCGGGCGCCGACCGGACCGCCAACACCGCCATGGTCCCCCTGACCATCGGCCAGGGAAGCGGCGGCGGAGGAGACGACGGCGGGGGAGGTGACGGCAACGGCAACGGAAATGGCAACGGAAATGGCAACGGCAACGGCGACGACGGCGGGAAGCTGCCCCACACCGGCAGCCCCGACGGCGTCCCCACCTACGCGCTCGTCGCGTCCGCCCTCGTCATGGGCGGCTCCGCCGCGTTGCTGATCATTCCGCGCCGACGTCGCCGCGCCTCGTGAACGCCCTGCTGAGGCTCGCCGCGTCGGCGTCGGCCGCCCTGGCCCTGGCCGCCTCGCCCCTGGCGGCGGCGACCGCGTCCCCCGCCCGCGCGTCCGCCGACCCGATCGAGTACCCCACGACCGTGCACGGCGACGCCGCCGACGTGTACGCCCCCGGCGACCGCGCGAACCTGCCCGTCGCGCTGCTGCTCCAGGGGGCCAACGTCGACAAGTCCCACTACTCCGCGTTCGCCCGCGCCGTCGCGCGGCTGGGCTTCGCGGTCGTCGTCCCCAACCACCGCCGCGCGGTGTTCGGGCAGACGGGCCTGTACGCCGAGACGGCCCAGGCCGCCTGGACGGTGGAGTGGATGCGCGCCGAGGACGCCCGCGCCGGGTCCCCGCTGCGGGGCCGCATCGACGAACGCTCCCTCGTCCTGCTCGGCCACTCCTTCGGCGGCGCGACCGGGCTGGCGCTCACCACGGGCGCGTGCGCCCCGCCGTTCTGCGCCGACCCCGCCGCCCGGCCCGCAGAGCTGAAGGGCGCCGCGCTCCACGGCACCAACAACACCCCGCGCGGCGGCGGGGCGAACCCGCCCGTCCCCAACAGCGTCCCCGTCGCGCTCGTCCAGGGCACCGCCGACGGCGTGGCCGCCCCCGCCGCGGCGGCGGGCACCTACGACGCGATCCAGCGGCCGCCCAAGATGCTGGTGTCGGTGACGGGCGCGAACCACTACGGCCTCACCGACGGCCAGAACCCGGCGGGCGCCCTGCCCGACCCGTCCCCCCAGACGCTCGGGCAGGACGCCTCGATCCGGGCCTCGGCCAGGTGGAGCGGCATGTTCCTGCGCACCGCCCTCGGGGACCGCTGGGCCGCCGCCTGGCTCTACGGCGTCGGCGACGGCGTCGACGAGGACGTCACGGTCACCTACGTCCGCTGAGCCCGCCACCGCCGTCGCCACCGGTACCGCCGCCGTCCGGGGCGGACCGCACGGCGGCGGCGGTGGCGGCCGCACACCGCGGCCGTGCGATACGCACATCGCAATGCTGTGTTACCGACTATCCCTTTCCCGAACGATCGGCAATGCTTTCACCGGTGGCCGACGAAAGGAGCGGGATGGACCGGTACGAGCCCTACTGTCTCGCCGATCGACTTTTCTACGACGTGCTCGGCCGGCAGCAGAACGAGGCCTCGGACTTCTCGCTCGTCTCCCGCCCCCTCCCGGACGGCTGGGAAAGGCACGAATCCGATGTGTGGATGTACTACGGGCCCGTCGGGGAAACGCCCCTCCCCGCCCAGGGCTGGAAGATCCACATCTCGGCGCGGCTGGAGGACGCCGAGCGCGCCCTGGGCGTGATGTGGGACTACTGCGTCGAACGCGGCATCGCCTTCAAGTACCTGCGCGGCCAGGCGACCCTTCTGATGCGCAACGCCAAGACCGCCTCACGCGGCGCCAGCGGGAAACTCGCCACCCTCTACCCGCGCGACGAGAAAGAACTCGAAACGACCCTGACGGAACTCGACGAACTTCTCGACGGAGTCCAGGGACCGTACATTCTGAGCGATCTCAGATACGACGACGGACCGCTTTTCGTCAGATACGGGGGATTCGCCGAACGCAAATGCGTCGGAAAGGACGGCGAGCTCGTCCTGGCCATCGAGAACGCCGACGGCGAGCTGGTCCCCGACGTGCGCGGGGCCACCTTCGCCACCCCCGAGTGGGTGCCGCTGCCCGCCTTCCTCGAACCGCACCTGGCGGCCCGCAACGCCGTCACCGTCGAGGGCCTGCCCTACGAGATCGAGAGCGTCCTGCACTTCTCCAACGGCGGCGGCGTCTACCTGGGCCGCCACAGCAGGAGCGGCTCCCGGGTGGTGCTCAAGGAGGCCCGGCCGCACGCGGGACTGGACGCGGCGGGACGCGACGCCGTCACCCGGCTGCGGCACGAACGCGACATCCTGCGGCGGCTCGCCGGGCTGGACGCGGTGCCCGCCCTGCTCGACCACTTCACCCTGGGCGAGCACGAGTTCCTCGTCGAGGAGTTCGTCGACGGCGTCCCGTTGCAGAACCGGCTGGTCAGCCGCTACCCGCTGACCAGCGCCACCTGCGACGAGACGACCATCGCCGAGTACACCGACTGGGCGCTGGAGACGGTCGCCGCCGTCGAGGACGCGGTGCGCACGCTGCACGGACGCGGCGTCGTCTTCGGCGACCTGCATCCCAACAACATCCTGCTCACCCCGTCGGGCCGGATCTGCCTCATCGACTTCGAGGTGGCCATGCTCGCCGCCGACGGGGGCCGCGCCACCCTCGCCAACCCCGCCTTCTTCGCCCCGGCCGACCGCACCGGCACCGCCGTGGACGAGTACGCGCTGGCCTGCCTGCGGCTCGGCCTGTTCGCCCCCATGACCACCGTCACCCTGCTGCTGCACCGCCCCCGCGTCCGGCAGATCGCCGACCTGGTCGCCGAGACGTTCCCGGTGCCGCGCGCGTTCCTCGACGAGGCGTGCGCCACCATCCTCGGCCCCGACCCCGAACCCGACCCGGCGCCGGTCACCGCCCCGCCGCTCCCCGGCGAGGCCCCCTGGCCGGAGGTCCGCGACGCCCTGCACCGCGCGATCCTGGCCGCCGCCACCCCCGAACGCGACGACCGCCTGTTCCCCGGCGACGTCGCCCAGTTCGACGACGGCGGCGGGATCAACATGGCCACCGGCGCGGCCGGGGTCCTGTACGCGCTGGCCGAGACCGGCGCCGACCCCCGCCCCGACCATGAGGAATGGCTCGCCAAACGCGCCCTGCAACCCGCGCCGGGCACGCCCCTCGGCTTCTACGACGGCCTGCACGGCACCGCCTACGCGCTGGAACGCCTGGGCCGCCGCCAGGACGCGCTCGACGTCGCCGACATCTGCCTGCGCGAGGACTGGGAACGGCTCGGCACGAACCTGTTCTCCGGCCTGGCGGGCGTCGGCCTGAACCTGGCGCACCTGCACCGCGCCACCGGCGAGACCGCGCTCGCCGAGGCCGCCGACCGCGCCGTGGAACTGTGCGCCGAACGGCTCGGCGGACCCGACGACGTCCCCGACATCAGCGGCGGCGACCACCCGCGCGCCGGGCTCATGCACGGCTCCAGCGGCACGGCGCTGCTGTTCCTGCACGCCTACGAACGCACCGGCGACACCGCCCTGCTGGACCGCGCCGCCGACGCCCTCCGCCAGGACCTGCGCCGCTGCAAGCACGCCGACGACGGTTCGCTCCAGGTCAACCAGGACTGGCGGCTGCTGCCCTACCTCGACGAGGGATCGGTCGGCATCTCCCTCGTCCTCGACCGCTACCTGGACCACCGCCCCGACCCCGAGCTCGAGAAGGCCCGCCACGACCTGGACCTGGTCACCCGGTCCCGGTACTTCGTGCAGTCGGGCCTGTTCACCGGCCGCGCCGGCATCATCGCCGCGCTGGCCCACCACGGGCGGACCGGCCCGGAGGGACCCGGTCCGCTGCTCGCCGCGCACGTACGCGGCCTGCGCTGGCACGCGCTGCCCTACGGCGGCGGCCTGGCGTTCACCGGCGACCAGCTGCTGCGGCTGTCGATGGACCTGGCCACCGGGACCGCCGGGGTGCTGCTGGCGCTCGGGGCGGCGCTCGACGAGCGCCGCCCCTCCCTCCCCCTCATCGGGCCGCCCGGCGACACGCCGGACGGTTCCGCCCAGCCCAGGACCGACAGAGGGAGGAGGTGAACCCCCCACCATGGCGCTTCTCGACCTGCAGGGCCTCAAGGCCCCCGCCGCCTCCGGCGGCGCCAGCGGCGGCTCCAGCCTGACCGCGGCCACGTGCGGCTCCACCAAGCCGAGCAACCTGAGCGTCGCGCTCTGCCACTGAGCCGACCCCGACGGCGGTCTGACCGCCCAGCACGACCGGGCCCCGGACGTCCAGACGGACGTTCGGGGCCCGTCCACACCCCGGAAAGGAGCATCCGATGCGCGAGGCGGACCGGCTGGTCGCGCGGACCCTGCGGGACGGCGGCCCCTGGCCGGTCGCGCTCGCGGCGGCCGTGCTCGGCGGGGCCGCACTGCAACTGGCGCTCCCGTACGCGCTGGGCCGCGCGATCGACGCGCTCGTCGCGGGAACGCCCGCCCGGAGCGGCTGGCTCGCGGCGTGCGCGCTGCTGGTGGCGGGCGTGGTGGTGGCCGAGACGCTCGGGGCCTGGGCGGGAGGCGCCACCGGCGCGCGCGCCTCGGCGCGGCTGCGCGAACGGGTCGTGCGGCGGGTGCTGGGCGCGGGACCGGCCGTCACCCGCCGGTTCGGCGACGGCGACCTGGTCACCCGCGTCGGCATGAACGCCGAGGAGGCGGGCCACGCGCCCGAGGCGGTCATCTCCGCCGCCGCGCTGCTGGTCCCCACCGTGGGGGCCCTGGTCGCGCTGGCGCTGCTCGACCCGTGGCTGCCCGCCGCGCTCGTCCTCGGCCTGCTGCTGATCACCGTGGCGCTGCGCGCGTTCCTGCGCGACACCACCGCGCTGGCGGGCGGCTACCAGGCCACCCTGGGCGTCATCGCCGACCGGCTCACCGGCGCGCTCGCCGGGGCCCGCACCGTCGCGGCGGCCGGGACCGCCCCGGCGGAGGTCCGGCGGGTGCTGGAGCCGCTGCCCCGGCTGCGCGAGCAGGGGATGGCGCTGTGGCGCGCCAACGCCCGCGCCGGGGTCCGGGTCGGCCTGGCCGTCCCGCTGCTGGAGGTGGTCGTGCTCGGCGTCGGCGGATGGCGCCTGGCCACCGGGCACCTGACCGTGGGGGAGCTGTACGCGGCCGCCCGCTACGCCGTCCTCGGCGCGGGCCTGTCGGCGGCGCTGGGCCAGGTGGGGCGGCTGGCGCGGGCCCGTTCGGCGGCGGCCCGCATCGCCGAGACCCTAGCGTCGCGCCCCACCCCCCACGGCGCCCGCCGCCTGCCCGCCGGGCCGGGCACCCTGGAGTTCCGGGGCGTCACCGCGACCGCGGCCGGCGGGGGCGGGCTGCGTGACCTGGACCTGGTGGTGCGGGGCGGCTCGGCGACGGCGGTGGTGGGCCGGTCGGGAACCGGCAAGTCCCTGCTGGCGGCGCTGGCCGGGCGCCTGGCCGACCCCGAGCGGGGCACGGTCCTGCTGGACGGCACGCCCCTGCCCGAACTGTCGCGCGCCGAACTGCGCCGCGCCGTCGGCTACGCCTTCGAACGCCCCGTCCTGGTCGGCGACACCGTCGGCGACGCCGTCGCCCTCGGCCTGCCCGCCCCCGACCCCGCGGCGGTCCGGCGCGCCGTCGCGGCCGCCGCCGCCGACGCGTTCGTGCGCGGCCTGCCCGACGGCCACGCCACCCCGCTGGAGGCCGCGCCGATGTCGGGCGGCGAACGCCAGCGCCTCGGCCTGGCCCGCGCCATCGCCCAGGGCGAACGGCTCCTGGTGCTGGACGACGCCACCTCCAGCCTCGACACCGTCACCGAGCAACGGGTCACCGACGCCCTGACCGGCGGCCCCGAACGCCGCACCCGCCTGGTCGTCGCGCACCGCCTCACCACGGTCCGCCGCGCCGACGAGGTCATCTGGCTGGACGACGGCCACATCCGCGCCCGAGGCCGCCACGAGGACCTGTGGCAGGACCCCGCCTACCGATCCCTGTTCCAACCCACCCCAGAACCCCCGACCACCCCAGAACCCCCGACCACCCCGAAATCCCCGACCACCCCGAACTCTTCGACCGTCTCGGGGTCTTCGACCATCCCGGGGTCTTCGACCATCCCGGGGTCTTCGGCTGTGCCGGAGCCTTCGATCGCCGCGCGGGCTTCGGCTGTCCCCGAGTCTCCGGTCGCCGCGCAGGCTCCGGCCGCCTCGGAGCCTTCGGCCGGTCCGGGGTCTTCGGCCGGTCCGGGGTCTTCGGTTAGTTGGGAGGGTTCGGTCGGTTCGGAATTTCTGGATGTCCCGGCGCCTGTGTCCGGCCGCGGGTCCTCAGCCGTTCCGGAGTGCCCGGACGGTTCGGAGGGGAAGGCGTGAGCGGGCCCGTCGCGTCGCTGGTCGTTCGTACGTTGCTGGGCGAGCCGCGTCTGCTGGTGCGTCTGGTCGCCTGGTCGGCGGTGGAGGCGGCTCCGGCGTTCGCGGTCGCGGTCGCCATCGCGCGGGCGATCGAGGACGGCTTCGCCGCCGGGCGGCCGGGGACCGGGGCCGCGTGGCTGGCGCTGCTCGGCGCGGTGTGGCTGGCGGCGGCGGTCGGCGCCCGGCAGGTGATCCTCACCGTCGCGGAGCTGGTGGAGCCGTTCCGGGACCTGCTGCTGACCCGCGTCGTGACCGGCGCGCTGCACCGCTCGACCGGCGGGGGACGTCCGCCCGACGCCGCGGCGGTCGCCCGCGCCGGACTCCAGGTGGAGCTGGCCCGCGACGCGCTGGCGGCCGTGGTGACGGTCGTGCGGTCGTTCGTGTTCACCGTGGTCAGCGTCGTGCTGGGGCTGCTGGCGCTGGCTCCGCCGACGCTGCTGGCGGTGGCGCCGCCGTTCCTGGCGGGGCTGGCGCTGTTCCTGCTGTCGCTGCCCGCCCTGGCCCGCCGCCAGCGCGCCTACCTGCTGGCCGACGAGCGCACCGCCGCCGCCACCGGGGAGCTGGCCGCCGGGCTGCGCGACATCGTCGCCTGCGGCGCGGAGGACCGGGTCGGCGCGGCCGTCGCCCGCCGCGTCGCCGCGCAGGCCGGCGAGGGCCGCGCGCTGGCCCGGGTGACCGCGCTGCGCACCGCCGCGCTGTCGCTGGGCGGATGGCTGCCGGTGGTGCTGCTGCTGGCCGCCGCGCCCTGGCTGCTGCGGAACGGGGCGGGCCCCGGCGTGGTCGTGGGCGCGCTGGCGTGCGTCACCCAGTCGCTGATCCCGGCGTTCCGCGGGTTCGTCGAGGGGCTCGGCGTCAGCGCCGTCCGCCTCGCCGTCGCCCTGGACCGCGTCCTGGAGACGGCCCCGCCACCGGGGCCGACCCCGCCCCGGCTGCCCGCACCGTCCGACACGACCGTGCGGCTGCGCGGGGTGACCGCCGCCTACGGCCCGCACGCCGCGCCCGTCATCGACCGCCTCGATCTGACGATCCCCGCCGGCGACCACCTGGCGGTGGTCGGCCCCAGCGGGATCGGCAAGTCCACGCTGGCCGCGCTCGTCACCGGGATGCTCACGCCGCGGTCCGGCGAGGTCACCGTCGGCGGCGTCCCCGCCGACCGGCTGCCCCGCGCGGCGCGCGTGCTGATCCCGCAGGAGGCGTACGTGTTCGAGGGCACCGTGCGGGAGAACCTGTGCTACCTCGCCGACGCCCCGCCCGACCGGGTGCGGGAGGCGGTCGCCGCCGTCGGCGCCGACGCCCTGGTCGAACGGCTCGGCGGCCCGCACGCGCGGCTGGACCCCCGGACGCTGTCGGCGGGGGAGCGGCAGCAGATCGCCCTGGCCCGCGCCTGGCTCGCCCCCGCCGGGCTGACCGTCCTGGACGAGGCGACCTGCCATCTCGACCCGGCCGCCGAGGCCCGCGCCGAGGCCGCGTTCGCCCGGCGCGGCGGCACCCTCGTGGTCGTCGCGCACCGCATCAGCTCGGCCCTGCGCGCCCGGCGCGTCCTGCTGATGGACGGTGACCGCGTCTGGCTGGGCACCCACGAGGAGCTCGTCCGCACCGCACCGCCGTACGCCGAGCTGGTGGGCCGCTGGCGGCCCCCGGACCGCGACCCCCGACCGGAGGCCGTCCCATGAGATACCCGCCCGCCGACCGCGAACCCGTCGCCGACCTGCTGCACGGGCAGCGCGTCCCCGACCCCTACCGGTGGCTGGAGGACCCCGGCGGACAGCGCACCCGGTCCTGGCTCGCCGCCCAGGACGAGCTGTGGCGCGGCCACGCCGACACCCTGACCTCGCGGGCGTGGTTCCGCGACCGCTGCGCCGCCCTCGCCGACACCGGCGACGTCGAGGCCCCCGTCTGGCGGGGCGACCGGCGCTTCCACACCCGCCGCGCGCCCGGCAGGGAGCATCCCGTCCTCCACACCGCCCTCGGCGCGGGCCCCGAACGGGTGCTGCTCGACCCCGGAACGCTCGACCCGTCCGGCCTGACGACCCTGGACGCCTGGCACCCCGACCCGACCGGGCGGCTGCTGGCCTACCAGATCTCCACCGGCGGCACCGAGGAGGCCGAGCTGCGCGTCCTGGACGTGGCGACCGGCGCGGTCGTGGACGGCCCCATCGACCGCTGCCGCTACTCGCCGGTCGCGTGGCTGCCCGACGGCGCGGGCTTCTACTACGTGCGCGCCACCGGGCCGGACGGTGCCCGCCGCGTCCACCTGCACCGCTTCGGCGCCCCGGCCGACAGCGACCCGGTCGTGTTCACCGCCGGCGACGACCCCGCCGTCGGCTACGGCCTGGGGATCAGCCACGACGGGCGGTGGCTGGCGCTGTCGGCGTCGCCGGGCACCGCGCCGCGCAACGACGTGTGGCTGGCCGACCTGGCGCACGGCGACCCCGCCGAGCCCCGCTTCCGGCCGGTGCTGCGCGGCCACGCCGCCCGCGCCGTGCCGCTGGTGGGCCATGACGGGCGGATGCTGGTGGTCACCGACCTGGACGCGCCGCGCGTGCGGCTGTGCGTCGCCGACCCCGCCGACCCAGGCCGGTGGACCGAGCTGCTCCCCGAGGACCCGGCCGCCGTCCTGGCGGACGTCGCGCTCCTCGACGGCCCCGAGCCGGGCCGCCCCGTCCTGCTGGTGGCGCGCCTGCGCGACGCCGCCGGGGAGCTCGCCGTCCACGACGCCGCCGCCGGCGAGCGGCTCGCCGAGGTGCCGCTGCCCGGCCGGGGCACCGTCGGCGCGCTGTCGACCCGGCCGGGCGGCGGCCACGAGGCGTGGTTCACCTACACCGACGTCGCGACCCCGCCGACCGTCTGGCGCTACGACGCGCGCACCGGCGAGACGACGCCGTGGGCCGCGCCGCCCGGCCATCTCACCGTCCCGCCGGTGCGGACCCGCCAGGCCGTCGCCGTCTCCGCCGACGGCACCCCGGTGCGGATGACCGTGATCGACCGCCCCGGCGACCGGGGGCCGCGTCCCACGATCCTCTACGGCTACGGCGGCTTCGGCATGCCGCTCGTGCCGTCCTACGCCGCCGACGCGCTGGCCTGGGTGGAGGCGGGCGGCGTCCTCGCCATCGCGCATCTGCGCGGCGGCGGCGAGGACGGCCTGCACTCCCACCGCGCCGGGACCCTGGACCGCAAGCAGGACGTGTTCGACGACTTCCTGGCCGCCGCCCGCGCGCTGGTCGACGACGGCTGGACGACCCCCGACCGGCTGGCGGTCTGGGGCGAGTCCAACGGCGGGCTGCTGGTGGGGGCCGCCGTCACCCGGCGGCCCGACCTGTTCGCCGCCGCCGTCTGCGTCGCGCCGCTGCTGGACATGGTCCGCTACGAGCGTTCCGGGATGGGCGCGGCCTGGCGCGAGGAGTACGGCACCGTCACCGACCCCGGGCAGTTCGCGTGCCTGTACGGCTACTCGCCCTACCACCGGGTCCGGTCCGGAACCGACTACCCGGCCGTGCTGTTCGCGACGTTCGGCGGGGACACCCGCGTCGATCCGCTGCACGCGCGCAAGACGTGCGCGGCCATGCAGTGGGCCACCGCCGGGACGCGGCCGGTCCTGCTGCGCCATGAGGAACGCGTCGGGCACGGCGCCCGCTCCGCCGCGCGCGGCCTGGACCTGGCCGCCGACCTGCTCGCCTTCGCCGCCGCGCACACCGGCCTGCGGGCCGGGCCGGCCCCGGCGGGCGGCCCGCCCGGCCCGGTGGCCGAGCGGGCCGCCCCGGGTCAGCGGTTCAGCGGGTAGCGGCCCGATCCGTCGCGCGCGCCGTACGGCAGCCAGCCGTGCTCGCGCGCGATGCTGACCGCCTCGACGCGGGTGCGCGCGCCGAGCTTGGCCTGCACGCGGGCCACGTAGTTGCGGACGGTGCCGGTCGACAGGCAGAGCTGCCCGGCGATCTCGCCGACCGTGGCGCCCTCGGCCACCGCCGCCAGCACGTCGCGTTCGCGCGGGGTCAGGGGGTTGCGGGCGGCGGCCAGCTCGGCGAGCGCCAGCCTGCCGTCCACGGCGTGCTCGCCCCGCGCGACCCGGTGGATGACGTCCACCAGGTCGGTGGGGGAGGAGTCGCGCAGGACGAAGCCGAGCGCGCCGCCGTCGACGGCGGCGCGCAGCTCGCCGGGCCGGGGCCGGTCGGCCACGACGACGACCCCGCACCGGCGCTCGGTCCGGAGCACCGCCCGCACCGCGTCGACGCCGGGCATGTCGGGCAGCTCGGTCCCCACGAGCGCGACGTCGGGGCGGTGGTGGCGGCAGGCGGCCACCAGCGCCGCGCCCGAGTCCGCCGCCTCCGCGACGGCCAGGCCGGGCTCCCCGGCGAGCAGGGCCACCAGGCCGCTGCGGAAAAGATGGAGGCGTTCGGCGATCACAACTCGGATCATTCTGCCTTCCCGAGGCTCGTTCCGTATCGTTCTCGGAGGGGAGAGCGAAAAGGCGGGGCGACCCCGGGAAAGCGGGGTGGGTGGGGGCTTCTCAGGGGATTTGGAGATCATCTTTTTGCCGCCTTAACCGGGCTGAGTCGAGGGGGCGGCATTCAGAGTGATGGATCTTGCAGTAAACGTCAAACGCGCCGGCGCCGTCACCGGTCACTGATTTTCGGCGAGGTTCTCCCTTCCTCGTTCTCGTACCGCCAGTAAAGACGCAGGTCGGGGCGTTACGGACAGTTGACGGAGCGTGGCCGCCAGGAGAAGATGGCAAGGATTGCGTAAAGTGTGGCGTCCGGATCGGGCCACTTTCTGGCTCTGTGTCGCTGCTTGCGCTAGAATCCGCGACCTCTCCTGGACTGGATGTCCAGGAGGGAGGGAAAGGTGGTCCGGAAGCATTCAGGGTTTGTTCAGGAAGGCGCGCTACTTGTCGAAGGACAAAGTTGATCGAGTCCCTTTGTCAAGCACTGTTTAAAGCGCCGCGCATCCTGGTGGAACACGTTTTCCGAACGCCCGTTCGGGGTGACCTGGGTGACGCGTCGGCGCTTGCCGCGTCCCTTCCGTTTCCTCGGTAACCTGACGAGCATATCCACGGGAAACCTTTCCAAACTTCCTCCCGCACAACTCATTCGGGCCCGCGCGCCAATGCCGCCGGCACGCCCACGCGCGGCAGGGAGCCGAGCCCACACCAGCTCCGCCGCCCGGCCGCCGGGGAGCACCCGGGCGGCGTTGAGGCGGAACCTGATGAGCGGCTCCACACGCGTCAGAGGGCACCCGGCCCGCCCCGGGAGGAGCCGACCCGATGCTCCAGCGTCGCGCCGCCACGGGTCCGCGCCCGCAGGACGGCCGCGAACGCGGTCGGGAAGAGCGCCCCGGCGCGCTCGTCGGCGACGCACGCCACCTTCGCCGCCAGCGCCAGCCGCGCGGGGTCGCGCAGCGTCTCCTCGGTGAAGGTGAACGGCCCGGAGAACTTCGCGTGGTAGGGCGTGCGCGGCCGCGCCTTCTCCTCCCGCGGCTTGGCCACGGTCCGCAGCGTCGGCGCGAGCATGTCCCAGCTCGATCGCGGCGATGTCGCCGGGGTCGAGGCCGCCGTCCCGCAGCGCCAGCGCGCAGTCGATCGCCGGGTGGGTGAAGTGGTTGGAGGGGGCGGCCCAGCTCCCCGTCGTCAACGAGGTCTTCACCCCCACCCCCGACGAGCTGGCGCGCGCCCGCGACCTGCTGGCCCGCTACGAGGCGGCGGCCGACGGCACCGGTGTCTGCCTGGGCGGCGACGGCCCGCTGGTGGACGAGCCGGTCGTCCGCTCAGCGCGCCGCCTGCTCGCGGACTGACACGGCCTCGGCCGGCCGCGTCCGCTCGGCCCACCGCGCCAGCGGCACCACCGGCGCGGCGCACGCCGCGAACACCAGCGCCAGCACCACCCATCCCACCGCCGCCAGCCCGCCGACCAGGGCCGTGACGAGCGCGGGGGCGAACGTCATCACCACGCCGGTCAGCGCCGCGTTCAGGCCCTGGTACTCGCCCTTGCGGTCCTCGCGCATCAGCTCCATCGACAACTGCCACTGGCCCGCCGTGAACAGCAGCTCCCCGGCCACGTGCACCACCACCGCCGCCAGAACGACGGCCGCGCCCAGCCATGGCGCGCCGACCAGCACCAGGCAGCTCGCCGCCAGCAGCCCGCCCGCCCACGTCGCGGCCCGCGCGCCCTGGGAGACGGTCCGCACGCGCACGCTGACGGGGGTCTGGAGCACCGCGATGAACACCGCGCTGATCACCACGGCCACGGCCGCCACGGCGGGCGGCGCGTCGGTGCGCTCCGACACCCACAGCGGCACCCCCGCCGACAGCATCGCCCAGCACAGGGTCAGCCCCGCCACCGGCGCCATCACCGCGATGTAGGGCAGGTCGCGGACCGCCTCGCCGCGCAGCCCCGCCCACCGCGCGGAACGTTCCACGGTCGGGGCCTCGGGCATGCCCCGCAGCGTGAGGGCGGCGACCACGAACGTGACGGCGTTGAACGCGATGGCGGTCGCGTAGGCCCAGTGCTGGTCGATCGTCAGCACCACCGCCCCGATCGCCGCGCCGAGCGCGTTGGTGGCGTGCACGACCGCCCGGTTCAGCGCCAGTACCCGCACCCGCTCCCCGCCCTCGAACAGGCCGGCGACCAGCGCGCCCTGCACGCCCATCCCGACGATCTGCGCGCCGTCGAACAGCGCGGCCGCCACCACCAGGCTCGGCAGGTCCCGTACCAGCAGGAACGCCAGCGCCGCCCCGCCCCGCACCAGGTACAGCACGACCAGCACGCGCCGCGCCCCGTACCGGTCGGCGACCGCGCCCACCGGCACCGCCAGCGCCAGCCCGACCGCCCCCGCCACGAGCAGCGCCAGCCCGGCCCGGCCCGGCGGAATGCCCAGGTCGCGGGTGAGGTAGAGCGCCCAGACGGTGAACCAGACACCGCCGCCCAGCCCGTTGATCCCGCTGCCCAGCAGCAACCGCCGTACGACTCGCCTGCTGTCATTATTCATGCAACAATGAAGTATGAGTGACGCTCGTGTTGTCAAGGGGGAGCGGATCCTGGGCGTGGTCGCCGACCCGCTGCGCTTCGCCGTCCTGCGCCTGCTGGCCCGGGAACGGGAACTGCCCGCCGGGGCCATGGCCGACCGCCTCGCCGTGAGCGCGTCCCGGCTGGCCAACCATCTGGCCGTGCTGCGCGACGCCGGGCTCGTCGCCTCCCGCCGCTCCGGCCGCGTCGCCGTCTACCGGCTGACCGCCCCCGACCGCACCGCCGCGTTCGTGCGCGCCCTGGACGCCCTGGCCGGGGAGGAGGAACGCGACCCGGAGCCGACCGCGTTCGCCCGCGCCCGCCTGTGCTACGACCATCTCGCCGGGGAGCTGGGCGTCCTGCTCTACCGGCGTCTCGTCGCGGCCCGCGCCCTCGTCCCCGGCGACGGTCCCGAGGCGCCCCTCACCTCCGGGCCCGCCCTGGCGGCCGAACTGGAGCGCCTCGGCGTCACCCCGCCCGACCTCGGCCGCCGCCACCTGGCGGTCGGCTGCCTGGACTCGACCGCCGGAACGCCCCACCTCGGCGGCGCGCTCGGCGCGGCGATCCTGCGCTCCCTCCGCGAACGCGGCCTGCTGCGGCCCGGCCCCCATGAGCGTCTCCTGACCGAGGCCCCGGACGCCGAGGCCCTGCTAACCGGCCGATAGCGCCGGCAGGGCGGACAGGGCGGTCTCCAGGGACACCACCTCGGCGTACTTGGCCTGGAGGTCGAACAGGTTCGCCTCGTGCGGGCGGGGGTCGCGGTCCCCGCAGGCTTCGCGGACCACGAAGGGGGCGAACCCGTGCTGCACCGCGTCCACCGCGCTCGCCCGCACGCACCCGCTGGTGGACAGCCCGCACAGCAGCACGGTGTCCACCCGCATCGCCGTCAGCGTCGCCGCCAGGCTCGTGCCGAAGAACGCGCTGGCGTACTGCTTGACCACCACGGTCTCGCCGGGCGCGGGGGAGGGGTCGGCGGGGAAGCCGCCCAGGGGGTTGCCCTGGTCGAAGCAGCGCAGCGCGGGAACCTTGCGGTAGAACAGCCCGCCGTCGCGCCCGTCCGGCCCGTACTCCACCCGCGTGAACACCACCGGCACCCCGTGGGAACGCGCCGCCGCCACCAGCCGCGCCGCCGCCGCGACCGCGTCCTCCACCCCCGCGTACAGCGGCGACTCCCGGTCGAGATAGGCGCGCACGATGTCGATGACCAGCACGGCGGGCCGCTCCCCGAACGGCAGCGTCCCGCCGAACCCGGCCGCCTGGTAGTCGGCCTCCAGGGGGTCCATCAGAGGGTGCCGTCGGCGGTCAGGTCCGCCAGGTCCGTCTCGGTCAGGCCGAGCAGCGTCGTGTACACCTCGGCGTTGTGCTCGCCCAGTTCGGGGCCCAGCGTCCGCACTCGTCCCGGGGTGTCCGACAGTTTGGGGAACACGTTCTGCATCGGGAAGTCGCCGAACTCCGGGTGCGTGAGCCGCACGATCGCCTCGCGGGCCTTGAAGTGCGGGTCATCCAGCATGTCCTTGGCGCGGTAGGTCAGCCCGGCCGGGACGCCGTTGTCGTGCAGCAGCTTCAGCAGCGGGCCCGACTCCCAGCCGGCCGTCCACGCGGCGATCAGGTCGTCCAGCGCGTCGGCGTTCTCTCCGCGCGCGCCGTGGGTGGCGTACCGCTCGTCGTCGGCGAGTTCGGGACGGCCCATCAGCTCGGCCAGCCGCCGCCAGATCGTGTCCCGGTTGGCGGCGATGAGGACCGGGCCGTCGGCGGTGGGGTAGACGTTGCTGGGCGCGACGTTGGGCAGCACCGATCCGGTGCGTTCGCGCTGGTAGCTCGCGATGTCCCATTCGGGCACCAGGGACTCCATCATCGCCAGCACCGCCTCGTACAGCGCCGAGTCCACGACCTGGCCGCGTCCGGTGCGGCGCCGGGCGTGCAGCGCCACCAGCGTGCCGAGCGCCGCGAACGTCCCGGCCAGCTCGTCGCCCAGCGAGATGCCCGTCCGCGACGGCGGGCGGTCGGGGTCCCCGGTGACGTAGCGGATGCCGCCCATCGCCTCGCCGATCGATCCGAACCCGGCGCGCGGCGCGTACGGCCCGTCCTGCCCGTACCCGGTGACGCGGGTGATGATCAGGCCGGGGTTGTCGGCCCACAGCGCCTCGGGGGACAGGCCCCAGCGCTCCAGGGTGCCGGGCCGGAAGTTCTCCACCAGCACATCGGCCTCGGCGATGAGCCGCCGCGCCAGGGCCTGGCCCTCCTCGGCGCGCAGGTTCAGGGTGACCGATTTCTTGTTGCGGGCCAGGATCGGCCACCACAGCGAGTGGCCGTGTGGCTTCTCCCGTCCCCATTGGCGCATCGGGTCGCCCGAGCCCGGCGGCTCGACCTTGATGACCTCGGCGCCGAAGTCGCCGAGCAGCTGGCCGCAGAACGGCCCGGCCAGCAACTGGCCCATCTCCACCACGCGCAGATCACCCAGGGGGGTGCCGCTGACGGGGGTCTCAGACATCGCTCCTGCTCACTTCCGGTCGCTGTCGATCAGGTGGTCGGCGGCGGCGCGGATGTGCGAGCGCATCACCGCCTCGGCCCAGGCCGGGTCGCCCGCGCGCAGCGCGGCGACCAGCTCGCGGTGGTGGTGCATGCTGCGCTCCAGCGCGGCGGCGTCGTAGCGGCGGAAGGTGCCCAGTACCAGCGGCGCGTGCACCACCGACGTCAACAAGGCGGGCAGCCGCCGGTTGCCCGACAGGTCGATCACCCGGCCGTGGAAGCGGTCGTTGAGTTCGGCGACGTGCTGGAAGTCGCGTGCGGCGGCGGCCTGCTCCATCTGCGCGCAGCACGCCTCCAGTTCCGCCACCGCCTCGGCGGGCACGCCGCGCCGGGCGGCGCGCGCCGCCGCGTACGGCTCCAGCAGCCCCCGCAGCTCGAAGATCTCCGCCAGGTCGGTGGTGGTCCACCGCACCACCCGCGCGCCCCGGTGGGGCAGCACCTCCACCAGGCCGTCGGCGTCCAGCCGTTGCAACGCCTCGCGCACCGGCGTGCGCGACAGCCCCAGCGCCTCGGCGAGTTCGGCCTCGCCCAGCCGGGACCCGGCGGCGGCGTCCCCCGACAGGATCATCCGGCGCAGCTCCGCGTACGCGACCTCGGCAGCCCGTGCCACGATTCCTCCTTCAACTCTGGATTGCATGCAACTTAGGACCTAATCTCCCCAAAAGACAAGACTTCCATGGATGAGAGGCGAGAGTTGCATACAACCATCGTCGAGGTCGGCCCCCGGGACGGCCTGCAGAACGAGGACCGGATCCTGCCCGCCGAGGTGAAGATCGAGCTGATCGAGCGCGGAGTCGCCGCCGGGATCACCCGGATCGAGGCCGTCAGCTTCGTCCACCCCGCACGCGTCCCCCAGATGGCCGACGCCGAACAGGTCATGGCCGGGGTCCCGCGCCCGGGGGGCGTCTCCTACATCGGCCTGGTCCTCAACCGCCGCGGCCTCGACCGCGCCCTGGCCGCCGCCGTGGACGAGGTCAACGCGGTCGTCGTCGCCACCGACACCTTCTGCGTCCGCAACCAGGGCGTCACGACCGACGCCGCCATGGACGCGTTCGAGGGCATCGCCGGGGCCGCCGCCGAGGCGGGCGTGCGCTGCGGGATCACGATCGCCGCCGCGTTCGGCTGCCCGTTCGAGGGCCAGACCCCGCCCGCGCGCGTCGCCGAGCTGGCCCGCCGCGCCCACGCCGCCGGAGCACGCGAGATCGCCCTGGCCGACACCATCGGGGTCGGCGTTCCAGGGCAGGTCCGCGACCTGACCCGCCGGGTCCGCGCCGCGGCCCCCGGCCTTCCGCTGCGGTTCCACTTCCACAACACCCGCAACACCGGCTACGCCAACGCGCTGGCCGCCGTCGCCGAGGGCGTCACGGTCCTGGACGCCAGTACCGGCGGGTTCGGCGGCTGCCCGTTCGCGCCCGCCGCCACCGGCAACATCGCCACCGAGGACCTCCTCTACGCCCTGCACCGCGAGGGCCACACCACCGGCATCGACCCGCAGGCCGTCGCGGCCACCGGCGCCTGGCTCGGCGACCACCTCGGCAAACCCGCCCCCGCCCTCCTCGGCCGCGCCGGACCCTTCCCCGCCCCCGCTGGGTGAGCGGCATCGCCGTGGTGCCCGCACGCCGGGCGCCACGGCGCGACGCGTCAGTGCTCGCGCAGCAGCGTGCCCGCGCCGGGGACGCGGTCGTCGAAACCGTGCTCGCGCAGCGCGTGCCACAGCGTGGCGGCGTCGATGGCGATCACCGGCTTGCCCAGTTCGGCCTCCAGCTCGTCGGCCAGGGCCACGAACGACAGGTTCGTTCCCACCTGCACGATCGCCTCGACGTCCGGGCCGTCCAGCTCCGCGACCACCTTGCGCAGCTGGTTTCCGGGGACGCGGGCGATGTCCATCGCGGTGGGGCACCGCAGGCCCGTGATCGCCGCGACGTCGAAACCCGCCTCGGTGAAGAAACGTCCCACCTCGCGGTCGGCGACCGGCTGATACGGGGAGAACACCGAGATTCGACGGCATCCCAGGTGTCGCAGCGCCGCCCGGCAGGAACTCGCGCCCGTGGTCACCGGCAGGCCGGTGCGCTCGCGCAACCGCCGTTCGAAGGCCGCGTTACCCTCGACGCCGCCCCAGAACGTCTCGGCGGACATCCCCATGACCAGGCGGTCGGGTTCGGCGGTCAGCACGTCCCGGACCGCGTTGTCGATCGACGCCCGGATCTGCGCGAGCAGCGCCTCGAAACCGGCGTCGTCGGCGATGGCCGGATCGGTGATGTACATCGACCCGGCCCGGTAGGCGACGCCGGGGACACCGGCCTTCCAGTAGTCGTGTTCGGCCACGGTGTTGGTGCTGGGCACCACGACGCCGAAGACGGCACGGGGGCCGACGACGTTGGTCATGTCAACTCCAGTTCGGCGAGGACCGCCTCCACGGCGCGGTGCGCCCGGGCGCGGGGGACGGGAAGGTTGAGCAGCAGCGAGTCGACCAGCGCCGGAGCGGTGATCGCCGAGACCCATTCCGTCACCCGGGACTCCTCCAGACCCGCCGCGCACAGCACGGTCTCGAACGGGGTCATCAGGTCCCGGACGTAGCGGCACCTGAGGTCGACCGTCGAGGCGTCCCAGGAGGCCGCGACGATCAGCGCTTGCAGTACCGCGCCGACGGGCTTGCCCTCCAGCCGGTCGCACAGCAGGTCGACCTGGGTGTGCAGGTCGCGGGCCAGGTCGCCGGTCGGTTCCGGCGACCGCACCGGAGCGACCTCGATGATGGCCTCCAGCACGTGGCGCGGTGTCGGCCAGTGCCGGTAGATCGTCGATCGGGCCACGCCGGTCTCGGCGTGCAGACGCTGCGGCACCAGCGCGGCGGCGCCCTCGGTGAGCAGCAGTTCGAGTGCGGCGGTCAGGACGGTCGTCGCGGTGTCGGAGGACGGGCCTGCCGGGCGTCCGGGTCGGGTCACGAAGTTAACAATACATATTGTCCGGGAAACCGGTAAGCGCTACATTTTGTCTCGGAAACCCACGAGAGGGGCACCATGCGAGCGCACGTGGAGATCGTGGACGAGCGTGACCTGATCTGGCACCCCGCCGAGTTCCAGCACGCCGACGGCACCGCCGAGCAGCGCAACCTCAGCTACGACGAGGAGGACGGCTCGGCCTCGCTGAAGGCCCGCTTCACCTCCGACTGGTCCCGCCCCGCCGGCGTCCACCCCGCCGAGACCGAGTGGTACGTCCTGTCCGGCCAGGTCACCATCGGTGACACCGTCCTCGGGCCCGAGGGCTACTGGATGGCCCCCACCGGGGTGTGGACACCCCCGGTCTCGGTCACCGCCGGTACCGAGATCCTGCTGTTCCGCGAGTACGGCGACTGGCGCTTCGAGCTCTCCGACGCCGACCGGCCCGGTGTCCGCCCCGACCAGCGGCTGATCGTGCTCGACTCGGCGCAGATGCCCTGGATCGACGTCAAGGGCGGCAGCCCGATGCGGTTCGACCTGGGAGGCACCCCCGTTCCCGGGCTCTACATCAAGCTGTTGCACCGGGACGAGAAGACCGGCTTCTACACCCGGCTCATCAAGGCCAAGCCCGGCTGGCGCGAGGAGCCGCTGGCCCACCACCCCTGCTCGGAGGAGGCCTACTGCCTGGAAGGGGCCTTCGAGTACAACTTCGGCAGGATGTGGCCGGGCACCTACTTCTGGCGGCCGGCGCTGATCCGCCACGGCGACTTCACCGCCGACGCCGAACTCGGCTGCACCTGGCTGGTCCGCTCCGACGCCGACCTGGTCGACTGGTACACCGACAACGCCCGCGTCGTCATGGAGGGCGACGCGACCAACTGGGGCCCGGACTTCCCCGGCACCGCGGCCCCCCGCTTCCTGGAGCCGGTCCGCTCCCGCAGCGTCGGCCGCTGGGAGAACCCCACCCACCAGTGACCCCGTTCGACGAGGACAAGGCCCTGGCGACGGTGCCCGAACCCAACCGCGCCCCGGCCCGCGACGGCGCTGTTCTCGCACACGGTGCCGCGCCCGTTATCGGGAACGACCCTCGCGGGCGGGGCGTTCACTTTCGGTGGTCGCCGAGAGTGCTGGTGGCGGGGTTATCGGCCGCGCAGGGCGCGAGTGAGGTCGGCCAGGGCGTGGATGATGCCGGCGCGGTGGGTGCCGGGGGTGCCGCGGACGGCGATGCGGATCGCGAGGATGGCCGCGGCGGCGATCGTGGTCAGGGCGATCACTGTGGCGGCGGCCGCGATGGCCGGTTCCAGGGTGTTCATGCGGCCCATTGAGGGGTGTTGCCCGCCTGGGTGGGGCGGGTGCGGACAAGCCCGGAAACCCTGGATGTCCGGTGCGATCGTTTTGCTGTCCGAGCTGTCCGAATGCCTGCGGGGGCCGGACAGGGCAAACAGTGTCCGGGACACTGTGAAGGTATCCCAGGGCTTGCGGGCGGGAGGCTGGCGTGGTGTGGCCGGAGCCGGTCTCCTGTGGGCACGTTCCCAGGTCGTGCTGGCCAGCGCCGCCGCCCGCGTGCGACCACCGATCGCCCCGGTGAGCACCGACTTCCGCGATCTGGAGGCCCTGCGCACCTCGACCCTGGCCCTCAGGCGACTGGGGTTCCGGGGCCGGGCCTGCATCCACCCGGCCCAGCTCCCCGTCGTCAACGAGGTGTTCACCCCGTCGCCCCAGGAGATCGCCCGAGCCCGTGACCTGGTCGCCCGCCACGACGCGGCCATGGCCGAGGGCAGCGGCGTCTGCCTGGACGAACGCGGCCGCCTGGTGGACGAGGCGGTCGTGCGTTCGGCGCGCCGGCTGCTGGCGGACTGACGACGCGGCCGGGACGGGACATCCGCCGGGGCCCTCACCCGCCCAACGCCGCGAGCGCCGCCTCCAGGGAGACCGCTGGAGCGTCAGGCCGGTGCCCTCGTCGTCCCGTCGGCCCCGGTCGCCGCGCGGGCGCCGGACCGGGGAGACTTACCGTGTACGGACGGAGCGTGTCGGAAGGAAGATCCATGACCCTGCGGGCCGACGCCGACGAACCGGCCGAGCGGCCCCGTGTTCCGCTGAGCCGGAGACGGGTGCTGCGCGCCGCCGTGGAACTCGCCGACCGCGACGGCCTCGACTCGCTCACCATGCGCAGGCTCGCGCAGGAGGTCGGGGTGGAGGCGATGTCGCTGTACCACCACGTCGCCAACAAGGAGGCCGTTCTCGACGGCGTCGTCGAGGTGGTCCTCGAGGAGGTCATGGCGGCGGTGGACGCGGTCGAGGCCCCGCTCCCGGAACGGGACTGGCGGGCGGCGCTGCGCGCGCGGATCCTCGCCGCCCGGGAGGTGTTCCTGCGTCACCGCTGGGCCCCGCGGGTGCTCGAGACCCGCACCGAGACGAGCCCGGCCGTCATCGCCTACTACGACCACGTCGTCGCCGTCCTCCGGGCGGGCGGGTTCACCTTCGACCTGGCCCATCGCGCGCTGCACGTCCTCGGCAGCCGCGCCCTCGGATTCACCCAGGAGCTGTTCCGGCCCGACGGCGCGCGCCCCGCGGACGCCGAGGCCGCCGCGATGATGGAGCGGATGGCCGACCGGTTCCCGAACATCGTCGGGATGCTGGCGGACGCCGTCCACGACGATCCCGAGGGCACCCTCGGCTTCTGCGACGACCAGTTCGAGTTCGAGTTCGCGCTGGACCTGATCCTCGAAGGGCTGGAACGCCGCCGCGCCGCCGGCGCGTGACCCCTGCCGGGCGCGACCGAACGCGCCGGACGTTCCGTCACCCTCGGGCACCGGCCGAGTCCGTTTCCGCCACACCCCTTGACTCTCTTACGCCGTAAGTTAGTCTTACGGCGTAAGAGAACCTTACGGCGTACGACAGTGACCCGGCCGAGAGCGGCCGTGGACACCGGCCCGGGAGATCGGCACCGGGTCATGGACCCCCCACCGAAGGGAAGACGCCATGAAGGCCTGGAGCTGGGACCGCTACGGCCCGCCCGACGTGCTGACCCTCAAGGACGTCGCGGAACCCGCCATCGCCCGGGACGAGGTGCTGGTGCGGGTGCGGGCGGCCTCCGTCAACCCCTACGACTGGCGCCACCTGCGGGCCCATCCGAAGCTGGTGCGGCTGAGCATCGGCCTGCGGCGGCCGAGACCGGGCCTGGTGCCCGGCGCCGACCTCGCCGGAGTCGTCGAACGGGTGGGCGACGAGGTGACCGGACTGCGTCCCGGCGACGAGGTCTTCGGGGAGGTCCGGCTGGGCTCGTTCGCCGAGACCGTCGCCGTCCCGCACGACAGGCTGGCCCTCAAGCCCGCCCGCCTCACCTTCGAGCAGGCGGCGTCGGTGCCGATGGCCGCGCACACCGCGCTCCAGGGGCTGCGCGACGCCGGGAGGATCGCCGCCGGGCAGCGGGTCCTCGTCAACGGGGCCTCCGGCGGCATCGGCACGTTCGCCGTCCAGCTCGCCAAGGCGTTCGGAGCCGAGGTCACCGGCGTGTGCAGCACCCGCAACGTCGCGCTGGTCCGCTCGCTGGGCGCGGACGACGTCGTGGACTACATCCGGGAGGACTTCACCGAGCGGGAGGAGCGGTACGACCTGCTCATGGACATCGTGGGCGACCGGTCGCTGGCGGAGCTGCGCCGCCCCCTGACCCCGCGCGGGACGCTCGTGATCGTGGGCGGCATCGCCTCGGCCCGCGGCGGGCTGCTGGGCCCGGCGGCGCAGATGCTCCGCGGGGCGCTGGCCTCCCCCTTCGTCAGCCAGCGCATCGCCGCCGTCCGCTGGAGGCCCAACTCCACGGACCTGCGTTTCCTGGCCGGCCTGATGGAGGAGGAACGGCTCGCCCCCGTCATCGACCGGACCTACCCGTTCGCCGAGCTCCCCGAGGCGCTGCGCTACATCGAGCGGGGCCACGCCCGCGGCAAGGTCGCCATCACCCTCTGACCGCCCGCCTTCGCGAGCCCGCCGTCAGGCTTCGCGGTGGGACGCCTCGCCGGTGCCGTCGCCGCCGGGCACCGGCGCGGTCTCGACCACGCACCCGCCCCCGTGGGCGCCGTGGAACCCGGCCACCCCCTCCAGGTCCAGAACGCGCCGGTAGTTGGGGCACTGCGTGAAGTCCTCGGCCGTGCACTGCATGGCGTGCTCGATCAGCGCCTTGGAGGCCGCGATCTCCCGCAGGCGGCGCTCCAGCTCCTCGTGGTGCCGCCGGAGCAGCGCCTGGCGGCCCTCCCTGCCGGAGGCGTCGAGCATCTCGCGGATCTGCTCCAGGCTCATCCCCGCCGACTTGCCGCGCAGGATCGTCAGGACGCGGACGGCGTGGTCGCGGGTGTAGCGGCGGCGGCCGTTCACCCGGTCCGCGGGCACCAGCAGGCCCATGGCCTCCCAGTGGCGCAGGACGTGCGGGGCCAGCCCGAACCGCGCGGCGAGCTCCCCGATCCGGAGCGAGTCACTTGACTTCATGTTGACATTAACTTGCAGACTTGCGTCCACGTCAAGCGAGATCGTTCGTGGAGGCAGACATGTTCGACGCCGTCATCATCGGCGCGGGGCCGGCCGGGATGGCCGCCGCGCTGACCCTCGGGCGGGTCCACCGCCCGGTGCTCGTGGTCGACGCCGGGGAGGGACGCAACGCTCCGGCCGGGGCGGTGCACAACTTCCTCACCCGCGACGGCACGCCGCCCGCCGAGCTGCGCGGGCTCGGCCGCGAGGAACTGGCCGCCTACCCGGCGGTCGAGGTGCGGGCCGGAACGGTCACCGGCGCGCGGGCCCTGGAACAGGGCGGGTTCCACCTGCGCCTGTCCGACGGAGACGAGGTGAACGCCCGGCGCGTCCTGCTGGCCACGGGGCTGGCCGACGACCTGCCCGGCCCGCGCGGGGTGGAGGAGCTGTGGGGCCGTTCCGCCTTCCACTGCCCCTACTGCCACGGCTACGAATGCACCGGCCGGCGGGTCGCGGTGCTCGGCGCGGAACCGCCCCGGATACGGCTGGCGCTCCAACTGAGCCGCTTCGCCGCCGAGGTCGTCCTGTGCACCGACGGCGAACCGCTGGACCCCGGATCGCGGGAGACGCTGACCGCCAACGGCGTGGCGGTGCGTTGCGAGGCCGTCGCCCGCCTGGAGGGGACCGGCGGCGACCTGGAGCACATCGTGTTCGAAAGCGGACCGCCGCTGGCCGGGGACGCGGTGTTCGTCGTCAACGTCCCGCGCCAGCGCTCCGGTCTGGCCGCGAACCTGGGCTGCGCGCACTTCGCAGACGGGTGCGTGGAGGTGGACGAGTTCGGCCGGACGAGCATCCCGGGCGTCTACGCCGCGGGCGACATGGCACGGCGGGCCACCATGCCGGTGCCGATGGCCGCGGTCATCGCCGCCGCGGCGAGCGGCACCGTCGCCGCCGCGGCCATCGACCAGGACCTGCTGGGCGCCGACTTCGGCCTGCCCGACCCGTTCGCGCGGGTGAGGAGCTGAGCATGGCGCCCGAGAACCCCGCCCCCCGGCCGGGCAACGTGCCGCTCGCGACGGCGGGCCTGCTGCTGGGAATGCTGCTGTCGGTCCTGGACCAGACGGTGGTCGCCATCGCCCTGCCCGACATCGCCGCCGACCTGGGCGGCATGGACGGGATCGGCTGGACCGTCACCTCCTACGTGCTGGCCTCGACCGCGACCGGCGCGCTCTACGGGCGCGTCAGCGACCGGTTCGGCCGCGGCGCGGTCTTCGTCGCCGCGGTCGCCGTCTTCGTCACCGGATCGGCGCTGTGCGGCCTGGCCCAGACGATGCCCCAGCTGATCGCCGCCAGGACGCTGCAGGGCGTCGGCGCCGGCGCGCTGTTCGTGATCCCCACGATCGCGCTGTCGGAGCTGTACCCGCGGCGCCTGCGCAGCAGGGTCCAGGGCTTCACCGGCGGCGTCTTCGCGCTGGCCAGCGTGGGCGGCCCGCTCGCCGGAGGAGCGATCACCGACGCCTGGGGCTGGCGCTGGATCTTCTACGTCAACCTGCCCCTCGGCCTGCTGAGCATGGCCCTCACCGCGTTCGCGCTGCGGTTGCCCCGGCCGGGCGGGAACGGCCGGGTGGACGTGGCCGGGGCCGTCCTGATCGCGGGCGCGACGGTGAGCCTGCTGCTGGTGGCCGAGTGGGGCGGCCGCACGTACGCGTGGACGTCCGGCGTGATCCTCGCGCTGGCCGGGACGGTGGCGGTGCTGACGGCGCTGTTCGTCCGGCGGGAACGGCGCGCGGCCGACCCGCTGCTCCCGCCGCGGCTGTTCGCCCATCCCACGCTGCGCGTCGTCCTGCCCGCCACCGCGCTGCTCGGCGCGCTGCTGGGCGGATCGATCCTCTACCTGCCCACCCACCTCCAGGCCGCCTACGGCATGGGCGCCACCCGGGCGGGGCTGGCCCTCACCCCCTACGTCCTGGTGTTCATGGTCGTCTCCTCGCTGGCCGGCGCCCGCATCGGCGCGAGCGGCCGGTTCCGGCCCTACCTGGTCGCGGGCGCGGCGATCGCGGTGCTGGGGTTCGCGCTGCTGAGCCGGGTCACGTCCGGCACCCCCTATGCCGTCTTCGCCGTGGAGATCGCCGTGCTGGGCCTCGCCTTCGGGCTGCTGACGCAGAACCTGGTGGTCGTCGCGCAGAACGCGGTCGGCCCCGCGGACCTGGCCGCCACCACCTCGGCGGCGCTGTCGGTCCGGGGCCTGGGGCTCTCGCTCGGCGTGGCCGTCTCCGGCACCCTCCTCACCCGGGAACTCCACGGCCGCGCCCCGGGCCCGGAGGCGACCGTCGAGGCGATCCCCGACGTGCTGTTCTGGGGCGCGCCGGCCGCCGCCGTCCTGGTGGCCCTGATGGCGTTGCTCCCCCGGGCCGTCGACCGCCCCGCGGCAGGGGAGAAGGCGCCGCGGATGGCCGACGCGCCGTCCTGAACCGGAGGGGCCGGGACCTCCGATCGAGGATCGGCTGTTTGAACCGGCCGCAGCGCGGAACACCAGCACACCGCGAACCAGTGCGAACTTCGCATGGCACTCGGCGGTCATGCGAACGCCCCGGCTGGAGGTGTGAACGATTCTTGTGGTCTTCCTCGGTCCCTTGGTGGCCTTCGCCGTACTGCTGCTGATGCAGAAACTCGAGTCGACCCTGCTCCCTCGAGAACCCGCGCCCACCCTTCCGTCCCAGCCGCCCCCGCGGCATGGCGACGGAGACCTCGGGCCCGCCGCCCTCGACCCCGAGATCCGGCTCGTGATGGCACCCGCCGAGGTGTGACGGCGTAGGCCGGCGAGGCCGTCCGGGCGTCCTCCATGGAGGGCGCCCGGACGGCGCGCGTCCCGTGGGGTGACGGTTCTGGCTACCACATGACGGGGAGCCGCTCGGGGATGCGTTTCATGAAGCCGGTCCGCCACACCAGCTGCTGGACGGGAACGGCGAGCCGCAGGCCGGGCATCCGCTCCACGAGCGCCCGCACCGCGATCTCGGCGTGCTTCCTGCCCAGCGCGGTGGCGGGGCAGTAGTGCCGGCCGCCGCCGAAGGACAGGTGCGCCGAGCTGTTGGGACGGTCGATGTCGAAGGCGTGGGGGTCGGGGAAGGCCGCGGGGTCGAAGTTGGCGCCCTCGACCAGGACGAGGACCAGCTCGCCCTTGCGGACGGTCACCTCGCCCAGCGTGACGTCCTCCAGCGCCAGCCGGGGCAGGCCGTCGCCGATCGAGAGGTTGACCCGCAGGAGCTCCTCCACCGCCGCGGGGACCCGGTGGGGGGCCGCGCACAGCTCGGCCCACGTCCGCGGGCGCTGGAGGAGGGAGAGGACCGCCATGGTGAGGAAGGAGGCGGTCGAGATCACGCCCGCTCCGAACATCGTCACCCCGACCGTGGCGAGCATCTCGTCGGTGAGGTGGGCGTAGGCCCCGTCCGACCGCAGGGCCGCGAGCTCGCCCATCAGGCCGGTGGTGCCCGGGTCGTTCAGCCGCTCGACCATGTGGGCGATGTCGCGGTCCCAGTTCAGCCGCGCGCCGTCGACCGGGGCCGGGGAGTTCATGAACGCGATGTCCAGGCTCGCGGCCAGCCGGGGCGCGTCGGACGGGGGAAGGCCCAGGACGCGGCAGTGCATCGCCTCCGAGTAGGGGTTGGCGAACCGGCCGCGCAGGTCCACCGGCGCCCCCTCGGCGACCAGCCCGTCCAGCAGGTCGCCGACATGGGCCCGCATCCAGTCCTCCAGACCGGAGGCCTTGGGATTGATCGCCTTGAGCACGGCCTTGCGCAGGCCCGCTCCGGTGATGTTGCCCATGTTGTTGACGACCTCCGGGGGGATCGTCAGCGCGTACTGCCGCGGCGCCCCCTCGGCGGAGGTGTCCTTCAGGCTGAACCGGGGGTCTTCCAGGACCCGCTTGCACAGCTCGTGGGAGGAGACCAGCCAGGCCTCGTCGCCGGCGATCGTGCGGACCCGCTTGACCGGCTCCCCGCGCAGCGCGCCGACCTCGTCCGGCAGCCGGTCGCCGCGCCAGGAGAAGGGGAAGTCGGGCAGCGGCTCGCGCGCCGTCTCAACGGTCATCGGAATCCTCCTCGGCGGGGGTCACGACGGCATGGCCCTGGTTGCGGGAGGCGCGCAGGCCCGAACCCCGCGAGTACAGCAGCTCGGCCATCGGGAGCAGCTGGTGGTAGCAGTTGAGCGAGGAGGGGACGCCGAGGATCGCGGGGGTGTCCACGAAGAGCGGGGCCTCGGCGCAGACGTACCGCAGGCACGCCTGGCGTTGCCGTTCGGTGGGTTCCCGGCCCCCGAGCACCCTGGCGGACAGGAACGAGCTCACCAGCGCGTCGCAGACACCGCGGAACTGCGCGTCGGTGTCCAGCAACGACAGCACGTGTTCGTGGAGAGCGCGGTACGCCGGGATGTCGGCCAGCGCCGACAGGGGGCGTGCCCTCACCCCCGCTCCGGGCCGGCCGACGCTGTCGACGGCGGCCCTCACCTTGGCCCGGACACCGCGCAGGTTCTTGCCGGCCTTGCGCCTGGCGTCGCCCGGGTCGTAGCCGAGCGCGGCGTACATCTCGGCCACGTGCAGGTCGGTGTAGACCAGGTCGACCCGGTCGAACCGCTCGGCCCCCCACCTGGCGAGATCCACCAGGCGGCGGGCCGAGAAGTAGCTGTTGCCCGGAGAGACGCCGATGACCGCGTGGTCCCGGTCCTCGAAGATCACGCGGCAGTGCGGCGTGTAGGGCCGGACCTCGAGGAGCCGCGCCGGATCATCGGCTGGAGGAAAGGAAGGAATGGTCGAAGATCTGATCGTTGGCGTCAACGCGCAGAGCATCCTTCGCGTCGCGAGTCCCGATGGAGCCCGATGCTCCTGGTGTGGCGACGGCAGCCAGAAATTAGCGTCCGGAGCCGCGAAGGGTCAACGAGCGACTACCCCGCGCCGCCAGCGGTGATCTTCCGAATCGTTCGCAGCCGTCCTCCTCGCTGAGGGAAACGCCAATTTCTCTCCGAAAAAGAGATGATTTCCTGCCCGCCCGTCGCAGGCTTCGAATTTGACTCGGCGTGTCCGGGTCTGGTCAAAGGCCGATGGAAATCCTTCGCGGCCGCCGTCGTCCCCTCGGGGAGGGTCACCCGTGCCGGTCGTAGACGCCGACGGCCCAGGCTCCCGGACGGGTGCCGGTGCGGGCGGCGATCTCGTCGATGTCGTCCGGATCGGTCGTCGCGTCGATCCGCGCGTCCGGCGGCAGCACCCACACCTCCCACTCGTGGGCCCGGCCGCTCCACGACCGCCCGGCCGACCGGGCGTCGAACTGGCCGAGCTGGTCCCGGGGGCCGCACCGGCCGATGCTGGTCGCCCGGCCGGGGGAGTCGGTCTTGACCACCATCCAGGAGTCGGGCACCGAGCACCGCACGTTGTAGATGGTGTCGGTGCTCAGCGCCGTGAACCGGAACCGGACCGGCACGCCCATCCGGTCCCGCTGCCGTGACGCGACGAGCGGCAGTCTCTCCTCCCGGAAGAGATGACCGGCCCGGCCCGGCAGCGGCACCTGGTCCGGGAGCCGCACCGACACCAGCGTGGCGTCGGCCGGGCCGACCCTGCCCGGATCGCCGGGGACGGCTGGCAAGACGGCCGCGACGGCGGCCACGGCACCGGTCGCGACGAGCGCGCGAACGGTCCGGCGGCGGCGCAGCATGCGCCTGCCCAGCGCCGCCGCGCGGTCGGCGCGGGCGGGATCGGCGGGCGCGCCCTCGGCGCGCTCGCGCAGCAGGGCGACGAGTTCCTCTTCGGTCTGGGGCATGGTCATCTCGCTTCCTTGAGGGCCTGGAGGGCGGGATCGACGCGCAGGCGCGTCAGGGCCCGGTGGAGCTGGGTCTTGACGCTGGAACCGGAGCAGCCGAGGATCTGCGCGACCTGGGTGAGCGGCAGGCCCTCGAAGTAGTGCAGCACCACGACCGCGCGCTGGCGGGCCGACAACCGGGCCAGCGCCGTCCACATCACGTCGCGGTCGTCGAGCGCCGCCGTCAGGTCGGGTCCGGCCGGCTCGGGGAGCCACTCGGTCGGGACCTCGCCGCGCCAGCGCCGCCGCCACCAGGAGGCATGGGTGTTGGTCAGGATCCGGTAGACGTAGGGGGTGGGGTCGTCCGAGACACGGCCCCAGGAGACCCACGCCTTGGCGAGCGCGGTCTGCACCAGGTCCTCGGCACGGGCCCGGTCCTGGGTCAGCAGGTACGCGCTGCGCAGCAGGCGACCGGAGTGCTTCTCGACGTAGTCGGTGAAGCCGGATCGATCCGCCATGCGGAGGCCTTTCTGTCGATGTGTGCACCAGGACTACGCCCTGGGCACCGCAGAAGGACGACAGCGACGGCGAAGACGGCGGAACGCGCGCCCGACCGGTCTCCCGGGCTTCCGGGGGTCACGAACCCCGTCTCGTACGCCACGACGATCGCCTGGGCGCGGTCGCGCAGGTCGAGCTTGGACAGGATCCGCGTCACGTGGGTCTTCACGGTCGCCTCGCCGAGGTGCGGGCTCGCGGCGAGCCCGGCGTTGCTGAGACCGCGCACGATCCAGCTCGCGGGGCGTGAGCACGGACAGGTCGCGGTGGAGGGCGCCGTGCTCGCGCGGCGCGAAACGTTCGACCGGGCGGCGCGTGATGGACGGGGCCAGCAGCGCGTCGCCGGTGCGCACCAGCCGCACCGCCGCCACCAGGTGTTCCGGCGAGACGTCCTTCAGCAGGAAGCCGCTGGCGCCCGCGGCCAGCGCCGCGTACACGTACCGGTCCAGGCCGTAGGTGGCCAGGATGATGATCCAGGGCGGCTGCCCGCCGGGGGCCGACAGGATGCGGCGGGTGGCCTCCAGCCCGTCGGCCTCCGGCATGCGGATGTCCATGAGGACCACGTCGGGACGGTCCCGCCGGACGGCCGCGACGGCCTGCTCACCGTCGGCCGCCTCGGCGACGACGCCGATGCCGTCGTCGGCGACCACCACGCGGGGCCGGTCGGTCACCGGACGCCCTCCCGCGGGACGACGGCGCGGACGCGGTACCCGCCGTCCGGCAGCGGTCCGGCCTCCGGCGCGTCCCCGTAGACGGCGAGGCGTTCCCGCATGCCGATGAGGCCGCGCCCGGTGCCGGTGTCGATTATCTCCAGGCGCAGCGCGCGAGGACCGTGGTCGATGGTGACGGTCACGCTCGCGCCCGCGGCGTGCTTGACGGTGTTGGTTAGCGCCTCCTGGGCGACCCGGTAGACGGCGAGGTCGATGCCGGTCGGCAGCGGCCCGGACGCTCCGGTCACGGACAGCTCGACCGGGACGCCCGTGGCGCGCACGCGGGCGGCGAGGGCCTCCACCTGCCCCGGCCTTGGCGGCGGGGCGAGGTCCTCGGTGAGCCGGTCGGGGCCGTCCCCGTTCATCGTGAGCAGCCCCATGACGTGGCGCAGCCCGGTCAGCGCCGCGCGGCCCCGGTCTCGACGGCGAGCAGCGCCTGCTCGGCGCGGTCGGGCGCCGCCGCCTCCTGCCGCGCCGCCAGCGACCGCATGCGCTGGCGCCAGCTGTGCGGGGCGTTCGCGGCGAGGAACACCAGCAGCAGGGAGAGCGACGTGCTGACGCCCGTGCCGATGGCGGGAAGGCTCGCCTTGTGGTCGGCGATGACCAGGCCGCCGCCGACCATGACGCAGCCCGTGGCCTGCGTCCGGTAGGAGTTGTAGGCGGCGATGACGCAGCCGGCGAAGAGGAAGGCGAGGCCGAAGCCGGGGGCGTCGTCGTAGAGCAGCGCCGCGCCGACGACGACCACGAACGCCGCCAGCGGATACCGGCGCCGGACCACCAGCGGCAACGCCACCAGCAGGGCCAGGAGGATCTGCCACGGGTGGACGGCGCCGTCCACCGGCGGGATCCCGACGCCGGGGACGGGGAGCGCCGGCGGCGCGGGCGGATGAGGCCCGGACGGGTTCGCGCGGCAGGACGGCGCCCACCTGACGGCGCGGTCCGACGGCTCCAGGGCCACCGCCCCGCAGTTGGCCGCCACCGCGCGGACGCCGGGCGTGACGGCCGCCGCGGGCCCCGACCCCGTGGTGTCGCTGCGTCCCACGGTCGAGTCGGACGGCTTCGACGGGCGGGGCGTGCCGCCGGGGATGCGGCTGCCACCGCTGACCATCGTCGGTCGGGACCGCTCCGGAGGGTGCGTCGACCGGCCCGACCTCACCGAGGACGCGTGGGCGGACGGGCGGGGCCAGATCGTGGTGAGCGCCGACGGCCCGCCGTTCGCGATCGGCGACCGGCTCTCCTTCCCCGGCCTGCCCGGCCGCCCCACGCTGACCGTGGTCGGCCGCGCCCGGTCGGTGAGCCGGACCACAGACGCATAAGTCCCGCCCGAACAGGCCGCGGCCCTGCGCGTCCCCGGCGCGCCCCGCGCCTACCGGCTGGCCTCCTCCGGTACCGACGCCGAGGTGACGCGGGCGCGCGCTGGACGGGGCGACCTCCCACCTCACGACCCGGCTGGCCGCCGAGCGCGCCGCCGCGACGTTCGTGCCGTTCATCGTGGCGTCCGGCGTGCTCGGCCTGGCCATGTCCGTGCTGGTCATCGGCGCGGTCGTCAGCGGCGCGGTCAGCGCGGCGACGCGGCGGATCGGCATCATGAAATCGCTCGGCCTCACGCCCGCGCAGGTCGTGCGGGCCTACGTCGGGCAGGCGCTGCTCCCGGCCGCCGCCGGCACCGCCCTGGGCGTCGTGCTCGCCAACCTGCCGGCGGTCCCGGTGATGAGCCAGGCGGAGGACGCCTACGGTGCCGGCGCCCTGACGGTCGCGCCCTGGGTCTCCGCCGCGGTCGCCGCCGCGGCCCTCGGCGTCGTCGCCGTGACCGCGCTGGTCCCCGTCCTGCGCGCCGGGCGTGCCGCTCGGTCTCGCCCTGCACGCCCGGGTGCTGCCCGTCATGGGGGAGAGCGCGGGCACGGGCCTCCCCGCCGAGGTGATGGACCCCTACGGTCCGCCGCTGCCGGCCGCTCTCCTGCTGGGCGGACTCGCGATCGCGACGGCGGGCGCCCTGCTCCCGGCCACCTGGGCCGCCCGGATCCGCACCGCGTCCGCCCTCCGCACCGAGTGATCGACGATCCCGGCGCCGGGTTCAGCGCAGCGCCTCCACGGCCCCGGCGGCGATCTGCACGGCGTGGACCGCGCCCGGGCAGGGCCGCCGTCCCGAACCGAACGTGAGGTGCGCGGGCCCGGTCCGGCCCGGATCGAACCGTTCGGGATCGGCGAAGACGGCCGGATCGCGGTTCGCGCTCCGCACGTCCAGCACCACCGGAGTGCCCGCGCCGACCCGGCGCAAGGCGGGGACGGGCGGGGCGAACCGCAGTGTCTCGACGACCAGCGACTCGGCGTCCCACCGGTCCGGGCCGGCGAGCCCGAGCGCGGACCGGACGAGCGTGGCGGTCGCCTCGCAGGCCTGCACGAGGATCGCGATGCGGTTGGCCACGGTCTCGTCCGGCCCCGGCCCGAGAAGCCCGACCAGCGCCGCGACCGCCGCGTCGGCGCCCGGCGGGCGGTCACCGGTCAGATAGCCCGCCGCCGCGACCGGAACCGCGGCGGTCAGCGTTTCCAGGTCGGTGACGCCGAGCGCACGGCCGAGGACGGCGACCGCGTCCGGCCGGACTCGGGCCGCGCGGCGCAGCTCGGCCGGGTCGACGCGGGCCAGCTCGCGTTCCACGACGGCGCGGCGCCGGCGGTGGGTCTCGCCTTCGCTGAAGCGGCACACCGTGCGCCGCAGCCAGTCCAACGTGCCCGGGCCGCCGTCGCCACCGGCCGGGACGACGGTGAAGCCCGGGTCGGCCAGGGCCGCGGTCACCTCGGCGTATCGCGTGAATGTCTGCACGGCCCCGACGGTAGGCCCGCGACGCTTCGGTCACTGCCGAAACGACGCGGGCCCGCAACCGCCTTGAGCCGCGCGCACGGCCGGTGCGACCATCCCATCCATGATCAAAAACAGTTCCCGGCGCATGAGGCTGGTCGAGATGACCCCGCAGGCCATGTCCGCGCTCGCGGCCGGTGACACCGCCACGGCCTCGGCGGAGGCGGGGGTGCCCCTCACCGAGCACTTCGTGGGCGATGGCCTGCGGGCTCTGTGGCGCTACCGGGCCGGGCTCCGCGAGACCGCCCCCGACCGGCCCCAGGGCCGCGTGTGGGCGGTGGTCTCCGAACCCGAAGGAGTGGTGGTCGGCCACGGCGGCTTCCAGGCCCCGCCCGACGACGAGGGGACCATCGAGATCAGCTACTCGGTGGACCCGGCCGCACGACGACAGGGCTGGGGCAAGGTCATCGCGACCGAACTGCTCCACCGCGCCGCAGACGAGGGAGCCAGGACCGTCCGGGCCTCGGTGGCCCCGGACAACACCGCGTCCCTGGCCGTCATCACCGCCCTCGGCTTCCACCGGACGGGCGAGCGATGGGACGAGGAGGACGGCCGAGAACTCGTCTTCGAACGCCTCGCCCACCCCTAGACCGTTGATGGGAATTCCTGGTGCTGGTCAGCGGCCGTAAGCGACCAGGGATCGTTTGACGGGCCGACCGGCGAGCCAGTCGCGCCAGATGGCGGCGTTGAGCGCCACGATGCGCTGGCTGATGCGCGCCCACAAACCCTCGGTGGTACGGGCCTGGTGGAGTTCCAGCCCCAGCCGGTTCTTCAACGTCCAGATGACCGCCTCGATGCGTTGCCGCAGCCAGAACGGACATGCCAGGGGCGGATCAGCACATGGCCCAGCCGAGCCGCAGCGGCCTCAACGCCAGCCCCAGCACAGCCCTTGTCGCACACGATCGGGCACGGCTCATCAGCGACCGGGCGCACCTGCGGCAGGTAGGAGCGGCCCCAGTAGCGGGTGGCGGTGGTGTTGCGGCCCTTGCCGGTCCGGATGGTGACCTTGGCGCGGCCCTTGAGCGTGAAGCTGGCGAAGGTGTAGGTGTAGCCGGTCTTGTCGCGCAGCTTGTAGCCCTTGAGCTGGCGAGCCGAGCGGGAGGTGTTGACCAGCTGGACCCACTCGCCGTTCAGCGAGGCGTTGGAGCCGGTGTCCTTGCCGGGGGAGTCGAAGTACACCCGGTAGATCTGAACGGCGCTGGCGGCTTGGGCCGGTGTGGCGGCCAGCCCGACGCCCGCGGTCGCCGTCACCGCGGCCGCCCCCGTCGCCAAAAGCTTTCCTCACCCGCATCCTCTTCTCTGTCTGGTGGTGTGGTTGGTGCGTGCCAGGTGTATCGGAACGCCTTGTGGTTTCGGGGCAGTACCTGCGGTGATGGCCGATGCCGGTCCGGCCGCGAACCAGGCACCCAGCTTGGACGTCATCGCCGCTTCTGACGGGCGAGCCCCTTCGTGGGCGCCGCACAGGGGCGTCCGGTCCGCCGCGCTTCATAAGCCGGGGGCTCGGTGACGCGGGTCTTCGCCGAGAAGATCTCCATCCGCGCCACCCGTCGCCCCGAACTGGAGAACGCCATCGCCCTGGCGCGCGGGTTGCGCGCCGTCGGGGTGGCGGTGACGCTGGTGGTGCATGAGCACAAGCGTCTGGGGCGCGGCCTGGAGCTGGCGGCGCTGGCCGAGCAGCTGCGCGCCGACGGCATCGCGCTGGAGTTCCTCACCGGGGAACTGCAGGGTTCCCACGATCCGGGCGGGATCGTGTTCACCGTGCTGGCCGCCTTGTCGGGGATGGAACGCGAGTACATCCGCGACCGCGCCCTGGAAGGACACGAGGCGGCGCGGGCCCGTGGCAAGGCCATCGGCGGCGCCAGCGTCGCCGATGAGCCCATGCTGTCGAGGGCGCTGCACCTGCGTGACCAGGGGATGAGCCTGCGCGAGATCGCCGCCCGCCTGGTCATCACCACCGGCGCCAAGAAGGGCAAACACCCCTCGCCGGCGACCGTGATGCGGATGCTGCGCGGCCACGACCAGGCCACCGCCCAGCAGATCAGCCACCAGGCCGGTCACGAGGGCGGCGCCGCGGCCCCGGCGACCGGCGGCCTCAGCGAGCCCTCCGCCGTCGTGCTCGCCGCACCCGCGGCCGCGGCGACTTCGAAGGGCGGCAAGGACAACGTGGTAGCACCGCAGACGGTCGCCGCGCGGCAGGGGGCGGGCCGCCACGGTTCGGTTCCGGAGCAGGGGATGAGCGGTGGTGACCACCGCGCTGGGAGCCGGTCGGTCGGTCTTGCCGAGGCCGAGTCTGGTGAGGCCGAGTCTGGTGAGGCCGGGCTCGCCGGTGGGGTCGCGCCGGAACCGGTGGCCAAGTCAGCTGGCGGGCCGTTGGTGCGCCGCCGGGTGGCGGGACTGGAGCCGGAGTGGACGATGACCCAGGCCGATCCCGACCAGGAGGTCTACACCCTGTGGTGGAAGCAGAGCACGCAGGTGGGTCAGGTGGTCCACCAGCGGCAGGCCACCCGCGGGTACGCCTGGGAGGCCCGCCACGCCCGCACCACCGACCAGGTCGCGGGCGCCATCGTCACCGCCGGCTCCAAGAACGGCGCCTACCCCTCGCGGGTCAAGGCACTGCGGGCGCTGGCGGCCGAGGCCGAACACCGCCGCCGCCAGGCCACCATCCACCGCGACGAACCGATCGACGGGCTGCCGGCGGGATGGCGGCTGGTGCAGTCCCAAGCCGAGGCGAATGAGGGCCGCTGGCGGGTGGTGGCCCCGGGCGGCCAGGTCGCCGGGACGCTACAGCGCACCACCTACGGCGGCCGCCGCGGATGGCAGGCCCGCTCCGGCGACCCCGACAGCGACCGGATCGGCACCGACCTGCCGCCCGCACCACCTGGCGCGAGGGCCAGGCCACCGCCGACCACACCGACCTGACCACCCGCTGGACCCAGCACCACGCCGCCGCCGTCGCCGACGACGAGCGCACCGCGCGCCAGCGCGCGGCCGGGCTGACCGACCAGCACCGCCGGGCGCTCCCCGCCCCGGCACACCCCTCACCGGGGCCACCGCCCGCGCCCAGCTCACCAACATCCGCATCGAACAGGCCCTGCGTCACACCCTGTCGGACTATCGTCGCGACACCGAGCGCACCCAACGCGCCCAGCACGCCGCCCGCCCGGCCACCGCGCGCCTGGACCTTCCCGGCCCGCACCACCCACGCGGCCCCGAACACCGACCAGGGCGCGGCCCGGGTCTCGGCCGGTGAACACGCCGGTTGAGCAGGTCGTCGCCGGGGGCGCGCCGCCCCCGGACCCCCGGCGAGCCGGGTCGTCCACCCGCTCGCCCACCTCCTGGCGCTCATGCAGACCGTTCGGGCGGGTGAACCCCGGAACGCATCAGCGCCCTTCCGGAGACCCGGAAGGGCGCTGGATGGACAGGGAGGCGGTCAGCCTTCTTCGGCCTCCAGGGCCTTGACGACGGCCTCGCGGGCCGCCTGGTGCTCGGGGGCCTTCAGGGCCGTGCCGATGATGGCGCGGGCGGCCTCCCAGTCGTGAGCCACTCCCAGGTGATAGGGGCAGGGGCTGCTGGTCCACAGCGGGCCGAGCTGGTCGGCGACGATGCAGCCGGTGCAGCCGCCCCAGTCGCCGTCGCGGTCCAGCAGCTCGATCAGCAGCTGGGCGGTGCGGGCCAGCTCGTGAACCTGCGACAGCGGGATGAGACGGTCGTCGGCGTTGAGGGCGGCGGCCTGGTGCTCGATGTGGTCGATCTCCTCAGCCGACAAACCGCCGGGGGCCAGAGGCCGGACCGGCGGAAACAGGGGCGGGAACGTCATCGGGAGTTCTCCTTCGCAGGGTCAAACGGTGGCGGTCGCCAGGGTGTACTGGCCGCGGGCGTTGCGGATGCTGCCGAGCGCGACGCATCCGCCCCGGTTAGAGCGCGTTGTCGATGGCTTCCAGGTCATCGGCGCTCATGGTGATCAGGCCGACGGCCACGATCCATCGACACCACACCGGCTCCAGCCCGGGGCGGTCGCGCCACTGGGCGTCGGTCACCGTGCCCCGGGCACGTGCGGCGGTGCGGGCCGCCAGCTCGGCCAGCTCCTCCCGCTCCGCCCAGTGCAGGCCCGGCATGGCGCCGTCCACAGGGCGGGGGTGGCCGGTGGCGTGCGCGGTGAAGACCAGCCACACGTGCCCCAGGCCGTTGGGTCCGTCGCCGCGCTTGCAGCGGTTGGGGCGGTACCCGCCGGCGACCCGGGTCAGGGTGTGTCGGATGACGTCCATCCCGGCTTCCTCGGCGACCTCGGCGACGGCGGCGGCCTCGTAGGGGTGCCACCGGAATACGGCAGGAACGGGCCGCAGTGGTCAGGTAGCTGCAGGTCGTGGGGATGTAGGAGAATCGGGTCGGGCCGCCGATAGTTGTTGGCGATCTCTCAAAGGGGGTTGGGACGGCGGCCCGGAACGACGATGCCGTGCTCGTAGGCCAGTACGACGGCCTGGACCCGGTCGCGGAGGTGGAGCTTGGCGAACACGCTGCCGACGTGGCTCTTGACGGTGGCCTCGGTGACGACGAGCCGCGCCGCGATCTCCTGGTTCGACAGGCCCTGAGCGATCAGCAGGAGCATCTCGCGCTCACGCGGGGTCAGCGCGGTCAGCAGATCCGGTGATGGCCGGACCGGGTCGGCGCGGTCGGCGTAGTCCTCGATCAGGCGGCGGGTGATCGACGGGGACAGCAGCGCCTCGCCCTGGTGGACGACGTGGATGGCCTCCAGGAGCCGCTCGCGGGGCGCGTCCTTCAGCAGGAATCCCGATGCCCCGGCACGCAGCGCGCCGAACACGTACTCGTCGAGGTCGTAGGTGGTGAGGACAAGCACGCGAGGCGGACGCTCGGTGGCGGTGAGGCGGGCGGTGGCCTCGACGCCGTCCATCCGCGGCATCCGGACGTCCATCAGGACGACGTCGGGCCGCAGCTCCGCGGCTCGCATGAGGGCCTCGTGGCCGTCCGCGGCCTCGCCGACGACCTCCAGGTCGGCCTGGGTCTGCAGGAACAGCCGGAAGCCGATCCGGATCAGTTCCTGGTCGTCGACGATCAGCACCCGGATCGTCATGCCCGTTCCCCGACCGGCAGCCGGGCCACGACCTGGAACCCGCCGCCGGGGGCCCGGCCGGTCTCCAGCTCACCGCCGAGCACCGCGACCCGTTCCCGCATGCCTACCAGGCCGTGCCCGCCGGGTCCCGGCCCGCCGGTTCCCGTCCCGTCGTCGTGCACCCGCACCTCCAGGTCTGCTCCGCCATAGCCGAGCCGTACCGTGACCAGTGTTGCCCCGGCGTGTTTCAGGGCGTTGGTCAACGCCTCCTCGATGATCCGGTAGGCGGACAGCTCAACCCCGCTGGGCAGGTCCAGCGGTTCCCCGGCGATCTCCAGCCGGATCGGCAGTCCCGCCGCGCGGTACCCGGCGATCAGTTCGTCCAGGTCCGCCAGGGAGGGCTGCGGTCGGGTCTCCGCCGCATGCTGCCCGCGCAGCAGGACGAGGACCCGGCGCAGCTCGGCCAGGCTCTGCTCGGCGCTGGTCTCCACCCGCTCCAGCGTCCGCGCTGCCACCTGCGGGTCGGTATCCAGGACGTCGCGGGCGCCGCGGACCCCGATCAGCATCACCGTCACCGAGTGGGCGACGATGTCGTGCAGTTCGCGGGCGATCGAGCCGCGTTCGCGCTGCGCCGCGATCAGGTCGAGCTGTTCCCGTTCGCGTTCGAGGGTGGCGGCTCGTTCTTCCACCGCCCGGACGTAGCGGCGGTGCGTCTGCATGTAGGCGCCCAGCGTCCACGCCCCGATCGAAACCGTCGGGCTGCAGACGTTGCCGGCCTCCAGGAACACGACCATCGGTGCCAGCACCGCAAGCGAGATGCGCCGGTCACGCGTCTCGGCGAGCGACCACAGCGCGACGACGGCCGGCGCGCCCCCGGGCGAGTACCCGGCCGCGGTCACCGCGGCAGCCGACGCGGCTGCCACCGCTGTCACCGCCACCCCGGACCGGCGCCGGGCCAAGAGCACCACACCGGTGAGGACGGTCACCGCGATCGGCAGGGGTGCGGGCCTGGTGCCGTCGTTGAACAGCACCCCCACCTCCACGAAGGTCGCCGCCACGGCGAGCGCGATGTCGAACAGCACCGGGCGGGGGGGGGGGGGGGGGGCGCCCCCCCCCCCCCCCCCCGGGCGCGGGGGCCCCCCCCCCCCCCCCCCCCCGGGCGGGGGGCAACGGCGCGGGGTGGGGGGTGGTGGACCCGCCC
>NZ_JACJIA010000019.1:0-148987 GCF_014138665.1 Actinomadura kijaniata
GAGCCGGACGGGGCGATCAGGACCTTGCCTGATCGATAAAGGCACTGGCTTTTAACACGCTGTTGAGTTCTCAAGAAACGGACACCCACCGCGCTTGATCCGCTCGCGCGTCTCTCGCTCCGGGGCAACCCTTCAAGCTTACTCAGATCCGCTCCCGCGTCAAATCGACCTGTAAAGATCGTTTCGACCGCCTGGAGTTTCTCCGAGTCCTGGACGTCGATCAGCGAACGATCCAAAGATCGGTCAGATTCGGCCTACCAGGAGTGCCCACCGGGCCGGCCGCCTTGCGGCGTCCTGCGTCCCGTCTCGGGCTGACCAGACCAGAGTACCTCAGTCCGAGCGTCGCCCGAACCGGTTTTCCGTCTGGTTCCCCGGGGCCGTCCGCCTTGCGGCGTCCCGCATCCCTCGGGGTGGTGAGAACACTACGGGCACCCGCCGGAACCAGCAAATCGAGGAGCCCCTCCCCCGCTGATGTCGCCGCAGTTCAGAGGCTATGTGTGGTGGCTCACAGTGCGGTACCGTTCGCTCGTCTTGCCGCCTCTGGTCCGGGAAGTCCTCCTTTCCCCTCGTGCGGCGGCCGGCCGGGTGGGAGGGATATCGCGTGAGCACCGAACGACTCGTGGTGGCGGCGACCATGGGGCCGGCCGTTCACGATGTGCATGCCTGGCGGTTCCGTGTGGTGCCCGGGGGGATCGAGGTGCACGCCGATCCCGCGCGGTTTCAGGGCATGCACGATCCGTCGGGGCGGGGGCTGCATCTCGGTTGTGGGGCCGCGTTGGTGAATCTGCGGCTGGCGGCCGCTCAGCTCGGGCGGGAGGCCGTGGTCCGGTTGCTTCCGGATGGGGAGAGACCCACGCTGCTCGCTTCGGTGCGGTTGGCGCGGAGGCGGCGGGTGATCCGGGCCGAACGGCTCCTGTACGCGGCGACGTTGCGGCCGTTCGTCGCGAGGGGGCCGGTCGTGACCGGGCGGCCGTCCGCGGCGGTGCTCGGCGAGTTGGGGGTCGCGGCTCGGCTCGAAGGTGCGGCGTTGCGTGTTCTGCCTGGCGAAGGAGCTCTGCGGGCCGTGCTGACCACGGCGGGGGATTCCCCTGGGGCGTGGCTGCGTGCGGGGCAGGCTCTCCAGCAGGTGTTGCTGGCCGGGGTGACGCGTTCGGTGTCGGTGTCGTTCCTCTATGAGGCCGTCGATGAGGCCTTCGGCCGGGGGGTGGGCTCCCCCGGTGAGGTCGCGCAGGTGCTGGTGGAGTTGGCGTCAGCTCCGGCGGTAGATCGACAGGGTGAACGACAGCGGCACCTCGAACGGGTCGGTTAGCTTCCCGATCCGGCGGTGGAGTTCGTCGGCGGGGATGTGGTGGGCGCTGGGGCCCATGCCGACGAGCGTCGCGATCTCCTCGTGGGTGAGGCGGGCGGTGGTCTCCAGGGGCTGCCGGTCGGTCAGGGTGAAGTGGTCGGCGAGGGTCGCGTCGGTGCGGTCGTCCTTGTGTTCGCCGATCTTCAGCAGGCCGAGTTCGCGCACCAGGGGGCCGAGGTGGCGGGGCGACGGGGTGACCACGTGCAGGTGCCCGCCGGGTCGCAGGGCGCGGTGGAACTCGGCGGCGTTGCGGGGTGCGAAGACGTTCAGGATGGCGTCGGCGGTCGTGTCGCGGACGGGGAGCGGCCGCCAGAGGTCGGCGACGACGGCTCCGGCGCGCGGGTGGGCGCGGGCGGCCCGGCGGGCGGCGTGCTTGGAGAGGTCCAGGCCCAGGCCGGTCGCGTCGGGGGTCCGGTCGAGGACGGCGGCCAGGTAGTGGCCGGTGCCGCCGCCCGCGTCGAGGATCCGGGCGCCCGTGACCTGTTCGGCCAGGCGGCCGGTGAGGGGCGCGAAGTGTCCGGCGCCGAGGAACGCGGTGCGGGCGCGCACCATCTCGGGGGTGTCGGCCGTGCCGGGGCGGGCGTCGCCGGGCAGCAGGTTGGCGTAGCCCTGCCGGGCGACGTCGAAGGCGTGGCCGGCGGGGCAGCGCAGGCCCCGGTCGGCCAGGGCGAGGTCGGCCCCGCACAGGGGGCAGCGCAGGTAGTCGACGACGTCGGACAGCATCCGTCCATCATCGGGCATGCGCGGGGCCGGTCCCGTCAGGTGAGGTCGGCTCCGGGGAGGTCGAGGGCGACCTCCAGGACGCCGTCGCGGTACCGGGTGGTGAGGGTGCGGGGGTCGGCGTCGCGGGGCAGCGTCAGGACGCGGCGGAACAGCCCGTAGTGGATGTCGCCGGGGTGGTGGCCGCCGTCGCGGCGGACCGCCCTGATCTCGATGGAGCCGTCGTGGACGGCGATGTCGACGTCGCGGGCCGGGTCGACGCCGGGCAGGTCGGCGCGGATGACGCAGCGGCCGTCCTGGACGTACTTCTCGGTGGGGATGGGCCGTCCGGCCTGGCGGAGCAGGGCGACCGGGGCCGAGCGGGCGATCCGCCGGACGACCGCGCGCGGCGCGGGGAACGGGGCGGTGATCACGGCCTCTCCTCCTTGACCGTCGCCGTGGGGCGGCGATGCGTCCTCATCGGGTTCCCTTCCGGCGTCCAGCGTCCGCCGGAAGGGTGACGAAGATGCCGACATATACCCACAAGCAGGCAGCAATCGGCCAAACAAGTAGTCCGCTACCGGTCAGCGCCCATCGCCGGAACGGGCCCCTCCGACAGGCTTCCCCGCAGGTCAGGAGTTCATGCGGGCGCGCACGTCGGCCATGTCGAGGGCGCGCACCTGCTCGATCACGCTCTCCAGCATCGGCGCGGGCAGCGCGCCCGGCTCGGCGTAGACGATCACGCCCTCGCGGATCGCCATCAGCGTCGGGATCGAGGCGATCCCGAACCGCTCCGACAGGGCGGGCTCGGCCTCGGTGTCGACCTTGGCGAACACGATGTCCCCGTGCTTGTCGGAGGACTCCTCGAACACCGGGGCGAACCGGCGGCACGGGCCGCACCAGGCCGCCCAGAAGTCGATCAGCACGATGTCGGCGCTCCGGGCCACCTCGTCGAACTTGTCGGTGGTCAGTGTGACCGTCGCCATGTCGATTTCTCCTCGCTCGGGGTATCAGATCCGTAGAAGGGCAGGCAGCTCGCAAGTATTCCCGAGTCGGGAATCACAGAGCGGTAATTAGCGTTCTCCTCTTAGGGAGATCGCACCGGAGAAGGGTCCAGATGGCTGCAACCCGTACCAAGGGCGACAGGATCGACGCCCCCGACAAGGACCTCGTCGGGGCCTACCTCGACCGGATCGGCCGCACGCCCCTGCTGGAGGCGGAGGAGGAGGTCGATCTGGCCAAGGCGATCGAGGGGGGCCTGTACGCCGAACAGCTGCTCGACGAGGGCACGCTGCCCGCGGGGACCACTCGCGAGGAACTGGAGGAGCTCGTCGCGGCGGGGCTGCGCGCCAAGCAGCGCTTCGTCGAGGCCAACCTCCGTCTCGTGGTGTCGATCGCCCGCAAGTACCCCACCGACGCCCTGCCCCTGATCGACCTCATCCAGGAAGGCAACCTCGGCCTGATGCGGGCCGTGGAGAAGTTCGACTACCGCCGCGGTTTCAAGTTCTCGACCTACGCCACCTGGTGGATCAGGCAGGCGATCGGGCGCGGGCTGAGCCACACCGCCCGCACGATCCGGCTCCCGGTCCACGTGGAGGAGGAGCTGTCGCGGCTGCGCCGCGCCGAGCGGCAGCTCGGCCGGGAGCTGGGCCGCGAGCCCACCCGGGAGGAGCTGGCCGAGACCGTGGGCGTGGCGCCCGAGCACGTGGACGAGCTGCTGAGCTGGCGGCGCGACCCGGCGAGCCTGGACGCGACCGTCGACGAGGCGGGCGAGACCCCGATGGGCGACCTGCTGGAGGACCCCGAGGCGGTGACGCCGGAGGCGGAGGTCCTGGCGCTGGACGACCTGGAGGGGCTGGGGCGGCTGCTGGAGCGGCTGCCCGAACGCGAGTCGGCGATCGTGCGGGCCCGGTTCGGCATGGACAACGGCCAGCCGCTGTCCTACGCGCAGATCGGCGCCCGGTACGGGCTCAGCCACAACCGGGTCCGGCAGATCACCGACCGGTCGCTGCGGCGGCTGCGGCAGATGGCCAACGAGACCGACCTCGCCGGGCGGCGCCCGGTGCCGGCCCAGGCGCCGGAGCCGGTCGGCGCGGGCGTGCGGGAGGCGGGCCGCCGCGCGGCCTGACGCCCGGGAAGACGATCAACGGGGCGGTCCTGGGGGCCGCCCCGGTCCGTTTCCGGGCCCGCTCGTTCCGGAACGAATACGTCGGCTTGCTAATGCCGTTCGGAGCGTTGTGCCATAGCCTTGGGAAGCGTGAGTACATCCAGCATCACGGGGGATCTCGACGCCTGGCGCGCTCTCCCCGCCCTCCAGCAGCCCGACTGGGACGATCCCGCCGAGATCCGGGCCGTGGCCGCCGAGCTGGCCAAGCAGCCTCCGCTGGTCTTCGCCGGCGAGTGCGACCAGCTCCGCGCGCGGCTCGGTGAGGTCGCCCGGGGCGAGTCGTTCGTGCTCCAGGGCGGCGACTGCGCCGAGACGTTCGAGGGCTCCAACGCCGACGCCGTCAAGAACAAGCTCAAGACGCTGCTGCAGATGGCGGTGGTGCTCACCTACGCCGCCAGCGTGCCCGTGGTCAAGATCGGGCGGATGGCGGGGCAGTTCGCCAAGCCCCGGTCCAAGCCGACCGAGGTGCGCGGCGGGGTGGAGCTGCCCGCCTACCGGGGCGACGCGGTCAACGGGTTCGACTTCACCGCCGGGTCGCGCCGCAACGACCCGCACCGGCTGCTCCAGGCCTACCACTGCTCGGCGGTCACGCTGAACCTGTGCCGGGCGTTCACCAAGGGTGGTTACGCCGACCTGCGGCAGGTCCACGCCTGGAACCAGGACTTCGTCAAGACGAGCCCGGCGGGGCAGCGGTACGAGCAGCTGGCCGGGGAGATCGACCGGGCGCTGTCGTTCATGAAGGCGTGCGGCGCGAACCCCGACGAGTTCCACGGGGTGGAGTTCTACTCCAGCCACGAGGCGCTGCTGCTGGAGTACGAGCGGGCGCTGACCCGCATCGACCACCTGAGCGGGCAGCCCTACGACGTGTCGGCGCACTTCCTGTGGATCGGCGAGCGGACCCGGCAGATCGACGGGGCGCACGTGGACTTCCTCAGCCGCATCCGCAACCCGATCGGCGTGAAGCTGGGCCCGACGACCACCGCCGACGACGCGCTGGCGCTGATGGACAAGCTGAACCCCGAGGGCGACCCGGGGCGGCTGACGTTCGTGACCCGGATGGGCGCCAAGAAGATCCGCGACGCGCTGCCGCCGCTGATCGAGAAGGTGACCCAGGAGGGGTCGCCGGTGGCGTGGATCTGCGACCCGATGCACGGCAACACGTTCGAGGCGCCCAGCGGGCACAAGACGCGCCGGTTCGACGACGTGCTGGACGAGGTCGCCGGGTTCTTCGAGGTGCACCGGTCCCTGGGCACCCACCCGGGCGGCATCCACATCGAGTTCACCGGCGACGACGTGACCGAGTGCGTCGGCGGCGGCCACGAGATCGTCGAGGGCGACCTGCACCAGCGGTACGAGACGGCGTGCGACCCGCGGCTGAACCGCGGCCAGTCGCTGGACCTGGCGTTCATGGTGGCGGAGCTGTACCGCAAGTCCGCCTGATCACGCGACGCCCCCGGAGAACGGCGAAGGCCCCGCGCCCACGGCGCGGGGCCTTGCCCGTCCGGGCTCCCGGGGCGTCAGATCGTGACCTCGGCCCAGACCACCTTGCCGCCGCTGACGGGGTCGGCCCCCCAGGAGGTGGCGAACCGGTCGACGATGAACAGGCCGCGGTGCGACTCGTCCAGCGGTCCGGGAACGGTCATGCGGGGCATCTGCGCGGCGCGGTCGCGGACCTCGACGCGGACCCGGCCGGGGCTGCGCAGCAGCCGCAGTTCCAGGGCGGTCCCGGCGTGCCGGACGGCGTTGGCGACCAGCTCGGCCACGATGGCGGTGACCAGCTCCTCGCGTTCCATCAGCGCCCAGGTGCGCATGGTGCGGGCGGCCAGCCGGCGGGCATACTCCACGGCCTCGGTCTGGGGCGCCGCGCGCAGAGTCGTCTCGGTCATCGGCTCCGCCATTCAGCCTCGGCCGCCGTCATGTCGGCCGCGGGTCGTCACCCGACCCCCTCTCCGGCCGGTCCCTTGATCAGGAACCGGTCCAGACCGGTGGTGCGCAGAACGTTCTCGACCCGGCCGTAGGCGCCGGTGACGGTCAGCGTGGCGTTCTGCGCCCTGGCGTGCTTGTAGGCCCGTACCAGGACGTTGAGTCCGGAGGAGTCGCAGAAGTCGACCGCGGTCAGGTCGACGACCACCTCCCGCTCCCCCGCGTCGACCAGCTCGGTGAGCCGCGTGCGCAGCTCGTCGGAGGAGTGCAGGTCGATGGACCCGCGGGCGGCGATCGTCGCGCGCCCGTCCTGTCGTGTCGTGTGCAAGGCCAGCCCCACGCCACCCCACCTTACCGATTGTTGTGCTTCATCATGACGCCCTCAGAACGATGAGGGCAACGTCGTCGTTCGAGGGTTCGGGCCCGAAGTCGCGCACGGCGCGCTGGATGCGGGCGGCGACCGCGCCGGCGCTCAGGCCGGTGCAGCCCGCCAGGATCCGCTCCAGGCCGTGGCCGTCGCCGAGCAGCCGGGCGCCGTCGCGCCGCTCGGTGACGCCGTCGGTGACGCACAGCAGGACCTGCCCGCGGCGCAGCTCGACGGTGTCGGTGTGGAACTCGACGCCGTCGAAGACCCCCAGCAGCGGCTGCGGGGAGGCGACCTCCCGCACGGTGCCGTCGGGGTCGAGCACCAGCGGCGGGGGGTGCCCGGCGCTGGTCAGTCCGATGGTGACGCCGTCGCGCAGCGGCCGCGGCGTGATCTCCCCGTGCAGCAGGGTCAGCAGGCGGCCGCGTTCGCCCTCGCCGAGGATGAGGCGGTTGAGGCGGGCCAGCACGTCGGGGACGGGGAGGTCCTCGGCGGCCAGGATGCGCAGGGCGTGCCGGGCCAGGCCGGTGACGGCGGCGGCCTGCGGGCCGGTGCCGCACACGTCGCCGATCGCGAAGCGCCAGCGGCCCCGCCGGTCGGCGGTGGGCGCGGCGGGCGCCGCGCCCTCGCCGACCTCGAACACGTCGTAGAAGTCGCCGCCGACCTCGCTGCCCTCCCCCGCGGGCTCGTAGACCACGGCGGTCTCCATGCCGGGGATCTCGGGGATGCCGGGTGGCAGCAGGCTGCGTTGCAGCGCGCTGCTCATGGCGGTCTGCTCGGAGTACAGGCGGGCGTTGTCGACGGCCAGGGCGGCGCGGCGCGACAGCTCCTCGGCCAGCTCGATGGCGTTGCGGGGGAAGCGGTCCCCGCCGGGGCGGCCGATCACGATCGCGCCGATGCGGCGGCCCCGGGCGACCAGCGGGAACGCGTAGGCCTGGTCGGTGACGGTCTCCCCGGCGGCGGCGCGGGCCTCGGCGGGCGCGCCGCCGAAGCCGCCCCAGGGGCCGGGTGCGTCGGTGGGCGGCGGGGCCTCGGCGCGGGTGAGCAGCTCGCGCAGCCCGTCGGCGCGGGTCTCGTCGGCGTGCCAGACATAGGCGAGACGGGGCGTCTCGTCGGAGGCGGTGTAGACGGCGCACCAGGTCGCCAGGCGCGGCACCATCAGCTGGGCGACCAAGGCCATGGTGCGTTCCTGGTCCAGGGTGCCGGCCAGCAGGTCGCTGGCCTCGGCGACGAAGCTGAGCCAGCCGCGCCAGGACCGCTCCAGCTCCCCGATGCGGGCCTTCTCCAGCGACAGCGACATCTCGTCGGCCAGCCGGCCCAGGCGGGTCCCGGCGGAGTCGTCGAACCGGCCGGGTTCGGCGGCGACGGCGACGACCAGGCCGGTCAGGCGGCCCTGGGCCTCCAGCGGGGCGGCGGCCAGGGAACGGGCGCGCAGCGCGGCGGCGATCGGGTCGGAGGCGTCGGTGGAGACCCAGGGCTCCCCGGCGCGGGCGTCGGGGCCGAGGTTGACCACCGACAGCTCGCCGAGGGACAGCCCGGCGGGCAGCCCGGCGGCGGCGCCGAGGACGAGGCGTCCGTCACGTTCGGTCAGCAGCACGGCGGCGGAGTCGGCGTCCAGGACGTCGCGGACGGTGGCGACGGCGGTCTCCAGGGACTCCTGGGCGGCGGGCGAGCGCAGGATCCGGTCGGCGGCGGGGGCGATGACGGCGGACCGCGCCGCCGGGTCCGCAGATCCCGCCGCGGGTCCGGTCGCCGGGGCGGTCCCGCGCGGGGACGGGGCGGGCCGGTCGGCCGGGACGCGCGGGGAGGCGCCGTTGACGTGGGCGCCGGGGCGCGGCAGCCGGAACCACACGCCCTTGGCGTCGCGGTCGTAGGTGACGCCCCAGGAGGCGGCCAGCCGGGCGATGGAGGGCAGGCCGCGTCCGCTGGAGGCGCTCACGCCGGGCATGGGGAGGGTGCGGGTGGGATGCAGGTCGCGGACCTCGACCTGGATCTCGCCGTCCAGCAGGCGGCAGGAGACCTCGAAGGACGTGCCGGCGTAGGCGACGGCGTTGGTGGCCAGCTCGCTGGTGGCCAGCACGGCGTCGTCGACGGCGTCCTCCAGGTCCCAGTCGGCCAGCACGCGCCGGACGAACCGGCGCGCCTCCGCCACCGACGCCGAGGCGGAGGGGAAGGTGGCCGACGCCGTCTGCTCCAACAGTCGTCCCTCGATCACTGCGTTAACCACCCGTCCTGGCTATCGTGACAGACTGCGCGCCACGCCCGCCACGAACACGACAGACCGTAACACGAAGGCTACGAGCCCGGTTCGGCCCCGTCCGGGTCGTCGCGCGGCGGGTGGCCCACCGTTCGGCGACGTAGAGTACTGGTGCGGCCCGAAGGAGGTGTCCGTCGCTTCCGCCTACCCCGTGTCCCGGGCCTGGAGGATGAAGAGCATGCCCCGACACCCGTCCCGTCCGCGCCCCGGCGCGTCCGCGGACACTCCGCGTTACAGCGACGCGGACCTGCGGCCACTGATCAAGATGTTGACCGCGGTCCGCGACGGGCGTTTCGCGTTCGAGCCGGACCTCCCCGAGGAGGACGGCGCGCTGCACGAGGCCATGGCGCTGGTGGCGGAGATCCGCGACAACGGCGCCCACCTGTCGGGCGACCTGGCGCGGGTACGGCGCGAGATCGGCCGGGAGGGCCAGATCATGGGCCGGCTGTCGCCGCGGACGATGAAGGGCTCGTGGGCGGTGGCGGCCGAGGACGCCAACGGCATCCTGGACAAGCTCACCGACCTGGCCACCGGGATGCACCGGGTCGTGGAGGCGGTCAGCGCCGGCGACCTGACCCAGCGGGTCGAGCTGCGGGCGCACGGGCGGCCGATGCGCGGCGAGCTGCTGCGCATGGGCAAGTCGGTGAACTCCATGGTCGAGATGCTGGACGAGTTCACCTGGGAGGTCACCCAGTTCGCGCGGGAGGTCGGCACCGAGGGCCGGCTCGGCGGGCAGGCGCCGCTGCGCGGCACCCGCGGGCGATGGCGGGACGTGACCGCAGCGGTCAACACGATGGCCGGGCGGCTGACCTCGCAGGTCCGCGACATCGCCGAGGTGACCACGGCGGTCGCGCGCGGGGACCTGACCCGCAAGGTGACGGTGGAGGCGAGCGGTGAGCTCCAGGAGCTGAAGACCACCGTCAACACGATGGTGGACCAGCTGTCGGGGTTCGCCGACGAGGTGACCCGCGTGGCCCGCGAGGTCGGCACCGAGGGGCAGCTGGGCGGCCAGGCCAACGTGCGGGGCGTGTCGGGGGTCTGGAAGGACCTGACCGACAACGTCAACGCGATGGCCAACAACCTGACCTACCAGGTCCGCAACATCGCCCAGGTCACCACGGCGGTCGCGGAGGGCGACCTCGGCAAGAAGATCACCGTGGACGCGCAGGGCGAGATCCTGCAGCTGAAGCTGACGGTGAACCAGATGGTGGACACGCTGTCGGCGTTCGCCGACGAGGTGACCCGCGTGGCCCGCGAGGTCGGCACCGAGGGCCGGCTGGGCGGCCAGGCGCGGGTGCCGGGCGTGTCGGGGGTCTGGAAGGACCTGACCAACAACGTCAACGGCATGGCGTCCAACCTGACCTACCAGGTCCGCAACATCGCCCAGGTCACCACGGCCGTGGCCAAGGGCGACCTCACCAAGAAGATCACCGTCGACGCCCAGGGCGAGATCCTCGAACTCAAGGACACCATCAACACGATGGTCGACACCCTCTCCGCCTTCGCCGACGAGGTGACCCGCGTGGCCCGCGAGGTCGGCGCGGAGGGGCGGCTGGGCGGCCAGGCGAAGGTGCACGGGGTCAGCGGGGTCTGGAAGGACCTCACCGACAACGTGAACTCGATGGCCAACAACCTGACCACGCAGGTCCGCGGCATCGCGCAGGTCACCACGGCCGTGGCCAAGGGCGACCTCACCAAGAAGATCACCGTCGACGCCCAGGGCGAGATCCTCGAACTCAAGGACACCATCAACACGATGGTCGACACCCTCTCCGCCTTCGCCGACGAGGTCAGCCGCGTGGCCCGCGAGGTGGGCACCGAGGGCCGGCTCGGCGGGCAGGCGATCGTGCCGGGCGCCGGCGGCATGTGGAAGGACCTCACCGACAACGTCAACGGCATGGCGTCCAACCTGACCTACCAGGTCCGCAACATCGCCCAGGTCGCCACGGCCGTCGCGCACGGCGACCTGACCCGCCGCATCGACGTGGACGCCCAGGGCGAGATCCTGGAGCTGAAGACGACGCTGAACACGATGGTGGACACGCTGTCGTCGTTCGCCTCGGAGGTCACCCGCGTGGCCCGCGAGGTGGGCTCGGAGGGCCGCCTCGGCGGGCAGGCCGAGGTCGAGGGCGTGTCGGGCACCTGGAAGCGGCTCACCGAGAGCGTCAACGAGCTGGCCTCCAACCTCACCACCCAGGTCCGCGCGATCGGCGAGGTCGCCAGCGCCGTGGCCACCGGCGACCTGACCCGCACGATCACCGTGGCGGCGCGCGGCGAGGTCGCCGCGCTGAAGGACAACGTCAACCTGATGGTGGCCACGCTCCGCGAGACGACCCGCGCCAACGAGGAGCAGGACTGGCTGAAGACCAACCTGGCGCGGATCGGCGGCCTGATGCAGGGCCACCGCGACCTCATGCAGGTCGCCGAGCTGATCATCGGGGAGCTGACCCGTACCGCCGGGGCCCAGTTCGGGGCGTTCTACCTGGCCGAGGGGGTGGGCGAGAACGCCGAGCTGAAGCTGATCGCCGGGTCCGGGGCCGGCCGCGGCCGGATCGGCGGCGTGCGGTTCGGGCCGGGCGAGGGTCTGGTCGGGCAGGCCGCCGCCGAGCGCCGCACCATCCTGATCTCCGACGCCCCCGCCGACTACCTCAAGATCCGCAGCGGGCTGGGCGAGGCGTCCCCGGTCAACATCATCGTGTTGCCGATCACGTTCGAGGACACCGTGCTGGGCGCGATCGAGCTGGCGTCGTTCAGCCGGTTCACCGACGTGCACCTGGCGTTCTTCAGCCAGCTGATCGAGACGATCGGGGTCACCCTCAACGCGATCAGCGCCAACACCCGCACCGAGGCGCTGCTGGCCGAGTCCCAGCGGCTGGCGCAGGAGCTCCAGGAGCGCTCCGACGAGCTGCAGCGCCAGCAGGGCGAGCTGCGCCACTCCAACACCGAGCTGGAGGAGAAGGCGGCGCTGCTGGCCCAGCAGAACCGCGCCATCGAGATCCAGAACTTCCAGATCGAGCAGGCCCGCCGCACCCTGGAGGAGCGCGCCGAGCAGCTGGCGATCTCCTCGCGGTACAAGAGCGAGTTCCTGGCGAACATGTCGCACGAGCTGCGCACGCCGCTCAACAGCCTGCTGGTGCTGGCCAAGCTGCTGTCGGAGAACCCCGGCGGGAACCTCACCGACAAGCAGGTGGAGTTCGCCCGCACCATCCACGACTCGGGCACCGACCTGCTGGAGCTGATCAACGACATCCTCGACCTGGCCAAGGTCGAGGCGGGCAAGATGGAGCTGCACCCCCAGCGGCTGACGCCGACGGCGCTGGTGGACTACGTGGACGCCACGTTCCGGCCGCTGGCGGTGGACAAGGGCCTGGCGTTCGACACCGCGGTCGCCTCGGACGTGCCCGCGGTGATGTACACCGACGAGCAGCGGCTCCAGCAGGTGCTGCGGAACCTGCTGTCCAACGCGGTGAAGTTCACCGCCGAGGGGCAGGTGAAGCTCGTGGTGGAGCGGGCCGGGGACACCGACTTCACGCTCCCGGCGCTGTGGAACACCCCCGACGTGGTCGCGTTCCGGGTGATCGACACCGGGATCGGGGTGAGCGCCGACAAGCTCCAGGTGATCTTCGAGGCGTTCCAGCAGGCCGACGGGACCACCAGCCGCCGCTACGGCGGCACCGGGCTGGGCCTGTCGATCAGCCGGAACATCGCGCGGCTGCTCGGCGGGGAGATCCACGCCGAGAGCGAGCCGGGCCGGGGCAGCGTGTTCACGCTGTACCTGCCCGCCCAGTACACCGAGTCGGACGGGCGGCGCCGCCCGATGGCCGACGAGCCCGTCGTCCCGGCCCCGCCGGCCTCGAACGGGACCCCCCCGGTGCCCGCCGTCACCGGGGGCGGCGGACGGTCCGTCGCCGCGGCGGACGACCGGGCCGCCGAGGACGGCTCCGCGCTGGCCGGGCTGGTCGCCGAGCCGCCCGCCGACTTCCTGGACACCGTGCTGTCGGGCCGCAAGGTGCTGATCGTCGACGACGACGTGCGGAACGTGTTCGCGCTGACCAGCGTGCTGGAGGGATACGGCGTGGAGGTGCTGTACGCCGAGGACGGGCAGGCCGGCATCGACGTGCTGCACCGCAACCCGGACGTGTCCCTGGTGCTGATGGACGTGATGATGCCGGGGCTGGACGGGTACGCCACCACCGCGGCGATCCGGGAGATGCCCCAGTTCGCCGACTTGCCGATCATCGTGATCACCGCCAAGGTCATGAAGGGCGACCGGGAGAAGAGCCTGGCGTCCGGCGCGTCGGACTACGTGCCCAAGCCGGTGGACGTGGACCACCTGCTGGACGTCATGCGGACCTGGTTGCGGCCCTCGGCCGTGCGGTGACGCCGGCCGGGGACGAGGCCCGAGGGACCGGACGCAAGCGGAGAGAGGCAGGCGTGGACGACAAGGCGAAGATCCTGCTCGTGGACGATCGCGAGGAGAACCTCATCGCGCTGGAGGCGATCCTGTCCTCCCTCGACCAGGACCTGGTCCGGGCCCGTTCGGGCGAGGAGGCGCTGAAGGCGCTGCTCACCGACGAGTACGCGGTGATCCTGCTGGACGTCGTCATGCCGGGGATGGACGGGTTCGAGACCGCCCGCGACATCAAGCGCCGCAAGAAGACCCGCGACCTGCCGATCATCTTCCTGACGGCGGTCAACAGCGACCCCGACTACGCCTTCCGGGGGTACGCCGCCGGGGCGGTGGACTTCATCTCCAAGCCGTTCGACCCGTGGGTGCTGCGCGCCAAGGTGTCGGTGTTCGTCGAGCTGCACAACAAGAACCGGCAGTTGCGGGACCAGACGGCGCTGCTGCGCGAGCAGGCCGCGCTGCTGCGGGAGCAGGCGGCGCTGCTGCGGGAGCGCCCGCCGGAGCCGGCCGCCGGTCCGGACCCGGCGGTGGCGGAGCGGCTGGCGGCCGTGGAGGAGCAGGCCGCGGCGCTCGGCAAGCGGGTGCCCGCCGAGCTGCGCGCCGAGGCGGAGCGGCTCGACGAGCGGGTCGCGGCGCTGCGCGAGGCCCTGGACGGGGATTCCCCGGACGGCGGCTCCCCGGAGGGTGAGGCGCTGAGCGGCGACGGGGGGCCGGACGCCTGAGCGTCCATGACCGCCGCCGACCGTTGGGCGGCACCGCAGGGTAATCAACGGGTTACCGAACGGGTGGCTTGGCCCGCGCGGGCTGCGGGGACGGTCCCGCTGCGGAGGTGGGGCCATGGACGCCGCCGCGCTGTTGCTGTCGGGGGCCGGGGCCGGGCTGCTGGCCGGGGGGACGACGTGCGCCGCCGTGCAGCTGGGGCTGTTGACGGGCGCGGTGCGCGGAGCACCACCCGGCGGGGCGCGGCCGCGGGACGCGGTCGTGCCGGTGGCGGCGTTCCTGGCGGCGAAGCTGGTCGTCCACACCGCGCTCGGCGCGCTGCTGGGGCTGGTGGGCGCGGCGTTGCAGCCGGGGCCGCGGGTGCGGGGGCTGCTGCTGGTGCTGGCGGCGTCGCTGCTGGTGCTGTTCGCGCTCGACCTGATGGGGGCGCGGTGGGCGCGGCGGCTGCTGCGCCGTGACCGGTCCGCCGCCGACACCGGGCACTGCGCGCCGCGTCCCGGAGGGATGCGGCGGCCCGCCGTCCTTGGCGCGGCGACCGTGCTGGTGCCGTGCGGGCTGACGCTGTCGGCGGAGATGCTGGCGGTCGCGTCCCGGTCACCGGTGGGCGGGGCGGCGGTGATGGCGGGGTTCGTGCTGGGCACGGTCCCGCTGTTCGGGCTGCTGGGGGTGACGCTCGGGCGGGCGCTGGCGCTGCTGCGGGGCCGCCTGACGGCGCTGGCGGGGGTGGCGCTGCTGGCCGTGGCGGCGTGGACGGCGACGTCGGGGCTGCGGCTGGCGGGATGGGCGCCGTCCGCGGGCGCCGCCGGGACGGACCGGGCCGTGCGGACCGACTCCGTGCGGACCGACGCCGCCGGGGTCCAGGAGGTGACGGTGTGGGCGCTGGACCGGGGCTACCGGCCGGCGCTGGTCACGGCGCGGGCCGGGGTCCGCACCGTGCTGGTGGTGCGGACCGCCGGGACGCGCGGGCACACCCGGGCGTTCACGATCCCCGGCCGCGGCCTGGACGTGGCGCTGCCGGCGTCCGGGGAGACCCGGATCGACCTGGGCGCCCCGGGGCCGGGCCGGATGCGCTTCGTGTGCGCCTCCGGCCACTACCCCGGGACGATCACCTTCCGGTGAGGTTCGGGCGGTGAGGGTCAGGCGGTGAGCCGGGCGCGGGCGGCGGCGATGCGGGCCAGGGTGCGGTCCCGGCCCAGGATCTCCAGCGACTCGAACAGCGGCAGGCCGACGGTGCGGCCGGTGGTCGCCACCCGGACCGGGGCCTGGGTCTTGCCGAGCTTGAGGCCGTGGGCCGTGCCGACCTGCTCCAGGCGGTTCTTGAGCTCCTCGGCCGTCCAGCGGGCGTCCCGGTAGGACTCCTCCACGGCGGCGAGGATCTCGGCGGCGGGCTCCTTCATCGCCTTGGTCCAGGACTGCTCGTCGGAGACCGGCTCGTCCAGGAACGCGAAGTCGACCATCGGGACGATCTCCGACAGCAGCGCCACGCGGGTCTGGGCCAGCGGCGCGAGCTGGTTGAAGACCTCCATGTCGACCTCGAACGGCGCGTCCTCCAGGAACGGCAGGCACTCGGCGACGAACTTCTCCACCGGCAGCATCCGGATGTAGTCGCCGTTGATCGCCTTGAGCTTCTTGACGTCGAAGAACGCCGGGGAGGAGTTGACGTCCTCGATCCGGAACTCCTCGACGATCACCTCCCAGGGGACGATCTCCCGGTCGCCCGAGGGGGCCCAGCCCAGCAGCATCAGGTAGTTGCGCATGGCCTCGGCCAGGTAGCCCTCGGCGCGGTAGTCCTCCAGGGCGACCTTGTCGCGGCGCTTGGACAGCTTCTTCCGCTGCTCGTTGACGATCACCGGGACGTGCGCCCACACCGGCGGGGTGCCGCCGAGGGCCTCCCACAGAAGCTGCTGCTTGGGCGCGTTGGACAGGTGCTCCTCGCCGCGCACCACGTGGGTGATGCCCTGGCTCATGTCGTCCACGGCGTTGGCCAGCAGGAACGTCACCGAGCCGTCGGCGCGGGCGATGACGAAGTCCTCCAGCACCGCGTTCTCGAAGGTCGGCTTGCCGCGCAGCAGGTCCACCACGACGGTCTCGCCCTCGTCGGGGGTGCGGAACCGCAGCGCGCGGCCCGGGCCCGCCTCCAGGCCGCGGTCGCGGCAGAAGCCGTCGTAGCCCTTGTTGGAGTCGCCGGTGCGCTCGATGACCCGCTCGCGGGTGCAGTCGCAGTAGTAGGCGCGGCCCTGCTCGCGCAGGGTCCGGGCCGCCTCGGCGTGCCGGTCGGCGTTGGCGGACTGGAAGTAGGGGCCCTCGTACTCGCCGCCGTCCATGCCGAGCCAGGCCAGCGCGCGGATGATGCCCTCGGTCCACTCGGGGCTGTTGCGGGAGGCGTCGGTGTCCTCGATCCGCAGCACCAGCGTCCCGCCCGACTGCTTGGCCATCACCCAGTTGAACAGGGCCGAACGGGCCCCGCCGACGTGGAACATGCCGGTCGGGGAGGGCGCGAAACGTACTCGGATCGAAGACGTGGAAGACATGCCCCTAAGCGTAGAGCGCGCGGACCCCAGGTCGCGCCCGGATATCCGCGCGCCACGCCGTTCCCCGCCGGGTCAGGGGGTCCAGTGGGGGTCGCGGCCCGCCACGCCGAGCAGCCGGTCCAGCAACGGCGCGCCGTCGGCCACCGGGACCTCGGGGCCGAACGCCCCGTACCGGCGGGCCATCTCGGCGATCGCGGAGGTCTCCCGGTGGGCGGCGCGGACGACCTCCGCGGGCAGCTGGGCGGGCTGCCCGGTGGAGACGGCCAGGTCCCAGCCGTGCAGCGGGAACTCACTGAAGATCATCGCGCCGATGACGGAGGCGGGCATCCCGGGCGCGGCGCCGGTGAGGCTGGTGTCCCCCTCCCACGCCGCCGGGTCCCGCCAGGCGCGGGCGGTGTGCCGGGCCTGCTCGGCGAACCGGTCGGCCCAGCCGGGCTCGGCGGTGAAGTCGTGCTCCTCGGGCAGGTCGTCGGGGGCCTGCTTGCGGGCGGCGAACTCGGCGCACCGCGTCCAGAAGAACAGGTGGTTGACCGTGGCCCGCACGTCCCACCCGGGGTTGGGGGTCGGCGCGGTCAGCCGGTCCTCCGGAACCCCGTGGACGATCTTCGCGGCGGCCTCCGCGGCGGTCTCCATCAGATCGCGCAGTTCCATCAACGCCTCATTTCTCGCACATACGTTCGATCACGGGGACGGTAGCCACCGGCGGGAGCGGGCGTATTGAAGAAACGCGCCACGCGCCTGGGAGGATCGGGCGCATGGCAGATCCCCGCGACGGCCTCCCCACCGGCGGCTCCCTCCTCGACGGCGTGGCGGCGTTCCGCGCCACGGCCGCCGAACGGCTGGAGGCGTTCTCCCACACCACCGTCCCCGACTCCCCCGGCATGCGGCGCGCGGGGGTGGTGGTGTGCGTGGTGGAGCACGGCGGCGTGCCGTGCGTCCTGCTGATCAAGCGGGCCTACCGGGGCCGGAACGCGGGCCAGTGGGGCTTTCCCGGCGGCCGGGTCGATCCGGGGGAGACGCCGGAGCAGGCGGCGCTGCGCGAGCTGCACGAGGAGCTGGGGCTGCGCGCCGCGCCCGGCGAGGTGCTGGGACGGCTGGACGACTTTCCGGCGGCCTCCGGGTTCGCGATCACGCCGGTGGTGGTGGCCCCGGCCGATCCGGGACCGCTGCGGCCCAGCCCGGACGAGGTCCACTCGGTGCACCCGGTGCCGCTGCGGCGCGTCGCGGCCGACGACACGCCGCACTGGCTGCCGCAGCCGGACGGCGGGAGGCTGCTCCAGATGCGGCTGGGCGAGGGACGTCTGGTCCACCCGCCGACCGGGGCGATGCTGTGGCAGTTCCGCGAGGTGGTGCTGCTGGGGCGGCGGGTCCGGGTCTCCGACTTCGTGCAGCCGGACTGGACCCGGACCTGACGCGCCCGCCTAGAACGTCCCGCCGTCCACGACGATCCGCTGGTCGGTGACGTAGGAGGCGGCGTCGGAGACCAGGAAGCGGACGACGTCGGCGACCTCCTCGGGCGAGCAGACGTGCCCGTAGGGCGAGGCCGCGTCCTGCCGGCGGATGTCCTCGACCCCCGTCGTCGCGCGCACCAGGCGCCGGCCCATGTCGGTGTCGACCAGGCCGGGGGCGACGATGTTGACGTGCATGCCGTGCCCCCGCTCCTCCTTGGCCAGGGTGTGCGCCAGGGCCTCCATGGCGGCCTTGCCCATGGCGTAGGGGGCGCTGAACGGCGGCCAGATCCCGGTGATGGCGCTGGAGACGAAGACCACGTCGCCGCGGTCGGCGCGGCGCAGCAGCGGCAGCAGGGCCTGGGTGAGGTGGTGCGGGCCGAGCGCGTGCACGGCCAGCACGCGGACCAGCTCGGCGGGGTCGGTGTCGGCGACCGCGTGGCCCCGGCTGGCGATCCCGGCGCTGTGCACCAGGATGTCCAGGCGGCCGTGGTCGGCCTCGATCCGGGCGGCCAGGTCGCGGCAGGCGTCCAGGTCGTCGACCGGCGCCCGGTAGGCGAAGCCGCGCGATCCGGCGCTCCCGATGTCGGCCAGGGTCTTGCGCGCCGCCTCCTCGTCCCGGCGGTAGGCGATGGCGACCTCGGCGCCGTCGGCGGCCAGCGCGAGGGCGACCGCGCGGCCGATGCCGCGACCGCCGCCGGTGACCAGGGCGAGACGACCCGTAAGGGAACCCATCGAAACTCCTTTTCGGTCAGGCCGATTTTTCGACCCTCTCCCGGGGATCCCATCCTGCCCGGTGATCCGGCCGGAATGTAAGTGACTCCTGACGGAGGGGGCGGGATCCCGTTCGCCGTGTGATCGATTTGTGATCCCATTGATCATCTAATCGACATTTCCTCTTAATGCGGGCAATCCAGACTTGCCGCCTCATGATCATGAGACGGAGAGGAGAACCCGTGAAGCGAACGGGGATCATCGTCGCCACCCTCGCGACGGCCGCGCTCGTTCCCGCCCTGGGCCCCGCCCCGGCCCTGGCCGCGCCGCCCCCGCCGCCCGGCAAGGCCGAGGCCGCCCGCCACCTGGCGGCGCTGAGGGTCGCGTCCGAGGGGCCGGGCACCGGCTACAGCCGGGCCAAGTTCCCGCACTGGACGACCGTGTCGGGGGCCTGCAACACCCGCGAGGCCGTGCTCAGGCGCGACGGCCGGAACGTGCGGACCGACTCCCGGTGCTCCCCCGTGGCGGGCGCCTGGAAGAGCCCCTACGACGGGGCCACCTGGCGCCGCGCCTCCGACGTCGACATCGACCACATGGTCCCGCTGGCCGAGGCGTGGCGCTCGGGCGCCGGCCGGTGGACCACCGCGCAGCGGCGGGCGTTCGCCAACGACCGCTCCAGCTCGCAGCTGTGGGCGGTCACCGACAACGTCAACCAGGCCAAGGGCGACAAGGACCCGGCCGAGTGGACGCCCCCGCTGGCCTCGTTCCGCTGCATGTACGCGCGGTCCTGGATCGACGTGAAGCACCGCTACAAGCTGACCGTGGACGTCGCCGAGCGCAACGCGCTGTCCCGCATGCTCCGCGCCTGCTGACCCGGCGCGCCGCCGCCCGGCCGCGCGACCGGCGTCCCGGTGGACGCCCGGTCAGCGCCCCAGGTCGTGCAGCCAGGCGGCGGCCCGCCCGATGTCGTCCTCGGTCAGCCCCACATGGGGGTCGATCGCGACCAGCAGGTGCTCGCCCACGTCCGGCTCGCCCGCGATGCAGTCGGTGGCGTCGGGCTCGTCCTCGAACCACACGAACGGCCGCCCCGCCGTCCATCCGGCGACGTGGCGGGCCTTCCACGCGCCCAGCGTGCGCCCCTCCTCGACGCCCGGGAAGCGCGGGATCGGCACGAACGGCAGCTCCGGCAGCCCGACCCGGGGCGCGATCCACTCGTTGGCCTGGTCGCACCAGTAGCTGGCCCAGGCCAGCTCCGCGCCCGCCGCCCGGACCAACTCCAGCAGCCACGGGCCGTGCCGGCCGCTCAGCCACAGCTTGTAGGTCACCCCGTTCGGCGAGCAGCGGTGGCGGCGGTAGCCGCCGCGACGCGGCTTGGTGAAGGGGTTGAGGACGCCGTCGACGTCCAGCAGCACCAACGGGGATCCCATACCGGGACCGTACGGCATCCGGGCCCGGGTCGTGGATCTTTGTTGCCCGCGACGTTACGGCGCCTTGGTCACGGGCATGCCGTCGCGGTCGCCCCACCGGCCCCGCCCGGCCCGGCGGTCCCAGCAGTCACCGGTCACTTTTGGGTGCCTACGGGGTTATTTTTGGGCGACGTTTTGACACGTTTGGGACTCATGGCCGAAACTGCCCCGGGTCATCCCCCACCGACACCCCGTTGAAAGGCGGTAACCAGGCGTGAGCGAGCACCAGCTCCGGGCGGCAACGTCGCCCCCCGAGGCGGCGCGAGTCGTGGACGCCGGTGACGAGGGCTACAGCAAGACCCTCAAGACCCGGCACGTCAACATGATCGCCATCGGCGGCGCCATCGGCACCGGCCTGTTCCTGGGCGCCGGCGGCCGGCTGGCCAACGCGGGCCCCTCGCTGGCCATCGCCTACGCGGTCTGCGGCTTCTTCGCTTTCATGGTGGTGCGCGCGCTGGGCGAGCTGGTGCTGCACCGGCCCTCCTCCGGCTCGTTCGTCTCCTACTCCCGCGAGTTCATGGGCGAGAAGGGCGCGTTCGTCGCCGGCTGGATGCACTTCCTCAACTGGTCGACCACCGGCATCGTCGACATCACCGCGATCGCGCTCTACATCCACTACTGGAAGATGTTCACCACCATCCCGCAGTGGGTGCTGGCGCTGATCGCGCTCGCGGTGGTGCTGACCGTCAACCTGATCTCGGTGAAGATCTTCGGCGAGCTGGAGTTCTGGTTCTCCATCGTCAAGGTCGGCGCGCTGGTCGTCTTCATGTGCATCGGCATCTTCCTGCTGGTCACCGGCGAGAAGGTCGGCGGCCACGACTCCGGCCCGATGCTGATGTTCGACCACGGCGGCGTCTTCCCGCACGGCTGGCTGCCGATGCTGGTGCTCGTCCAGGGCGTCGTGTTCGCCTACGCCTCCACCGAACTGGTCGGCGTCGCCGCCGGTGAGACCGAGAACCCCGAGAAGGTCATGCCCAAGGCGGTCAACTCGATCGTCTGGCGCATCCTGGTCTTCTACATCGGCTCGGTCGTGCTGCTGGCCATGCTGCTGCCGTGGAGCGAGTACAAGGAGGGCGTCAGCCCGTTCGTCACCGTGATGTCGAAGCTGGGCGTGCCCGCCGCGGGCGACATCATGAACCTGATCGTGCTGACCGCCGCGCTGTCGTCGCTGAACTCGGGCCTGTACTCCACCGGACGCATCCTGCGCTCCCTCGGCGCGGCCGGGTCCGCGCCGAGGTTCACCACCGCGATGAGCCGCTCGCACGTCCCCTACGGCGGCATCCTCATGACCGGCGCGGTCTGCGTGCTGGGCGTCGGGCTGAACGCCTGGGTGCCGAAGAAGGCGTTCGAGATCGTCCTGAACTTCGCCTCGATCGGCATCCTGGGCAGCTGGGCCATGATCATGCTGTCCCACCTGCTGTTCGTGCGCCGGACCAAGACCGGTGAGCTGCGGCGGCCCGCGTTCCGGCTGCCCTGGTCGCCGGTCTCGGAGATCGTCACGCTGGTCTTCCTGGCGGCCGTGATCGTGCTCATGTGGTTCGACTACGACGGCGCGGGCCACATGACCGTGCTGGCCATCCCGGTGATCGTCCTGGCGCTGGTGGTCGGCTGGTTCTGCGTGCGCGGCCAGGTCCGCGAGAAGCAGGCGCTGCGCGTCGAGCGGGCGCGCGACTGACCCCGCGACCGCTCCCGCGACGGGGCCGGCCCCCGTGTAAAGGATCGGTCCCCACCTGAGGCCCGGGTCCCGGAACCGCTGACGCGGGGCCGGGGCCTCGGCCATTGTGGTGGGCATGTGCCGACTGTTCGGGATGACCACCGGAGGGCCCCGCGTGCGGGCGACGTTCTGGCTGCTGGACGCGCCGCAGAGCCTCCGGACGCAGAGCCGCAGGATGCCCGACGGCACCGGCCTCGGCTGGTTCTCGCTGGGCGACGAACCGGTCCGGGACCGGGCGCCGGTCGCGGCGTACGAGAACACCGACTTCTCCGCGATGGCCAGGCACGTGGTGTCGCACACGTTCGTGTCGCACGTGCGCTACGCCTCCACCGGCGCGGTCAGCGTCCACAACTCCCATCCGTTCGACATGAACGACCGGCTGTTCGCCCACAACGGCGTGGTGCAGGGACTCGACGTCCTCGACTCGTGGCTGACCGACGTGGACCGGGCGCTGGTGGAGGGGCAGACCGACTCCGAACGGGTGTTCGCCTACATCACCGCCGAGATCCGGCGGCAGGGCGACACCACCGCCGGGCTGGTCTCGGCCGTCCGGCGCATCGCCGCCGAGCTGCCCGTCTACTCCCTCAACCTGCTGCTGGCCGAGCCCCGGCGGCTGTGGGCGCTGCGCTACCCCGAGCCCAACGAGCTGTGGGCCCTCTCCCCCGAGCTGGGCGGGGTCGGGCACGTGCGGCACCTGGAGTCCGAGCACGAGCCCGGGAGCCTGGACGTGGCGGCCGACGACGCCGCCACCCCCGCCTACGTCGTGGCCAGCGAACGGATGGACGACGACCCCGACTGGCGGCTGCTGGCCCCCGGCGAGCTGCTGGTGGTCGACGGCCTGACGGCGACGTCGCTGTTCCCGTTCGACCCGCCCGCCCACCCCCTCACCGTCGACGACCTGTCGCTGGAGGAGGCCACCTCCCAGGTCTGAGCCCTGGACGGCGCCGGGCGGTCGCGTGAGGGTGGGGGCATGCCCGATCGCCGCCCGCCCGTGGAGCTGTCCCCGCCGCCCGCGCCGCTGCTGCGCGCCCTCAACCCGGCCATGAGGCTCCTGCTCGGCCTGCCGCTGCCCGGACCGCTGCGCGGGCCGCTGCCCGGACGCCGCATGGTGCTGCGGTTCACCGGCCGCCGGACCGGCCGCCGGTACGCCGTCCCGGTCACCGCGCACCCCGCCGGGGACGGGATCGCCTCCCTCACCGCCGCCGGATGGCGGCTCAACTTCCGGGGCGGCCACGAGGTGGAGGTGCTGCACCGGGGCCGGGTCCGGCCGATGCGCGGCGAACTCGTCGAGGACCCCGCGACCGTCGGGGAGGTCTACGTGCGCCGCATCGAGGCGATGGGCGTGCGCCGCGCCCAGCGCGAACTCGGCCTCCGGATCAACGTGGAGCGGGTCCCGACCGTCGAGGAGATGGCCGAGGCCTCCGAACGCCAGGGCCTCTCCGTGATCATGCTGCGCGACGTCCACGACGGACCCGCCCGGTAGGGCCCGTCCGCGGGACTGTCGGTCCCGGGCCGTACAGTGGCCCGGTCCGAGCAGTGCGTCCGAGGAGTCCGGAACATGCGGCAGCTCACCCTGATGGCGGTCCACGCGCATCCCGACGACGAGGTGCTGGGCACCGGCGGCCTGCTGGCCCGGTGCGCGGCCGAGGGGATCCGGACCGTCCTGGTCACCTGCACCAACGGCGAGCAGGGCGACGACGAGGGCGGGCGCAAGCCCGGCGAGCCCGGCCACGACGACGCGGGCGTGGCGCGCCGGCGGCTGGCCGAGCTGGCCGAGTCGGCGCGGATCCTCGGCATCGACCACGTCGAGCCGCTGGGCTACCGGGACTCGGGCATGGACGGGTGGGACGCCAACGGCCATCCCGAGGCGTTCGCGAACCTGCCCGTCGAGCGGGGCGCGGCGCGGGTCGCCGAGCTGATCGGGAAGTACCGGCCGCAGGTCGTGGTGACCTACGACGAGAACGGCGGCTACGGGCACCCCGACCACATCCAGGCCCACCGGGTCGCGGTCGCGGCGGTGGAGCGGACCGGGATCGCCGACAAGCTCTACCACCCCGCCGTCCCCCGCTCCGCCGTCCGGGAGATGGGACGGCGGATGCGGGAGCTGGGCATCGAGGGGTTCGACGAGCTGCCCGACGACTTCGGGGTGCCCGACGAGATGGTCCACGCGGTGCTGGACGTGTCCGAGCACGCCGGACGCAAGTTCAAGGCGCTGGAGGCGCACGCCAGCCAGGGCGACAGCATCTTCCTGCTGCGGCTGCCCGAGGAGGCCCGGCAGGAGATGTTCGGCAGGGAGGCGTTCACCCGCGTGTTCAGCCGGGTCGACGTCCCCGAGATGGAGGACGACCTGTTCACCGGGCTGCGCTAGCCCGCGCCGGTCCCCTTGCGGGCCCGCGCCCGGTGGTGGTCCAGGACGTCCTGGCGCAGCAGGTGGCCGAACCCGGCGCGTTCCAGGCGCAGCGCCAGCGACGCCTCGTCGGTGCCCAGGTCGGCGGCGGCGGCCGACAGCCGCCAGTCGTTGGCGGCCAGCCGGGTGACCAGGTAGCCGCGGCGGATCTGGGTCTCCGACAGGCGGAACGACTTCAGGTAGGCGACGCGGCCGTCCTCCCCCACGATCGCCTCGCCGATGTGGTTCTCCCGGCGCGGGGTGAACGACGGCAGGAACCGCTTCAGCGTGAAGCCCTTCAGGTACTGCACGTCCTCCAGCGAGCCGTCCGGGTCGAACAGGCCGCCCGCCATGACCTCGTCGTGGAACGCGGCCCATTCGCGCCACCTGGCCCCGGCCTGGGCGCGCAGGTCGGCCAGGGAGCGCACGGCGGTCGCGTCGAGCGGGGCCGACAGGTCGTTGTGCAGGGTCAGCAGGGCGTGGTGGTAGACGGTCTCGCCGTAGAGGTCCTCCACCAGGGTGGGGTGCAACTGCCGGTAGTCGTCGGGGTGCGGCACGGCGAACGCCCCGGCGAGCGCGTCCGCGACGTAGATCATCACTCCGCACTGGCCGGGATGGATCTCGAAGATCCGCAGGGCGTCCTCCAGGCCCGACACCCACGCGCCGCGGTAGGCCTCCTCGGCGCGCGGCGACAGGCCGTTGCGCACGGCCCGCCGCGACCACTCCTCCCACAGGACGTCCGGGCCGTTGAAGTGCAGCGCCAGATAGCCCTCGACGGCCAGGTGCAGCGGCAGGAAGCGCAGCCGGTTCTTGTCGATCCGGCGGGCCATGCGGCGCACCGTCCGGATCGGCATCCGCGGCGGGGCCCCGGGGGTGTCGCGCTCCAGCAGGCGGGTGCCGTAGGAGGCGGCCGGGAGCTGGTCGCCCTCCCAGGTCGCGACGAAGGCGTGCGGGACGAACGACACGTAGGCGGTGCCGTCGCCCACGTCCACCACGCTCGGGGCGTCGCCGGTGGCGCGGCGGTGCAGGCGCAGGCGCGGCACCGGCTCGTCGCGGACCAGGGGCACCAGGCGGACCGAGCCCCACACCTGCGCCGGGCGGGTGGTCAGCCCCGACAGGTCGAGGTCGAGCGGGTTCACGGCTGCTCCAGGAAGCGGGCGACGCGGTCGTCGAGGTAGGCGGTCAGCTCGGCCAGGCCGGCGCGGCCCTCGGCGAAGCGGGCCAGCTCCACCAGGACCGGCAGGTCCTCGGCGTCGCGGATCCCGGCGGTGGGCACGGTCGGCGCGAGCCGCCGCACGTCGAACCCCTCGGCGTCGTACACCGGGTTCAGGTGCGTGACCGTGACGCGGCGGCCGGGGTCCAGCCGGGTGCGCCAGACGCGCAGCACCTCGGCGGCCAGGCCGGGCGGGGCGTTGTCCCAGCCGTCCGACACGATCACCAGGCGGTCGGGGCCGGTGTCGAGGGCGTCCAGGATCCGGGTGCCGAGCGGGGTCGGGCCGGAGGGGTACAGCAGCAGCGCGTCGCCGCGTCCGGAGGTCCAGTGCGCGGTGTAGCGGCCGGGCGCGGCCAGCGCCTCCAGCAGGTGGTGGCAGGCCAGGGCGACGGCGAGGGGGCGGCGGCGCTTCTGCGCCGAGCCGGTCGCCGAGTAGCTGTCGTCCAGCACGGCCGCGACCGTGCCCCAGCGGCCCGCCTGCTCCCCGGCGGCGCGCAGCGCGGCGGTGCGCAGGGCGCGCGTGAGCTCGGCGCGGCGGGCGGCGCGGTCGTCGAGCCTCAGCGACAGCGCGTAGGTGGCCAGGCGGGTGAGGCCCATGCCGGGCAGGTCGGCCTGCTCGCGGATCGCCTCGACCTTCCGGGCGTGGGCGTTCTCCTGGAGGCGCAGGCGTTCCAGGCGGGTCATGCGGTGTTCGACGCGTTCCAGGAACACCGCGCGGGGGACGCCGTGCCTGGCGGCGAAGCCCTCGGCGACGGTGTAGGGCAGGTCGTAGATCGCGGCCTGCTCGTGGTGGGCGCGCCGCCAGCTCTCGAACATCGGGGTCTCGAAGCGCTTGCGGGCGGTGGGGGCGAACAGGAAGTCGCCGGTCTCGCCGCGCAGCCGCAGGTGGGCGTGGCGCGCGGCGACCTTGAGGCGGCCCCGGTACTTGACGGCGTCGAACGCCGGGTCGGGGCGCGCCGCCAGCCAGTCCCGCATGATCGCGCGGGTGCGGCGGTTGTTGGCGCCGAGCCGCCGCAGCTCGCCGAACAGCTTGTAGACGCGCTGGGCGGGCAGCAGCTCCAGCCGGCGGGCGATCAGGCGGCCCTCGGCGCGGCGGCGGCCGGCGTCGACGGCGGCGGCGGCGTGGACCAGCAGGTTCCGGATGATCAGCGCGGCGTTGTGGTCGTTGACGCCGAGGGCGAGCGCGGCGGCGTACAGGTGCCGGTAGTTCTCCCGCGTGTAGTCGTGCAGGAACCCCAGCGACAGCACCTGCTGCCGGGCGTCGTCGTGGAACTCGCGCTGGCCGGTGGCGGTGACGGCGGCGTTGACGAACGTCAGCGCGTCCTCGCACGCGACCAGGTCGGCGAGCGTCTCGTCCATCGGTCCCCCTCGGGAGGAAGCGCGGCGCCGGCCGGGGAGTGGGGGCGCGAGCTGCGAATCATCGCTGTAAAGGCGGGTTCCGGAAGTCGCTGCCGGAGTCCCGCGGCCGGCACCGGCACGCTAGCACCCGGGACGGGGGCGGATCATCCCGTTATCGGGCGGTCAGGGGTGGGGGCGGCGGGCGCGGACGGCGTCGCGCTCGGCGGCCAGGCGGCGGGTCTCCTCCGACACCGGGGCGGCCAGCACGGCGGTGATCACGTCGATGAGGTAGCTGGTGAACAGCCGGTCGTCGGCGTGCGGGCCGGACCGGGCGCGGCGGGCCAGCTCGATCGAGGCGTGCAGGATCGCGGTGAAGCGGCGGTGCAGCCGGGCGGCGTCGGCGGCCAGCAGCGGCTCGACCAGGGCGCGCCAGCGGCACAGGCTGTCGGCGGGGTCGTCGAGCACCGCCGCCGGGATGATCGGGTCCGGGCGGTTGACGACGTCGGCCCACAGTTGCAGGAACCGGCGGCCGTCCTCGTCGGCCAGCAGCGCGGCCAGGGGACGGACCAGCGCGGCGGCGAACGCCCGCAGGTCCGTCTCCCCGGCGGCCTCGATCGCGTCCAGCAGGGCGTGCCGCCCCGCGTCCACCTGCGGGGAGTGCCGGGCGAAGATCGCCCGGACGATCCCGGCGCGGTCGGTGAAGTGGTACTGGACGGCGGTGGCGTTGCGCGCCCCGGCGGCCTGGTTGATCTCGCGGAGGCTCACCGCGTCCAGGCCGCGTTCGGCGTACAGGCGCCGGGCGGCGTCCAGCAGGCGTTCCCGGGTGTCGGTCACTCGTTTCCGATCAGGTGTTCCAGGGCGGCGGCGTAGCGTTCGCGGGCGGCCGCGCGCCGGGTGGGCAGATGGCCGGTCGGCCACAGTCCCTCGACGGGCCGGTAGTCGCGCAGGACCTGCCGCGCCACCGTGATCTTGTGGACCTCGGTGGGGCCGTCGGCGACGGCCAGGGCCTGCGCTCCCATCATCATGGACGCGAACGGCATCTCGTTGGACACCCCGAGCGCGCCGTGCAGGTGCATGGCGCGCTGGACGACGTCGTGGAAGACCTTGGGCATGGCGGCCTTGACGGCGGCGATGTCCCTGCGGACCCTCCGGTAGTCGCGGTGCCTGTCGATGAGCCAGGCGGTGCGCAGCACCAGCAGCCGGAACTGCTCGATCTCGATCCAGCTGTCGGCGATCTTCTCCTGGGTCATCTGCAGCCTCGCCAGCGGGCCGTGGCGGGTCTGCCGGGACACCGCGCGCTCGCACATCATGTCGAAGGCCCGGCGGACCTGGGCGATGGTGCGCATGGCGTGGTGGATGCGGCCGCCGCCCAGTCGGGTCTGGGCGATGGCGAACGCGCCGCCCTCCTCGCCGAGCAGGTTCTCGGCGGGCACGCGGACGTCGTCGTAGCGCAGGTAGCCGTGGGAGCCCTCGCGTTCGCCGCCGACGCCGACGTTGCGGACGATCTCCAGGCCGGGCGCGTCGGCGGGCACGATGAACATCGACATGCCCTCGTAGGCGCTGACGTCGGGATCGGTCACGGCCATGACGATGAGGAAGGTGGCGTGCCGGGCGTTGGAGGAGAACCACTTCTCCCCGCTGATCACCCAGCCGTCGCCGTCGCGGACCGCGCGGGTGGTGAACAGGGTCGGGTCGGCCCCGCCGTGCGGCTCGGTCATCGAGTAGGACGAGGAGATCTCGCCGTCCAGCAGCGGCGCGAGATAGCGCTCCTTCTGCGACGGGGTGCCGAAGTGGGCGATGATCTCGGCGTTGCCGGAGTCGGGGGCCTGGCAGCCGAACACCGACGGGGCCCAGCGGGACCGGCCGAGGATCTCGTTGAGCAGCGCCAGCCTCACCTGGCCGTAGCCCTGCCCGCCGAGGTCGGGGCCCAGGTGGCAGGCCCACAGCCCCTGGTCCCTCACCCGCTGCTGGAGGGGGCGGACCAGTTCCTTGAACCGCGGGTCGGTCTTGTCGTAGGGGTCGCCCAGCACCAGGTCGAGGGGTTCGACCTCGTCGCGGACGAAGGCGTCGGCCCAGTCCAGGAGTCGCTGGTACTCGGGGTCGGTCTCGAAGTCCCACGCCATCGGCGGCCTCCTCGGGCCTCGGGGCTCGGTCTCCCCGTGATAATCGCCCTGCCTGATTGGTTAATGCAAGTGCATGACTGTTACCCTCCGGTAGGACCGTGGCCTGGGAGGGAACCCGCCGTGCAGCAGATCGACCCCGAACTGGTGGACTTCGCCGTCCTCGCCGGATGGATGGACCGGCAGGGGCTGCCGGGCGGGCCGTTCGAGGACGTGACCCCGCTGTCGGGCGGCACTCAGAACGTGCTGGTCCGCTTCCGGCGCGGCGGCCGCGACTACGTGCTGCGGCGCGGCCCCCGGCACCTACGGGCCCGCACCAACGACGTGCTGCGCCGCGAGGCCCGCGTGCTGTCGGCGCTGGACGGCACCGACGTCCCCGCGCCCCGGGTCATCGCCGCGTGCCCGGACGAGACGGTCCTGAACGGCGCGGTCTTCTACCTGATGACGCCGATCGAGGGGTTCAACGCCACCGTCGCCCTCCCCGACCTCCACCGGGGCGACGCGGACGTCCGCCATGCGATGGGCCTGAACGCCGCCCGCGCGCTGTCGGCGCTGGGCGCGGTCGACCACGAGGCGGTGGGCCTGGTCGGCTTCGGCAAGCCCGAGGGGTTCCTGGAGCGCCAGGTCGGCCGCTGGATGTCGGAGCTGGAGTCCTACGGTGCCCTGGACGGCTACCCCGGCCCCGACATCCCGGGCCTGGACAAGGTGGCGTCCTGGCTGGACGGCAACCGGCCGGCCACCTGGCGGCCCGGCGTCATGCACGGCGACTACCACCTGGCGAACCTGATGTTCGCCCCGGACGGCCCGGACGTCGCGGCGATCGTGGACTGGGAGATGTGCACGATCGGCGACCCGCTGCTGGACCTCGGCTGGCTGCTGGCGACCTGGCCGGCGGGGGACGCCGAGAGCGCGATGCTGGCCGGTCCGCTGGGCGAGGCGGGCGGCCTGCCCTCCCCCGGGGAGCTGGTGGCCGCCTACGGCGAGCGCCCGGAGGCGGCGGCGGGCCGCGACCTGTCGTCGATCACCTGGTACGCGGTGCTGGCCTCCTTCAAGCTGGGCATCGTGCTGGAGGGCACGCACGCCCGCGCGTTCGCCGGGAAGGCCCCGAAGGAGACCGGGGACCTGCTGCACTCGATCACGCTGGGGCTGTTCCGGCGGGCGCAGGCGTTCATCGCCTCCTGAGAGCGCACCGCACCCGGACCCTGAAATCTACCTCTTGTAGTACTACGGATTGTCGTATTACGTTCGGTGGTACAGGTCTTCGACGACCGACCACCGGGGGTGGTGTGATGTCAGCGGCCGGACGTTCGGCCCGGGCCATCGACGAACGCCTCGGGGGCGCGGGCTTCGCCCGGCGGGCGATGCGCAAGGCGTTCCCCGACCACTGGGGCTTCATGCTCGGGGAGATCGCGCTCTACTCCTTCGCGGTGCTGCTGCTGTCGGGCGTGTTCCTGACGCTGTTCTTCAAGCCGAGCATGGCCGAGACCGTCTACGAGGGCTCCTACGCGCCGCTGCGCGGGATCGAGATGAGCGAGGCCTACGCCTCGACGCTGCACCTCAGCTTCGACGTGCGCGGCGGGCTGCTGATGCGGCAGATCCACCACTGGGCGGCGAACGTGTTCGTCGCGGCGATCGTGGCGCACCTGCTGCGGGTGTTCTTCACCGGGGCGTTCCGCAAGCCGCGCGAGCTGAACTGGCTGCTGGGGTTCACGCTGTTCGCGCTGGCCATGGCGAACGGGTTCACCGGCTACTCGCTGCCGGACGACCTGCTGTCGGGGACGGGCCTGCGGCTGGTGCTGGGCTCGGTGCAGTCGCTGCCGATCGTCGGTTCGTACGCCTCGTTCCTGCTGGTGGGCGGCGAGTTCCCCGGAACGGACCTGGTGCCGCGGCTCTACATCGTGCACGTGCTGCTGGTGCCGGGGCTGATGCTGGCGCTGGTGCCGGTCCACGCGATCGTGCTGCCGTGGGTGCAGAAGCACACCGACTTCCGGCGCGGGCGCAGCACGGAGAAGGCGGTGGAGGGGCGGCCGTTCCTCCCGGTGTTCATGGCGAAGACGGCGGCGTTCCTGCTGTTCGTGACCGGCGTCGTCACGCTGATGGCGACGTTCCTGCAGATCAACCCGATCTGGCTGTACGGGCCCTACGACCCGAGCGCGATCAGCGCGGGGTCGCAGCCGGACTGGTACGTGGGGTTCGGCGACGGGGCGCTGCGGCTGATGCCGGGCTGGGACGTCACGGTCGCCGGGCACACGGTCGCGCTCGGGATCGTGGTGCCGTTGCTGGTCATCACCGTGTTCTTCACGGGGATCGCGCTGTACCCGTTCCTGGAGCGGCGCCTCACCGGGGACCGGGCGGTCCACCACGTGCTGGACCGGCCGCGCGACGCCGCGGACCGCACGGCGCTGGGCGTGGCGGGGATCGTGTTCTACGGGGTGCTGTGGGCGGCGGGCGGCAACGACGTGATCGCCGAGACGTTCCGGCTGTCGCTGTTCGCGACCACGTGGTTCCTCCGGATCGCCCTGCTGGCCGGGCCGGTGCTGGCGTTCGTCGTCACCAGGCGGATCTGCCTGGGGCTGCGCCGCCGCGACATGCTGCTGCTCAGGCACGGCGTCGAGACCGGGATCATCACCATGTCGCCGTCCGGGGAGTACCGCGAGCGCACCGTGCCGGTGCCGGAGGAGACCGCCGTGCGGCTGGGCGCGCGCAGGGAGATCACCTCGGGGCGGTAGCCTCCGCGCGCCGCCACGCCCTCATCAGGTTGCGGCGCGGCCGCACGCCGCACCTGGCGAGCCGGACGTGCAGGTCGGCCATCAGCGCCCGGGTCTCCGGCTTGAACGGCCTCCCCCGGACCTCCGGCGGCACCGCCGTCGCCAACAGCCGCGTGAGCCGGAGGCCGGCGGTGACCAGCGGCTGGACGCCGGGGACCTCGGGCAGGGCGCGGTAGAGGTCGCGGGCCCAGCGCGGCAGCGTGTAGTAGGCCATCAGCCCGACCGGCACCCACAGCGGTTTCAGCGGCGCGAGCAGCCGCAGCTCGCGCGGCGTCCTCGGCCACAGCAGGAAGCGCAGGGTGGCCCGCGACTCCGGGATGACCCGCAGGTCCAGCCCGGCGCGGGCCCGCGCGAAGTACTCCTCCATCGCGGCGGCGCTCCCGGGGACCTCGTCGGCGTGCAGGCCGACGTAGGTCGCGGTGTGCCTCTGCTCGTCGTAGTAGCGGTCGCGTCCGGCGGGGGTGAGCCTCAGCCCGCCGCGTTCGACGACCTCCAGGTACGACGACACCTCGGCGCAGTGGACCCACAGCAGCAGCTCGGGCTCGTCGACGCGGCGGGTGCGCCCGGTGTCGGGGTCGTGGACGCGGAGCCGCCGGTGCACCGCGCGGACGCGGGCGCCGAGCTCCTCGGCCTGCCCGGGGGTGCCGAGGGCGGTGACGGCGACGAAGTCGGCGGTGGTGAACAGCCGGTCGAGCGGCCGTTCCAGGAAGTCCGAGTTCTGCCAGACACCGCGCATCGTCGTCGGCTGCAACGCCTGGAGCATCAGCGCCCGCACTCCGGCGACCATCATGAGCGGGTCCAGGACGACCCGCCAGGAGACGGTCTCGGGGCCGTGCACGATCAGTTTCCGCGTGTCCACCATGATAAGCGAATGCTTACATGAGGGGGCGGGTCCCCGTCCAGTGCGCGGTGATGTGCTCTGGGCACGCCTCGCGGGTGGCGGCTGCACCCGGCCGTCCGTCACTTCCACGTGGTGCCGCTCAGCGCGGGCCCTCCCCGGTGAGGGCGCGGCCCGGGTCCTCCGGGGCGGCGAGCCGGTCGGCGGCGTCGGCGGTGTAGTCCGCCGGGGAGGTCTCGTCCGCGCCGTCGGGGACGCCGAACGCGCGGAACGCCACCGTCAGCGCCACCACGACCAGCATGTTGAGCACGAACGCCGTCAGCGCGACGTAGCCGTTCCGCTCCAGGAACGGGATCTCCGCCAGTGGCGAGGCGAAGTGCTCCTGGGCCGGTGAGGAGGACAGGTAGGCCGTCCACGTCCCGTAGACCATCCCGGCCGCCCACCCGGCCAGCAGCGCCCACCGGTGGAACCACCGCGTGAACACGCCGAGCGCCAGGGCCGGGAAGGTCTGCACGACCCAGATGCCGCCCAGCAGCTGCATGTTGATCGCCAGGGACCTGCCGAACGCGAACACGAACACCAGCGCCCCCGCCTTCACCAGCAGCGACACCAGCTGCGCCACCCGGGTCTCCTCCTCGGGGGTCGCGTCGGGCCGCAGGAACGCGGTGTAGACGTTGCGGGTGAACAGGTTGGACGCCGCGATCGACATGATCGCGGCGGGGACCAGCGCGCCCACGCCGATCGCGGCGAACGCGACCCCGGCGAACCAGGCCGGGAACGCCGCGTCGAACAGGAACGGCACCGCGAGCTGCGGGTTCCCGGCCTCGCGGACGGCGGCGACGACGCCCGGGTCGGCCAGCGCCATGTAGCCCAGCAGCGCCAGCAGGCCCAGGACCACCGAGTAGGCGGGCAGCATGGCGGCGTTGCGGCGCACCACGTCGCGGCGTCCGGCGGCGAGCGCGCCGGTGACGGTGTGCGGGTAGATGAACAGGGCCAGGGACGACCCGAGCGCCAGCGTCCCGTACGCCCAGTGCGTCATCTCGTTGGTGACGAGCGATCCCGACGGCCTGCCGGTGGCCGGGTCGGGCTTCGACAGCGCGGCCTCGGCGCTGTCGAAGACGTTCCCCCAGCCGCCGAGCCGGGCCGGAATGTAGACGATCGCGACGATGACGACCAGGTACAGCAGCGTGTCCTTGACGAAGGAGATCAGCGCCGGGGCGCGCAGCCCCGAGGTGTAGGTGTAGGCCGCCAGCAGCGCGAACGCGAGGAACAGCGGCAGGTCCGCCGCCGGTCCGGTTCCGGTGATCCCCATGACCGTCAGCACCGCCTGCACGCCGACGAGCTGGAGCGCGATGTAGGGCATCATCGCCAGGATCCCGGTGAGCGCGACCGCCAGGCCGAGGGCGCGCGACCCGAACCGGCCGTGGACGAAGTCGGCGGTGGTCACGTAGCCGTGCCGGTGCGACACCGACCACAGGCGCGGGCCGATCAGGAACACCAGCGGATAGGCGATGGCCCCGTAGGGCACCGCCCAGAACCCCATCGCGCCGCCCGCGAAGACCGCGGCGGGCACCGCGATGAAGGTGTAGGCGGTGTACAGGTCGCCGCCGAGCAGGAACCAGGTGACGAACGTGCCGAAGCCGCGCCCGCCGAGCCCCCACTCGTCCAGGTGCATGAGGGTCTGCCCGCGCCGCCACCGCGCCGCCAGGAACCCCACGACCGTCACCGCGGCCAGGAACAGCACGAAGACGCTCAGCTGGACGATGTCGACGTTCCTCATCCGGCGCCTCCCCGCCCGCGGGTCAGCCGGTGCGCGACGCCGATGCACACGGCGGTGAGCACCACCCACAGCAGTTGCCACCAGTAGAAGAACGGGAACCCCGCCAGCTTCGGGGTCACCTTGGCGTAACTGGGAACGGCCAGGTACACGACGAACGGGACGACCAGCAGGACACCGGCCAGGACGCGTCGGAACGTGGGCGTCCGCGCGGGGGGAGTCTCACTCACGGGCGGTCCTCCAGAGGGGAGCGGCCGGACACGGTCCCCGCAATCCTGCTTGGTGATCACTCTCCGCACCAGGGCCCTCACGGAAATCCGATGTCGTTTTCCCGCCAGCACCCTCCCTCCCACCGCCCGCAGCATGGACGGATGAACGATGTGAGACCTTTCCGCTTCGGCGTGGCCGTCGAGTCCGCCCGCACCGCGCGGGACCTGGTCGCCCTCGCGCGGCGGGCCGAGGAGCTCGGGTACGCGACGCTGACGCTGCGGGACCACTTCGTCAGCGAGCCGTTCGGCGACCAGCTCGCGCCGATGGTGGCGCTGACGGCGGCGGCGTGCGCGACCCGGACGCTGCGGGTCGGCACGCTGGTGCTGGCCAACGACTACCGGCACCCGGTGGTGCTCGCCAAGGAGGCCGCCACCCTGGACGAGGTCTCCGGGGGCCGCTTCGAGCTGGGCGTCGGCGCGGGGTGGCTGCGGGAGGAGTACGAGCGGGCGGGGATGGCGTTCGACGCGGCGGGCGTCCGGGTGGACCGGCTGGAGGAGTCGCTGCGGCTGCTGCGGAGCCTCCTCGACGGGCGCAAGACCACCCTGGAGGGCGCGCACTACCGGGTGCGCGACCTGACGGTCTTCCCGGTCCCCGAGCGCAGGCCGCCGATCCTGGTGGGGGCGGGCAGCGGGCGGATGCTGGGGCTGGCGGGCCGGTACGCCGACATCGTCGGGATCCTGCCGCGCGCGCTGCCGGGCGGCGCCATCTCCGAGGAGGTCTCCGAACGGCTCCCCGACACGATCGCCCGCAAGGTCGACCGGGTTCGGGAGGCCGCCGACGGGCGCGAGGTGGAGCTCAGCATGCTGGTGACGCCGAGGTTCGGCCCCGACCCGCGCCGGGTCGCCGAGCGGACGGCCCGGGAACGCGGCTGGGACCTGCCCGCCGACCTGGTGCTGGACATGCCGAGCCAGTTCGTCGGGCCGCCCGGGCACATCGCCGAGCAGATGGTCGCGCGCCGCGACCGGTACGGCTTCTCCTACTACCTGGTGCCCGATCGCCGGATGGAGGAGTTCGCCCAGGTGGTGGAGCTGCTGTGAGGCGCGGCACGGGTCACGGTAGCCGCAGGGCGGCCGGGGCGTGGCCGGGGACGGCCGGGTCGCGGGGCGGGACCGGCCTCAGCCGCCGGTAGGGGGCGCCAAGGGGCGGGCGCGGGTCGTCCTCGCCCTTGTTGGGCCACAGCGACAGGGCGCGTTCGGCCTGCGCGGTGATCGTCAGGGACGGGTTGACGCCCAGGTTGGCCGAGATCGCCGAGCCGTCCACGACGTGCAGGCCGGGATGGCCGTAGACGCGGTGGTAGGGGTCGATGACACCGGTCCGCGGGGAGTCCCCGATGACGCAGCCGCCGAGGAAGTGCGCCGTGGTCGGGATGTCGAACAGGTCGAACCACGTGCCGCCGGGCGTCGCGTCCAGCTCCTCGGCCAGCATCCGCGTGGCGGTGTGCGCGATCGGGATCCAGGTGGGCCGCGGCTCGCCCGCGCCGCGCCGCGCGACCAGGCCGCGGCCCCGCAGGCCGACGGTGACGGAGTTGTCGTCGGTCTGCATGACCAGCGCGATGACGGTGCGTCTCGCCCAGTCCCGCAGGGACAGCCCGCGCACGATCGTCCCCGGCCGGCGGGCCGCCTCCCCGAGGAACCTCCGCCAGCGGGGGCCGTCGCCGCCGTCGATGAGGAGGGTGCGGATGAGGCCCATGGCGTTGTTGCCCGCGCCGTAGCGGGTCGGCTCGATGTGGGTGCGCTCGTCGGGGTGGAACGAGGAGGTGATCGCCAGCCCGGTGCTGTGGTCCACGTCGCCCGGGCGGTGCCGGCCGGTCATGCGTTCCACGCCGAGCAGCGCCTCGGAGTTGGTGCGGGTGACCTCGCCGAGGCGCGGCGACAGCCCCGGCAGCCGCCCGGTGTCGCGCATGCGGTGCAGGAGCCGCTGCGTGCCGTAGGTCCCGGCGGCCAGCACCACGTGCGCGGCCCGCAGCCGCCGGCGCCGCCGCCCCGGCAGCGCCTGCGTCCGCAGCACCTCCACCTCGTAGCCGCCGTCCACCGGGGTGATCGCGGTGACGGTGGTGTCGGGCAGGACGCGCGCGCCCGCGCGTTCGGCGAGGTGGAGGTAGTTCTTGGTCAGGGTGTTCTTGGCGCCGGTGCGGCAGCCGACCATGCAGGACCCGCAGGCGGTGCAGGAGGTGCGCTCCGGTCCCGCGCCGCCGAAGTAGGGGTCGGGGGCGGGCCTGCCGGGCGTCCCGTCGCCGAAGAAGACGCCGACCGGCGTCGGGTGGAAGGTGTGGCCGACGCCCATCCGCTCGGCGACGCGCCGGACCGCCTCGTCGGCCGGGGTGACGATCGGGTTGACGGTGACGCCCAGCATCCGCCGGGCCTGGTCGTAGAACGGCGCGAGCTCGTCCCGCCAGTCGGTGATGTGGCCCCACTGCCGGTCGGCGAAGAACGGCTCGGGCGGCTCGTACAGCGTGTTGGCGTACACCAGCGACCCGCCGCCGACGCCCGCGCCGGCCAGGACCAGCACCCCGGCCTCGCCCCGCACCAGGTGGATGCGCTGCACGCCGCGGCAGCCGAGCCGGGGCGCCCACAGGTAGCGGCGCAGGTGCCAGGACGTGCGGGGAAGGTCCTCCTCCCCGAACCTCCGCCCCGCCTCCAGCACGGCGACCCGGTACCCCTTCTCCGCCAGCCGCAACGCCGCCACGCTGCCGCCGAACCCCGAGCCCACCACGAGCACGTCGAACCAGGCGGTGTCCACCGGATCCACCGGCACCTCCAGCGTCGGGAACGCCCCGACTATCCGTGCCCGCCCCACCCCGGGGCAATGGACCGGACGGCGCAGTTGCGCCAGGGTCTTGTCACCCGGGTGACAATCCCTCGACACTGCGTCCATGACGGGACAGATCAACGACCGCGTCGTCTACGAGGGCGAGACCTACTCGCTGGTCGGTGAGGACGGCGAGGGGCTGTTCGACCCGGCCGACCACGGCCTGGAGGTCCGGCCGCTGTCGACCGCCTGCTGGCGCGGTTTCATCGCCGAGTACACGGTGGTCGGGGACCGCCTGCTCCTCACCGAGGTGGAGCTCGGGCTGGAGGACCCGGACACCGAGGTGTTCGGGGTGCGCCCCCGGGGCCGGGGGCACGGCAACCCCCCGCACACCGGGCTGGAGATCCCCGTCGACTTCACCGGCGGGCTCCTGATCGGCCGGGACTTCGTCCGGGACCTCTACGTGCACATGGGTTTCCAGGCGGCGTGGAAGTACGAGCGCGTCCACGAGCTGACGTTCGAGAACGGCCGCCTGGTCGGTTCCGTGGACCGTTCGGAGGAGGCGGCCCGCGAGCGCGCGGCCCCGCCGCCGGAGAGACCCGCCTTTGACGCTCGCGGATTCGCGCTGGAATGGATCAACCAGACGTTCTCCCGGCGCTACCGATAGCGTTCGGCAGGGGTTTCCACCAGGTCAGGCAGCGCCAGGCCCACTCGGCGGGGCCGTACCGGAAACGGGCCAGCCACCAGCGGCTGGACGCCGTCTGGACGGCCAGGATCGCGACGCTCAGCATCAGGACCCGGTCGTGGTGGGGAGCGTCGTCCAGCGGGACCACCCGCAGGGCGATCACGATCAGCACGGTCGCCGTCAGGTAGTTCGTCAGCGCCGCCCGTCCCAGCGGGACCAGCACCGCCAGCAGCGGAGGGGCGGCCCGCGTCCGCAGCAGGAGCAGCAGGCCGGTCACGTAGGCGGCCCCCGTGAGCAGGCCCGCGGTGGCGGGCAGCCACGAGTCGCCCGGCCGCGCGCCGGTGAGGAGCTGCGCGCCGTCGGCCGCCAGGGCCAGGAGCGCGCTCGCCCCGAACGCCGCCGCCGTCCGGCGGGGACGCCGTTCGAGATCGTCGACCAGGCCGTAGCGCGCGGCGGCCAGCCCCAGCAGGAACAGCCCCGGGATGAGCGCGCTGCCGCCGTGGAAGGCGGCCAGGCCCGCCCCGGTCAGCACGGCCCCCGCGCCCAGCGCCGCCCAGCGGGGCAGCAGGGAGAACGGCGGCAGCACCACGATCCCGACCACGGCGTACGACAGCAGCACCTCGCGCGGCTGGAGGGTCCGGTGCGCCAGCCCGATGAAGATCAGAAAGCCCAGGCGGGCCAGCAGCAGCGCTCCCGGATGGTCGGTGTGCCGCGCCGCCGAGCGCAGGAACAGCGCCGAGCCCACCCCGAACAGGAACGAGAAGATCGGGAAGAAGCGCTGGTGCAGCGCCGTCTCGTAGAGCGCGGGCGCGACCCCGGAGCCGGGCGGCATGCCCGACATCCCGACGATGTTCACGGCCAGGATGCCGCACAGGGCCAGCCCCCGGACCGCGTCGACCTCGGCGATCCGGCGGGACGGGGCAGCGGTCATCGTCTCCCTCGCGTGAACGTCGGCTACCGAGAACCTAACCTGGTGCGATGGGGCGAACGGTCAGCGCGCACGTGACGGCGGACGGCGAGGGGCTCGGCGTGGCCGGCCCGTTCCCGGTGGACTCCCCCTGGTGGGCCGAGACCGGACCCGTCGTGGCCCGGCTGCGGCAGGCGCTCGGCGTTCCCGTCGTGGTGCTGCGCCTGCTGGAGGTGGCAGGCGGGGAGGGTGGACGGGACGGGCACGTGACCTACCACGTCGAGGCCCTCCGGCGGCCCGCGCCCGGCGTCCTCTCCGGCACCGTCGATCATGACGCGCTCACCGCCCCCGAGCCGTCGCGGGCGCCGTGGGCGCGGCTCGACGGGCTGCGCGAGCTGCTGGACTGGGCGTCGGACGCCCTGGCCGGCCTCGGCCGTCCGGTGACGGGCCCCGCCGAGCAGCACCGGACCTGGAACCTGTCGGGCCTGTTCCGGCTGCCGACCGCCGCCGGGCCCGCGTGGGTGAAGGCCCTGCCCGCGTTCGCCGCCGACGAGGCCGCCGCCATCGCCGCCCTGGCCCGGACCGACCCGGGGGTCGTGCCGACCGTCCTGGCGGCGGGGAGCGGCCGGCTGCTGATGGAGGACCTGCCCGGCGAGGACTGCTGGAACGCCGCCGCCCCGCTCGTCGTCAGCGCCGTGTCGCGCATGGCCGCCGCGCAGGCGCGTTACGAGGGCGGTGGGGAGGCGCTGCCCGACCGGCGCCCGCCGGTGCTCGCCGGCCGGGTCGCCGCGCTGCTCGACGAGCGCCTGGCCGGGCGGCTGACCGAGGAGGAGCACGCCGCCGCCCACGACCTCAACCGGCGCTGGGCCGCGCTGGCGGAGTGCGGGCTGCCCGCCACCCTCGTCCACGGCGACTTCCACCCCGGCAACTGGCGGTCCGGCGGCGGCCCGCCGGTCGTCCTCGACTTCGCCGACGCGCACCTCGGCGACCCGGTGCTCGACGGGCTGCGGGCGTTCGACTACCTGCCCGAGGACCGCAAGGCCGTGGCCGCCCGCGCCTGGGCCGACGCCTGGCGGCGGCACCGGCCCGGGTCCCGCCCGGAACGCGCGCTCGCCCTCGCCGAGCCCCTCGCGCACCTGGCCTACGCGGTCCGCTACCAGGAGTTCCTGGACGGCATCGAGCCGTCCGAACGGATCTACCACCTGGACGATCCGGTGTCCTGCGTGCGCGAGGCGCTGCGCGTGGCCCGCGAGCCGAGCCCTTACCTCGGGGCGGGGTCCCGTGTCAGCATGGAAGAAGCTCCGCGGGGATCGGGCAGGTGGTAACGCCCTTTCGCTGGGGATCGCCCCAGGCACCGCGCCGCCCGCCCGTCCCCGCGGGTCGCCCCCCGGAAACGACGGCGGGGGCCTGCCTCAGGGGCCCGGCTGACCGGCGACCACGAGGGGCCCGGCCTCGGTCTGGGGCGGCCCGGCGGCGCTGAGCGTCCTGGCCGACTTTGAGAAGAACCTCGCGAAGTAAGGCACATCACATCGCAGAGCAAAGTCCCCGCCGACCGTGACGGTCGCCGGGGACTTTACGTTCCGCGAGTGGGGCGCGGGATCAGAAAGGCTGGGGCGCGCCCTTCTTGCCGGCGCCCTTGCCCCATTCCAGGACCTCCCACTTGAGGCCCTTCAGGTGGCCCTCGCCGGTACCGGCGTTGTACTTGCTCGCCGGCTTCTTCCCGTCGAGCAGGTACCGGAAGGTGTAGGTGTCCAGGTCCAGCATCACACCGCGGTGCGAGGGCTCGCCGGGACCGCGGTCGCCGACGAAACCGACGACGCTGCGGCCGTTGTAGCTCACCTTCACCTTGGTGTGCAGCGGCCAGCTCGGGCTGGCGAAAAGGCCCTTCTGCATCGGCTTGCCACCGGCCGGGGCGCCGGTGTCGCCGTTGATGCCCGAACCGTCGTCCCAGAAGTAGGACGCGGTGGTCTTGCCGGCGAGCAGGACCTTCTGCTCGGCCTTCTTCTCGCTCTTCTTGGGCTCGGCCTTCCGGGTGTTCCCCGACCGGCTCGCCCGCTGCGGCGGCGCGGCGGCGCGGGCCTGGTCGTGGGCGGCGGCCGGCTGCTGGGACGGCATCTTCTTCTGCTCAGGAGCGTTGTCGCCGCTGGCGGCCGCGACTCCGGCCACCATCATTCCGGCCAGGCAGGTGCCGGTGACACCGGTGAGTACGGCGTTGAGCGCTCGCTTCTGCATGAGGATCCTTCGTTCGGCGGATTTGGGCAGCCGTCACCCGCCCGCACGACGGCAGGCGAAAAGGGGTGTACGGCCCGAGTCGAAAGCTCGGATGAATGGCCGTCGTGGAAGGAACCCCGCTGGGGGAAGGACCCGCGACAGGGCAGGGTCAGCCACGCGAACGGGCAGGACCGAATGGCGGCGTGCGCGTTCGACGCGAACGTGGAAGAGCGGGAATGGTGCCGGGGAGGCGCACAGGCCTCAGGGGGAGACGACCGCTGCATGGACGGTCGTGGTCCGGCTGGTGGACCCGCCTGGCGGGCGGGACACGACGGCTCAGGAACGGGCCCCGGTCAATGGCACTTTGCCGGCGGCCCGTCAGCGAGTATAGGCAGCTTTACCACGTTTCTGCCAAATCCAGGCCGTCTTTGCCCCTGGTTAGGTAGATCTTTTTCCTTGAAACCCTTATGGCATAGGGGTTTGCGCGTTCTTGACCGATCTGGAGATGAACATGAAAAAGGCGACGCCCGGGGCTTCACGCCCCGGGCGTCGCTGGAGATCGCGTTCTGGTCGCCCCGTACGAGAGGTCAGCGCCCCGGGTATGCGGACGGCATCAGGGGCAGGCCCCCGGTCCCGGTGGAGCCGGGGTCGCCGAACCCGGCCGACGAGCGCGGCGCGCCGCCGAAACCGTCGGTCTGCGCCATGCCGCCGGGCACCATGCCGCCGGGCAGGGCACCACCGGACATGGCGCCACCCGGCACCGCGCCGCTGGACACGGGGGCGCCGGGCATCGCGCCGCCGGACACCATGCCGCCCGGCACCGTGGGCATCGGGCCGGTGTGCGTCGATCCGGGGTACGACGAGCCGCCGTACAGGGTGCCCTCACCCGGGAAGGGCGGCGGCGAGGCCGGCGGTGGGGCCGGGGCCGCCAGCGGCATCCCCTCGGTCCGGCGCGGATCGGCCGGGGCCGCGCGCCGCTCCCCCAGCAACGCCATCAGCGCGTGGGCGGTGTCGGCGTCCATCCGCATCAGCACGCTGGGGCGGCCGGAGGGGTCGACGAAGGGGGAGATGGAAGGGGCGGCCTGGCCGGGAAGCGCCTGGCGCAGCTCTTCACGCAGGTCGTGGGCGAGGCGCAGCGCCTGTCGGTCGCTGTCGCTCAGGTGTGCGGTCATCGCGATCTCCGGGGAGTTCACGTGCGGGGAAGTGCGGGGGTCGGGGCAATCCTGCTAGGTATGGCGTGCAGGTGCAAGAGCCGATGCACGTGCATCTGGCCGAGCAGACGCCCCTGCTCCCTCTTCCGGCGCCCCGCCGCGTCCCCCGCCGAAGGATCTTCCCGCTGCTAGCTGACCGGATGGTCACTCACGGCTCGGCCTCCGGACCGTGAGTGACCGGGCCGTGAATCCGGGAAAACAATTCTCTGACCGGGAGCGGTCGCCCGGATCCCCGGTCACTCGGTGTGACCTCTCGTGCGCTCTCGCAGACCGGCGGCCACCACGACGGCCAGCACGAGGACCACCAGCGCCACCACCCGGAAGCCGGCCGCCGTCGCGTCGGCGAACGCCCGCCCGCCGGACGCGGCGTGCCCGGTCCCCAGCCGGGCGCCGAGCACCGTGCCGATGGCGGCGACGCCGAGGGCGCTGCCCAGTTCGCGGGCCGCGCCGTTGAGGCCCGAGCCGAGACCTGCGCGCGAGGGCGGCAGCGCCGCCATCACCCCGACCGACAGCGAGGGCACGCACAGGCCCATGCCGACCGCCATGATCGTCAGGAACAGCGCGTACAGCGGGTACGGGGTGGCGGCGTCGGCCGTCGACAGCAGCCCCAGCCCGGCCGCCAGGCTCGCCAGGCCCAGCGCCACGACCGTGCGCCGTCCGATCCGCGCGGCCCATCCCACGCTCCGCCTGGACACCACCAGCATCCCGATCACCAGCGGACCGATCGCGATGCCGGTGACCAGCGGCGAGTAGCCCTTGACGTACTGGAGGAACTGGGCGTTCACGAAGAACAGCGCGAACAGCCCGAAGAACGCGGCGCCCACGCCCAGCACCCCGGCGCGCAGCCCGCCGTCGGCGAAGATCCGCGGGTCCAGCAGCGGGTGCGCGGCGCGCAGGGCGTGCGCGGTGAACGCGGCCAGCAGCAGCGCCGCGCCGCCGAACGCGCCCAGCACCAGCGGCGAGGCCCAGCCGCGCTCGGGGCCCTCGATGATCCCGAACAGCAGCGCGAACAGCGCCAGGGTGAGCAGCGCCGCGCCCGGCAGGTCCAGGTCGGCGGGGTGCCGCTCGCCGCGCGGGGCCAGCCGCGCCACCAGGGCCGCCAGCAGCAGCGCGGCGGGCACGCCCAGCAGGAACAGGGCCTGCCAGGGCAGCCACTGCAGCACCGCTCCCCCGGCGAGGTTGCCGACGGCCCCGGCGACGCCGGTGGCGGCCGTCCAGGCGGCGATGGCCTGCGGGCGGGCGGCCGGCTCGGTGACCTGGAGCAGCAGCGACAGCGTCGCGGGCATGATCAGGGCCGCCGCCGCGCCGGTGACCAGCCGTCCGGCCAGCAGCACCGGCACGGTCGGGGCGGCGGCCGTCAGCAGGCATCCGGCGGCGAACAGCGCCAGCCCGGCCAGCAGCGTCCCCTTGCGGCCGAACCGGTCGCCGAGCGCCCCGGCGGGGATGAGCAGGCAGCCGAACACCAGCACGTAGGCGTCCACCGCCCACAGCAGCTCGGTCCGCGACGGGCGCAGGCCCCCGGCCGCCAGCTTGGGAACGGCCAGGTTGACGGCGGCGACCATCCCCACCACCAGCACCACGCAGGCCGACATCAGGAGGGTCATGGCCCGGCGCCGCTCGCGGCCCGGAACGGGCGCGGCGACGGGCACGGCGGAAGTCGTCATGAGGTCACACCTCGAACTCGGTGAGAGGAGAAGGAAGGGGCGGAGGCGGGATCCGGGCCGCGCGCGTCGCCTCCGCGCCCTCAACGTAGGGTGGCCGTGACCTGCTTTCAAATGCATCTTTCGCACGTGAGGAATGCGTTTCGTGCAATCCAGGATGGACCTGAACCTGCTCGTGGCCCTGGACGCGCTGCTGGAGGAGGGCAGCGTCACCGGGGCGGCCGAGCGGCTGCACCTGTCGGAGCCCGCGATGAGCCGCACGCTCGGCCGGATCCGCCGGGCGCTGGGCGACCCGGTGCTGGTGCGTTCGGGCCGGGGAATGGTGCCGACGCCCCGCGCGTTGGTGCTACGTGCCGAGGTGCACGAGCTGGTGCAGCGCGCACGGGCGGTGTTCACGGCCGGCGACGACCTGGACCCCGGGACCCTCACCGGCGACTTCACGTTCCAGGCCGACGAGGGCATCGTCGCGGTGCTCGGCGGCCCGCTGCTGCGACGCGTCGCGCGCGAGGCGCCGGGGCTGCGGCTGCGGTTCCTCGGCGAGGGGCCGCGCGACACCGGGGCGCTGCGCCGCGACACCGTGGACCTGGAGATCGGGGTGATCGGCGAGCGGAGCCCCGAGACGCGGGTGGAGCCGCTGCTGGAGGACCGGTTCGTGACGGTCGTGCGGCCCGACCACCCCCTGGCGCGCGGCGGGTTCACCCTGGAGGAGTGGGCCGCCGCCGCGCAGCTGGTCTCGACGCGGCGCGGGCGGCTGAGCGGCCCGGTGGACGAGCTGCTGGCCGGGCAGGGGCGGTCGCGCCGCCTGGTCGGGTCGGTGTCGAACGTGGTGACGTCCCTGCTGCTGGTCGTGGAGACCGGCCTGGTCGGTTTCGCCGCCGAGCGGACGCACCGCCGGCTGGTGGAGCGGTTCGGCCTGGTCACCGCGCCGATCCCGCTGGAGCTGCCGCCGTTGCGGATGTCGCTGGCCTGGCACGCCCGCTACGACGCCGACGCCGCGCACGCCTGGCTGCGCGGGCTGGTCCGGGAGACCGTCGCCGAGGTCGCCGGGGAACCCCCGGCCCGCGACCCTCTGTGAGGGAATCCATACGACGCGTGCATGAGCGATCATGTCGAGGCGGACCCGCGCCCGTGGCGGCTGCGGATGCGCCCGCGCGACCCGCGGGAGGCGCACCGGGTCGCGACCCCGCTGGAGCTGTTCTTCGACCTGTGCTTCGTGGTGGCCATCGGCGCGAACGCCGCCCGGCTGGAGCACTCGCTGGCCGAGGGGCATCTCGGCGGCGGGACCCTGAGCTCCTGCTGATCTTCTTCGCGATCTGGTGGGCGTGGATGAACTTCACCTGGTTCGCCTCCGTTCGACACCCCCTACCGGCTCGCCACGATGGTGGTGATGGCCGGGGCGCTGATCCTGGCGGCGGGCGTGCCGCAGGCGTTCGAGGAGCGCGACTTCCGGGTGGTGTTCGCCGGTTACCTGGTGATGCGGATCGGCCTGGACTCCCAGCGGCTGCGCGCAGCGGGCGCGTCCTGCGATGCTGCGCTGCGTGGCGGGCGACCTCGGCTGCATGGCGCTGTGGGCGTTGGCGGTCTTTGTGGTGCCTCAGGGGTGGATGCTGGCGGTGTGGCTGCTCGCGGCCGCCTGCGAGCTGGCGGTCCCGCCGTGGGCCGAATCCGCCGGGAGGACGCCCTGGCATCCGCACCACATCACCGAGCGGTACGGGCTGCTGACCATCATCGTGCTGGGCGAGGTGGTGCTGTCGTCCACCAACACCGTCCGCGAGGGGCTGGCCGGCGCGCACTCCGCCGGCCTGTGGCCGGTCGCGGCGGGCGGGCTGGTCACCGTGTTCGCCCTGTGGTGGGTGTACTTCCCGATGTCCTCGGCGGGTCTGCTGGAGGGCAGGCGCACGGCCGTCCTGTGGGGCTACGGCCACTATGTGATCTTCGCGTCGGGCGCGGCGGTCGGCGCCGGGATCGCCGTCAACGCCACCCGCTCCGCCCACCACGCGCACGTCTCCACCGCCGTCGCCGGGCTCGCGCTGGGCGTCCCGGTGTTCCTGTACCTGCTGACGACCTGGCTGCTGCTGGTCCGCCCGCACGGCGCGGACGCCCCGTTCGGCTGGACGATGCCGCTGGTCGGGCTGCTGGCGGTCGCCGCCCGCCTGACCCCCTGGCCCGTCCCGGTGATCGGGGCGCTGATGGCCGCCCTGATCGGCCTCAGCGTCCTGGCCCGCAACACCCGCCTCGGCCGCCTCGCCTGACCGTCCCCGCCACTCGGTAGGGTCACCGCTACCTCCGGACGTAAGGCGGTCGGACCATGGCGGACGCGCTCACCCTTCGCGACCTCAACCGCGCCACGCTGGCGCGGCAGATGCTGCTGGCACGGGAGCGGGTGGGCGTCGTCCCGGCGGTCGAGCGGCTGGGCGGGATGCAGGCGCAGGAGCCCAGGCCGCCGTTCCTCGGGCTGTGGTCGCGGGTCGAGGGCTTCGCCGCCGCCGACCTGCTCGCCGCGCTGCACGACCGCGCGATCGTGCGGGCGACGGCGATGCGCGGCACCCTGCACCTGCTGGCCACCGGGGACTACGCGGCCTTCCGCCGCCCGCTGCAACCGGTGCTGGACGCGGGCCTGAAGGCGCTGGGCGACCGCGCCGCCGGGCTGGACACCGACCGGGTGCCGCCGGTCGCGCGGGAACTGCTGGCCGAGCGGCCCCGCACCTTCACCGAGCTGCGGAACCTGCTCCAGGAGAGGTTCCCCGACGTCGACGAGCGGGCGCTGGGGTTCGCGGTGCGGATGCTCCTGCCGCTGGCGATGGTGCCGACGCGGGACCGGTGGGGCTTCCCGCGCACGGCGGAGTTCACCCTGGCCGAGGAGTGGACGGGCGTGGCGCTGCGCCCCGGGGCCGAGCCGGACGGGCTGGTGCTGCGGTACCTGGCGGCGTTCGGGCCCGCGTCGGTCGCCGACGCGCAGACCTGGTCGGGGCTGCGCGGCCTGGGCGAGGTGTTCGAACGGCTGCGGCCCGTGCTCCGGACGTTCCGCGACGAGAACGGCCGGGAGCTGTTCGACCTGCCGGACGCGCCGCGCCCCGACCCGGACACGCCCGCCCCGGCGCGGCTGCTGCCGGAGTTCGACAGCCTGGTGCTGGCGCACGCCGACCGTTCCCGGATCGTCGCCGACACCCACCGGCCCGCCCTGACCACCAGGAACCTGCGGGTCCGCGCCACGTTCCTGTGGGACGGGTTCGTGGCCGGGCTGTGGGAGACCGAACGCGGGCGCAGGGCCGCCACGCTGCGGCTGCGGCCGTTCGCGCCGCTGGACGGCGACGCGGTGGCGGCGCTGACGGCCGAGGGCGAGGCGCTGCTGCGGTTCGCCGAGCCGGACGCCGCCGAGCACGGCGTGGTCGTCGAGGACTAGCCGATCGCACGGCCCGCGCCCTTCCAGTAGGGAGCGCGCAGGTCCTTCTTGAGGATCTTGCCGCTGGGGTTGCGGGGCAGGGCGTCCACGAAGTCGGCCGAGCGGGGGCGCTTGAACCCGGCCAGGCGTTCCCGGGCGTACTCCAGCACCTCCTCCTCGGTGAGCGCGGACCCGGGGCGGCGCACCACGACGGCCTTGACGGTCTCGCCCCAGCGCTCGTCGGGCACGCCGATGACGGCGACGTCGGCGATGTCGGGGTGGGACGCCAGGACCTCCTCGACCTCGATCGGGTAGACGTTCTCCGCCCCCGTCACGATCATGTCCTTGATCCGGTCGGTGAGGAACAGGTAGCCCTCGGGGTCGAGGTACCCGGCGTCCCCGGTGCGCAGCCAGCCGTCCCCGGCCAGCAGCCGGGCGGTCTCCTGCGGCCGTCCCCGGTAGCCGGGGGTGTTCTGGTCGGAGCGGACCAGGACCTCCCCGACCTCGCCGGGCGCGCGCTCCTCCCCGGTCACGGGGTCGGCGATCCGGACCTCCACCCAGTCGTAGGGGCGGCCCGCCGAACGCATCAGGTGCCCGCGCGGCCCGTCCGGGTCGTGGTCCTCGGGGTCGAGCTGGACGATCGCGCCGGTCGTCTCGGTCATCCCGTACAGCTGGAACAGCGGGGCCCGGAACGTCTCCAGCGCCCGCCGCAGCACGTCGGTGGTGATCGGTGAGGCGCCGTAGGTGATGGCGCGCAGCGCCGAGTGGTCGCGTCCGGCCGCGCCGGGCACCTCGCACATGGACCGCAGCACCGCCGGAACGACGAACGCATTGGTGACGCGCTCGCGTTCGAGGAGGTCCACCAGCGCGGCCGGGTCGATGTCGCGGACCAGGACCTGGCGGCACCCCGCGTACAGTCCGGCCAGCGCCCAGCCCGTGCCGCCGATGTGGAACAGGGGCATCGGGACGAGGCTGACGGAGGTGGCGTCCAGCCGCCAGCGGGCCGCCATGCGTTCCCCGACGGAGAAGTTGACGTTGCTGAGCTGCACGCCCTTGGGGACGCCGGTGGTGCCGGAGGTGGAGAGCTGCACGACGATGTCGTCGGGCTCGCCGACGAAACCGGGGTCCTCGGCGGGATAACCGGCGAGCCACTTCTCGTAGTCGTCGCCGGTGAGGACGGTCTGTCCGGGAAGATCGGGGGCGAGGGCGGCGAACCCGGCGTCCACGACCGTCACCGGGGCTTCGGCGTCGGCGACCACGGCGGCGATCTCCGCGGGGGTCAACCGCCAGTTCACGGGGGCGACGACCGCCCCGATCTTCGCCGCCCCGAACAGCACCTCGAAGTACTCGGGGGCGTTCTTGCCGACGTACCCGACCCGCGCGCCGTATCCGAGCCCGGCGGCCCGCAACGCCTGCGCGACCCGGCTGGACCGCTCGTCGAGCCCGGCGTAGCTGACGGTGCGGCCGCCGCCGGTGAGAGCGGGCTCCGCGCCGCGTTCCCGCGCGTGGTCACGGACGATCGAGACGACCCGGTAGCCCACAGCGACCCCTTTCCGAACGCCATTCGGTATCCGGCATGTGACCCTACCCACGCCGCGACACCGGTGGAAGGGCGCCTCCCTCCCCGGATGACCCCGCGAAGGCGCCCGACTCCGAAAAGTGATCTTTCCGAAATCTATGGCGCTTGAAAGGAGCGCCGTTCGGCCGCATCCTGTCCAGGAACGTCCGAAAGACCGCACAAAGCAACCGAATCCGATTCACCGGGAAACGAACCGCCGACGGGACGCGACCATGTTCGAGATCTGGGAGACGAGCGAACCTGCCCGGCTCATCAGCGACGCCGGAAGCCTCAGGCTCGCCTTGGAAAAGGTCGACACGGTATGCCGCCTGCGGCACGACCAGGCCGCCGCCCGCATCGGCGACTCCAGTGAGGGCTACCACTTCGAGATCCGCGACGACCGGGGCAAAGCCCTGGCCCGCCTCACCTACGTCCCCGACACGACCCGCGCCTACCGCAGCGTCCTGAACGAGGAACTCCGCGGCGAAGCCCAGCCCTGATCGACGCCCCCGAGACCGCGCGGACGACCGCCGCAAGAGCCAATGACGCCATAAGCATCAATGGCACTGAGAAAAATCGGCGATATCGCAAGCACTAGTGGACCAATGACCGTCGGTGTCATTATGAATAATGAAACAAGTTCATAACATCGCACGTATGGGTTTCCGGGGCGCCGACCACTTCGTCGGCGCCGCGACGCGTTGAGGGCATGACCCACGCCAACGGCGCCCGGCCCGGCTCGGGCCGTGTCGCCCCCAGAGAGCCAGGATCCGGTCGACGGCCGCAAGCGATCGAGCACGGCACGACTCCAGCTCCACCCCGTCGAAGCCTCCTCATCCCCTTCCAGACACCGCCAGCACATGCGAGCCGGTCATGCGGGCAGCGCCGAAGGACAGGAGCCGCTCTCGCACCGCACGGCACTGGTCAGCGTAAGAACGGACGGTCACGACCAGTCACTCTCGCTCCGACGACGTTGATGACCTGGACAACGTTGGCGGCCTGAACAGCGTTGGAGGCGCGAACGGCCCCGGCAACGTTGACGGCCAGATGGCGTTGACGGCACGGGCGGCGTTGGCAGCGTGAGCGGCGTTGGCGTGGTGGGCGTGGTGGGCGTGGACAAGGCTGTTCGCGTGGGTGCGGTCGGCCGGGTCGGTGTCGTGTCGGCGTGGCGGGGAACGGATGTTCGTCGTTCGGCATGTTTGTCGGTGGCGCGTGACAGGATGCTCAGGGCCCTGGAACCGCCGGGGCTCGTGGGACGACGGAGGCGGATGTGACGGCGGGCGGGGGCCGGGAGCTGGGGCGGTTGAGCCGGGCGGTCACGGTCGTCTGGGAGCGCGGCTGGCAACCCGCCGACCTGGTCCACTACGCCGGCCGCAGGCTCAGCGCACGGCACCGGCGGCTGCTGGTGGACGCCGTCGCCGCCGAGGTCCGCGCCTACCCCGCCGAGACGTTCGACCGCCGGTGGCGTGATCAGCTTTCCACGCTCGGCGCGCGGGTGTGGTGGGGCGGGGACGGCGACCACGCGCGTGCCTGGTGCGAACGCGAGGGCGTCGCCCCGGACGTTCTCGACGCGTGCGCCGTGGAGTTGCTGCGGCTGCTGGTCGCGCTCCCCCGGCTTCCGCATCTCGGGCCGCGGCCCGGTGGGGCCGGGGCCGGGCCGCTCAGCGGCGCGGGAGAGCACGAGGTGGACCAGCGGATACTGGGCCGGGTCCGGGCGCTGCTGGCCAAGGCGGAGTCGACCGAGTTCCCCGAGGAGGCCGAGGCGCTCAGCGCGCGGGCCCAGGAGCTGATGGCCCGCTACAGCATCGACCAGGCCCTGCTGGGCGCGGGCGACGGCCCGGGACTCGCCCCGGCGGGGCGCCGCGTGGCCGTCGACAGCCCCTACGACGCTCCCAAGGCCGTGCTGCTGACGGTGGTGGCCGAGGCCAACCGCTGCCGGGCGGTGTGGCACCGCGAGCTGGGGTTCTCCACGGTGCTGGGGTTCCCGGCGGACCTGGCCGCGGTGGAGGTGTTGTTCACCTCGCTGCTGGTGCAGGCGACCGCGGAGATGGTGCACGCGGGGCCTCGACGCGACGCGCGGGGCAGGTCACGCACCCGGTCGTTCCGCCACGCCTTTCTCAACGCGTACGCGACGCGTGTCGGGGAGCGGCTGCGGGAGACGGTGGACCGGGTGGCCGCGGAGACCGCCGGGAAGGATCTGCTTCCCGTGCTGGTCGAGCGTGACCGTGCCGTCCGGCGGGCCGTTGACGAGATGTTCCCGAATCTGTCTCGGGGCCGGACGGGCTCGGTTTCCAACTATGAGGGATGGTTGGCCGGGCGGGCGGCAGCAGACCTGGCCGACCTCGGCGGACGCGCCGCTGTCACGGAGACGTCCGGCCGTCCCTAGGCTGCCGGCGCCCCCCTGGGGGGCAAGGGGGACACCGCGTCAGCCCTTCTTCTTGCGCGTGTTGCCGCCGCGGCCACGGAGGGTGACGCCCGCCTCCTTCAGCACGTTGTAGATGAAGCCGTAGGAGCGACCGGTCTCGGCGGCCAGGTCGCGGATGCTCTCCCCGGCCGCGTAGCGCGGTGCCAGTTCGGCCGCCAGCTGGGTGCGTTCGGCCCCTGTGACGCGGGTGCCCCTCGCCAGAGTGCGAGTCACGTGTACCTCCTGATGGTGCGGTACGCCGGGCTGCGAACGACCCCGCAGCTCACGACGCTGTTGATCTACCCAACGTACACATTCCCCGCAAATTTCCTGTCGATACCACTGGAAACGCCACGAGATCGGCCACAGCCGGTCTTTTTCGTGGCTTGGGGCGTGTCAACACTGGACAGACGGCTCCGCGACACCATCGGCGATCCCGTCCGTCGGGGACGGCTCCGTGGCGGGGCCGTTCCCCACCGTGACCGACCCGAGGGGAGCGGTCTCCCCGAAGGTGATCCCCTCCGGCAGCGCGCCCGCGCCGAGGTCCTGGGAGGCGGCCTCGCGCGCGGTCAGGTCCGACCGCCGCAGCGGATGGCGGGGCGGGTCGAACGGGGTCAGCGACGTCTCCGCCAGCCCCTCCACTATCAATAGCTCACCGGGGGTCATGAGCCGCCAACCGGGGTCCCCGTTCATGGGTTCGCTGGCGACCACCACCGCCGGAACCGTCCCCGACGGCCCCGGGGCGCGGCCCGGCCCGCCGGGAGCGCCGCCCGGCTCCCGGGTGCCGGACGACAGCACCCACAGCTCGTTGGAGTCGGGGTAGCGCAGCGCCCAGAGCCGCCCCGCCTCCGCGATGATCAGGTTCAGCGAGAACAGCGGGAGCTCGGCGCCGATGCGCCCCACCGCCTCGATGATGCCCTTCGTGGTGTCGCCGCGCCTACGGATCTCCGCCGAGATGTAGGCGAAGACCAGCTCCGAGTCGGTCTCCCCCGCCACGTGCGCCCGCTCGACGTCGGTCAGCCAGGAGCGCAGCGTGTCCCAGCCCTTGACCACGCCGTTGTGGGCGAACAACCGGTCGTTCATGACGAACGGATGGCAGTTGTGCACGGTGAGCCCGCCCACCGAGGCGTCGCGCACGTGCCCGACGAAGGTGTGCGACACCACGTTGCGCGCGTGCAGGGCGAAGTCGGTGCTCTGGAACGCCGCCAGCGGCGCGCGGTCGCGGACCGGTTCGTTCCCCAGCGAGAACCAGCCGAGCCCGGCCCCGTGCGACATGCGATGGCTCTGCGCCCGCAGGCTCTGTGGAGCGTCCAGCAGCCAGTACGCGGCCGTGGCGCGCGGTCCGCCGGTGCTCATGCCGAACAGTCGGCACATCCCGTCACCTCTCACTCGTCCGTAGTGCCGTGTTCTCTCCGGCCCGGATACGCGGGATGAGCCGGTGCCCCGGACGCTCCCCGCGGGGAACACGTCCGAAATCCCGAGCGGTCGCCGGAATGCAAGCCCCACGTTCGGCGAACTCACTGCGGGTGACCATCATTTTACAAACCGTTGCCACTTCTGTCCGGGGTTCCACCGGGAAGCCCGCCGGCCTTTCGCGGGCACCGCGAACGATCTACTGTGAGTAATTCGCGACGCTCCGTAGCCGGATTGACTACGATCGTCGTCCTGACGGTGCCCACCGCGATCCCCCGAGGCGATAGATGAACCGTTTCCTGGCAGACCGCAGGCTCGCCGGTGCGGCCTGGCGATGCGCGTGCGGCGCGCTGGGCTGCGTGTCCGCGGCCGGAGTCCGCGCTCTCGCTCCGGCCGTGCTGGCTCCGGCCGTGCTCGGCGCGTCCCTGCTGGTCACGGCCGTTCCGGCGCAGGCGAGCGCCACGGCGGGAGCGGCCGTCGCGGCGCGGCCGAATCCGCGCGAGGAGATCCCGGCCGTGTGCCGCCGGGCCGCCGCGTTCGAGGACTGGTACACCGCGCGCATGTGCGAGGAGGCGTGGCGGGTGATGTACGGGCCGTCGAAACGGATCAAGCGTCCCCGCGCCGCCGAACGCAGGCCGCACCGCCGGACGCCCCCGGACCGCACCCCGCGCGCCGTCCGGCGCACGCCCGCCGCGAAGCCCGCTCCACCGGTGAAGTCCCCCTCTCCCAGGGTGAACAGTCCGACGCCGACCGCGCGCCCGTCCGGCACCGCCGCGCCCCCGCCGGTCAGGCCCCGCGCGGGCGGCGGGGCCGACGAGGCGAGCGCGTTGCAGCCGTTGCTGCTGCTCGGGCTGTTGATCCCGGCCGCCGCGGGCATCGCCTATCCGTTGCGCCGCCGGATCTACGCCGCGGCGGGCGCGGCGTTGCCGGCCCCCGCCGTCAGCGCCGAGGGCCCGGAGCAGACCGTTCACTTCACGTATCGGCCGAGCATCGACCCGTTCGCCGTCCCGGTGCTGGGGCTGGCCGGCCCGGGGGCCGCCGACACCGCGCGGGTGATGGCGCTGACCGCGCTGGAGGAGTGCCGGGACACCGCGCTGGTGGTGGTGCCGCGCCCGGACGCGACCGCCCTGTTCGGGCTCGCCGAGGACGAGTGGCCCGACGAGACCGCCGAGGAGCTGTTCATCCCCGGCAATCTCGACGCCGCGCTGGCCTACCTGGAGACCGAGCTGGCCGCCCGCCGCGACGGGCACGGCTCCTCCACCCGCCGCCTGCTGCTGGTGGCCGACATCGAGGCCGAGGCCGAACGCGTCCTCCGGATGCTCGACCGCCACCCCGAGGTCCTGTCGGCGGTCCTCCTCGGCGACTGGCCCGGGGCCCGGGTCGCGGTGGACGACGAAGGCCTGGTCCGCACACCTCCCGGACTGACCATCGACCTGCCCGAACGAGTGCCCGCGATGTCCCGGGGAGAGGCCCTCGACCGGCTCCGCGCCGCGGTCGAAGCCGGCCGCCCCAGGAAGCGACGTCCCAAACGCCCCTGACCAGGCCGCTCCCCCGCCGCGCCGGGGCCCGGCGAGCCGATCGACCACGTCCGTCCCGACAACCTGCTCAAGTCCAGCGACTCACCTCCATGACGACCGGGGCCCCGTGACCACGCTCCCGAGAGGCCGCCTTCGGTTCGTGCGTGATCACCGGATCGGAGGGTCTGAAGACGGCCGGGGAGACCGGACAGGTCAGCCAGGCCGCCTGTCCGGGCACACCGCCGCCCCGACGTTCCACTCGCGCAGGCAGCCAACCCATGGCACCCGGGCCGAAACCGCCGATCGAGATGCGGTTCCTCTCCGGCGGCCTCGCCTGGGCCGACGGTCAGGGTGGCGGTCAGGATGGCGGCTCGGCGGTCTGCCGTCTCGCGGTGATCAGGGCGCGCAGGGTTCGGGCGACCTGGGTCGCGTCGGGTGGTCGTTCGGTGGCCCGATCCAGGTAGGCGGCGCAGCGTTGGAGCCAGTCGCGAAGGGTCTCCTCGTGGCGGTTCTCGTCCCTGCGCGCCTTGGCCAGCGCGGCGGCGTGCGCCTTCTGGCGGGCCTGCTCGGACAGTTCGGGGTCGGCGGCCAGGGCCCGGACGCCGTCCAGGGGGTAGCGGCCGAGCCGGTCGGCGGTCAGGCCGCTCCGTGCGGCGATCAGATCGAAGACCGCTTTCGGCCAGCCGAGCACGCGGGCCGCCCCGTGCCCGTCGACGGTGTCGTGCAGCACTCCCTTGCGGGCCGTGACCACCTCCACGACCGTCGCGTCATCCAGTTCCTCCAGATCGCGCCGTAGATAGAGGGGCTTGCCCCGGTAATTCCCGATCACTTGGAGGACGCCGCGTGTGACCAGCGTCTCCACGTCGGCGCGTTCCACGTCGATACCGGCGCGGGTCGACAGCAGGGCGGCGGCGCGGACCGCGCCGATCGGGGGTCGGTCGCCGTACGCGGCGAGCATGTCGGGGACCCGTTCGACGCAGGAGCGGACGAGCTCGGGCGACCAGCGGCCGTCGAGATCGGCCTCGGGGATCATCCCGTCCGCCCTGGCCAGGCGCAGCTGCCAGGAGGTGAGGCCGAGCTCGGCGGCGAGGTCGCGGGCGTTCAGGGCGGCGGGCTTGGTGGTGGGCCTGGCGGTGGGCTTGGCGGTGGGCTTGGTGGGGGCGGGCATGGCTGCTCCTCGTTGTCGCCGGGGCGTTTCCGCCAGCCTCGGCTTCCGCGCCCCCGCCCCGCCAGGGCGAACCGCGTTCTGTGGAAAACCCGGTGACGGGTCTACCTGGCGGGCCTACCCCAGCCCCTCCACCAGGCAGTCCCAGAAGCCGGTCTCGTAGGCGTGCAGCAGGCGGGCCGCGCGCAGGACGGCGTTCGGGTCCTCGCCCGCGGCGAGCCCGGCGGCGACGACGGCGGTGGCCTGCTCCTCGAAGCCGGGCGGCGACTCGGCGAAGAAGCGGAAGAACGCGACCGCCTTCTCGTCCATCCCGTAGTGGGCGCGCAGCGCCTCCGCGGCGCGGGCGCAGTAGCCGCCCCACTCCTCCAGGTTGGCGAGCATGGCCAGCGCGACCTCGGCGGCCGTTCCGAACGCGGCGCGCTGCGCGAGGTAGGCGGGATAGGCCTGGGCGGCGGGTCGCGGCTCGTACTCTCTGAGATCCTTCTCACTCAGGCCGAGGGCCGCGGCGAAGTCCTGGAGCAGCGCCAGGGCCTGCCCCTCCCCCTGCGCGAGCCCGAGGAACAGCTCGTCGGCGGGCGGTCCGGGCTGGCGGGAGGCCAGCAGGGCGAAGCTGCGCCGGTCGCTGCCGACAATGCGATACTCCTCTCCGGCCAACCAGGCGAGGCGTTCGCGCGGTATGCGGCCCGTGTCGAGCAGGTCCAGGAAACGGTTGCGGAACGGCGTGACCGAGATCTCCTCCCGGGCCCGTGCGACGAGTTCGGGTGCGCTGTGGGAGTCCATGTCGCCCAGCGCAACATCGTGAACGCGCGTTCGTCAACGGTGACGCCCGGGATCAAACCAGCATGATCGCCTGGATACGATGAGGATCGGAACGTCTACGCAGTTGTGGACGGAGTTGGGAGCGAGCGAGTATGTCGGATTTCGAGCTCAGCCACGGCGGCGGCGGTCGGATGCCCCTCGAAGTGACGCAGGCGACCGAGGGCCCGTCGGGCCTGGGTGTCGGGAAGCTGCTGAAAGAGACGGGTCATGTGACCCTCGACCCCGGCTTCACCAACACCGCCTCCACCACCTCGGCCATCACCTATATCGACGGTGAGGCGGGCATCCTGCGTTACCGCGGCTACCCGATCGAGGAGCTGGCGGAGAAGTCCTCCTTCCTGGAGGTCGCCTACCTGCTCATCTACGGCGAGCTGCCGACCTCCGACCAGCTCACGTCGTTCACCGACCGGGTCCGCAACCACACGCTGCTGGACGAGAAGTTCAAGGCGTTCTTCTCGGCCTTCCCGCGGCGGGCGCACCCGATGGCGGTGCTGTCCTCGGCGGTCAGCGCGCTGTCGACCTTCTACCAGGACAGCCTGGACCCGTTCGACCCCGAGCAGGTCGACCAGTCCAGCATCCGGCTGATCGCCAAGCTGCCGACGATCGCCGCCTACGCCTACAAGACCTCGATCGGCCAGCCGCTGCTGTACCCCGACAACTCCCTGGGGTACGTGGAGAACTTCCTGCGGATGACCTTCGGCCTGCCCACCCAGCCGTACGAGGTCGACCCCGAGATCGTGCGCGTGCTGGACATGCTGTTCATCCTGCACGCCGACCACGAGCAGAACTGCTCCACCTCCACGGTCCGCCTCGTCGGCTCCAGCCAGGCCAACCTGTTCTCCTCGGTGTCGGCGGGCGTGGACGCGCTGTTCGGCCCGCTGCACGGCGGCGCCAACCAGGCCGTGCTGGAGATGCTGGAGCGCATCCACTCCGACGGCGACAACGTGGACTCGTTCGTCGAGCGGGTCAAGCGCAAGGAGCCCGGCGTCAAGCTGATGGGCTTCGGTCACCGCGTCTACCGCAACTACGACCCGCGCGCCGCCGTGGTCAAGAAGGCCACCAGCAAGGTCCTGGACGCGCTCGGCAAGTCCGACCCGCTGCTGGACCTGGCGATGCGCCTGGAAGAGGTCGCGCTCAACGACGAGTACTTCATCGAGCGCAAGCTGTACCCGAACGTCGACTTCTACACCGGCATCATCTACCGGGCGATCGGCTTCCCGACCAACGCGTTCACCGTGCTGTTCGCGCTGGGCCGCCTGCCCGGCTGGATCGCGCAGTGGCGCGAGATGATGAACGACCCGGCCACCAAGATCGGCCGCCCGCGGCAGGTCTACGTCGGCCCGGGCGAGCGCCACTACATCGACCCGTCGGCGCGCTGACGCGCTGACCGCACCGCCCTTTCGGGGCCGGTCACCGGGGACACCCCGGGGACCGGCCCCGATCGTTTTCCGGGCTCCAGAACCGAGTTATCCACAGAATCGGATTCTGTCTTCCGTCGCCCTGGTCCGGTCACGCACCGTGGTGTGCGTCAACGGAAAGCGTCACCGGCCCATGGAGGCGACCATGTCAGGCAGCGTCACCATCACCGTTCCCGAGCGCACCACGGCGACGTTCGTCGTCGCCGCCGACCGGCGGCCGAGCGGCCTCCCCTCACTGCCCGGGCCGTTCACCGACGAGGCGGCGCGCCGGGTCGGCAGCGCCCGCCTCGGCATCACCACCCATCCGGCGGCCCTGTCCCCCTGGGATCTGCGGCCCGGCGCGCGGACCGGCTGGCTGGCGGACCGCGCCCACGCCGCCCGCTGGCACATCGGGGTCACCGCCGTGCTGCCCGCCGCCGACCGGCCGTTCGGCCTGCGGGTGGCGCGGGCCATGGCCCGCGCGCTCGCCCTCGCCGTTCACGGGGTGCCGGTCGACGCCGACACCGGCCAGGTGCTTCCCGGCCCGGTCGAGCGCCCCAGCTTCGTTCCGGCCGACGACTGGCTGGGCGTCTGGCTGCCGCCCGAGCACGAGGACACGTCCGACGGCGCGTGCGCCACCGCCGAGGGCACGGCGGACGGCTGCGCCTGCGTCACCCTGACCACCAGGGGCATGGGCCGGTTCGGCCTGCCCGAACTGCGGCTCGCCGGCGCCGGCTGCGCACACGGCCTGGCCTCTCTCAACCTCCTGCGCACCACCGCCCAGCGACTCCTCCCGCTCTGCAACCGCCCCGGCCTCCACCGCCTACCCGAGCAGCTGGAGCTGACCGGCAACGACCTCGCCGCCCACTGGGGCGTGCGGGACCCGGCCTGGGACGGCGACCCGGTCCCCATCCGCCTGACCCCGCTCGATCCGCGCCTGCTGCGCGTGGACCCACCGACCCGTTTCCCCGGCTCACTCAACGAGTGGCTCGGGAAGGGGCTGCCGCCGGCCCTGCACGAACTGGTCGCCTGCTCGCCGGAGCGGGTCGCGGCCTGACCGGCGGAAAGGAGCGTTAACGTCATGCCCCATGAGCGCCACCGGCCACATCGAGAAACTCGTCCGCGACCGCATTCCCGAGATCATCCGGGCGAGCGGCGCGACCCCGGACGCGCGTGTTGCGGCCGAAGACGAGTACGCGACATTGCTGCGGGCCAAGCTTCACGAAGAAGTCGCCGAGTACACGGCGGAGAACGACCCCGCCGAACTGGCCGACATCCTTGAGGTGCTCCACGCCCTGGCCGCCCTGCACGACCTGACCCCCGAGGAGCTGGAGGCCCTGCGCGCCGCCAAAGCATCCGAACGCGGCGGCTTCCAAGCCCGCGTAGTCCTCCAAGTCCCTACGCCGCCGCCCCACCCCGCCCAGACCCCGTAACGAGCCCAAAGCACACACCAAGACGCGCATCCACCGAACGAAACAAGCCTGGCCCAGACATCTGAGTCCAGCCACATACGCGCCGCATCCCACAAACATCCGACGCACACGCGCAGCCCAACGCAAGAGTCAGCCGAAGCACCAATAGCTCTCTGGCCAGGCCCGCCCCCGGCACTCTCACTCAAAACCGATCACATCAGCGTTCGATCGCCTGCTCAGCGCGCCTCGCGTAAGCGTCCACCGCACACGAGCAGCTCAACTCCCCTCGGCCGAACCAGCCCCCGACGATCCCGTCAGCGCAGAATCCCCGTCACTGCCAGATCAGCCGCGACCCCGACGACGCTCCCGGAGGCACTCATGAACGACTTGCCCCGTACACACAGCGCACGCCATACCAACAACGCGACCCATCTGAGGATCACAGCTTCCGCAGACCGCGCGTTCCACGCGTTTCGCATGAACAACGCTCAGTGTGCGAATGGCGCAGCATGCCTGCGCGGAACCTCGCACCCGCAACGCGATCAGCATGCGAGGGACAGCCCTCATCAGCAGCCCGGGGAGACGGCGCGACCTGCGCGAAGGGCACGCGATCCGTAAGAACGCGCCGCTTGGGGAGGCGCGGCTTGAGGAGGCGCGGCTTGAGGAGGCGCCGCGTGCGCTGGACGCACGCGGCGCGCCCCCATCATCTTTTTCGTGGCTCCGCAATGGAGCCTCCGGCCTTCGGGTCCGGCATGGCCTCCCCTCCTTGTTGTTCATGGTCCGGGAGAGTGGTGCCACGGGGGTGGGGCATCGACGGACCGCTGATGAGGGGGTTGAGCACCGGCTTCACCCGAGCCGGAAGATCTCTCCGTGACGTGGAGGTGGCGGCTCGGTGCCCCTGGCGAGGCCGTCCGGGTCGCGAAGCGGCCGTACGGACTGCTGGCCCAGATCCGTCCCTCGCTGGAACGAGTCCTGGGGCCGCGGTTGCGGCGCCCGGCCGTCCTCACGCCGCTGGAACGGTTCGGGTCACCGGCCCAGAGACGCGAGGCCGGACGGCGGCGACCGGCCACCCTGCCGCGGCCGAAGGCGCCAAGGATGGCCGAGCGTCGGGACGAGGAGGTCTTCGCCGCGTCGGACGAGGAGATCGTGGCGGTCTTGGGAGGGAAGGCGGCCGCGCTGGTCCTCCCTGGTCGGGTCGCTTCGCTGCCGGCCATACTCGACCAGCGGAACCCACCGGCCGGGCGGATCGGGGAACCGCTGGAGGACCACCCTTCTTCGAAGGTTCTGACGTCGATGCCGGGAGTCGGTGTCAGGACCGGAGCCCGCGTCCTGATCGAGGTCGGCGACGGCAGCGCCTTTCCGGCCGCCGACCGCCGGCCATCTGGCCGCCTATGCCGGACTCGCCCCGACGATCCGGATCTCGGGCTCATCGATCCGCGGCGAACAACCGTCCCGGGGGGAACAGGCAGCTCGAACGGGCTTTCTTTCTCTCCGCGTTCGCCGCCTTGGGCGATCCGGCACCTCGGGCCTGCCACGGCAAGAAGATCGCCCAGGGCGAGCACCACGCCCAGGCCCTGCTCCGCCTTGCTCGGCGCCGGGCCGACGTCCTGTTCGCGGTGCTGCGCGACGGAACGTTCTCGTTCGGGCAGTCGCCCCGCAGGTCTAGACCATGGTCAGGAGGTGGTCCGTGGGACCGTAGTCGATCTTCCAGTCGGCGTAGACCCCGCAGAACCCGTCCATGGCGCATCGCAGGCCCACGGTCACCCAGCGGACCGATCCGTCAGCGCCGAGCGAGAACGCGACCGCGGCCTCGAACTCCTCACTCCCGCAGGGGCAGCCGGCCGCGCCGGGCTCGTCGTCCTCCCAGGACTCCTCGTTCCAGTACTCCTCGCTGTCCGCGATGAACGCACGGCGCCCGCAGCCCGAACACTCCCGTTCCGCTCCGGACGCGTTGACCAGCACGAAGAACACACGACCGCCGCACCCCTCACAGACGGAAGGAACGATCCTCACCGGGCGGCCGTCGACCGCGTCCCGCAGCCCCGCTGCGAGCTCCGCGGGAACACCCTCGCCAACTTGATCATCAGCATGCACGAACACATCGTTCCAGCCGCCCCGAACCCACATCCGACCAACTTGCCCAAAGACGTGGGGGCACCCCCTGCGGGCCATGTCCGTCTGTGGGTCGGCGGCCGCGAGAGGTTGGTCGCGCTGGACGGCGGTGCCGAGTAGCGGGCGAGTCCGGGGCCAGCCTGTTGTGCGAATGCCGGCGGCGCGGCGTGTGCGCGTCTCGGTCTTCGCCGTGGGTGATGACGCGGTGGGTTCTGGGATGCGCTGCGCGAGGTGTTCTCGCAGGCTCGCGAGCAGAGGCGCTGCTTTCACGAAATCGCTATCGTGCTGGGGGTATGTCCGAGTCGACGCATCTAGCCATCGAGGCGCCGGCGGGGTTCTGGAACGCAGGGGACAAGGACCACGCGTGGAAGGCGGTCACGGAGGTCGCGGTGGCCCGTGTTCGAGACGGGCTGCCGGCCTTTGACCGTTCTCCCGTCGAGCGCCGGGTCCGCCCTCGTACGGCCGACCCCGTCGAGCCGGGCCTTCGTCAGCGTGCGGCATCGCACCAGGGCCACGACGAGGCCCGGCTCACGAACCGCCGGCTTGGCCATGGCGTTCAAGCTCATCGAGTCCATCCGGGCCAACGCCCCGTACATGGTCGCGTCGGTGCGTGCCGGAGTCCGCTTCGGACGCGGCGCGCTCGGCGCGCGTGACGAGGTCAGCGCCGCATGACCGGCCACATGCAGCGCCCGCTACTCTTCCTCGACGTCGACGGGCCGCTGCTCCCGTTCGGCGAGGACCCGCGGCGTGGGCCGCGGGCTACCGCGGTGGGTTCCCACCTGGCGCGGCTCGTCCCCGAGGTGGGCCGTCGGCTGGCGGCGTTGCCGTGCGAACTCGTCTGGGCCACCACCTGGGAGGACGCTGCCAACGACGAGCTGGCAGCCCTCATCGGGCTGCCATGGTTGCCCGTGGTGAGCTGGCCGGAGCCATCCGACGAGCATGAACACGAGGATCGGTGGTTCGGGCTCCACTGGAAGACCAGGACCCTGGTGAGCTGGGCGGCCGGACGTCCGTTCGCCTGGGTCGACGACGAGATCACCGACGCCGATCGGGACTGGGTGTCCGCGCACCATCGCGGCCGGGCTCTCCTCCATCGCGTGGAGGCGTCCCGGGGACTCTCCGACGAGGACTTCGCAGCGCTCGATCGATGGTTCCGGGCTCTGTGAGGCGCCCATGATTCACCGGATGACAAGTGCTCATGGCTGCGGGTGTCCCTCTCCGCGTGGCGTTGTCATGCTCTTCGGCTGGCCGGCCGTTGTGTCGTAGCCGGATGCCGGAGTCGGCCTGGACTCGCAGGTCCGGGCCGATGGCCACCGTTGGGTCGAGGTGCTGTTACCGGTCGCTCTGGTCATGGCCCGAGGAGCGTTGGTCATAGCACGGCTGATTCAGGGGCGCCGCTGTTCCGAGGTTTTGAGCCGAGCGCTTCGCGGCCTTCGTTGCATTGCCACCGCTGTCCGGGTCCGCCACAGCCGACTCATTGATGGGGCGGCTCCTTGGGGGTGGGCGGTGGTCGTCCGTTCGAATCCGGGAAACCGTTCGTCCGGGTGACGCGCTACCCGGGGTGCTCTTCGCTCACCTGCGCGAATGGGCTTGGGAACAGGAGTTTGGTGGCGTTCTGTTCTTGGGCGGTGCGCGTTTGGAGCGTCGGATGGGTCGTGCTGCTGAACGGCCCGCTGCGATCTCAACTGGGGGCTTCCGGCAGCGACGGAAGAGGGTCGTTCGGTCAGGTGGCGAACGCCATGGGGAAGCATTGAACGTGTCGGCCGCGGGTGGGGAGAGTCAGTCCGCGCCTATTCCGCCGGCCAGGTGGCCGGGGAGGGGATAGAGGCGTTCTTCGGGGAGGAGGTCTCGGGCTTGGCGCGTCCTGCCCTCTTGAAGGAGGCGATGGATCTTGCGGACCAGCGGGGTGCGGTCCTCGATCTCCAACGTCCATTCGTCCGCGTAGCGGTCGATGACATGGCGGCTCAGGCCGATCTGGATGCTGCGGTCTTCGAGTTTCGCGCCGCGCAGGGTGCGTTCGGGGTCCCACTGGACGTGGACGACGGACTCGGCGAAGCGCCGGCGCCACTCGCCGCTGTCGCGGAACACCCGCCGGTCCGGATGGGTCGGGACGGCCAGGCTCAGGGCCTCCTCCCATCCGGCGCGGGTGATGCGGACCGCGAGGACGCGTTCCTGGCCGGGTTTGCGGGCCCAGTCGCTGCGGGCCATCAGCCACAGGAACGACGGTTTGATCCAGGTCATCCGCTCCCGTGAGAAAGGCGGCACGAAACGTCCCGCCGCGCAGGCGGCGTCGGCGATCTCCGGCCGGAACGCCTGGTAGACGGTGATGGAGTCGCGGTCGTACCGGGCGCGGATCTGGTGCGTTCCCATCCCGGTCACCGTGGCCGAACGCCGATCGGCCGGGCAACCGGTTTTCCGGCGGCGCGCCGCGGCGCCGCCGGACCATTGTGACCTGTGGTGCGGAATTTCCCTCTGGGAGGAAAGGATTAGCTGGCCCGCAGGTAAGAGACGCGGAGGGACAGGCGGTTCCGCAGCAGGTCGATGGCCTCGGGCAGGGCCGGGGCCGCCGCCTGGGCGCGGAGCCGGTGGCCGTCGACGGCGACGAGCGCCTGCGCCAGGGCCGGGCGCGGAAGTGACGGGTCCGCCAGCAGGGTCAGGGTGACCTGGACGGTGTCGATGTCACCGGGAATGTCGGACAGGGCGGCGCGGACGGCGCGTTCGGCCTCGTTCCGGTCCGTGTCCGTCACCTCACCCGAGGTCAGGAATCGCACTTCCGGCACTTCACGACGGGTCGAGTTCATGGCGTTCCCCACAGACGCGATGAATGTTCGGTCCGGGAACGGGGTGTGCCGTCGCAGGACACATCCGTCCCCCTATACAAGGACCGTCACGGCTTTCCCAAGGTTCACCGTGACAGACGAGAGCTTCGTCACCGTCCCGCCCCCGGACCTGCTGCGGGGATTTTCACCCATCCCAAATCTGGATGCTGATCCTCTACGATGTGGCGGGTAACACTTCCGCCCGCGTTTCCAACCGTCGACTGGCTGGTGACCGCTTGTCCCGTCAATCCGCTGCCCCGACCCCGCCGCCCGAGGGCGGACCCCAGGTCGGTCGTGTGATCGACTATCCGCGGCGCGGCGGCCCCACCGTGCTGCGCATCCTGCTGGGGTCGCAGTTGCGGCGGCTGCGCGAGGCGCGCGGCATCTCCACCGAGGAGGCCGGGTACGAGATCCGCGGTTCGCACTCCAAGATCAGCCGGATGGAGCTGGGCCGCGTCGGGTTCAAGGAACGCGACGTCGCCGACCTGCTGACGCTGTACGGGGTGACCGACCCGGCCGAACGCGCGCCGCTGCTGGAACTCGCGCGCGAGGCCAACACGCCCGGCTGGTGGCACCAGTACGGCGACGTGCTGCCGAGCTGGTTCGAGACCTACCTCGGGCTGGAGGAGGCGGCGTCGCTGCTGCGCGCCTACGAGGTGCAGTTCGTTCCGGGCCTGCTGCAGACCGAGGAGTACGCGCAGGCCGTGGTGCGCCTGGGCTACCCCGACGCCACGGACGAGGAGACCGAGCGGCGGGTGCAGGTCCGGATGACGCGCCAGGAGCGGTTCACCCAGCGGGGCGCGCCGACGCTGTGGGCCGTGGTGGACGAGGGCGTGCTGCGCCGTCCGCTCGGCGGCCCGGCGGTGATGCGCCGCCAGCTGGAGCACCTCATCGCGATGACCGAGCTGACGAACGTGACGTTGCAGGTGGTGCGGTTCGGCGCGGGCGGCCACGCGGCGGCGGGCGGGCCGTTCACGATCCTGCGGTTCGCCGAGCCGGGCCTTTCTGACGTGGTCTATCTGGAGCAGCTCACCAGCGCGCTGTACCTGGACAAGGCGAGCGACGTCGACATCTACATGCAGGCGATGAACAACCTGTGCGTCACCGCCTCCCGGCCCGACCTGACCGTGGACTTCATGCGCGACCTGTTGCGCGAGATGTGACCGGCGGGCGCGGCGGTTCCTTCCATCGGACCCGCCTCGGGCGGTAGCGTCGTGTGAGAACATCCGTTCGACCACTGTCCGTCGAGGCCCCGAGGTGCTGAGGTGCCGACGTCCCAGAGCGCTTGCGACACCGACCCGACACCGTCCCGGCTGCCCCGGCGGTGGGACCTGGCCGAGGCCCGGGTGTCCGGGCCGGTGGCGGAGGGCCGTGACCGCCGTTGCTGGCGGGTGGACTCCGGCGACGGCCCGTTCCTTCTGGCGGAGTACCCGAGACCGGACCGGCGGCGGCTCCTGTTCCAGCACGAGGTGACCGCCGCGCTCGACGCGGCGGGCCTGCCGGTGCTGGCGCCGGTTCCGGCGCGCACCGGCAGGACCCTGGTCACCGCCGGCGGCCACGGGTTCGTCCTGTACCCGTGGGTGTCGGGGCGGCGGCGCGGCGGCCTGGAGCTGACGTACGGGCAGTGCGAGGCGCTCGGCGAGCTGCTCGGCCGTCTCCACGCCGGACTGGACGCCTGCACTCCCCCGGTGCAGCAGAGCATGCTGGTGCCGACGCCGCGCGCGGCCGACGCGGCCGAGGCGGTCGACGCGCTGCTGGACTCGGTGCCCGACGACGGGACCGACTTCGCCGCGCTCACCGGGCGGCGCCTGCGGGAGCGGCGCGCGCTGCTGGACGAGTACGCCGACTTCCGTCCCCCGGAGCTGGATGTCAGCACGGTCGGGCACCTGCACGGCTCGTTCGGTCCGGGCTGCCTGCGCTACGGCGGCTCCGGCAACGTCACCGCCGTGCTGGGCTGGGACTCCCTGACGACCGGCCCGGTCGCCGGGGAGCTGGTGCGCGCGGCGGTCGCGCTGTTCACGTTCGAGGACGACCGGGGCCTGGACCTGGACCGGGTGCAGTCCTTCGTGCGCGGTCACCGCGCCGCGTTCCCCCTGGACGCCGGGCAGATCCAGGGGGCGGTCCACCGCGAGTGGTGGGAGCGGCTGTGCGACGTCCGCCCGCTGCGGCACCGCTACCTCGGCGACGACCCGGCGGGCGGGGCGGGCGGCGACCGCGGCTCCGCCGGGGCGGCCGGGCTGGTGGCCTGGTGGTCGGCGAACCTGGACCGCACCCTGGAGGTCTTCCCGGCCCCGTACGCGGCCCCGGCCGAGGACAGCCCCGCCTACGGCTGACCAATCTTGACCGATCGTTACAGATAACCTAGGGTCGAGCCATGGCACGCACCCGGGAGTTCGACACCGACGCGGCGGTCGAGGCCGCGATGCAGGTGTTCTGGAGCCGCGGCTACGAGGCCACCTCGATCCAGGACCTGGTCGAGGCGACCGGCATCGGGCGCGGCTCGCTGTACGCGGCGTTCGGCAGCAAGGACGGCCTGTACGAGGCCGCCCTCGCCCGGTACGCGGAACGCTCGGTCGGCGGGGCCGCCGAGCGGCTGGACCGCGACGGGCCGGTCCGCGCCGTCCTGCGGAACCTGCTGGTGGGCATGGTCGAGGAGACCGTCACCGATCCGGCGCGGCGCGGCTGCCTCATCACCAACACCGCCGTGGAGCGGCTTCCCCGCGACCCGGCGGCGGGACGCGTCGTCGGCGGCGCGCTCGACCGTCTCACCGACGCGGTGACCGCGGCGCTGCGCCGCGGCCGCGCCCGCGGCGAGCTGCCGCCCGACGCCGACGTGGCCGCGCTGGCCGACTTCCTGGTGACGACCGTCCAGGGGCTGCGCGTGCAGGGCAAGGCCGGCGCCGACCGGCGGCGCCTGACCACCGTGGTGGACACCGCGCTGCGCGTCCTGGACGCGCCCCCGGCCTGACCCCGTGCCGTTATCTGTAACGAATAGTCAAGAATTGGAGCCGACGATGACCTCCGTCGCACTGTTGGGCACCGGCATCATGGGAGCCGCCATGGCCCGCAACCTCCTGCGGGCCGGGCTCGGCGTCACCGTGTGGAACCGCACCCGGGAACGCGCCGAGCCGCTGGCCGCCGACGGCGCGACCGTCGCCGCGGCGCCCGCCGAGGCGGTCGCGGACGCCGACGTCGTCATCACCATGCTCGACGACGGCGACACCGTGCTCGCCGTCATGGACGACGCCGCCTCCGCGCTGCGGTCCGGGCAGGTCTGGGCGCAGATGAGCACGGTCGGGCTGGAGGCCGTCGAGCCCATGGCCAAGCTCGCCGCCGAGCACGGCGTCACGTTCGTGGACGCGCCCGTGCAGGGCACCCGGCAGCCCGCCGAGCAGGGGCAGCTGGTCGTGCTCGCGGCCGGTCCGGAGAGCGTGCGCGCGCCCCTGGAGCCGGTGTTCGGGGCGGTCGGGCGCCGGACGCTGTGGCTGGACACCGACGGCGCGGGCGGGGCGGCGCAGCGGCTCAAACTGGTCGCCGTCAGTTACGCGATCTCGATGACCGGGCTCGTCGGCGAGACGCTGGGGCTGGCCAAGGGGCTCGGCGTCGATCCGGCGCTGTTCGCCGAGGTCGTCACCGGCGGCCCCCTGGACAGCCCGTACCTCCAGGCGAAGATGGAGGCGATCGCCGACGGCGACTTCACGCCGAGCTTCACCGCCCGCAACGCCCGCAAGGACACCCGCCTCATCGGCGAGGCCGCCGCGGCGGCGGGGGTCCGGGCGGACCTGAACGAGGCGACCGGCGAGCGGCTGCGGCGCGCCGTCGAGGGCGGCCACGGCGAGGAGGACATGGCCGCCAGCTACTTCGCCAGCTTCGAGTCCTGAGGCGTCAGTCCGCGAACACCGGGCGGCCCGGGTCCTGCTCCGGCTCGGCCGCCCCCAGGTGCCCGGTCGCGCCGGCCACCGGGCCGAACGTGTCCGGGCCGTGCGGCCGCAGCTCGATCGCCGAGCCGTTGGGGACCACGGTGACGTCGATGTGGCGGCGGAACGCCCGCATCGCCGCCGCGTCCGGTTCGGTGATCCCCGTCGTGAGCGTCCAGGTCACGGCCTTCATGAACAGCCCGTGCGTGAACACCGCGACCGGCCCGGGCAGCCCGGCCGCGCGGTCCAGGAACGCCCGCGCCCGGTCGATGAGGCCCTGGAACGACTCGCCGTCCCCGCCCTCGACGTGGCGGGGGTCGGCGCGGTCCCAGTACGCCTCGGCGAACGGCCGCCGCTGCGCGTTGGTGGTCTGCGGGCCGTGCAGCCGCCCCAGGTAGGTGAACTCCTGGACGGGCCACTCCTCGTAGGGGACGTCGGGGAACCGCTCGCGCGTGGGCAGCGCGGTCTGCCGGGCCCGCACGAACGGCGAGGCGACGACCAGCGCCGGCGGGCCGGTGAGGGCGGCGGCGACCCGGGCGGCCTCGGCCCGGCCGCGCGCGGTGAGCGGCGCGGCCCCGGGGCCGTTGGTGGGCAGTCCGGCGTTCGACTCGCTCTGGCCGTGCCGGATCATCCAGACCCGCGCACCCGTCATCTCGATCACGTCCCCAGGCTGGCACGCGGACGGAACGTTCGGAAGAGCGGGGTCCCGGACAGGAAGAGGGTGGGACACGAGTCACGGAGGGACACCGATGGAAGTGCTGAGCAGCCGGATCCTGCTGCGCCCGGCCGACCCGGAGCGCAGCCGCCGCTTCTACCGCGACGTGCTGGGGCTGGCGGTGTACCGGGAGTTCGGCCCGCCGGACGATCCGGGGCTGGTGTTCTTCCTCGGTCCGGGGTTCCTGGAGGTGTCGGGGCACGGCGCGGGGCGCGCCGGGTCGTCGCCGATGCTCTGGTTGCAGGTGCGCGACGTGCGGGCCGAGCACCGGAGGCTCGCCGCGGCCGGGGTGAGGGTCACCCGCGAGCCGCGGCCGGAGCCGTGGGGACTGGTCGAGATGTGGATCGAGGATCCCGACGGTGTCCGGATCGTCCTGGTGGAGGTCCCGGACGACCACGTGCTGCGCCGCGACCCGCGTTCCTGACCGGCCGTTACGGGGCGTAGACCCGCTCGACGAACCGGGCGATCAGCTCGTCGGGCAGGTGCCGCGCCAGGTCGGCCTCGCTGATCATGCCGACGAGGCGGTCGCCGTCCAGCACCGGGACGCGCCGGACCTGGTGCTCGCCCATGGTGCGCACCACGGTCTCGGCGTCGTCCTCGGCGGCGACGGTGTGCAGCTCGGACCCGGCCACCTCCCCGGCCGTCGTCCGCTCGGCGTCGCGGCCCTCGGCGACGGCCCGGAGCACGATGTCGCGGTCGGTGACGACGCCGCGCAGCCGCCCGTCCGGATCCAGGACCGGCAGCGCTCCCACGTCCAGGTCGCGCATCTTCCGCGCGGCGGCGGACAGTGTGTCGTCGGCGCCGACGCCCTGGACGCCGGAGGTCATGATGTCGCGTGCGGTGGCCAATGCTGCTCCTCCCCCGGATCGCGTCGCAATCCCACCCATGCCCCGGGCGGCGCAACGGCGGGCAAACCCGACGCCATCCCCGCACTAAAACTGGAAAAAGCTGGAAGTTTCAGGAAGCTGCGGTACCCTCTCCGTCATGCCTTCGTCACCCGGAGCCCCCTCCCCGGAGGAGCTCGAGGCGCGCATCGCCGCGCTGCGCACCGCCGTGCGCCGGGCGATGGCGGCCGGGGACCGGCAGGCCGCCCGCGCGCACCGCGCCGAGCTGCGCGCCGCCGAGGGGGCCTGGGACGAGGCCGTGCTCGGCGACACCGCGCTCAGCGAACCGGCGCCCGACGGGACCGCGGGCGACACGCCTTCCGGCGGGCGCTCCGCGCCCCCTCCCCCGGCGCGCGCCGCCGTGCCGCGCGGGCTGGTGCCGGTGCGCGAGCGGGTCCACCAGGCGTTGACGCTGATCGGCGCGCCCGCGGCGCCCAAGCTGATCGCGTCGGTGTACGCGGCGTTCCTGCCGGGGCAGCTCCCCGCCGCGCGGCTGACGAGCCTGCGCCGCGACGAGGAACGCTCGTTCCGCAGCGCCCCCTACGCCCGCCCCTACTACCTGTGCGCGGCACTCACCGCCGACCTGCTGGCACCGGCCCGCGGGCTGCTCACCGTGAGCACCTGGCCGCTGGAGCAGCGGATCTCCGGGCCGCTCAGCGCCCGCACCGACTTCCTCACCGCCGCGATCCGGATCGCCGAGCACGCCGGGCGCCGTCCCGACTCTCCGGACGTTCAGCGACTCTTGTGGCGTTTCGCGGCCAACATTCCCGGTGCTGCCACCGGTGCGGTCGGTACAGTCGAGCCGGGGGCGCTCATCGCGGCCGCCCGCGCGGAACTCGACGTGCACGCCGAGACCGACCGGCGGCAGCGCAGACGCGCCGCCGACCGCGCCCGCGCGCAGCTCGACGACGCCGGGCGGCTGTTCGGCGCCCGGCTGCGCGCCATGCGCAGCGCCACCGGCACCACCGACGGAGAAGACGACCGATGAGCATGACCGCGCCGGACCTGGACCGGCTGCGCGGGGTGGCCGCCCCGCGCAACCACGACGCCCGCACCATCTCCGCGCTGACCGCCAATCCGGGCTGCGCCCGGCGGGGCGTGATGGACGCCGCCGGGGTCGACAAGGACGCCGTCGCCCGCCATCTGGGCTTCGGCGTGCCGTTCGGCCAGTCGCAGTTCGCGATCACCCGGGGGAACACGTTCGAGGCGCAGGTCAAGGCCGACGGGTGCGCCGAGCTGCTGACCCTGCTGCGCGACCGGCTCGGCCTCGAGGTGCCCGAGGTCGCCTACGACGACCTCGGGGCGGTCGGCGACAACGAGGGCCGCGAGGTGCGGCACGCCCGCACCCGCAAGCTGGTCCAGCGCGCGCTGGAGACCGGCGAGGGCACGCTGTTCGACCATCCGCTGCTGCGGCTGGACATCGCCGGGCGCCCCGCCTACCTGGAGCCCGACGTGATCGCGTTCCAGCTCGGCGGGCGGTTCCACATCGTGGAGGTCAAGTCGTTCGCGGTGATCGACGGGCAGGCCGAGGCGGACCAGGTGGCCGCGGCCGCGCGGCAGTCGGCGGTGTACGTGCTGGCGCTGCGGCGGCTGGTCGCCGAGCTGGGCCACGACCCGGTCGAGAAGGTGGCGCACGAGGTGTTCCTGGTGTGCCCGGAGAACTTCTCCAACCGGCCCACCGCCACCCCGGTCGACATCCGCCCGCAGCTGGCGGTGCTGGAGCGGCAGCTCGCCCGCCTCACCCGCGTCGACACGATCGTGGCGCAGCTCCCCGAGGAGATCACCTTCGATCTGGGCGAGGCCCTGGAGGAGGCGGTGCGCACCGTGGAGGCCCGGTACGCGCCCGAGTGCATGTCGAGCTGCGAGATGGCGTTCTTCTGCCGCGCCGAGGCCCGCGCCTGCGGCGCGACCGGCGCGCTGGGCCGGTCGGTCCGCGACGACCTGGGCGGCGTGGACTCGGTCGAGACCGCCCTCGCCCTGGCCGAGGGCGTCCTGGAGCCGTCGGAGGACCTCGCCGAGACCGCCGGGCAGCTCCGCCTGGCCGCCCGCCTCCGCCGCGAGGCTCTGGCGGGGGTGGCGTGAGCACGCTGGAGGGGCGCGGCGCCGTCTGGACTGAGGAACGACGGGAGCGAAGCGACCAGAGTGACGAGGGAAGACGGCGCCCCCTCGGCGCCCCGCAAGCGTGCGGGGAACACAGCGTGAGCACGCTGGAGGGGCGCGGCGTCGGCTGGGTCGGCTCGCGAGCGCGGAGCGGCCGGGGGCGACGGCGCCTTCTGGGTGGTCCGTGGGTGGGCGGGGGCGTTGGGTGAGTACGTTGACCTCTCTCGCGCAGCTCCAGGCGGTCGCCTCCGGGGTCGCGCAGCCGCTCGCGACCGTGCGGCACTGCCATCTGGCCGAGGCGCCGCTGGTCATGGTGCCGCTCAAGCTCGCCGGTGAGGCCGCCGCGCCGCTGGCGGTGATGCTCGGGTCCGATCCGGGGAGTCCGACGCTGCTGGTGGTTCCGCAGCCGCGCAACCGGGACCAGCGGTTCGCGTTCGCCGCCGACCTGGCGCGGGTCGCGCTCAAGTACATCGAGTCCAGCCGGGGCCAGGTCGAGGAGCTGCCGCCGGGCAAGGAGGGCGAGGAGCGCATCCGCTACAGCGACGCCCCGCAGTTGCTGGTGCCGAACCGGGGCGGGGTGGCGTTCCTGCGGATGCTGGGGCGGTCGACGCGGTTCCGCCGCACCGACGGGCCGTACGCGGTGGAGCCGTCGGTGCCGGTGCTGGGCCGCTGGCTGACGTGGTTCACCGACCGGTACGACCATCCCGGGTCGTGCCTGCTGCTGACGATGACCGAGACGCTGCGGCTGCACTGGGCGACCGGGCAGTCGGCGCTGGAGGACGGGAACCTGGCCGCGCTGGTCGGCTGGATCGACCCGCCGCAGGGCCTGACCGGGCCGCAGGCGGCGGCGGTGGCCGAGGACCCGCTCGCCACGCCGCCCGCCGGGCCCACCACCGACCCCGGTTTCGACAACGAGGTCCTGGCCCCGGCCGTCGCCGCCTACGACGCCGCGCGCGGCCCGGCCCGCGACCGCGCCGAGGAGCGCGTCCGCGCGGTCCTGGAGACCCAGCTCGCCCCGACGTGGGAGCTGATGTGGCGGGCGGTGGGGCTGCTGCGCGGGCTGCCGGAGGGCGCGAGCGTGCCGCAGCGGTGGGAACGCGACCGCGACTCGTTCACCTACTTCCACCAGACGTTCGGCGAGGCGTACCCGCAGGCGCGCCGGGACTCCCCGGTGCGGGCGGCCAAGCGGCTGCACGACATGGAACGCGCCCAGGACGCCTACGACGCGCAGCGCGCGTTCGACGACCCGCTGGTGATGGCCGAGCACCGGCTGAACGGGCTGGCGTTCGGCGGCGAGGTCACCGGCTGCGACCCGACCCGCAAGGACGAGTCCGGCAAGCGCCCCAAGCTCCGCCCGCACGTGTGGGTCCGCACGGCGGACCCGGTCCGGCTGGATCCGGGGACGACGGTGTGCAGCGCCGCCAACCCGAAGATCAAGGGCACGGTCGTGGAGATCGGCCCGGACGGGGCGGTCCTGGTGGAGCTGACCGGCGGGATGGGCCGCAAGCTGACCCCCGAGCCGGGAACGGTGCCGCAGGTGGGCGACCGGGTGGTGTTCACGTCGCTGACGCTGGGCTCGTTCGGGCCGAGCCGGTTCCCCGACAAGGAGAACACGCCCTGGACGCACGGCGGGCCGCCCGCCGACTACGAACCGACCGACGACGACGCGGCGGAGGACTGGTCATGACCGACATCGCCGATCCGGGCGCGGCGGCCGACCGGGTCGTCGCGGCGGTGCTGGCCGACCTGGACGGCGGGCACCGCGGCGTGATCGTGGACTCCCCGCCCGGCGCGGGCAAGTCCACCCTGGTGGTGCGGGCCACCGCGCACCTGGCCGAGACCGGCGAGCGCATGATGATCGTGGCGCAGACCAACGAGCAGGTCGACGACCTGATCGACCGGATCGCCACCCGGCATCCGCACATCGCCGTGGGGCGGCTGTCGGCGGCGGGCTACGTGCCCGGCGACCGGGTGACCGGCCACGCCTCGGTGCGGGTCGCGCAGAAGGCCGACGACCTCGCCGACCGCGCCGTGGTGATCGCGACGGCCGCGAAGTGGGCGACGCTGTCGGACGGGTCGTGGTCGTGGGCGATCGTGGACGAGGCGTACCAGATGCGCTCGGACATGCTGCTGCGGATCGCCGGCCGGTTCGAGAAGGCGCTGTTCGTGGGCGACCCCGGGCAGCTCGACCCGTTCTCCACCGTGGAGGTGGAACGCTGGGCGGGCCTGGCGTGGGACCCGATGCGCAGCGCCGTGTCGGTGCTGCTGGCCCACAACCCCGACCTCCCGGTGCACCGGCTGCCGGTGTCGTGGCGGCTGCCCGCCTCGGCCGCGCCGGTGGTGTCGGAGGCGTTCTACCCGTTCACCGGGTTCCGGTCCGGGACGGGTCCGGGCGACCGGCTGCTGGAGTACGGGGCGCGCGGCATGGGCACCACCTACGACCGGGCGCTGGACGAGGCGGCCGCGTCCGGGTGGGCGCTGTACGAGCTGCCCGCCCGGCACACGCTGCGCACCGACGCCGAGGCGGTCCGCGCCACCGCGGCGCTCGCGGTGCGGCTGCTGCAACGCGGTCCCGTCGCGCACTCCGAGCAGGGAAGCAAGCCGGTGACCGCCGACCGGGTCGCGATCGGCGCGGCGCACCGCGACCAGGTCACCGCGATCCGCGCGGCGCTCGGCCCGCACGGCGAGGGCATCACCGTCGACACCGCCAACCGGCTGCAGGGCCGCGAGTACGACGTGACGGTGGTGCTGCACCCGTTGTCGGGGCGCCGCGACGCCACCGCGTTCCATCTGGAGTCGGGGCGGCTGTGCGTGCTGACGTCGCGGCACCGGCACGCGTGCGTCGTGGTCGCGCGCGCCGGGATCCCCGAGCTGCTGGACGCGCACCCGTCGACCGAGCCGGTGCACCTGGGCGTCCCGGTGAAGTTCCCCGACGGGTGGGAGGCCAACCAGGCGGTCCTGGCGCACCTGGCCCGGCACCGGGTGCCGGCCTGAGGGTCAGCCCGCCGTCGCGGTCCAGCGGCCGTTGGCGCGGGAGATGGAGACCGGGTGGTCGAAGCAGGCGCTGACGAGCTCGGTGGTGATCACCTCGTCGGCCGGTCCGGCGGCCAGCACCCGGCCCTCGCGCAGCAGCAGCGCGTGGCTGGTGCTGGTCGGCAGCTCCTCCAGATGGTGGGTGACCAGCACCGACGTCAGGCCGGGGCGGTTGCGGCGCAGTTCGTCCAGGGCCGCCAGCAGGCGTTCGCGGGCGGCCAGGTCCAGGCCGGTGGCGGGCTCGTCGAGCAGCAGCAGGCGCGGGTCCGGCATCAGCGCGCGGGCGATCAGCGCGCGGCCGCGTTCGCCCTGCGACAGGTGCGGCCAGCGCGCCCCGGCCCGCGCGGTCAGCCCCATCAACGCGATCAGCTCGTCGGCGCGGCGCAGCTCGTCGGGGCCCGGCGTCCAGCGCGGCACCAGTTCGATGGTGCCGGTCGCGCCGGTCAGCACGATCTCCCGGACGGTGCGCGCCGACTCCAGCGGGTGGCGCGGGTTCACCTGGCCGATGAGCGCGCAGGTCGTGCACGTTGACGCGGCCGAGCCGGTGGCCGAGGATCTCGGCGGTCCCCCGGGTGGGGTGGGTGTAGGCGCCCAGGATGCCGAGCAGCGTCGACTTGCCCGCGCCGTTCGGGCCGATCAGCGCCCAGTGCTCGCCGGCGAGGACGGTCAGCGACACCCGGTCCAGCAGCGTCCTGCGCTCCCGGACCAGGTCGATCTTGTCGGCGTTCAGCACCACCTCGGCGCGCGTGTCGGTCACGGATTCCACCTCCCGGGTCCTCCGGCACGTTATCGGGTGCACCGAAACGTCACGGCGGCGGAGTCGAAACGGGGGCGCGCGAACGGCGCGCGGGCGGATACGGTGGGATCGGTGCCTCAGCGATCAGGGGAGGGACATGGAGGACCTCGGCTTCATGTGCGCCCGCTGCGGCGGCGAGGTGCACGACGTGACGCACAACCGCGAGGGGGAGCTCGACGCGGTCGGCTACCGCCACAACCGGCGGGTCGAGCCGTGGGACCACGAGCTGGAGCTCGCGGTCGGCGCCCCCGACCCCGGCACGCCGGACTGCGACTTCTGCGGCGAGGCCGCGCCGGGCTGGCTCTACTACCCCACGCTGGACCCCGAGGACACCGACGTGTTCGAGGTCGAGCTGGACACCACCCACCTGTCGGACGACGACACGGCGACGGCCGTGCTGAACATGCTCTATCCCTGGTACGCCTGCGACACCTGCTCGGTGCTGGTCGCCGACCGCAACATGGAGCAGATCATCGTCCGGGCGCTGGAGCGCACCCCGGTCCCCGCCGACGGTCCCGTCGGGGAGGACGTGGTCCGCGCGCGCCTGCGGGGGTCGCTGTCGGTGTTCTTCACCACCCGGCCGGGACGCCCCCAGCCCTCGCGCGCCGTCTGAGGGCCGCGCCGCCCGGCTTCCGCCGCGCCGGAGCGCGGGCGCGGCCGATTCCACTGTGACCGGAATCGCCATCCGGGCCACCTGAAACGTCGGTCACCAACATTATGATTCCTCCGGTTCGGGACACGACGGCCTCCGGGGGGTACAAGTGATCATTGAGACGCGGTTTCACGGCCCGGAGGGCTCGGGCAACGGCGGTTACACGGCCGGGCTGCTGGCGGCGCACCTGACGGCCGACACGGTGACGGTGACGCTGCGCAAGCCGCCGCCGCTGGACACCGGGCTGCGGGTCTCCCCCGCCGACGACCACGGCCTGGGGGTGTGGCTGTGGCATGACGACGTGCTGGTCGCCGAGGCCCTGGCCGGGGCGATCGTGGTGCCGCCGGTGCCCCCGGTGCCGCTGGAGGTCGCGACCGAGGCGGCCGAGAAGTTCCGGGCCCACGAGCACCACCCGTTCCCCGGCTGCTTCGTGTGCGGCCCGGACCGGGAGCCCGGCGACGGGCTGCGGCTGGAGCCGGGCCGGGTCGGCGAGGACACCGTCGCCGCGCCGTGGACGCCCGCCGAGGTCCCCTCCCCCGCGGTCATGTGGGCGGCGCTGGACTGCCCGGGCGGCTGGTCGTTCGACATCGTCGGCCGTCCCTCGGTGCTCGGCACCATGACCGCGCAGGTCGTGGACGTCCCGGAGGCGGGCGAGCCGTGCGTGGTGATGGGGCTGGCCCGCACCCGCGAGGGCCGCAAGATGCACGCCGCCACCGCCATGTACGGGGCCGACGGGCGGCTGCTGGGCCGGTCCGAGCAGATCTGGATCGAGGTCGACCCCCGGCTGTTCGGCGGCTGACCAGGCCCGCCACGGGGTTCGCCCGCCCTTCCCCCGGCGCCACCAGCCGGTAACGCTGAATGTGTCACCGGACACGGAATGTATGGGTATGGTCGCGTTCAATCTGAGTCTCCGCACCAACCGGAGGTCGGGCCAGATGAACGGCAGCGGACTCCTCATCATCGCCATCGCGGCACTCGCCGCCTACATGGGCATGTCCTGGGAGCGTGCCCGCCGGGCCATCTTCGATGTCCGGGTCAGCCGCAAGCGGGTGCAGAACCTGCGGCAGACGGCCATGCGGGAACGGTTCCACGCGGTCCTGATCGTCACCGGTTCGCTGTTCGTCATCTTCATGATCGCCAGAAACCGGTGACGATCCGCGCGCGGTGTCCCGGACGCCGGGTCACGGCCCCCTGAACAGGGGGTCGTCCCGGTCGGGCCCGTCACCGGAACCGTTGACCCGGCCGTTCACCGGGCCGTTCACCGGACCGGTGCCCGTCGGGCCGTTGACGGGGCCACCGACCGGGCCACCCGAGGGGGTGCCGACCGGGGGGTTCACCGGGTTGCCGCCGAGCATGGGGCCGCCCGGCGCCCCCATCGGGCCGCCCGGCAGCGGGTGCCCGCCGGTCGGCTCGGGCGCGCCCATGATGCCGCCGCCGGGGGCCGGGGACGGGTCGCCGGGGAGCGGTCCGGTCGACAGGGGGCCGCTCGGCAGCGGTCCGGTGGACAGGGGCCCGCCGGGCAGCGGGGACATCGGCAGCACGCCGCCCGCGGCCGGGGGCCGCCCGACCGGCGGCATGTTGGACGACAGCGTGTTCTGCGTGAACTGGTCGACCTGGCGGCGGGCGCGGTCGGCCTCGGCGCGCGCGGCGTCGCGCTCCTCGGCCAGCGCCGCCAGCGCCGCCTGCTGCTCGGCGACGGTCTGCGACAGGCCCCGCACCTGCGTCTCCAGCTCACCGATCTTGGTGGCGACCTCGTCGCGCTCGATGGCGGCGGACCGGGCCTGACCCAGCGCGGCGTCGCGCTCCTTGACGGCCTCGTCGGCGCGGGCGTTGGCGCGCACCACCTCCGCCTCGGCCTCGGAGCGGGCCCGCACGGCGGCGGCGCGCTCGGCCTCGGCCTTGCTGGCCGACTGCATGGCCCGCTGCCGGGACGCCTCGGCGTCGCGCATGGCGTTGCGCAGGTCCTCGGCGCCCTGCTTGGCGACGGCGGCCTCCACGCGCTGCGTCTCGGCGGCGCTCTCGGTCTCGGCGACCTTGGCGTGCAGGGTGACGACCTCGGCGCGGGCGGCCTCCAGCGCGGCCAGCAGCTCGGTCTCCCGGGCGGCGATCCGGTCCCGCTCGCTCTCGGCGGCGAGCTTGGCCGACACCGCCTGCTGGGCGATCTGGTGGGCCTCCTCCCAGGCCTGCTGGGCGGCGTCCCGCTTGGCGAGGGCGGCCTTGGCCTCCTCGCGGGCGCGGGTGGCGTCGTTCTCGGCCGCGTCGGCGCGCTGGCGGGCGGCGCCGGCCTCCTGGCGCGCCTCCTCGGCCTGCCGCAGCGACGCCTCGCGTTCGGACTGGGCGACGGCCAGCTCCCGGGCGGCCTCGGCGCGGACCTCGGCGACGCGCCGCTCCACCCCGGCCACGCTCAGCTCGGCCGTCAGCGAGTCGGCCAGCAGGTCGGCGGCCTTCTCCAGCCGTTCCACCATCTCCCAGGTGGAGGCCACCTGCCCGGTCAGGCCGGGGGCCTCGCGGCCGCGGTCGCGGCGGTCGCGCGCCTCGCGGGCGCACGCGCCGTCGTTGTCCTGGCAGTAGCGGATCGCACGGACCGCCCCCACCGGCTGCGGAACGGGACGGCCGCAGTTGGCGCACGGCCAGACCGTCACCGGGTCGCCCACGCGCGCCACCTCCCCGCCGCCGCCCCCGCCGGGGACGCGCGTCACCCCCATGGAGGGGGGACGCTCGGCGGGAGTCGCCGGACCGTCGGACGGGTCGGCCGCGGAGGAGACGGCCTCCTCCCCGAGGCCGGTATTGTCGCGCTCTTCGCTGTTAGGCATGCAATGCACCTTACGGCCTCACGCGTGGGGCCGCAGTGACTTGCGGGGCGGTGAGGCGCACCCCACCCGCCGCCGTCACTTTGCGTCGTAGGACGCCCGCAGCTTGTCGCGATGCTCGCGCCAGCGCGCCATCAGGTCCTCCAGCTCGTTCTGCATGAAGGTGAAGAACTCGGCGCACTCGACGAGCCGCCGCCCCGCGGGACTGTTGGGCCCGGCCGCCCGCGCCCCGTCCATCAGGCTCTCCTCCCACATGTCGAGCACGCGGTTGCGCCCGAGGAGCGCGTCCTGCCACACGTCGTCGCGCACGCGGTAGACGTCGCGGCGCGAGCCGGGGTCGCGTTCCCGGACGGCCATGTGGATGCCGGTGAGGTGCCGTACCGCGCCCGAGATCGCCGCCGGGCTGACCTGCAACTGCTCGGCCAGTTCGGCGGCCGTGAGGGCACCGTCGTCGGACGCCAGCAGAGCGGCGAACACCCGCGCCGGCATCCGCTGCCAGCCCGCGTCCGTCATCTGCACCGCGAACCGCTCGATGAACCTCAGCACTTCCTCCTGGTCCCGCTCGGGAGCGGTCAGGTCCGTCACGCGCATCATCTCCCCAGGTCCGGTCGGTTCCGACAGTGTATATGAACTTCATTTGATTCAGAGAGTTCACAGATTCATGAAAACAGAGTATGTTCTGAACTATGACAACGGCTCTCTCCGTGTCCGGTCTGGTGAAGACCTTCGGCCGGACCCGCGCCCTCGACGGACTCGACCTGGTCGTCCAGACCGGCGAGGTCCACGGCTTCCTCGGCCCCAACGGGGCGGGCAAGTCCACCACCATCCGCGTCCTGCTCGGACTGCTGCGCGCCGACGGCGGCACCGCCGAGCTGCTGGGAGGCGACCCCTGGCGCGACGCCACCGGGCTGCACCGGCGGCTGGCCTACGTCCCCGGCGACGTGACGCTGTGGCCCAACCTGTCCGGCGGCGAGGTCATCGACCTGCTCGGCCGGCTGCGCGGCGGGCTGAACCCGCGCCGCCGCCGGGAGCTGTTGGAACGTTTCGAGCTGGACCCGCGCAAGAAGGGACGCGCCTACTCCAAGGGCAACCGGCAGAAGGTCGCGCTCGTCGCGGCGCTCGCCTCCGACGCCGAGCTGCTCATCCTGGACGAGCCGACCTCCGGGCTGGACCCGCTGATGGAGGAGGTCTTCCAGGAGTGCGTGCTGGAGGAGAAGCGCGGCGGGCGCACCATCCTGCTGTCCAGCCACATCCTCAGCGAGGTCGAGGCCCTGTGCGACCGGGTGACGATCATCCGTAAGGGCCGCACCGTCGAGTCGGGGACCCTGGACGAGCTGCGGCACCTGACCCGCACCTCCATCCACGCCGAGCTGGCCGCCCCCGCCGACGGCATCGCCGGCCTGCCGGGCGTGCACGACCTGGAGGCCGACGGCGTCCGCGTCAGGTTCGAGGTGGACACGCCCCGGCTGGACGCGGTGCTGCGGCGGCTCACCGAGGTCGGCGTGCGCTCGCTCACCAGCCAGCCGCCCACGCTGGAGGAGCTGTTCCTGCGGCACTACCAGGACGACCTGGCCGCCAACGGCAACGGCCGGGAGCAGGTGGCGCGGTGAACGCCTTCACCGGAACCGGCGCGCTGCTGCGGCTGGCGCTGCGCCGCGACCGGATCATGATCCCGGTCTGGGCGCTGGTGCTGTGGTCGCTGGCGCTGTCGACCGTCTCCAGCTACGCGGGCCTGTACGACACCGAGGCCGAGCGCCTGTCGTTCATCAGGGGCATCAACGCCAACACCAGCACCCTGGCCTTCTACGGCCCGGTGCACGGCGCCTCGGTCGGCGCGCTGTCGGCCTGGCGGCTCGGGACCGCGCTGGCGGCCATGGTCGCGGTGATGACGGTGCTGCTGGTGGTCCGGCACAGCCGCGCCGAGGAGGAGGACGGACGCCTCGAACTGGTCGGGGCCGGGGTCGTGGGCCGCCGCGCGCCGCTCACCGCCGCGCTGCTGGCGGCGCTGGTCGCCGACGCGCTGGTGGCGCTGCTGGGGTTCGTCGCGCTGGCCGGGCAGGGCGTGGCGGGGGCGCTGGCGTTCGCGCTGGGCTGGTTCGCCCTGGGCGCGGTGTTCGCCGCCGTCGCCGCGGTCTGCGTCCAGCTCAGCGAGAGCGCCCGCACCGCGCGCCTGCTCGGGTTCGCCGTGCTGGGCGCGGCGTTCCTGGTCCGGACGGTCGCCGACGCCTCCGAGAGCGCCCGCTGGCTGTCCTGGCTGTCGCCGATCGGCTGGAACCAGCAGTTGCGGCCCTTCGACGAGGACCGGCTGTGGGTGCTGGCGCTGTCGGCGGCGCTGGTGGTGCCGCTGGTCGGCGTGGGCTACGCGCTGACCGGGCGGCGCGACCTGGGCGCGGGCATGCTGGCCCCCCGGCTCGGCCCGGCGTCGGCCGGACGCGGGCTGCGCGGCGCGCTCGGCCTGGCCTGGCGGCTCCAGCGCGGCATGCTGCTGGCGTGGGCCGTCGGGCTGACCCTCTACGGGGTCATCATGGGCGGGGTCCTCGAAGGAGTGGACGACCTGGTCGGCGACAGCCCGGAGACCAGGGAGATCATCCAGCGGATGGGCGGGCAGCAGGGCCTGACCGACGCGTTCCTGTCGACCGCCGCGGGGATGCTGGGCGCGTTCGCCGCCGTCTACGGGGTGCAGGCCGCGCTGCGGCTGCGCGGCGAGGAGGGCGCGCAGCGGCTGGAACCGCTGCTGGCGCTGTCGCTCGGCCGGGTCCGCTGGGCGGCCGGGCACCTGCTGATCGCGCTGGCCGGGGTCGCGGTGATCCTGCTGACGACCGGGCTGGCGATCGGGGTCGTCCACGGGCTGACCGCCGGTGACGTGCCCGGCAGGCTCGGCGACGCGCTCGGCGCGGTGCTGGTGCAGGCGCCCGCCGCGTGGGTGACCACGGCCGTGGCGGTGGCGCTGTTCGGTCTGCTGCCGCGCCTGTCCTACGCTGCGTGGGGCGTGGTCGGGGCGTTCCTGCTGCTGGGCCTCCTCGGTCCGGCGCTGAACCTGCACCAGGCGGTCCTGGACGTGTCGCCGTTCACGCACACGCCCAAGCTGCCCGGCGCGGAGCTGACCGCCACCCCGCTGGTGGTGATGACGGCGGTCGTGGCGGTGCTGGTCGCCGCCGGGCTGGCGGGGTTCCGCCGCCGCGACATCACCACCTCATGACCTGAACCGGTCGGTCGCCCCGACCAGCAGGGAGAGGGTGCCGGGCTCGGAGCCACCGTGCCCGGCGCCCTCCACGATGTGGAACGCGGCCTCCGGCCACGCCCGGTGCAGGTCCCAGGCGGCGTCCGGGGGCGTCTTCATGTCGTAGCGGCCGTTCACGATCACGGCGGGGATGTGGCGGACGCGGTCCACGTCGCGCAGCAGCTGGTCCGCCTCCAGGAAACCCCCGTGGCTGATGTAGTGGTGCAGCAGGCGGCCGTAGGTCAGCAGGAAGCGGTCGTCCACCGCGGGCGGGGGAACGGGCAGCAGCGTGTTGGCCGACAGCTCCCACCCGGCCCAGGCCCGTGCCGCCGGGACGTGCACCGCCGGGTCGGGGTCGAACAGGCGGCGGCCGTAGGCGGCGAACGGGTCGTCGCGTTCGGGCTCGGGAAGGAAGTCGCGGAACGCCGCCCACTCCTCCGGGAAGAGCCGCGCCGCGCCGCCCCCGGTGAACGTCCAGGTGAGGTCGGCGGGCCGGATCAGCCAGATCCCGCGCAGCACCAGCGCGCTCACCCGTTCCGGGTGGGTCTCGGCGTAGGCGAGGCTGAGGGTGCTGCCCCAGGATCCGCCGAACACCAGCCAGCGGTCGACGTCCAGGTGCTCGCGGAGCCGTTCCATGTCGGCGACCAGGTGCCAGGTGGTGTTGGTCTTCAGCGAGACGCCGGGGTCGGCGGCGCCGGGGCGGCTCCGCCCGCAGTTGCGCTGGTCGAACAGCACGATCCGGTACGCCTCGGGATCGAAGAAGCGGCGGAAGTCCGGCAGCACTCCGCCGCCGGGTCCCCCGTGCACGAACAGCGCCGGCCGGCCGTCGGGGTTCCCGCAGGTCTCCCAGTAGATCTCCGAGCCGTCGCCGACGTCCAGCAGGCCGTGGTCGTAGGGCTCGGCGGGGGGATAGAGCGTGTGCTGTTCCATCCCCCCTTGATACCCGAGAACGATCAAGAAGTGAGCTGGTTCATCGCCTTGCGGACGCGCTTGTCCGACACGGGGAAACGGGTGCCGAGCTGCTGGGCGAACAGGCTGACCCGCAGCTCCTCCAGCATCCAGCGGACCTGCCGGGCGGGCTCGTCGTCGCGGCGCACCGGGGGCAGCCGGCGCAGGACCTGCTCGTACTCGTTCTGGAGGACCTGGACCTGGCCGGCCAGCAGCCGGTCGCGGTTCGGGTTCTCCGGCAGCTTGTCCAGGCGGACCAGCAGGGCCTTGAGGTAGCGCAGCAGGTCCGGCAGGCGCTGCCAGCCGGTCTCGGTGACGAACCCCTGGTGGACCAGGGTTCCCAGGTGGTTCCGGATGTCGGTGAGGGCGGGGACCAGCGTGAGGCTGGCGGTCCCGCGCACCCGCCGGTCCACCTCGTGGGCGGTGGCCAGGACGCGTTCCACGTGCGCGACGATCTGCGCGGTGGCGTCGTACAGGTCGGCGCGGACCCGGTCGTACAGCCGCTGGAAGCCCGCCTGGTCCCAGGCCGGTCCCCCGGCCTCGGCGATCAGCCGGTCGGCGGCGGCGGTGACGCAGTCCTCGAACAGCGCCGGCACCGAGCCGTGCGGGTTGTGGCTGAGCGCCAGCTTGCCCTGGTTGGTGAGGTTCTTCTGGATGAGCTTCACCGGGGAGGGGGCGTTGAGCAGGATCAGGCGGCGGGTGCCCCGCCACATGGCGCGCCGCTGCTCGGCCTCGGTCTCGTACATGCGGACCGCGACGCTCTCGCCCTCGTCGGTGAGCGCCGGGAACGCCCTGACCTCGTATCCGGCCTGGCGGCGCTCGTAGGTGCGCGGCAGCTCCCCGAAGTCCCACTCGCGCAGGCCCTCGCGCTCGACGCCCTCGGCGGAGGCGGCCCGCGACAGGGTGCCGCGCATCTCGCCCGCCAGCTTGCGCTTGAGGGCGTCGAGGTCGGTGTCCTCGGCGATGGTCCGCTTCCGCTCGTCCACCACCCGGAAGGTGATCCGCAGGTGCGAGGGCAGCCGCGACAGGTCCCACGCCTCGCGGGCGACGGGCACGCCGGTCAGCTGGGTCAGCTCGCGCTCGACGGCGTCCAGCAGCGGCTCGGTGCGCGGCGAGACGCGTTCCAGCACGCGGCGGGCGTAGTCGGGGGCGGGCACGAAGTTGACGCGCAGCTGCTTGGGCAGCGAGCGGATCAGCTCGGTGACCAGCTCCGCGCGCAGCCCCGGCACCTGCCACTCGAACCCGGCGCCCTTCACCTGGTTGAGGATCTGGACGGGGACGTGCACGGTCACGCCGTCGGCGTCGGCGCCCGGCTCGAACTGGTAGGTGAGCCTCAGCCGCAGCGGCCCCTGCTGCCACACGTCGGGGTAGTCGTCCTCGCGGACGTCGTCGGCGCCCTGGTTGATGAGCATCGACTTCTCGAAGTTGAGCAGGTCGGGCTCGTCGCGCCGCGCCTTCTTCCACCAGGCGTCGAAGTGGCGGCCCGACACCACGTCCTCGGGGACGCGCTCGTCGTAGAAGTCGAACAGGGTCTGGTCGTCGACAAGGATGTCGCGGCGCCGGGCGCGGTGCTCCAGCTCCTCGACCTCCTCCAGCAGGGCGCGGTTCTCGTGGAAGAACCGGTGGTGGGTCTCCCAGTCACCCTCGACCAGGGCGTGCCGGACGAACAGCTCGCGCGACAGCTCGGGGTCGATGCGGCCGTAGTTGACGCGGCGCTGCGCCACGATCGGGACCCCGTAGAGGGTGACCTTCTCGTAGGCCATGACCGCGGCCTGCTTCTTGGACCAGTGCGGCTCGCTGTAGGCGCGTTTGACCAGGTGCTCGGCGAGCGGCTCGATCCACTCCGGCTCGATCCTGGCGTTGGTGCGCGCCCACAGCCGGGACGTCTCGACCAGCTCGGCCGACATGATCCAGCGCGGTGGCTTCTTGAACAGCGCCGATCCGGGGAACACCGCGAACTTCGCCCCGCGCGCGCCCAGGTACTCGGTGCCCCGGCGGCGCGGGTTGGCCTCGTCCTTGCGGTCCTTCTTCTCGGCGTCCATCAGGCCGACGTGCGACAGCAGGCCCGCCAGCAGCGACTGGTGGATCCGGTCGGGCTCGGCGTCGGTGGTGTTGAGGGTGACGCCCAGGGTCTTGGCGACCTGCTTGAGCTGGCCGTGCAGATCCTGCCACTCGCGGACGCGCAGGTAGTGCAGGAACTCGTTCTTGCACATCCGGCGGAACTGGCCTCCCGACAGCTCCTTCTGCTGTTCGCGCAGGTAGTTCCACAGGTTGAGGTAGGACAGGAAGTCCGAGGTCGGGTCGGCGAAGCGGCGGTGGCGCTCGTCGGCGGCCTGCTGGTGCTCGGCGGGGCGTTCGCGGGGGTCCTGGATGGACAGCGCCGACGCGATGACCAGCACCTCGCGGACGCAGCTGTTCCCGTCGGCCTCCAGCACCATGCGGGCCAGCCGGGGGTCGATCGGCAGCTGCGCCAGGCGGCGGCCCAGTTCGGTCAGGCGCTTGCGGGGGTCCTTCTCCTGGGGGTCGATCGCGCCGAGCTCGTGCAGCAGGTCCACGCCCGCCTTGACGTTGCGGCGGTCCGGCGGCTCCACGAACGGGAACGCCGCGATGTCGCCCAGCCCGAGGGCGGTCATCTGCAGGATGACCGAGGCGAGGTTGGTGCGCAGGATCTCGGGGTCGGTGAACTCGGGGCGGGACTCGAAGTCCTCCTCCGAGTACAGCCGGACGCAGATGCCCTCCGACACGCGGCCGCAGCGGCCCTTGCGCTGGTTGGCCGACGCCTGCGAGATCGGCTCGATCGGCAGGCGCTGCACCTTCAGCCGGTGGCTGTAGCGGGAGACGCGGGCGGTGCCCGGGTCGATCACGTACTTGATGCCGGGGACGGTCAGCGAGGTCTCGGCGACGTTGGTGGCCAGCACGATCCGGCGGCCCCGGTGCGGTTGGAACACCCGGTGCTGCTCGGCGGCCGACAGCCGCGCGTACAGCGGCAGCACCTCGGTCTGGGGCCCGCGGCCGCCCCGCAGGTGCTTGTCCAGGGCGTCGGCGGTGTCGCGGATCTCGCGTTCGCCGCTGAGGAACACCAGGACGTCGCCGGGGGCCTCCAGGGCCAGCTCGTCGACCGCGTCGATGATCGCCTGGACCTGGTCGCGGTCGGCGTCGCCGTCGGACTCGTCGGCGATCGGGCGGTAGCGCACCTCGACCGGGTAGGTGCGGCCGGACACCTCCACGATCGGGGCGTCGTCGAAGTGCCGGGAGAACCGCTCGGGGTCGATGGTCGCCGAGGTGATGATCACCTTGAGGTCGGGGCGGCGCGGCAGGATCTCCCGCAGGTACCCCAGCAGGAAGTCGATGTTGAGGCTGCGCTCGTGCGCCTCGTCGATGATCAGCGTGTCGTAGCGGCGCAGCAGCCGGTCGTTCTGGATCTCCGCCAGCAGGATGCCGTCGGTCATCAGCTTCACCAGCGTGTCGTCGCCCGACTTGTCGGTGAAGCGGACCTTGTAGCCGACGACGTCGCCGAGGTCGGTGCCGAGCTCCTCGGCGATGCGGTCGGCGACGGTGCGGGCCGCCAGGCGGCGCGGCTGGGTGTGCCCGATGGTGCCGAGCACGCCCCGGCCCAGCTCCAGGCATACCTTGGGAAGCTGGGTGGTCTTGCCGGACCCGGTCTCCCCCGCGACGATCACGACCTGGTGGTCGCGGACGGCCGCGAGGATGTCGTCCCGCTTCTGGCTGACCGGCAGCTCGGCGGGGTAGGTGATCGCGGGCACCGCCGCGCGGCGGCGGGCGACGCGGCGCTCGGCGGCCTCCACGTCGGCGGCGATCTGGGCGGCGACCCGGTCGCGGCGGGACGCGTCGCGCATCTTGGCCACGCCGTCGATACGGCGGCGCAGCCGGTGCCGGTCCAGCGTCGTCAGCTCGGGAAGGCGCGCGCGCAGATCGGCGAGCGGCGAAGTCACAGGCGTCCTCATAACCATCGAACAGGATAGTTTCCCGGCCGCGGCGGCGCGCCGGGCCGTCCCCGGCCGGACGGCCGGTCCCGCGACCCCACGGCACGGTAGCCGCCCGGCCGGGGCGGCGCGAACCGTTTTCCGGCGGGCCGACCAGGGGGCCTTGATCGTTCAACGGTGTGCAGCGGTCCGGCATTCCGCCGGTCGGGACAGCGGCCAATCACTGCCAAGACCCTCCCGCGCGGGCGCCGGATCGACCATGATGGAGGGGATGGAGATCCCGATCGCCGCCGGGCGCTACCGGATCGACCGGCTCCTGGGCACTGGTGCCTTCGCCGCCGTCTGGCTCGGCCATGACGAGGAACTGGCCTCTCCCGTCGCGATCAAGATCCTGGCCGAGCACTGGGTGCCCCGCGAGGACGTGCGCGAGCGGTTCACGCAGGAGGCCCGCATGCTGCGCCGGGTCGACTCGCACTGGCTCGTCCAGGTGTTCGACGTCGGCGAGCTGCCCGACGGGCGCCCCTACTTCGTGATGACCTTCGCCGACGGCGGCAGCCTGGAGGACCTGCTGGCCGCCGGGCCGCCGCCGCTGAACCGGGCGCTGTGGCTGGCCCGCGAGATCGCCCACGGCCTGCGGGACCTGCACGCCCGGGGGATCGTGCACCGCGACCTCAAGCCGTCCAACGTGCTGATCCGCTCGGGCGCCGAGGGCGAGGAGGAGCGCGTCATGATCTCCGACCTGGGGATCGCGCGCACCGGCGACCGGCTGTCCAGCCTCACCCTGCCCGCCGGGTCGCCCGGCTACATGGCCCCCGAGCAGGCGCTGGTGGACGGCGCGCCCGACCACCGCGCCGACGTCTACGGGCTGGGCGCGCTGACCTACCACCTGCTCACCGGGGAGCCGCCCCGCGAGCACCCGCCGCCGCCGTCGACGCTGCGCCCCGGCGTGCCGCCCGCGGTCGACCAGGTGGTGCTGCGCGCCCTGGAGTCCGACCGGGAGCGGCGCTGGCCGTCGGCGGAGGCGTTCGAGCAGGCGCTGTCGCGCACCCTGAGCAGGATCGACACCGACCCGCTGCCCGACGGCCGAGGCCACCGGGACCGGCGCGGCCGGGTCCGGCGGCCCCGCCGCCGGACCGTGCTGATCATCGGGGCGGCCGCCGCGGTGGCGTTCGGGACGGGGGTGGCGGTGCTGACCGCCCAGGACGACCGGCTCGACACCTCGTCCGGGAACGAGGTCCGGCCCCCGCGCGGGCCCGGCGAGCACCGCGGCGACGACTCGGGCCCCGGCGACCCGCACGGCCGGTGGCTGCGCACCGACCGCGACATCCCAGTGCAGTACCGCCGGCTGATCGTGCGGGCGGGCACGTGGTGCGAGCTGCGGGGCCTCAGCCCGGCGCTGGTCGCGGCGATGCTGAAGGCCGAGAGCGGCTTCGACCCGAACCTGTCGGACCCCGCCAGGGGCGAGTACGGCATCGCCCGCTGGAAGCCCGGCGTGCTGGCGCACTGGCAGCCGGGCGGGCTGGACAACCCCGAGCCGCACCCCGCCGACATCACCCCGGACCTGTCGATCCCGGCCATGGGCCGTTTCCTGTGCCACTGGGGCAGGGAGGTGGCGGGCGTGCCCGGCGACCCGGCGCTGAACCTGGCGGCCACCTACCGCTCCTCCGCCGAGGCGGTCGTCAAGGCCCGGGGCGTGCCCGAACGGGTCCGGCCGTACACCGGGAAGGTGCGGCGTTATATCGCCGACTATCGGCCCGACTGACGGCGTCTCGCCTCGTGCGGGGTGCGCGGGACCAGCCGCAGCGCCAGCTCCGGGCACATGGCGACGGCGCGGCGGGCGTCGGCCTCCAGCCGGGCCGGGATCGGCTCGTCGGGGATGACCGGGTAGTTGTACTCGTCCATGCGGACGGTGCCGCGCAGGATGCCGGCGCACAGTCCGTGCCCGTCGCAGCGGCTCCAGTCGACCTCCAGCCGCAGCTGCGCCTCGGTCTCGGCGGGCAGCACGCCCAGCACGGGGCGGCCGCAGCCGCCGCGCGCGACGTGCGCGGCGACGTCGTCGGCGAACACCTCCAGCGCCGACAGCACGAACCGGGCGGTGCCGTCGGGGTGCCCGCACGCGCCCCGGCCCACGGCCATCCGCACCGCGCGGCGGATCGCGTCCTGGGCGGCGGCGCCGTCGCGTCCGGCGGCCAGCGCGGCGAACGCCCCGGCCACGTCGGGCAGGCCGAGGCGGCAGGGCCCGCACTGCCCGGCCGACTCGGCGGCCAGGTAGCGGGCGACGCGGGCGCACTCCCCCAGCGGGCAGGTGCCCCGGCCGAGCGGCATGACGATGCCCGCGCCGAGGGTGCCGCCGCTCTCGGCCAGCCCGGCCCGCGACATCCGGGTGCGGGTGGCGGTCTCGCCGCTCAGCCAGGCCCCGTGGTAGCCGCCGACCAGCACGCCCTCGCCCGCGCGGGCGCCGCACAGGTCCAGCAGGTGCGCCAGCGGGGCCCCGGCGGGGGTCTCGACGACGGCGGGGAAGCGGGCCGACCCGGTGATGGTCAGCAGGACCGTGCCGGGCTCGTCGGGGGTGCCGATCCGGCCGTAGTCGCGCGGGCCCCGCCCCGCCAGCACCGCCAGCTGCGCGAACGTCTCGGCGTTGGACAGCAGCGTCGGCAGGCCGTCGACGCCCCGGGTGGCGGCGCGGACCTTGCGGCCGGGCGGGATGGGGCGGCGGCCGTTGATGCCGCGCACCAGCGCGCCGCCCTCGCCGGTGATGAACCGCTCGGCCAGCACGACGACGCGGGCGCGGGAGTCCAGGTCGCGTTCGGTGATCGCCAGGCGCACCGAGGCGGCGGCGGTGGCGTCGGTGACGGCGACGACGATCTCGCGGGCGCCCAGCGCGGTCGCGGCCAGCACCGCGCCGTCCAGGATCAGGTGCGGGGCGTGGCACAGCAGCACCTTGTCCTTGAGGCTGCCGGGCTCGCCCTCGGTGCCGTTGACGACCACGACGGTGCGTTTGCGGCGCTTGACGGCGCTGTCGACGACGGCGCGGGCCTTGCGGGCGAACGGGAACGCCGCGCCGCCCCGGCCGTGCAGCCGCCCCTCGGTGGCCAGCGCGATGAGCTGCTCGGCGGTGAGGGGGCGGGGGTCGGGGTGCAGGCGGCGGTGCGCGCCCCAGTCGAGCCGGTCGCCGCGTTCCAGGCCCGCGGTGAGCCGGGGCGGGCCGACCGGGCGGACGTCGATCGAGATCACGGTTCCCGCCTCGCCCGGCGGGTCAGGAACGGCCGGGCGGCCAGGGCCAGCGCCACGCCGATCAGGCAGGTCAGATAGCCGGTGGTCACCCAGGCGGCGGGGGTGCGGCCGGAGGTCAGGCCGTGCGCGACGCCGAGCGGCCAGGCGGCGTAGGCGCTCAGGTGCAGGATCCGCCACATCCGGGGGTGCGCGGTGAGCGCGAACCGGCCGCGCGCGATCCCGGCGCCCACCGCGACGATCATCAGGTAGCACGCGGCGGTGCCCGCGCCGTAGGTGGTCAGGTGGTCTCCGGCGAACGGCACGAGCGTCTCCAGCGGCCCCACCCGGTCGCGCAGCAGCTTGGCCGCCACGTGCACCAGCAGCATCGCCACCGCGACGAACGCGAATGCCCGGTGCACGGCCTGGGCGTGGACGCGGTGCCGGGGCCGCAGGAGCGTCCGGTCGGTGGCCAGCAGCCCGATCATGACGGCGAGCGACAGCGCGACCAGCGCGAACACGCCCGCGTAGAAGTCGAGGAACCAGCCGGCCCAGCGCGCCGCCGGACCGACCCAGCCGAACGAGATGGCGATCCCGAGCGCCATGCCCGCCGCCACCATGGCCGCGCCGTACAGCAGGGTCCAGGTGCCCGGCCGCCGCGACCGCGGGGAGCGGGGCGCCTGCCCGGGGACCACCCCCGGGGCGGGGATGGGAACGCCTCCGACGCCCACCCCGAACCCCGTCGTCAGCTCGTGTTCCGGCCCTGCCCGGCGTTCCAGGTGTTCGGGCCGACGGTCGGGAACCATCTGCACCGGCCTTTCGGAATCGGCTACGGCGAAACCTCGGCCATTACGACGCGTTGACGTCCTGGTCGGTTCGGTGACATCTACGTTCGCACGGCGCCTCCCGGTCCCGCGACCTCCCCCGGGCAAAGGAGGGGCATCCGCACGTCCGGAAACGGTCGCCTTGAGGAGCGAGACGCCTCATGGCTCCAGAACGCGATCACATGTGAGATCGTCTCAGCGTGGATCTGCTGGACGACATGCTGGACCGGGTGCGGGCGCGGGGCGCGGCGTTCTGCCGGTCCGAGACCGAGCCGCCGTGGACGATGGCCTGCCACACCGGCGCGCCGCTGGTGCTGGGCGCCATGCTGGAGGGCCGCGGCTGGGTGACGCGCGGCGGCGGCCCGCCGGTGGAGGTGGGGCCGGGCGACATCGCGCTGTTCCGGGGCGAGGGGCCGATCATCGCCGGTGATCTTCCGGGGGCCGGGGCGGGCACGTTCGTCAGCGCCGAGTACGCGATGCGCGGGGACGTGTGCGAATGCCTGCTGGAGGCTCTGCCGGAGCTGGCGGTGGTGCCGCGCGAGCCGGAGTTCGAGCCGCTGCTGGCGCTGATGGCGGCCGAGACCGCCGGCTCGGAGCCGGGACGGCAGGTGGTGCTGGACCGGATGCTGGACCTGCTGCTGGTGCGGGCGCTGCGGTCGTGGTTCGCCCGGGCCGAGGCCGAGCCGCCCGCCGGGTACCGGGCGCTGGACGACCCCCGGATCGGGCGGGCGCTGCGGGCGCTGCACGAGCGGCCCGCCCGGCCGTGGACGGTGGCGTCGCTGGCGGCCGAGGCGGGCCTGTCGCGCGCGGCGTTCGCCCGGCGGTTCACCGCGCTGGTGGGCCGGCCGCCGCTGGCGTACCTGACCGAGTGGCGGATGGTCCTGGCGGCCGACCTGCTGCGCGCGCCGGGCGCGAGCGTCGCGGCGGTGGCGCGGAAGGTCGGCTACTCCGACGGGTTCGCCTTCAGCAACGCCTTCAAGCGGGTGCGGGGCGTCGCGCCGAGCGAGGTGCTGCGCTCAGCCCGCGCCGTAGACGGGCTCGGGGGCGGGGGCCCGGTCGAGCAGGTCCTTGACGACCGGGCCCAGCTCGGCGGGGTCCCAGCGGGCGCCCTTGTCGGCGGCGGGGCCGTGGCGGAACGCGTCCATCACGCAGATCCGCCCGCCCTCGGCCTCGAAGATCCGGCCGGTGATCCCGGCGGACTCGGCCGAGCCGAGCCAGACGACCAGGGGTGAGACGTTCTCGGGGGCCATGGCGTCGAACCCGCCCTCGGCGGGCCTGGCCATCGTCCCGGCGAAGACCTGCTCGGTCATGCGGGTGCGGGCGGCGGGCGCGATCGCGTTGACGGTCACGCCGTAGCGGCCCAGTTCGGCGGCGGCGACCAGGGTGAGGCCGACGATCCCGGCCTTGGCGGCCGAGTAGTTGCCCTGGCCGACGCTGCCGAGCAGGCCCGCGCCGGAGGAGGTGTTGATCACGCGGGCGTCCACCGGGCGGCCCGCCTTGGCCTCGGCGCGCCAGTAGGCCCCGGCGTGCTTCAGCGGCAGGAAGTGGCCCCTGAGGTGGACGCGCATCACCGCGTCCCACTCGTCCTCGGCGAGGTTGACCAGCATCCGGTCGCGCAGGAAGCCCGCGTTGTTGACCAGCGCGTCCAGCCGGCCGAAGTGCTCGATGGCGGTGGCGACCAGCGCCATCGCGCCGGCGCCGTCGGCGACGTCGTGCGGGCTGGCCACGGCCTGGCCGCCGAGCGCGCGGATCTCCTCCACCACCCGCCGGGCGGGGGCCGAGGAGGCCGCGCCACCGCCGTCGCGCTCCACGCCGAGGTCGTTGACGACGACTTTCGCGCCCTGCCGGGCGAACTCCAGGGCGTGGGCGCGGCCGAGGCCGCGGCCGGCCCCGGTGACGATGACCACGCGGTCCTTGCAGATCATGGTCGTTCGGTCCTTTCGGTCGGCGCCTTGTGGCCGGTCTCCCGGCCGGTCTCCCGGTTGGCGGTGGCGGCGTCGAGGAAGGCGGGCCGCTCTCCCCCGCCGTGCAGCAGCAGGCTGGAGCCGCTGACGTAGGCGGCCAGGTCGGAGGCCAGGAACACGCAGGCCGCGCCGGCGTCGGCGGGGTCGGCCAGGCGGCCGAGGGGGACGGTGCGGGCGACGGCGGCGACGCCGTCCTCGTCGCCGTAGTGCAGGTGGGACCGCTCGGTGCGGACCATGCCGAGGGTGACCGCGTTGACCCTGATCGCGGGGGCCCACTCGACGGCCAGGGACGCGGTGAGGCTGTCCAGGCCCGCCTTGGCCGCGCCGTAGGCGGCGGTGCCGGGCGAGGGCCGGGCGCCGCTGACGCTGCCGATGTTGATGATCGAGCCGCCCGCGCCGCCGGCACCGGTCATCACGGCGTGCGCGGCGCGGGACATGACCAGCGCGGACGTCAGGTTCAGCTCGATGATCCGGGCGTGGGTGCGGGCCTCGCCCTCGGCGACCGGCAGGAACGGGGTGCCGCCCGCGTTGTTGACCAGCACGTCCACCCGGCCCAGCGAGGCGAAGAACGCCTCGGCGGCGGCCGCGTCGCGCACGTCCAGCGGGACGAACCGCGCGGTGCGGCCGCCCGCCTCGGGGAGCCGGTCGGGCGCGCGGCGCGCGACCGCGACCACCTCGGCCCCGGCCTCCAGGAACGCCCGGCTGATGCCGAGCCCGACGCCGCGCACGCCTCCGGTGACGACGGCCGTCTTGCCGCTCAGATCCAGTGCCAGCACGGTTCTCCTTCCCGGTCGCTGCTGCTACCGTCCGTTCTAACAAATGTTTGGTGGAAAGGTAGCGCATGGGAATCTCCACCACGACCCACCCCGGCGGGGTCGCCGAGATCGTCGTGAACGCGCCCCCGGTCAACGCGCTGACCGTGGCGGGCTGGTTCGAGCTGGCCGACGCCGTGCTGGCGGCCGGGCGCGACCCCGCGGTGGGCGCCGTCGTGCTGCGCGCCGAGGGGCGCGGGTTCAACGCGGGCGTCGACATCAAGGAGATGCAGGAGACCGAGGGGCACGCCGCGCTGGTGGGGGCCAACCGGGGCTGCTTCGCCGCGTTCGCCGCCGTCTACGAGTGCGAGGTGCCGGTGGTGGCGGCGGTGCACGGGTTCTGCCTGGGCGGCGGCGTCGGGCTGGTCGGCAACGCCGACGTCGTCGTGGCCTCGCCGGACGCCTACTTCGGGCTGCCGGAGGTGGACCGGGGCGCGCTCGGCGCGGCCACGCACCTGGCGCGGCTGGTCCCGCAGCACCTGATGCGCGCCATGGTCTACACGTGCCGCAACGTCACCGCCGCCGAGCTCCACCAGCACGGCTCGGTGCTGGAGGTCGTGCCCGCCGAGGCGCTGCGGGACGCGGCGCTGGAGGTCGCCGGGTCGATCGCGGCCAAGGACCGGTACGTGATCCGGCGGGCCAAGGAGTCGCTGAACGGCATCGACCCGGTCGACGTGCGCCGCAGCTACCGGTACGAGCAGGGCTTCACGTTCGAGCTGAACCTGGTCGGCGCGGGCGACGCGCACCGCGAGGCGTTCGTGCGCAGGGGGACGGCCGGATGAGCGGCAAGACCATGACCATCGAGCAGGTCGTCGCGTCGCTGGACAGCGGCATGACGGTCGGGATCGGCGGCTGGGGGTCGCGGCGCAAGCCGATGGCGCTGGTCCGCGCGATCTGCGCCTCCGGCCTGACCGACCTCACGATCGTCTCCTACGGCGGCCCGGACGTGGGGCTGCTGTGCGCGGCGGGCAAGGTGCGGCGGCTGGTGACCGCGTTCGTCACGCTCGACTCGATCCCGCTGGAGCCGCACTTCCGGCGGGCCCGGCAGGAGGCCGGGATCGAGCTGACCGAGTACGACGAGGGCATGTTCATGTTCGGGCTGTACGCGGCGGCGCACCGGCTGCCGTTCCTGCCCACGCCCGCCGGGCTCGGCTCGGACGTGCTGAGGGTCGACCCCGGGCTGCGGACGGTGCGCTCCCCCTACGGCGACGGCGAGGAGCTGGTCGCGGTCCCGGCGCTGCGCATGGACGTGGCGCTGGTCCACCTCAACCGCGCCGACGCGCGCGGCAACGCCCAGTACCTCGGCCCGGACCCGTACATGGACGATCTGTTCGCCAAGGCCGCCGACCGGGCCTACGTGTCGTGCGAGCGCCTGGTCGACACCGCCGACCTGCTGAAGGAGGGCCCGCCGCAGTCGCTGCTGATCAGCCGGGCGCACGTGACCGGCGTGGTGGAGACCCCGAACGGCGCGCACTTCACCGCCTGCGAGCCCGACCACGAGCGGGACGAGGCGTTCCAGCGGCTGTACGCCGCGGCGGCGGCCGACCCGCGGGAGTGGGAGGCGTTCCGGGAGCGCTTCCTGTCCGGCGACGAGGCCGCCTACCAGGACGCCGTCCGGGCGTGGCGAGAGGAGGCGGGGCGATGAGCGCCGCGACGCGGGCCGAGGTGTGCGCGGTGGCGTGCGCCGAGCTGTTCCGGGGCGACGGGGAGATCGTGGCGGCGGCGGTCGCCGGGTTCGTGCCGATGCTGGGGGCGCGGCTGGCGCGGGCGACGTTCGAGCCCGGCCTGCTGACCACCGACGGCGGCCCGGCGCTGACCGCCGAGCCGGTGCCGCTCGGCGCGCGGGCGGGCTCCGGCGAGGGCGGGGTGGAGGGGTGGCTGCCGTTCCGCGACCACCTGTGGCTGGTGCTGAACGGGCGGCGGCACGTGGTCATGGGGCCGAGCCAGGTCGACCGGTTCGGGAACATGAACATCTCCTGCATCGGCGACTGGGAGCGCCCGTCGCGGCAGCTGCTCGGCGTGCGCGGCGCCCCCGGCAACACCCGGCTCAACACCACGAGCTTCTGGGTGCCCCGGCACTCGCCCCGCGTGTTCACCGAGCAGGTCGACTTCGTCAGCGGCGTCGGCACCGACCGGGGCGCGCACGAGCTGCGCGCGGTCGTGACGAACCTGGCGGTGCTGGACTTCGCCACGCCCGACCGGCGGATGCGGCTGCGGTCGCTGCACCCCGGCGTCACCCTCGACGAGGTCGTCGCGGCCACCGGCTTCGACCTGGCGATCCCCGGCGAGGTCCCCCTCACCCGGACGCCGACCGGCGAGGAGCTGCGGATCATGCGCGAGGTCCTCGACCCCAGGGGCCTGCGGGAACGCGAGGTGCCCTCGTGACCGCGCAGATCCTGGACACGCCGCTGACGCGGCTGGTCGGCGTCCGGCATCCGGTCGTGCAGACCGGCATGGGGTGGGTCGCCGGGCCGCGGCTGGTCACGGCGGTCGCCGAGGCGGGCGGCCTCGGGATCCTGGCGTCGGCGACGATGACCCTCGACCGGCTCGCCCACGCGATCCGCGAGGTGAGGGACCGCACCGACGCGCCGTTCGGCGTGAACCTGCGCGCCGACGCCTCCGACGCGGGCGACCGCATCGACCTGCTCGTCCGGGAGGGGGTGCGGGTCGCCTCGTTCGCGCTGGTCCCGAAGCCGGAGCTGATCGCCCGGCTGAAGGACGCCGGGGTCGTCGTGATCCCGTCGGTGGGCGCGCGCCGCCACGCCGAGAAGGTCGCGGCGTGGGGCGCGGACGCGGTGCTGGTGCAGGGCGGCGAGGGCGGCGGCCACACCGGGCCGGTCGCCACGACGCTGCTGCTGCCCCAGGTCGTGGACGCCGTGGACATCCCGGTGATCGCGGCGGGCGGCTTCTTCGACGGGCGGGGCCTGGCCGCCGCGCTGGCCTACGGCGCGGCGGGCGTGGCGATGGGCACCCGGTTCCTGCTCACCTCCGACAGCCCGGTGCCCGACGAGGTGAAGAAGGTCTACCTGCGCACGGCCGAGACGGTGGTGACGCGGCAGGTCGACGGGATGCCGCACCGGGTGCTGCGCAGCGGGCTGGTGGACGCGCTCGAACGCTCCGGCCGCGTCACCGGCCTGGCGCGGGCGCTGCGCAACGCCGCCGCGTTCCGGAGGATCTCCGGCCTGTCATGGCGGGCGATGATCGCCGACGGGCGGGCCCTGCGGCACGGCAGGGAGCTGTCCTGGTCGCAGGTCCTCATGGCCGCCAACACGCCCATGCTGCTGAAGGCCGCGATGGTGGACGGCCGCCCCGACCTCGGCGTGATGGCGTCCGGGCAGGCCGTGGCGGTGATCGACGACCTGCCGAGCTGCGCGGAGCTGATCGGGGGGATCGTGCGGCAGGCCGCCGAGCGCATCGCCGCCCAGCAGGGCCTGCTGGCCTGACCGTCACGGCACGCGGCCGACGACGCCCAGGTAGGAGGGGGTGGTGAAGTCCGGTTCCAGGCCGGGGCCGGGCCGCCACTCCTCCACCGGGGCCACGCCGGGCGGGACGGGCTCGGCGCCCGCCAGCAGCGCCGCGATCTGCTCGCGGCTCCGCATGGTGAACGAGCCCGACCGCGTCCTGCTGTAGATGCCGTCCACCTCGTCCAGCACGTCGTCGGGGCGCTCGCCCGGGAACGGGTGCGAGATCACCACATGGCTGCCGGAGGGCAGCCGCCGCAGGAACCGCCCGACCAGGTCCACCGCCGTGGCGTCGTCGGGCACGAACTGCAGGATCGCGCACAGGATCAGCGCCACCGGCCGCCCGAAGTCGATCCGCTTGACGATCTCGGGGTGGGACAGCACCCCCTCGGGGTCGCGCAGGTCGCCCTCGACCACGCTGGTCCGCGGGCTGTCCGCCAGCAGGGCCCGCGCGTGGACGAGCACGATCGGGTCGTTGTCGACGTAGACCACGCGCGCGTCGGGGGCGGTCCGCAGCACGACCTCGTGGACGTTCTCCTGCGTGGGCAGCCCCGCGCCCACGTCGACGAACTGGCGGATCCCCGACTCGGCGAGCATCCGCACCGCGCGGCCGAGGAACTCCCGGTTGCGGCGGGCGGCCACCCGGATGTCGTTGCCGACCTCGACGCTGATGGCGATGACCTTCTCGGCGGCCTCCCGGTCGGCGGCGAAGTTGTCCTTGCCGCCCAGGTAGTAGTCGTACATGCGGGCGACGCTCGGGACGGTCGGGTCGACGCCGGGGGGCGCCTTCTCGTCGGGGATCAACGTCCGCTCCTTCGGATGACGGGCCGCGGCGGGGGAACCGAAGATCATTCTGCCCCGGTGGAGGGCCGTTCTCCCAGCGAACCGCCGATCCCGTCGAGCAGGAGTTCCAGGCCGCGCCGGAACTCCCGCTCGACGGCGAGCCCGCGCGCGTCGCGGGCGGTCGCGGCCATGAGCGGGAAGTCGGCGGCCGTCAGGGCGGCGATGGCCTCGGTGCCCGCGCCCGACAGCGGTCCCAGGTGCTCCTGCTGGGTCGCGCCGATCACGTAGGCGGTCAGGGCGCGCAGCGCGACGGCGCGCGCGGTGCCGGTGACGCCCGCCTCGGTCAGCACGGCGAGCACGGCCTCGCCCCAGCGCAGCACGCCGGGCGCGTGGTGGCGGTGGGTCACCGTCAGCGGCAGGACGCGCGGATGCCCGGCGACGGCGGCGCGCATGCGCTCGGCCAGGACGACCAGGCGCTCCCGCCAGTGGGCGCCGGGCGGCGGGGCGGTGTCGACCGCGCCGAGCACCAGTTCCAGGACGTGGCCCTCCAGCTCCTCGCGGTCGGCGACGTACCGGTAGAGCGCCATGGTGCTCATGCCGAGCTCCCTGGCGACGGCGCGCATGGTCATGCCCGCCAGGCCGTCGCGGTCGGCGACGGCGAGGGCGGCGGCGGCGATCTGCCCGGTGGTGAGCGAACGGGGTCGTGGCATGGCCTTGACAGCGTACGGCATACGCCTACGCTGGTTGGCGTACGACGTACACCTACAGGAGGTCCCCATGCGCCTGCGTCCCGGCGATCCCGTTCCCGCCCGCGAGCTGGAGCCGGTCAACGGTCCGCCCGTTCCGCTCCCCGACCCCGGCCGCCTCGTCCACCTGCAGTTCCGCCGCTTCGCCGGGTGCCCGGTGTGCAACCTGCACCTGCGGTCGGTGGCGGCCCGGCACGCCGAGATCGAGGCGGCCGGGGTCGCCGAGGTGGTGGTGTTCCACTCCCCCGCCGGGGAGCTGCGCGAGCACGCCGCCGGCCTGCCGTTCCCCGCCGTCGCCGACCCCGGCCGGCGGCTGTACCGGGAGTTCGGCGTGGAGTCCTCGCCGCGCGCCCTGCGCGACCCGCGCGCCTGGCCGGTGGTCGCGCGCGCCGTGCTGGTCGGCACCTGGCGCATCCTGCTCCGCCGCGAACGGCCGCCCGCCCGCAGCCCGCACGGCGGGCGCCTGGGGCTGCCCGGCGACTTCCTCATCGCCCCCGACGGCCGGGTCGTCGCCGCCAGGTACGGCGAGCACGCCGGTGACCAGTGGACGGTCGACGAGCTGCTGTCCCTGGCCGCCCGTGCCGGACGCGACGCGCTCGGACGGGGCACCGCCGGGCGCGTTCCCTGAGGAAGGCGCCCGGCGGGACCGGGTCACGGATCGACGGCGAGGACGAGCTTGCCGGTCGTCGCGCCGGACTCGATGCGGCGGTGGGCCTCGGCGGCCTCCGCCAGCGGCAGCGTCTCCACCTGGAGGCGCAGGTCACCGGACCCGGCCGCCGCGACCGCGCGGCGCAGGGCGCGGCCCGCGTCCCCGGGGAACGCCGCCGAGAACGCCGCCAGGTTGAAGCCCGACACCGTCCTGTTCGTGAGCCACAGCTCGTTGGCGGGCAGGCCCACGTCGGCGGCGGCCGAGGCGTTGCCCATCACGACCAGGCGGCCCATCGGGGCCAGCAGGTCCAGGCTCGCGCGGCGGGACGGGCCGCCGACCGGGTCCACGACGATGTCGAACCGCCCGTCCGGGCCCCGGTCGCGCAGCACCACCTCGTCGTAGCCGAACGCCCGCGCCACCTCCACCTTCGCCGGGCTTCCGACCGTGCCGACGACGCGGCCCGCGCCGAGCAGGCGGGCGGCCTGGCCGAGCTGGCTGCCCGCTCCCCCGGCGGCGGCGTGCACCAGGACGCTCTCGCCCGGCTCGATCCGCGCGACCCGGTCCAGGACCAGGAACGCGGTGGTGCCGTTGGACGGCACGCCCGCCGCGACGTCCAGCGGAAGGCCGTCCAGCGGCGCGACCAGGTCGGCGGAGGTGACCGCCACCTCGGCGTAGCCGCCACCGTCCACGATCGTCAGCGCCGCGACCGGCTGTCCGGGCCGCAGGCCCTCCACGTCGGGGCCGACGGCGCGGATCCGCCCGGACACCTCGATGCCGGGGACGAACGGCAGCGGCACCTCCGCCGGCCCCCGCCGGTAGAGGACCTCGGCGAAGTTCGCGCCCGCGTAGGCCACGTCGACCGACACCTGGCCGGGGCCGGGCTCGGGGGCCTTCACGTCGGCGACGGCCAGGACGCCGGCGTCGCCGAACGCGGGGACGGTGACGGCGCGCATCAGTACCGGCTTCCCTCGGGGGCGGGGATCGCGTCGAGTTCGGCGAGGTCCTCCGCCGTCAGGTCCAGGCCGGCCGCGCCCGCGTTGTCGCGCAGGTAGCGGGACTTCTTGGTGCCGGGGATCGGGATGACGTGGTCGCCCTGGGCGAGCGTCCAGGCGATGGCGACCTGCGCGGGCGTCGCGCCGTGCCGTTCGGCGACCGCCTTGACGACGTCCACGATCCGCAGGTTGGCCTTCAGCGCCTCCTCCTGGAAGCGCGGGTTGCCGGAGCGGTAGTCGCCGTCGCCGAAGTCGGTGCTGGTGACCGTTCCGGTGAGGAAGCCGCGGCCCAGCGGGGAGAACGGCACGAACGCCGCGCCGTTGTCGCGGCACCAGCCGACCACGTCGCCGACGCCCTCGCTGGCGGCGGTGGCGCCGGAGTCGCTGCCGCCGCCCGCCATGCCGCCGGGCACGCCCAGCGCGTCGCGCGTCCACAGCGACAGCTCCGACTGGATCGCCGCGACCGGGTGGATGCGGTGGGCCTCCTCGGCCTGCGCGACGGTCACCTCCGACAGCGCGAGGCGGCGGACCTTGCCCTGCTCGACCAGCTCGGCCATCGCGCCCCAGGACTCGGCGAGCGGCACCTGCGGGTCGATCCGGTGCAGGTAGAACAGGTCGATGACGTCGGTGTCGAGGCGGCGCAGGCTCTCCTCGGCGGACCGGCGGACGTGCTCGGGCGAGGCGTCGCGGTGCATGGCGTGGGTGGCGGCGTCGTCGACGACCAGCCCGGTCTTGGTGGCCACGACCGCCTGGCCGCGGCGGTCCTTCAGGGCGCGGCCGACGAGGGTCTCGTTGTGGCCGTCGCCGTACACCTGGGCGGTGTCCAGGAACGTCACGCCGAGGTCGAGAGCCTCGCGGATCAGCGCGATCGACGCGTCGTCGTCGCGTTCGGCGGGGCTGTAGGCCCAGCTCATGCCCATGCAGCCGAGGCCGACCGCGCCGACGGGGGTGCCGTGGAAGTCACGAGTGCGCATTGGAGAGGGTCCTTTCGGTCGGGCGGATCGGTCAGGCGGGGACGGCGCCGACGAGGCCGCCGTCGATGACGAGGTCCTGGGCGTTGACGTAGGAGGCGTCGCCCGAGGCCAGGAAGGCGACCGCGGCGGCGACCTCCTCGGGGCGCCCGAAGCGCCCGGCGGCGACCTGCGCGCGCAGCCGCGCGGCCTCCTCCGCCGGGAGCGCCGCCTCCGGGTACATGGGGGTGTCGATGTAGCCGGGGCTGACGGAGTTGACGCGGATGCCCCGGGGCGCGAGGTCGGCGGCGAAGGTGCGCGCCAGGTTGTGCGCGGCGGCCTTGGTCGCCGCGTAGACCGAGGCGAGCGCCAGGCCGCGGTTCATGGTCCACGAGGCGTTGATCACGATCGCGCCGCCGCGCGGCATCAGCGGGACGGCCTTCTGGACCGTGAAGAACACGCCCTTGAAGTTGACGCCGACGGTGTGGTCGACGTCGGCCTCGGTGAGGTCGGCGGTGGGCTTGAACGTCCCGACGCCCGCGTTGGCGAACACCACGTCCAGCCTGCCGTGCCGGTCGCCGACCGCGGCCATCAGCGCGTCGAGGTCGGCCGGGGAGGACACGTCGCCGGGGACGGCCAGGACGCGGTCGCCGCCGTCGAGGTCCTTGGCGGCGGCGTCCAGGCGGGCCGCGTCCCGCCCCGTGATGATCACGTGTGCGCCCTCGGCCAGCAGGCGGCGCGCGGTGGCCAGGCCCATCCCGCTGCCCCCGCCGGTCACCAGGGCGACTCTGTCGGCGAATCGGTTCATGACCATGATCCTGCCGACCGGGCGGGCCCGCCGACAGTGTCGGTTCATCCTGGGTGTGCCACCACCACCCTCGGCGGCCCCGGGGGTCAGCTCGCCCGGGACAGGCTGATGCTGGCCATGTGCCGTTCGAGGCGTTCCAGGGTGCCCGGCAGCGGGTTGTGCAGGATCAGGTTGTGGCCGGGCCGGTCGGGCAGCGGCAGCAGCGTCGACTCGAAGACCAGGTCCCCGGCCTCGGGGTGGCGGATCGCCTTGCGGACCTGGCTCTCGCCGCCGACCTCGTGCCGCGCCCACAGCTCGGCGAACTCGGGGCTGGCCGCCAGCAGGTCCCCGATCAGCCGGTCGAACCCGGGGTCGTCGGGGTAGCGGGCGGCGTCGGCGCGGAACCGGCCGACCACGCCGGGCGCCGCCGCGGCCCACTCGGCGTGCAGCGCCCGGTAGCGGACGTTGGTGAAGAAGCTGACCAGGCAGTTGTGGTCGGTGTCGCCGTAGCCGAAGACCTCGCGGGCGGAGTCGTTGATGGCGAGGAAGTTCCAGTAGCGGTCGCGGACGTAGCCGGGCCGGGGCGACCAGGCCTCCAGGATCCGCTGGAGCCCGGGGGTGACGGGGATGGCGGGGGCGGCCTCGGCGACCGGCGGGTTCAGCCCGGCCAGCAGGTACAGGTGGGCGCGTTCGGCCTCGCCGAGCCGCAGCGCCCGGCTGATCGCGTCGAGCACGTCGCCGGAGACCTTGATGTCGCGTCCCTGCTCCAGCCAGGTGTACCAGGACACCCCGACCCCGGCCAGCACGGCGACCTCCTCGCGGCGCAGCCCCGGGGTGCGCCGCCGCCCGACGTCGGGCATCCCCACGTCGGCGGGGGCGAGCCGGGCCCGGCGGGTGCGCAGGAACTCGCGCAGCTCTTCGCGGCGGCGGTCGGGACGGGGAGAACTCACGCTGGCCATGCCCCCCACGATATCGATCGTTTCCGGGTGGCCCCGGGACGAAGAGGCCGATGGGGGTCCCCGCGGGGCGTCCCCTAGGCTGTCGGGCGTGAGCGATCCGGGGGCGGCGGTGCCGCGGTGCGCGCGGGGCGCGTTCCTCGCCGCCGTGTGCACGTTGATCGCGCTCGTCGGGCACGTGCTGGGCGGTGAGGGCGGCTGCTGCGTGCCGCCGCTGCCCGCCGTGCTGCTCACCGGGGGCGTGGTGGGGACGCTGAGCACGGCGCTGGCGCGGCGGGCGCTGACGTTCGGCCGGACGCTGACCGTCGTGGGCTGGTCCCAGCTCGCCTTCCACCTCGCGTTCTCCGTGGCCGCCGCCGGTCCCGCCCACCACGCGCCGCCGGTCGGCGCCGCCCCGGCGGGATTCGGTCCGGACATGATCGCCGGGCACGCGGTGGCGGCCCTCGTCGCGGCGGCGGTGCTGGCACGGGCCGACGCCGCGCTGTGGTGGCTGTGCGGCGTGGTGCTCGCGGTCGTGCTCCCCTGGCTGACGCCCCGCCCGGCCGCGTCCCCTCCGGCGCCGTGGACGGTGGTGCTGTCCGCCGACCGCACGCCCCGGCGCGGCGTGCTGCTCGCCCGCGCGGTGCGGCGGCGCGGTCCTCCCGTGGTTCCGACGCACGCCCGCTGAGCCCGCCCCGGTGACCGGTGGGCCGGTGCGGCGTGCCCTCGCCCGCCCGGAACCGGAACGCACAAGGGAAACCCTCCATGTTCGACCGCCTCGTGCGGCGAGCCGCGCCGTCCGCGTGCCTCGCCGCCGTCCTGACCGGCTGCGCCTCCTCCCCGGCGCCCGTCGCCGGGCACGACCCGGCCGCCCCGCCCGCCCGCACCTCCTACCCGCTGACCCTGGACAACTGCGGGCAGAAGGTGACGTTCAGGCAGCCGCCGCGCCGGGTGCTGATCCTGAACGGCACCTCCGTCGCCGAGGTCGAGAGCTTCGTGCTGCTCGGCCTGCAACGCCACATCCTCGCCAACGCCCAGAGCTACGGCGTCTCCGACCACCCGTCGATGGTCGACGGCATCCGGTCGCTGCCGACCGGCGGGCTGACCACCAACAAGAACTTCGAGGTGCCCGCGGAACAGGTGCTGGCCGCCAGGCCCGACCTGGTCGTCTCGCACTGGTCGGGCGGGTTCGACGCCAAGCGGGGCCTGGCCACCCGCGAGCAGCTCGCCGCCGCCGGGATCAACACCCTGGTCAACCCCGTCAACTGCGCGTTCGGCAAGCCCGCCGCCACCGACGCCGAGAGGCGCGCCCACGAGAAGCTGTCGATCGAGTCCTCGCACGAGTTCCTGACGCTGCTCGGCCGGATCTTCGACGCCCAGCACCGGGCCGCCGAGGTCGGCCGGGAGCTGCGGCGGCGGGTGGACGCCGTCCGCGCCCGGGTGGCGGGCCGCCCCGCCAAGCGGGTCCTGGTCGTGTATCCGGGCATGGCGATGATGAACGCCAACGGCCTGCCCGCGGTGATGACCGGGCGCATCACCGACGAGGTGGTCCGCGCGGCGGGCGGGGTGAACGCGTTCGCCGGGCGCTCCCGCGACGTGACCGCCACCCTCAACCGCGAGCAGCTCGCCACCGCGCGGGTGGACGTCGTCGCGGTCGGGCTGTTCCGGCCGGACGAGAACGCCGAGGCGATGGCGCGCGACCTGTTCGCGAAGTTCCCGCAGTGGGAGGCGTCGCGGACGCGCACGTACGTGACGGTCGCCGACGGGGCGTTCGTCGGGCCGGTGAACGCCTGGGCCGTCGAGAGGATCGCCAGGGCGGTGCACCCCGATGCGTGACCGGAACAGGGGCCCGCACCTGGTGTCGGGCCCGATGACCGCGGTGCTGCTGGCGGGACTGGCGGTGGCGCTGGTCGGGGCGTCGGTGCTGGCGATCTCGATCGGGTCGGTGACCCTGCCGGTCGGCACCGTCTGGCGGGTCGTCGCCGCGCACCTGACCGGCGCCGACAGCCCCGATCCGCTGCGCGACCAGGTGGTGTGGGAGATCCGCACCCCGCGCGTGCTGGTGGCGGCGCTGGTCGGGGCCGGGCTGAGCGTGGCGGGGGTGGCGTTCCAGGCGCTGGTGCGCAACCCGCTCGCCGACCCCTACGTGCTGGGCGTGTCGGCCGGGGCGTCGCTGGGCGCGGTCCTGGTCGTGGCGGTCGGCGCGACGGCGTTCGGCGGGCTCGGGGTGGCGGGCGCGGCGTTCGCGACCGCGACCGCGACGGTGCTGGCGGTGTACGCGCTGGCGCAGCGCGGCGGGCGGCTGCTGGACTCGCGGCTGGTGCTGTCGGGCGTCGCGGTCGGCTACCTGGCGTCGGCGGCGACCAGCTACGTGCAGTTGCAGATCGACGCCTCCCAGCTGCACGGGCTGATGTTCTGGCTGATGGGCAGCATCGCGGGCGCGACCTGGGACGACCTGGGGCTGCCCGCCGCGGTGATCGCGGTGTGCACGGCGTTCCTGCTGCTGCGGGGCCGGGACATGAACGCGCTGCTGGCCGGGGAGGACGCGGCGGCGGGCCTCGGCACCTCGGTCGCGGCGCTGCGGATCTGGCTGCTGCTGGCCGGGTCGCTGCTGACGGCGACGGCGGTCAGCGTGGTCGGCGGCATCGGGTTCGTGGGGCTGATGGTGCCGCACGCGGCGCGGTTCCTGGTCGGCTCCGACCACCGCCGGGTGCTGCCGGTGGCGCTGCTGATGGGCGCGGTGTTCCTGGTCGTGGTGGATGTGGCGACCCGCACGGTGGACCGGCCCAACGAGCTGCCGGTCGGGGTGTTCACCACCGCGCTCGGGGTGCCGTTCTTCCTGTGGCTGCTGCGGCGGCGGGGAGGTGCGCGCTGATGCGGCTGGACCTGGCGGGGGTCCGCGCCGCCATCGACGGGACGCCGATCCTGCACGGGGTGGACCTGGCCGCGGCCCCGGGCCGGTTCGTCGGGCTGATCGGGCCCAACGGCAGCGGCAAGTCGACGCTGCTGCGCACCGTCTACCGTTCGCTGCGGCCCTCGGCGGGCGTGGTGTCGCTGGACGGCGAGGACCTGTGGCGGATGCCGCCCCGGCGGGCGGCGCGGCGCCGGGCGGTGGTGACCCAGCACGGCGACGTCGGCGGCGAGTTCTCCGTCCGGGAGGTCGTCGCGATGGGCCGCGCCCCGCACCAGGGGCCGCTGGACCGGGAGAGCGCCGCCGACCGGGCCGCCGTCGCCGAGGCGCTGGAGCGCGTGGACCTGGCGTGGGCGGCCGACCGGCTGTTCGGCACGCTGTCGGGCGGGGAGCGCCAGCGGGCGCTGGTCGCCCGCGCCCTGGCGCAGCGGGCCCCGCTGCTGGTCCTGGACGAGCCCACCAACCACCTGGACGTGCGCGCCCAGCTCGACCTGCTGGACCTGGTGCGTTCGCTCGGCCTGACGCTGCTGGCCGCGCTGCACGACCTGGACCACGCGGCGGCCTACTGCGACGAGGTGGTGGTGCTGGAACGCGGCCGGGTCCGCGCCGCCGGGCCGCCGCTGGAGGTGCTGACCCCGGCGTTCATCGCCGAGGTGTTCGGGGTGCGCGCCCACGTCGGCGAGCACCCCCTCACCGGGCGCCCGCACATCGCGGTCGCGTCGCTGTGAGCGTCGGGCGGCGGCTCACCCCTCCAGCAGCCGCCGCCCGATGACCATCTTCTGGATGTCGGCGGTGCCCTCGCCGATCAGCAGCATCGGGGCCTCCCGGTACAGCCGCTCGATCTCGTACTCCTTCGAGTAGCCGTAGCCGCCGTGGATGCGGAAGGAGTCCTCCACGACCTCCTTGCAGTACTCGCTGGCCAGGTACTTGGCCATCCCCGCCTCCAGGTCGTTGCGGTCGCCGCCGTCCTTGCGGCGCGCGGCCATCACCATCATCTGGTGCGCGGCCTCGACCTTGGTGGCCATCTCCGCCAGCCGGAACAGCACGGCCTGGTGCTCGGCGATCGGCCTGCCGAACGTCTCCCGCCGCCTCGCGTACCCCACCGCCAGCTCGTAGGCGCGGCGCGCGACCCCGCAGCCGCGCGCGGCGACGTTGACGCGCCCGACCTCGATGCCGTCCATCATCTGGTAGAAGCCCCGGCCCGGCGCGCCGCCGAGGATCTGGGCGGCGGGGATCCGGTACCCGTCGAAGACCAGCTCGGTGGTGTCGACGCCCTTGTACCCCATCTTGTCGATCTTCCCGGGGACGGTCAGGCCCGGCGCGACCTCCCCGAACCCGGGCGTCTTGTCCACCAGGAACGTCGTCATCCCCCGGTGCCCGGCGCCCGGGTCGGTCTTCACCAGCGTGGCGACCAGGTGCGCGGTGCCGCCGTTGGTCAGCCACATCTTCTGGCCGTCGATCACATAGTCGTCGCCGTCGCGCACGGCCCGCGTCCGGATCGCCGCCACGTCCGACCCGCACCCCGGCTCCGACATGGAGAACGCGCCCCGGATCTCCCCGGCGGCCATCCTCGGCAGGTAGCGGGCCCGCTGCTCCTCGGTCCCGTGGTGGGTGAGCATCCAGGCGACGATGAAGTGCGTGTTGACGATCCCCGACACGCTCATCCAGCCGCGCGACAGCTCCTCCACCGCCAGCGCGTAGGTCAGCAGCGACTCCCCCAGCCCGCCGTACTCGGTGCCGATCATCAGCCCGAACAGCCCGAGGTCCCGCATCCCGTCCACGATGGCCTGCGGGTACTCGTCGGCGTGCTCCAGCTCGGTGGCGACGGGGAGGATCTCCCTGTCCACGAACGCCCGCACCGTCGCGACGATCTCCCGCTGTTCCTCGCTGAGCCCGTAGGTCTGCTGCAGCCTGCTCATCGACCACCTCCGCGCACGGGGCAAGTGCCCGCTTACAACCCTGCGGCCACCCTACGGCCCGCTATCCCCGGTGGCGCAGCAGGACCGTGGCGAGGGCGACCTGGGCGGGCTCCAGCGCCGCCCCGCCGTCCTCGACGTCCCACAGCGCGTTCTGGAGCACGCGGCCGAGGGTCCAGCCGACCGCCCGCCCGCGGTCGAGGCCGAGGGCCTCGGTCAGCAGGTCGAAGCGGCGCAGCACCGCGCGGGCCACGTCGCCGGTGGCCTCCACCCGGTCCCACCCGCTGTCCAGCGCGGGCCACAGCTCGAACGCGGGGTCGCCCGCCAGCGGCTCGGGATCGATGGCCAGCCAGGGTTCCCGCTCCCCGGCCAGGACGTTGCCGTAGTGCAGGTCCCAGTGCAGCAGGCGGTCGCCGGGCTCGCCGGCCAGCTCGGCCACGGCCGACGCGCAGGTGCGCACCAGCCGCTGCTCGTCGGGGTCGCGCAGGGCCGGGAGCGCCGCCGGGACCTGGTCGAGCATGGCGGCGGCGATGTCGGCCAGTCTCCGCACTCCCCCGGGGGCGGGCACCGAGGTCAGGCGGGCCATGATCCCGGCCAGGATCCCCATGGCCGTGTCGTCGTCGGCGACCGTGGACAGGGGCCGGGCCGCGTCCAGCCGCTCCAGGAGCTGCGCGCCGCCCTCCTCGTCGTGGTCCAGCAGCCGCACGACACCCTCGCCCCGCCACGCCCGCAGGCCGGGGACGACGCCGGCGGACTCCTCGCGGACCTCCTGGAGCCGGAGGACGGCCGGGGTCCCGTCCTCCCGGAGCACCGGCAGGACCAGCGAGGCCATGCCGTGGGTGGCCGGGCCGTCGGGCCGCAGCCCCCACCGGTCCAGCATGTCACCGGCCAGGCGGGGCAGTCCGGCGAGCCAGGCGCGCGCGCCGGCGCCCTGCGTGCCGTAGGAGGCGGCGAACGCGTCGGGAACATCGATGTAGTCGATCATCGCCGTACAGGCTAGGGGTCTCAGGAGAACGTGGCCGTCATCGCCGTCACCCCGCCCGGGGCCACCACCGCCAGCTCCCCGTCCGGCGAGCCCGTCACCGCGAACGGCTGGTCGGCGTAGACCGGGCGGCGGGAGCGGAACGACAGCTCCGTCACCTTGTGGCCCTCGCGGCGCGGCAGCTCCAGGCACAGGATCGCCAGCAGCGGGCCGTGGACGACCAGGCCCGGGTGCCCCTCCACCTGCGTCGCGTAGGTCTCGTCGTAGTGGATGCGGTGGGCGTTGTAGGTCAGGGCGCTGAAGCGGAACAGCAGCACCGGGTCGGCGGTCATGCGCAGCGTCCAGGGCGCGTCCGTCTCGGGGGTCTTGAACGACGGCCGCGCCGGGCGGCCGACCTGGTCGCCGCAGCGGTAGACCAGATCCTGCTCCTCCACCGCGATCTTCGTGCCGTCGCGCAGGAACGTGTGCCGGACGGTGACGAACAGCAGCTCACCGGTGCGGCCCTCCTTGACGGCGGTGGAGACCAGTTCGGCGCGGCGGGTGACGGTGTCGCCGATCCGCAGCGGCTCGCGGACGATGAGGCGGCCCCCGGCGAACATGCGGCGGCGGTCGGGGATCGGCGGCAGGTGGCGCCCGGCCAGCGGGTGCCCGTCGGGGCCGAGGTCGCGCTGCGGCGGGCGGTCCAGGAAGTGGAGCCACTGCCACAGCGGCGGCAGTTCGGGCCCGGGCGGGTCGGTGTCGAGCAGCCCGGCCAGGGCCGCGGCGGGGGCCGCGTCGATGGTCTCGGTGGTCTCGTGCGGCGCGGGGCTCCACCCCTCGATATCGATCACGCCACGACTCCCTTCGCGCGCAGGGACCCGGCGTCAAGGCCGAGTCGGGTCAGAACGGCGTCGGTGTGCTCGCCGAGCCGGGGCGCGGGCACGGGCGCTCGCCGTGCCGCGCGGTCCCCGGTGTCCAGGGGGCTGGCGGGGGCGCGCAGCCGGCCGACGCCGGGCTGGTCGATCTCCCCCAGCATCGGGTTGCCGGTCAGGTCGATCTCGTGGAAGCGCCGGTAGGGGGCCCACAGGACCGAGGTTCCGGTGAACTCCCGCTCCACGTCGGGCAGCGCGCGGCCGGCGAACCACGGCGCGAACAGCGCGGCGAGCGCCTCGCGGTGGCGGTAGCGGTCGCCGTCGGCGGCGAAGTCGGCGTTGAGGAGGCGGGCCAGCTCGGCCACGGTCCCGGTGTGGCCGGTGACCCGGCACAGGTCGGCGAAGTGGCGTCCGGTGAGGGCGACGACCATGATCCGCGTGTCGTCGGCGAGCGTGAAGTCGCGGGCGAAGCCGCCGTACAGGTGGTTGCCGATGCGGGGGCGCCGCCCGCCGAGCTGGGCCTCGGCGAGGAAGCCGAGGTTGCCGGCGGTGGCCAGGGCGACGTCGTGGAGCGGCAGGCGGATGCGGGCGCCCTCGCCGGTGCGGGACCGGCGGCGTTCGGCGGCCAGCAGGCCCACCGCCGCGTACAGGCCGCAGGCCACGTCCCAGGCGGGCAGGACGTGGTTGACGGGGGCGGCGTGGTCGGCGGGGCCGGTGACCAGGGGGAAGCCGAGCTCGGCGTTGACGGTGTAGTCGACGGCGGGCGTCCCGTCGTGGCGGCCCTCGATCTGGAGGTGGATCAGGTCGGGGCGGACCGCCGAGAGCGCCTCGTGGGTGAGCCAGTCGCGGCCGACGGCGTTGGTGAGGACGATCCCGGCGTCGGCGGCCAGGCGCGTCACCACCTCGCGGCCCTCCGGCGACCGGAAGTCGACGGTGACCGACTTCTTGCCCTTGTTCATGCCGGTCCACAGCAGGCTCGCGCCGGACGGCGCCAGGGGCCACCGGCCGAGGTCGGCGGCCCCGCCGACCGGATCGACGCGGACCACCTCCGCGCCCAGCTGGGCGAGGGTCATGCCGCCCAGCGGCGCGGCGACGAAACTGGAGATCTCGACGATCCGCAGTCCTTCGAGCATCGACCATCCCGTTGTCGGCGATTTCGCCCGAGTATGCCGGACGTTCACCGCGCCGCGGTCAGAGGGCGGCGGGTACCGGCCGGGAGGGGGTGGGCGGGGGACGGGGACGGCCGCTCCGGGCGTGCGCCGCGGACCTGCGGCAACGTGGTCAGAGGCGTTCGATGACGGTCACGTTGGCCTGGCCGCCGCCCTCGCACATCGTCTGCAATCCGTACCGGCCGCCGGCGCGCTCCAGCTCGTGCAGCAGCGTCGTCATCAGCCGCGCGCCGGTCGCGCCGAGCGGGTGGCCGAGGGCGATCGCGCCGCCGTTCGGGTTGGTGCGGGCCGGGTCGGCGCCGGTCTCCTTCAGCCAGGCCAGCACGACCGGCGCGAACGCCTCGTTGATCTCGATCGCGTCCATGTCGTCGATGCGCATGCCGGTCTTCTTCAGCGCGTGCGCGGTCGCCGGGATCGGGGCCGACAGCATCCGGATCGGGTCCTCGCCGCGCGCCGACAGGTGGTGGACGCGGGCGCGCGGCGTCAGGCCGTGGTCGCGGACGGCCCGCTCGGAGGCGATGAGCAGCGCCGCCGCGCCGTCGGAGATCTGCGAGGCCACCGCCGCGGTGAGGCGGCCGCCCTCCACGAGGGTCCGCAGGCCCGCCATCTTCTCGGGGCTGGTGTCGCGGCGCGGCCCCTCGTCGGTGGTGACGCCCTCGAACGGCACGATCTCCCGTTCGAAGCGGCCCTCGTCGATCGCGCGGATCGCCCGCCGGTGCGACTCGTAGGCGAACGCCTCCATCTCCTCGCGGGAGATGTCCCAGTCCCTGGCGATCATCTCGGCCCCGGCGAACTGCGACACCTCGCCGTCGCCGTACCGCCGCACCCACCCCTGGGAGCCCGCGAACGGCCCCCGGTCGAAGCCGAGGGGCTCGGCGGCGGTCATCGCGTAGGCGATCGGGATCTGCGACATGTTCTGCACGCCGCCCGCCACGACCAGGTCGGACGTCCCCGACAGCACGGCCTGCGCGGCGAAGTGGACGGCCTGCTGGGAGGAGCCGCACTGCCGGTCCACGGTCACGCCGGGCACCTCCTCGGGCAGCCCGGCGGCCAGCCAGCAGGTGCGGGCGATGTCCCCGGCCTGCGGGCCGACGGCGTCCACGCAGCCGAACACCACGTCCTCCACCGCCGCCGGATCGATCCCCGTCCGGTCCACCAGCGCGGTCAGCACGTGCGCGCCCAGGTCGGCGGGGTGGGCGCCGGACAGGCCGCCGCCGCGCCTGCCGACCGGCGCGCGGACCGCTTCGACGATGTACGCCTCGGCCATGGGGGTCTCCTCATTCGGGGGGTCGGCTCGCCTGGATCCCTTCCAGGACCATCGCGAGGTACTGCTTGGCGATCTCCTCGGCGGACAGCCGTCCGCCGCGCTGGTACCAGTTGGCCGCGACCCACACGGTGTCGCGGATGAACCGGTAGACGAGGCCGCGGTCCAGGTCCGCCCGGAACGCGCCCTCGGCCACGCCCCGCTCCAGCAGCGAGGTCCACATCTCCTCGAAGCGGCGGTGCGAGTCGAGCAGGTAGCGGAAGCGCTCGCCGGCGGCCAGGTGCTTGGACTCGTTCTGGTAGACCACGACGGCGGGCCGGTGCCGGTCGATCGACCGGAACGACTCCACGACCAGCGCCTCCAGGGTGTCGCGCGCGCCGAGCCCGGCGGCCAGCACGCGGTCGTAGGCCGCCCACATGTCGTTCAGGAACGTCGACAGGATCTCGTCGGCCATCGACTCCTTGGAGTCGAAGTGGTAGTAGAGGCTCCCGCCGAGGATCCCGGCGGCGTCGGCGACCTGGCGGATCGTGGTGGCCGCGTAGCCCTGCGAGGCGAACACCTCGGCGGCGGTGGCGAGCAGTTCGGCCCGCCGTTCGGCACGGGCGGCGGCGGTGCCCTCGGCGTCACGCCGTCGTGGACTCATGGTGTGGTGGCTCTTTCCGGGAATGCTGCGTCACGGGTGTTGTGAGGAGGCCGAGACGACCTCGCCCGTCATGTAGGACGAGTAGTCGCTGGCCAGGAAGACGATAACGTTGGCGACCTCCCACGGCTCCGCGTAGCGGCCCTGGGCCTCGCGCCGTGTCAGCTCCTCCAGCAGCTCCGGCGAGGTGACCTTCACCAGGTGGGGGTGCATCGCCAGCGACGGCGACACCGCGTTGATCCGCACGCCGTGCTCGGCGGCCTCCAGCGCGGCGCACCGGGTGAGGGCCATCACCCCGGCCTTGGCGGCGGCGTAGTGGGACTGGCCCCGCTGGGCGCGCCAGCCGATCACCGAGGCGTTGTTGACGATGACCCCGCCGCCCCGCCCGCGCATGATCCGCAGGGCGGCGCGGGTGCAGCGCATCGTGCCGTTGAGGGTGACGTCCAGGACCCGCGTCCACTGCTCGTCGGTCATGTCGGCCAGGTCGGCGGTGCCGCCGAGGCCGGCGTTGTTGACCGCGACGTCGAGGCGGCCGAAGCGTTCCAGGGCGAGGGCGTACAGGGCCTGGACCTGCTCCTCGACGGTGACGTCGCACACCCGCGCGGCCACGCGGCCCGCCCCGAACTCCTTCTCCAGCTCCGCGGCGGAGGCGGCCAGGCGGCGCTCGTGGGTGTCGGAGAGCAGCACGGCCGCGCCCTCCTCCAGGCAGCGGCGGGCGGTCGCGCCGCCGATCCCGGCCCCGGCGGCGGCGGTGATCACGACGACGCGGTCGCGCAGCAGCCCGTGGCCCGGAACGTAGGGGGGTGGGGTCATCCGCGCGCCTCCCTCGGCAGCCCGAGCACGCGCTCGGCGATGATGTTGCGCTGGATCTCGTTGGATCCGGCGTAGATGGTGTCGGAGCGGGAGAACAGGAACAGCCGCTGCCAGTCCGACAGGTCGTAGGGCGCGCCGTCGGCGACCAGCCCGGCCGCGCCGAGCACGTCCATGGCGAGCTCGCCGAGCTCGCGGTGCCAGGTGCCCCACACCAGCTTGGAGATCGACGACTCGGGGCCGGGCGCCCCGGCGGCGACCCCGGCCATGGTGCGCAGGGCGTTCAGCCGCATGATCTCCAGGCCCGCCCAGGAGCGGGTGAGGCGGTCGCGCAGCAGCGGGTCGTCGATCGCGCCGGTCTCCCGCGCCAGGGCGATCACGCCCTCCAGCTCGCGGCGGAACCCGACCTGCTGGCCGAGGGTGGCGACGCCGCGCTCGAACCCCAGGGTTGCCATCGCGATCCGCCAGCCGTCGCCGGGGGCGCCGACGATGTTGGCGGCGTCGGTGCGGGCACCGTCGAAGAACACCTCGTTGAACTCCGAGGTGCCGGTCATCTGGACGATCGGGCGGATGTCCACGCCCTTCTGCCGCATGGGGACCAGCAGGTAGGACAGGCCGTGGTGGCGGGCGGAGCCGGGCTCGGTGCGGCAGACCGCGAAGCACCAGTCGGCCTCCGTCGCCAGGGACGTCCACACCTTCTGGCCGGTGATCCGCCACCCGCCGCCGACGAGCTCGGCGCGGGTCTGCACGTTGGCCAGGTCGGACCCGGCGTCGGGCTCGGAGTAGCCCTGGCACCACAGCTCCTCCACCGCGACGATCGGCGGCAGGAAGCGGCGGCGCTGCTCGTCGGTGCCGAACGCGATGATCGTGGGGCCGAGGAGGTTCTCGCCGATGTGGTTGACCCGCGCGGGGGCGTCGGCGAGGGCGTACTCCTCGTGGAAGATGACCTGCTGCCCGACGGTCGCGCCGCGCCCGCCGTGCTCGGCCGGCCAGCCCAGGCAGGTCCAGCCGGCGGCGGCCATGTGCCGTTCCCAGGACAGCCGCTCCTCGAACGCCTCGTGCTCGCGTCCCGGCCCGCCCAGCCCGCGCGCGTGCGCGAACCCTCCCGACAGGTGCGTCTCCAGCCAGTCGCGGACCTCGGCCCGGAAGTCCCGGTCCGCGGGGGACTCGTTGTGGTTCACGCCCCGGACTCTACCAAACGGTTGTTAGAAAGAATGGGCGCGGGCTCCCCCGGAGGGGAGGCCGCGCGCCGGTGGCTACTCGACGCGCAGGCAGAACAGGGTGGTGTCGTCGGCGGCGCGGTCGTGCCCCATCTCCGCCAGGATCCGGTCCAGGTCGGGCCCGGAGCCGGCGGCGGAGCGGCCCAGGATGCCGACCAGCCGCGCGATGCCCTCGTCCAGGTCCACGCCGCGCCGCTCCACCAGGCCGTCGGTGTAGAGGAGCACGTGGTCGCCCGAGCGCAGCTGCACGGTGTGGGTGGTGTACTCCAGGCCCGGCAGCGCGCCGAGGATGGGGTCGGGGTCGTGTTCCAGGGAGACCGCGCGGCCGTCGCGCACCAGGACCGGCGGCGGGTGCCCGGCGCTGGTCCACTCCATGATCCGGCTCGCCGGGTCGAACCGGGCGACCACGGCGGTGCCGGTGGCGGCGGGCTCCAGATCGCCGACCAGCTCGTTCAGCCAGGCGACCAGGCGGCCCGGGGGCCGCCCGGTGTAGGCGAGCCCCAGCAGGCCGCCCCGGGTGCGGGCCATCGCGGCGGCGGCGGGCAGGCCGTGCCCGGCGGCGTCGCCGACGGCGAACAGGCCGCGCCCGTCGGCCAGCGCGCGGGTGGCGAACCAGTCGCCGCCGATCCGCGCGGCGCTCTCGGCGGCCAGGCTCCGCACCGTGACCCGCAGGCCCGGCAGGCGCTCCAGATCCCCGGGGTCGGGCAGGATCGCGCGGCGCAGGGTGGCCGCGACCCGGTGCTCCTGCGCGGTGCGCAGCTGCTGGCGCAGCATGGCGCGGCGGGTCTCGGCCAGGGCGCGCTCCATGCCGCGCCGCCGGGTGATGTCCTGGGAGACGATGTTGACCGCGACCGGCAGGCCCGCGCCGTCCACGACCGGCTCGGCGAACACCCACAGGTGGCGGTGGCGGCCCCCGGGGGTGGCGACGCGGTGCTCGAACTCGACCGACTCGCGGCGCGACAGCAGCGTGGAGATCGCGTCCTCGACCAGCGGGACGTCCTCCTCGGCCACGGTCTTGGGCAGGTCGGACGGGGAGTCGGGGGCCTCCGCCAGCTCGTAGTTGGCGAGCATCCGGGGCGACCAGAACGCCTCGCCGGTGACCAGGTCCCACTCCCCGAACCCGATCTGCGCCAGGCGCTCGACGCTGTCGTGCCGGTAGCGGATCCGGTCCTCCTCGCGGTGGTAGTGCCAGGCCACCACCACGCCGGTGGGCACCCGCACGCACCGCAGGGTCATCCGGGACGAGCGCGGGACGCCGTCCTGGGCGGTGGAGTAGGCGAACGGCCCGCGCGCGTAGGGCTCGCCGGTCTCCAGCACGGCCACGTAGGCGTCGAACAGGCCCGACAGGGCCGAGCCGGGGTCGGTGTGCAGCAGCCGCCGCCCCGCCAGGTCGGCCGCGCCCCGCCCGAACAGGTCGCGGGCGGAGTCGTTCAGCGCGGCGTACAGGAAGTCGACCACGCGCCCGTCGGGGGACCGGACCGGCACCAGGTGGGCCGCGCCGTCCAGGGACGCGTCCATGGCGGCCCGCGCCTGCGGGTCGTCGGGCAGTGTGTCGAGGATCTCGGCGTCGTCGGGGGTGTCCACCGCGTTGACCCGGCGCAGGACCTCGGCACGCGCCGAGTCCGACGGCGGCGCGGCGAGCGTGGCGCGGGCGGCCCGGCGGCTGCGGGCGGGCACGGCCGCCTCCCCGTCCTCGGGGGCGCCGACCTCGCCGACCAGGACGGCCGCCGCCTCCGGCAGCTCCACGTCCAGGTCCCGGGCCAGCCAGATGAGGTGCTGCAACGCCTCCCCGGACGGGCAGCCGAGGCGCGCGGCCAGCGCGGCCCGCGCCTCGGCCAGCAGCGCCCGGTCCCGCGCGGCGTCCCGCAGACCGGCCAGTTCCGTCGGCAGCGCCGCGCCGTCGACCTCCGTCACCCGTCGTCTCCCCCTCGGCTTTTCATGACCTCATCCATGAAAAGGTACATAGCGTCATGAACGCCGAAGGCCGGCCATTTCTTTCACCGGCCATCTCTTTGCCCTGACTTTCCCGACGGCGGGGTGTGTCGCGGGCCACTTCCCGCGATTGGCCCGAGACCCGCGCGCGGCGGACCTCCTAGCGTGCGAGACAGCCGACCTCGGGAGACACGCGTGGACCGCCACCCAGAAAATGATCTTCATCGCCTGCCCGACCACCTCGACCGGATCCGCCGTTACGCGGCGGACCTGCTCGCGGGCCTGGACGAGCGGCCCGCGGCCGTTGCGCCCGACCCGGTGAAACCGCGGCCGCCGGCCGAGGGCGTCGGGCTGGAGGGCGCGCTCGCCGAGTTCGCCGAACGGTGGGAGCCGGGGTTCTCCGGCAGCGCCGGGCCCCGCTACCTGGGGTTCGTGACCGGCGGCACGACCCCGGCGGCCCTGGCCGGGGACTGGCTGACCCCCGTGCTGGACCAGAACCCGGCCGTCGACCTGGACTCCACCGCCCCCGGCCTGGAACGCGAGACCCTCGCCTGGCTGCGCGACCTGCTCGGCCTCGGCGGCGCCCACACCGGCGCGTTCGTGTCGGGCGCGACGCAGTCCAACACCGTGGGCCTGGCGATCGCCCGCGAGTGGCTGGGCGAGCGCGCCGGCGTCCGGGTGTCCGACGCGGGCGTGGCGGCGCTCGGCGACGTCCGGGTCCTGTCGGGGACCGCGCACTCCAGCGTCCTGAAGGCGCTGTCGGTGCTCGGGCTGGGGCGCGACGCGCTGCGCGCCGTGCCCACGCTCCCCGGCCGCGAGGCGGTCGACGTCGCCGCCCTGGAACGCCTGCTGGACGGCCGCCCCACGGTCGTCGTGGCCAACGCGGGCACGGTGAACACCGGCGACTTCGACGATCTCCAAGCCCTGGTGGCGCTGCGCGAGCGGCACCCGTTCTGGCTGCACGTGGACGCGGCGTTCGGGGGCCTGGCGGCGCTCTCCCCCGCCCACGCCCCGCTGGTGGCGGGCCTGGCGGAGGCCGACTCGGTGTGCGTGGACCTGCACAAGTGGCTGAACGTCCCCTACGACTCGGCGGTCCAGTTCACGCGCCACCGCGACCTGCAACTGCGGGTCTTCCGCAACAACGCCGCCTACCTGACCGACCCCGCCGGCGACCCGGACTTCGTGCACCTCACCCCGGAGAACTCCCGCCGCCTGCGGGCCCTGCCGGCCTGGTTCGCCCTGCGGGCCTACGGGGCGTCCGGCCACCGCGCCATCGTCGAGCGCAACATCGCCCAGGCCCGCCTGCTGGGCGACCTGCTGGCGGCCGACGCCCGCTGGCGCCTGCTGGCGCCCGTCCGCCTCAACATCGTCTGCTTCACCCTCGCGGACGCCCCGGACGCCGGGCGGATCGCGGCGCTGCTGCGCGAGGTGGCCGCCACCGGCACGGCGTTCCTCACGGCGACCGCCCTCGACGGCGTTCCGGCGATCCGGGCGGCGTTCAGCAACTGGCGCACCACCGACGCCGACGTGCCCCGCGTCGCGGCGGCACTGGCCGACGCCCACACCAAAGTGATCTTGTAGGGGGATGAGACACACCGCCACCTATCTGGAGATGACCTCCCCCGCCGACCTGGTCCCGGCGGACCCGCGCCCCGACGTCGTCCTGACCTCCCTGGCCGGCGACCCGGCGCTGGCCCGCGACGTCGTCGTGCGCGTCGGCGACGCCTACCACTGGCCCACCAACCGCTGGTCCGACGACCGGTGGGCCGCGCACCTGAGCGACCCCACCGTCCACCCCTGGCTGATCGCCAAGGGGGACGAGCCCGCCGGGGTCGCGGTCCACAAGGTCCACTCCCCCACCGAGGTGGAGGTGCTCACGTTCGGGCTGCTCCCCGAGCACGTGGGCACGGGCATCGGCGGCCACGCCCTGACGCTGACGCTGCGCCGCGCCTGGGAGCTGGTCCCGGGCGTCACCCGCGTGTGGCTGCACACCTCCACCCTCGACCACCCGAACGCGCTGCCCAACTACCGCAAGCGGGGCCTGCGTCCGTACCGCGTCGAGGAACGGGACACCGACACCTGATCACCCGGCGGCCCGGTGGACCTCGCGGGTCAGCGCGGTCAGCCGGGCCGTGGCCGTCCGGAACGACGTCCCGGCCGGGTGCAGGGTCAGCACCACGACGATCCGCCGGTCGTCGCCGCCCACCACCCCCGTCGTGTGCAGCACGGGCCGGCCGATCCCGAGATCGACGTTCCGGAAGGAGGCGCCGCTCGCCGCCGCGGCCCGGCACGGCTCGGCGGGCCGCAGCCCGAACCCCGACCACCCCTGCTTCACCGCCCACGGCCTGGGCAGCGCCCGCGGGATCCCGAACGACTGGTCGAACCGGTCGGTCCCGCACCGCGTGGCCCGCCGCAGCTGCCCCATGACGAAGTCCCGGTGCCCCCTGGGCGCCCGGTCCAGCAGGTACCGGTAGGTCTTCACGAGATCCCCGGCGCTGAGCGCGGTGTAGCCCCAGAACCCGGGCTTGTCGGCGGGCGGCGGCGCGGTCTCGGTCAGCCCGAGCCTCCGCGCCGCCCGCCGCACGATCTCGCCCTGCCCGCCCCGCTTCCAGAACGCGGTGGCCGCCTTGTCGTCGCTGGACCGGAGCATCGCCTGCAACAGGGGCCGGTCCGCCGCCCGCAGGCCGTTCCGCTCCAGATGGTCGAGCGCGATGAGGATCTTCACGACCGAGGCCGACCGGAAGACCTCCCGGGGCCGGTGCGACAGGAGCGTCCGCCCGGTCCCCCGGTCGAACACGACGAACGAGGCCAGCGTCCCCTTCGGCACCCGGGGCGCGGCCGCCGCGGACCGCGACGGCCGAGGGGACGGCCGCGTCTCCGTCCCCGCCCCGTCCGAGGGCGCCACGGCGGGCCCGTTCCCCGACTCGCACGCGCACACGGCCAGCAGGAGCCCCGCGACGGCCCCGGCCCGCACCACTGAAGTCAACACCCGGCCATGCCTACCAGATGGCCCCGCCCGGGTCCGCGATAACCGAGTACGCATCGCCACCGGGACTGCGCTAGAGTTGTCACGCCCGCTCAGCGAGCGGGCTACCGGGACGTAGCGCAGTTTGGCAGCGCACTTGACTGGGGGTCAAGGGGTCGTGGGTTCAAATCCCGCCGTCCCGACACGGTAAGGCCAGAGCCCTGATCTCGATCACGAGACGGGGCTTTCGCTTTTCCCACGGACACCGCCTCGCCGGCGGCGCCCTGGTCGGTCGTGCGACAAGACCGGGACGTGCGGTCCTCCGGTTCGGTCGCTGATGCCTTCCCTCGTTCGTCGCCCCGCCCGCGCGGAACCGGTCAGCGGGCGCGCCGTAAGTCACGCAGCGGAGGCCCCGGCCTGTGACGGCCGGGGCCTCCTGGGCCGTGTTTCAAAAGTCCCGGCCCACAGCGTTCGCCCGGGGGGCTCGCACCTCACCAGGCCTTGACGAGCGCGACATCGCTTCGCGATCTGACCCGCGGGCGTGGCCGAGGCCACTTCGAAACAGGCCCTGGGCGCCGGAGCACCCGTGACGCTGGGCCCTGAGGTTTCAGAGCGGCGTCATCACGGTGTCGCGTTCTTGTCCGACGGCTGCTGAGCCGTGGTGGGCTGCGGCGTCGTCGTGGACGTCTTCTTGATGGGGGTCGGGGCGCTCTGCCGCGGCTTGGCCTTCACCACGGGCTTGGCCTTCACCACGGGCTTGGAGGGGGCCGGGGGCTTGGAGGGGGCCGGGGGCTGGGCGGGCCGTTCGACGTCCGTCCGGGGCGGCTGTGCCGGCTTCGCGGGCCGGGGGCGCTCAGCCGGGGGCTTCTTGGCCGGTGAGGTCGTCGGCTCGCTCGGCTTGGAGGGCGCGGGGACCTTCGGTTCCTGCCGCGGGCCCTCCTCGGGTGTGCGCTGGGGCGGCTGGACCGGGTCGCCCGGCGCCTGCGGCTTGTCGTCGGGTTTCGGCTGCGGCGTCTCCTTCTGGGGAGGCTCGGGCGGGGCGGGCGGTTCGGACGGCCCGTCGCCGGGCGGCACCGGAACGGCCGGAACGTGCCCCGGGGTCTCGTCGGGCGGTGTCGGGTCGGTGCCGTCGTGATCCCCGTGGTTCCCGTGATCGCCGTGACCGGGGTCGGCCGGTCGCGGTGCGGGGATGTGCGGCTTGGGATTGTCGCCCGGCGGCGGGAAGATCGGCTCCGGACGCGGTGCCGGGAGCGGCTCCTGTCGGGGCGGCAGGGACGGGCCCGGCCGGTGCTCCTTCTCCGGACGGTCCGGCCGCTCGGGGCGGTCAGGGCGGTCAGGGCGGTCAGGGCGGTCGGGGCGTTCCGGGCGCGGGAGCTGCGGCAGGGACGGCGAGGACGGCGCGGGGTCGGGCTCGCTGGGGGCCGGGGGCTGCGGCAGGGGCAGGGTCGGCCGCTCGGGGGCGGGCGCCTGCGGTGCGGGGGCCTCCGGTTCGGGGAGCGGCGGCGCGGGCGGCACGGGGCTGGGGGCGGGCGACAGGATCGGGTCCACGACCGGGTCGGTCCCCGGCACCGCCGGTGCGGTGGGGTCGCCGCCGGTGCCGGTGGCGGGCAGGGCGGTGACCGGGTTGAGCACGGGAGAGGGCCCGTGCGGGGTGGGCAGCGCCAGGGGCTGCGGGTCGATCAGCGGGTCCAGGACCAGCGTGGGGGCGGTGGCCGAGTGCGGCCCGGCCACCGCCGCGTCCCCGAAGGCGGGGGCGGCGGTCAGGGCCAGGCCGGCGGTGAGTGCCGCCACGGCCAGCCCGCGCCAGGGTAGGGCAGGTGCCATGTTCGTGCTCCTTTCGATCGTGCGGTTGGTGGGGAGCGGGGAGGTCTCAGGTCAGCCGGCCGGCGCGGCGGCGGGCAGGGCGAACAGCGCCACGCCGTCGGCGGTGCGGTCGGCGACGATGGCGCGGTCGGCCACGGTGCCCCACGGCAGCGCGGTCCCGGCGCCCAGGTCGCGGACCGGTTCACCGGAGGCGGGGACGGCGACCAGGCGCTTGCCGATACGGCCGTAGGCGACCGGGCCGGCGGTGGTCAGCGGGATGAGGCCGGGCCGGGCGGTGGCGGCCGGGCGGGCCAGGTCGAACACCACCGGCCCCAGGGCGGCGGCCCCGCCGTCGGCGCCGCGCACCCAGACCGGCGTGGTGCGCAGCTGGTCGGCGGGCGCCGAAGCCGAGGTCCTGGCCGCTCCGGTGGTGGCGTCGTGCAGGGCGGCCACGGCCTTGCCGGAGGTGTCCGAGGACCACACCAGCGTCACCGTGCCATGCCCGGCGGCCGCCACGCGCGTCACGGCCTTGGCCCCGGCGGGCTTCTTGGGGGTGACCTTGACCGGTGGGGCTCCGGGGGTCAGGCGCCACCAGGTGCCGGTGCTGGTGGCGGCCAGCACGGTGGAGCCGTCCACGGCCATCGCGACCGCCTTGCCGGGCAGCTCCACGGTGCGGGCCTGGCCGCCGGTGACCAGGGCGGCCCGGTGGCCGGGCAGGGTGAGCAACGGGCCGTCCCCGGCCCAGCTCACCTGGGCCTTGTCGGGCAGGGCCAGGGTGGTGGGCGCGGCGCCGGTGCCGTTGACCGGCCACACCAGCAGTCGCGGCCCGGCCAGGGCGGTGATGACGGGTTTGCCGTCGACGCGCGTGGCGACCGGGTCGCCCGCCTCGGGCGGCAGCGGGGTGGCGGCGGTCCAGATCACCGCGCCGGTCGCGCCGTGCCGGATCTGCACGCGCCGGTCGGTGGTGACCATGGCGACCAGGCCGCCGTCGGGGATGACCGCGGGGCGGGTACCGGGACGGATGGGGGTCTGCCAGGCTCCGGTGGCCGACCAGCCGGGCGGGACCTTCCGGGTCAGGGTCGCGGTGGCGGTGGGGGTGGCGGCGGGACCGGGCCGGACGACGGGTGCGGTCTCGTCGCTCATCGCCGTGAACAGCGTCAGGGTGACCGCGCTGACCGCCAGGGCGCTGCCGGCGCCCAGCAGGACGACCCGGCGTTCGAAACGGCGCCGGGTGTGCGCGGTGCGCACGGCGACCGGCCGCGCGGGCTGGTGCGCCGCCGGCGGGGGGCCTCCGGACCACGCGGCGCCGGCGCGGTCACGCGGTTCGTCGCGGACGGGCCGTTCGGTGATGGCGGGCGGCGGCCCAGCGGGGGCGGGCGGCTGCGCCATAGGAGCAGGCGGCGGCGCGGCCGGGGCAGGCGGCTGCCCGGCGGTGGCAGGCGGCTGCACCATAGGAGCGGGGGGCTGCGCCATGGAGGCAGGCGGCTGCCCGGCGGGGGCGGGCGGCGGCGCGGCGGGGGCAGGCGGCTGCGCGGCGGGGGCAGGCGGAGATGCCATGGGAGCGGGTGGCTGCGCCATGGGGATGGGCGGCTGCGCCATGAAGGTGGGTGGAGGTGTCATGGGGGCGTCGGCCTCGTCCGTGGGGGCCTCGTCCGCGGCGCCGGCGGCCGCCCCGAAGGAGTACGGGGGCGCGGGCAGATCCAGGTCTCCGTGTTGACCCCAGGCGGAACCTCGGGGATCGGCCGGGGGGGTGGGGTCGCGGTCGGCCATACAGGTTCCTTCCGTCACATGATGCGCCGGATCGCCACGATCTTGCGTCGCCAGTCTGACAGGTTGCTGATCTTGATGATGCCGCCGGAACGAACTGGCCACAGGTGGCGATCGCGCGGCTGCCGCGGCACGCGTACGACATGCCGGCGGGCGGGGCGACCGGGTCCGAGGGGCGGGGGCCCCACGGCGCTCGAGGAACATCTCTGCGGGACCGTGGCTGAGCCCGTGCCGTTCCCGGGGCCCAAGGATCCCGGACCGGCGGCGGCGGGTGAAGATCACCGGGATGAACATCGGGGGAAGGGAGCGGGGTGGACCCGGGCGGGCCCGGGGCCGTCGCCGGCGGTCTCGGTGCGCACGCGGCGCGGCCGCCGGGGCGAGAACCTCCCGGGCGCCGCGTCGACCTGCGCTTCGGTGGCCAGAAGATGCGGCACCCCCGCCGCTCCCCGCCTCCGAGCACGACCCGGCCGACGGGAAGAGGCGATCCCCCGGCCTCTCCGCGAGACGATCATCGTCGTGCATGGAGGCAGTATGGCCGCGGCCGCCGACAACCGGCCACGGATGATCGTGGCGTCGCGGGGCGGGGGCGGTGAACGTCCGGGGTCACCGCCGCCGCCTTCCGCGTGTTCTCAGCCGATGAGCCGCCGCGCGATGAGGGCGGCGCGCTCGATCGGGATGGCGAAGCCGATGCCGATCGAGCCGGACCGCCCGCCCTCCCCCAGCGTGGCGATGGCGGTGTTCACGCCGACCACCCGGCCGCCGCTGTCCACCAGGGGGCCGCCGGAGTTGCCGGGGTTGATGGAGGCGTCGGTCTGCACGGCCTCCTGCCGCCGCCCGCCGCCCAGCGACACCTCCCGTTCGGCGGCGCTGACGATGCCGGAGGTGACGGTGCCCGCCAGGCCGAGCGGTGAGCCGACCGCCAGCACCGGGTCGCCGACCCGCAGCCGCGCGGCGCTGCCCTGCTCCACCGGGGGCGGGGCCGCCGCCGGGTCGATCTGCAGCACCGCGATGTCGGCGCCGGCATCGGCCCCGACCAGCCGCGCCCGGACGCCGCGCCGGTCCGCCAGCACCACGGTGATCGTCCGGCCGCCGGCCACCACGTGCGCGTTGGTCAGCACCCGGCCCCGCCGGTCCAGCACGAAGCCCGAGCCGGTGGAGCCGCCGTCGGCGCCGCGCACCGAGATCGACAGGACGCTGCGCTGCACCCGGGCCGCCGCGTCCCGCAGGTCGCCGTCGCGCGCCACCGGCGTGCTCGCGGCCGGTTCCGCGCCGAACCGGGCACCGGCGACCGCCGCCCCCGCGATCCCCGCGGCCGCCCCGGTCACGGCCGCGACGAGCGCGGCGGTCGCGACGACCCGCCGGGGGCGGCCCACCGGGCGCTCCCACGCCGCGGGTCCGGGCGGGTACGGCGGGAACAGCGCCGCCGGTTCCTCCCAGCGCGGCGGCCCCAGGCGCGGGTCGGCGCGGGTCGCCGTGTTCGAGGGCCGCAGCGGATCGCCCCACGGGTCGGGGTGCGGACGGTGGGAGGGGTCGGTGCTCACGTCGGCTCCTCGCGTTCTCGGTGCGGGAATGCGTTCTCCCCCAGGGGTACGTCCGAGATCGGCACCGAGGTCGAACGCCGAGGGAGAATGAACGCGTTTCCGGGGCGGGTGCGTAGTCCTGACGAGGACTCCTCTCCGACACCGCCGAATCCCCGGGAGCGACCGTGTCCGACCGCCTCTGGCCCGAGCAGCCCAGACGCCCCCGGAGCCGCCGGCCCAGCCCGCCACGGCACCGGCGGTCCCCGCACGGGCACCTCCGGTACGGACGGTCCCATCCGGCCGGCTCGGTCGGCCGGGCGCTGGGCCTGACGGCGGCCTCCACGGCGGTGTGGGGCGTGGCGCACCTGCGAGCGGGCCGCCGGGGCGCGGGCGCGGCGCTGATGGCGGCGTTCGCCGCGCTGCTCGGCGGCGCGGCCGTGGCGGTGCTGGCCTTCCGGGAGGAACTGCAGCGGGTCGCGGTGCAGCCGCGCTGGCTGGACGCCCTGGCGGCGGGGCTGGTGGTGCTCGCGCTGGCGTGGTCGGCCGTGGTGGTCCGGTCGTACCAGGTCGCCCGGCCGCGTCGGGCCACGCCCGCCGGGGAGGTCGCGGCGGCCGTGGTCGTGGTGCTGCTCGTCGCCGCCGTGTGCGCGCCGCTGGCGCTGGCCGCGCGGGGCGCCCGGGTGCTGGGCGGCACGATCGAGGACGTCTTCCAGGGCACGCGGGCGGGCGCGCCGTTCCCCGACCGGGCGCGCGTCACCGTCCTGCTGATGGGCGGGGACGGCGCGGGCAACCGGCGGGGCGTCCGGCCCGACAGCCTGACGGTCGCCAGCGTCGACACCCGGACCGGCGACGCCGTGCTGTTCGGGCTGCCGCGCAACCTGCAGCGGTTCCCGGTGCCCGCGCGGCTGCGGTCGCGCTGGCCGGACGGCTACACCGGGTCCCGGCCGGGCGCCGAGGGGCTGCTGAACGAGCTCTACCAGGACGCCGAGGAGAACCCGGCGCTGGTGCCCGGCGTCCCCGACGGGCGGCGCGGACCCCGGATCATGAAGGAGCAGGTGGGTTTCCTGCTGGGCCGGCCGGTGGACTTCTACGTGCTGGTCAACCTGTTCGGGTTCCGCGACCTGGTGGACGCGGTCGGCGGCGTGCGGGTGCGGGTGGACCGTCCGATCCCCTACGGCGGGCCGTCCGACGGCAGCCGCCCGACCGGCGTGATCCCGGCCGGGACGCGGCGGCTGGACGGGGAGCGGGCGCTGTGGTTCGCGCGGGCGCGGCAGGGCAGCAGCGACTTCGCCCGCATGGCGCGGCAGCGGTGCCTGCTTGAGGCGATCTCCGAGCAGGCCGACCCGCGGCGGGTGCTGACCGGGGTCCGCGGGCTCTCCGCCGCGACGCGCCGGGCGGTGTCCACCGACCTTCCGGCCGAGCTGCTGCCGGCGTTGGTGAGGCTGTCGGAGAAGGTCCGGGGCGGCGACCTGCGCGGCGTGCAGTTCACGCCGCCGCGTTTCCCGGTCTTCCGTCCCGACGTGAACGCGATGCGCCGCCAGGTCGCCGCCGCCCTCGCGCCGCCCCGGACGCGGCGGGCGGCGGCCCCGGCCCTCGCGCGGCCGCGCGAGGGCCGGGGCGGGGAGTCGCTCCGGGCGGCCTGCGGTTGAGCCCCGGGGTCAGGAGGTGGCGGGCCGCCGGTACAGGTGGGTGCCCGGGACCGCCGCCGGGTCCTGGCGGACGGCGGCCGGGTTCGTCTCCTTCAGCACCCACGCGCACACGAACGTGATCAGCCCGGTGGCCGCCACGTAGACCGACACCAGCGTCGTCGAGCCCGTCTCGCCGATGATGGCCGTCATCAGGAACGGGGTGCCGCCGCTGATGGTGATCGACGCGAGCTGGTAGGCCAGGGACGCGCCCGAGAGGCGGACGTTCGGCTCCAGCAGCTCGCCGATGTAGGCGGCCAGCGGGCCGTAGGTGAGGGACTGGCCGACCGAGCCGACGAACACCGCCAGCGCGATCAGCGGCAGGGAGCGGGTGTCGACCAGCCAGAAGTACGGGAACGCCCACAGCACGATGATCGCGCCGCCGAGCAGGATCATCGGGCGGCGGCCGACGCGGTCGGAGATCCAGCCCGCCCACAGCACGATCCCGGCGCTCAGCAGGGTGATCGGCAGGGAGATCGACAGGACGGCGTCGCGGCTGAGCTTCAGCTCGGTGGTGGCGTAGCTGACCACCCCGGCGACGCTGATGTAGAACAGGGCGTTGGTCCCGGCGAGCAGGCCCGCGGCCAGCAGGATCGTGCGCCAGTGGCGGCGGACCGCCTCGGCGACCGGCGCCTTGACGACCTGCTCGGTCCTGGCGGCGGTCTCGGCGGCCAGCTCGCGGAACTCGGCGCTGTCCTCGACGCGGGCCTGGATGTAGAGCGCGACCGGGAACATCACCGCGCTGGCCAGGAACGGGATCCGCCAGCCCCAGCTCAGGAACGCCTCGTCGGAGGTGGCCTGCACGGCGATCAGGAAGGCGGCGTTGCCGAGGCAGACGCCGAACGCCACGCCCATCTGCCCGAACGTCCCGGCGAAGCCCTTGCGCTTGGGTGAGGCGGACTCGGTGAGCAGCAGGACGATGCCACCCCACTGCGCGCCGCAGGCCAGCCCCTGCACGAAGCGCAGGGCGACCAGCAGGATCGGGGCCAGCACGCCGATCGTGCCCGCGCCCGGCAGGCAGCCGATCAGGAACGTGCCGAGGCCCATCAGCAGCAGCGACGCCACCACGATCTTCTTGCGGCCGTAGCGGTCGCCGAGGTGGCCGGCGACCACGCCGCCGATCGGCCGGGCGAGGAACCCGGCCCAGAACGTGCTGAACGACAGCAGCGTCCCGGCCAGCGCCGAGGACTCGGGGAAGAAGACCTTCGGGAAGACCAGGGCGGCGGCCGTCCCGTAGAGGAAGAAGTCGTACCACTCGATCGAACTGCCGATCAGTCCCGCGCCCAGCAGCTTGCCCTGGGCGCGGGTGCCGGCGGGTTGCGTCGTCGGTGAGGCCACGTGATCACTCCTTCTGCTCGCGTTCACGCCGCGACCAGTGCGCCGGCCCGCACCCCCGGACGGGCGCTCACCCGCTGTCCGGGCCGTTGGTCCCCCTTCTTAGTTGAATCCAACGTCAGGTTCAAGTAGTGACTGATCTCACACCATGCGGTAATTTCGCTGCTCAGGTGTGGCTTGGCAGAGCTTGGTGGGATCCTGGCGGGCATGGAGACGAACGGCCGGACGGCACCGCGCAGCAGGCGCGGCATGCGCACGCGGCAGGCGCTGATCACCGCCGCCCGCGAGGTCTTCGAGCGGGACGGCTACCTCGACGCCCGCATCAGCGACATCACCGGGACGGCGGGCGTGGCGTCCGGGTCGTTCTACACCTACTTCACCGACAAGGAGGAGATCTTCGCGGCGGTCGTGGAGCAGGTGAACGAGGAGATGCTCCACCCCCACCTGCGGGAGCGCACCGGGATCACCGACCCCCGGCTGCTGATCGACGCCGCCAACCGGGAGTACCTGCGCTCCTACCGCCGCAACGCCCGGCTGATGGCGCTGTTCGAGCAGGTCGCCCAGATCGACGAGAACTTCCGGCGGCTGCGCGTGGAGCGCGGTGACGCCTTCGTGCAGCGCAACGCGAGGATGATCCGCGCGCTCCAGGAGCGGGGCGAGGCCGATCCCGACCTCGACCCGCTGATGACCGCCTACGCCCTGTCGGCGATGGTCAGCCGGATGGCCTACTGGGTCTACGTCGCCGAGCAGCCGATCGCGTTCGAGCGCCTGCTGACGACGCTGAACCAGATCTGGGCCAACGCGCTGGGCATGAAGCCGCCCGGCTGATCATCCCGCCGGCCCGACGCCGGCCGGACGCCGCCCGCGTCCCGTAGAGTCGATCGCATGGCAGACGAGGGTTCGGTGCGCGTGGACCTGTGGATCTGGTCCGTCCGGCTGCTGAAGACGCGTTCCCAGGCGACCGCGGCGTGCCGCGGCGGGCACGTGCGGGTCAACGACGAGCGGGCCAAGCCCGCCACCCCGGTCAAGCCCGGGGACGAGGTGCGCGTGCGGCACGAGGGCCGCGAGCGGATCGTCGTCGTCAAGAAGGTCATCCGCAAGCGGGTCGGGGCGCCGGTCGCGGCCGAGTGCCTGGTCGACAACAGCCCGCCCCCGCCGCCCCGCGGCATGCTGATGCCGGTCGCCCGCCGCGAGCGCGGGGCCGGTCGGCCCACCAAGCGGGACCGCCGGGAGCTGGAGCGGCTCCGGGCGCTGGACCAGCTGGCGGCCTCCCGGCGCGCCCAGGACTGACGCCGCGTACCTGAGACCTCTGACAACGCGGCCTGGCCGAGGTCGAGCGCGTCCGCCGGAGGCGATGAAGGCATCGGAGGGGGGTCGGACACCGGTTCGGACGGCGTCCGCGCTCGACTCGGTGGTCAGCCGCTTCTTCCTGCTCTCGGGGCCAGGGCGTGCCCCGTTCGGTCTCGCGTCGTTCGGTGTCGCGTTCTCCTCGTTCCCTCCCGGGGGTCCGGTGATCGGGGAGCCGGGCGGAGTGACCCGGCTCTCCTGCTCGGTTCCGTGCGGGGCGCCCGTCTCGCGAGAAGCGGGGATCTCCCCGAGGCGGTCAGTGTCCCTCTGGCTGCAGGGGGTGGCTCGGCCGGGTCGGGATCGGAACGCGGGCCGCTCTCCTGCGGATCTCGGCGACCAGTTCCACGTCGCTGAGGCGGGGAGGCGGGGCGGGGGTCGCGCCGAACGCCTCGAAGAGGCGGTGCAGCTCACCGATCACGTCGTTGAACAGGCCGTCGTTCGCGTCTTCAGCCGGAGGGTGGGGTCGGATCTCACTCATGACACACTCACATCGGGTCCTGGCCGTTGACTTCTCGCGGACCAAGATCGTGCCGTAGCAGCGCCCGGAGATTGGTCAAGGCGCGAAAGGTCTGGCTACGAACTGTCGCTGGTGAACAGCTCAGCGCTTCCGCGGTCTCCTTCACTGTGAGGTTTTCCCAGTAGCGCAGCACGATCACCGCTCTTTGTCGAGGGCCGAGTTCGGCCAGCTTGTCCAATAGCAGGATGCGGTCCACCACCTGCTCCTGGCCGCCGGGCTTCGGTTCGGGTTCGGGGATCTGGTCGGTGAGGAACTCGCGCGACCTGCCGGGTGCCGCGCGGTGGTTGATGAACGTCCGGACCATCACCGTGCGCGCGTAGGCGGACAGTTCGTCCCGACGATCAAGGGTTTCCCAGCGCAGGAAAATCTTGATCAGGGTTCTCTGGACCAGGTCGTCGGCCTCGTGCCAGTCACGGCACAGCAGAAACGCCCGATGGCGCAGGTGTGACCGTATCGCCGTGACGTATCGCGCGAACTCATGGTTAGGGCTGTGATGCACAACGTCACCTCGCTCGTCCTCCTTCCTAGAAAATCTTGCTCCTCCGATGCAACGGATCGCCCCTTCGCCCTGTGTATATGGGTGAGGCAGCAACACCGACGCTGACAAGTCGCGTCAGAGGGGAGGTTATCGATGCGCTGCTCCTGCCTGCATCGTGAATAACACTGACAGATCTTCACCGCAACCGCACGCATCGGTTAATAGGTGGTGAACGGCGCCGCGAACGCGGTGACGGCAGGCCGAACGGACGTCGGCGCGCCGGCCAGGGCGCATCGGCCGACAGCCGGGACCGGCGTCGCCGGAACCCCCGGCACCAGCGCTTTCACGGTCCGGATCCAGTGCCACCGCCCGTCGGCACGGATCGGGATCGGCCAGGCCGCGGCCCGCCCCGACGCGGTGAGGGAAACACCACGCGTGTTTCTCCGGCGCCCGCTCGACCGAAAAACCGGGCATCTCCGAGTCATCACCGACCGGCGTGCGCCCGCCGACGACAACTGCGCCGAGCGTGATATTCGCATGTCCATATCAGCATGACCGAGTGAGACAGAAAGCCTCCGGCCGCCCGCGCGAACCCTCCGGAGTCCGATGATTCGCGCGACGCGTGACCGCGTGTCCGCGTCCGCCGAACGCGGCGCCATTTCCCCGACTCCCTCGCCGTGCTCGCCGAGGGCCGATTCCGGCTGCCTGGAACTCACCGAACCGACCAGTCTCCGAACTGCCTGACATGAGGGACCCTGCCAGTCGAGAGCATGGGGGCACGATGCAACGCCATGAGCAGACGCACCGGGGCGAACATGCCCTGACCGCCATTCACATGTCCCTGGGACCGCAGCGCGCGTTTCCCCGGCAAAGCACGGTCCTTGACCTGTTCGACGAACAGCGGGAAAGAGCTCCGGACCGCACCGCCGTCCGTTACCGGGACACCACCATCAGTTATGCCGACCTCGACGCCAGGGCCAATGCCATCGCCAACGAACTGATCGGCGCCGGCGTCTCGAAACGGCGGTTGATACCCGTGCTGGTGGCGGACGGGCCCGAGTTCCCGGTGGCGCTGTTCGGGGTGATGAAGACGGGCTCGGCGTTCGTTCCGCTGGATCCGGCCCTGCCGATGGACCGCCTCAGGACGGTCGTGGCCGAGCTGGCGCCGCCCGCCATCGTGGTGTCACCGGCGTCCGTGGACACCGTCGCCGAGCTGGGGCTGGCCGTCCCGGCGGTGACCGTCGACCGTGCCGAGCCGCCGGAGGACCCGACGCCCCCGCCGGCCGACCGCGCGCCCGGCCCCCAGGACCTGATCTACGGTTTCTACACCTCCGGTTCGACGGGCACGCCCAAGTGCTCGCTCAACCGCCACCGCGGCCTGGTCAACCGGCTGACCACGATGTCGCACCGGTTCGGTGACGGGGCCGACCACGTGACGCTGCAGAACAGCCGGTCCACGTTCGACTCCTCGATGTGGCAGCTGCTGTGGCCGCTGGTGTCCGGCGGGCAGGTCGTGCTGCCGCACCGCGACGGGATCCTCGACCTCGAGCAGACCGCGATGACCATCGGCCGCCACGGGGTCACGATCACCGACTTCGTGCCGTCCGTGCTCACGGCGTTCGTGTCGCTGCTGGAGCTGCGCGAGGACCTGCGCGAGGCGGCGTCGAGCCTGCGGCGCGTGCTGATCGGCGGGGAGCCGGCCAGCCCCGGGCCGGTGCACCGGCTGCGCGCGCTGCTGCCCGGCGTCGAGGTCACCAACACGTTCGGGCCGACGGAGTGCTCGATCGGGTCGGTGTTCCACGAGGTCACCGACGCCGACGTGGACCGGATCCCGATCGGGCGCCCCATCGACAACACCGCCGCGATCGTGCTCGACGACGACCTCGTCCCCGTCCCGGTGAACACGCCCGGCGAGGTGTACCTCGGCGGCGAGTGCGTCGGGGCGGGCTACCTCAACGATCCCGAGCGCACCGCGCGGGCGTTCGTGGACAACCCGTTCCCCGAGATCCCGGGCGAGAAGCTCTACCGGACCGGCGACCTGGCGCGGTTCGGCGAGGACGGGCTGCTGCACTTCATCGGCCGGCGCGACGAGCAGGTCAAGATCGGCGGCGTGCGGGTGGAGCTCGGCGACGTCGAGTCGGCCCTGGCCGACCACCCGCTCGTGGCCAGCGCGATGGCGGTCGTGCTCGGCGAGGGTCCCGAGGCCACCCTGGTCGGGTGCGTCACGGGGCGGTCGGCGGACGATCCGCCGACCCCGCAGGAGCTGCGCGAGTACGCGGCGGAGAAGCTGCCGGCGGAGCACGTCCCGCAACAGATCACGGTGCTCGACACGCTCCCGCTCAACCGCAACGGCAAGGCGGACCGCAAGGCGCTGACCGCGCTCATCGCGGCCGAGACGGCGCGGCAGGCGGGCCCGGCCGAGCACGTCGAGCCGCCGGCCACCCCGATGGAGGAGCTGGTCTGCTCGGCGTGGTGCGAGGTGCTCAAGCGGGAGCAGGTCTCGGTGGTCGCGTCGTTCTCCGACTACGGGGGCACCTCGCTGAACGCCTACCAGCTCACCGCCGCGGTCAGCCGGCGGCTGGGAAGGCCGGTGCGTCCCAGGGACCTGCTGGTCGCGCCGACCGTGCGCGAGCAGGCGGCGCGGCTGTCGGAGGGCGTCGACGACGACAGCGCGGAGCTGGCCTACATCAACCACGACCTGGCCTGGCGCCCGCCGCAGACGCTGCTGCTCACCGGGGCGACCGGGTTCATCGGGGCGCACATCCTCGCCGAGCTGCTGATGGACTCCGGCGCCGGGCTGATCTGCCTGGTGCGGTGCTCCGACCCCGCGCAGGGCGCCCGGCGCCTGACCAAGGTCCTGGAGCAGTACAGGCTGACGTCCGCCCTGCAACTGCTGCCCACGGCGCTCAAGACCGGGCGGGTCGAGGTGGTTCCCGGCGACATGGGCGGCGAGCTGCTCGGGCTGTCGCAGGGACGGTTCGACGCGATCGCGTCGAGCGTGTCCGGCGTCGTCAACGCCGCGGGCGCGGTGAACCTGCTGTCCGGCTACCTGGACCACCGCCCGGCCAACGTGCTCGGCGTGCAGGAGCTCATCAAACTCGCGGCGGGCGGCGCCCGCGTGCACACCCTGTCCACCCTGAGCATCTTCCCGTCCGGCGGGCCGGCCGCCGCGCGCGTCACCGAGGACCAGGTCCCGGCGACGGAGCAGGTCGCCGCGGACGGTTACAACAGATCGAAGTACGTCGCCGAGAGCCTGCTCGCCGGCGCGCGGCGGCAGGGCGTCAGCTCGGTGGTGTACCGGCTCGGCGAGGTCTGGCCGCACCAGGAGATCGGCGTGGCCAACCCGGGTTCGCTGGCGCACGGCCTGCTGTACGCGTGCGCGCGCGCCGGCTGCGTGTTCCCGACCGAGGCCGCGACCGACGTGACGCCGGTGGACGTGGTCAGCCGGTTCGTGGCGCGCGCCGCGACCGGCGACATCGAGGTGGACGACGGCGCGATGCACGTGCTGTGGCCCGCCAGGCTGTGCTTCGCCGAGGCGTTCGGCGTGCTCGCCGACCGGTGCGGGCTCGACCGGGTCGACTACGCGCGGTTCCGCGACCGGCTGGAGGACGCCGCCGAGTCCGACGAGCGGCTCGCCCGGCTGCGCCTGCTGCTGCCGCCCCCCGACGCGGGCCGCGACGCGGCGCCGGCCGAGCTCGACCAGATGTTCACCGACTGCTCCCGGCACTTCGACAACCGGCGGTTCGGCCGGCACGCGGCCGCGCTGGCGGACCCGGGGGCGGACGGACTCAGGACGATCGATCGCTACCTCAGCGAGCTGGCGGACATCTCCGCCTTGGCACCACAGGAAGGGTGAGCGTCATGGAAGAGAAGTTCGTCGTGGTGGTCAACCACGAGGAGCAGCACTCGATCTGGCCCGCCGGCAGGGAGCTCCCGGACGGCTGGCGCGAGGCCGGGTTCGAGGGCACCAGGAGCGACTGCCTGGCGCACATCGCGCGGGCGTGGACCGACCTGCGCCCGCTGAGCGCGCGACACTGAGGAAGGAGACTGGGATCATGACGACGTCAGAGGGTCGCAACGTCGCCGACATCCGGCGCGCCCTGCTGGAGATGAAGGTCCGCCAGCGCGTGGCGGAGAAGGCCGAGCGGGAGCGGATCGTCGCCGTCCCGCGCACGGGCAAGATGGCCATCGCCGAGCAGCAGCGGTTCCTGTGGTTCCTGCACCAGATGGTCGCGGGCGCGCCGGTCTACAACGTGCCGTTCGCCATGCGCCTGCGCGGGCCGCTCGACGTGGGCGCGCTCTCGGAGGCGTTCCGCGGGATCGTCGCGCGGCACGAGAGCCTGCGCACCCGGTTCGGCGACGAGCACGGCGTGCCGTTCCAGACGATCGACCCGCCGCCCGGGACGTGGGAGCTGCCCGTCACCGACGGGACCGAGGAGTCCGTCCAGGACTGGATCGACGGGCAGGCGCGCGAGGAGTTCGACCTGCGCAACGAGCCGCCCTACCGGTTCGCCCTGCTGCGCCTCGGCCCCGAGGACCACGTGCTGTCCATCGTCTGGCACCACATCGTCATCGACGGATGGTCGTCGCGCCAGTTCGCCGAGGAGCTGACGGCCCGCTACGCCGATCCGGGCGGCGCGGAGTTCCCCGAGCTGGCCCTCCAGCCCGCCGACTACGCGGCGTGGCAGCGGCTCTGGCTGCTCAGCGAGGAGCCGGCCAAGCAGATCGAGTACTGGCGCTCCGCGCTGGACGGCATGGAGCCGCTGGAGTGGCGCACCGACCGGCAGCGGCCGTCGTCGCCCACCGGGGCCGGGCGCATCTACGAGACCCGCCTGCCCGACGACCTCGCGCGGGGGATCCGCGACCTGGCCCGGTCCGAGGGCGTCTCCCTGCTCGCCCTGACGATGGCCGGGTACCAGGTCCTGATGAGCCGCTACACCGGCCAGCACGACATCGCGCTCGGGTCGGTGCTGTCCGGGCGGACGCGCTCGGAGACCGAGCCCATGATGGGGTTCTTCGCCAACACGGTGATGATCCGCGGCGACCTGGAGGGCGACCCCGTCTTCCGGGACCTGGTGCACGCCACCAACGACACCATCCTCGAGGCGATGGCCCGGCAGGACGTGCCGTTCGGCCGTCTGGTGGAGGAGCTCAAGCCGGAGCGGCTGCCCGGACGCAACCCGATGGTCGCGCACCTGTTCACGCTGCTGCCCGAGCCGATGATCGCGCGCTGGGAACTGCCCGGCGTCGAGGTCGAGATGCTGACGCCGCAGCCGGAGACGACCCGGTTCGACCTCACGTTCCAGATCAACGACCTGCCGGACGGCGGCCTGGGCGTGTGGATCGAGTACTCCTCCGAGCTGTTCGACCACGAGCGGGTCGAGCGGCTGGTCGAGCACTTCGGCACGGTCATGGCCGACGCGCTGTCCCGGCCGAACGCCCGGGTCGAGTCGCTGGACATCATGCCCGACAGCGAGTACCTGCGCGTGCTCACCGAGTGGAACCCCGAGCCCGGCGAGCGCGACGGGCGCCTGCTGCACGAGCTGGTCGCCGCGCGCGTGGCCGAGACGCCCGACGCGGTCGCGATGCGCTTCGCGGGCGAGGACCTGACCTACGCGCAGCTGGACCAGCGGTCCAGCCGGCTGGCGCACGCGCTCGTCGAGGAGTTCAAGGTGGCGCCCGGGCGCGTGGTCGGGGTGCTGCTGGAGCGCGGCTTCGACCTGCCGGCCGCCGAGCTCGGCGTGCTCAAGGCGGGCGGGGCGTGGCTGCCGCTCGACCCGCAGTATCCGCCGGAGCGGCTGGCCTACCAGCTCAAGGACGCCGACGTGGCGGCGGTGGTGACGACGTCGGACCTCTCCGACCGCCTGCCCGCGGAGGTGGCGCGGCTCCTGCTGGACACGGCCTCGCTCGACGAGCGGGAGGCTTCGCCGCCCTCGGTGCGCGTGAGCCAGGAGGACACCGCGTACGTCATCTACACCTCGGGCTCGACCGGCACCCCCAAGGGGGTCATGGTCCCCCACCGGGCCGTGGTGAACTTCTGCACCACCTTCCAGCGGATGTTCTCGGTGACGCCGGACGACCGGGTCCTGCAGTTCTCCAACCCCGCCTTCGACGTGAGCGTGTCGGACGTGTTCTCCACGCTGACCGCCGGGGCGACCATCGTCGGCGCGCCCCGCTCCGAGCTGCTCGACCCCGACAAGCTCCAGGTGCTGCTGGCCGAGGAGCGGGTCACGATCGTGGACATCCCGCCGGTGGTCCTCGGGCAGCTCGACCCGTCGGCCCTGGACGACCTGCGGGTGTGCTTCATCGGCATGGAGCCGTTCGGCCCCGACCTGGTCAACCGGTGGAGCAAGCCGGGACGCGAGTTCCACAACGGGTACGGGCCCACCGAGGTCACCGTCACGTGCGTCGACTACCTGTGCCCCGCCGAGCCGCTGGACGGCCCGCCGCCGATCGGCCGGGCGATGGCCAACCAGCGCGCCTACGTCCTGGACAAGGGGCTGCGGCCGGTGCCGGTCGGCGTGCCCGGGGAGCTGTTCATGGCGGGCGCCGGCCTGGCCACCGGCTATCTCGGCCGGCCCGACCAGACCGCCGAGAAGTTCCTGCCCGACCCGTTCGCCGCCAGCCCGGGCGAGCGCATGTACGCCACCGGCGACCTGGTGCGCTGGAACGCCGACGGAAACCTGGAGTTCCTGGGCCGGGTCGACCGCCAGGTGAAGCTGCGCGGGCTGCGCGTGGAGCTCGGCGAGATCGAGCACGCCATCGAGGAGTTCGACGGCGTGCGGCAGTGCGTGGTGGCCGTGCGCGACCAGGGCACGCCGTCGGCCTGGCTGGCCGCCTACGTGGTCGGCGAGTTCGAGCCGGAGGCGCTGCGCGAGCACCTGACCGGGCGGCTGCCGCTGCACATGGTGCCCACCGACTACGTGAAGCTGGAGCAGCTCCCGCTGACCTCCACCGGGAAGGTCGACCACGCGCGGCTGCCCGATCCGCGCCCCGAGGGCGGCACGCGGCAGGCCGAGCTGACCACCGAGACGCAGCGCCGGCTGGCCGAGATCTGGCAGAGCCTGCTGAACCTCGACGCCGGCCGCGTCGGCGCGCAGGACAACTTCTTCGTCCTCGGCGGCAACTCGCTGCAGGTCACCCAGATGATGTCGCGGGTGCGCGACGCCTTCCAGGTGACGTTCGACCCGCGGCGGCTGTTCAGCTACCCGGTGCTCAGCCAGTTCGCCGCCCAGATCGACGAGGAGCAGCGCGCGCTGCTGGGCGAGGACGAGGTGGCGCGGCTGGAGGCCGAGGTCGCCGACCTGTCGGAGGAGGAACTCGACCGGCTGCTGAAGGAGTCGAACTGATGACCGCCCCACCTCCATCCACCGTGGAGGAGAAACGGCGCGCGCTGCTGCGACTGCGGCTCCGGCGCAGGCGGGAGGAGGCCCTGGCGCGGCCGCGCGCCGCCCGGCGGGCGGCGTCCCCGCTGGTGCCGCTCAGGGCCTCGGGCACGAAGCCGCCGCTGTTCCTCGTGCACGCGGCGGGCGGATCGGTGGCGCCCTACGTCCCGCTGGCCGCGCTGCTGGGTGACGACCAGCCCGTCCACGCGCTGGAGGACCCGGGCCTGCACGGCGGCGACGTCGAGGCGCGGGGACTGCCCGACCTCGCGGCCGCCTACCTGGACGCGGTCCGCCAGGTCCAGCCCGACGGGCCGCTGCGCCTGGGCGGCTGGTCGGTCGGCGGAGCGGTGGCGCTGGAGATGGCGCGCCGGGACGGCGACGTCGCGGTGACGTTCGCGCTCGACACCGCCGTCCCGGACGCGTCGTCCGCTCCCGGCGACGACGAGCTGCGCGCGTGGTTCGCCGCCGACCTCGCCGAGATGGGCGCCGATCCGGACGAGGCCGGGCTGGCCGAGCGGTTCCCGGTGTTCGCCGCGAACGTGCGGGCGCTGCTGGCGTTCCGCCCGCGGCGCGTGAACGGCCGGGTGGTGCTGCTGTGCGCCGAGGACTCCGACCCCGGGAAGATCGACCGGTGGCGCCCCCACGCCGACGAGATCCAGATGGTCCGGGGCGACCACTACACCATGCTCCAACCACCGCACGTCGAGACGCTGGCGGCGACGGTGCGCGCCGGCCTGAGCGAGGTGAGTGCGCGATGATGCCGGCCTTCACGCCGGAACAGGACCGGTTCCGGGAAGACGTCCGCAGGCTGCTGCGCGAGGACGCGGTGCGCGCGGAGATCGCGCAGGCCCGGCGGGTGCCCTACGGGCAGGAGCCCGGCCTGCTCGACGTGCACCGGCGGCTGGGCAAGCTCGGCTGGCTCGCGGTCAACTGGCCCGAGCGCTACGGCGGGGCGGGCGCCACGATCGTGGAGAAGGCGATCCTCACCGAGGAGCTGATCCGCCACGGCGTGCCCGACAACGTGCACCTGCTGGGCATCGACATCGTCGGGATGGCCATCCACCTGTTCGGCACGCCGGAGCAGAAGGAGCGGTTCCTGCCGGGCCTGGCGCGCGGCGAGACCACCGCCAACGTGCTGTTCAGCGAGCCGGACGTCGGATCCGACCTGGCGTCGCTGGCCACGCGCGCCGAGCCGGACGGCGACGGCTGGCGCCTGTACGGCCGGAAGATCTACAACATGAAGGCGCAGCACAGCGAGTTCGGGCTGTGCGCGGCCCGCACGTCGACCGGTCCGGTCAACTTCTCCGGGATCACGCTGTTCCTGGTGCCGCTGCAGAGCATGGGCGTGGTCATCGAGCCGGTGTGGAACCTGTCCGAGGAGCGGTTCGACCTGGTGACGCTCGACGGGATCCGGGTCGGGCGCGAGGACGTGCTCGGCGAGGTCGACGACGGGTGGCAGGTGCTGGGCCGGGTGCTCCCGCTGGAGCGCACCGGGCTCGACCACTCCGCGAAGGCGGAACGCACGCTGGCCGCGCTGCGCGAGCACGCGCCGCCCGGGTGCGAGCAGCGGCTGGCGCAGCTGGAGACGCGGGTGCGCGCGGCGCGGCTGCTGGCGTGGCGGTGCGTGGCCAACCTGCACGCCGGGCGGCCCGACGAGGTGCACTCGGCGACCGCCAAGTGGTACACGTCCGAGACGGCCAAGGAGGTGTCGTCGGCGGCGGTCGAGCTGCTCGGGCCGCGGGCGCTGCTGGACGCGCGCGACCCCGAGGCGATCGCCGACGGCGTGTTCGACGCCGCGCTGCGGGAGGCCCCGGGGCTCACGCTCGCCCAGGGCTCCTCGGAGATCATGCTCTACTTCGTCGCCACATCGAAACTGGGGTTGCCGACATGACCGCGACGGGAACCGCGGCGATCGCGGACTTCTTCGACGAGGACCTGGCGCCGCTGGTGCGGCGGATGGCCGACCGGCCCCGTGCCGACGGCCAGGACGACGACGACAACCGCGAGATCCGCTCGATGGTGTGGGAGGGGCTGGTCGGGCTCGGCGCGCTCGACGCCTCCGACACCGTGCGGCTGGCCGAGCTCCTGGGGTCGGTGCTGTACCAGGGGCCGCTGCTCGACACGCTGACCGCGCGCGAGCTGGTGCGGGGCGACGTCATCGGCCAGGCGCCGGTGGCGCTGGCGGTCGCGGCCGAGCCGTGGTCCGCCGAGGACGGCGCGGTGTCGGCCCGGCGGTCGTTCGTCGGGTTCGCGACGGAGGTGGACTACTTCGTCGTGGGCGGCGTCGACACCGCCGGACTGCGCCTGGCGCTCGTGCGCGCCGACCATCCGTGCGTCACGACGCGGCGGTACGAGGAGACGGGCCGGGGCGAGGCGTACGGGGTGGAGTTCGCGGGCACGCCCGTGACCGAGTGGGCGGGATCCTCCGCCGAGTGGGAGGCGGCGCTGGCCAACGCGCGGGTGCGCCAGGCGGCGTACCTGGTGGGTCTCGCCCAGGCCGCGCTCGACCACGCCGTCGCCCACGCCAAGGAGCGCCGCCAGTTCGGTCAGCCGATCGGCAGGTTCCAGGCCCTGGCGTTCCGGCTCGGCGAGCTGTCGATGCACATCGACGCGACGCGCATGCTGGTGCACGACCGCGACGCGGTCGCGCACGCGGCGGCCAACCTCGCCGCGGCGTCGGACCTGGCCCGCACCGTCACGACGCGGACCATGCAGATCCACGGCGCCGCGGGCATGCGGTCGGACAACGACGCCCAGCTGTACTACCGGAGGGCGGCGGTCGAGTCGGTGCGGCTCGGCACCCCGTTCGAGCTGCGACGCGAAAGCTGGGAGACGCGATGACGGGAGCCACGGCGCGGGCCGGAGGGTCCCGCGCCGTGGCATGAACCCCAGGCCGTGCCGGCTCCGCCGGGAAGGCCGTTCGAACCGGGCCGCTCCACTCGGCCCGGTTCGTCCATTTTCCAGGCATTTCGCCGACTTTCGCGGCCGGACCGCCGGGCTGGTGATCCGGCGCGATATCTGGGTAACCTCATATCGTGCTTTTAAGGGTTACTGATCGTCTCGCGCGCCCCGGTCGGGCGGGCGGGGGCGGTCGGTCGCGACGGGACCCACCCCATTCCCTTCCCGTCCCCGATTCCCGGCATCTCCGCGCTGACGGCCGACAGAAGCGAAAGGATCGGAATGACGAAGGCATCGTTGCAGGCGACCGAGAGGGACGAGAGCGGATACCGGTCCCGGCAGGTCTGGCAGCTCGCCATCATCTGCGGCACCCAGTTCCTGGTCGCGCTCGACTACTCGATCATCAACGTCGCGGCCCCGAGCATCCGTGAGGGGATGGGGCTCACCTCCGGAGGCGACGCCGCCTGGATCCTGTCGGCCTACGCGCTGGCGTTCAGCGGCTTCCTCCTCCTCGGCGGCAGGGTCGCCGACCTGTTCGGCCGGAAGCGGGTGTTCCTCTGGAGCCTCGTCGGCCTCGGCCTCGCCTCGCTCCTGGCGGGCCTGGCCTGGTCGCCGGCGTCCCTCATCGCGGGCCGCGCCCTCCAGGGGATCGCCGCCGCGTTCATCGCCCCGGCGGGCCTGGGGCTCCTCCAGGCGGCCATCCCGGAAGGACCGCGACGCGAACGCGCCCTCGGCATCTACGGGTCGGCCCTGTCGGCGGGGTTCGTGTCCGGCATGGTGCTCGGGGGCGTCCTCACGCAGTACCTCGGCTGGAGGTCCACCCTCCTGATCAACATCCCCATCGTCCTGCTCGCCTGCGTCCCCGCGAAGGCGCTCCTCGACGAGAGCCGGGACACGCGCTCCTCCCGCAACCTCGACGTCACCGGCGCGGCCCTCGGGACCATCGGCATGGTCGCGCTCGTCTTCGCCCTCACCGAGGGGCAGAAGCACGGCTGGCTGTCCGCCCCGATCCTCCTCTCGGCGGGGATCGCGGTGGCCTCCGGCGCCCTGTTCGTCCGGGCGGAGCGCCGGAAACGGGACGCCCTCGTGCCGGTCTCCATCTTCCGCACCGGCGCCATCGGGGCGGCCAACCTGCTCAACGTCGTGCTGATCTGCTCCTACGGCGGGATGCTGTTCATCCTCACGCTCTACCTCCAGGAACACCTCGACATGGGCGCGCTCGCGACCGGCCTGACGTTCGCGGTCTCGGGCGCGATCGCGATCGTCACGGGGATCTACGCGGGCAAGCTGGTGGAGCGCTTCGGGCTGTACCGCGTCCTGCTGTCCGGGATCGCCATCGAGACGGTCGGCATCCTGGTCATGGTCGGCCTTCCGGAGGGCCACGGGCTCACCCTCGTCCTGGTCGGCACCGCCGTGAACGCCTTCGGCCACATCCTCGCGCTGATCACGACGAGCATCGCCGGCACGAACGGCGTGGACGAGGGACGGCGGGCCACGGCCGGCGCCCTGATCAACGTCTCGCAGCAGCTCGGGCTGGCCGTGGGCGTGGGCGTCGTGACCTCGGTGGCGGCCTACTTCACCGCGGCCTCCGGCGGCGCCGGCGACCCCGGCGCCGTCCTCACGGGCTGGCGCTGGTCCCTGTGGTTCTCGGTCGCGTTCGCCGTCGGGGCGATCATCATCACGGTCCTCTTCCGGAAGCGTTTCGAGAAGGAGCAGGCCGCGTAGAGCGGAAGATCGGGAGGGGACCCCGCCCTGCGGGGCCCCCTCCCCCGGCCCGCTCGGGACCGGCCGTATCAACGGGCAAAAAACCGCATATGATGAGTTCAATGGTTACTTCCACTGCCGCCAGGGCGCGGCCGCCCTGGGAGGACGCGCAGTTCGTCGGCGGCCACCCCGTCCTGGACCTCACGAACACCGTCTTCAACCGGGCGCACCCGGTCGAGGACAACGAGCTGCTGAGGACGCCCTCGGACGTCCTCACCTGGTGCGCGTCCGCGGGCCTGTTCGAGGACGCGCCGTCCGCGGCGGAGGCGGGCGCGGACGGGATCGTCAGGGAGGTCCGGGCCGTCCGCGAACAGGCGTGGGCCGTCTTCAACGCGGTGGCCCGCGGTGAGACGGTGCCGCCGGAGCCCTTCGGGGCGCTCCTGGAGCGGGCCGGAGCCGGCGTGCGCGGGGCGCGCGTTCCGCCGGTCGACGCCACGCTCGGTCACCTCACCGCGGACCGGGCGGCGCCGGGGTCGATTCCCGCGACCCTGGCGCTGCTGGCGGTCCACGCCCTGTTCACGCTGCCCGCCGACCGGATCAGGGCGTGCGGGAGGTGCGGCTGGCTGTTCCTGGACTCCTCGCGGGGCGGGCGCCGCCGCTGGTGCAGCATGAGCACGTGCGGCAACCGCGAGAAGGCGAGCCGGCACCGGCGGGCCGAGCGCGCCGCCGGGTGACCGGACGCCTCCCGCGTCACTTGCCGGCGCGCAGCGTCCGGCGCATGATCGGGCGGTCCTTGCGCGGGCGGGCCACCTCGGAGAACCCGGCCTTGAGGAACGCGCTCGCCATCCCCGTCATCGCCGTGTCCGAGCCGGCGCGCTTCCCCTCGCGGGGTTCGATCGGATAGCCCTCCGCGACCTTGTGCCCCGCCTTGGCGGCGTGCTCGCAGACGGCGTCGAGGACGGCCGACAGCAGCCCCTCGCCGCGGTGCTTCCGGTGGATGTAGATGCAGGTGATCGCGCAGACGGGCTCGTCGTCGACGTTCGCCAGCAGGGGCGAGCGCTCAAGCCTCGGGAACGCGTCGCGGGGGCCGAGCGCGCACCACGCCACCGGCGTGTCGTCCCGGTAGACGACGACGCCGGGCGCCGGGTCGCCCTTGGCCAGGCGCTTCATCGCCTTCTTGTTCCCCTCGCCCTTCCCCTCCATCCACTCCGCGATGGAGAGCCGCCAGTGCATGCACCAGCACCCGCGGGCACCCCCGTTGGATCCGAGGACCGTCTCGAAGTCGCTCCAGGTCTCCTCCGACAGCTCCCTGACCGTCAGCGACGTGGAGTTCTTCCGCTTGCCGGCGTCGTTCATGACCGCACCGCCAATCCTGCGTCGAGGGCTTGATGGACGCGAGCGCTTCCCGATCGTGCGCCGCATGACATTGAGTAACCGACATCAGGCGTTGTAACGGTTACTATACTGGAGCCTTGGCTGTGGAGTCAGGGGTTGGTGGGACGGGACTTGAAGACGGTCCCGGAACGAGCCGCCGTCGCCCCTGACGCATCCGGGGAACTCCCCGCCGGGGCCGTGCCGCACAACGGCGTCCCGGCCGCCGCATTCCTGGAAAATCTTGCTCCCGCGATGCAGCGGATCGGCCGTTCGCCCGGTGTATATGGGTGAGACGGCAACACCGTCAACGAGTCGCGGCAGAGGGGAGGTCATCGAAGTACCGCTCCGGCTCGCATCGCGAAGAACATTGACAGGTATTCGCCGCAACCACGCATTCCTTGGTGGTTCCGTCAATGCCTCAAGGCGATGCCGGCGATGAGCGACCGGCCGTTCAGGCCGTGTACACGACGATATCCCTCATCTGTCCCACACTCTTATGTCGGGGGTGATGAAAACAATGGATTGCCTACTGGTTCCGGTGCGGCCGGGAACGCAGACGGTGTCACTGCGCACGGTACGGCTGCCGTCCGGAGAACGCGTCGGTATCGCGTTCACCACGATGAACCGCCTCATCGAGATCATGGGCCCCGCCCAGCCCTGGATCCGGCTCGACGAGAGGGCGATCAAGTCCATGCTGGCGCCGCTCGGGATCCACCGGATCCAGGTCGATCCGGGCCTGCTCGCGCCGTCGCCGAACGCCCGCCCCCTGGCCGGGACGCCCGGCGTGGCACGGCCGCCGCACCGGCGCGCCCCGCGCCGCCCCGAACGGCGGGCCCGGCGCCGCCCGGCCGCCGCGAACCGGTCCCCCGCCTCGCCGGGGTGACGGTATCGGGAGCGGCCGATCTCCCAATGCTCATGCGTATTTCGCGTCGGCGCGCCCGCGACCGACCCGAGTGACGAACGTCCACGTCCCCGAGGGGCGTGGAGAAAAGACCACCGCGATCGATTCTCGCGGAGGGCATGTCCTGACACGCCGTTCGCCGAGCAGCGCCGAGGCATTCGCTTCGCACGACGGGGACGGCGCGTCGAGAACCGATCCCATCCGTCCGCCAGCGCAAGGGAGAGCCCGTGGGGCAAGCCAGTGACAACGAACGCATCGGACTATTCCAGTCGGGTGGACTTTCCTCCCTGGCCGTCGGGGTCTGGCTTCACGAACAATCCACACCGACCAGGCACTACATCGCCGACATCGGCCAGACGGATCGCACGCGGCTGGACGCGCTCGTTTCCTCGCTGCGAGGATTCGGCGACGAAGCCGTACTCGTGGATCTGAGGCCGGCGATCGCCGCCGTGGCGTCGGATCTGCTGCGCTACCGTGCCCGCCACGACGGCGGTTACTGGAACACGACCGGCGCCTCGCGCCTGGTGCTCGTCAGCGGGCTGGCGCCGCTGATGCGGGCGGACGGATGCCGGGCGCTCGCCCACGGCTGCGTCGGCGGGGGCAACGACCAGCGTCGCTTCGCGCGCTACGGCGTCCAGGTCGCACCGGAGCTGCCGGTCATCGAGCCGTGGACGAACCCGCAGGCGCTGGAGCGGTTCCCCGGCCGCAAGGCGATGCTGGAGGCCGTCGTCGAGCACGGGCTGCCCCTCGACCCGGGCAGCGGCGCCGAGCGGTCCACCGACGGCAACCTCGCCGGCGTCTCGCACGAGTCGGCCGAGCTGGAGGACCTCGAAACGCCGGTCACCCGGCTCGATCCGCGGTGGAGCAGGTGGCCCGAGCAGGCCCCCGCCGAGCCCGAGACCGTGACGGTCGTCTTCCGCGACGGACGGGTCACCGACGTCAACGGCAGCGGGCCCGATCCGGTCGAGTGGATGGCGCGGGCCAACGAGATCGGCGCGCGCAACGGCGTCTGGCTGCGCGACGTGGTCGAACGGCGCATCATCGGCACGGTCTGCCGGGGCGTCTACGAGGCGCCCGGCCTGGAGCTGCTCGACCGCGCGTGGACCCGGATCCTGCAGGCCGGTCTCGACGCGGAGGGGCGGGAGCTCTACGCCCGGCTGGGCGCCGTCCTGGGCGCCGCGATGTACGAGGCGCGATGGCTCGACCCGGCCGCGCACGCGGCGCGGGACGCGATCGACCGGCTCGTCGGGGAGATCGGCGGCACCGTGACCCTGTCGGTCCACCGGGGCGTCGTCCGGGTCGAGCGGACGAGGGTCGCCGGACGCGTGGTCCAGCAGACCCGGTTCGGCTCGGGCGGCAACCGCTGGAGCCAGGAGGCCGCCGTCTGGACGCGGAAGGAGGACAGCGATGCGTGAGCGCAGGTTCGGCCGGCTGGGCTGGATGGTCGGCGACGTCGGCTACGGCATGTGGGGCATCGCCGGCGGCGAGGGCGGATGGACCGGAGCCGACGACGAGGCCGGCGACGCCGCGCTCGACGAGGCCGTGCGGCTCGGGTGCAACTTCTTCGACACCGCCTGGATCTACGGCCGCGGGCACAGCGAGAGGATGCTCGGGCGGCTGCTCGGGCGGCATCCGGACCGCCGGCTCTACATCGCGACCAAGCCGCCGCCCAAGGACCTCAGGTGGCCGTCCACCCGCGACTCCAAGCTGTCCGAGGTGTATCCGCCGGACCATCTCTGGGAGTACCTGCGCCGCAGCCTCGACGGGCTCGGCCTGCCGTCGGTCGACCTGTTCCAGTTCCACGTCTGGGAGGACGACTGGGCGCACGACGCGGCCTGGCAGGACCCCATCATCGAGATGAAGGAACGCGGGCTCATCAAGGGCGTCGGCATCAGCATCAACCGGTGGGAGCCCTGGAACGTCCTGCGGACCCTGGAGACCGGACTGATCGACTCGGTCCAGGTCATCTACAACATCTTCGACCAGGCCCCCGAGGACGAGCTGTTCCCGGCGTGCCGCGAGCTGGACGTCGCGGTGATCGCGCGGGTGCCCTTCGACGAGGGCACCCTCACCGGCACCCTGACCCGCGACTCCCGCTGGCCCGAGGGCGACTGGCGCAACACCTACTTCGTGCCCGAGAACCTCATCCCGAGCGTGGAGCGCGCCGAACGCCTCAAGCGGATCGTGCCCGAGGGCATGACCCTGCCCGAGCTGGCGCTGCGCTTCATCCTCCAGAACCCCGACGTCACCACCGTCATCCCCGGCATGCGCCGCGTGCCGCACGTGCGCGCCAACATCGCCACCAGCGACGCCGAGCCGCTGGACGAGGAGCTGATGGCGATGCTGCGCGAACACCGCTGGGACCGGCAGCCCACGGAGTGGTCGCAGTGAGCGCCGCGCCGAAGCCCATCATCCTGTGGGCCGTGCCCCGGTCGCGGTCCACCGCGTTCCTGCGCGTCATGCTCGAACGCGGCGACCTGGAGGTGCTCCACGAGCCGTTCTCGTACCTGCAGATGGACGGCCGCTTCGAGATCGCGGGCAGGCACGTGACGTCGACGACCGAGCTGCTCGACGCGATGCTCGCGCTCAACGACGGCGGGCGCCGGGTGTTCGCCAAGGACACCTCCGACTACAAGTACACGTCACTGCTCGAGGACGAACGCCTGTTCGGCGGTGTCGTCAACACCTTCATGATCAGGGAGCCGCGGAGCGCGATCGCCTCGCACTACGCCATGAACCCGAAGGCCACCCTGGACGAGTACGGGTTCGAGTACCTGCACGCCATCTTCGAGGCCGTGCGGGCGAACACCGGCGAGGTCCCGCTGGTGATCGACGGCGACGATCTCGTGGCCGCCCCGGAGGCGACCGTCCGGGCGTACTGCGAGCACGTCGGGCTGGAGTTCATGCCCGAGGCGCTGCGCTGGGACCCCGACAAGCGGCCGAACTGGCAGCGCACGGCCCGGTGGCACGCGGAGGTGGCCGCGAGCAGCGGGCTGGCGGCCAAGCCGTCCAGGACGCCGGAGCGGCGCGAGACGCCCGACACCAACGAGCACCTGCGCCGCATCGCCGAGTACCACCAGCCGTTCTACGACGCGCTCGCGCGCCACCGCCTCGTCAGCCGATGAGCCGACGCCACCGGACGGCCCGGCGGTGAGCCAGACGGAACCAGCCGAGAGGAGAGGGACATGACCCGCAACCCGCCCGAGTCCACCGCCGCCGCCCGGCCCGTCCGTGACTACGTCACCGGGCGCGCCGGCGCGCCGGCGATGACGGGCTTCCGCGAGATGGACGAGCACCGGGCGGCGGCCGGGGCGTTCATGTGGACCGAGGACGCCGGGGGCCACTGGGTGTTCACCAGCCACGACTCCGTCATGGACGCCCTGCTCGACGACGACCTGTGGTCGAACGCGGTGGACTTCACCTTCAACCCGGACGCCCCGAAGCTCCCGCCGCTGATGCTCGACGGTGAGGAGCACCTCAAGTGGCGGCGGCTGCTGGCCGCGTGGTTCACGCCGCGGCGCATCCGCTCGATGCGCGACCGGCAGCGCGCCATGGCCGCGGAGGTGATCGACGGGGTGGCCGCGCGCGGGGAGTGCGACTACCTCGCCGACGTCGCCCGGGTCTTCCCGACCATGGTGGTCCTCCAGCTCATGGGCCTGCCCATGGAGGACACGCCCATGTTCCTGGACATCGTGGAGCGCGCGGTGGGGCGCTCCCCGGAGGGCCCGGCCGGCTGCGAGCCCGCCGAGCGGGAACTCATGGCCTACCTCGCCGACCTGCTCGCGCAGCGGCGGGCGCACCCCGACCCGGAGGCCCGCGACGTCGTCTCGGCCGCCGTGGGCTGGAAGCTCGACGACGCGCCCGTGGACGACGAGGAACTGCTCAAGTGCCTGACGCTGCTGACGGTCGCCGGGCTCGACACCACCGCGAGCCAGGTGTCGTGGACGATGCTGCACCTGGCGACCCACCCGGAGCACCGGCGCCGCCTGGTGGCCGAGCCCGAGCTGGCCGACCAGGTCGTCGAGGAGTCGCTGCGCGTCTTCCCGATCGCCCAGCAGCCGCGGAAGGCGACGCGCGACGCGGTGTTCCACGGCTGCCCGGTCCGCAAGGGCGACAACGCCCTGGTGGCGATGGCCGCGGCCGGGCGGGACTCCTCGGCGTACCCGCGCGCCACGGAGTTCGACCTCGACCGCGGCGACGTCAGCCACGCGTCCCTCGGGGCGGGCAGGCACCTCTGCCTCGGGGCGCACCTCGCCCGGCAGGAGATGGTGCTGCTGTTGCAGGAGTGGCACCGCCGCATCCCCGAGTACCGGCTGGTCGAATGGCCGACCGAGACCTGCGGCGTGGTGTGGAGCGTCGACGAGCTGCGCCTGGCCTGGTAGGGCGGCACGGCCCTCCTGGCGCACGACCCGAGCCGCGGGAACGGCGTTCCCCCGAAGTATCCGCCAGAAAGCGTGGAGAGAGCCCAGACCATGCAGCGCTGCGACTACCTGCTTTCCCAGTTGGACGTGCTGGAAGCCGAGTCGGTCCACATCATCCGTGAGGTGGCGGCCGAGTTCGAACGCCCGGTCCTGCTGTTCTCCGGCGGCAA
>NZ_JACJIA010000020.1:0-125975 GCF_014138665.1 Actinomadura kijaniata
GCGCCCATTTTTTATAGTGGTTTGGGGTGGGTGGGGGGGGGGGGGCGCCCGCCCCCCCCGCGCCCCCCCCCCCCCCCCCCCCCCCCCCCCCCCGCGGGGGGGGGCCCCCCCCCCCCCCCCCCCGCGGCCGGTCGGGGAACGTCAGGCGACCTTCTCGGACGAGGTCGAGGAGGTCGACGAGGAGGAGGTCGAGGAGTCGGACGAGGCCGTGGAGCCGTTCGACGAGCCGTTCGACGAGCTGTCCGACGAGCCGTTCGACGCGGACTTCGCGGGCGAGCCCACGGTCGAGGTCGAGCCGCCGCGGCTGTCGGTGCGGTAGAAGCCGGACCCCTTGAAGATGATCCCCGCCGCGGAGAAGACCTTGCGGAGCTTGCCCTGGCACGCCGGGCATTCGGTCAGCGCGTCGTCGCTGAACTTCTGCACGACCTCCAGAGGCTCGCCGCACTCGGTGCAAACGTACTGATACGTCGGCACGGTTCCTCCTCGCTGCCTCAGCCCGGACGGCGGGCTGGCACTCACTCGAAACGACTGCTAATGGTACCGATGAATGGAACAGGATTCGTCCGCGACCTGTTCCCGACGCGAAGCCGCAGGTCAATGCCGCTCTCAGGAGGGCCGCGGCCAGGCCCTCCCGAGAGGGGCCGCCGGGCCGTGGCTTCCTCGGGGCGGGCCATGGCCTCCCCGGTCCGCGGCGTGGTCCGGTCGGTTCGGGTCGGGGCCTGGTGGGTTCGGGGCGTGGTCGGTTCCGGTTCAGGCCCCCGTCTCGCCGAACCAGCCGGCCAGCTTGCCGCGCCGGGAGACCGCGCGCAGGCGGCGTTCGGCCGCCTCCCGGGCCTCCTCGGTGGTGATCACGAGCAGGGTGTCGCCCGCGCGCAGCGGTGTGGTCGGTTCGGGAACGAAGCTCGCGCCGTCCCGCACGATCAGCGTGATCTGCGCGCCCTTCGGCAGCCGCAGCTCGAAGATCTCCACACCGTTGAGCCGGGAGTCGTGGGGGACGCGGATCTCCAGCAGGTCGGCGTGCAGCTCCTCCAGCGGCGCGGCCTCGACGTCGAGCTCGCGGGCCCGTTCGTCGCTCTCCAGCCGGCACAGGCGGGCCGCCAGGGGCAGCGTCGGCCCCTGGAGCAGCGTGAACACCACGACGATCACGAACACGATGGAGAACAGCCGGTCCGCCCCGGCCACGTTGTTGACCATCGGGATGGTCGCCAGCACGATCGGCACCGCGCCGCGCAGGCCCGCCCACGAGGCGAAGAGCTTCTCGCCCCAGGTGAGCCCGAAGCCCGGTGTGGACAGCACGACCGACAGCGGCCGGGCGACCAGCAGCAGCACGAAACCGATGACCAGGGCGGGCAGCAGTTCCGCGGGCAGTTCCGACGGCGAGGCCAGCAGCCCCAGCATCACGAACAGGCCGATCTGCGCCAGCCAGGCGATGCCCTCGGCGAAGCCGCGGGTGGCGGGCCGGTGCGGGAGCCGCGCGTTGCCCAGCACCAGCGCGGCCAGGTAGACGGCGAGGAAGCCGCTGGCGTGCAGTTTCGCGGCGGCGCCGTACGAGCCGACCGCCAGCGACAGCACGGCGATCGGGTACAGGCCGGACGCCGGGAGTGCCATGCGGCGCAGCGCCTGCGCGCCCAGCCAGCCGATCGCGGTGCCGACGGCGGCGCCCGCCGCCAGCTCGTAGAGCATGACGACGAGCAGGTGGAGCAGGTTGGGGGCGACGGCGTTCTGGACGCTGAGCGTGATCACGACGATCACGACGGGGGCGTCGTTGAACCCGGACTCGGCCTCCAGCAGGCCGGTCAGCCGGGACGGCAGGGGGAGCCGCCGCAGCACCGAGAAGACCGCGGCGGCGTCGGTGGGCGCGAGCACGGCGGCCAGCAGGAACGCCAGCTGCCAGCCCATGCCCAGCAGCTCCATCGCGGCCAGCGCCACCACGACGATGCTGATCAGGGTGCCGATCGTGGAGACGGCGAGGGCGGCGGGAACCGAGGGCCGCACGTTCCGCCAGTTGGTGGTGATGCCGCCCTCGGCGAGGATGAGGACCAGGGCGGCCAGGCCCAGGATCTCCGCCAGCAGGGCGTCGTCGAACCGGATGCCGAAGCCCGACTCGCCGATCAGCAGGCCGAGGCCCATGTAGGCCAGCAGCGTCGGCAGCCCGGCGCGGTGGGACAGCCGGACCGCGATGATCGCGCAGAGTATGAGCGTGGCTCCGAGGAGTAGCCAGGTTTCGAGCGGCACATCCCTCCCCGTGGGGTCGCGAGAAAAAGATCGTTAAGGAATCCTACTTAGTCGCGCGCCGACAACACATTTCCGCTGATGGTTGTCGGGCGGTCAGCCACCGTTCATCGGCGTTTGACCTGGGGATCCACGCCGTTGACAACGCTGGCGGCGGGCCGCCCCTCCACCACGGCGGTGATGTTGTCGCGCACCCGCGTGACGATGTTGAGTTGGGCCTGCCCGGTCGCGCCCGCGACATGCGGGGACAGCAGGACGTTCTCGTGCGCCCGCAGCGGATGGTCCTCCGCCGGGGGCTCGGTGTCGAACACGTCCAGCGCCGCCCCGGCGAGCCGACCCGACTCCAGCGCCGCCAGCACCGCGTCGTCGGGCGCGATGCCGCCGCGCGCGACGTTGACCAGCAGCGCCCGGTCCGGCAGCAGCGCCAGCCGGTCGGGGCCGACCAGCCCGCGCGTGTCGTCGGTGAGCGGCAGCGCCAGCACGAGGATGTCGGACCTGGCGAGCAGGTCGTCGAGGTCGCGGTAGGTCGCGACGGCGTTCTCGCGCCGCCGCCGCGACCAGTAGGACACCGGGCAGCCCAGCGCCGCGAACAGCCGGGCCGTCTCCGCGCCGATCGCGCCGTAGCCGACGATCCCGACCCGCTGGGTGTGGATCTCGCGGGGGCCGCGGGCGAGGGCCTCCATCTGGGGCCAGCCGCCCGCGCGGACGGCCCGGTCGTTCCAGACCAGGCCCCGGCACAGCGCGAACGCCGCGCCGACCGCCCACTCGGCGACCGAACGCGCGTTGGCCCCGGCGGTGTTGGCGGCCGGGACGCCGGCCGCGGCCAGCGCGGCGGTGTCGAGGCTGTCGGTGCCCACGGCGGGCATCTGCACGAACGCCAGCTTCGGCGCGGCGGCGACGGCCTCGGCGTCCAGGGCGAGCCGCCCGGTGAAGTCGCCGATCACGATCTCGGCCTCGGGCAGTGCCGCCAGCAGCCCGGCGCGGTCCCGCGCCGCCGGGAACAGCACCTCGACCGAGTCGCCGAGCTGGGTGAACAGTCCGCGCACCAGGTCCTCGTCCAGCGGGGGCAGGGCCAGAATCCGCCATGGCGCCGTCATGTCAATGCCTCCAATGCTCGTGATGGGATGGGGGTCAGGCCCAGCGCGGCAGGTCACTGCGCACGAAACCGGCGAACAGGATGCCGGGCCGCTGGTCGGCGCCGGGCCGGAACGCCAGCCGGACGACCCCGTCCCCGGCGGTCCCGACCTTCGCGCCCGGCATGATCTGCGACCAGGGCCGCCCGGTCGCCGAACGCCCGGACCCCAGTTCGGTCCTCAGCCTGGTCGCGGCGGTGCTCGCGTCCCCGGCGACCCGGACGCACATGACCTCTTCCAGGTCGTTCTGTGCGGCGCCGCCGACCGCCGTGCCGACGAGTTCGGCGGATCCCTCCCGCTGGGAGAGGTACGCGGCCAGCGGGGTGCCGAGGCAGCGCGCGACCGCGGCGAACGCCGGGTCGGCGTCCAGCGCCCGCCCGCCCGCGTCCTTCGTGACCAGGTCCAGGGTGGCGGGGAGGCGGGCGTAGGTGAGGCCGCGGCCGGAGTCGACGCGGATCGCGTTGAGCGGGTGCGTGGGGAGGATCCCCTGCTTGGCCAGCGGGTCCTTGACGTCGAACGACCCGTCGGGGCGGCGGACCCAGGTGTCGCCGGTCCGCTTGTGGCCGAGGCCGCCGAGCCTGCCGCCGATCGCGTCCGCGTCGAACGGCCCGGTGAGGTGCCCGGCGACGGTCGGCGGCAGCCCCGCCTGCCAGGCGTGCCCGGCCTTCGCGGGGTCGATGCCGGTCGGCCCGGCGATCGTCGCCGCCGGGTAGCGGCCGAGGTCGCCCAGCCCGATCGGCAGCGCCGACAGTCGGGACCTCTCCAGCGGGCCGCCCGCGAGCGCCCGCAGGCGTTCCTGGTGGCTGTAGGTGAAGCTCCGCCGGGTGCGGTCGTCGGCCTTCACCTGCGACAACGCGAACAGCAGCCCGCTGGTCGGAGCGCCGTTCACCGGTGTTGACGGCCGGGCCCCCTTCCCCTCGCCGCCTTTGCCGCCTCCGTCGTCGCCGCACGCCGCCATGGACAGCGTCAGGGCGGTCACCCCGATCAGGGCAGCCGCGCGCCGGGCGAGAGCACTCACATAACCTCCGCGAGAGAGAGTCCGGCGGCGGGGGGCGGAACCAGGAGAAATCAGGAGAACCGTATCAACCCGCCGCCCGGTGTCACGGCGGCGCGGACGCGCTGGTCGTGCGGCTCGGCGGGCACCTCGTCCAGCAGTTCGCCGTCGTAGACCAGCGCCACGGTCAGGATCGCCGGGCCGACCCGGGCCAGCGCCCGGTCGTAGGACCCGCCGCCCCGGCCCAGCCGCATCCCGCCCCGGTCCACGGCCACCGCCGGGACCAGCACGACGTCGGCGCGCCCGACCGCCTCCGGGCCGCGCGGCGGCTCGGTCGGCTCCAGCAGCCCGAGCCGTCCGGGCTCCAGCGAGTCCGGCCCCTCGTAGGACGCCCAGTCCAGGTCGCCGTCCGGCAGCAGCCGGGGCAGGATCACGTACGTCCCGCGTTTCCACAGCGCGTACAGCAGCCCGCGCGTGTCCGGTTCGTTGCCGATCGACACGTACGCCGCGACGGTCCCGGCCATCTCGACCTCGGGGGCCGACAGCAGCGCGTCCCGCATCGCCCGCCCCGCCGTGGCACGGGCGTCGGGGGACAACGCCGCACGTCGGGCCAGCAGTTCGGTGCGGAGGGAGGCTTTGGAGGCGATGTCCTGCACGCGTTGGTCCTTGTCGGTGATTAGGGTCTGTGTATGGCCGACTATGCACGTGTAACCAAGGCGGTCGTCCCGGCGGCCGGGCTTGGCACCCGATTCTTGCCCGCCACCAAGGCGACGCCCAAGGAAATGCTCCCGATCGTGGACAAGCCCGCGATCCAGTACGTCGTCGAGGAGGCGGTGGACGCGGGACTGTCCGACGTCCTCATGATCACCGGTCGGAACAAGCGCTCCATCGAGGACCACTTCGACCGGGCCTACGAGCTTGAGGAGGCCCTGGACGCCAAGGGCGACACCGAGCGCCTGGCCGCCGTCCGCGAGTCGGCCGACCTGGCGATCATGCACTACGTGCGGCAGGGCGAGCCCAAGGGCCTCGGCCACGCGGTGTACTGCGCCCGCCAGCACGTGGGCCGCGAGCCGTTCGCGGTGCTGCTCGGCGACGACATGATCGACGCCCGGGACGACCTGCTCAAGCGCATGATCGAGGTGCGGGAGCAGCGCGGCGGCAGCGTCGTGGCGCTGATGGAGGTCGCGCCGGACCAGGTCTCGGCCTACGGCTGCGCCGCGATCGAGGCCACCGACGACGACGACGTCGTCAAGATCACCGACCTGGTGGAGAAGCCCGCCGCCGACGAGGCCCCGTCCAACTGGATCATCATCGGCCGCTACGTGTGCGACGCGGCCGTGTTCGACGTGCTGGAGAAGACCCCGCCCGGCCGCGGTGGCGAGATCCAGCTCACCGACGCGCTGCGCACCCTCGCCGACACGCCCGCCGACCAGGGCGGCGCCGTGTGGGGCGTGAAGTTCCGGGGCCGCCGCTACGACACCGGCAACAAGCTGGAGTACCTGCGCACCGTCGTGCAGTTCGCCTCCGAGCGCGAGGACCTGTCGGCCGAGTTCATGGAGTGGCTGCGCGGGTTCGTCGCCGACCACGACGGCGTGGGCACCGCCGAGGGCAAGTGACGGCACGTCACACTGGGGGACCGTGGGCATGAGAACGGTCGATGAGCATCTGGCGGACATCCTGGACAGCGTCCCGGTGCTGCCGCCGCTGGACCTTGCGCTGCTGGAGGCCCAGGGCGCCGTCCTGGCCGAACCGGTCGCGGCCCCCGTGCCGCTGCCGCCGTTCGACAACTCCGCCATGGACGGGTACGCGGTGGTCGCCGCCGACGTCGCGGGGGCCTCGGAGTCCTCGCCCGTCGAGCTGCCGGTCATCGGCGACATCGCGGCCGGCGACTCCGGCGTGTCGGCGATCCGCCCCGGCCTCACCGCGCGGATCATGACGGGCGCGCCGGTGCCCGCCGGGGCCGACGCGGTCATCCCGGTCGAGTGGACCGACGGCGGCACCGCCACCGTCCGGATCGTCCGGCCCGCCCCGCCCGGCAACTACATCCGCCGGGCGGGCGAGGACGTGCTGTCCGGGCAGGTCGTGGCCGAGCCGGGAACGCGCCTGAACGCGCCGCGGCTCGGGATGCTCGCGGCCGTGGGCCGGGCCCGCGTCGTGGTGCGTCCCAAGCCCCGCGTGGTGGTGCTGTCCACCGGCGACGAGCTGCGCGAGCCGGGAACGCCGCTGTCGCCCGGCCAGATCTGGGACTCCAACAGCTTCATGCTGACCGCCGCCGTCGCCGAGGCGGGCGGCGTCGGCTACCGGCAGGCGAAGGTCGACGACGACCCCGCCAAGGTGCTGGAGACCCTGCGGGACCAGCTCATGCGCGCCGACGCGATCGTCACCTCCGGCGGGGTGTCGATGGGCGCGCGCGACGTGGTCAAGGAGGTCCTGTCCGCGACGGGCACGGTCGCGTTCCACAAGGTGGCGATGCGGCCGGGCAAGCCGCAGGGGTTCGGGCTGCTGGAGGGCGTCCCGGTGTTCACCCTGCCCGGCAACCCGGTCAGCGCCTACGTGTCGTTCCAGGTCTTCGTGCGGCCCGCGCTGCGCGCCATGCAGGGCCTGCCGCCCGAGCCGCTGCCGACCGTCAGCGCCATGCTCACCGAGGACGTGCGGTCCCCGGCCGGGCTGCGGCACTTCCTGCGCGGGCGGCTGACGTTCGAGCGCGGCCGCTACGCCGTCACCCCCGCCGAGGGGCAGGGCTCCCACCAGCTCGGCTCGCTGTCGTCGGCCGACGCGCTGATCGCGCTGGCCGAGGACGCCGAGGCCCTGCCCGCCGGCTCCCACGTCGAGGTCATGAGGATGCCGTCATGAGCGCCATGGGTTCGGAGTTCACCGGGTTCAGCCACCTGGACGAGACCGGGGCCGCCCGGATGGTGGACGTCACCGCCAAGAACGTCTCCAGCCGTTCCGCCACCGCCACCGGCTTCGTCCGCGTGTCGGCGGAGGTGGTGAACGCGCTGCGGTCCGGCGAGGTCCCCAAGGGCGACGCGCTGTCGGTCGCCCGCATCGCCGGGATCATGGGGGCCAAGCGCACCCCGGACCTGGTCCCGCTGTGCCACCCGATCGCCATCCACGGCGTGACCGTGGACCTGGCGGTGGAGGACACCGGCGTGGCGATCACCGCGCGGGTCCGCACCCTGGACCGCACGGGCGTGGAGATGGAGGCGCTGACCTCGGTGACCGTGGCGGGCCTGTCCCTGATCGACATGATCAAGGCGATCGACCCGTCGGCCGTGCTGACGGACGTGCGGGTGGAGGAGAAGACCGGCGGCAAGACCGGCCTGTGGCGCCGCTCGGGCTGATCCTCCCGCGCGGCTGATCCGACCGGTACCGGAACGAGACGGACACGCGATCCGGGTCCCCGATGCTGTGGCCGACCGACGACCGGCATCGGAGGCCCGGATGTCCCTACGGCGGATGGCCGCGCTCGGCCTGGTCCTGCTGCTGCTCGGCGGGCTCGCCGCCTGCGGCGGCACCGGCCGGCGCGGGCCCGGCGCGTGGGCGCACCTGACGGTGCTGCCGGACGGGGACGGCCGGCTCGACCTGTACGCGGCTGGCCCGCTGCGGTCGGACGCCGAGGTCCGGGCGCTGGCGGAGGAGATGGCGCGGGAGACGTTCCCCGGGGCGCGCGCGTCGCGGACGCGGACCCTGACCGACCGGGGCGAGCCGTTCGCCCGCGTCGACGTGGACGGCGTGTACCGGCCGGGCGAGCGGGTGTCCCTGCGCCTCGACACCGCCGCCGTGTGGCGCCGGCTTGAGGAACGGGGCTTCCCCGACGCCGGGGTGCGGCTGTGGTTGCCGTCGGTGCCGGTCACGCTGAGGCCCACGGCCCCACCGAACCTGGGATCCCGCGCGTGGCGGCTGCGCAAGGGGACGACGCCGCCGGTCGTCCAGGCGACGATGCGCCCGCAGGCGATGCGTTGGGGCGGAGCGATGGCGCTGCCGGTGGTGGGCGCGGTCGGGGTCGCGTTGGCGTTCTTCGCGCGGTGGAGGCGGCTGTCGCTGCCGGGGGCGTCGCTGGCCGTGGCCGCCGCGTTCGTCGCGGTGGTGACCTCGGCGGGCAGGCAGGGCGACAACCTGGGGGTGGCGGGCCTGGCCTCGGGCCGGGCGCTGGAGGCGGCGACGATCGCGCCGCTGGCGGCCCTGCCGCCGGCGCTGCCCGCCGCGATGGTGCTGGCGGTGACGCTGTACCGGCTGGCCGGGGGACGCCGGAGGTCCGGGCACCCCGAGACGCTGCCGGGGCGGAACGGCGCGTTCTGGTAGGGGCCCGCGCCGTTCCCGGCGGGGCTCCGTTTCGGTCGATCCGGTGCCGCCGCCCGTGCCGTCTGGCATAGCGTGACCTGGCACGCCGTCCGCGGGGGCCGGCGCAGTGGGGCATGGAGGTCAGATGATTCGGGCGATGGCGGTCACGGTGTCCAACCGCGCGGCGGCCGGGGTGTACTCCGACCGGTCCGGCCCGGTGCTGGTGGAGCTGCTGGAGGAGCTCGGCTGCCAGGTCCACGGCCCCGTCGTGATCCCCGACGGCGAGGCCGTCGCCGACGTGCTGCGCGACGCGGTCGAGGACGGCTACGACGTGGTCGTCACCACCGGTGGCACCGGCCTGACCCCGCTGGACCAGACCCCGGAGATGACCCGCCGGGTGGTCGAGCGCGAGATCCCCGGCATCGCCGAGGCCGTCCGCCAGGAGAACCGCGACGCGGTGCCGACGTCGATCCTGTCGCGCGGCGTCGCGGGCGTCGCGGGCGGCACGCTGATCGTGAACCTGCCGGGTTCGACCGGCGGGGTCCGCGACGGCATGCGCGTCCTCGGGCCGGTCCTGCACCACGCCGTGGACCAGATCGGCGGCGGCGACCACCCCCGCCCCGACACGGACGACACGGAGACCGGCCCGCTCTGACCGGTGCCCGGGATCGGCGGACCGGTGTCGGTGGACCCCGCTAGTTTGTCGATCATGACGAACCCCGAGCCGGACGTGACCGCCATCCTCACCGCGACCCCGGGCCGGGCCGGGGAGCTGCCGGCGGCGGCTCCGGGCCCACGGGCACGCCTGCTGGAGGCGGTCCACCGGCTCTCGGCGCACGTCCACCAGGATCTTTCCCCCGGGGCCAGGCGGCACCTGCTGGCCCTGGACGCGGCCCGGCACGGGGACCGCGCGCTGGCGGCCCGGATCATCGCCGCCCCCGTCCCGGACGAGCCCCCCGCCGCGTGGGGAGTGGAGTGGGCGACCGGCTCCCAGGTCGGATCGGCCATGAGCACGACGCTGACCGGGCACCACGGCCCGGTGATGGCGGCGGTCACCACGGAACTCGACGGACGCCCGCACCTCGTCACCCTCAGCGTGGTCGACGACGAGGACTTCGATGACGAGGAGGCCGAGGACGAGGGCGCGGTGCGCGTCTGGGACCTGACCACCGGCGAGCAGGTGGGCGCGCCGCTGACGTACCACTACGAGGGCGTGCACTCGCTGGCCGCCGTGGAACTCGACGGACGCCCGCACCTGGTCACCGTCAGACGGGGCGGAAGCGGACTGGTGTGGGACCTGACCAACCGCGACATCGTCGGTGAACTGCAGGCCGGGCACTCCGTGGCGGAGATCGCCGCCACGGTCCTCGACGGCCGTCCGCACCTGGTCAACGTCGGCCGGCAGGGAGACGTCGGCCTGTGGGACCTGACCACGCGCACGCTGGTGGGCAGGCCCGCGACCGGAGTCGCCGAGAGGACCGAGGCGCTGGCTGCGGCACAGGTCGACGGCCGCCCGCACGCGGTCACCGGCGACCGCGACGGCGTGGTGCGGCTGTGGGACCTGACCACCCGCGAGCAGGTCGGCGAAATGGTGACCGGGACCAGGATGCCGGTGAAGTGCGCGGCGACGACGCTGGTCGACGGCCGTCCGCACGCGGTGACCGGCGGCGGCGACGAGGCGTTGCGACTGTGGGATCTGACGACGTGCGAGCAGGTCGGCCGGCCCATGACCGGACACCGCGCGTACGTGGAGGCCGTGACGACGGTGGTGATCGACGGCCGCCCGCACGCGGTGACCGGCGGCGGTGACGGCACGGCGAGGCTGTGGGACCTGACCACCTGCGAGCAGGTCGGCGAGCCGGTGGCCGTACACGAGAACGCGGTGATGTCGGTCGCGACGGCCGATATCGACGGGGCCGTCCACGTCGTCAGCGGCTGCCAGGACGGGACGGTGCGGGTGTCGAACCTGACCGGCGGCTCCCCGGGGGACCCGCAGGCCGGGCACACCGACCACGTGTCGGCGATCGCCCAGGTGGGGATCGACGGCCGTTCGTACGCGGTGACCGGCGGCGAGGACGGCACGTTGCGACTGTGGGACCTGGACGCGGGAGCACCGGCTGGTGAGCCGGTGGAGACGCACCAGAGCACCGTGTGGGCGGTCGCGCCGGTGACGATCGACGGTCGTCCGCACGTGGTGACCGGCGGCGTCGACTCGACCGTCCGGCTGTGGGATCCCGACACCCGTGAGCAGGTCGGCGCGCCGATGACCGACGAGGATCCGGTGTGGTCGCTGACCGCCGTGGAGATCGACGGTCGTCCGCACGCCGTCACCGGCCGCACCGACGGGGCGATGACGGTGTGGGACCTGACGACCGGAACGCGGGTCGGCACGCCGATGACCGGGCATGACGAGGTGGTGCGCTCGGTGGTCGCGACCCGGCTGGACGGTCGTCCGCACGTGGTGTCCGGCGGTGGCGACGGGACGCTGCGGTTGTGGGACCTGACCACACGCGAGCAGGTCGGCGAACCCATGACCGGGCACGCGTACCAGGTGCTGACGATCGCGGCGACGACGATCGGCGGCCGTCCGCACGTGGTGACCGGCGGCGACGGCACGGTCCGCCTGTGGGACCTGACGACGCGCGAGCAGGTCGGCGCGCCGATGACCGGGCACACCGCGGCGGTGGTGTCGGTGGCGGTCATGGAGCTGGACGGGCGGCTCCACGCGGTGAGCGGTGGCGGCGGCAGCGACGGCACGGTACGGCTGTGGGACCTGACCACACGTGAGCAGGTCGGGCGGGAACTGCGCTTCCCCTCGGGGATCCGCTGCCTGTCGGTGCTGCCGGGCGGCCGCGTCATGGTCGGCTTCGGCTACGAGGTGGCCGTGCTGGCGCGGCTCTGACGGCCGCCTTGGGGAGGGCTTTCGGAGGGGGCTGTTCGGGCGGATGCTCGTCAGTGGCGGGCACGCGTCCCGGGTGCCCGGTCCCTGACCTCTTGGAGCTCCCATGAGCGAACTCGCCGACGCCTACCTGAACGCCGCCATCGCCCTGCTGGAGCGGCTGCGCGACGAGGAGGCCCCGGCGATCGGGGAGGCCGCCGAGGTGATCGCCGAGGCGCTCGCGGGCGGGCGCCGGCTGTTCGCGTTCGGCTGCTCGCACTCCTCGCTGCCGGTGCAGGACCTCGTCTACCGCGCGGGCGGGCTGATGCTGGTCAACCCGATCTACGGGCCCGGCATCGCGGCCCTCGACACCCGGCCGGCCACCCTCGGCAGCGCCATCGAGAGGCTGCCGGGCTACGCCGACGCGATCCTGGACAACGCGCCCGTCGAGCCCGGGGACGTGCTGATCGTCGTGTCGGTGTCGGGGCGCAACCCCGTGCCGGTCGAGATGGCCGCCTCCGCCCGCGCGCGCGGTCTCACCGTCATCGCCGTCACCTCCCGCGCGTACAGCGACGCGGTCGCCTCCCGGCACGCCTCCGGCAGGAAGCTGGCGGACGTCGCCCACCTGGTGCTGGACAACAAGGTGGGCGAGGGCGACGCCGTGCTGGAGGCCGAGGGCGTCCCGCAGCGGTTCGGCCCGGCGTCCGGCGTGACCGGCACCGCGCTGCTGCACGCGCTGGTCGCCGCGACCGTCCAACGGCTGGTGGCGCGCGGCGTGACCCCGCCGATCCTCCTGTCCGCCAACCTCGACGGCGGCGCCGAGTGGAACGCGCGCCTGCTGGCGGAGCACGCCGACCGCATCTTCTACCTGGGGTGACCCCGGTCAGGCGCGGACGACCCGCACGCCCGCCTCGGTGAACCCGTCCACCGCCGACTGCGCCACCGTCCCGTCGGTGACCAGCACGTCGATGCGCGCCGTGTCGCAGATCTTCGCGAACGCGCGCCGCCCCACCTTCGACCCGTCGGCGACCACCACGACCTGGTCGGCGCGTTCGGCCATCCGCCGGTTGACGTCGGCCTCGCTCTCGTTCTGGCAGGTGGCGCCGTGCTCGACGGTGACGCCGTTGACGCCGAGGATCGCCACGTCCAGCGTCACCTGGTCGAAGATCCCGGTGGCGAGCGGGCCGGTCAGCTCGTAGGACTGCGGGCGCGGCACCCCGCCGGTCAGCACGATCTTCACATGCGGGCGGACGGCCAGCTCGTTGCCGATGTTGAGGGCGTTGGTGACGATCGTGATCGCCGGGGACTCGCCCGTGGCGTGCAGGTCGGCGCGGGTGGCCAGGACCCGGGCGACCTCGGTGGTGGTCGTGCCGCCGTTCAGGCCGACGATCGAGCCGGGCCGGACCAGCTCGGCGGTCGCGGCGGCGATGCGCTGCTTCTCGGAGGCGTTGCGGGCGCTCTTGTACCGCAGGGGCAGGTCGTAGCTGACGCTGTGGGCGACCGCCCCGCCGCGCGTGCGGGTGAGCATCTGCTGCTGCGCGAGCTGGTCGAAGTCGCGGCGGATCGTGGCCGCCGAGACGTCCATGCGCCGCGCGGCCTCCTCGACGGTGAGCTGACCGGCGTCCGAGAGGAGTCCGAGCAGGGAGTTCCAGCGTTCGTGCCGGTTCACACCGGCCCCCTTTCGCCCGGGAGTGCGCGGGTTCGTGACGGTAGCCCCGGATTCTAGCGCTGCACGGTATTGCTCCTTTCTGCTTGGAGTTGTTATAAATCGATCAACATTGAGCAGAGAAGGAGGCGACCGTGGCGGACGTCCCGTCGGCCGGGCACACCGAGGCCGAGATCGCCAGCCAGCCCGCGTGCTGGGCCCGCGCCGCCGACGCGGCCCCCGCGCTCGCCGGGACGCTGCCCCGGCCCGGGGAACGCGTCGCCGTCGTCGGCTGCGGCACCTCCTGGTTCGCCGCCCAGTCGTACGCGGCGCTGCGCGAGGCCGCCGGGCACGGCGAGACCGACGCGTTCGCGGCGTCGGAGGCGCCCCTGGACCGCCGCTACGACCGGCTGCTGGCGCTGACCCGCTCCGGGACGACCACCGAGGTGCTGGCCGCGCTGGACCGGGTGCGCGGCCGCATCCCGACCGTCGCGATCACCGCCGATCCGGCGACGCCGGTCGTGGACGCCGCCGACGAGGTCGTGGTGCTGGACTACGCCGACGAGCGGTCGGTGGTGCAGACCCGCTTCGCGACCACCCAGCTCGTCCTGCTGCGCGCCGTCCTCGGCGAGGATGTCGCCGCCGCGCTCGCCGACGTCGGACGCGCCCTGGCCGACCCGCTGCCCGAGGCCGCCGTGACCGCCGCGCAGTTCACGTTCCTGGGCCGGGGCTGGACGGTCGGGATCGCGCACGAGGCGGCGCTGAAGATGCGCGAGGCCGCCGGGGCGTGGACCGAGTCCTACCCGGCGATGGAGTACCGGCACGGACCGATCGCGATCACCGGCCCGGGGCGGGTGACGTGGTCGTTCGGCAAGCCCCCGGCGGGCCTGGCCGCGCAGGTCGCGGACGTCGGCGGCACGATGATCACCTCGGCGCTGGACCCGCTGGCCGACCTGGTCCGCGTGCAGCGGCTGGCGGTCTCCCTGGCCCGCGCCGCCGGAGCCGATCCGGACACCCCGCGCAACCTGACCCGTTCGGTGATTTTGGAAGATGGGGCATGACGCTTCTCACGAACGCCCGCCTCGTCCTGCCCGGCGAGGTCCGCACCGGCTCCCTGAACGTGCGGGACGGCCGCATCGTCGCCGACTCCGACCCGGCGGACGGCCCGGCCCCCGGCGAGGTGGACCTCGGCGGGCGGTACGTCGTCCCCGGCTTCGTCGACATGCACGTCCACGGGGCGGCCGGGACCTCCTACCAGAGCGGGACGCCCGAGGACGCGCGGCGCGTCGCCGAGTTCCACCGGGCGCACGGCACCACCACGACCATGGCCAGCCTCGTCACCGGCGACGCCGCCGAGCTGCGGCGCGCGGTCGCCGGGCTGGCCGAGGCCGCCCAGGACGGGCTGATCGCGGGCGTCCACCTGGAGGGCCCCTACATCGCGCCGTCCCGGTGCGGGGCGCACGATCCGGCGCTGCTGCGCGACCCCGACCCCGGCGAGTTCCGCGAGCTGGTCAAGCTGGGACGCGGGCACATCCGCATGATCACGCTCGCGCCGGAGCTGCCCGGCGCGCTCGACCTGGTGCGCGAGGCCGCCGCCGAGGGCGTGCTCGCCGCGCTCGGGCACACCGACGCGACCTCCGCCGTGACCCGCGCCGGGTTCGACGCGGGCGCCCGGGTGGCGACGCACCTGTTCAACGCGATGCGGCCGCTGCACCACCGCGAGGGCGGGCCGGTCACCGCCGCGCTGAACGACGCCCGCGTCACCGTCGAACTGGTCAACGACGGCATCCACGTGGCCCCCGACGTCGCGCGGCTGGTGTTCGCCGCCGCCCCGGACCGGGTCGCGCTGATCACCGACGCGATGGCGGCGACCGGGATGGGCGACGGCGAGTACATGCTCGGCGTGATGCGGGTGCGGGTGTCGGGCGGGCGCGCCACCCTCGCCGAGGGCGGCTCGATCGCGGGCAGCACGATCACGATGGCGGACGCGTTCCGGCGCGCCGTCACCGACGTCGGCCTGCCGATCACCGTCGCCGCGCGGGCCGCCTCCCTCACCCCGGCGCGCGCCCTCGGGCTGGACGCCGAGATCGGCTCGCTGGAGCCGGGGAAGGCCGCCGACCTGGTCGTCCTCGACGAGGACCTCGGCGTCTGGCGGGTGATGAAGGGCGGCCACTGGCAGTGATCCTGACCGTCACCCCGAACGCCGCCCTCGACGTCACCTACGAGGTCGACGCGATCGCCTGGGGCGGCTCCAACCGGGTCGCCGCCGTCCGGCGGCGCGCGGGCGGCAAGGGCGTCAACGTCGCCCGCGTCGCCGCCGCGCTCGGCGCCCCCGTCCTGGCCACCGGCCTGCTCGGCGGCGACACCGGCGCGCTGGTCCGCGCCGACCTGGACCGCTGCGGGCTGCGGCACGACTTCCTCGCGATCGCAGGCACGTCGCGGCGGACGCTGACGGCCGTCGCGACCGGCACCGGCCAGGCGACGGTGTTCAACGAGCCGGGGCCGTGGATCGGCGCGGGGGAGTGGGAGGCGTTCCTCGCCCACTACCGGGGGCTGCTGCCGGAGGCCGACGTCGTGGTGCTGTCGGGGAGCCTGCCGCCGGGGGCGCCGGAGTCGGCGTACGCGACGCTGGGCGGGATCGCGTCCGTCCCGGTGATCCTGGACGCCGACGGGGAGGCGCTCGCGCGGGGCGTCGCGGGCCGCCCCGCCCTGGTCAAGCCGAACGCCGAGGAGCTGGCGCGCGCGACGGGACGTTCCGACCCCCTCGGCGGCGCGGCGGCCCTGCGCGCCGCCGGAGCGGGAGCGGTCCTGGTCTCGCTCGGCGCCGACGGCCTGCTCGCGGTCACCCCGGACGGCGCCTGGCGGGCCTCCCCGCCCCGGCCCGTCACCGGCAACCCCACCGGCGCCGGGGACGCCGTCGCCGCCGCCGTCGCCTCCCGCTGGGGCGAACCCTGGCCCGACCTGCTGCGGCACGCCGTCGCGCTGTCGGCCGCCGCCGTGCGCGCCCCCGTCGCGGGAGACTTCGACGCCGCCCTGTACGCGCGCCTCCTCCCCGAGATCACCGTGCAAGGAGTCCCATGCCCCTCGTGACCACCGGCGAGATCGTCGGCCCGGCGGCGGACGCCGGGCGCGGCGTCGGCGCGTTCAACGTCATCCTGCTGGAGCACGCCACCGCGATCGTCGCCGGGGCCGAGGCCGCCGGAGCCCCCGTCGTCCTCCAGGTCAGCGAGAACTGCGTGCGCTACCACGGCGCGGCGGCCCCGGTGATCAGCGCGGCGCTGGCGGCGGCGCGCGGGGCGTCGGTCCCGGTGGCGGTGCACCTGGACCACGCGACCTCGGCCGGCCTGGTGCGCGAGGCGGTCGGGCTGGGCGTCGGCTCGGTGATGTTCGACGCCTCCACGTTCCCGTACGCCGAGAACGTGACGGCCACCGCCGAGATCGTCTCCTGGTGCCACGCCCGGGACGTCTGGGTCGAGGCGGAGCTCGGCGAGGTCGGCGGCAAGGACGGCGTCCACGCGCCCGGCGCGCGCACCGACCCGGCCGAGGGCGCCGCCTACGCCGCGGCGACGGGCGTGGACGCGCTGGCGGTGGCGGTCGGCAGCTCCCACGCGATGCTGACCCGGGACGCGGTGCTGGACCTCGACCTGATCGGGAGACTGCGGGCGGCGGTCCCCGTTCCGCTCGTGCTGCACGGGTCCTCCGGCGTTCCGGACGCGACGCTCGCGGCGGCGGTCTCCCGCGGCATGACCAAGATCAATATCGCCACCCGGCTCAACGAGGTCTTCACCGGGGAACTCCGCGCCGCCCTGCGGGACGGCCCCGCCCGCGTGGACCCCCGCAAATATCTGAAGCCCGCGCGCACGGCCGTCGCGGCCGAAGTGGAACGCCTCCTGGGCCTGCTCGGCGCCGCCTAATGCCCCGTTTTGTGGCACCGGACCTGGGTGGATCGGAACTCGTCGGCGACAATTGATGGCGTCCGAAGGCCGGACCAGGGAATCATGGGAGCCGTGGAACGCATGCGGGGATGGCCGGTCACCCTGACCGAAGGCCCGGTGGGGCTGCGCCCCCTGCGGCACCGTGATGCCGCCACCTGGCGGGAACTACGCGTCCGCAACGCCGACTGGCTGCGCCCCTGGGAGCCCACCAACCCCGAGACGCCCCTGTTCCGCAGCGGCCTCGGCCCCTACCTGTCCATGGTCCACACCATGCGCCGCGAGGCCCGCCAGGGACTCGCCCTGCCGTGGGTGGTGACCTACGAGGGGGCGTTCGCGGGACAGCTCACCATCGGCGCGATCGTGTGGGGCTCGGCCCGTTCCGCCCAGATCGGCTACTGGATCGACCGGCACGTCGCCGGCCGCGGGGTGATCCCCACCGCCGTCGCCCTCGCGGTGGACCACTGTTTCTTCACCGTCGGGCTGCACCGCGTCGAGGCCAATATCCGCCCCGAGAACGCCGCCAGCCGCCGCGTGGTCGAAAAACTCGGATTCCGCGAAGAGGGAATTCGCCGCCGCCATCTCCACATCGACGGGGCATGGCGCGACCACATCTGCTATGCGTTGACCGTGGAGGATGTCCCCGGCGGCCTGCGCGCCCGCTGGCTGGGCCGTGACCAGGCGTTTCCCCGGCCGTCCTCGGCATCGTGACGTTTGCCCGCCCCGCCGAAAAAATCTTGCGACCAAGAAGACTCGGCAAACGGAGAGTAACCACGGCATCGATCTCGCGACACACCGCCCTTTATGCTCGTCAACCTCTGACACCGGCTCGTACCGTGCGGGGCGTGACCCTGCTCCCAATGCACGTGCGCGCGCCGAAAGTCGGCCGCGCCTCGGCCCCGGCGGTGGGCCGGTGAGCAGTGCCGTTCTCTATCTCGCCATCGTCGCTGTCTGGGCCATCGTCCTGGTACCCATGTGGCTGCGCCGCGACACCGAGCAGTCCGGTATCTCCAAGATCCTCCACAAGGATGCCGAGGAGGAGGCGCCCGAGGAGGAGGAACCGGAGGAAGAGACCGAGGTCACACCCCGCCGCAACGCCCGCGGCCGCGCCGCCGTCATCGCCCGCCGCCGCCGGCGCACCGCGGGCCTGTCGCTGCTCCTGCTGACCGCGATCACCGTCCCGGCCGCCGGCGTGGCCCCCTGGTGGATCGTCGCGCCCCCCGTCCTCCTGCTGGCGGGCCACCTGACCCTGCTGCGCGTCGCGGTGAAGATGGACGCCGCCCACGCCGCCGAGGAACGCGCCCGCCAGGCCGCCGAACGCATCCGCGCCCGCGAGGCGGCCCGCGCCGCCGAGGCCGCCACCCCCCAGGCCGAGATCATCGAACTGTCGGCGCCCGCGCAGGAGGAGGTCTTCGACCAGTACGCCGACGACCGCCGCGCCGTCGGCGAGTGACCAGCGCGCTTTGATTCCCACCCACCGCACGATCAGTGCTAATCTACTTCTCGTCCGCGGGGCTGTAGCGCAGTCCGGTAGCGCACCTCGTTCGCATCGAGGGGGTCAGGGGTTCAAATCCCCTCAGCTCCACCCGTGACAAGGCAGCCCACCTGCGTTTGCGCAGGTGGGCTGCCTTATTTGTGTTCTGTGTGTGGTCGGTCGTGTTCGGTGATCATCGGCTCATGGTGGGTACACGGGCCGAGTATGTGTCGTCGTTTCGGCCGTGGGGCGTTGCGAGGGTGCGTCGTTTGGCAGCGGAGGGTCGGGGGTGGGCCTCGGCGCTGTGCCCTCGCTCGGGCGTCTGGGGGGCGGGGGTGCCGCCGTTGAGTTACTGGCGTTGCTTGGTGCGCTTGGTTGGGGTGCGGTCGGGGCTCTTGCAGGTTCCGCTGTAGAGGGCGGTTGGCCAGATCACCTTGCTTGTTGGGTTGGTGGCCAGGTACTGGGTGATGGTCTGCTTGCGGGTGTGGCCCTCCTTTCGCAGTTTCTCGGTGGGGAGGCCGTCGGGGACGAGGGCCACGGTCTTTCCGGTGGGCAGGGCTCCCGCGTCGGGGGCGGTGATCGTCGTCCAGCCGAGGGTGTCGTCCCGTCGGTGGCAGTCCCCGTAGGACAGCAGTCGGCCGTTGAGCCAGGCGACGGCGATGGTCCCGGTGGGGCACTGGATCGTGATCGCGGTGTTGGGGCCCGTGGGGGTGAAGTCGATCCGTGTCCTGCCGAGGCTCCCGCCAACGCTCCGCCTGCCGCTCGCATCCGGTTGCCCCGGCGGATTCGCTGCTGTACTTCGGCCATCCGGTCGCCCCCGCTCGGGGCGTTGGCGCTGGCCTCCGCCAGTGTCTGTCGCAGTTCTTCTTCGAGTGTGGGCATCTCAGACCCTCCTCGATTCCGCGGTGACGGCGACGATCTGCGGGTCGACGCGCATCTTGGCCAGTGCCTTGCTGGTCTGGAACTTGACGGTGCCGACCGAGCAGCCGAGGATCTCGGCGACCCTGGGCTCGCTGAGGTCCTCGAAGAACCGCGGCACCAGCACCGTCCGCTGCCCGCGCGGCAGCTTCCCGAGGGCCTCCTACGGCAGGGCCCGGTTGTTGACCGCTCCCATGGCGTCGCCGGCGGCGGTGGCCTCGGGCGGCGCGGACGTCGGGACCTCGCCCCGCCACCACGACGTGTGGGTGTTGACCAGGATGCGGTACACGTACGGGTCGGGGTCGTCGCCGATCCGCCGCCATGCCCGCCACGCCTTCACCAGCGCGGCCTGCACCAGGTCCTCGGCCTGCGCCCAGTCGCGGCACAGCAGGTAGGCGGTGAACTCCGCCCGATCTCGCATAGGGCTCGCCTTTCGTCGCGTTCCTGCCGGTACTACCGGTGAGGTCCGCGCGATGAAAACGACGAATGCCAGGAGTTCCGTGTCTGAAGGAGGCGGGGCCGCCGGTGTGGCGGCCCCGGTTTGTTACTCGTCGTCTGGGGTGGGGGCGGTTTTGTTGCGTCCCTTTTTGGTGCCGCTCTGGTAGGCGCTCATGATGCGGCGCACCTCTTCCGGGGAGCGGGTGTCCTGGTCGTCGGGAACGGGTTCCGGAGCCTCGGAGGGCTCGTCGGTGCGCAGTTCCGGGACCAGGTGCTGCTGGGGCCGGCGGACCGGCAGGCCGTGTTCGGTGGTCTGCCGGGGCTCGGGGCTGGGGGCCGGGGCGATCCGGTCGGGCTCCTGCCGCGGGCGCGGTGCCGTGGCGACGGCGGCGGCAGGCTCCTGCGGGGCGGTGATGACCGACAGGCGGACGGGGGCGGGCTTGGCGTTCGGGCCCGTGCCGGTCGGGGTCCTGCGGGCGGTGCCGGTCGTGGGGGTGTCGTGGGGCGCGGGCGGGTCCTCGAACAGGTCGGGGGGCAGCAGGACCACCGCCGACACGCCCCCGTAGGGGGACGGCTTCAGGGTCACCGAGATGCCGTGGCGGCGGGCGATCAGGCCGACGACCCGGTGTCCCAGCTGGGTGGTGCTGGACACGTCGAAGCTGGGCGGGTCGACGATCAGCTGGTTGGCCTCCTGGAGCCGCTCGGGCGACATGCCCACGCCCTTGTCCTCGATCGTCAGGGCCAGCCCGCGGGGGACCGGCTGGGAGGAGATCTCCACCGTGGTGTCGGCGCTGGAGAAGCGCAGGGCGTTGTCGATCAGCTCGGCCAGCAGGGAGATGACGTCCCGGGCGCGGCCGCTGAGCCAGCGCTCGTCGACCGGCTGGGTCGTGACGCGCTGGTAGTCCTCCACCTGGCTGACGGCGTGCCGGACGGCGTCGAGGAGGGCGATGGGCCTGCGGGCGCCGGTGTAGGCGGGCTCCCCGGTCAGCAGCAGCAGGTTCGCGCAGTGGCGGAAGGTCTGGGTGGCGAGCTCGTCGACGCGGACGATCCCGCCGAAGACCGCGGGGTCCAGGTCCCGGCGGCGTTCCAGCTCGTCGAGGGCGAGCAGCTGGCGCTGGGTCAGCGCCTGGGTGCGCAGCGCCTGGGTGCGCAGGGTGTTGCGGAAGCCGAGCCGCTGCTCGGCCAGCTGGACGGCGGCGTCGATCGCGGTCGTCCGCACGCGGTTGATGGCCTGGCCCACCTGCCCGACCTCGTCGTCCCCGAACTCCAGGGGCGGGACCTCGGCGGCGGCGTCGAGCCGCTCGCCCTGGCCGAGCCGGTCGACGACGGCGGGCAGCTTGTCCTCGGCCAGCTCCTGGGCGGCGACCTTGAGCCGGTGGAGCTGGCGCAGCAGCAGCCGCGAGGTGGTGATGGCCAGCGTGATGGAGGCCACCACCGCCACCAGGCCCAGTCCGGCGGCCAGCACCAGGCGCGCCAGCACCCACAGGCCGACGGGCTGGGCGCGTTCCACGACGGCGTCGCCGCCGGCGTCGATGGTGGCGTCCAGGTCGGACAGGACCTGCCGGGTGACCGACTGCCACTGGGCGGCGGTCACGGGCGGACGGTTGCCGCGCACGCGGCCGAGCAGGCGCTCCTCCAGGGACCGCAACTGGGTGAAGGCGCCGCTATGCGTCACCTGGTCCAGGCGGCGCTGGTCGGCGGGCGCCAGCTGGGTGTGGGCGTCCTGGAGCTCCATCCGCGCGGCGCCGACCGCCAGCGCGAACTGGGCCTGCCGGGGCTCGGTGACGCGGGCCCCGGCCAGCCGCGCGGCCATGATGGCGTCCTCGCGGGCCAGCAGCTCGCGGGCCCGCGTCAGCGCGATCAGCGCGCGGCCGTCGGCGGCGATGCCCTGGTCGTCGAGTTCGGCGTTGGCCGAGTGGATCACGAACGTCGCGTCGATGGCCGCGTCGAACGGCTGCACGGCGCTGGTGTGGTCGGTGGTGTCGGCGTCCACCGCCGCGCGCGCCGCCTGCAGCGCGCGCAACCGCTGCGCGGTCAGCTTGACCGCGCGCTGGATCTTCTCACCGGGCGCCTGGTGGGCCTGCCTCTGCCACTGGCGGATCATCTGGTCGGTGCGGGCCCGCTGCTCGACCAGGCTCGGCGGGGCGACGCGGCGTTCCCGGGCGCCCAGGTACACCAGCGACAGCCGGCGCTCGTCCTGGAGCACGTTGGTCAGGGTCTTGGACGGGCGGCCGACGGTGGTGTCCCGCTCGGCGGCCTGCAACAGGTTCCAGCCGTCGCGCACGGTGACCCAAGCGGAGAACCCCCAGAGCGCGATGAGGGAGAGCAGGACCGCTGTGATCTTCGACCGCAGCCGGATCTTGCGGGACTCGGGAGGGGGGCGCAGACGCATCTACCAGTCCTAGCAGGGCGCAACGAGCGGGGAGGCGCAAACAGAGGGCGTCGGTATCTCGGCCGTCGCGGTCCGAACCAGCCGCGATGGTGTCACCGGGCACCCGGATGCACGTGCATCACCATAGCAACGCGGGCCTCACCATGATCCTCGTCAGCGGTCGGAAACGCTTTCGTCATCGAGGGTTCCCCAGTAGTCCCGCCCGTCGCCATAGAAGGCCGCGCTGTACTCGATCTGGCGCCGGAGATAGGTGATCTGCCGGGGGCAGGCCGTGCGCAGGGGCTCCAGGCAGCGGTCGCGGCGGGCGATGAGGTCGTCGATGTGGCGGCGGGCGGCGGTCTCGTCCAGGCCCAGCATCAACGCGTTCAGGTCGCTCCAGGAACGGTCGCGGCCGATGGTGGCGAGGTCGTTGTAGAGCCGCAGGGCCTGCTGCACCAGGCGGCTGGCCCGCCGCAGGACGTCCAGGTGTTCGCGGGTGGCGTCGTCGCCGGTGACGATCCAGTGGGTGACGTTGACCCAGGTCGAGCCGAAGTTGTCGGCGTTGTCGAGGTACTGCCGCCAGGTGGGCGCGTGGCCGGCGACCCATGCCCACTCCCGCTCCATCGCCGTCAGCATGCGCCGCAGCTCCTCGCGCCATACCGGCAGCGCGTCGTGGCCGGCCAGGTCCGCGCGGAGTTCGGCCAGCATCGCTCCCAGCGCGTCGTGCGGAGGGTGGCCGTCGGCGACGCGCAGGCAGCCGTCGACCAGGGCGCGGACCTGCTCGGCGCCGGTGGCCTGGTGGTCGATCAGCCAGTCGACCGCGAAGATCCACAACGCGGTGCGGGCGGGCGCGCGCAGTTGCGCGGGGGTGCACCAGGGGGCGCCCCAGGCGATCGCCTGGGCGACGCGCGTGGCGGTGTCCGGGCCCAGTGGCGGGTCGGGGAACAGCGTCGGGTAGCGGCGCATGCGGTCGTGGAGGTCGCGAGCGCATGCGAGGGCCGTCGCCGTGGTCTGGTGGTCGGTGGCTTCACGCATACGCGTCTCCTGGACGGGCAGGGCCGGAGTTGTCGGCGGCAAGTATGCCGATCGGGGACGGGCCTCAGGCGCGCGGTGCCACCCGCAGCCTGACCGGTTGGCGCGGTTGCACCGTCAGCGACAGCTTGGGCCGGACGGGGTCGGCCACGGCGATGTCGCAGCGGCGCACCAGCTCGGCCACGACCAGCGTGGCCTCCTCCAGGAAGAACGCCTCGCCCAGGCACTGGTGGACGCCGTCGCCGAAGGGCAGGTAGGCGAGCGGGTCGCGGGTGCGGGACCGCTCGCGGGTGAACCGCAGCGGGTCGAACCGCAGGGGGTCGGGCCAGAACTCCGGCAGCCGGTGGGTCAGGTACGGCGAGATGACGAGGGTGGTCCCGGCCCGCACCGGGACGTCGCCGAGGACGTCGTCGGCGGCGGCCATCCGGGGCACCGCCCAGCCCACCGAGTAGATCCGCAGGACCTCGCGCAGCACCATCCTCGTGTAGGAGAGCTCCCGGACGTGGTCGCGCCGCAGGCCGCCGTCGCCGATCACCCGGTCGACCTCTTCCCGCACCCCCTCCAGCACCTCGGGGTGCTCGGCGAGCGCCACCCAGACCCAGGTCAGGGCGATCGCGCTGGACTCGCTGCCCGCCACGAACAGCGCGACGATGTCGTCGACGATCTGCTGGTCGGTCAGCGGCCGCCCGTCGGCGCCGGTGCCCCGCATGAGCTTGGTGATCACGCTGTGCTCGGGGACGGCGTGCCGCCGGGCCTCGGCCAGCAGCGGTTGCAGGATCCGGCGCACCGTCCGGGTGGCGCGCCAGAACGCCAGGTCGCCGGGGAGCGGGACGGCGTGCGGCACGAACGGCAGGGCCATCCGCCACAGCAGGCTCCCCATCGCGGTGGCGATCGACTCGCCGAGGCGGTCGCCCTCCCCGGCGGGGATCAGGTCGCCGAAGAACACCGGGTCGATGACGCGCTGCACCAGGCGCGTCATCTCCGTTCCGGCGTCCACGGGCCCGGCGGCCGCGCGTTCGACCAGCTCGTCGGTGCCGGCGGTGATCCCGTCCAGCATCGCGCCGCTCATCTGCCGCAGGTGGGCGCCGGAGAACGCGCTCTGCAGGATCTGGCGGCTGGCGTGCCACTGGGGACCCTCGCCGCCGATGCCGTCGCCGGTCAGCCGGCCGAGCGCCGACCACATCGCCGCGCCGCGCGGGTAGTTGTCGGCGTGGTCGCGCAGGACGTGCCGCAGGTGGTCGGGATGGGTCACCAGCAGCGGGCGGAACGGTCCCAGCCGGAGCTGCGCGATCCGCCCGGGCTCCTCTCGGGCCAGCCGGTCCAGCAGCTCCAGCGGGCCGCCGCGGCGCACGTCCTTCCAGATGGCGCGCAGCGGCACCGGCCGCAGGGCGGGGTGTTCGGGTTCGGCGGGCGTCTGGACGCCGCTGATGGTCGACATGGCCGTTCCTCGTGCTCAGGTGGCGCGACATCATGCCGACCCCGGGTCCGGGGACGGCGACGAACCGGCCGCCACGCCCGTTCGTAACCTTGAGCGGGATACCCGTTACCGAGCGGACATAAGGGTCAATTTGGACGTGAGCTGGCGCACACGCGGGGTGCCGGCCGGGTGCCGCGGGCGTCGAGGGGAGTCGTCCGCGCCCGGGGATGGTTCAGTTTCCCGGAACGCCCTCTCAAGCCTGGAGTGACGAGTGACCCAGCCCACGATCGACCCGGCCCTCGGACTCATCGACGTCGATTCGCCCCGCTCGCTCCGGGACGTCGAGGGCGGCGTCGCCGTCGTCATCCCCGCCCACGACGAGGAGGACAGCGTCGCCCGCGTGGTCGGGGACGGTTTCAGGGCCCTGGAAGCGCTGGGGGTGGACGGTGAGGTCGTCGTCGCGGCCAGCGGGTGCACCGACGCCACGGCCGAACGGGCCGCCGCCGCGGGGGCCCGGGTGACCGAGGCGGCCGAGGGCAAGGGCAACGCCGTTCTCGCGGGCGTGAAGGCGTCGACCGCGGACGTGGTCTGCCTCATCGACGGCGACCTCCGGTACCTGGGGGACGAGCCGCTCGCCGTCTCCCTGGTCGCCCCGATCCTGCGGGGCGTCGCCGAGGCCACGATCGCGGACCTGTACTGGCGCCCGATCTACCCCCAGCTCTGGCTGCACGGCTTCTTCGCGCCGCTCGCGGGCCGCCTGCTCCCGGAGGCGCTGCCGACGTTCGGGACGACCCCGTGGTCCGGCCAGCGGGCCGCGCTCCGGGAGCTGTGGCCGACCGCGCTGCCCGAGGGCTTCACCTGCGACCTGGCCATCCTGCTGCACTGGCACGACAGCGGCGCCCGCCTCCGCCCGGTGGTCACCGACGACTGGGTGAACCCGCAGCGGCCCAAGCCCGACCTCATGCGCCAGGAGTTCGCCCTGCTCGCCGACCACGCCGTCGCCAACGGCCGGGTCGACGCCCGGCGGAGGGAGGACCTCGAAGCCTGGTTCACGGCCGTTCACGCGTACATGGCGACGTACCGGCCCGGCGAGGACGACCCGCAGGAGTTCGAACGCTCGCTCCTGCGCCGTTCCCTCGCCGAGCTCGACGCCGCGCTCAGCCGCTGAGGAACGCCGGGCGCAGACGGGCGTAGGCCCAGGCCGCGAGGGTGGTGGGGGTCGTCGTCACCACGTCGCGCGGCTGCTCGGGGACCAGGTCGCGCGTCCCGGCCGTCATGCCCACGATGCCCTCCACGGCGCCGGGGGGCAGGCCCGCCGAGCGCAGCGCGGCGCGGACGTCGTCGTCGCCGACGGCCTTGAGCCGGACGGGACGGTCCAGCACCTCGGTGAGGATCCGCGCGACCTGTTCGTAGGTGAGGTCCTCCGGGCCGTGGACGGCCTGGACGAGGTGGCCCTTCCACCCGTCGTTGAGCAGCCGCGCGGCCACGACCTCGCCGACGTCGCGGGGATCGACCCACGGCAGGGGCCGGTCGGGCGGGACCGAGGTGGTCAGCTCGCCGCGGGCCAGGCCGTCGAGGTCCATCAGCAGGTTGGTGAAGAAGTAGCCGCAGCGCAGGTGGAGCGTGTCGGCGGGGGTGGCGTCGAGCCGCTCCTCGATCCAGGCCAGGGCGTCGATGTGGCCGGCGCCGCGGCGTCTCTCGGCGCCGACGCTGCTCAGCAGCACGACCCGGGCGACGTCGCCGGCCCGGGCGGCCTCGACCAGGCCGGAGGCCGTCCGCCGGGAGGTCCCGACGGGGTCCTCGACCGTGTGGGGGGTCGGGTCGACCCAGAAGACCGTCCGCGCGCCGGCGATCGCCTCGCGGACGAACGCCGCGTCGGTCAGGTCGCCGCGCCGCACCTCGACGCGTTCGCCGGTCGCGGCGTCCAGCCGTGCCGGGTCGCGGACCAGTACGCGCGGGCGGACGCCGGCCTGGAGCAGCAGCCGGACCACGCGGGAGCCGACGTGTCCGGTCGGAGTGGTGACGACGATGGTCATCGGTGGTGCCCTCTCGTTTCGGTTCCGTGGAACCGTACGAACGAAAGAGGACGGCCACTGGCCTGTTTCGTCGCGGAATCCGTGGGCTCTGCCCGCGGCCGGTGTTGGGAACGTACACCGACCGCGGGCGGAGCTGGGATAACGGCGGTTTTCACCGCACCACCACGGAGGTGCCATTAGATAACCGCGAGGGGGGCCGGGCCCGCCATGGTTGGGCGCCGAAATTGAGCTGTCCTTAACAAGTCGTTTCGGGCTGTGACTGTGCTGTGGCTCACTGGCCCCGGCGGGTGACCATGACCTTGGAGTCGCGGTAGTACCGGGCCGCTCCGGGGTGCAGGGCCACCGGGTAGGTGGCGGTGGCCGTGCGGTGGTCCAGGCGGCGGGCCTCGGCGTGCGCCTTCACCAGCGTCGGCTTCGCGTCGAACAGCAGGGCGGTGAGCGCCCGCGCCCTGGCGCCGCCCATGTCCGAGCGGACCACCAGCACGTTGGCGATCCCCACGGTGGTGACCTCCTCGCCGAGCGCGTAGGTGTTCGCCGGGATCGAGCGGGCCTGGTAGACCTCTCCGTACTGCTGCTGGAGCCCGTCGACGATGTGCCCCATCGACAGGATCCGGATGCGCGTGGCCGCGGTCAGGTTCGCGACGGCGGGCGTCGGCAGGCCGCCGGTGAAGAAGAAGGCGTCGATCTCGTCCTTGCGCAGCGCCTCGGCCGAGTCGGCCGCCGACATGCGGCGGCGGTCGATCCCGCGGTCGGGGTCGAGGTCGATCGCCTCCAGCACGCGGGTCGCCACCACCTCGGTGCCCGAGTCCGGCGACCCGGTCGACACCCGGCGGCCGCTCAGGTGCGCCATCTGGCGCACCGGTCCGTCGGCCCGCACGACGACCTGGAGGTAGTCGTCGTAGAGACCGGCCAGCGCCACGACGGGCAGCGGGTGGGTGAACGCCCCCTCCCCCCGGACGGCGAGCGCCGCCGAGTCCACGGTCGTGAAACCGACGTCGGCGCGCCCGTCGGCGACCAGGCGGAGGTTCTCCACGGAGGCCGCGGTGGTCAGCACGCGGGCGTCGGCGTGCCACCGGCGCGCGGCGGCGGCCGCGTAGGCCGTGCCGAGCGTGTGGTAGACGCCGCCCTGCCCGCCGGTCGCGATGGTCAGGCGGTCCAGGGGAGGGGGCGGGGCGAGGTCGCAGGCGGCGGCCACCAGGGGGAGGGCCAGCAGCGTCCTGCGCCGGAGGCCCGTCACCGCGCCGCCCGCAGACGGATCCGCGCGTCCACCCCGTGCGGCTCGGCGGGCAGCAGGTCGAGGGACCCGCCGCCCGCCGTCACCAGGGACGTGGCGATGGTGACGCCGAGGCCCGAGCCGTCGAGGTTCTGGTCCCGGGGGTGCCGCCAGAACGGTTCGGCCGCCCGGCCGAGCTCGTCGGGCGCCATGCCCGGCCCGTTGTCGACCACGTGCACCTCCACCCACTCCGGGTCGGGCCGCTCGACCCGCAGCGTGACGGTGCTGCCCGGCCCCGCGAACTTCACCGCGTTGTCGATCAGCGCGTCCAGCACCTGGTCGACGGTGTCGGCGGTGGCCAGGGCGACCGCCGGTCCCTCTCCCTCGCGCGCGAGGGTGACCCCCTCCTCCGCCGCCACGTCCCGCCACGCGGCGGCCCGGGCGTCGGCGACCTCCGCCATGTCGATGGGGCCGAGCTCGGTCGAGGCCGCGTCGGCGTGCGCGTAGGCGAGCAGAGCGTCGTACAGCCGCGCCATCCGCTCGATCTCCTCGATCACGAGCTGGTGGTCCTCCCGGCCGCTGGGCAGCGTCTGGGGGGCGAGGTTGTCCATGGCGAGCCGGACCCGGGCCAGCGGCGTGCGGAGCTGGTGCCCGGCGTAGGAGACGAACGCGCGCTGCCGTTCGATCAGCATCGAGATCTGCTCGGCCATGGCGTTGAACGAGGTGACCAGGTTGCGCAGCTCGCGGGGGCCGGAGGTGAAGCCGACGCGCTCGCCGAACCGCCCCTCGGTCAGCGCGTGCGCGGCGGCGTCGAGCTCGTGGACCGGGCGCAGCAGCCAGCGGGTGAGCCGGGAGGCGGCGAGCACGCCGACCAGCAGCGCCGCCAGGCACTCCCCGGCCAGGGTCGCCCAGTTGCGCAGGGTGGTGGCGCGCAGCCGGTCGGTCGGCGACAGCGTGAGCGCCGCCCCGATGACCTCGCCGTTGCGGGCGATCGGCTCCACGACGATGAGCGGGTCGCTGCTCCACGGCCAGAACACCTCGGCGGTGGCCGACCGGTTCCCCGACAGCGCCTCGTCGATCTTCGCGCGGACGCGCGGCGCGTAGGGATCCACGTCGGTGCCCGACACCAGGACCGGTTCGCCGTCGCGCCCGACGACGAGCGCGCCGATGCCGTACAGCTGCTCGTACTGCCGCAGCTCCGCCCGCAGGGCCATGGTCTGCCCGGTGCGCAGCGCGGTGTCCGCGATCGACGCGAACCGGATGGTGTCGTTGACCCGGTCCAGGAACATCGCCTGGGTGTCCCGGGAGGCGGCCGCCGTGGCGAGCGGCACGCTCAGCACCCCCAGCACGGCGACGATCAGCGTCAGGAACGTTCCGAGCAGCCGCCATCGCATCAGGCGCTCCGGGCCGTGTCCCCGGCGGGCACCAGCCGGTAGCCGACGCCGTGCACCACCTCGACCCGCGCGACGTCACGGATCTTGGTGCGCAGGGTCGAGATGTGCACGTCCAGGGTGCGCGACTTGCCCTGCCAGCCGGTCCCCCACACCTCGCGCAGCAGCCGCTCGCGCATCAGCACGACGCCCTGCTCGCGGATCAGCACGGCCAGCAGCGTGTACTCCTTGGGGGTCAGCCTGATCTCCTGGCCGCGCGCCGAGGCCATCCGGGCGTCCAGATCGACCCGCAGGTCCCCGAGGACGCGGACGCCCTCGTGCCGCGGCCGCGCCCGGCGCAGCACCGCGTCCACGCGGGCCTGGAGCTCGGCGATGCCGAACGGCTTGACCAGGTAGTCGTCGGCGCCGCCGCGCAGGCCCGCCACCCGGTCGCGCTCGGTGCCGCGCGCCGACAGGATGATGATCGCGACCTCGCTGCGCTGGCGGAGCCGCCGGCAGACCTCCATGCCGTCCAGGTCGGGCAGGCCGAGGTCCAGCAGGACCAGGTCGCACGGCGGCGCGGCCAGCGCGGCGCGGCCGTCCACCACGTGCTCGATCTCGTAGCCGCACTGCCGGAGCGACTTGACCAGCGAGGTCGCGAACCTCCGGTCGTCCTCCACCAGCAGAACCCGCATCGCCGTCCCCCGTCCCCCGTCACCCGCGCCGGGGCGGTCGGCGCCCGCCGGAGTCGAAACGTTTCGACCTGCCCTGCCGGACCGCAGGGCCCCGCGTTCCTCCCATCTACCGTGAGATACCACAAATCCCTTCCCGCGGACTCAGGAAACGGAGGGAGATCCCTTCAACTCCCACCTCTTCCAGCCCTTGCCGTCGAGGTTGAAGTTCAGGTCGACGTAGCCGTCGCCCGTCCAGCCGCCCTTCTGGGTGGAGAAGACGCGCGCGGTCGTACAGTTGCGCTTGCCGAGCTTGTACTGGTTCATGACCTTGGTGTAGTCGCAGGTCTTCGACTTGTAGGTGCTGTTCTTGCGCTCCAGTCGCACCCTGACCTTGACGCCGTCGAAGTCCGTGCCGCCGTAGGTCCGGAACCACTCGACGTGGACCCACGCCTTGTGGTTGTAGCCGTCCTTCTGGACGCAGGTCTTGACCGCGATCTTCCCGACGACGGGGAGCGTGTGCTGCTGCCATCCGCTGCACCTGGTCGTCGCGGCGGAGGCCGGCGCCGCGCCGAGCGCCAGGACGCCGCCGGTGACGAGCGGCACGGTCACCACGGCGACGACGGTCCGGGACGGCTTCCATGGTCCGCGCATGGGCGTTCCTTTCTGGTCCGGCCCGGGCGGGGCCTTGGATCTGGCGGGCGAACGACCTTGGATAACGTTTTCCGGAGGAGTTCCGGACGGTCTTTCGTCCTGTTCGCCCTCATGAAGCCGTGCCGTGCCGGGAATGGCCAGAGCGGCGCCGCCGGATTTGATCAGTCCTTAACATCCCGCTACGCGCAGCGCCAGGAAGATCACCATCCGGGGCGGGGACGGGGTCAGACGCGGCGGCGCGGCGCGCGGCGGGGGTAGGCCCTGGCGGTCTCGGCCAGGCGGGCGGAGTGCTCGGCCTGCTTGCGCCAGTGGCCGTAGGCGTCGCCGCGCTGGGCCAGGCGGTCCAGCGCGCGCATCGTCTCCAGCGGGATGAACGCGGGCTCGGCGTCCCGCCAGGGCGTGCCCGGCAACGGCATGAACGTGTGCGTGTGGATGCGGGCGCCGAGGTCGGCCAGCTCGGAGGCCAGGGCCAGGGAAGCCCTCTGGTCGGTCGCGTCCTCGCCGGGCATGCCGAAGATGAAGTCCACGTTCGGGCGGAAGCCCTCGGCGACCGCGATGCGGACGGCGGCGCGGACCGGGTCCGCGCCGTGGCCCCGGCCGGACGCCGCGAGGACGCGGTCGGAGCCGGACTGGGCGCCGATGATGATGTTGTCGTTGGCGACGTACCGCTTGAGCAGGCGCATCGCCGCGGGGGTGACGTGCTCGGGGCGGACCTCGGAGGGGAAGCTGCCGAAGAAGATCCGGCCGTGCGGCGGCAGCTCCTCCCGGACGGCGGACAGCAGCTCCTCGACGGCGTCCAGGTCGGGGTCGGGACCCGGGGAGCCGTAGGACAGGGACGTCGGGGTGATGAAGCGGACGTCGCGCAGGCCGTGGGCGGTGATGCGCCGGACGTGCTCGCGGACGCTGTCGACCGAGCGGTGCCGGAACCTCCCGCCGAACATGAACGGCGTCTGGCAGAACCGGCACGTGTAGCGGCAGCCCCGCGTGATCTCGATCGGCCCGACGGTGCGGCGGGGCGCCGGGAACGACGGGAACGCGTCCAGCGGCGGCTGCGGCGCCGGGCCCGTGCGCAGGGCCACGCCGTCGTCGTCGCGGAGGGCGAGGCCGGGGACGGCGGTCAGCGGCGTCCCGGCGCGGAGCGCCTCGACCAGGGCGACGATCGTGGACTCGCCCTCGCCGATCCCGGCCAGGTCCCAGCCGGAGTCGATGACGTGCTGCGGCTCGGCGGTGGCGTGGACGCCGCCCGCGACGTGCAGGGCGCGCGGGTCGTCGGCCAGCTCCCGGACGGCGGCCAGCTCGGCGGCCATGGCCTCGGCGTCGGGGGAGTAGAACGACCAGAGGACGAGGATCCGGTCGGCCCCGCACGCGGTGATCTCGGCGGCGGTCTCCTCGGGCGTCGTCCCGAACCGGATCTCGCACTCGGTCCCGGCGGCCTCCAGCGCCGCCAGCAGCGCGTGCACCCCGTAGGTCACGGCCTTGCGGTACCGGACCACCACCCCGACGTTCACGGTCACGGACGGCAGCGTAGTACCCGTCCGCCCGGCTCAGCCCCTCGGAAGCTCGTCCACGGCCAGCCGGACGAGGACGGTGAGGTTGCGGCAGCGCGGCGGGGTGTCGTCCGCCAGGTGCCAGGAGATGTTCTCGTCCCAGGTCGTGCAGTCGAGGACGAGGCCGCAGGCGCGGTCCTCGTCGTCGGCGGCCAGCGCCAGGGCGAGGTCCAGGGCGGGGCTCGGGCCCTCCAGCCCCCGGCGGAAGCCCTCGAACTCGGGGAGCAGCGGCGCGGCGGCGGCGGGGGACAGCGCGCCCAGCACGATCAGCCAGGCCCGCTCTGCGGGCGCGGCCTCGGGCCAGCGCGACAGCAGGGCGGGGAGGGCGCCGACGACCTCGCGGCAGGCGCGGGCCGCGTGCGCGGTGGGGGCGGGCTCCTCACCGGCGGCCGGGGACGGGTCGAAGGAGGCGATGTAGGCGAGGTCGGCCAGCAGCTCCAGGCGGTACTCCGGGGTCATCACCGGGTCGCACGCCATGCGGGCGAGGAACGGGATCGTCGGCGGCGTGGCGCTGTAGCAGGTCTCCTGGTGGACGATGGCGCTGAAGTACTCGAACGTCGCCTCGTCCCAGCCCTCGTCGTTCGCCGCCATCGCCCGCAGGATGTCCGGGGTGTCCTCGGCCGAACCGTAGGCGTGCTTGAGCGACGGCCAGTCGACGTCGTCGAGGCCGGGCAGGGGGACAGGGGTCCCGGACGGGCCGCCGGAGGCGGGCCGGTCGAGCCGGTAGGTGATGACGGGGCGCGGGGCGCGGGCGGGCGCGGCGGACAGGGCCGCCAGGCGCGCGGCCCGCGCCTCGGCAGGGGGCCGGTCGTCGGCGCCGTCGGGGAGCAGGGCTCGGGCCGTTTCCGGGACCGCCTGCATGAGGGTGCAGGAGCCGCCGCGTTCGGCCGCCAGCGTCTTGACGATCCGGGTCTCCACGGCCGTCCACCACCGCACGTCGTCGTCGGGGTAGGGGCCCGCGTCGAGGGCGGTGACCTTCCAGGAGGTCTCGTAGAAGCGGTGGAAGGGCTGGTCGGGGACGCCCTCGCGTACGGAGACGGCCGTGTGGCCGCGCTCGGTCAGGAGCCGCGCCACCTCGTGGGCGGCGTCCTCGTCGGGCAGGTGGACCAGGTAGGCGGCGGCGTGTCGCGGGAAGTGGCTCATCGGGCGCTCTCGGTCGGGGAGCGCCATTCAACCGTGCCGCCCTGACAGTCCGGTACCGGCGGGTTCGGGAAGGGTCCGGCGCGCTCGCGGCGGGAGGCATAGCATCGGCTTCGCACCCGACCGAGGAACGGCCATGCCCGGGATCGCTGGAACAGCCGGATACAACGAGGCGGCCGACGTCCTCGTCCGGCAGTACGAGACGCTCGCGTTCGAGGACGTCCACGCCGACGTCCTCCACCTGCTGCCCGACGCGCCCGGACGGGTGCTGGACGTCGGGGCCGGGAGCGGGCGGGACGCCGCCGCCCTGGCGCGGCTCGGCCACCGGGTCGTGGCCGTCGAGCCCGCCTGCGAGCTGCGCGAACGCGCCCGCCGGCTGCACGCCGACGCCCCGGTGACCTGGATCGACGACGCGCTGCCCGAGCTGGAGGCCGTGCACCGGGGCGGGCGGCGGTTCGACCTCGTGCTGCTGTCGGCCGTGTGGATGCACCTCGACGGGGACGAGCGGGCGCGGGCGATGAAGAGCGTCGCGTCGCTGCTGGTCCCCGGGGGGCGGGTCGTGCTGACCCTGCGGCACGGGCCGGTGCCCCCGGCGCGGCGGATGTTCGACGTCCCGGTGGCCGAGACGGTCGCGCTGGCCGAGGTCAACGGGCTGCACGTCGTGCACCGGGGGACCCGCGGCGACCTGCTCGGACGGCCCGGACTGCGGTGGAGCGTGCTCGGACTGCAACCGTTCTGATCTTGCGAAGGGCTTGACTGTGGTGGTGGAGTCGGCATCATCGCTCACAGAGGGTCGGGCGGGCGGGCAGTCGGGGGTGCGGGCGTGATCCAGACGATCACCGGGCGGGGAGCGCGCCTGCTGCTGGCCGCCGGGGTCCTGGGCGGCGCGCTGACCGCGTGCGGGCAGACCGGCGGCGACTCGCTGCTCGACAAGCAGGCGCTGGTCGTGGGGGTGCGCCCGGACCTGCCGGGACTGGGCGTCCGCAAACCGGACGGCACCTTCGAGGGCTTCGACATCGACGTGGCCCGGTACGTCGCCGGACGGCTCGGCAAGAGCGTCCGGTTCGTCCCGGTGCTGGCGGCCGACCGGCTCACGGTGCTCACCTCCGGGCGGGCCGACCTGGTGCTGGCGACGCTGTCGGTGACGCCGGAGCGCAAGGAGAAGATCGCTTTCGCGGGCCCCTACTTCGTGTCCTACCAGGACGTCCTCGTCCGCTCCGACGCGCGGAACGTGAAGGTGGTCCGCGACCTGAGGGGCCGGACGTTCTGCGGAGTGGAGGGCGCGGACCCGGTGCAGCGGCTGCAGGCCCTCGCCGGGATGACCGCCGAGGTCCGCAGCGCCAAGGACTACGACCAGTGCATGGCGATGATGGACTCCCGCGCGGTCGACGCGATCACCACCACCGACGTGATCCTGGCCGGGCTGGCCCGGAAGGCGGGCGGTGGACGGTACCGCCTGATCAACGCCAGGCTCGGCGAGCAGAACACCGGCATCGGCATGCGGCAGGGCGACCCCGAGGGCTGTGAGGCGCTGAACCGGGCCATCACCCGGATGTACCAGGACGGCACCGCGGCGCGGCTGGTCGGCAAGTGGTTCGCGGGCACGGGCCTGGAGAAGACCAACGTCGAGGTGCCGCAGTTCGAGGGCTGCCTGTGACCGGGCCGCCCACCGGGCCGCCCGCGGCCGTGGACACGCCGCTGCGGCGGAGGCTGCTGCTCCTCATCGCGGGGTTCTTCGGCGTCGCGGTGGGCGCGGCGCTGCCGGCCCTGCCCGGCGCGGCCGGGACCGGGCACGCCGACGCGGTCCGCACCGGGACGGCCGCCGCCGCGCAGTCGGCCTGCCGCGAGCAGGCCGGCCGCGCCGTCGCCGGGGAACGCAGGGACACGCCCGCGCGGGCCCCCGGCGCGCGGCCCACGGTGTTCTGGGCCGGGCTCCCGGCCGCGCACTGGCACCACGGGCACTGGGACCACGGGCCGGCCGACCGGGCCGTCGCGGCGTACGACCACGCGGTCGCGGTGCTCGCCGACGCGTTCGCGGCCGGGGAACGCCGCAGCCGGGCCGCCGCGGCGAACGGCCGCGCGGCGGCGCTGCCGGGCCTCGCGCCCTCGGCCGTCCGGGAACGCGGACCGCCCGCCTCCACGGGTCCCGACGTTCCCCTTTCCTGACCGCGGCGCTCCGTGCGGGTGCGCCGCGGCGCACCCTTGTGGAGGCAAGTCATCTCTCGCCATGTTCCGGCGAACGCGTGCGCCGCGTTCGCCCGGCCGCTGTCGCGCCGGTACGGGGTGGTCGCGTGCTGAGCGCGTTCACGCGGGCGTTCCGCACGCCCGACCTGCGGCGCAAGCTGCTGTTCACGCTGTTCGTCATCGTGCTGTTCCGGATCGGCCAGAACGTGCCGGTCCCCAACGTCAACGTCGCCGTGCTCCGCGACACGGCCGCCGCCGCGAAGAAGGGCGACCAGCTCTACGGGATGCTCGACCTGTTCAGCGGCGGCGCGCTGCTGAAGCTGTCGATCTTCGCGCTCGGCGTCATCCCCTACATCACCGCCAGCATCATCCTGCAGCTGCTGACGGTCGTGATCCCCCGGCTGGAGGCCCTGAAGAAGGAGGGCCAGGCCGGCACCACGAAGATCACGCAGTACACGCGGTACCTCACCGTCGGGCTGGCGACCCTGGAGGGCGCGGGGCTGGTCGCGATGGCCGCCACCGGGCAGCTGTTCCAGAACGTCCCGGGCGCCGGGTCCCTGCTGCGCGACACCGGCCCGTTCGCGATCGTCACCATGGTGGTCTGCCTGGTGGCGGGCACCGCGGTGGTGATGTGGCTGGGCGAGCTGGTCACCGACCGCGGGGTCGGCAACGGCATGTCCATCCTGATCTTCACCCAGGTGGTGGCGGTCTTCCCGGCGCAGTTCTGGGGGATCTACAAGACCCAGGGCCCGTTCGTGTTCGTGCTGGTCATGCTGGTCGGCCTGGCCATCATGGCGGGCGTGGTGTTCGTCGAGCAGGGCCAGCGCCGCATCCCCGTCCAGTACGCCAAGCGGATGGTGGGGCGGCGCATGTACGGCGGGGCCGCGACCTACATCCCGCTGAAGGTCAACCAGGCCGGGATCATCCCGGTGATCTTCGCGTCGTCGCTGCTGTACCTGCCGATCCTGGCCACCCGGCTGTGGCCGGACGTGAGGTGGCTCCAGCAGGTCCAGCCGTACCTGCGGCCGGAGAACCCCTGGCACATGGCCGGCTTCTTCCTGCTGATCGTGTTCTTCACGTACTTCTACGTGGCGATCACCTTCAACCCGGTGGAGGTCGCCGACAACATGAAGAAGTACGGCGGGTTCGTGCCCGGCGTCCGCCCGGGGCGGCCGACCGCCGAGTACCTGGACCACGTGCTGTCGCGGATCACCGCGCCCGGGGCGCTGTACCTGGGGGCGGTGTCGCTGGTGCCGCTGGTGGTGCTGGCGATGCTCGGGGTGGGCGACCAGTTCCCGTTCGGCGGGACGAGCATCCTGATCGTCGTCGGCGTCGGCCTCGACACCGTCAAGCAGATCGAGGCGCAGCTCCAGCAACGCAACTACGAGGGGTTCCTGCGGTGACCCCCTAGGCGCACGGTGCGCGCCGCCCGCCCGGCGGGGCGGGCGGCGCGCCGTTCACCGCGCCAGCAGCGCGCGCGCCCGGGCGAGCGCGGAGTCGCGTCCGGCGGCGAGCTCGGCGTCGGTGAAGACGGGGGCGCGGACGGTGGGCGGCACGCCCCGGCCCTCGTGGGAGACGCCGCCGGCGGAGCGGTAGTCCTCGTTGCCGAGGGCGAGGATCCAGCCGTTGGGCAGCGCGCGGACCAGCACGTCGGAGAACACGCCCTGCGTGGTGGCGCCGACGCGGTGCGGCGCGGGGGAGCGCCCCGTCAGGCCGAGCGTGAACGTCTCGGCGGCGCTGACGCTGAGGTCGCTGGTCAGGACGGCGACCGGGCCGGTGTAGCGGGGACGGTCGGAGGGCCGTACCCGCACCGTCTGGAACGCGGTCCCCGGCGCGCGCTTGCGGTAGGCGACGTAGGGCCGGTCGGTCAGCCGGGACGCGATGCGCACGCCGAGCGCGTCGTGGCCGCCGCCGTTGTACCGCACGTCGATGATCAGGCCGCGCAGGGCGCGGACGCGGTCGCGGGTCAGGACGGCGTCCAGCGCCCGGTCCAGCTCGGCCCGCTGCTCCGCGTAGACGGCGTTCGCGCCCGCGTACCCGGTGAAGGCGGTGACGCGCAGGTAGCCGAGCCGCCGCGGCAGGTCGGCGTAACCGACCCGGCCGTCGGCCCAGGTGCGCAGCGGGACGCCGACGTTGCGCAGCACGGCCTTGTCCACGCGGGCGCGGAACGCGTCGTCGTGCCGGCGGGTGCCGGGGCGCCGTCCGGCGAAGGACCGGCCGCCGACCGGGTCGGCCACGCCGGTGTGCGCGTCGCCCAGCGGCCGGATCATGTCGCTGAGGATCGTGAACAGCCGGTCGGGGGAGGTGTGCCGGGTGACCCGCGGCCGGTGGCGGGCGCGCAGGGCGTTCCAGTCGACCCCGCGGGCGGCGAAGAAGGGGTAGTGCTCGGCGAACGTCGTCCAGAACACGTCGAAGACCGTGCGGGGGTCCTTCGGCATGGGGCGGGTGCAGCGGTCCGGCAGGGACGGCAGGCGGCGCAGGTCCACCCGGCCCACCGAGCCGGGGACGGTGAGGACGAGACCGCCGCGCGGGCCGGGGCGCAGGACCATCTCGGCGCCGTCGTCGGCGGCGAACCGGACCCCGCCGGAGCCGTCCGGACCGGCGCTCCGCAGCTCGCCGCCGGGCAGGCAGCTGATCGAGGTGGTCTGGTAGAGCCGCAGCCGGGCGCCGTCGACCACGGCGACCTGGCCGTAGGCGGCGGTCCGCCACACGCCGCCGGGAGGCCGGGCGGTCTCGGCGGCGGCCGGAACGGCCGGGGCGGCGAGGAGGACGAGGGAGGCGGCGACCGGCGCGCCCCTCAGGGTCCTGCGCGGTGTCTTCGTCGGCATGGGAACGACGCTAGGCCCGGCCGGGCGCGTCACGCGTCGTACCCAGGTCGCCACCTGGAGTAGGACCTCGGTCCTATGCCTGGGGGACGCCCGGGGCGACCAGCCCGGACTCGTAGGCGGCGATCACCGCCTGGGCGCGGTCCCGCGCGCCGGTCTTGGCGAAGACGCTGGAGATGTGGTTCTTCACGGTGGAGGGGGTGATGGCCAGCTCGGCGGCGATGTCGGCGTTGGACCGCCCGCGCGCGATGAGGGCCAGCACCTCGCGTTCGCGTCCGGTCAGCGCGTCCAGGCCCCTCGGCGGCGTGCCGGGTCCGGTGGGCGCGGCCCGCACGAACGTGCCGATCAGCCGGGTCAGCAGGCGGGGCGCGACGGCGGCCTCGCCGCGGTGCACGGTCCGCACCGCCGCCGTCAGCTCCTCCGGGGACGCGTCCTTGGGCAGGAACCCCGACGCCCCGGCGCGCAGCGCGCCGAGCACGTACTCGTCCAGGTCGAACGTGCTGAGCGCCAGCACCCGCGCCTCGGGGACCAGCCGGGCGATCCGGCCGGTGGCGGCCACCCCGTTCAGGCCGGGCAGGTGGATGTCCATCAGCACCACGTCGGGGCGCAGCGCGGCGGCGCGGTCCACGGCCTCGCCGCCGTCGGCGGCCTCCCCGACCACCTCCATGTCGGGCTGCGCCCCGATGATCATCCGGAATCCGGTGCGGACGAGGGCGTGGTCGTCCACCAGCAGCACCGAGATCGTCATGTCGCCTCCTGGGGCAGCGCGTCCGGGGGAAGGGGGAGGCGGGCCCGCACCCGGAACCCGCCTCCGGGGGCGGGCCCGGCGGCGAGGTCGCCGCCGCACAGGGCGACCCGTTCGGCCATGCCGCGCAGCCCGTGCCCGTGGCCCGGCCGGTCCGCGGGGGCCGGCGCGGGGGCGGGCCCGCCGGAGCCGTCGTCGTGGACCTCCGCCTCGACCGCCGTGTCGGTGTAGCGCAGCACGACCCGCACCCGGGCCCCGGCGGCGTGCTTTTGGGCGTTGGTCAGCGCCTCCTGCACGGTCCGGTAGACCGCCAGGTCGGCGGCCGGCGGCAGGGGACGGGCCCGGCCCTCGACGCGCAGGTCGGCGCGGACCCCGGCGGCGCGGGCCCGCTCGACCAGCGCGGGCAGCCGGTCGGCGCGGGCGTCCGGCTCGGGCTCGTCGTCGGCGCGCAGCACCGCCAGGAGCCGCCGCATCTCGGCCATCGCCTCGCGGGCGGTGCGCTCGGTGGTGACCAGCGCCTCGGCCGCCCGTTCGGGGTCGGCGGCCATGGTGGTGCGGGCCGCGCCGACCAGCACGCTCATCACGCTGATGTGGTGGGCGACGACGTCGTGCAGCTCGCGGGCGATGTGGCGGCGTTCGGCGCGGACGGCCTCGGCGGCCCGCTCGGCGCGCCGCCGTTCGGCGGTCTCGGCGCGCAGCCGCGTGTACTGGCCGAGGACGAGCGCCAGCAGCGCGGCCACCGCGTTCGCCATGTCGGTGGGGCTGTGGACGGCGTAGGCGACGGCGCCCGCGCCGGTCGCCGCCAGGCCGCTCCACCAGCCGGTCCGGTACGGCAGGTACCGGCCGACGGCGTACAGCGCGACGAGGCTGCCCAGGCTGAGCGGGTCGAACGGCAGCTCCGGCAGCAGCAGCCAGCCGGTCAGGTCGGCCGCGACGATCACGGTGAGCGTGAGCAGGGGCCGGGTCCGCCGGACGAGGACCACGCCGACCTGCGCCAGGCCGAGCAGCAGCCCGGCCGGCAGGGCGAGGGGCACCGGGCCGTCCGGCCAGCGCTTGACGACGATGTCCAGCAGGACGGCCAGCATCAGCAGCGCCAGGGCCGCGTCGGCGGCCCGGGCCCGCCGCTCCGGGGTGAGCGCCGTGACGAGCGCGCCGGCCCGGCGGCGCGTGACCGCGGTCCGGCGCGGTGCGGACGGCGGAAGCGCCCTCGACCCCACGACCATGATCCTGAGCGTAGGACGGTGGGCCGCCCCCGTCGTCCTCCGCTGGGTGGACCCTGACCTGGGACTTCGGTACCACCCGCCGCATCGCGCGTCCGACGGGCGAGGGACGGGTCCGGTGCGGGTCAGGCGGTCGCGGGGGCGGCGGTGTCGCGGCGGGGGACCTGGCTGTAGTCCTGCCCGTCGAGTTTGGTGATGGCGTCGGCGGCGACGCGGGTGACGCGGGCCGTCCAGGAATCGTCGTCGATTTCCATCCAGGCGATGCGCGCGCCCCAGGACCCCTCGGGGAGGCGTTCCCAGGCGAGCAGGTAGGCCGGGCCGTCAACGGTGCTGGACTGGACCATCGGAGGCACATGCGACATATGTTTCTTCTACCTGTCCGGTGTGACATTCCGCGAGGGTCTTACGGCAATTCCCTTTTCGTTTTCGGGAATTCCGCGGTGGCGGAGGGCGCCGGGGCGCGCGGGGGAGGGCCGTCGCTCAGCGTCGCGACAGCCACTCCGAGACCAGGTCGGCGACCATCGCTCCGCCCCGGTCGCTCAGGTGCAGGTGGTCGACGAGGAGTTCGAGGCCGTTGCCGCGGGCCACCTCGTCCCAGCTGTGGCCGAGCAGGTAGTGCCGGGCCCCGGCGAGGAAGGCGAGGGTGAAGCCGAACCCGTAGGGGGCGGCTTCTCCGCCGCGCCGCCGCAGGTGGTCGGTCATCCGCTCGTTCAGCGGCACGTAGTCGGCCCCGGCGCGCTCGGCGGTCTCCCTGACGGCGGCGTTGTATCCGGCGGCCTTGCGGTTGAGGTCGCTGCCGATCTCCTCGCCGATCGGCGGGAGGGACACCAGCGCGACACGGGCGGAGGTCCGCGCCTTCAGGCGGCCGACGATCGCGGTGAGGTTGTCGCGGTAGCGCTGGAGCGGGACGCCGTCCCGCACGTCGTTGGCCCCGATCAGGACCGTGACGGCGGTGGGACGGCAGGCGACGACGTCGCGGTCGAGGCGCTGGAGCAGGTCGGCGCTGGTGTCGCCGTTCTTCCCGGCGTTGACGAACTCGAAGGCCCGGTGCGCGGCCCGGTCGCGCAGGTCGCCGACCCAGTCGGCGCCCAGGGTGCCCTGGGTCATGCTGGCCCCCGCCGCCACGACGACGGGACGGCCGCCGGGGCGCGGGCCGTCCGCGCAGGCGTCGGCGGGCGGGTTGGCGGGCGGGCGGACGAACGTGAGGTACCCGGCGGTCCCGGTCGCGGCGAGCGTTCCGGCGAGCAGCAGGCACAGCGCGATGACGATCCGCCTTCGCAGGCCGGCGCGCCGGGATGGGTGGGCGGGACGCCGTTCTTCGGTGCCGCCGGTCACGGTGGTGCGCATGGTGCTCCTCCAGGGGGGTTAGTGAACACTAACCGCTATCATGAGCTAGCGTTCACTAACCTGTCAATCGGCGGAGGGCACCGAATGAGCACGCGGGAGCGGATCCTGGACGCGGCGGCGGAGATCCTGCGGACGCGGGGCGTCGCGCAGGCCACCACCAAGGAGATCGCGCAGGCGTCGGGGGTGTCGGAGCCGACGCTCTACAAGCACTTCCCGGACAAGGAGCGGCTCCTGCTGGCCGTCCTCCAGGAACGGCTGCCCGGACTGTCGCGGGTCGCGGTCCGGCCCGGGGAGGGCGAGGTGGAGGACAACCTCGCCGCGCTCGCGCACGCGGCCCTGGAGTTCTACCAGCGGTCGATCCCGATGCTGGGCGCGCTGCTGGCGGACCCGCGGCGCATGGAGTCGCACCGGGTGGCGATGGACCGGCACGGCGGCGGCCCGGGAAGGGCGGTCGCGGCGTTCGCCGCCTACCTGAGGGCCGAACGGGACCTCGGACGCCTGCGCGCGGAGGCGGACCCGGACGCCGCGGCGGCGCTGCTGGTCGGCGGGTGCTTCCAGGAGGCGTTCCTGCGCTACTACGGCCACGGGCCGGAGGCCGCCGCCGCGCCCCGCGGGTTCGCCGAGGCGCTCGCCCGCGCCGTGGTCCGGCCGCTGCTGTGACCGCGAGGGGTCAGGTCGGGCTGTCGGCCTCGGACCGCCCGGACCGGGCGCGGTCGGTGCTGCGGTGCCAGTTGTGGAGGGAGCGCGCGCCCGCGCCGAACAGCAGGGCGGCCACGGCCAGCAGGACGATCTCGGGCGCGTTCGCGCCGCCGGCGTTGACGATCAGCAGGATGTCCACGCCCAGCAGGGCGATGCCGAGGAGGAGAAGGGCGTACCCGATCCAGAAACTGCGGTCCGAGAAATCCTCGCTCGCGGAGGAGCGCGGGATCCCCGTCCCTTCGGACGAGGGGTTTTCCGGGGTGTCGTTCATCTTCCACCTCCGTTCAGGAAAACGCGATGCTCGCGCGTCAAAAGAAATGGGGACGCTGCCGGGAACTCCTTTGCGTTCCGGCCGCGGCGGCGCTCAGCGCGCGCCGTCGCGCCCCAGGCCGCGGAGGATCGCCACGGCCTCGTCCGCGCGGTCGCGCGGGACGAACAGATGGTCGTGGTGGTAGGCGGAGACCACGTTGCAGCTGATGCCCGCCCCGGCCAGCGCCGTGGAGATCGCGGCCATCATCCCGACCGCCTCCAGGGCGGAGTGGATCCGCAGCACGATCCACGCGCTGGGGAACGCGGACTCCAGACCGGCCGCCTCGGCCCGCTCGCGCGGCAGGACCAGCGTGCGACCCTCGGGTTCCTCGAATATCAGCAGCGGTTCGACGTCGGGGGGAGTCGAGCGGTCGGGCGACGTGACGAACACGTACTCACCCGCGTGCAACTCCGGATCGAGTCCGGCCAGCAACTTCGCGAGGTCGGTTTCCCCGCTCATACACCCCCTCCCCTTGAGGTCCTACTGGGAAAACGACCCGCCGCCGGTTTTTGTTTCCGGCGGCGGGTCGGGCGAATTCTTGGTGTTTTCTTGAAGAAGCGCGGGCGTCAGTCGGTGCCGGACTCCAGGTCGCCCTCCACGCGGAGGTAGAGCTGCTTCAGCGCCTCCAGGGTCTCGGCCTCCGGGTGCTCCCACATGCCCCGGTCGGCGGCCTCCAGCAGGCGTTCGGCGATGCCGTGCAGGGCCCAGGGGTTGGACTCCTCGAAGAACTTCTGGTTCTCCGGGTCCAGCGCGTAGGTCTGGGCCAGCTTCTCGTACATCCAGTCCGCGACGACCCCGGCGGTGGCGTCGTAGCCGAACAGGTAGTCCACCGTCGCCGCCAGCTCGAACGCGCCCTTGTAGCCGTGGCGGCGCATCGCGGCCAGCCAGCGCGGGTTCACCACCCGGGCGCGGAAGACGCGGGAGGTCTCCTCGTTGAGGGTGCGGGTGCGCACGGCGTCGGGCCGGGTGCTGTCGCCGATGTAGGCCGCGGGCGCCCTGCCGGTCAGCGCCCGGACCGTGGCGATCATGCCGCCGTGGTACTGGAAGTAGTCGTCGGAGTCGGCGATGTCGTGCTCGCGGGTGTCGGTGTTCTTGGCGGCGACGCTGATGCGGCGGTAGGCGCTCTCCATGTCGGCGCGGGCCGGGACGCCGTCCAGGTCGCGGCCGTAGGCGTAGCCGCCCCAGACCGCGTACACCTCGGCCAGGTCCGAGTCGTCGCGCCAGTTCCGGCTGTCGATCAGCGGCAGGATGCCCGCGCCGTACGCGCCCGGCCGGGACCCGAACACGCGCATGGTGGCGCGGCGGCGGTCGCCGTGGGCCGCCTCGTCGGCGCGGACGTGGGCGCGCACGAAGTTGTCGGCGTCGGGCTCGTCCTGCGCGGCGGCCAGCCGGACCGCGTCGTCGAGCATCGCCACGGCGTGCGGGAACGCGTCGCGGAAGAACCCGCTGATGCGGACCGTCACGTCGATGCGCGGACGGCCGAGTTCGGGCAGCGGGATCGGCTCCAGGCCGGTCACGCGGCGGGAGGCGTCGTCCCAGACCGGGCGCACGCCGAGCAGGGCCAGCACCTCGGCGATGTCGTCACCGGAGGTGCGCATCGCGGAGGTGCCCCACACCGACAGCCCGACCGACCGCGGCCACTCGCCGGTGTCCTCGCGGTAGCGCTCCAGCAGCGAGTCGGCCATCGCGCGGCCGGTCTCCCAGGCCAGCCGGGACGGCACGGCCTTGGGATCGACGGAGTAGAAGTTGCGGCCGGTCGGCAGCACGTTGATCAGGCCCCGCAGCGGGGAGCCCGACGGGCCCGCCGGGACGTAGCCGCCGTCCAGCGCGTGCAGCACCATGCCGATCTCGTCGACGGTCCGGTCCAGCCGCGGGACGATCTCGGTGGCGGCGAACCGCAGGATCTCCGCGACCTTCCCCTCGGCGACCTCGCCGGCGGCGTCCGGGTCCCAGCCCCGCTCCTCCATGGCCAGCACCAGGGCGCGGGCCCGCTCCTCGAACGCGTCCACCTCGCCCCGGTCGCGGCTGCCCTCGTCCAGGCCGAGGGCCTCGCGCAGGCCGGGCAGCGTCACCGAGCCGCCCCACATCTGCCGGGCGCGCAGCATCGCGAGGACCAGGTCGGCGCGGCCCTCCCCGGCCGGGGCCTGACCGAGGACGTGCAGCCCGTCGCGGATCTGGACGTCCTTCACCTCGCACAGCCAGCCGTCCACGTGCAGCAGGAAGTCGTCGAACTCCGCGTCGTGCGGCCGGTCCTCCAGCCCCAGGTCGTGGTCGAGCCGGGCGGCCTGGATCAGCGTCCAGATCTGGGCGCGGATCGCGGGCAGCTTGGCGGGGTCGAGCGCGGCGATGTTGGCGTGCTCGTCCAGGAGCTGTTCCAGGCGGGCGATGTCGCCGTAGCTGTCGGCGCGCGCCATCGGCGGGATCAGGTGGTCGACCAGGGTGGCGTGGGCGCGGCGCTTGGCCTGCGTGCCCTCGCCGGGGTCGTTCACCAGGAACGGGTAGATCAGCGGCAGGTCGCCGAGCGCGGCGTCCGGCCCGCAGGAGGCCGACATCCCGGCGGCCTTGCCGGGCAGCCACTCCAGGTTGCCGTGCTTGCCGACGTGGACGACCGCGTGCGCGCCGAACCCGTCCTGCAACCACCGGTACGCCGCCAGGTAGTGGTGGCTCGGCGGCAGGTCGGGGTCGTGGTAGATCGCCACGGGGTTCTCGCCGAAGCCGCGCGGCGGCTGGACCATCACCACGACGTTGCCGGACCGCAGCGCCGCCAGGACGATCTCACCCTCGGGATCATCGGAGTCGTCCACGAACAGCTCGCCGGGCGGCGGGCCCCAGTGACGCTCGATGTCCTCGCGCAGGTCCTCGGGGAGCGTGGCGTACCACCGCTTGTACCGGGACGCGGGGATGCGGATCGGGTTGCCGGTGAGCTGCTCCTCGGTGAGCCAGTCGGCGTCCTGGCCGCCCGCCGCGATGAGCGCGTGCATCAGCGCGTCGCCCTCGCCGGGCAGCTCGTCGCCGACGTCGTAGCCGCGCTCGCGCATCGCCCCCAGCAGGGCGATCACGCTGGCGGGGGTGTCGAGGCCGACGGCGTTGCCGATGCGGGCGTGCTTGGTCGGGTACGCCGACAGCATCAGCGCGACGCGCCGCTCCGGCGCGGGAACGTGGCGCAGCGCGCCGTGCCGGACGGCGATCCCGGCGACGCGGGCGGCGCGTTCGGGGTCGGCGACGTAGACGCTCAGCCCGTCCTCGTCGATCTCCTTGAACGAGAACGGCACCGTGATCAGCCGCCCGTCGAACTCCGGCACCGCGACCTGCGTGGCGGTGTCCAGCGGGGACAGGCCGTCGTCGTTGGCCTCCCACGCCTCGCGGCCGCCGGTCAGGCACAGCCCCTGCAGGATCGGGACGTCGAGGGCGGCCAGCGCGCCGACGTCCCACGCCTCGTCGTCGCCCCCGGCCGAGGCGAACGCCGGGCGCGTGCCGCCCGCCGCCAGCACCGTGACGACCAGCGCGTCGGCCTCGCCGAGCCTGTCGAGCAGCTCCCGCTCGGCGGTGCGCAGGGACGCGCAGTAGACCGGGAGGGCGCGGCCCCCGGCGCTCTCGATCGCCGCGCACAGGGCCTCGACGAACGCGGTGTTCCCGGCCAGGTGGTGCGCCCGGTAGTACAGGACGCCGATCAGCGGCCCGTCGCCGCCGGCCGCCTCGCGTTCCAGGACGCCCCAGGTGGGCGTCGGGGTCGGCGGGCCGAAGCCGTGCCCGGTGAGCAGGACCGTGTCGGACAGGAAGCCGAACAGGTCACCGAGGTTGGCGGGACCGCCGTGGGCGAGGTAGGCGTGCGCCTCCGCCGCCACCCCGGCCGGGACCGTGGACAGCTCCATCAGCTCGGCGTCGGGCTGCTGCTCGCCGCTCAGCACGACGACCGGGCGGGGCCCGGCCAGCAGCGCGTCCAGCCCCTCCTCCCAGGCGCGGCGGCCGCCGAGCAGCCGCACGACGACCAGGTCCACGCCCTCCAGCAGGGCGGGCAGGTCCTCGACGGAGGTGCGGGCCGGATTGGCGAGACGGAAGGCGGCGCCGGACGCGCGCGCGCTGAGCAGGTCGGTGTCCGACGTGGACAGCAGCAGGATCACGCTGGTCGAGTCCTCACCCGGGGTTTCCACGCCCCGAATCGCAGGGTCACTGCGACAACCGGAGTCTCCTGGCTCCCGGATCGACGCTCGCCCCGGCCTTCCCGCTGACGCAGTGGCCCTGGGTGGGGTCCGCTCCCCGGTGACAGTGGCGGGACCGCGCCGGACTTCCACCGGCTTCCTCCGCTTTGTCGCTGCTCACACATTGACGTCCTCCCCAGTTGGGAACGGGGGATTCCGGCCTGACGGCAATCGGTCACTCTACCGTCTTCCGGCGGGTTCCTGCTTCAACGACCCGTGCCACGCAAAACGGTGGTCTCACCGGGGCTCCACAGGCGTTTAGCGTCTCCGCATGCCCTCGTGCGAGGGTGCGTCCGGCGGCGACGGTCCGGCGTCCTTCGTCCAGCACGTTGCGAGCGGCGTTGACGTCTCGGTCGTGTCGCGTCCCGCACCCGGGGCAGCGCCACTCGCGGACCTTCAGCGGCTTGGGGCCGTCGCGGCGACCGCACGCCGAACAGATCTGCGACGAGGCGAATCCCCGGTCGGCCCGCGCGAAGACGCGACCGTGCCGCCTCGCCTTGTCCTCCAGCATGGCGAGAAACCGTCCCCATCCGGCGTCGTGCACGCTCTTGGCCAGGCGGGAGCGTGCCAGACCTCGCACCGCCAAGTCCTCCACGTGGACCGCTTGGTTGTCGCGGACCAGCCAGGTGGACAACTGGTGATGGAACTCCCGGCGTGCGTCGGCGGCCCTGGCATGCTGACGAGCCAGGCGGGTCCGTGCTCTCGCGCGGTTCTCACTTCCTTCGGCGGTTCGGCTGAACGCCCTGGCGGCGCGTTTGAGCTTGCGTTCCCTCCGGCGCAACCACTTCGGGTCGCCGATCCTGGTGCCGTCCGACAGGACGGCGAAGTGCGTCAGGCCGAGATCGATCCCCACCTGCCGTTCGGTGGACGGCAGCGGACCGAGAGCGGGAAGGGCGACCGCGAACGAGGCGAAGTACCGGCCGGCCGCGTCCTTGACCACGGTGACGCTGGACGGATCGGCAGGGAGCGGCCGTGACCAGACGATCTTGACGTTCCCGACTTTCGGCAGCGACAGTCGCCCGCTGGATGTGATGCTGAAACGGGCGTTGCGGGTGAACCGGATCGCCTGGCGACCTTTGCGCCTCTTGGGCGACGGGGGGTTGACCGAGGGTCCGCCCCGCCGTCCGGCGCGTGAGTTCCAGAAGTTGCGATAAGCGACACACAGATCTGCCAGTGATTGTTGCAGCACCACGGCCGACACCTCGCCCAGCCAGGATCGTTCGGGAGTGCGCTTGGCCTGGGTGATCACCAACTTGGACAGTTCGTTATCGGAGATCGCCCGTCCCTGCCGGCGAGCTTCCTCTCGCACGCGCAGCCCGTCGTTGTAGACCACACGGGCGCACCCGAACGCCTTGCCGAGCGAAGTCCGCTGAGCGGGGGTGGGATACAGTCGGTAGTTATAGCGAAGCTGCATGTGTTCGAACGTACGGGCGATGAAGATCGTTGGCCTGGGTTCGAGGAAACCGGGGTCCCGGTGGCCGATGGAGAGGCGCTTGGATGCGCCTAGTATCCGGGCTGTGTCTGCCTCTTCGTCTGCTTCCTCCCGTTCCGGTCCTGACTCCTGTCCCGGGCTGCTGCGGATCCACCGGGCCGCCGACGGCGGGCTGGCGCGGGTCCGGCTGCCCGGTGGGCGGGTGGACCGGCGGGGGTTCGCGGCGCTGGCGGATGCGGCCGTCGAGCTCGGCAACGGCGGGCTGGAGCTCACCTCCCGGGGGAACGTGCAGGTCAGGGGGCTCGCCGCCGGGGCGGAACGGGAGCTGAGCGGGCGGTTGCGCGACGCGGGGCTGCTGCCGTCGTTCACTCATGAACGGGTGCGGAACATCGTCGCCAGCGCGCTCAGCGGGCGTGACGGGCGGGGGCTGGCCGACGTGCGTCCGCTGGTGGCGGAGCTGGACGCGGGGCTGTGCGCCGATCCGGGGCTGGCGGAGCTGCCGGGGCGGGTGCTGTTCGCGCTGGACGACGGGCGCGGGGACGTGGTCGCGCTGCGTCCGGACGTGGGGCTGTACGCGGTCGCGGAGGACGTGTTCGCGCTGGTCGTGGGCGGGCGGGACAGCGGGGTGCGGGTCGGCGCGGGCGACGCGGCGGCGGCCGTGCTGGAGGTCGCGCGGGAGTTCCTGCGGGTGCGCGAGGGCGAGTGGCGCGTCAACGAGCTGGACGATCCGCTGCGGCTGGTGCCCGGCGGGGCGGGGGCGGTCGAGCTGCCGCGGACGCCCGCGCCGCCACCGCTCGGGGTGGTCGCGCAGCGGGACGGGCGCAGCGCCCTGTCGGGGCTGGTGCCGCTGGGACGGCTGGAGTCCGCGCAGCTCGACGCGTTGCGGGCGGTGGACGAGCTGATCGTCACGCCGTGGCGGACCGTGGTCGTTCCCGATTTGACTGACGTGTCACACTCCTATGGCCTGGTCGCCGCCGACGACTCCCGTTGGGTCGGGCTCACCTCGTGCGCGGGACGGCCCGGCTGTGCCCGATCCCTGACCGACGTGCGCGCCGACGCCGCCGCGGCGCGCGCCGCGTGCGGGAGCGGGCTGCCCGTGCACTGGACCGGATGCGACCGCGGCTGCGGCCGCCCGGCCGGGCGGCACGTCGCGGTGGTGGCGACGCCGGGCGGGTACGAGGTGCGGCTCGGCGACGAGGTCCGCGCGCGGTCCCACGACCTGACGGCGACGGCGGCGGCCGTCGCGACGACACGGAGGAGCGAGTGATCGACTACGTTCGCGACGGCGCCGAGATCTACCGGCGCTCGTTCGCGACCATCCGGGCCGAGGCCGACCTGGCGGGGCTGCCCGGGGACGTCGCCCGGGTCGCCGTCCGCATGATCCACGCCTGCGGGATGGTGGACCTGGTCGGCGACCTGGACTACGCGCCGGGGGCCGTCGCGGCGGCGCGCGGGGCGCTGCTGGAGGGCAGGCCGATCCTGTGCGACGCGAAGATGGTCGCGGCCGGGGTGACGCGCAAGCGCCTGCCCGCCGGCAACGAGGTGATCTGCACGCTCGACGACCCCCGGGTGCCCGCGCTCGCCGAGGAGCTGGGCAACACGCGCAGCGCCGCCGCCCTCGACCTGTGGGGGGACCGGCTGGACGGCGCCGTCGTCGCGATCGGGAACGCGCCGACCGCGCTGTTCCGGCTGCTGGAGCTGGTCGCGGCGGGCGCGCCCCGGCCCGCCTGCGTGCTGGGGATCCCGGTCGGCTTCATCGGGGCCGCCGAGTCCAAGGTCGCGCTCGCCGAGTCCGACCTGCCGCACGTCGTCGTGCACGGGCGGCGCGGCGGCAGCGCCATGACCGCCGCCGCCATCAACGCCATCGCGAGTGAGGAAGAGTGATGACCGGACACCTGTACGGCGTGGGGCTCGGGCCCGGCGATCCGGAGCTGGTCACTCTGAAGGCGGCGCGGCTGATCGAGGGCGCCGACGTGGTCGTGTACCACTCGGCGCGGCACGGGCGCAGCATCGCGCGGTCGATCGCGGCGGCCCACCTGCGGGTCGGGCAGATCGAGGAGCCGCTGATCTACCCGGTGACCACCGAGAGGGTCGGCGACTACCGGGGGATGCTGGAGGAGTTCTACGACCGGTGCGCCGAGCGGCTCGCCGACCATCTGGACGCCGGGCGCTCGGTGGTCGTGCTGTGCGAGGGGGACCCGTTCTTCTACGGGTCCTACATGCACCTGCACAAGCGGCTGGCCTCGCGTTACCCGACCGAGGTCGTGCCGGGGGTGACGTCGGTGAGCGGGGCGTCGGCGGAGCTGGGGCGGCCGCTGGTCGAACGCGACGAGGTGCTGACGGTGCTGCCGGGGACGCTGCCGCCCGAGAAGCTGGCCGAACGGCTCGCCGCCACCGACTCGGCCGCCGTGCTGAAGCTGGGGCGGACGTTCGGGAACGTGCGCGAGGCCCTGGAGCGGGCGGGACGGCTCGACGACGCCTGGTACGTGGAGCGGGCGACGACCGACGAGCAGCGGATGCGGCCGCTGGCGGAGGTCGACCCGGAGGGCGTGCCGTACTTCTCGGTGGCGATCCTGCCCAGCCGGGTGCACGAGGAGACGCGGCGGGCGCTGCCGGAGCCGGTTCCGGCCGGGGAGCGGCGGGGCGAGGTCGTGGTCGTCGGGCTCGGGCCCGCCGGGCGCGAGTGGCTGACGCCGCAGGCCCAGGACGCGCTGGCCTCCGCCGACGACCTGATCGGGTACGGGCCGTATCTGGACCGCGTTCCGCCGAACCCGCGCCAGCGGCGGCACCCGTCCGGCAACACCGTGGAGGCCGAGCGCGCCGCCCGCGCCCTGGAGCTCGCCGAGCGGGGGCGGCGGGTCGCCGTCGTGTCGTCGGGCGATCCGGGCGTGTTCGCGATGGCGACGGCCGTGCTGGAGGTCGCCGCGGAGGAGCGCTGGCGGCACGTTCCGGTGCGGGTGCTGCCGGGGCTGACCGCCGCGCAGGCGGTCGCGTCCCGGATCGGCGCGCCGCTCGGCCACGACTACTGCGTGATCTCGCTGTCGGACCGGCTCAAGCCGTGGGAGGTGATCGCCGACCGGCTCGCGGCGGCGGCCTCGGCCGATCTGGCGATCGCGGTCTACAACCCGGCCTCCAGGACCCGGCGGCACCAGGTCGCCGAGGCCCGCGACCTGCTGCTCAAGCACCGTTCGCCCGACACGCCCGTGGTGATCGGGCGGGACGTGGGCGGGCCGGAGGAGAGCGTGCGGGTCGTGCGGCTGGCCGAGCTGGACCCGGCGGACGTGGACATGCGCTGCCTGCTGGTGATCGGCTCCTCGCAGACCCGGGTCGCCGAGCGCGGCGACGGCTCCCGGATCGTGTTCACGCCGCGCCGCTACCCGGCGTGACGCGACAGCCAGTCCAGGGCCCGGTCCACCGTTCCCACCGACGCGACGCCGGGCGGGAGCGGTGGGCGGTCCACCATCACCACCGGGACTCCCAGCTCGCGGGCGGCGGTGAGCTTGGCCTCGGTCATCGGGCTGCCGCCGTCCTTGGTGACCAGGCAGTCGACGGCGTGCTCGCGCAGCAGCGCCCGTTCCTCGTCGAGGGTGAACGGGCCGCGCGCCAGCACCGTCGCGTGGCGCGGCGGCAGCGGCGGCTCGGGCGGGTCGACCGAGCGGATCAGGAACCAGCGCCGGTCGTCGCCGGCGAACGGCGCCAGGTCCTTGCGGCCGGTGGTCAGGAAGACGCGTTCGCCGGGCAGGTCCGCGGCGGCGGCCGCCAGGGTGGGGACGCGCCGCCAGTCGTCGCCGGGCCGTTCGGTCCAGCCGGGGCGGCGCAGCACCAGCAGCGGCAGGCCGGCGCGTTCGGCGGCCCGCACGGCCGAGTCGGTCATCACGGCGGCGAACGGGTGGGTGGCGTCCACCACCGCGTCGATCCGTTCGGCGCGCAGCCACGCGGCCAGGCCGTCCGGGCCGCCGAACCCGCCGACGCGGGTGCGGCCCTCGGGCAGCAGGGGCGCGGCGGTGCGGCCCGCCAGCGAGCTGACGACGTCGAAGGCGGGGTCGGCGTGCAGGCGTCCGGCGAGGTCGCGGGCCTCGCCGGTACCGCCCAGCAGCAGGATGCGTCGGGTCACACTGGAAGACTAGGAGGGTGAGCGAACTCCGTTACGGCTGGACCACCGGCGCGTGCGCGACGGCCGCGACGAAGGCGGCGCACGCGGCGCTGCTGGGCGGCGAGTTCCCCGACCCCGTCGAGATCGTGCTGCCGAGGGGGCAGCGGCCCGCGTTCGCGCTGGCGGTGGAGGAGCGCGGCGACGGGTTCGCGATGGCGGGGATCGTCAAGGACGCGGGCGACGACCCCGACGTCACGCACGGCGCCCTGGTCCGGTCCACGGTGCGGCCGGGGCCGCCGGGCGGCGGGGTGACGTTCCGGGCGGGGCCGGGCGTGGGGACGGTGACCAAGCCGGGGCTGCCGCTGGACGTCGGGGAGCCCGCCATCAACCCGGTGCCGCGCCGGATGATGCGCGAGGTGCTGGGCGACGCCGACGTCATCGTGGAGATCTCGGTGGACGGCGGCGAGGAGCTGGCGCGCAGGACGTGGAACCCGCGGCTGGGGATCCTCGGCGGGCTGTCGATCCTGGGGACGACGGGGATCGTCGTCCCGTACTCGTGCTCGGCGTGGATCGACAGCATCCGGCGGGGTATCGACGTGGCGCGGGCGGCGGGGTACACGCACGTCGCGGGCGCCACGGGCAGCACCTCGGAGAAGGTCGCCGCCGAGCTGTACGGGCTGCCGGAGGACGCGCTGCTGGACATGGGCGACTTCGCGGGCGCGGTGCTGAAGTACCTGCGGCGGCATCCGGTTCCCCGGCTCACCATCGCGGGCGGGATCGGCAAGCTCGCCAAGCTCGCGAACGGGCACCTGGACCTGCACTCCAAGCGTTCGCAGGTGGACTTCGAGGCGCTGGCCGCGCTGGTGGACGATCCGGAGACCGCCGGGCGGGTCCGGGGCGCGAACACCGCGCTCGACGCGCTGCGGATCTGCCAGGCGGCGGGCCATCCGCTGGGCGACCTGGTGGCGGCCCGCGCCCGCGAGGTGGCGCTGGAGACGCTGCGCGGCGCGCCTGTCGCGGTGGACGTCGTGGTCATCGACCGCGCGGGGACCATCGTCGGCCGAGCCGGGTGACCAGGGGCGCCGTCGCCAGGAGGCCCGCCGCGACCGCCAGGAGCCGGAAGCCGCCGAACGCCAGGACCGCCGTGCAGGCCAGCGACGCGACGGCGGCCAGGCCCCAGACCGCCGCGTCCACCGCGCCCTCCAGGCTCGCGCGCCCGGCGGCCGGGAGGTCGCGGGCCAGCCGGGTGCTGCCGCCGATGAAGCACAGGTTCCAGCCGTACCCCAGCAGGAACATCGCCGCCGCCTGGAACGGGGCGCCGCCGGGGCCCGCCCCGGCCAGCGCGCTCGCCGCCAGGAGCGTCGCCAGGCCCGCCGCGGCCACGCGGTCCGCGCCGTACCGGTCGGTGAGGCGGCCGGTGAGCGGGGACAGGGCGAACATGCCGAGGGTGTGCGCCGACAGCACCGTCCCGATCGGGGCGAGGCCGTGGCCGTGCAGGTGCATCTGGAGGGGGACGGCGGTCATCACGGCGACCATGACGACCTGCGCGGTCGCCATCGTCACGAACGCCGACCGGGCGGCCGGGGAGCGGGTCAGGTCGCGCGGGCGCGGGGCGGGGGGCCGCTCGGGCCCGCCGGTGGCGGCCGTGGCGACGGCCGCGGCGGCGACCGCGCACACCGCCGCCGCCAGCAGGAACGGGCCGGTGTGCGCGGAGAGCCCGGCGGACTCCGCCAGCTCGCCGGAGGGGGACAGCAGCAGCGGCCCGCCCACCGCGCCGACCGTCGCCGCCCACACCACCAGGCCGATGGCGAAGCCGCGGCGGTGCGGCGGGTGGAGCCCGGCGACCGCGTAGCGGGACAGTTGCGCGCTCGCGTTGCCGAGGCCGAGCAGCAGCATCCCCAGGCAGAGCGCCGGGACGTCGTGCCGGGCGGTCGCCCAGACCGCCAGGGCGGCCCCGGCGGTGGCGGCGAGGTAGCCGAGCGGCAGCCCGCGGCGGCGGCCGACCAGCAGCGCGCCGACGCCGGTGCCGACGATGCCCGCCGTGACGGGCAGGCCGCCCCGGGCCGGGCCGAGGTGGTCGGTGGCGACCAGGGTGCCGGTCGCCGAGGTGACGGCCATGGCCGCGTTCATCATCGCCGTCCCGGCGCAGAGCGCCGCCGTGTCCCGTCGCTGTCGCACGCGTTCAACGCTAGGCAGGCCGCCTGCGGCGTTGAAGGCGGAAGGCAAGGCGTTGGAGGCTGGTCCCCTGGCGTTCGCAAGGTCGGGGGCGGGGAGGACCTCATGATCGATGGAGAGCTGGATCCGACCGACTGGCGGATCCTGGACGAGTTGCAGCGCGACGGCCGCCTGTCGTTCAACCGGCTCGCCCGCCGGGTGAACCTGTCGCCGCCCGCCGTGGCCGAACGCGTCCGGCGGCTGGAGGAGGCCGGGGTGATCACCGGCTACCGGGCCGTGGTGGACCCGGCGCGGGCGGGGCTGCCGCTGACGGCGTTCGTGCGGATGCGCTGCTCGCTGGGCCGCTGCCTGCTGCGCACGACGACCGCCGAGGACTATCCCGAGGTGACCGAGGTGCACAAGCTCAGCGGCGGGTCCTGCACGATGCTGAAGGCGCGGGTGGCGTCGATGCGGCACCTGGAGGGGCTGCTGGAACGCCTCGGCGAGCACGGCGAGATGCACTCGTCGGTGGTGCTGTCCACCCAGTACGAGGGCCGTCCCGTCGAGCCCCCGCCGGCCGGGGCCCGCCCGGTCACCGCCGCCGAGGGCTGGTCCCGCCGGGACGGTCCGGGGGCCCGCTGACGGCCCGGCCCGCCGACAGCGTCAGGCGGACCATGGGCGGCGTGGTCACCGGCGCCCCGGTCGCCCTCTCGATGACGGCGCGCAGGTTCCGCCAGGCCCGGGGACGGGCGCGGGCGTAGCGGCGCAGGGTCTCGGCGGACTCCCGCTCCGGCATCGGGACCGCCCGGGCGGGGACGTCGCGGCGGAGGCCGGTGGAGACGCGGACGTCGGGGTTCGCCAGGACGTTGCGGTACCACTGGGAGCGCTCGCCGAAGCCGGAGACGACCACGTACGTGCCGGGGGCCGGGCGGTCCACGACCTCCAGCACCACGTGACGCCGGGCGCCGGTGACGCGGCCGGTGTGCTCCAGCATCAGCAGGCGGGCGCCGAACACCGCCCCCAGCCCGGCCCGGTACAGGTGGATCGGGGCCCGCGCGAGCCGCCGCGTGCGCAGGGCGCGGGCGCCGAGCACGGCCGGCACGCCGCGTACCGGATCCGGCATCAGATCCATCCCTCCTGCCAGGCGTGGTGGGCGGCCGCGTGGCGGGTGGGGGCGTTGAGCTTGGCCATCGCGGAGGACAGGTAGTTGCGGACCGTGCCGGGGGCCAGGTGGACCTGGGCGGCGATCTCGTTGACGGACGCTCCGGTGCGGGTGGCGCGCAGGATGTCCAGCTCGCGGGCCGTCAGCGGGCAGGCGTCCTCGGTGAGGGCGGAGGCGGCGATGTCGGGGTCCACGTAGCGGCGGCCCGCCGCGATGTCGCGGATGATCTCGGCGAGGCGGGCGGCCGGGGTCGTCTTGGCGACGAAGCCGCTCGCGCCCGCCGCCAGGGCGCGGCGCAGGACGCCGGGGCGCGCGTGCCGGGTGACGATGACCACCTTGGTGGGCAGGTCGGCGCGGATCTCCTCGGCGGCGCGCAGGCCGTCGGCCGGGGGCATCTCCAGGTCGAGGACCGCGATGTCGGGGCGGTGCTCGCGGGCCAGGCGGACCGCGTCGGTGGAGGTGGCGGCCTCGGCGACGACCTCCAGGTCGGGTTCCAGGGCGAGCAGCGACGCCAGGGCGCTGCGCAGCAGGTCCTCGTCGTCGGCGATGAGCAGGCGGATCATGTCGGCTCCGTGGGGACAACGGCCGTCACCGTGAACCGGTCGTCGGTCCGCTCCCAGGTCAGGGTGCCCCCGGCGGCGCGGAGGCGGTCGGCGAGGGTGGTCAGGCCCGTTCCGTCCGAGGCGGTGCCCGGGGCGGCGTCCGGGGTGGGGACGCCGTCGTTGGTGATGGTCAGGCGGGCCTCGGCGGCGGTGACCGCGTAGGCGACGCGGGCGTTGCGGGCGTGGCTGTGGCGGAGGATGTTGGTGACCGTCTCCCGCATCACCAGCCCGAGCAGGTGCCGGGTCGCGGGCGGCAGGTCGCCGGGGCCCGGGTCGCCGGGGGACGGGTCGGTGCGGGCGTCGATGTCGGCGGCGGTCAGCACGCGGGTGGCGTTGGCGATCTCCTCGTCGAGGGTGGTGCGGCGGTAGCCCTGGACCAGGGCGCGGGTGTCCTGGAGCGCGGTGACGGCCAGGGTGTGGACCTCGGCCATCTCGGTGGCGGCGCGGGCCGGGTCGGCGGCGGCCAGGCGCGCGGCCAGCTCGCTCTTGAGGGCGATCACCTGGAGGTGGTGGCCCTGGATGTCGTGCAGGTCGGCGGAGAAGCGGAGGCGTTCCTCCCGGACGGCCAGCTCCGCCGACAGGCGGCGGGCCCCGTCCAGGCGGGCGGCGACGTCCCAGGCCCACAGCGGCCCGAGGACCGCCCACACGGTGAACGCCAGCAGCCCCACCGGGAACAGCGCCGCGTGGAGCGGGTCGTCGCCGCGGGCCGGGGCCACCAGGGCGCCGGGGACCGCGAAGACCGGCAGGGCGACGGCGAGCAGGACGGCGCGGCGGCGCAGCGGCAGGAACGCCGCCGCGACCGCCACCATCACCGCCGGGGCCAGCGCCCACCGCCCGTACTCCCGCGTGGACAGGGCGAGCGCCGCCAGGACGGCCGCGCCCGCGACCCCGACGGCCAGCCAGGGGACGGGCGGGCCGCTGTCGTCGCCGATCCGGTGGCCGAGCAGGACCACGCTCGCCGCCGCCGTGGCGGCCAGGGCGGCCACGGCGACGGCGCGGGGCACCGGCGGCAGGTCCGGCAGCCACAGGGCCGTGATCAGGACCAGCAGGAACGCGGTCGTCCCCGGAACGGTCCACCACGTGTAACGGCGGAAGCCCGTCCAGCCCGTTCCGCTTTCGGCCGCGCCGTCGCTCATGGGGACATTGTGGGGCAGGAAGAGGCCCCGGTCGTGGACGCGTGACGGCTGTCATCGGAGAACGTGACATCCGCACGCCGGGGGGTGGGGCTTCGGCACTACGCGCGGCGTCCGCCGGAGCGCAGGCTGAGAGCGCGAAGACACCCCACCCCCGTATGAAGGAGACCCGGGATGACGGAGACGACTGCGGCGGCGCGCGGACGCCGGATCGACGCGGTGAAGCGGCGCTGGCCCACCCTGGCGGCCTGCCTCCTCGCCCCCCTCATGGTCATGCCCGGCGGCGACCCGGACCCGGGGGGCCAGGCGCGCGCCCTCGCCGAGGCGATGCTCATGCTGCCGCTGATCTACCTGATCGTGGCGAAGCTCGACCGCAGGCGCCTGACCTGGCCGGTGCTGTTCGGGGTCGTCGGACTGTTCGTCGTGGCGAAGGCGCTGAACGTGGTCGCGCCGTCGGTCGTCCTCGGGGCGGTCGCGCTGGTCGTGCTGCTGTGGGGGATCGCCGGGGGGCGGTTGCGGCGCGGCGACGTGTTCACCACGCAGGCGGCCGGGCTGGTGGGGTTCGGGGCGCTGGTGCTGGCCGGGCTGGTCATGGACCCGGAGGTGGGGCTCTACCTGGTGGCGGCGGGCTGGTTCCTGCACGGCGTCTGGGACTTCGCGCACATCCGGCTGCGGCGGACGGTGGCGTCGTCGTTCGCCGAGTGGTGCGGGATCGTGGACGTGCTGGTCGCCGTCGGACTGATCGCGCTGCTGTAGGGACGCGGGCGGCCCGTCGCGGGAACGGGCCGCCCGGCGCCGTCACGGGCGCAGCAGGAGCTTGCCGACCGTCGCGCGGGCGCCGAGGTCGCGGTGGGCGCGGGCGGCCTCGGCCAGCGGGTACTCGCCGTGGATCCGCAGGTGGAGGCGGTCCTCGGCGATCCAGGCGAGCAGGTCGCGGTAGCGGCCGAGGTACTCGTCGCGGTCGTCGGCGAAGTGCCGCAGCGTCGGGCGCGTCAGGAACAGCGAGCCGCCCTTGGACAGCCGCATCGGATCGACCGGGGGGACCGGCCCGCTGGAGCCGCCGAACAGCACCAGCGTCCCGCGCCGCCGCACCGCGTCCAGGGACCGGTCGAACGTCGCCCGCCCCACCCCGTCGTACACCGCGTGCACGCCCCGCCCGTCGGTGAGCTCGCGGGCCCGCACGTCGAAGTCGTCGTAGCCGAGGACGTGGTCGGCCCCCGCCGCGCGCGAGATCTCCGCCTTCTCGGGCGTGGAGACCGTGGTGAGGACGGTCGCGCCGAGGATCTTGGCGATCTGGGTGAGCAGCAGCCCCGCGCCGCCCGCGCCCGCGTGGACCAGGACGGTGTCGCCGGGCCGGATCGCGTAGGAGTCGGTGGCCAGGTAGTGGGCGGTCAGGCCCTGGAGCGGGAGCGCGGCGGCCCGCGCGTCGGTCAGCGCGTCCGGAACGGGCAGCAGCCGGTCGGCCGGGGCGACCAGCCGCGCCGCGTAGGAGCCGGGGACGCCCTCCCAGGCGACCCGGTCGCCGGGCTCGACGCCGGTGACGTCCGCGCCGACCGCGACGACCCGGCCGGAGCCCTCGGCGCCCGGCACCCACGGCAGCCGCTGCGGATAGGTGCCGTCGCGGCCGTAGACGTCCATGTAGTTGACCCCGGCGTAGGCGACGTCGACGATGACCTGGCCGGGACCGGGCGCGTCGGGGACGTCGATCCCGGCGGGCGTCAGGACGTCGGGCCCGCCCGTCTCGCGGACGACGATGGCGGTGGTGTTCATCGGTGCTGCTCCCGGTTCCGAAGGTGAAGGGTCTCGATGACGCGCTGGACGCGGAGCCCGGCGGCGAAGTCGGCCAGCGTCGTGGTCTCTCCCCGGACCGCGCGGGCGAACTCGGCGAGGCGCGCGCGTTCGTCGCCGTGCGGGCCGTCGTCGACCGGCACCGGCGTCCAGCCGTGCGCCCCGGCCGTCTCCAGGCGGCTCCAGCCGGTGATCCGGTACGACCGGCGGCTGCCGTACAGCGTCCACTCGTAGCTCTCGGGGACGGCCGCGACCTGCCCGGACAGCCGGACCGGAACGTCGCCCGCCCGCAGCGTCGCGGCCGCGAAGCGCTCGGCGCCGGAGTAGTCGACCGCGGCGTCGGCCACGTCGAGCGGGCCCAGCAGGCGGTCGGTGAGGAACACGAAGTGGGAGGCGACCTCGCGCAGGAACCCGCCCTGCGCGGGTCCCGCGACCCACGCCGCGTCCCGCTGGAACGCCCGCGGCCACTCGGGGAACGCGAACCGCATCTCCACGCCGAGCACCTCCCCGGCCTCCCCGGCGCGCACGGCCGCCAGGACCTTCACGGCGGCGCGGCGGTCGGACAGGACGAAGTTCAGCGCGTTGGCGACGCCGGACGCCTCGGCCGCCGCGACCATCTCCGCGCCCTCGCCGAGGTCGACGGCCAGCGGCTTCTCGCAGAACACCGCCCGGCCCGCCTTCATCGCCCCGATCGCGTGGCGCGCGTGGGTCGCGGGCGGGGAGGCGATGTAGACGGCGTCGACGCCGTCGCCGGTCAGCGCCCTGTCGGGGGAGGCGGTGAACGCGAGGTGCGGATGCGCGGCGCGGGAACGTTCCATCGCCGCCGGGGACGGGTCGGCGGCGAGGACGACCTCGACGTCGGGGTGGTCGGCGGCCGCGTCGAGCATCGCGCGGCCCATCGCGCCCAGGCCGACGACGCCCAGGCGGATGCGCTGGTCGGTGTGCATGCGTCCAGGCTGGCGGCTCCCCAATCATCAGCACAAGCGATGATTTCTGAAGAATGGTTAAGTCAGGCTGTATCGTCGGGGTGTGCTCGACGTTCACCGGCTCATGGTGCTGCGGTCCGTGGTGGAGACCGGCTCGATCAAGGCCGCCGCCGTCCACCTCGGCTACACGCCCTCGGCCGTCAGCCAGCATGTGGCCGCGTTGCAGCGGGAGACCGGGACGGCGCTGCTGGAGCGCCACGGGCGCGGGATCCGGCCGACGGCCGCCGGGCGGCTGCTGGCCGAGCACGCGCGCAGGGTGCAGGCCGACCTCGCCGCCGCCGAGACCGCGCTGAACGACCTGCGCCGGGGCGTGTCCGAGCGGCTGGTCGTGCGGTACTTCTCCTCCGCCGGGGCCGCGCTGGTGCCGCCGGTCGTCGCGCGGTTCCGCGAGCGGTTCCCCGGCGTGCGGGTCGAGTTGCGCGTCGGGAAGGGGCTGGCGATGGCCGCCGACCCGGACGGCGCGGCCGACGCGGAGATCGTCCTGGCGGCCGACCTCGCCGGGATGCCGCCCGGGCTGCGGGCCGTTCCGTTGCTGGAGGACCCGTTCGTGGCGGTGCTGCCGCCGGACCACCCGCTGGCCGGGAACGCGACCGTGGAACTGGGCGCGCTGCGCGGCGAGCCGTGGGTGGACAACGAGTGGCCGCCCGGCAACTGCCGCGAGGCGATGCTCCGGGGGTGCGGGGCGGCGGGCTTCACCCCCGACTTCGTGGTGGAGGCGCACGACTACGCGGCGGCGGTCGCGTTCGTCGCCGCCGGGCTCGGCGTGACGCTGGTGCCCGGCCTGGCGCTGCGGGCGATCTCCACCGAGGGCGTGGTGTGCCGCCCGGTCGAGCGCCCCACGCCCACCCGCCAGGTGTACGTCGTGGTCAAGGACCAGCCGCCGCGCCCGGAGCTGGCGGCGTTCCTGGAGCTGCTGCGCGAGATGGCGTGATTCAGGAGCGGCAGCGGGCCGCCGAGTACAGGTGGCTGTTGGTGAAGTTCTCGGCGGTGAGGACCCGGCCGACGACGATCACGGCGGTGCGGACGATGCCCGCCCGCTCCACCTGGTCCGCGATGTCGGCGAGGGTGCCGCGCAGGATCACCTCGTCGGGGCGGCTGGCGAACGCGACCACGGCGGCCGGGCAGTCGGCGCCGTAGTTCGGGACCAGCTCGGCGACGACCGCCCCGATGCGCTGCACGGCCAGGTGCAGCACGATCGTCGCCCGCGACCGGCCGAGGGTGGCCAGGTCCTCGCCGGGCGGCATCGGGGTCGCGCGGGCCGAGGTGCGGGTGAGGATCACCGACTGGGCGACCTCGGGGACGGTCAGCTCGCGGTGGAGGGAGGCCGCCGCGGCGGCGAACGCGGGGACGCCCGGCACCACGTCGTAGGGGACGCCCGCGGCGTCGAGGCGGCGCATCTGCTCGGCCATCGCGGAGAACACCGACGGGTCGCCGGAGTGCAGGCGGGCGACGTCGCGGCCGCCGGCGTGGGCCGCCACCATCTCGGCGACGATGTCGTCCAGGGTCATCTTCGCGGTGTTCACCAGGCGGGCGTCCGGCGGGCACCACGCCAGCATCTCCGGCGGGACGAGGCTGCCCGCGTACAGGCACACCGGGGACGCCGCGATCAGGTCCCGGCCGCGCACCGTGATCAGGTCGGGCGCGCCGGGGCCCGCGCCGACGAAGTGGACGGTCATCGCGCCGCCTCCCCCTTCACGGCCGTCCACGTGGTGACCGGCATCATCGTCCTCCATCCTGTGAAGCCGCCGACCGGGGCGGCGCGGGACACCTGGATCCGGGTCAGGTCGCCGCCGATCCGGGCCTGCCACTCGCCGACGAGGCGTTCGGTCTCCAGGGTGACGGCGTTGACGACGAGCCGGCCGCCGGGCCGCAGGGCCCGCCAGCACGTCTCCACCATGCCGGGGACGGTCGCGCCGCCGCCGACGAAGACCGCGTCGGGGGCGGGCAGGCCGCGCAGCGCCTCGGGGGCGCGGCCCTCCACCAGGCGCAGGCCGGGGACGCCGAGGGCGGCGGCGTTGGCGGTGACGCGGGCGGCGCGTTCGGGGTGGTGCTCGACGGCGACGGCGCGGCAGGAGGGGTGGGCGCGCATCCACTCGATGCCGATGCTGCCGCTGCCCGCGCCGACGTCCCACAGCAGCGCGCCGGGCGTGGGGGCGAGGCGGGCGAGGGTGAGGGCGCGGACCTCGCGCTTGGTGAGCTGCCCGTCGTGGTCGTAGGCGTCGTCGGGCAGGCCGGGGACGAGGGGGAGCGGGTCCCCGGCGCGGCAGTGGACGGCGACGATGTTGAGCGGGTCGACGGCGTCCGCGCCGCCGGGCGGGAGGGGGCCGACGCGTTCGTCGGGGGCGCCGAGGCGTTCCAGGACGGTGAGGTCGGCGGTGTGGCCGCGTTCGGCGAGCAGCGCGGCGACGCGGGCGGGGGTGGCGGCGTCGGCGCTGAGCACGAGGACGCGGCGGCCCGGCGCGAGGACCCGGTGCAGCGTCTCCAGCGGGCGGCCCACCGCGCTGACCACCTCGGTGTCCTCCAGCGGCCAGCCGAGCCGCGCGCAGGCCAGGGAGACCGAGGAGGGGTGCGGCAGCACGCGCAGGCGCTCGGGGCCGAGCAGGCGCGCGAGGGTGCCGCCGATGCCGTGGAACATGGGGTCGCCGCTGGCCAGGACGGCGATCCGCCGCCCGGCGTGCTCGTCGAACAGGCCGGGCAGGGCGGGCAGCATGGGCGACGGCCACGGGACGCGCCGCGCGGTGACCGCGTCGGGGAGCAGCGCGAGCTGGCGCGGCCCGCCGAGGACCACCTCGGCGTCGCGCAGCGCGCGGCGGGCGTCGTCGGCCAGGCCGGTCCAGCCGTCGGCCCCGATCCCGGCCACGACGACGGGCGGTCCGTCCGGCGCGGGCCGGTCGGCGGACCCCCGGTCAGACATTGCCGAGGACCCGGGTGATCCGGATCTCCAGGACCACGCGCTCGGGGTTCTCGCGCGGGGGCTTGTAGCGCTCGGCGTAGCGGGCCTCCGCCTCGGCGACCTCCGCGGGGGCGTCGCGGACCACGGCGCGGCCCTCCAGCGTGGACCAGCGGCGGCCGTCCACCTGGCACAGCGCCACCGGCAGGCCCTCGGACCCGGCGGCGGCGACGTTGCGGGCCTTGCGGGACCCGGCCGAGGTGATCACGCGGGCGAGGCCGCGCGCGGGGTCCAGGGTCGCGCCGACCGGGGCGACGTGCGGGGTGCCGTCGGGGCGGAGCGTGGTGAGCGTGCAGATGTGGCGTTCCCGCCAGAACGCCAGCACGTCCGGATCCGTCAGGCTCCGCCGGTGCCTGGTCTGCGACATTCCGCCCCCTCTCTGGTCTGACCAGCAGGATCATCCCACAGCGGGGGACCGCCCCCGCGCCGTGCCGGGTCGCCTGCGGCGCGGGGGCGGCGGGGAGGGCGGTCAGGTGCGGAACGGTCCGGTGACGCAGTAGGTGATGCCGCCGGTCCCGAGCCGGTCGCCGCTGGTGCCGCGCTGGGAGGAGAAGTAGAGGCGGTTCCCGGCGGGGTTGAACGCCGGTCCGGTGATCTCCGAGGAGCCCTGCCCGTCGATCCGCAGGAACACCGACACCTTGTCGTCGGGGGTGATCATGCAGATCTGCATGCTGCCGCCGTCCTCGGCGACGTACAGGTCGCCCGCGGTGGAGCCGGTGACGTTGTCCACGCCCTTCAGCGGCGCGGTGCCCGGGGACACCAGGTCGTCGTCGTAGGCGAGCTCGTAGGTGCCCGAGGCCAGGTTGACCTGCCAGACGCGGTTGTCGCCCTTGGTGGTGAACCACACGGTGTCGTCGGCGTAGTAGCAGCCCTCGCCGCCGTCGAACCGCTTGGCGCCCGAGACCTGGTTGCGCGTCGCGATGGGGAACCCGTCGGGGTCGGGCACGGTCGCCCAGGTGAAGGACCCGGACGCGGCCGTTCCCGCCACCATGACCTGGAGCGTGCCGGAGGACAGGTCGCCCCAGGTGTGGGGGACGAAGCGGTAGAAGCAGCCGTCCCCCTTGTCCTCGGTGAGGTAGATCGCCCTGCGCACCGGGTCGGCGGCCGCCGCCTCGTGGGTGAAGCGCCCCATCGCGGGCCGGGCGACCGCCCTGCCGCCGAACGGGTAGGTCTCCCACACGCGTCCCAGGTCGGTCTCCTCGCAGGACAGCCAGGTGTTCCACGGGGTCTTGCCGCCCGCGCAGTTGATGTTGGTGCCTGACAGGAGGCGCGAGGCCCCCGTCACCCGACCGGCGGCGTCGAACCGGATCATCGAGGCGCCGCCGCCCAGCAGGGAGATCGTCTCGGAGTTGGACACGTAGATCCAGCCGGTGCCGTCGGCGAAGCAGGCGCCGCCGTCGGGGGCGCTGTGCCAGCGGTAGGAGGTGCCGGGGACGGTCTGCCGCGACCGCGCGACGACCTGGCTGGTGAACCCGGCGGGCAGGTGGATGCCGTTGGCGTCGGCGGGCTGGAGGGGGCCGTAGGGGCTGGGGGCGTTCTGCGCGGGAGCGGCCAGTGCGGCGCCCTGCCACAGGCTTCCGGTGAAGGCGGCGGCCGTGCCGCCCAGGACCGAGGCGCGCAGGAAGCTACGACGTTCCACGGGTGCGTCTCCTTGGGGGAATGAGACCTTCGGTTGCCGCGGCGGCGCTGTGAACGTAGGTGCCCCCAGTGAACATCCGGGTTCGTTCCCTGTGAACACCAAATGTCCGACTTTCTGCCTCGGGAGGGGGAAAGCCGGATGGCTTCGCGCGGGAGCGCCGACCGCTGACGGCGGGCGGGCCTGCGGCACGCGTCCTGACCGATGTGGTGGGATTGGCCCTTCGATCACGCTTTCGCGAGAGAAGAGGGCCGATGGGGAGTGTCGTTGTCATCGGGATGCTGATCCTGCTCGTCCTGCTGGGGATGGCCGGGGCGTTGGTGGCCGTGGTCGCGCTGGCGACGCGGCGCCGGTAGCGGGTGGTCGCGCCCGTCCTGTCCGATGTGATGGGATCGGGTATCCGATCGGGCTTTCGCGAGAGAAGAGGACCCATGGTGGGCATCGGGGTTTCCGAAGCACTGATCCTGCTCGTCGCGCTCGGAGCGGCCGCCGCGCTGGTGGTCGCGATCACGCTGGCGACGCGGCGGCGCTAGGCCGTTCCGCCATGGACACCGCCACCGGCCTCCGGGAGTTCGCGCGCCGTTTCGCCGCGGAGTGGGCGACGCCGCTCACCGCGCGGGACGGGTTCACCGAGGAGGAGCTGGACGCCGCCGAGGCGCGGCTGGGCGCCCGGCTGCCCGGGACGCTGCGGGAGGCGTACCGGCTGTTCGGGCGGCGCGCCGACCTGACGAGCAACCACGACACGCTGCTCGCCCCGTCCGAGCTGTACGTGCTCGACGGCGCGCTGGTCTTCCGGAGCGAGAACCAGGGGGCGGTGAACTGGGGCGTCCGGTCGGCCGACTCCGGGCTCGCGGACCCGGCGACGTTCGTCCGCGCGGACCTCGCCGACAAGTCCGCCGAGAGGTGGGAGCCGTGGCTCGACGGCCTCACGCGGACCGTCCAGGAGATCCTGCTGTCGGAGGCCCTGCACGCGTCCGAGGACCTGTGCGACGGCCGCGACCTGGAGGAGGACGACGTGGAACGGCTGGAGCGCGCGTTCACCGCCCGCCCCGACTCCCCGCCCCGTGGGGACGCTGGTTCACCGGCCCCGACCTGATGATCCGGGTGGAGGGCGACGACTGGCTGTCGGTCCGCGCGAGGACCGGGGAGGCGCTGGACCGCTTCCGCGACGACTTCGACGGCCACTGGGTCAACGCCTGACCGCTCAGCGGTCGGCCGCCCACGCCGCGTCCGGCGGCGGGGATCCGCGGGCGACGGCGTGCCGGACGATCCGGAACGCCTCGGCGAGCGGCACCGTGTCCGCGTCGGGGTACTCGTCGACCTGCCCGTTCTCCAGGACGAAGCCGCCGCTCCGGCCCCCGGCCCCCGGCCCCGGGCGAGGTCGCGTGCCCGCCGGGATCGCCCGGCTCGTCGACCAGCATGACCATCGCGCGTTCCGTGTTGGTCACGAACGCCAGTGCCCTCCCGGCGGAGCTGTGGAGCCACGTCTCCAGCCGCCCGTCGGCGATCCTCGCCCGGATCCCGTGGACCGCGGCGTCGGGCGTCACGGGCGCGGTGCCGTCGAAGCTCCAGGTCCCGGCCATGCCCGAGATCATCCCAGCGGCGGCCGGTTCTGTCGGTGGGCGGGGTTAGGGTCCGGTGGTGTGAGGGGGTGGTCGGCGTGGTCACCGTGGAGGACGTGCGGCGGGTGGCGGCGGCGTTGCCGCGCACCTCGGAGCACCTGATACGCGACCGGGTGAAGTTCCGCGTCGGGAGCATCGTCTACGTGGCGTTCTCGCGGGACGAGACGGTCATGGGGTTCGCGTTCCCCAAGGAGGAACGTGACGGCCTCATCGCCGAACGCCCCGGCGTCTTCCACCTGCCCCGCCCGTCCGACCAGCGCTTCAACTGGGTGAACGCCTGGACGGCCGCGCTCGACGAGGACGAGATGCGCGAGCTGGTCGTGGACGCCTGGCGCATGGTGGTGCCCAGGTTCCTGCACGACCATCCCGCGACGCTGCTCACCCGCGACGAGTGACCCGGCGGGGGAGGCGGTCAGCGGCGCGAACGCGGCGCGCGGCGCCGGGGCCGATGGCCTCCTCCGGGCGGTCAGCCCGTTGATCTGTGGTGCCGGTCGCGTCCTCCGCCCTTCGGAACGACTGGTGATCGTCGCACCGGGGGCGGGCGGCGGCGGCCGGCGCGGCGGCCCGGCGCCGGGCCGCCGCGCCGGGCCCGGTCAGGAGGCCAGGGGCTCCTGGAGTTCGGTGACCCACTCCGACATCGGGCCGCAGGCGTTCAGGTACAGCTCGCGGGACGGGCCGGCGGTGCGGCGGTCGTTGTCGGCGATCCAGCGGGCGAGGGCCTGGTGGGTGGGGGCCACGTCGTCCATGTCGCCGCGGTGGACGATCGTGGCGGCCTCGGCGACGGCGGGCAGGTCCACGACCGCGAAGTCGCGGGCGCGGCCCGGGTCGGCGTTGACCGTGGCCCCGGCGTGCACGGTGACGGTGCCGTCCTCCCGCTGGTCGTAGTAGGCGATGCTCGGCCCGGCGGGGGTGATCCCGGCCGCTTCGAGCCGCCGGAACAGCTCCTCGTACAGCGGGCGGATGACGGGGCTGATCTCCTCGGGGGCGAAGCCGCCCGCGGTGGCGGTCAGCTCCGCCACGCGGACGGCGGGCAGTGACTTGATCACGATGTCGTCGGCGGGCATGTGCCCCTCGCTCTCGATCAGTCGGAGCCGTGCCTCGACCCGGGTCAGGCGGGCGGTCTCGGCGGCCAGCCGCTGGTGCAGCTCGGCCTGGCGGAGGCGGAGCATGCCGCGCAGCTCCTCGGCGGTGACCTTGTCGTCGAGGATGTCGCGGACCTGCTCCAGCGTGAAGCCGAGGTCCTTCAGGGCGAGCACGCGGTTCAGCCGGGTCAGCTGGGCGGCCTCGTAGTACCGGTAGCCGGTGGCGGGGTCGACGCGGGCCGGGCGCAGCAGCCCGAGCGCGTCGTAGTGCCGCAGCATCCGGACCGACACCTGGCCGTGCCGGGCGAAGTCTCCGATGGTGAACATGATGGGTCCAGAGGTACGAGCTGACACCGTGTCAGGGTCAAGCGGCCGTGGCAGAGTCGGGGAATGGCGGACGACTCGACGCTACTCGGGCGGATGCGGACGGGCACGGCGGTGCTGGGGGACGTGCAGCGGCTCCCCGGCTACAGCCTGCTGATCTACGAGGAGGAGGCCGGGCAGCTCAACGACCTGCCGCAGCCGGAGCGGGTCGCGTTCCTGGCGGACCTGGCGCTGCTCGGGGAGGCGGTGGAGCGGGCCTGCTCGGCGCTCGACCCGGAGTTCTGGCGGATCAACTACAGCGTCTACGGGAACTCGTGGGAGCACCTGCACGGGCACGTGTTCGCGCGGTACCGGTGGGAGGAGGAGACGCTGCGGCGCGGGCCGGTGTGGAGGTACCCCGACCTGCGCGACGAGCGGTACGCGCTGGGGGAGCGGCACGCGGCGCTGCGGGCGGCGGTCGCGGCGGCGCTGGCCGAGGTGGTGGCCGAGGACGCGGCAGGGCCCGGATGAGAGGGCCCGGATGGGAGGACCGGGGTGAAGAGGTCACGGCGGCCGGTGCGCACCCCCCGACCGGTCCGCCGCGACCTCCTTCCCCCCGCCCGATGCGTGGGGTCGATCAGCTGGCGTCCGGGACGGCCTTGATCCGTCCCGCCCCCGATGGACCGTGCGGAACGTCCCCACAGGGTGCGATGAAGCTAACCGCGTTACCCGGCCGTAGGTTGCCCGAACGGCGGGCGGCGTCGGCGAGCGGTCGCACCGTTGCGATGAGCGGACGGTGAGGATTGATGAACGGTGCGTGATGGAGGCCGAGGGGCGCGGCGCGTCGGACATGGTCGATTCCCCGGGGCGGGTCGCACTACGGTGTGCCTGCCACTCGAAACGTTTGGGGCGATATGAACGGGTTCTTTGTCGGGCGTTCGCTGGCGGAACTGGGGGCCGGGCTGCGGTCCGGGCGGTGGTCGGCCCTGTTCCTGGCGGAACGGGCGCTGGCGTCGATCGACCCCGGGCTGAACGCGTTCTCGCACGTGGACGCCGAGGGCGCGCGGGCGGCGGCGCGGCGGGCCGACGAGGAGGCGGGGCGGGGCGCCTGGCGCGGGCCGCTGCACGGCGTCCCGGTCGCGGTGAAGGACCTGATCGACGTGGCGGGCCTGCCGTGCGGGATGGGCTCGGCGCACTTCGCCGGGAACGTTCCCGAGCGGGACGCCGCGTGCGTGCGGCTGCTCCGCGCGGCGGGCGCGGTGATCGTGGGGATGACGGTCACGCACGAGTTCGCCTACGGGTCCACCGGGGACGTCTCGGTGAACGGGCCGGTCCGCAACCCGCACGACCGTTCGCGCATGTCGGGCGGGTCGAGCGCGGGCAGCGCGGCGGCGGTGGCGTCGGGCGCGGTGCCGCTGGCGCTGGGGACCGACACCGGCGGCTCGGTGCGGATCCCGGCGGCGCTGTGCGGGGTGGCGGGGTTCAAGCCCCCGCACGGGGTCCTGCCCGTGGACGGGGTGTTCCCGCTGTCGGTGTCGCTGGACCACGTCGGGGTCCTGGCGGGGAGCGCGGAGGACTGCCGGACCGCCTACCGCGCGCTCCGCGACGCCGCCGACGCGCCGGGCGCGGGCGCCCCGGAGGGGGACGCGCCGGTCGGGGACGGCCCGCGGATGGCCTGGGTCGAGGGGGCGCCGGTGGACGCGCGGGTCGAGGGCGTGGTGCGGGCCCCGTTCAAGGGGCTGGCCGTCGAGCGTCTCGACCTGGCGGCGATGTGGCGGACGTTCGTGGCGATCCAGAGCGCCGAGGTCGCCGACGTCCACGTGGAACGGGCCGAGCGCGCCCCCGAGCTGTACCAGCCGGAGGTGCTGGGCCGCGTCCGGACGGCGGCGGAGACGCCCGCCTGGCGTTACCTGCGGGCGCTGCGGGAGCGGGAGGCGTTCGCCGCCGAGGTCGCCGCGCTGCTGGAGCGCCACGACGTGCTCGTGATGCCCGCGGCGGCGATCCCCGCGCCGCCGGTCGGGGAGCGGGAGGGGCCGTTCGGGCCGGTCCCGCCGACGCTGATCTCGTGGACCTGCCCGTGGAACCTGCTGGGCCTGCCCGCGCTGAGCGTCCCGGCCGGAACGGTGGACGGCCTGCCGGCCGGCGTCCAGTTCGTCACGCGGGCGGGCGCGGAGGAGGCGCTGTTCACCGCGGCGCGGACGGTCCGCCGGGACTGACCGCCTCGGCGAGGGCCGCGGTGACCAGGGAGGGCGGCAGGTCCAGGCGGGCCGCCAGGCGGGCCACGTGGCGGGCGTACTCCGGCGGCCGGGTCGCGGCGATCAGGGGGACGGCCGTGCGGAGCGCGGCCAGGCGCTGTTCGGGGGTGTCCGCCGGGCCGTCCAGGGCGCGGTCGATGACCAGGTCGGTGAGCGGGACCGTGCCGGCCAGCGCCGCGCGGACCGCGGGGCGGCCGTGCGCCGCCAGCACGGCCGCCGGGTCCCGGCCGGACGGCAGCAGCACCGCGTCGGCCGGGAGGTGGCGCAGGACCTCCCAGGCGCGGCGGGTGGCCGCGTGGCCCGCCGGGTCGCCGTCCAGCGCCAGCAGCACGCCCGTCGCCGCCAGGTCCGCCGCCGTCGCGTCCAGGGCCTCCACCTGGGCGCGCGTCAGGGCCAGGCCGCACGTCGCCACCGCCGCGTGGTCGCGGGAGGAGGCGTTCACCGCGATCGCGTCGAGCGGGCCCTCCACCAGGACCGGGCGGGCGCCCCGGGCCAGGCGGTCGCGGGTCTCGTGCAGGCCGTACAGCAGCTCGCCCTTGTGGAAGAGCGGGGTGTCGGGGGTGTTGAGGTACTTGGGGCCGGGGGCGCGGTCGGAGCGGCGGCCGATGAAGCCCGCGATCGTCCCGTCCGCCGCGCGGATCGCGAACATCATCCGGTCGCGGAACGCGTCGTACAGCCGTCCCGAGCGGCCCCGGCGGGCCAGGCCGGTCGCGACGAGCGCGTCCTCGGGGTGGCCCGCCGCGCGCAGGTGGTCGGTGAGGGCGCGGCCGCCGGGCGGGGCGTGGCCGATCTGCCAGCGGCGCTGCACCGTCCGGGAGAACCCCCGGTCCACCAGGTAGGACGGCACCCAGCTCGCGGCCAGGCGCGTCCGGAAGAACACGTGCGCGGCCGCCAGCACGTCGCCGGACGGGTCGGTGGCGTGGGCGTGGAGGACGCCGGTGAGGCGCAGGACGCGGTCGCCGAACGCCGCGTTCGCCCACGGCACGGCGGGCGGGAAGGCGAGGGGCGGCGGCGTCAGGCCGAGCCGGGTCATGACCAGGTGGGCGACCGAGTCGGCCTCGACCCGGCGCGGTCCGTGGCATCCCGCGCCGGGCGGGTCCAGCGGGTCGCCGCGCAGCGCGTGGACGAGCTGGTGCAGCAGCGCGGCCAGGTCGCCCGCGGGCAGGGGCGCGTGGGGGAAGCGGCGGGCGGCCAGCGCCGCCAGGCGGTCGCGGGCCCGCGCGGCGTCGGCCGGGCGGGGCGTGGGCGGCGGCAGGCCCGCGGTCTGGGACAGGTCGAACACCGAGACGGGCGTGTCGGGGGCCGCGATGATCCGCAGGCCCTTCTCGCCCCGGCGGACCTGGCGGCCCGCCGTCCGCCACTCCTCGTAGGAGCGCACGTCGGTGGCCGCCCGCCACTGCGCGGCGACCAGCAGCGTGTTGGTGAAGCCGAACCGGCCGAACCGCGCGGCCTTGTCCAGCCACCACGTCCACGGCAGCGTCCCGTCGCGCAGCCGCGCCAGCTCGTGCGCGGCGACGTCGTGCAGCACCGCCGTCTCGGTAGGGATGACACCGGGCATGCCGGACTCCTCGCCGTCGTCACGGTCGGGGAAGCCGGGACTCGCATTTCCGTCATACCCCCACAGAGGGGGTTTCAGAGGTACAGGCCGAGAAGTTCCTGGGGGAGTTCCGGGAGCGGCGGCAGGTCCTCGGCGCGCAGGGTGACCAGGTCCTTCCTCGTCACGCGGGGCTCGCGGCCCGCGCGGCGGGCGGCGCGGTCGGCGGAGGCGACGCGTTCGGACTGGTTGGCGATCGCGACGTCCAGCAGGTTGCGCATCAGGCGGCCGTTGCCGAACGACGGCCCGCGCGGCACCCGCCGCAGCATCCCCGCCAGCGCCCCGGGCAGGTTCTCGCCCAGCCCGAACCCCGCCTCGGCGGCCAGCCTGGCGAAGACCTCCAGCAGCTCCTCGTCGGTGTAGTCGGGGAAGTGCAGCTGCTTGGGGAACCGCGACTCCAGGCCCGGGTTGGCGGCCAGGAACGACGCCATCTCGCGCTGGTACCCGGCGACGATGACGATCAGGTCGTCGCGGTGGTCCTCCATCATCTTGACCAGCTCGGCGATGGCCTCGTGCCCGTAGTCGTCCTTGTGCGGGGACTGCGTGAGCGTGTACGCCTCGTCGATGAACAGGACGCCGCCGAGGGCGCGTTCCACCAGGCGGCGGGTGCGCGGCGCGGTCTGGCCGATGTACTCGCCGACCAGGTGCGCGCGGGTCGCCTCCACCAGATGGCCCGACGACAGCACGCCCAGCTTCTTGTAGATGCGGCCGACCAGGCGCGCCACCATCGTCTTGCCGGTGCCGGGGTTGCCGGTGAACACCATGTGCCGCGTCGGGACGCTCACCCGCACGCCCGCCGCCGCGCGCATCCGGTCGGCGCGGGTGCCCGCCACCAGCAGGGAGATCTCCTGCTTGACGGTGTGCAGGCCGGTGAGGTCGGCCAGCTCGGTGAGCGGGTTGCCGGGGTGCCCGGCGGTGTCGAGGGTCCCGGGGATGTCGGGCTTGCGGACCAGGTCCCCGGCGAGGCCCGCCAGCACCAGGTCGGCCAGGTGGGCGGCCAGCCGGGCGTTGCGCAGCGACTGGAGCGGCGGGGTCGCCGCCAGCAGCGCGCCCGCCGCCGCGAGGGCCTGGCGGGTCGCGCGGACGTCGCGCGCGGCCAGCTCGCGGCGGAACAGCTCGGCGTGCTCCGCGACGGTGAACGGCCGGGTGCGCGCGACCCGGAACCTGAGCGGGAGCGCCGGGTCCACCTCGCGGACGCGGGCGTCGCCGTCGGCGTCGCACAGGGCCACGACGTTGAGGCCGGGGTGGATGGAGAGGAGCTGGCGGAGCTCGCGGGCGAGGGCCTCGCCGTTGCCGGGGTCGGTGACGATCGCGTCGAGGCCCTCGATGACGAGCAAGCGCTCGGCGGCGCAGTCCCGGGCGTCGGCGTGCAGCCGGGCGACGGCGTCGGTGAGGCGCTGCCCCGCGAACAGGTTGTCGGTGACCCACAGGGGGTCGCGGGGCAGGGGGAGGGACCTGGCGAGCTCCTGGGCGGCGTCGCGTTTGCCGGTGCCGTCGGGACCGGCGACCAGCAGCCGGACCGGGCCCCGGGCGCCGGCGGCCTCCGCCAGGGCCGCGACCAGCTCCGGCTGGCCGACCAGCGAGGTCTCCAGCGCGGGCCGGAGCTCGCCGGCCTCCTTCCGGGGCTCGGGGACCCGCAGCCGCGCGGTGAGCGGGTTGACGACCCGGCGGCGCGGCGCGAACATCCGGCGCAGGTCCGTCTGGAACAGCGCGACCGGCAGGTACTCGTTCTTCGGGAACCACGGCTCGCCGGGCAGCCCCTGCACGACCGCGGTGAACCGCATTGCCATGTCCAGCCACGCCCGGCACGCGTCGGCCTCGCCCTCCAGCAGCGCCCGCAGCAGCCAGGACCGCGTCTCCTCCTGCCACGGCCCGGCCTTGAACTCGCGCCGGTCCCCCGGGAACCGCGCCGCCACCTCCCGGTAGCGCTCCTCGCCCAGCGCGACCATCAGCTCGGCCGGGACGTGCTCCATCTCGGCCTGGAGCAGCAGCCGCGACAGGTGCCGGTCGAGCGCCTCGTCGCGCGGGGCGGCGGCGGTGAGCCGTTCGCGGGCGGCGAGCAGCCCCGCGCACACCCACTCCAGGTACCCGACGGGCCCGAGCAGCTCCGGGACGGCCGCGAGGACCTCCCCGTCGGCGTGCCGGGCCCACAGCTCCAGCAGGTCGGCCTTGGGGAGGTCGACGTCACAGGGCGGGGGCTCGTCGTACAGCCGCAGCAGGGCCCGCCGCCGTCCCTCCAGCGGCTCGATGCCCTCCAGCGCGCCCAGGCAGTCACGGGCGAGCTCGATGGCGAGCTTGCGGTCGGGGGCCTCCAGCAGCCAGTCCCCGGGCGGCCGCCACCGCCCGCCCGGGGCCTCCCACATCGTCATGCGGTCGCTGAGCCGCGGCGGCTTGGCCAGATGGGGGCCGAGGAGCCGCTCCGACAGCTGGCACCGCGACCCGCCCTTGATCGCGCCGCCCCCCGGCAGGAACGCCAGGATGCCCATCACCTCGGCCAGCACGAGCGAGGCGGGCAGCCGCAGCAGCATGTGCTGCTCGGTGGTCAGCCCGGCCCCGCGCGGGTCGGCGGCCAGCGCGTCGACGCGTTCGGCGACCGTCTCCAACAGCCCGTCAGGGACCCGCCACGGTCCGTGGGCGTACACGTCCAGGACCGGTTCGTCGGTGAGCAGCAGTTCCAGATGCTCAGGCAGCCGCAACGCGTCCCCCCAAAAGCGATCAAAACAGAATGCCAAGCCTACGGTCGCCCCCGACCACCCGTGGCCCGCTCCGCCCAGCAGCGTAGGGGGTGACGATCCCGGATGCCCGATGTGCCGGGAAGGTGGTCAGGTGAGGCAGCCCCGGCAGGAGCGGAGGGCGGTGACGGCGGTCCGCAGGAGCTCGGTCGCGGGCCGGCGGGCGGCGGCGTCGGTGACGGGCCGGGCGGTCCCGGCGTCGGGCAGCCCGAGCCCGTCGAGCCGGACGGTGCGGCCGCCGTACTCGGCCTTGACGATCGCGTTGTCCAGGCGGGCCACCGCCGTCGCCGTCCCGGTGGGCCCGAGCCCCACGCCCTTGCTCAGCTCGTACCCGGTGAACGCGGCGTGGCCCACGCCGGTCAGGTCCTGGACCGGGCCGTGCTCGACCTCGGCGATCTCGAAGCGGCGGTCCGGCGCGCGGGCGCCGTCGCGCTGCTGGGCGAAGCGGCGGGTGGCCCAGACGGTGCCCGGCTCGCCGCTCTGCGGGCCCGCCAGGCTGATCTCGATCTTGGCGTCGCGGGTGGTCCGGACGGAGCCCTCGGTCCGGGTGGAGGACCACTCGCAGACCCAGCCGGAGGATTCCAGACCCGACTTGGGGGCGGCGCGCAGGGCCAGCCGCTTGGGGAGAGCGTCGGGGACCAGGGCGCAGGCGTCGTCGTCGAGGATCTTCGTGTAGGGGCCCGCCTCGGGGGAGGGGAGCTGCGCCCGGGGGACCGGCGGGCGCTCCTTTCCGCGCCGGTCCTCCCGGTCGACGCGCACGGCCGCCACCACCAGGGCCGCGCCCAGGGCCAGCAGGGTGAGGAGCGCGGCGGCCACCACGGCCGCGCGGCGGCGGCTCCGGGGGCGCTTCGGCCGTTCGTAGGCGGGGTCGCTCCAGGGCGATCGGCCCTGCTGCACGTGATCTCTCCTTGCTCGGGGGTGCTCAGCGGCTCTTGTCGAGCGCCGCCAGGATCAGGCGGGCCGCCCGCTGCGCGCCGACGCGGGACCGTTCCTCGTCCCCGGTCTCGTAGCTGACCTCGGCGATGAGGTTGCTCCGCCGGAACACCACGAACGCGATCGGGCTCGTGTCGCGCTCGTAGTGGACGAACGCCTCGTCGCCCAGCCCGTCCAGCGGACGGGCGGGATGGTGGACCGGCGCCGGCGTTATCTCCCGGTACTCCTGGAAGAACTGGTCGTGCGCGGCGGGCACGGACGAGACGACCCACAGCTCCGTCCTCAGCGTCCGCCCGCCGCCACCGCCGGGCATCCAGACGCAGGACTGGGTCCGGGGATCGTCGCGGCCCGGATGGGAGGAGGGCTCCGGCACCAGCGTGGCCACCGTCTCCGCGGTGAGCAGCGAGCACGCCCTCGGGACCGCGGTGAACGCGGGGCCGGTCCGCGGCGCCGTGGTGGCGGGCCCGGACGCGGTGGCCGGCCCCGAGGCGGTGGGCGGCCGGGAACCGCCGGCGCTCGGCCGGGGCGCCGGGGTCCCGCCGCCGGGCCACAGGACGACCGCCAGGACCGCCGCGACGGCGACCGCCGCGGCGAGCAGGAGGGGGAGGGCCCGGCCGCGGCGCCGGGGCGGCGGCGGGCCGGGGGGCAGCGGGACCGGAACGGGCGGCGGCTCAGCCCCCGCGGCCACCGCGCGCAGGGCCCCCTCCAGACCGTTCGCGTCCAGGCGCACCGCCGGATTCTTGTTGAGCAGGGCCAGGACGGCCGGGGCGAGCGGGCCCGCCCGGCGGGGCGGCTCGGGGGGCTCGGTCAGCACCGCCGTCAGCATCCCCATCACGGTCGACCGCTGGAACGGCGGCCTCCCCTCCACCAGCGCGTACAGCGTCGCGCCCAGCGACCACAGGTCCGCCGCCGGACCCATCCCCTCGTGCTTGACCTGCTCGGGGGCCATGAACGCGGGGGTCCCCACGAGCATCCCCGTCTCGGTCAGCGTCGCGTCGCCCTCCAGGGCCGCGATGCCGAAGTCGGTGAGGATCGCGCGGCCGTCGTCGTGCAGGAAGACGTTCGCGGGCTTGACGTCGCGGTGCAGCACGCCGTTCTCGTGCGCCAGGCGCAGCGCGGACAGGACCTCCAGGCCGATCCGCGCCACCCGCTCGGGCGGAAGGGGGCCCTCCTTGGCGACCCGGTCCAGGGAACGCCCCGACAGCAGGTCCATCACGATGCACGGGCGGCCCTCGTCCATCACCACGTCGTGCACGGCCACGATCGACGGGTGCCGCAGCAGGGCGGCGGCGCGGGCCTCGCGCATCGCGCGCTGCGCCGCGTTCTCGCGGGCGGCGGGGGACAGGTGGTCGGGCAGCAGGAGCTCCTTGACCGCCACCGGACGCCGCAGCTCCAGGTCCGTGGCCCGCCACACGATCCCCATGCCGCCCTGCCCCAGGCGGGCGTCGAGGCGGTAGCGGCCCGCCAGCAGGCGCGTCCCGGTGGTCATGAACGCTTCTCCACGTTCTGCGCCACCAGGCGGGCCGCCCGCACCGCGTCACCCGGCGTGGCGGTCCCGCGCGCGTAGGCCAGCTCCACTTCCAGCACGTGGATCCCCGAGCGGAACGTCACGACCGACTTGTCGAACGGCTTGCTCCCCTTGACCACGTCGTACGCGAACGCCTCCGCGCCCACGCCCGGCGCCGTCCGCGCCGCCGTCGAGGTCGCCCGGACGACCGGGGGGACGCCCATCTCCGACCAGTGCCACACCCGCGTCCCCGGCCTGGCCTGCTCCCGGCGCGCCTGGAGGAACTCCGTGTGCGCCTCCGTCGACGACCCCGGGAGGCGGTCGGGGGTGGCGCGGGCGCGGTGCGTGACGGTCAGGCCCCGCCCCCTGGCCACCCAGGAACAGGAGTCCGTGTCGCGCTCCGTACGCGGCTCTCCCGGCACCAGCCGCCCGATCTGATCTTCGGTGAGCAGCGCGCACAGGTCCAGCGGCTCGGGCTTCGGCGCCGTGGTCGGGGTCACCGACGGCGGGGAGGGCGCGGACGACGGGGGCGGCGTGCGCGGCGGGTCCGCGACGGCCTTGCGCTCCTCTCCGCCGGTCAGCGCGAACGCCGCTCCCGCCAGCACCGCGATCACCCCGGCGGACGCGACGACCGGGACCAGCACGCGGCGCCTGGACGCCGGCGGTGACACCACGGGGTCGCGCAGGCCCGAGGGGAGACCGGCGGCCACGTTGCGCAGCACCTGGCGGGCCGCGTCGGGGCGCATCCGTTCCGCCGGGTCCTTCTGGAGCAGGTGCCACAGCAGCGGCGCCAGCGAGCCCGCGTGCCGCGGCGGCGTCGGCTCCTCGGTGAGGACCGCGCCGAGCGTGGCCATCGGGGTGTCCCGCTGGAACGGCGCGCGCCCCTCGACGGCCGTGTACAGCGTCGCCCCCAGCGCCCACAGGTCGGAGGCGGGCCCGGCGGGCCGCTCGCGCAGCACCTCGGGCGCGGTGTAGCCGGGGGACCCGGTGAACTCCCCGGTGCCGGTCAGGCCCGCGTCCCCGTCGATCCCGGCGATCCCGAAGTCGGTCAGCACGACCCGGTCCCGGTCGATCAGCACGTTGCTCGGCTTGACGTCGCGGTGGACCACGCCCCGGGCGTGCGCGGCCTCCAGCGCGTCCAGCAGCTTCAACCCCAGGTGCGCGACGTGCTCGGGGCGCCGCGGCCCCCGCGTCTCGACCATCCGGGCCAGGGACTCGCCCCCGACCAGCTCCATCACGATCCAGGGCCGGTCGTCCTCCACGACCACGTCGTGCACGGTGACGACGTTGGGGTGGTCGACCAGCGAGGCGGCGCGGGCCTCGCGGCGGGCGCGCTCGACCAGGCGGCGGCGCGCCTCGGGGGCCGGCCCCTCGGGGATCCGGACCTCCTTGACCGCGACATCGCGGCGCAGCGTCTCGTCGACCGCGGCCCACACCGTCCCCATGCCGCCGTCGCCGATCCGGTCGCGCAGCCGATAGCGGCCGCCGAGCACACGCTCCGTCATTCCGTGAAGTCCCTCCAGGCGCCCACACGATACCGACGGGAAACCGGATGACGCGCCCCGGCCGCCTGAGTGATCATGCCTGAGGGCCCGACGGACGGAGCGACGCACGCGCGGCACGGCCATCCCAGCGGCGGCGGTCTGACCCGACCCGCCGCCACGCGGCGGGAGATTTCCCCCTGAGCGAGGAGTCGTGCCTTGCGTGCCCCCGGACCCGCCCGCACGGGCGGGGAGTTCGCCAAGCTCTGGACGCCTCGGCCGTCTCCAACATCGGTGACGGCGTCACCCTCGCCGCCGGGCTGGCCGTGGAGACCGTGACGCACGCCGCGCTCGCGCTCAGCACCGCCCCCTGGCAGGCGGGCGCCGTGTCCGTGGTCTTCGGGGCGAACGCGACGGTGTGGGGCGCGGTCTCCACCGGGCTCGTGCAGAGCCGCGTGCCCCACCGGACGCTGGGCCGGGTGACCGGCGTGCACCGGCTGGTCCAGATGGGCGCCCCGACGCCTAACGCCGCAGTTCCCCGACCGCGAGGCGGGCCGCGGTGCCGATCACCGCGTCCGCCTGCGGCAGGACCGCCAGCGGCAGCAGCGAACGCGTGAACACCGCCACCGCGTACCGGCCCCCGTCCGGGTACTCCACGACGCCGATCTCGTTGCGCAGGGTCGGCAGCGTGCCGGTCTTCCCGCTGACCCGCACGTCGTCGTAGGGGAACCCGGACGACAACCGGTGCGGCCACACCTGGAGCCCCATCATCCGCCGCATCTGCGCGCAGTCCTCCGGCGGGGCGGCCTCGTCGTTCCAGACCATCGCCAGCAGCCGGGCCATCTCGCGGGGCGTGCTGCGCGTGGTGCGGGCCGGGTCCAGCACCCGCAGCCGCGCCAGCATCCCCGGCTCGTCCAGGCGGCCCCACAGCTCGCCCAGGTCGGCGACGCCGCCGTCCTCCAGCAGCGTCGCGTGCAGGTCCCGCCCGTCGTAGGCGATGTGCGTGCGCGACAGGCCGAGGTCGGCCATCGCCTTGTTGACCGCGTCCAGCCCGACGCGCGCCAGCACCGCGTCGGCGGCGGCGTTGTCGCTCACCGTCATCATCAGCAGGGCCAGGTCGCGCAGCGACATCCGGACCTCGTCCAGCATCGCCGAGATCCCGGTCGGCCCGGCGGTGCGGCCGTCGGGCCGCAGCGTGACGGGGGCGGTGCGGTCCAGCAGCCCGGCGGCGGCCTGCCGGTGGAACGCCACCAGCACCGGCACCTTGTAGACCGACGCCAGCACCACCGGCTCGTCGCCGCGCACGCTCACCTCGCGGCCCGAGTCCAGGTCCACCGCGTGCAGCCAGCCCGTGACCCCGGCGCCGCGGAACGCCTCCTCCACGCGCCTCATGCCAGGAACCCGAACGCGGGGCGCGGCACGACGCGGCGCGTCGGGGACGACGCGGAGAGCGGGGTCATGTCCGCCTCCGCGCACAGGACGGCGGTCGCGGTCTCGGTGAACGCCGCGATGTCCGGCGAGTCGTCGTCGCGCCGCCACGCGCACGAGACCCGCTGGTTCAGGGGGTCCCCGGCCAGCGGGTGCCAGGTCACGCCCGGGGCCTGCACGCGGGGCGTCAGCGCCACCGCCGTCCCCGCCAGGACCAGCCCGAGCGCGAACTGCGTGTTGCGGGCCTCGTGGACGTTCGGCGGGTCGTAGCCGTGGCGCCGGCACACCGCCAGCATCTCGTCGAACGGCCCGGGGGCCTCCTCGCGCGGCGTGGTGACCAGGTCGTCGCCCGCCAGGTCGGCGACGTGCAGCGGGCCGTCGACCGGGCGGTCGGCGGGCAGCAGCGCCCCGATGCGCTGCGCCAGCATCGGCCCGAACGCCAGCGCCCGCCCGTCGCACGGGTGCCGCAGCACCCCGACGTCCAGGGTGCCGTCGGCCAGGGCCTGCGCCTGGCCGGTCGTGCCGATCTCCCGCAGGTCCAGCCGCACCTCGGGGCGGCGGTCCCGGAACGCCGAGATCAGCGCGGCCACCACGGCGCCCCCCAGGTCCGGCGGCAGCCCCGCGCGCAGGGCTCCGGTCTCGCCGAGACGGGCGCGCTCGGCCAGGGTGTGCACGCGTTCCACCCGCTCGAGGATGTCACGCGCCTCCTCCAGCAGCATCCGCCCGGCGGCGGTCAGCTCCACCCGGCGCGACGAACGGTCGAACAGCCGCACCCCCAGCTCGCGTTCCAGCCGCTGGATACGCTGGCTGAGCGGGGGCTGGGCCATGCCGAGCCGCTCCGCCGCGCGGCCGAAGTGCAGTTCCTCGGCGACCGCGACGAAGGCGTTCAGATGCCCCACCAGGTTCACGAACAGCAATGATATGCGATCTCATATCAAATCACTATCCATATCAATCTTGGACTTTCTGGGGAACGGTCTGGTGTCCTGGGGCGGGTGACCGACCGAGAGGAGAACCGAATGCGCCGAACCTGGCTGATCATCGCCGCGGTCGCGGTGATGGTCGCGGGGGCCGGAACGGTGTGGTTCCTGCGCCGCGGGGACGGACCCGAGGAGGCGGCCGAGCGCTACCTGGCGGCCTGGGGGAGGAGCGACTTCGCGGCGATGCGCGCGCTGACCGCCGACCCGCCCGCCGACTTCGAGCAGCGCCTCACCCGCATGCGCGACGACCTGGGGGCGGTCCGGCAGGGCTTCACCCTCGGGGGCGTCGACGACGACGGCGGCTCCTACCACGCGGACCTGACCCTGGCCGGAGACCGGAAATGGTCCTACACCGGCTCGTTCAAGCTGACCGAACGCGACGGCGGGTGGCGCGTCGTCTGGTCGCCCGCCGTGCTGTACCCCGGCCTGAAGGAGGGCCAGCGCGTCCAGAGCACGCGCGTCTGGCCCAAGCGCGCCACGATCCAGGCCGCCGACGGCAGCGACCTGTCGGCGTCCCCCTCGGGGTCGGTGCGGCAGATCGCCGGGCCGGTCGGCGCCGCCACCGACGAGATCGCCCGCAAGCTCGGCGCGCCCTACCGCAAGGGCGACCCCGCCGGGGTGGACGGCCTGAACCGCCAGTACGAGAAGCGCCTCGCCGGGACCCCGGCGCAGACCGTGCAGATCGTCGACGCGCAGGGCAGGACGGTGCAGAACCTCAAGGGCTTCGGCGGGCAGGAGGGACGGCCGCTGCGCACCACGCTGGACCCGAAGGCGCAGCGCGCCGCCGGACAGGCGCTGACCGACGTCGACAAACCCGCGTCGCTGGTCGCGGTCCGGCCCTCCACCGGCGAGATCCTGGCCGTCGCCAACAAGCCCGGCGGCTACAACCGCGCGCTGATGGGGCAGTATCCGCCCGGCTCGACGTTCAAGGTCGTCACGGCGGCGGCGCTGGTCGCCGACGGGCTGCGCACCACCGACCGGGTCGGCTGCCCCGCCACCACCGCCATCGGCGGGTTCACGTTCAAGAACGCCAAGTTCGAGAGCTTCGGCACGGTGCCGTTCAAGGAGGCGTTCGCCCACTCCTGCAACACCACGATGGCCGACCTGACCACCCGCCGCCTCAGCGACGAACGGCTGACCAGGGTCGCCGAGCAGTTCGGGTTCAACGCGCCGATCATCGCGGGGCTGCCCGCCGTCCGCGCGCGGTTCCCGAAGAACAAGGACGCGACGGCGCTCGCCTCGGCGTCGTTCGGCCAGGGCCAGGTGCTGACCAGCCCGCTGAACATGGCGGGCGTCGCCGCCGCCGCGGCCAACGGCACCTGGCGGTCGCCGCGCCTGGTCGACACCGCGACCGCCGCCCAGGCCCTCGACGCGGGCGGCCGCCGCCCCGAACCGCCCAAACCCCTGGAACCGGGCGTCCGGCGGGCGCTGCGGACCCTCATGCCCGCCGTGGTCAGCGAGGGCACCGCCGCCAAGGTCGACTTCCCCGCCGGAACGGCGGGCAAGACCGGCACCGCCGAGTTCGGATCGGGCGAGGACCCGCCCACGCACGCCTGGTTCATCGGCTACCGGGGCGACCTGGCGTTCGCGGTGCTCGTGGAGGACGGCGGCACCGGAGCCGGGACGGCCGCGCCCATCGCCGCGTCGTTCCTGCGCGCGGTGGACTAGCGGTGGACTAGTCGCGGGGCCCGACCTTCACCGTCTCGCCCCGGGGCGTCTCGCGGGGGACCGCGCTCTCCGCGCCGGTCCCCCGCCCCGGGAACGCGCGCGGGGCCGCCGCCGAGGCGAAGGCGATCAGCGCCAGGGCGACCAGGGCCGTCGCGGTGCCGGTCGGGCCCAGTTCGAACAGGCGGCCCACCGCGGTGCCTCCGGCGAAGGCGAGCAGGCCCGAGAAGAACGCCCGTACGCCCAGGTAAGCCCCGTAGCGTGTCGGCGGGGCGAGCCGGGCGATCGAGTGGAACACCGCCGGTTGCAGCATGCCGCCGCCGAACCCGTGCAGCACGGCCACCGCGACCAGGCCCGCCAGGTGGCCGCCCGCCCCGGTCGCCAGCAGCAGGTAGCCGGCCCCGACGAACAGCATCCCGGCGCGCAGCATGGCGGGCCGTTCGGCGCGGCTTCCCACCGCGCACCACGGCTGGAGCGCCGCCGAGACCGCCGCGAGCACGCAGGAGAACACGGTGACCGCGCCCGCGTCCGCGCCGCCGAGCGGCACCACCACCGCCGCCTGGTCCGCCATCAGCATCGTGGGCATCGACACCACCGCGAACCACATGAAGACCCGGTCCCGCAGCGCCGTGCGCACCCCGGCGACGACCCCGCCCCCGGCCGGGGCGCGCGGGACCTGCCGGACCAGCGAGAACAGGAACGCCGCGGTCGCCCACAGCCCGGCCGAGGCCGCCGCCACCAGCCAGTACCCGACGTTCAGCAGCGCCAGCCCCAGCAGCGGCGCGACCACCGCCGAGATCTGCAACGTGATCGTGTACGCGGCGTACCCGCGGGCGCGCCGCCGCTCGGCGACCCCGGCCAGCAGCGACTGCGCCGCCGGGTGGAACAGCGCCCCGCCGGTGCCCAGCAGCACCGCCGCGACGACCAGTCCGGCCGTGGAGGACACGGTGCCGAGCAGCGCGAACCCGACGGCCCGCAGCGCGCACGCCAGCACGCCCGTCCGCACCGGGTTCAGCACGTCCGCCAGCGCGCCGACCGGCAGGAACAGCGCGTACTGCACGAGGTTCCGCAGCGCCAGCACCAGGCCGATCAGCCCGGCGGCCAGCCCCAGGTCGTCCCTGAGGTGCACGACGACGTGCGCCATCGCCGCGAAGTAGCCCATCGAGGCGGCCGCCTGGACCGCGACGACCACGGCGACCGTGTGGCGGTCGCCCCGGCCCGGGACGTCGGCGCTCATGGGGCGGGCGCGCCCGGCCGGAGGCGGGGGACCCGAGGGGGAGCTGCGGTCATGCGCAGAGGACACCAGAGGGGCCCGGCGGGCGTCCAATATCGGCAGGGGCCGCGCAGCGATATCCGGTCCGGTATCGCCGCAGGACGGAAGGGTTCTTTCCGGTGGTTCTTGTGGCGGGGGAAACACCCGTGGCAGGGTCGGTGCATGCCCGCGACCGCGTTCCCGCCCATGGCAGCCGACTCCCGCGTCACGCCGTGGAAGCCGACCGCGTGACCGGCCCCTCGGGGCCGTCGTGCCCGTGGAGGAGGGTGCGGACCTCCCCGGTCTCCGGCGCGTTCAGCCGCTGGAAGATCCGCAGGGCCTCGGTCCAGCGCTCCCGCGCGGCGTCGGCGTCGCCCAGGTCGTGCAGCGCCCGGCCGAGCACGCGCAGCGCCTGCGCGTGGCCCCACGCGTAGCCGACCTCGCCGGTGACCGCCACCGCGTCGGCGGCGACCCGCGCCGCCTCGGCGGGGCTGCCGAGGGCCAGCAGCGCCGCCGCCGCCCGGACCATCGTCAGCCCCTCCCACTGCCGGTTGCGGCCGCCCCGGAACACCCGCAGCGCCTCGCCGCACCGGGCGACCGCCTCGGCGGGACGGCCGACGCCCTCCAGCACCACGGCCGACTGGTAGAGGGCGTAGCCGATGCGGCTGCCGCTGCCGAGCGCGCGGTGCAGGGACAGCCCGCGCTCGGCGGCGGCGACGGCCTCGGCGGCGCGGCCCGCGCCCAGCAGCGGGCGGCCCAGCCCGGCCCAGATGTTGGCCTCGCCGTACCGGTCGCCGATCTTCCGGAACGCCGCCAGCGCCGCCTCCTTGTGCCGCACCGCCTCCGCCGGGCGGCCCGCCATCAGCGCGCACGCGCCGAGCCGCCCCAGGGCGTCGCCGACCGTCCACACGTCGCCGGTCTCGCGGCCCCGGCGCAGCGCCGTCCGGCACACCGCGGCGGCGTCGGCGATCCGGTCGGCGTAGAAGTAGACCCAGCCGAGCTGGAGGTGCGCGCGGCCCTCCGACCGCAGGTCCCGCCGCTCCCACGCCGCGTCGATCACCGCGTAGGCGGCCTGCTCGCACTCGTGCCGGTACAGCCCCGAGTCGACCAGCGCGTCGGTCATCAGCAGCAGGTCGGCGGCCGGGGGCAGCAGCGACCGGTCGGCGTCCCGCGCCGCCTGCGCGATCGCGGCGAACAGCGTGTCGGCCTCGGTGAACAGCCAGTCGCGGGCGGCCCGCTGGTCGGCGAACCCCAGGCCCCGGCCGCGGGGCGGCAGCGTGTTGAGGGCGCGGCCGTCGCCGGGGTTGAGCGTCAGGTGCGCGTCGCGGGCGGTGGCCAGGCAGAAGTGCAGCAGGCGGCGCAGCGCGGCGGCGCGTTCGGCGGCGGGCTCGTCGGCGGCGGCGCGGCCCCGCGCGTACAGCCGGACCAGGTCGTGGTAGCGGTAGCGGCCCGCGGTGGGGGAGCGCAGCAGGCTCACGTCGACCAGCGACTCGCACAGCTCCTCGGCGTCGAACGCGTCGGTCCCCAGCAGCGCGGCGGCGGCCTCCCGGGACACCGACGGGCCGTCGGCCAGCGCCAGCAGCCGGAACGCGCGCCGCTGCCGGTCGTCGAGCTGCCGGTAGGCCAGCCGGAACACCGCCTCCACGGCTAGGTCGGCGACGCGCAGCTCGGCGAGCCGCCGGTCCTCGTCGTCGAGCCGCCGCAGCAGCGACGCCACCGTCCACGACGGCCGGGCGGCCAGCCGCGCCGCGACGATCCGCACCGCCAGCGGCAGGTGCCCGCACACCTCCAGCAGCTCGGCGGCGGCGCCGGGCTCGGCGCCGGTCCGGGCGTCGCCGACGATCCGGGTGAGCAGGGCCAGGGACTCGGCGGGCTCCATCGCGTCCAGGTCGATGAACCGGGCCGCGTCCAGCCCGCCGAGCTTGGCCCGGCTGGTGACCAGCACGGCGCAGCCGGGGTCGCCGGGCAGCAGCGGGCGGACCTGCTCGGCGTCGCGGGCGTTGTCGAGCAGGACCAGCACGCGGCGTCCGGCCAGGCGGGTGCGGTACAGCGCGGCGCGTTCGGCCAGCCCGTCGGGGACGGCGTCCCGCGCCACCCCCAGCGCCTGGAGGAACGACCCCAGCACCGTCCGGGGCTCGGCCGGGTCGCCGCCCGCGCCGTGCAGGTCGACATAGAGCTGCCCGTCGGGGTGGTCGCCGCGCACCCGGTGCGCCACGTGCAGGGCCAGCGCGGTCTTGCCGACGCCGCCCGCGCCCGCGACCGCGCAGATCGGCAGGGCGCGGCGGGGGCGGGCGCGCAGCGCCGCGCACAGGGCGCCGACCTGTTCCGCGCGGCCGGTGAAGTCGGCCACGTCGCCGGGGAGCTGCGCGGGCCGCGCCGCCGTGGGCGCGGGCGCCCCGGGGCCGCCGGGGGAGACCAGCACCCGCGCGTGGATCCCGCTGAGCTCGGGTCCGGGCTCGATGCCCAGCTCCTCGGCCAGGACGCGGCGGGCGTCGTCGTAGACGGCCAGCGCCTCGGCCTGGCGGCCCGACCGCGACAGCGCCAGCATCAGCAGCCCGCGCGGCCGTTCCCGCAGCGGGTGCTCGGCCACCAGCGCCGACAGCTCGGCGACGATCTCGGCGTGGTCCCCCAGCTCCAGGTCCAGGGCGAACCGGCGGTCCAGCGCGGTGAGCCGCCGCTCGGCCAGCCGGGCGCGCTGCGTCTCGGCGAACGGCCCCGGCACCCCGGCCAGCGGCTCGCCCCGCCACCGGCCCAGCGCCGTCCGCAGCAGCTCGCGCGCCCCCGCCGGGTCCCCCGCGGCGCGGGCGGCCTCGGCGGCGGCGAGGTCGCGTTCGAAGTCGGCGGCGTCCAGGGCGCCGTCGGGCAGCCGCAGCGCGTACCCGCCGCCGACCGTGACCAGGACCCGCGCGGCGTCGCCGGAGCCCCGGCCCGGCTCCAGCAGGCGGCGCAGCCGGGAGACGTAGGTGCGCAGCGCGCCTACCGCCCGCGCCGGGGGATCGTCACCCCACAGGGCGTCGACCAGTTCCGGCGCGGAGGCGGCCCGGCCCTCGCGCAGCAGCAGCGCGGCGAGCAGCGCGCGCTGCTGGGGCGGGCCGAGGTCGAGCTCGTCCGCGCCGCACCGGCCGCGTACCGGTCCCAGCACTGTGAACCGCAGGTCCGCTAGCCGATCGTCCATCGGTGACCACCATAAAGGTCCGTTTCATAAGGAAGAATCGCCCCGTGACGAATGCACCGTTCCTCCGCTTCGCCGTGCTCGGCCCCGTGCGCGCCTGGCGGAACGGGGAGCCGTCGCCGGAGGAACTGGCGCTGGGCGGACCCCAGCAGCGGGCGCTGCTGGCGGCGCTGCTCCTCCGTTCCGGACGCGCCGTGCCGATCGACGCGCTGGTGGCGGCGGTGTGGGGGAGGAGCCCCCGGCGCGGGCGGTCGGAACGCTACGCACCTATGTGTCCCGGTTGCGCCGGGTTCTGGAGAACGACCGGACCCGGCCAGCGGTCCTGCGGTCGGCCGGCGACGGCTACCGGCTGGACGTCCCCGACGGCGCGCTGGACCTGACCGGGTTCGACCGGCGCGTGGCCGAGGCGGCGCGGCTGACGGCGGGCGGCCGGTCGCGCGCCGACCTGGACGCGGCGCGGCTGCTGCTGACCGAGGCCCTGGAGCTGTGGAGCGGCGATCCCCTGGCCGGGCTGCCCGGCCCGTTCGCCGAGACGCAGCGCTCCCGGCTCGCCGAACGCCGCCTGGCCGCCCGGCGGTCCCGCCTGGAGATCGACCTGGAGCTGGGCCGGTATGCCGAGGCCGTCGCCGAGCTGACCGCGCTGACGGCCGAGCATCCGCTGCGCGAGGACCTGCACGGGCTGCTGATGCTGGCGCTGTCCCGCGACGGGCGGCAGGCCGAGGCGCTGGCGGCCTACGCCGCGCTGCACCGCACGCTCCGTTCCGAACTGGGCGCCGATCCCGGCCCCGAACTGCGACGGTTGCACGCCCGGCTGCTCGCGGGCGGCCCGGCCCCGGCTCCGTCCGGACCCGACCCCGACCCCGTGACGCGGCCCGCGTCGCTGCCCGCCGACCTGGCCGACTTCACCGGCCGCGCCGACCTGGTCGCCCGCCTCACCGCCCGCCTCACCGCGCCGCCCGGCGCCGCCCCCACCGTGATCGCGCTGTTTGGCGCGGGCGGCGTCGGCAAGACCGCGCTGGCCGTCCACGTGGCGCACCGGGTGCGCGGCGACCACCCCGACGGGCAGCTCTATGTCGACCTGCACGGCGCGGGCGGCGACCCGGCCGAGCCCGTCGCCGTGCTGGGCGAGTTCCTGCGGGCGCTCGGCGTGCCCGACGCCGCCCTGCCCGAGAGCGAGGCCGAACGCGCCGCGCTGTACCGCACCCGCCTGGCCGGGCGCCGCGTGCTGGTCCTGCTCGACAACGCCCGCGACGCCGAGCAGGTCCGCCCGCTGCTGCCCGGCGACCCCGGCTGCGCCGTGCTGGTCACCGGCCGCGCCCCCACCGTCGGACCGGCCGGGGCGTGGTCGGTGCCGCTGCGGGCGTTCGCGGCGGACGAGGCGTCCGCGCTGTTCACCGGCATCGTCGGGGAGGAACGCGCCGCCGCCGAGCCCGCCGCCGTCGCCGAGGTCCTGCGGCTGTGCGGGCACCTGCCGCTGGCGGTGCGGATCGTCGCCGCCCGGCTGGCCGCCCGTCCCGGCTGGACGTCGGGATCGGTCTCGGAGGGGTGGGCGCTCATGGTGGGCCCCTACCCACTGGGCGCCGACCAATGATCTTTTCGCGGGCTACCGGCCGGTGGCGCGGGTGGAGGCGCGGACGACCAGCTCGCCCGGCAGGGTGCGGGGCTCGGGGCGGGTGCCGTTCAGCAGGGTGAGCAGGGAGCGCATCCCCTCGGCGCCCAGCTCCTCGGCCGGGAGCCGGACGGTGGTCAGCTCCGGTTCCAGGGCCGTGGCCAGCAGGACGTCGTCCATCCCGGTCACCGACAGGTCCGCGGGCACCTCCAGGCCCCGGGCGCGCGCGGCCTTGTACGCCCCCGCCGCCATCAGGTCGTCGTCGCAGACCAGCGCGGTCGGGCGGGCGGCGGGGTCCGGCGCGGCGTCCAGCAGGCGTCCCGCCGCGTCCTTGGCCTCGGTGATGTCGAGGGCCCCGGCCGCGCGGGCCAGCGTGCCGCCGGCCTCGGCCACCGCGGCGGCGAGCGCGGCGTGGCGGGTGTGGAACGTCCACTGGTGCACCGTCGCGGCCACGTGCCCGAACCGGCGGTGCCCCAGCCCCGCCAGATGCGCGACCAGCGCCCGCATACCGTCGGCGACGCCGAAGTTCACGGTGGGGAACCGGCCGCCGGGGTCGCTGTCGAGCATCACCACGGGGGTGCCGTGGAAGCGTTCGACGACCTCCTCGGGCATCGACGACGCCAGGATGCCGTCGATCGCCTCGTGCGGGGTGGCGAACGGGCTGTCGGCCGGTCCCGCGTCGTCGGGCCAGGGGTAGACCACGACGCCGAGGCCGTGCCGGGCCGCCTCGCGCGCCGCGCCCGCGTAGACCGACCCGAAGAACGGGGCGGTGAGCGTGGGGACCATGAGCATCACGGTGCGGGTGGTGCCGAGGCGCAGGCTGCGGGCCGCCGGGTTGGGGCGGTAGCCGAGGCGTTCGGCGGCGGCCTGGACGGTGGCGACGGTCGCGGGCGACACCCGGCCCGCCCACTTGCCGCCGAGGACGAGGGAGACGGTGGACTGCGAGACGCCCGCCTCGTGGGCCACGTCCCGGCTGGTGGGGCGGCTGGTCGCGGTCACCCGGTGCTCTTCCTCACGGAGACAACGGTAGAACGCACCGCCCGAGAGGTGGTACGTATGACGGGAACAGTAATACGTATGACTGACTGATGGCGGGAGCGGAATGCGGACCTATGTCGAGTTCCTGAGACTGCGCCACGCCGGGCGGCTGCTCGGCGGGACGCTGCTGGGCCGGCTGCCCAACGGCATGGGGATGCTCGCCGTCATCCTCCACGTGCGGGCCGAGGGCGGCGGCTATCCGCTCGCCGGAACGCTCGGCGCGATCCTCGGCCTGGCCATGGCGGCCGGGCAGCCGGTGCTGGGCCGGGCCATGGACCGGTACGGCCAGCGGTGGGTGCTGCTGCCCTCGGCCGTGGTGTCGGGGCTCGGGTTCGCGCTGCTGGCGCTGGTCGGGTCCGGGCCGATGCCGGTCACGGTCGCGGCGGTGCTGGTCGCCGGGCTCGCCACCCCGCCGCTGGAGGCCGGGCTGCGGGCGCTGTGGCCGCTGGTGCTGCCCGGCCGGGAGCAGGTCCAGGCGGCCTACGCGCTGGACGCCGCCGCGCAGGAGATCCTGTTCACCGTCGGCCCGCTGCTGGTGGCCGCCGCCGCGCTGGTGAACACCGAGGCCGCGCTGCTGCTGACCGGCGCGCTCGGCGTCGCCGGAACGCTCGTGGTGGTCACCTCGGGGCCGTCGCGGTCCTGGCGCGGCGAGCCGAGGACGGCCGACTGGGCCGGGCCGCTGCGCTCGCCCGGCCTGTGCGCGCTGCTGCTGTCGCTGAGCCTGGCGGGCATCGCGCTGGGGGTGTACGCGGTCGCCTCGACCGCCTACGCCGAACGCCTGCACAGCGACGTCGCGCACAGCGTGCTGATGGCCGCGATGTCGGCCGGGGCCCTGGCCGGCGGCCTGGTGTACGGGGCGCGGGAGTGGCCGGGCGAGCACCACCGGCGGCTGCCGTGGCTGCTGGCCGCGCTGGCGCTGGGCTACCTGCCGCTGGTGTGGGCCCCGGCGCTGCCGGTCATGACGGTGCTGGCGTTCGTCAGCGGCGTGTTCCTGGCCCCCGTGCTGGCGTGCAGCTTCTCGCTGGTGGACCGGCTGGCCCCGGTGGGGACGGTGACCGAGGCGTTCGCGTGGGTCGTGGCGGCGATCGGCGCGGGCGGGGCGGTCGGCTCGTTCGTGTCCGGGTTCGGGCAGGAGCTGGCGGGCGTGCCCGGCGCGTTCGCCGGGGCCGGGCTCGGCGGCGTGCTGGCCCTGCTGGTCTGCCTCCTGGGCGCGCGTGCCCTCCGCCCCGGTGTCCCCGCCGCGCGGGAGGCCGCTACCGTAGGAACATGAACGGCCGGGGGGTATCGCGGAGCGCGGTCCTCCTGCTGCTCGGGTTCGGGCTGCTGCTGGGACTGCTGGCGATGCACGGGCTGTCGGCGTCGCCGTCCCCGGTCCACGTCGCCGAACCCGTCCTGGCCACCCACCACGGCCTCGGGCACCACGGCGAGCCCGTCACCCACGGGTTCGCGGCGGGCGACGGGGTGGCCGGTCACCTGACGGGCTGCGAGAGCGGCGCGGTCTGCTTCGCGCTGCTGGGCGGCGTGCTGCTGCTGGCGTTCGGCGTGCCGCGGCTCGTCGGGGTCCTGCCGGTGCCGCGCACGTCGCCGTGGAACGCGGCCCGGTGGCGCGGACCGCCGCGCTCCCGGCCCCCCGATCTGTACCGACTCTCGGTGTTGCGGCTGTGACAGGCCGGTGACCGGGCGCCATCGCGGGATGGCGCCGGTCGCCTCGGCATGCCCACACGACCGTGACGACCAGGGAGAGAACCAGTGAACGGCAAGCTCGCGGCGGTGCTGACCGCCGTTGCGATCGGCACGGCGGCCTGCGGCGGAGGGGGAGGGACGGCGCGCGACGCCCACAGCCCCTCGTCCGCCCCGGCCGCCACGCAGGCGGCGGGGAAGTACAACGCGCAGGACGTGATGTTCGCGCAGATGATGATCCCCCACCACCGGCAGGCGGTGGAGATGTCCGACATCGTGCTGAAGGGCTCGACCGATCCCGAGATCAGGAAGCTCGCCGAGCAGATCAGGAAGGCCCAGGGGCCCGAGATCGAGACGATGACGGGCTGGCTGCGCGAGTGGGGCGCGCCCCTCCCCGACGACAGGGCCCCGGCGACCGGCCACGGAGGGCACGAGGGCCACGGCGGGATGGCCGGGATGATGACGGCCGCGCAGATGGCGGAGTTCCGCCGCCTCAAGGGGCGGGAGCTGGACCGGCGCTTCCTCACGATGATGATCGAGCACCACGAGGGCGCGGTCACCATGGCGAAGGACGAGCAGGCCAAGGGCTCCCACCCGGCCGCGAAGACGATGGCCGGTGAGATCGTCCGCACCCAGCAGCAGGAGATCACCGAGATGCGGGGACTGCTGAAGAGGTAGGGGCCGCGCGGGCCCCGTCCGGCTCCGGGCGGGGCCCGCCGTCCGCTAGATCCAGGAGGACAGCCAGATGCGGGCGTTCCACTCCTCGTAGGTCATCACCTTGGCGGCCAGCACCGGGTAGAAGTAGGCGAAGTTCGCCAGCACCACGAGGAGGTACGCGCCCGCGATGGACGCGCCGACCAGGCGGCGCGGGGCGGCGTTCGGCAGCGCGGAGGGCAGGGGGCGCCCCGCCTCGCCGGTCCGCAGTGCCAGGTGCGCGGGCGCGTGCGCCCGCGCCGGTCCGATCAGGTAGCCCAGCACCAGCACCACCGCCATCGCCATGAACGGGATCAGCGGCGTGGCGTAGAACAGGAACATCGTCCGGTCGGCGAACGCCGACGGGAACCAGCTCAGCCAGCCCGCCGCGAACCCCAGCAGGATCGCGCCGGCCCGCCAGTCCCGCACCAGCAGCCAGATCAGCGCGCAGACCACCAGCGCGACCAGCGCGCCCCACCACAGCGCGGGCGTGCCGATCCCCAGGATCTCGCGGGAGCAGCGGGCCGCGCCGCACTCGCCCTTGGGCTCGTTGTAGAAGAACGCCACCGGCCGCCGCAGCACCGGCCAGTCCCACGGCCACGACTGGTAGTCGTGCTTGGCGTCCAGACCGTTGTGGAACTTCAGCATCTCGGAGTGGTAGCGCCACAGCCGGGGCAGCGCCTCGAACGGCCGCCACAGCGGGTTCGAGGAGGCCTCGCCGCGCCCCCAGCCGCCCGGCCGGAAGATCCAGCCCCACCAGGTCGCCAGGTAGGTGACGACCCCGACGATCACGAGCTGCGCGAACGCCAGCGGCGACTCCAGCGCCAGCGTCCCGGCCAGCGGCCGGCGGACCCCGGCGGCGCGCCGCGCCCCGAAGTCCCAGAACACGGTTATCAGCCCGAACGCCGCCACATAGAAGATCCCGGTCCACTTGGTGGCGCACGCCATCCCCAGGCAGACCCCGGCGGCGATCCGCCACCAGTGCGGCAGGAACGGCCCGTAGGACGACCCGCCGTCCGCCAGCCGGTCGGCGAGCTGCCCCCGCGACCGGTCCCGGTCGGCGACCAGGCACGCGAAACCCGCCAGCACCCAGAACATCACGAAGACGTCCAGCAGAGCGGTCCGGCTGGTCACGAACGCCAGCCCGTCCACCGCCAGCAGCAGGCCCGCCGCGCAGCCCAGCAGCGTCGAGCCGGTCATCCGGCGGGCGACCCGGCACAGGATCAGCACCGCCAGCGTCCCGGCGAGCGCGGGCATGAACCGCCAGCCGAACGGCGTCGCCCCGAACATCCACTCCCCGACGGCGATCATCCACTTGCCCGCCGGGGGATGTGCGACGAACGAGGCCCCGTCCCCCCAGATGTCGGCCTTCGGATCGTTGATGAGGACCTTGTCGGCGTTCTTGACGGTGTTGTGCTCCCAGCCGAACTTCAGCAGGGCCCAGGCGTCCTTGGCGTAGTAGGTCTCGTCGAAGACCACGGCGTGTGGATTGGCCAGCCGGTCGAACCGCAGCACCCCGGCGAACAGGGTGACCAGCAGCGGTCCGAGCCATCCCCACAGGGGGTTGCCCGGGATCGGCGGGGCGAGCCACTCGCGCGGGGTCGGCGGCCGCGACCGCCGGCCGAGATCGTGGTCCGGCGCGAAATCCGTCATCGCCATCCCGCCATCGTAAGGCCGGAGCGGGGCGGTGGCCGGACGCGGGCGGGCCGGGCGGGACAATGGAGGGGTGACGGGGAACTCTGCGGACACCAAGGAAACCGGCGGGCCCACCGGGACGCTGCTGCTGGGCGCGGCGCCGATCGGGCGGGTCGACGACGCCTCGCCGCGCCTGCGGGCGGCGCTGGCGGCGGCCCCGGTCATCGCGGCCGAGGACACCCGGCGGCTGCGGCGGCTGGCCGGCGACCTGGGCGTCGAGCTCACCGGCCGGATCGTGTCCTACCACGACCAGAACGAGAAGGCGCGCTCGGCGGAGCTGCTGGAGGAGCTGCTGGCGGGCCGCGACGTCCTGGTGGTGACCGACGCGGGCATGCCGGGGGTGTCCGACCCCGGGTACCGGCTGGTGGTGGCCGCCGTGGCGGAGGACGTCCCGGTGCGGGTGCTGCCGGGCCCGTCCGCCGTGACCACCGCGTTGATCATGTCGGGGCTGCCCACCGACCGGTTCTGCTTCGAGGGCTTCCCGCCCCGCAAGCCCGGCGAGCGCGCCCGCCGCCTGGCCGAGCTGGCGGGCGAGCCCCGCACGATGGTGTTCTTCGAGTCGCCGCGCCGCCTGGCCGCGACGCTGGCGGCGATGGCCGAGGCGTTCGGCGGCGACCGGCCCGCCGCCGTGTGCCGCGAGCTCACCAAGACCTACGAGGAGGTCCGCCGGGGGCCGCTGGCCGGGCTGGCCGAGTGGGCCGCGCCCGGCGTCCTCGGCGAGATCACGCTGGTGGTCGGCGGCGCGCCCGCCCGCGCGGGCCTGACCGACCCCGCCGACCTGGCCGCCGCCGTCGCCGCCCGCGAGGGCGCCGGAACGCCCCGCAAGCAGGCCATCAGCGAGATCGCCAAGGAGAACGGCGTCCCCAAGCGGACCGTCTACGACGCCGTGGTGGCGGCGCGGGGGGACTCCCGGTAAGGGAGCGGGCCGCAACCGGCCGGGCGTCGGCAGCGCGTTCGGGTGCCGTCGGCGGACTGTCGGAACGGCGCCCGCCGGAGCACACTGGAAGGGAACGCGATGAGGCGTTCCCGAGGAGGTGGGGGCTGTGCGAAACGCATGGTCAGACCACGAGGTGTGGATCTACGAGTGCCTGCGCTGCGGCGCCACCTGGGAAGAGGGGTTCGACGTCCGGCACGTCGACGACGGGCACGGCGGCGAGGCCGTGGCCTACGCCCACGGCGGGCACCCGTGCACGACGCCCTGGACCGACCACCCGTGCTGCGAGTGCCACAGCGGCAACGTCAAGGCGTTCTCGGCGCCGTGGCGCAAGAGCGGGCGGGTGCCGGAGCAGCGGCCCGACAGCGGCCTGGAGACGGTGATCCACCTGAGGCGCATCCACGCCTGGTAGACCGCCGTCCCCGGCCGCCGCGCGGGGTCAGCCCGCCGAGCCGGCCGCGGGGGCGGGGACCTTCGGATCGGCGACGACGTCCTCCAGGGAGGGCACCGGCGTCGCCTCCGGCGCTGCCCTGCCCCCGCGGCGGAGCGCCGCGAAGCGGGCCCGCGCCTCCGGGCCGAACGCGATCGCCGCCGCCAGGCAGGCCAGCGGCACGGCCGGCAGCACGTAGCGGTAGTCGAACTCCGCCGTCGCCGCCGGGGCCAGCAGTAGGCCCGTCGCCAGGGACCACGGCAGGAACGCCAGGCCGCCGAGGCGCCGCCACATCGCCACCATGCCCGCCAGCCCGACCAGCAGGATGAGGCCGAGCAGGGAGCCGCGCAGGTACACGTGGTCCTGGTAGACGCGGATGACACCGGCGAACGGCTGGTTGAGCTTGGTGCGGGCGTCGCCGTCCTCGTAGAGGTTGGCCTCCTGGCGGGCGGTGCCGCCGCCCATCTGCCACTCCGGCAGCGGCGCGGACCGGCGGCCGAACTCGTACTGCGAGTAGGTCGCCGGGTCCGGGAACACCGTGCGCTTCCACTGGAAGACGCGGAGGAAGTCGTGCGCGACGACCTTCAGGAAGTCGCCGGGCTGGGAGAGGATCGCGCGCCGGGCGAAGTCGTTGGCGATCTTGTTCTTCTCGGGGCTGAACCGCTGGCCGGTATAGCGGTTGAGGGGGGAGGCGGCGTTCCAGATGCCGTCCTGGGAGTTGGGCTGGCGGCTGCCGCCGACCGCCTCGGTGCACAGCGGCATCTCCTGGACGGGGATGTCCTTCATCTTGTGGCAGTCGGCGAACTTGTAGGTCCGGGCGTACAGGAAGATCCCGTTGCTCTCGGTGATCGCGAACTTGCCGCGCTCGGCCTTGTACCAGCCCATGTAGCCCACCACCGGCAGCAGGCTGGCGGCCAGCAGCACCGCCAGGACGCGCCAGTCGGTGCGGCGGATCAGCAGGAACACCAGCACGCCGAGCAGCACCGGCAGGCCCACCGAGCGGGTCAGCCAGGCGAACCCGATCAGCAGGCCCACCGCGGCGCCGACCTTCCAGGTGGTCCGCTCGTGCCACAGCAGCACCGTGACGGCCGTCACCGCCAGGAACGTGAACATGGTGTCCGACAGCACCAGGTGCTCCAGCTGGATCTGGTAGCCGTCCAGCAGGACCGGGGCCGCCGCCAGCGTCGCGCCCCAGCCGGGGAGCCCGAACCGGTGGCGCAGCAGGGCGTAGATCATCACGCCCATCGCCAGGCCCATGAGGTGCTGGACGAACGCCACCAGCGCGAAGCTGTGGAGCGGCTCCAGCGCCTGCAACAGGAACGAGTAGCCGTTCGGGCGCAGCTGGTGGGGCTGCGGCTTCACCGCGACGTGCAGGTAGTCGAAGCTGTCGTTGAAGAACATGACGGGCGCGTAGCCCACCATCGCCACGAGCCGCAGCAGCGCGGCTATGGCCAGGATCACAGTGAAGGCCGGATTGCGGCGTATCAGCGGCCCCAGCGCGGACACGCGGACACGTCCGCGCAGCCCTGACACAGCCACGATTCCCCCTCTGGTCACTCGCGCCACTCTGTTCTTCCGGTCAAGACGTACGGGATGGCCCGCCGTTTCCACGGCCGGCTGCGCGTCCGCCGGCCCCTGCGTGGGCTCACTCTGCTCGGCGCACGTCACAGCAGAACCACCCCTTCCAGGCTGAGGTGCCCGTATGCTAGACGTCCTAGCCTGCCGCCCGTGACCCTGGCGGAGGGGGACAATGCGTTGCAAGTGCGCAACATGACACGCTTCCCGCGCATGCGGGACCGGTCCCACGATGAGATGAGTCGAAAATACCGCAGACGGTCACCAGCGGTAACGAAGGAGATCGCGTGGAACTCTCCGTAGTGATGCCATGCCTGAACGAGGCCGAGACGGTCGCGACATGCGTCCAGAAGACGGTTCGGTTTCTTGAGGAGAACGGCATCGACGGCGAGGTCGTCATCGCCGACAACGGCAGCACCGACGGCAGCCAGCAGCTCGCCCGCGAGGCGGGCGCGCGGGTGGTGCCGGTTGCCGACAAGGGGTACGGCAACGCCCTGATGGGCGGCATCCGCGCCGCCCGCGGCAAGTACGTGGCGATGGGCGACTGCGACGACTCCTATGACTTCGCCACGCTCGGCCCGTTCCTGGAGGACCTGCGGGACGGCGCCGACCTGGTGATGGGCAACCGCTTCAAGGGCGGCATCGCCCCCGGCGCCATGCCGGCGCTGCACCGCTACCTGGGCAACCCGGTGCTGTCGTTCGTCGGGCGGCTGTTCTTCGGCAGCAAGATCGGCGACTTCCACTGCGGGCTGCGCGCCTTCAACAAGGAGTCGATCCTGCGGCTGGGCCTCCAGACCGGGGGCATGGAGTTCGCCTCCGAGATGGTGGTGAAGGCCACGCTCGCCAAGTACGACATCCGCGAGCGGCCGACCACGCTGTCGCCCGACGGCCGGTCCCGGCCGCCGCACCTGAACACCTGGCGTGACGGCTGGCGTCATCTGCGCTTCCTCATGCTCTACAGCCCCCGCTGGCTGTTCTTCATCCCCGGTCTGATCTTTATGACGCTCGGACTGGTCGCCGGGATCGCGCTGTCGTTCGGTCCGGTCCGCATCGGCGAGGTCGCGTTCGACGTCGACACCCTGGTGGGCGCCGGCGCGGCGCTGGTGATCGGCTTCCAGGCGGTGCTGTTCGCGCTGCTCACCAAGGTCTACGCCATGCACGAGGGCTTCCTGCCACCCGACAGCCGGGTCAAGAAGCTGGTCGAGTGGTGGAGCCTGGAGCGCGGTCTGGTGCTCGGCGGCCTGCTGGCCCTGGCGGGCCTGGCCGGGCTGGTCGCCTCGCTGATGCACTGGCGCGTCAACAGCTTCGGCGAGCTGGACCCGCGGCACTCGCTGCGCATGGTCGTCCCGGCCGCCGTCGCGCTGATGATGAGCTTCCAGGCGATCTTCGCCTCGCTGTTCGTGTCGATCCTGGGCATCCGCCGCCGCCAGCACCCGCCGATGGTGGACGCCGCCGACGAGGCCGCCAACGTGGTGGACGCCGCCGCGGAGAAGGTCGCGGTGGAGCGGCAGGCCGCCGGTAGGACCGCTGAGGCCGCGGCCGAGAAGGCCGAGACCAGGACCGAGGGCTGATCGTCCCCTCGTTCCACGTCCGGAGCCCTCCGCCCTCGCCGGGCGGGGGGCTTCGTGGTGCCCGCCGTCCATCACGGCGATCATCTCACGGGGCGTGACGCCTCCGTTCCACGGCGTTGCGCCACCTGAGAAGTTACTGACTCTTTCCTCCCCGGTTTCGTCCCGCCGGGTGGGCTGTGACACGCTGAGGTGGCGATGAGAATCCCGTTCACGGTGATCGGCCAGGGCACCCCCCAGCACCGATGACGACGCATCCACCCCTGCGCCCGGACACGCGTGCGGAGCGTCGGGCGACCCCCGGACCCGACGTCGCCGCCCCCCCGAGACGACGGCGGACGCTGCTGGTCCTGCTGGCCTACCTGGCGCAGGTCGCGGTCCGGCTGGTCGCCTCCGCCGGGCAGACCATGCCGGTGGCCACCCCCGACGAGACCGGCTACCTGTTCGCCGCCCGCGTGCTGAGCGGCGGCCCCGCCGCGGACCTGTCCTACGGGACGGTCTACCGGGGCGGCTACCCGCTGCTGCTGACGCCCGCCCACTGGCTGTCGGACGACCCGCAGACGGTCTACCGCCTCATCCAGGCCGAGAACGCGCTGATCAGCGCGTTGATGCTGCCGCTGGCGCTGGTGCTGCTGCGCCGCTGCGGGCTGGACCGGCGGGCGGCGTTCCTGGTCGGGAACGCCACCGCGCTGCTGACCGGCGTGGTGTTCTTCGCCGAGTTCGCCCTCACCGACGCGGTGCTGCCGGTCGTGGTGCTGGGCTGGCTGCTGCTGGTCCACTCGTGGCTGACGGCCGGCGCGCGGGCCACCGCGTCGCCCGCGCGGGTGGCGCTGTACGGGGCGGGCGCGTCGGCGCTGGCGGCCTACTCCTATGTCTGCCACACGCGCGGCGTGATCCTGCTGGTGGTCCAGGCGGCGCTGGTGCTGACGGCGGCGGTGGCCCGCTGGCGGAGCCGGGGCGAGGCGGCGTCGGCGGCGGCGGTGCTGGCGGGCGTCGCGCTCGCCGGGACGCGCCTGAACCACTCGCTGCTGCCCGTGATGTACCCCAACGGCGACAACGACCTCGGCGGCAACCTGCTGCAACGGCTGACCTCCCTGGACGGCTGGGGCTGGACGCTGTCGCTGGCGACCGGCCAGGTCTGGTACCAGCTCGCCGCGACCGGCGGGCTCGCCGGGATCGGGCTGGTCGCGCTGGCGATGCTGGCGCTGCGCCGGGACGCGCCCGGACGGCTGCGGGCCCTGGCGCTGGCGGTGGTCGCGGTGGTCGCGGGCATCGCGCTGGCGACCTCGGCGGCCCTGCCCGACGAGCAGCGCGTCGGCAACTACGCCTACGGCCGCTACCTGGCGTGCGTGACGCCCGTGCTGTTCGCGGTGGGCTGCGCGGTGCTGCTGCGGCTTCCCCGCCGGGCGGCGGCGTGGGCGGCGGCGCTGTCGGCGGCCCTGCTGGCAGGGTCGGCGGTCGTGGTGGGCTGGCACGCCGGGGACCGGCTGGCCCGCTACACCTTCACGCCCTACGACTTCCCGGAGATCTCGTTCCTGACCTGGGACTGGACGGCGTTCCGGCTGGAGCGGGCGACGCTGGCGGGCCTGGTGCTGCTGGGGCTGGCGATGCTGGCGTCCCGGCTGCGGGGGCTGGCCACGGTGACGTTGACGGCCCTGTGCGCGCTGGTCAGCACCGGCATGATCGCGACGGCCAACGAGCGCGTCGGCGCGCCCCTGGTCCGCGAGTACACCGCCGCCACCGACGTCCGTTCCATCGCCGGCCCCGCCACCACGCCGGTCGTCGCGGTGGACGGCGACATCTCCTGGCGGCTGAGGCTGCCGCTGTACTACTGGCTCAACTGGACCGCCACGATCGGCTTCGACGGCGACCACGCCCCGCCCCGCGAGGCCGACCTGGTGCTGGTCTACTGGAACGGCAAGACCCCCGCCGAGTCCACCTGGAAGGGCGGCGCGCCCCCCGGATGGCGGATCGTGGACCGCCGCACGTCCCCCAACGACGGCTGGGTCGCCTGGCGGCGCTCGGGCTGAGCTGTGTTTCAAAAGCCCTGGCCTTCGGCTTCGGGCCCGCGGGTCAGGTCACGCGCTCGCGTGCGTGGCTGAGGCCACTGTGCAACAGGCCCGGCCCCGACCGGGGCCTGGTTCACGGGGTCCGGTTCAGCCGCGGGCGGGCGGGTCCCAGAGGCCGAGGACGCCGTCGGAGGACTCCCAGCGCAGCCGCCATCCCGCCGCCTCGGGGCTCCAGCCGAACAGGACCTGCGACTCCTGGCCGCGCCAGCGGGTGTAGAGCATCGGGCCGTCGGACTTCGGGACCGTCGTGGTGGTGTCGTGCGCGAAGTCGTTGATCCGGCCGTTCCACACCGGCTCGCCCCACGGGGTGCGGACGTAGAAGGTGAGGGTCTGCGCGAGCCGCCGGTCGGCGACGATCTCGCGGATGTCGTCGCCGTTCCCGGCCGCCAGCCAGCCGCGCAGCTCGCTCCAGGCGGAGTCGCGGGCCAGCCCGGGAACGGACCGGACCGACGCCACGGTGTACGCGGCGCCCGCGACCAGGGTCGCCGCGGCCAGCACGGCCGTCGCCGCCGGCATCCACCGGCGCGCCAGCAGGATCACCGCGCCGAACCCGCCCGCCAGCAGCGCCGGGAACACCGCGAACCAGTACCGCGGCAGCCAGCCGCGCAGCGAGATGTCGTTGGGGTCCAGCACCCCGGAGAACAGCGTCAGCGGCACCGCCAGCGCCGCGAACCACACCAGGCACAGCGCCAGCCGCCGGTCGCGGGTCACCAGCCAGCCCACCACGGTCAGCGCCAGCAGCCCCACGAAGACCCAGCCGAGCGGATGCCAGTCGCCCATGGCCCGCAGGAACGACCGCGCCGCCAGCCCGCGCGTGACGTAGTCGCGGGACTTGCCGCCGTGCTCGGCCGCCGACACTATCCCGGCCAGCGGCGTCCCCCACACGATCGTGTTGTGGACGAGGCTGACGGCCAGGACGCCCAGCATGGGCAGGCCGACGGTGACGTTGCGCCGCCACGGCACGCCGAGGATCGCCAGGTAGGCGGGGATCACCAGGAACAGGAACGCCAGGAACTCCCGCACCAGGAACGCCGACGCCAGCAGCAGCCCGGCGGTCACCAGCCAGCGGGTCTGGGCCCGGCCCTCCCGCCGCGACGCCACCACCAGCGCCGCCATCCCGAACGCGAACAGCCCCGCGCCCGGCATGTCCGGCAGCATCACCCCGGCCGACCAGGTGATCTCCTTCTCGAACGGGTTGGTCAGCGTGAAGAACGGGTGGACGATCAGCAGCAGCGCCGCCAGCACGCCGGCCACGTCCCCGAACAGCGACCGCACCACCAGGTAGCAGCCCACGAAGAACAGGCATCCGCCGGCCGCCGCGACGGTGAAGTAGGCGATCTGCCCGTCGCCCAGCACCTCCTGCGCCAGCCGGGCGGGCAGCACCAGCCCGATCCGGGTGACCTGGTGCGGCACCTCCACGAACGGCCACGCGTCCAGCGGGATGTGCGGCCAGTCGCGGGCGGCCAGCCACACGTAGTAGGGGTCGAAGTACAGCGGCGGCACCATGGTGATCCACTGCGCGAGCACCGCGCACGCCCCGACCAGGGCCGACAGCAGCGCCACGCGGCGGCGCCGGGCCGCCGCGCGGGGGCGCGCGGGGGCGTCGGGACGCCGGAGGACCCGCGGCCCGTTCCGGACCGTCTCCGCGCCGTGCACCATTCCCGCTCCGCTCCCTGCCCCGCCCGAACGACCGCCGCTGAGCAGGTTATCCACAACGGGGGCCTTCGGGTGCATGAGGTGGCCTCGATCCCTCTACTCTTGACTGCATGTCCTCGTCAAGCCGTCACATCCTGACCGCGCCCGCCTGGCCGTACGCCAACGGGCCCCGCCACATCGGGCACGTCTCCGGTTTCGCTCTGCCCAGCGACATGTTCAGCCGGTACCAGCGGATGGCGGGCAACCAGGTCCTGATGGTCAGCGGCACCGACGAGCACGGCACCCCCATCCAGGTCCAGGCCGACAAGGAGGGCGTGACGGCCCGCGAGCTGGCCGACCGCTACAACCGCGTGATCGCCGAGGACCTGCTGGGCCTCGGCATGTCCTACGACCTGTTCACCCGCACCACCACCCGCAACCACTACGCGGTGGTGCAGGAGCTCTTCAAGGGCCTGTACGACAACGGCTACGTCTTCCCGAAGACCACGATGGGCGCGATCTCGCCGTCCACCGGCCGCACGCTGCCCGACCGCTACATCGAGGGCACCTGCCCGATCTGCGGCTACGACGGCGCGCGCGGCGACCAGTGTGACAACTGCGGCAACCAGCTCGACCCGGTCGACCTGATCAACCCGGTCTCGCGGATCAACGGCGAGACGCCGAAGTTCGTCGAGACCGAGCACTTCATGCTGGACCTGCCCGCGTTCACCGACGTGCTGGCGACCTGGCTGAAGTCCAAGCAGGGCCAGTGGCGGCCCAACGTGCTGAAGTTCGCCCTCAACCTGCTCGACGACATGCAGCCGCGCGCGATCTCCCGCGACCTGGACTGGGGCGTGCCGATCCCGCTGGACGGCTGGCGCGACAACCCCGCCAAGAAGCTGTACGTGTGGTTCGACGCGGTGATCGGGTACTTCTCGGCGTCGGTGGAGTGGGCGCGGCGCTCGGGCGACCCGGAGGCCTGGCGCGCCTGGTGGCAGGACCCCAAGGCCCTGGCCTACTACTTCATGGGCAAGGACAACATCGTCTTCCACGCCGAGATCTGGCCCGCGATGCTGCTGGGCTACAACGGCAGGGGCGACCGGGGCGGCGAGGCGGGCTCGCTCGGCGAGCTGAACCTGCCGACCGAGGTCGTGTCCTCGGAGTTCCTGACGATGGAGGGCCGCAAGTTCTCCTCCTCGCGCCAGGTCGTGATCTACGTCAAGGACTTCCTGGAGCGCTACGACGTCGACGCGCTGCGCTACTACATCGCGATCGCCGGCCCGGAGAACAACGACACCGACTTCACCTGGGCCGAGTTCGTCCGCCGCAACAACGACGAGCTGGTCGCCGCCTGGGGCAACCTGGTCAACCGCTCGATCAACATGGCCGCCAAGAACTTCGGCGCCATCCCCGAGCCGGGCGAGCTGACCGACGCCGACCGGGCGCTGCTGGAGCGCAGCCGGAACGCGTTCGGGGCGGTGGGGGCCGAGCTGGAGCGCTCGCGCTTCAAGAACGGCATCACCGAGGCCCTGGACGTGGTCCGTGACGCCAACCGCTACCTGTCGGACCAGGCCCCCTGGAAGCTCAAGGACGACCCCGGGCGCGTCCAGTCGATCCTGTACACGGCCCTGCAGGTGGTGGACGACGCCAAGTCGCTGCTGACGCCGTTCCTGCCGAACTCCTCGCAGAAGGTCTACGAGATGCTCGGCGGCGAGGGCGAGTGGAGCGGCATGCCGCGCCTGGAGGTCGTGTCGGAGGAGGGCGGCCCGGACTACCCGGTGCTGACCGGCGACTACGCCACCGCCGCCCGCTGGGAGTCCACCCCGATCAAGCCGGGCGTCCCGCTGGCCAAGCCGACCCCGCTGTTCAAGAAGCTGGACCCCTCGGTCGTCGACGAGGAACTGGCCCGCCTGGAGGGCGACAAGTGAGCGAGTCGGAGGGACGCGGCGCCCTCTGGACTGAGGAGCCTGCGACGAGGGAAGAGGGCGCCTTGAGGCGTCCCGTAGGTGAGCGGGAGGCGCTGTGAGCGAACCCGAGGGGGCCGCGCCGCGGCTGTTCCCGCCGCTGCCCGAGGAGCGGCTGCCGGTCGAGGTGTTCGACAGCCACTGCCATCTCGACCTGGTGGAGCTTCCGGTCGCCGAGCAGCTGGCGTCGGCGCGGTCGGTCGGCATCACCAGGATCATCACGATCGGCGTGGACCTGCCGTCCTCCCGGCTGTGCGCGGAGACCGCCGCCGAGTTCGACGACGTGTACGCGGGCGTGGCGATCCACCCCAACGACACCACCGACGTCACCGACGCGGCCCTGGAGGGCATCGCCGAGCTGGCCGGGCGGCCGGAGGTCGTGGCGATCGGCGAGACGGGCCTGGACTACTACCGGGACTGGGCCCCCAAGGAGGACCAGCACCGCTCGTTCCGCGCCCACATCGAGATCGCCAAGCGGACGGGCAAGGCCCTGGTGATCCACGACCGGGACGCCCACGACGACGTCCTGCGCGTCCTGGAGGAGGAGGGGGCCCCCGACAAGGTGGTGTTCCACTGCTTCTCCGGGGACGCGGGGATGGCCGGGGTCTGCGCGGAGCGGGGCTATGTGATGAGCTTCGCGGGCAACGTGACGTTCAAGAACGCCCAGCCGCTCCGCGACGCCCTGAAGATCGCCCCGCTGGAGCTGGTCCTGGTGGAGACCGACGCGCCGTTCCTGACGCCGATCCCGCACCGGGGCAAGCCGAACGCCTCCTACCTGATCCCGCACACGGTGCGGTTCATGGCGGAGGTGAAGGGCGTGGAGGTCGCCGAGCTCTGCGAGGCGATCGCCGCGACGGGCCGCCGGATCTTCGGCATCTGAGCCCCGGCGGCCGGCCCCGGCGCGGCGCACTTGCGCCGTCGGGGTGGCGGGGGAAGGGGTCGGGACTCTAGGGTCTGGCGGGTCGAAGGGCAATCCCCCCTGCCCGCCAGAAGGAGCTTACGGTGCGTCGTTCCCCCGCGATGTCGCTTGTCGTGCTGCCCCTGTTGCTCGCCGCCGCGTGCGGCGGGTCCGAGGCCACCGGGCAGAAGAAGTCCGCCGCCCCGCTCGCCGACGCGCCGCGGGCCACCACGCCCGCGCCGCGCGAGGTCACCGTGGTGCTGGACGGCAGGAAGCGCAGGATCTCCACCACGAGCGCGACGGTCCAGGAGGCGCTGTCCCAGGCCGGGATCACGCTCGGCGAGCACGATCTGGTGACCCCGCCGCGCACGGCCCCCCTCACGGACGTGATCAAGGTGGTGCGGCTGCTGTCGGCCCCGAGGACCAAGGTCGTGAAGCTGCCGCCGCAGACGGTCCGCCGCAAGGACGCCAAGCTGCCGCCCTTCACCGAGAAGGAGGTCCGCAAGGGGCGTCCCGGCGTGAAGATCCTCCAGGTCGCGTGGGTGCGGCGGGGCGGCAAGAAGGTGCAGACCGTCCTCTCCCAGAAGATCAAGAGCAGGCCGGTCGCGCGGATCGTCGCGGTCGGGCCGCAGGGCGCGTCGGTGGGGTCGGTCGCCAACCTCAACTGGAACGGCCTGGCCAAGTGCGAGTCGGGCAACAACCCCCGGGCCGTGAACCCCGCCGGGTACTACGGGCTGTACCAGTTCTCGCTGCCGTCCTGGCAGAGCGTCGGCGGGTCGGGCAAGCCCTCCGAGGCCAGCCCCGCCGAGCAGACCTACCGGGCGCAGATGCTCTACAAGAAGGTGAACGGCCGCTGGCAGGGCCAGTGGCCGCACTGCGGGAAGTTCCTGTTCTCCTGACACCCGCCCCGGCGCGTCCTCATGATCGCGGACCGCGTCCCCCGGCGGTGATGCCGGTCTCCTGGGCGGCGCGCTCGCCCCGACGCGTCAGGCGGCGCGGTCGCGGGGCGGGAGCGGGACGGAGGTGGCCGTCGCCGCCGCGGGGCCCCGCCAGGGGAGGCGGGGCGCCTCCGGCGCTCCCGGCAGCTGCCACACTGGACGGGTGGGGGACACGCAAGCACTGCTCGGACCGGCCGACGTCCGCGAGCTCGCCGCGGCGCTGAACATCCGGCCGACCAAGACGCTCGGCCAGAACTTCGTCATCGACGCCAACACGGTGCGCCGCATCGTGCGGGTCGCCGACGTCGGCCCGGATGACGTGGTCGTGGAGGTCGGGCCGGGGCTCGGTTCGCTGACGCTGGCGCTGCTGCCGGAGGTCCGGCAGGTCACGGCCGTGGAGATCGACCCGCCGCTGGCGGCGGCGCTGCCGGTGACCGTGGCGGCGCGCGCGCCGGAGCTGGCCGACCGCCTGACGGTCGTCCGCGACGACGCGATGCGCGTGGCCGGGCTGCCGGGGCCCGCGCCGACGGCGCTGGTGGCGAACCTGCCCTACAACGTGGCGGTGCCGGTGGTGCTGCACCTGCTGGCGACGTTCCCGTCCCTCACCAAGGCCCTGGTGATGGTGCAGGCGGAGGTCGCCGACCGGATGACCGCGGCCCCCGGCGGCAAGATCTACGGGGTGCCGTCGGTGAAGCTGGCCTGGTACGGCGACGCCCGGCGGGCCGGGCCGGTCGGCCGCGCGGTGTTCTGGCCTGTCCCGAACGTTGATTCCGGCCTGGTCGCGTTCCGCAGGGGCGTGCCGCCGGAGACGACCGCCTCCCGCGAGGAGGTGTTCGCGGTGGTGGACGCGGCGTTCGCCCAGCGCCGCAAGACCCTGCGGGCCGCGCTGGCGGGCTGGGCGGGATCGGCGGCGGCGGCCGAGGAGGCGCTGCGCGCGGCCGGGGTGGACCCGAAGATGCGGGGCGAAGCGCTCGACGTGGCCGCCTTCGCCAGGATCGCCCAGTATCGTCCTGGGGGCGCGACTGAATCCGAGTGAGGCGGAGGACCATGGTGCACGGGGGATCCCGGACGGCGGCGCTGTCCCTACGGACGGCCGGGGCGGCACTGGCCGCGCTGACGGCGGCCGGATGCGGCGGCGGAGCGGTCGCCACACCGAAGATCACCACCACGGTCAAGGCCGGGGTCGCGCCCGTGCCGCCCGCCAAGGGCGCCTACTTCGGGGCCTGGGCGCCGACCGTCGAGGACGGCGGGGCCTCCTACCCCAGGCCGTCGGCGTCGCCGCCGGCCGGTGGCGTCCCCGGCCAGAAGCCCGAGAAGGCCGGGACCGAGGGGATGGCCTCCGTGCTCGGGTTCGAACGCCAGCTCGGCCGCAAGCTCGACATCGCCCAGACCTACCACTCCTGGAAGTCGGAGTTCCCCGACGCGACCGACAAGGAGATCCTGGCGGGCGACCGGTACCTGCTGCTGACCTGGGCGGGCGCCGACACCAAGGAGATCGTCTCCGGTAAGCACGACGCGCTGCTGCGCGAGCGCGCCCGCGCCGTCCGGGCCACCGGCAAACCGGTGTTCCTGCGCTGGCAGCGCGGCATGGACACCACCGGCAGGCAGGCCAAGGTCCACTCGCCCGCCGACTTCATCGCCGCCTGGAAGCACGTCCGCGCGGTCTTCGCCGGGGAGCGGGCCGACAACGTCGCCTGGGTGTGGTGCCCCACGGCGGGCGGGTTCAGCCCCGGCACGGCCCAGTCGTTCTACCCCGGCGACGACCAGGTCGACTGGCTCTGCGCCGACGCCCAGCCGGGCTCCACCTACGAGTACCGCGACATCTCCCAGACGCTGGAGATGTTCCTGGAGTGGGCCCGCCAGCGCCCCCGCCCCATCATGATCGCCGAGTTCGGGGTGCCGCAGTCCTACGGCGAACGCCGCGCCGAGTGGCTCCGCAAGGCCGCCCGGACCCTCCAGGACCCGCAGGTCAAGGCCGTCGTCTACTTCAACTCCGACGAGCAGGCCGAGGACCGCCGCGACAAGCGCCGCAGCTACACCGTCAACGGCGACAAGCGCGCGGTGTCGGCGCTGCGGGAGCTGGCGACCGTCCCCTACTTCAACCCCCGCAACCTGCCGGTGACCAGCGGCTAGCCCGGGGCCGCCGATTCGGGGTCGGGACACGGTTTCCCGTACGCTTCACCGCGTGACCGCAGTGACCGTCCGTGTGCCCGCGAAGGTCAACCTCCAGCTCGGCGTGGGACCGCTCCGCGACGACGGATACCACGACCTCGTGAACGTCTTCCACGCCGTCTCCCTCTTCGACGAGGTGACGGCGGTCCCCGCCGACCGCCTGTCGGTCACGGTCGAGGCCGCGCCGGACGCGCGGGTGGCGATCGAGGCCGTGCCGACCACCGGCGACAACCTCGCCGCCCGCGCCGCCCGCCTGGTCGCCGAACGCCTGGGCGTGGAGCCGCTGGTCGGGCTGCGGATCCGCAAGGCCATCCCGGTCGCGGGCGGCATGGCCGGGGGCAGCGCCGACGCCGCCGCCGCGCTGGTCGCCTGCGCCCGCCTATGGGACGACCCGGACACGCCCCGCCTGTCCCGCGACGACCTGATGGAGATGGGCGGGGCCATCGGCAGCGACGTGCCGTTCGCGCTGCTGGGCGGCACCGCGATCGGCGTGGGCCGGGGCGAGCGGCTGACGCCCGTCCCGGCGAGCGGGACGTTCCACTGGGTGTTCGCGACGGCCGACGGCGGCCTGTCCACGCCCGCCGTCTACGCCGAGTGCGACCGCCTCCGCGAGGAGCGGGGCGAGCGGGCGCCGTGGCCGCGCGCGTCCGAGGAGCTCATGGCGGCCCTGGCCGACGGCGACGCCAAGGCCCTGGGCGCGGCCCTGCACAACGACCTCCAGCCCGCCGCGCTGACGCTGCGCCCGTCGCTGCGCGACACCCTGGCGGCGGGCCGCGACCGGGGCGCGCTCGGCGCGCTGGTGTCGGGCTCCGGTCCCACCTGCGCGTTCCTGGCCGAGTCCGGGAACCACGCGGCCGACCTGGCGGCGGCGCTGAACGGCGCGGACGTGGCCGAGCAGGCGTTCGCGGCCCACGGCCCGGTCCCCGGCGCGACGCTCCTCTGAACCCGGGCGGAAACCGGCACGGCGCCCGGCGCGTCGAATGGTCTCCGAGCGGAAGGGGACCGGAGATGCCGATCATGATCTCGCAGGCCGTCACCGGCGGCGTCGCCGCGTGCCTGGTCGTCCTGATGGCGCTGGGCCCGACCTCCCTCCGCGGCAACCGGAGCGGCGGCAGCGGCTTCGGCGGCGGCGACTGACCCGGAAGCGGCGGTCGCGGGGACGTACGGCTCCCGGCGGGCACTAGCCTTGAAGGTGCCGTGAACCTGATCAATCTTGAGAACGTCAGCAAGGCCTACGGGCCCAAGCCGCTGCTCGACGCGGTCTCCCTCGGGCTGGACGACGACGACCGGATCGGCGTCGTCGGCCGCAACGGAGGCGGCAAGAGCACCCTGGTCGCGATCGTCGCCCGCGAGGTCGAGCCCGACGACGGCCGCGTCACCCACTCCCGCGGACTGCGCCTGGGCTACCTGACCCAGCGCGACGAGTTCGCCGAGGGAACGACCGTGCGTTCGGCCGTGCTCGGCGACCGCCCCGAGCACGAGTGGGCGGGCGACACGCGCGTCCGCGACATCCTGACCGGCCTGCTGGCCGATCTGGACCTGGACGCGCCGGTCGCCGGGATGTCGGGCGGGGAACGCCGCCGCGTCGCGCTCGCCCGGCTGCTGGTCCCCGAGTCGGACCTGCTGGTCCTGGACGAGCCCACCAACCACCTCGACATCGAGGCCATCGCCTGGCTGGCCGCCCACCTGCGCGACCGGAAGGTCGCGCTGCTGGTCGTCACGCACGACCGCTGGTTCCTGGACGAGGTGACCACCCGCACCTGGGAGGTCGTGGACGGGCGGGTCGAGCGGTACGAGGGCGGCTACTCGGCGTTCGTGCTGGCCAAGGCCGAACGCGCGCGGATCGCCGCCGCCACCGAGGCCAAGCGGCAGAACCTGCTGCGCAAGGAGCTGGCGTGGCTGCGGCGCGGCCCGCAGGCCCGCACCTCCAAGCCCAAGTTCCGGGTGGACGCGGCCCAGGCGCTGATCGCCGACGAGCCGCCGCCGCGCGACACGGTGGAGCTGACCCGGTTCGCCACGGCCCGCCTCGGCAAGACCGTGATCGACCTTGAGGACGTCACGCTGCGGCTGGGCGACCGCGACATCTTCTCGCACGTCACCTGGCAGCTCGGGCCCGGCGACCGGATCGGCCTGGTCGGCGTGAACGGCAGCGGCAAGTCCACCCTGCTGCGCCTGCTCGACGGCATGGCCACGCCCACCTCCGGCACGGTGGTCCGGGGGCGGACCGTCCAGCTCGCGCACCTGTCGCAGGACCTGGAGGAGCTGGACCCGACCCGCCGCGTCCTGGAGTCGGTCGAGGAGATCCGCCGCCGCATCACCGTCGGCAAGCGCGAGTGGACCGCCAGCCAGCTGCTGGAACGCCTCGGCTTCGCCGGGGACCGCCAGTGGACCCCGGTCGCCGACCTGTCGGGCGGGGAGCGCCGCCGTCTCCAGGTGCTGCGCCTGCTGATGGGCGAGCCGAACGTCCTGCTGCTGGACGAGCCCACCAACGACCTGGACATCGAGACCCTCACCGAGCTGGAGGACATCCTCGACGGCTGGCCGGGCACGCTGGTGGTGGTCAGCCACGACCGCTACTTCCTGGAGCGCATCACCGACCGGGTGGCGGCGCTGCTGGGCGACGGCAAGGTGAAGATGCTGCCGGGCGGCGTGGACGAGTACCTGGAGCGCCGCGCCGGCGGCCAGGCGACCACCCACCGCGCGGCCTCGGCGGCGCAGGCGGCCCCGGCGCCCGCCCCCGCCAAGCCGAAGGCCGGCGGCAACGACTGGAAGGCCCGCAAGGAGCTCGACAAGCTGGAACGCCGCCTGGAGAAGCTCGCCAAGCAGCAGGCCGAGCTGCACGAGCAGCTCGCGGCCCACGCCACCGACTACGCCAGGCTCCAGGAGCTGGACGCCCGGCTCCGCGCCCTCCAGGAGGAGGCGGCGCAGGTGGAGGAGGAGTGGCTGATGCTGGCCGAGGACGTCGGCTAGCGTCCGCGCCGAGCGAGGCCCGTCCCGTCAGGGGCGGGCCTTTCGCCTTCCAGCGCCCGGCGCCCGCCCGGCCCCGGAACCGCCCGCCCGGCCCCCGGAACCGCCCGCCTGGCCCCCGGAACCGCCCGCCTGGGCAGCTCCGAAGCAGGCCCATCCATGCCAGCGAGCGCGCTACCTGGCCCGAGCCGGAGCTTGGGGACACAGCTAGGGCCTGCTTCGAAGCAGGCCTCGGCCACGCACGCGAGCGCGTTACCTGACCTGCGGGCCGAAGGAGGCGAGGGTCCGCAGCTCAGATCGCGCAGAGATATCCCGCTCGCCAAGGCCTGGTGAGGTGCGAGCCCTCCCGGGTGAGCGCCGTAGGCCAGGGCTTGGCAACGCCTCCTAGTCCACCTCGACGTCGTCGAGGTGGACTAGGAGGCGTGAGAGCACCCGGAGGCAGGCGGTGACCTCGGCCTCGGTCAGGTCGTCGCCGACCGGGCGCAGCATCGCGCGTTCGCGTTCGACCACGGCGGTGACGGCGGCGCGCCCCTCGTCGGTCAGCCGGATGAGCGAGGAGCGTTTGTGCGCCGGGTTGGGGACGGACTCGACCAGGTTCCGCGCGGCCGCGTCGTTGACCATGCGCTGCACGAACTGGCGGCTCAGCGCCTGGGTCCGCCCCATCTGCGGGACGGTCAGGGGTCCGTGCTCGCGCAGCAGGGTGAGCACGGCGCGCACGCCCACCGACAGGCCCGCGAGGGCGGTGTCCTGCTCCACCTTGCGGTGGGCCTTGCGGTACAGCGGGCCCACCAGGTCGAACACCTCGGAGAGCCGGTCGGGCAGGGCCCCGGCGGCCGGGTTCGGGTCCGTTTCGCTCATGCCCCTATCATGACACCTCGGTTGTCATTCTGGCGAAAAGATGACAACTTGGTTGTCATGAATGATCTGTTCTGGCTCGACACCGGCACCGGACGCCCCCTCGTGCTGCTGCACGGCGGCTTCCTCGACCACCACATGTGGGACGACCAGATCCCGGTCTTCGCCCGGCACCACCGCGTCATCGCGCCCGACGCCCGCGGCCACGGCCGTTCCGCCAACGCCACCGCGCCGTTCCGCCACACCGACGACCTCGCCGCGCTGCTGCGCCACCTGGACACCGGCCCCGCGGTCCTCGTCGGGGTGTCCATGGGGGCCGCGACCGCGGTCGACACCGCCCTGGAGCACCCGGACCTGGTCGCCGCGATCGTCGTCACCGGCGCCGGGACCAGCGAGCCCTACTTCACCGACCCCTGGACCACCCGGAACTGGGCCGACTGGCATGCCGCGATGGCGGCCGGCGACCTGGACGCCTCGGTCGAGGCGTTCACCCGCTTCGCCTCGGGTCCGCACCGCTCCCTCGACGACCTCGACCCCGCCGTGGTGGGCCGCCTGCGCGAGATGACCCGCCGCACCATGGCCAAGCACACCGCCGACGAGCCGAACTGGATGACCCCGGTGCCCGACACCTGGGAACGTGCCGCCAAGATCGACGTCCCGGTGCTGGCGATCAACGGCGCCATCGACTCGCCGGACCACAACGGCATGGCCGAACGCCTCGTCCGCACGGTCGCCCACGGGCGCGTGACCTCGGTCGAGGGCACCTCCCACTACCCCAACATGGAGCGCCCCGACGCCTACGACCGGATCCTGGAGGACTTCCTGACCACCCTGTGACCGCGCCGGGCCCGTCCCCGAGGGCGGGCCCGGCGCCGCTCAGGGGAGGGGGACGTCGGTGTCGAAGGGGACCAGGAGGGTGCGCAGCAGGTTCGCCAGCGTCTCGCGGTCGGCGGGGGAGAGGGCGTCGAGGATCTCGTGCTCGCGGTCCAGCAGGTCCGCGAACGCCGCGTCCACGCGGGTCAGGCCCTTGTCGGTGAGGCGCACCAGGACGCCGCGCTTGTCGGCCGGGTCGGGATGGCGCTCGACCAGGCCGGTGGCGGCCAGCCGGTCGATGCGGTTGGTCATCGTGCCGGAGGTGACCAGCGTGGCGCGCAGCAGGCGGCCCGGACTGAGCTGGTAGGGCGCGCCCGCGCGGCGCAGGGCGGTCAGCACGTCGAACTCCCACGACTCCAGCTCGTGGGCGGCGAAGACCGCGCGGCGGGCGCGGTCCAGATGGCGGGCCAGCCGCGAGACCCGGCTGAGCACGTGCAGCGGCTGCACGTCCAGATCCGGACGTTCGGTGTGCCAGGCCGCGACGAGCCGGTCGACCTCATCCTGCATGGCGCAAGCCTACCTGTCTTGATATCGAGATTACTTTCTTGACATCAAGATAAGGGCGGGGCATCATCTGTCTTGATGTCGAGACAAGCCGAGGCGCAGCCGCCCGCCGCCGTCTGGGACCCCGCGCAGTACGGGGCCTTCGGCGACGAGCGCTCCCGGCCGTTCTTCGAACTGGTGGGCCGCGTCCCCGGCGAGCCCCGCCGGATCGCCGACCTCGGCTGCGGCTCCGGAGAGCTCACCGCCACCCTGGCCCGCCGCTGGCCCGAGGCCGAGATCACCGGCATCGACTCCTCACCCGAGATGATCGCGGCGGCCCGCGCCCACGAGGGCGGACGCCTGCGGTTCGCCGTCGGCGACATCGCCGCGTGGACGCCCGACGGACCCGTCGACCTGATCGTCTCCAACGCCGCCCTGCACTGGGTGCCCGGACACGAGGACCTGCTGCCCCGCTGGACCGACGCGCTCGCGGACGGCGGACGCCTGGCGCTCCAGGTCCCCGGCAACTTCGACGCCCCCAGCCACGTGATCCTGCGCGACCTGTGCGCCGCGCCCCGCTGGCGGGACCGCCTGCGCGGCGCCGTCCGGACCGACCCGGTCCGCGACGCCGCCGGATACCTCGACCTGCTCGCCCGCCACGGCTGCGCGGTCGACGCCTGGGAGACCACCTACCTCCAGGTCCTCCAGGGCGAGGACCCCGTACTGGAGTGGGTCAAGGGCACCGCGCTGCGGCCCGTGCTGACCGCCCTCGGCCCCGGCGCCTCCGACGACTTCCTCACCGAGTACGGAGCCCGGCTCCGCGCCGCCTACCCGGCGGCGCCGCACGGCACCGTGTTCCCCTTCCGGCGCGTCTTCGTGATCGCGGAGCGCGCCCCCTAGAGCAGGATGCCGCCCGTCGCGGGAGGGACACTCATATCGTTCCCCTGCGGTGTGCCCCCTCCCGCGGCGGGCGGCATCCGACCACCCCGGCGGCGCGACCCGTGGCCGGCGACCCCGGCCGGCGGCGGCCCGGACGAACTCCGGGCGGCCGCCGGTTCCACCGTCACCGCGGAACGATCTCGGTGACGGTCTCCGCGACGGGCTCCGCCGCGATCTCGGGGATCTCCTCCGCCTCGACGGCCCCGCCGGGCGCGGCCTCCACGACCTCGGTCTCCGGCTCACCGGAGCGGCGCTGCCTGCGCTGCGCCTTCTCGGCCTTCGCCAGCGCCTTCTCCTCGGCCCTGGCGGCCTTGGCCGCCTCCCGCTCGGCCCGCTTCTCCATCCGCTCGCGCTCCTTGCGGCGCTGCTTCGGATCCAGCGAGGGCCGCGGCTCCAGACCCGACAGCCCGTTCCACGCGAGGTTGACCACGTGCGCGGCCACCTCCTCGCGCTTGGGCCTGCGGGCGTCCAGCCACCACTGGCCGGTCAGCGCGACCATCCCGACGAGCATCTGGGCGTACATCGGCGCGAACTTGTCGTCGTAGTCGTGCCGGTCCAGCTCCTGCGCCATGAGGTGCTCGACCTCACCGGCGATCTCGCTCAGCAGGCTGGCGTAGGAGCCGGTCCCGGTGCCACCGTGACTGTCGCGCACCAGGATGCGGAAGCCGTCGGGGTGCTCCTCGATGTACTCCAGCAGCGCCAGCGCCGCCTTCTCCAGCTTGCTGCGGTAGTGGATGGCCGAGTTCAGCGCCTCGGTCACCAGGCCCAGGAGCTTCTCGAACTCCCGGTCCACCACCACCGCGTAAAGCCCCTCCTTACCGCCGAAGTGCTCGTAGACCACCGGTTTGGACACACCCGCCGCCGCGGCGATCTCCTCCACCGACGTGCCGTCCAGGCCACGCTCGGCGAACAGGGTGCGTCCGATGGTCAGCAGCTGCTCGCGTCGTTCCTTGCCGGTCATCCGCTTCCTGCGGGACCGGGGGGCTGGTTCAGTCACATCCTCAATTGTGGCGGTCACGCGTCCTGCTTGACGCGCCTGGACGCCAGCCGGTCCTCGTTCGGCCAGCGCACGTCGTACGCCCAGCCGGCCTTCTCGAACGCCCAGATGACGCGGGCGGAGATGTCGACCTGCCCCTTCAGCACGCCGTGCCGGGCGCAGGTCGGGTCGGAGTGGTGCAGGTTGTGCCAGGACTCGCCCAGGGACGGGATCGCCAGCCACCACACGTTGCGGGACTTGTCGCGGACCTCGAAGTCCTCCTTGCCGAAGGTGTGGCAGATCGAGTTGATCGCCCAGGTCACGTGGTGCACCAGGGTGATGCGGACCAGACCGGCCCACAGGAACCCGGTCACCGCGCCGTGCCAGGACATCGTCATCAGCCCGCCGAGCACGCCGGGCAGGATCATCGAGACCGCCACCAGGCCGGGGAACCAGCGGTGGATGGCGCTGATGTCCTTGTCGTTCAGCAGGTCCTTGGCGAACCGCTCCTTGTTGGTGCGGTTACCGTCGAACAGCCAGCCGTAGTGCGCCCACAGCAGGCCCTTGCCCAGGGCCTTCCAGTCGTCGCCGAACCGCCACGGCGAGTGCGGGTCCATCTCCTTGTCGGAGTGCTTGTGGTGCCGCCGGTGGTCGGCGACCCAGGTGATGATCGGACCCTCCATCGCCATGCTGCCCGCGATCGCCATGAAGATCTTCAGCGGCCGCTTGGCCTTGAACGACCCGTGCGTGAAGTACCGGTGGTAGCCCACCGTGATCCCGCCCGCGGACAGGAAGTAGAAGACCGCCGTCAGCACCACGTCGGACCAGCCGAGCCAGCCGCTGGTCCAGGCCAGCGGGATCGCGGCGAACAGCGCGAGGAACGGGATCCCGGTGAAGACCGCGACCAGGACGCGTTCGGGAACGCCCTGCCCCGCGGGGTCGAGTTCGGGACGGGCCTGGGGACGGACGGGTCGTTCGACTGCCGGGGCAGTAGTCATGCGTTACCACTTCCTGTTCGAGGACGAGCTACCTACGCCAACGTAACCTACGCTGGCGTAAGTTGGACAGTGCCGCTCGGTAAAATCAGTGGGAATCCGGCCCACCGGCCGCGAGACTCCTTCCGAGGACGGCCGCACGCGGCCACCCCGGCCCCAGAAAGAGCAGGTCATGGCAGCACTCACCCCCGCCCGTCGCACCGCCCTGGCCCGCGTCTCCCTGGAGGGCCTGTCGGTCGGAGACGCCTTCGGCGACCAGTTCTTCCTGCTGTCTAACCGTGAGATTCAGCCTGAAACCGGACTTCCTCCCGCTCCTTGGGGCTGGTCCGACGACACCGAGATGGCCTGCTCCGTCGTGACCGTCCTCACCGAGCACGACGGCATCGACCAGGACGCGCTGGCCACCTCGTTCGCCGAACGCATGGACATCGGCCGCCGGTACGGCGCGGGCGCGCTCGAACTCCTGGAACGCGTCCGCGGCGGCGTCCACTGGCACCGCGCCTCCCGCGAACTGTTCGACGGGAAGGGGTCCTTCGGCAACGGCGCCGCCATGCGCGTCGCACCCCTCGGCGCCTACTTCTCCGACGACCCCGCCCGCGCCGCCAAGGAGGCGGCCCTGTCCGCCGAGGTCACCCACGCCCACCCCGAGGGCATCGCGGGCGCCGTCGCCACGGCCACGGCGGCGGCCCACGCCGCCGCCGACCCCGACCTCACCCCCCGCGGCCTGCTGGAAGCCGCCCTCGAACACACCCCCGCCGAACACGTCCGCAAAGGCCTCCGGCGAGCCCGCACCCTCCTGAAGGCCACCCCCGCCGAAGCGGCCCACGTCCTCGGCAACGGCAACCGCATCTCCGCCCAGGACACCGTCCCGTTCGCCCTGTGGGCGGCCGCGACGAACCTCGACGACTACGAGTCGGCGATCCGCGCCTGCGTCCTGGTGGGCGGCGACATGGACACCACCGCGGCCATCACCGGCGGCGTCCTGGCGGCCCGCCTCGGCACCGAAGGCCTCCCACCCGGCTGGCACGAGGCCCGTGAACCCCTCCCCACCTGGCTCCCCACCTGACGATCACCACGCGAAGCGGGCCGGTCACGGAATGTCAGACCCCTGGCGTACCGTCCACCCCATGAACGACGACACCCCCACCCCCACCCACCCCCGCGCCAAACCCGACCTCCGCGCCCGCGCCCGCGAACTCCGCGCCCTCGGCCACACCTACAACGAGATCGCCACCGAACTCGGCGTCTCCAAAAGCTCCTGCTCCCTCTGGTTACGCGACATGCCCCGCCCCGCCATCGGAGAGGAGCAGACCCGCCGCGCGACGGCCGCCCGCGCCGCCGGCCACCGGCGCCGCCGCGCCCGAACCGACGACCGGCGCCTCGCGACCAAACGCCAGGCCGCCCGCGACATCGGCGACCTGACCGACCGCGACCTCCTCCTCGCCGGAGCGATCCTCTACTGGTGCGAGGGCGCCAAACGGGACGGCCGCGTGGACTTCTGCAACAGCGACCCCGCCATGATCGGCCTGTTCCTGCGCTTCCTGGACACCGCCGGGGTGACCCGCGACCGGCTGCGCTTCCAGCTCCAGATCCACGAGGGCGCCGACCTCGACGAGGCCGAGACGTTCTGGCGGACGCTCACCGGCGCCGACCGCTCCCGGTTCGGCAAGCCGACCATCAAGAAGAGCAGGGCGGACAGCAACCGCCGCAACACCGGCCCCGACTACCGCGGCTGCCTGTCGGTGTACGTGTGCGACGCACGGACGCTCCGCTGGCGGATCGAAGGGCTGGTCCACGCGATGCTGGGCACGCGCCACCCGCCCCTCGGCGGGCTGCCGCCCGATATCCCGATGACCGAACTGCGGCGCCGAGCCGTGGAGCTGCGACGTGGCGGTGGCTGCCGGGCGGTCGTGGGGGAACGGCTCGGGATCGACGATCCACTGCTGGTGGACGCGCTCATCGGAGACGAGCCGCCGTCCCCGGACTGGAGGCGGCGGGCCACGGCGGAGCAGATCAACGAAGACACGGCCCGCGGACTGCATGCGCGTGGCTGGGGATGCCGACGGATCTCCGAGCATCTGCGTGTGCCGCGGCCCACGGTCGCCCGCTGGATCGGAGCCACCGGAACGGCTGCGGACGGCACGGGAGCCGACGGAGAACGAAGGATCGCGGGGATCCAGCGGCACTGGGACCGAAAGCGCGTCCTCGAAGAGATCGAACGGCGGCTCGTGGGCGAGGAGGCCATGGCCTCGGTCGGCGGACTCGACGGGCGCGAGCTGCGTTTCCTGGGGGCCCTGGCCTACTGGTGCGAGGGCGGAAAGGACAAGCCCTATCGGCGCAAGGAACGAGTGCAGTTCATCAACGGCGACCCCGGACTGGTCCGGTTCTTCCTGCGTTTCGTCGAGGCCGCCGGAGTCGAACGGTCCCGGCTCGGCTTCCGCGTGCACATCCACGAGTCCGGCGATCCCGCCGCCGCGCGCCGCTTCTGGTCCGGGTCGATCGGCTGGGACGCGGACCTGGCGTTCGGCAAGGACACGATCAAGCGGCATGCGCCCCGGACGACCTATCCCGAGAGTCAGCCCGGCTATCGCGGCTGTCTGGAGATCTACGTCGCCCAGGGCGCCGACCTCTATCGGCGCATTGAGGGCTGGGCGCTCGGACCGGCGTTGGGCGAGGCGGCGCAGGAACGGTGGAGGAGGTGATGAGGGCCTCGGCGCGAGGCGTCCGGACCCGGTAATTCGGATTGCGTGGCGGCCTCGGCGGACCGGTATCGTGGGAGCGTGCCGGAAGCCCGGTAGGGAGTTTCGGCCATTCCGCCGTGGCGTAATCGGAAACGCAGCGGGTTTTGGTCCCGAAGATTCTAGGTTCGAATCCTAGCGGCGGAGCAGATTCTTGCCTACAATACCTCGCCTTCGCGGGGCGGGAGCGTCGCCCCGCGAAGGGACACCCCCTCCCACATGCGCGCTTGCGGGCGGGTGCCGGGGTGACAGGGTTTCGGCGGGCGGTATCCTTCGGGGTGTCGGGTGAGGTGGGCCTTGGCGTGCCCTCAGGACACCCGGATCGATTTTTTCCGTTCGCGATGCCGAGGAGCCTCTTCGTGAGTGCTAGCCGCCCGGCTGCCGTCATCGTCCTCGCCGCCGGCGAGGGCACCCGGATGAAGTCCCGTACCCCCAAGGTGCTGCACGAGTTGTGCGGGCGCTCGATGCTCGGCCATGTGCTGGCCGCCGCGGGCGAGTTGGATCCGCAGCGCCTGGTGGTGGTCGTGGGTCATCGGCGGGAGCAGGTCATCGAACATCTCGCCGCGCGCGTGCCCGGGGCGGAGCCGGTGGTGCAGGAGCGCCAGGGTGGTACCGGGCATGCGGTGCGTACGGCGTTGGAGCGGGTGGGGCCGTTGAGTGGGACGGTGGTCGTCACGAACGGCGATCATCCGTTGCTGCGTGGTGAGACCCTGGCCGAGATGGTCCGGGTCCATGAGGCCGAGGGCAACGCGGTGACGATCCTCACCACGGAGATCCCGGACGCGACCGGTTACGGGCGCGTTCTGCGTGGGTCGGATGGTGCGGTGACGGCGATCGTGGAGCACAAGGACGCGACCGTCGAGCAGCGGGCCGTGCGTGAGATCAACGTGGGGATGTACGCGTTCGACGGGGCGTTGCTGGGTGAGGCTCTGAAGCGTGTGGGGACCGACAACGCGGGTGGTGAGGAGTATCTCACCGATGTGGTGGCGATCCTGCGTGGTGATGGGCATCGGGCGGGGGCGTTCGTGGCTCCCGACTGGGTGGAGACGCAGGGTGTGAACGATCGTGTCCAGTTGGCGCAGGCGCGGCGTCAGCTCAACGATCGTGTGCTGGAGGGCCTGATGCGGGCCGGGGTGACGGTCGTGGATCCGGCGAGTACCTGGATCGATGTTCAGGTGACCGCTGAGCCTGATGCGGTGGTGTATCCGAACACGCAGTTGCACGGTGCCACGCATCTCGGTGAGGGTGCTCGGGTGGGGCCGAACTGCACGCTCACGGACACGAGGGTCGGTGTGGACGCGACGGTCGTCAATGCCGTGTGTGTCGGGGCGGAGGTGGGGCCCGAGGCGTCGGTGGGGCCGTTCGCGTATCTGCGGCCGGGTACGGTTCTGGCGCGGAAGGCGAAGGTCGGCACGTATGTGGAGACCAAGAACGCGCAGGTGGGTGAGGGTTCCAAGGTGCCTCATCTGACCTATGTGGGTGACGCGGAGATCGGTGTGGGCTGCAATGTCGGGGCCGGCACGGTGTTCGTGAACTATGACGGTGTGAACAAGCACCGCACGGTGGTCGGTGACCACGTGAAGATCGGCAGCGACAACATGCTGGTGGCGCCGGTGGAGATCGGCGATGGTGCGTACACGGCGGCCGGTTCGGTGATCGTTCGGGACGTTCCGCCGGGGGCGATGGCCGTCGCCCGAGGTCAGCAGCGCAATATTGAGGGGTGGGTGGAGCGTCGGCTGCCGGGGACGGCGACCGCCGAGGCCGCCCGCCGGGCACGTGAGCGCGAGGCTCCGGGCGACGACAGGTAGCGGCCCGTGTCCCGGGTGTGACAGGTCCGGGTTCGGGAAGTGGGGGGACATCGCCCCACGGCAGAGAAGGTTCCATTGAGGGGGAGTTGTCAGAGGTGAGTGGGATCAAGGCGAGCGGCCAGAAGAAGCTGATGCTCTTCAGTGGCCGAGCCCACCCGGACCTGGCCAAGGAAGTTGCCGACAACCTCCACGTCGAGCTCACGCCGACCTCGGCGTACGACTTCGCGAACGGTGAGACGTTCGTCCGCTTCCTGGAGTCGGTGCGCGGCTCCGACGCCTTCGTGATCCAGAGTCACACCGCTCCCATCAATCAGTGGATCATGGAGCAGTTGATCATGGTGGACGCGCTCAAGCGCGCCTCCGCCAAGCGGATCACGGTCGTGGCCCCGTTCTTCGGCTACGCCCGCCAGGACAAGAAGCACCGCGGCCGCGAGCCGATCTCGGCCCGTCTGATGGCGGATCTGTTCAAGACCGCGGGCGCGGACCGTCTCATCACGGTCGACCTGCACACCGCGCAGATCCAGGGGTTCTTCGACGGGCCGGTGGACCACCTGTTCGCGCTGGACCTGCTGGCGGACCACTTCGAGTCCCGGCTGGACCTGTCGCAGGTCACGGTCGTCGCGCCGGACGCGGGCCGGGTGCGGGTCACCGAGCGGTGGTCGGACCGGCTGGGCGGCGTGCCGATGGCGATCATCCACAAGAAGCGCGATCCCGACGTCGCCAACGAGGTCAAGGTCTTCGACGTCGTCGGTGAGGTCAAGGGCCGTACCTGTGTGATCGTCGACGACATGATCGACACCGGTGGCACGATCGTGAAGGCGGCCGACGCGCTGTTCGACAACGGCGCGTCCAAGGTCGTCGTCGCCGCCACCCACGGGGTGCTGTCCGGTCCGGCGGTGGACCGGTTGAAGAACTCCCGCATCTCCGAGGTCGTGCTGACCAACACGCTCCCGATCCCGGAGGAGAAGCAGTTCGACAAGCTGACGGTCCTGTCGATCGCCCCGCTGGTCGCCCGCGCGATCAACGAGGTCTTCTCGGACGGTTCGGTGACGAGCCTGTTCGGCGGTCACAGCTGACCTGATCCGCGTCGGTGCGGCGGGCCCCGGACCACCTTGCGGCGGTCCGGGGCCCGCCGCGTGTCCGGGTTCTCGCGGGGGCGCCTATGCTGTGGGGGAGAGCGGTCCGAGTGGCGTTGCGGGTTCTCGCGATCGGCTAGACTTCTTGGACCCGCGTATGCCTTGGGTCGTTGAGGGCGGTCCCATTACGGGTCTCGCACTCCCCGGGGAACGCAAAGAATCTTCGAGGCGCCTGACGCATCGAGCAACGCCTGATTCGCTCTGTCCGTAACGGACGTCCAACGCCGGACGGCCGTGGATCGCAACAAACGAGGAGTTTTCGCCGTGTCCGAGGTACGCATTGCCGCCGAGCCGCGCACCGAGTTCGGTAAGGGTGCCGCGCGGCGCACCCGCCGGGCCGGCAAGGTGCCCGCCGTCCTCTACGGGCACGGCACCGACCCGCAGCACATCTCCCTTCCGGGCCACGAGCTGATGCTCGCGCTGAAGACCCCGAACGTGCTGCTGACCATCGAGGGTCTGGGTTCGGGCACCGAGCTGGCCCTGCCCAAGGACGTCCAGCGCGACCCGATCAAGGGCTTCCTGGAGCACGTCGACCTGCTGCTGGTGAAGCGCGGCGAGAAGGTCAACGTCGACATCGCGGTGAACGCCGTCGGCGACGTCGTCTCGGGCGGTGTCGTGCAGCAGGAGACCGTGCAGATCTCCGTCGAGGCCGAGGCCACCCACATCCCCGAGTCCGTCGAGGTCGACGTGACCGGCCTGGAGGTCGGTGCGCAGATCACCGCCGCCGACGTGAAGCTGCCCTCCGGCGTGACCCTGATCACCGACGCCGACACGATGATCGTGCAGATCACCGACGCCACCGCGTCGGCCGGTGAGACCGGTGAGGGCGAGACCGCCGAGGAGCCGGCCGCCGAGGGCGAGTCCGCCGAGTAACGAGCGGGCCGTACCGACGTTCCACGGCCCCCGCCGGTGTCCGCACCGGTGGGGGCCGTCGGTGTGTGGGAGGGTTTCCTGGTGAGCGGTGATCTGTGGCTGGTGGTCGGTCTCGGCAACCCCGGACCGGCGTACGCGGGCAACCGGCACAACGCCGGGTTCATGGTGCTGGACAACCTGGCGGCGCGGGCCGGCGGGAGGTTCAAGGGCCACCGGGCGCGCGCGGACGTCGTGGAGGGGCGGCTGGCCGGGGCGCGGGTGGTGCTGGCCAAGCCGCGCGGCTACATGAACGAGTCGGGCGGCCCGGTGAAGGCGCTGCGCGACTTCTACAAGGTGCCCGTCGAGCGGACGATCGTCGTCCATGACGAGCTCGACATCCCCTACGGGGCGGTGCGCCTCAAGCAGGGCGGCGGCGACAACGGCCACAACGGGCTGCGTTCGGTCACCAAGTCCCTGGGGGACAAGGAGTATCTGCGCGTCCGGTTCGGCGTGGGGCGTCCGCCGGGGCGGATGGACGCGGCGGCGTTCGTGCTGAAGGACTTCTCGCCGACGGAACGCCGGGAGCTGGAGCTGAACGTCGAGCGCTCCGCCGACGCCGTGGAGGCCGTCATCACCGACGGGCTGGCCGCCGCGCAGAACACCTTCCATGCCTCCTGATCTTGGGTGTTGCCGGTTCCGGCCACCTGCCGGTGGCCCCGGTGCGCCCTTTCCGCCGCATGTGACGCTACTCGTCACTACTGTGGCCATGAATCCGTAAGATGCGTCACAAACGGGATTCAAGGGCCGTGTGAACCCCAGGTGACCCTCGGCCGTCCTCGTGGTGAATTGAAACGTTTTGTTGCGGGGTTCTCGTGTAGGGGGTGGCGGCGAGGATGACGGTCGTTGACGGTGTCCGGCCGGCCGAGGCGTCGGAGGGCGATCGGGCACGCCCCGGAAGCCGAAGCTGGGTCGCGGCCTACCGCCGCGACGCGATGCTGCTGGACTGCGCCAGCATGGCGGTCGCCGGGCTCATCGCGTTCGTGTTGCGTTTTCCCGGGATCCCCGGTGACCCCACCTTCCCCTACGTCGCCTTCACGCTGGCGCTGCCGCCCCTGTGGCTGCTGTTCCTCCTGGTGTGCCGCGCCTACCAGCCCCGGCACATCGGGGTGGGGTACGAGGAGTTCCGGCGCGTCCTGAACGCCGGGTTCACCCTCACCGCCACCGTCGCGATCGTCGCCTACGCCACCAAGACCGATGTGGCGCGCGGGTACGTGGTGATGGCGCTGCCGCTCGGCACGTTGCTGGCGGTGGTGACGCGGTACCGGCTGCGCAAGCGGCTGCACCGGCGGCGCTGGAGCGGCGAGTGCATGCGCCGGGTGGTCGCGGTCGGGCACCGCGCCTCGGTCGCCGACCTGATCCGGCTGCTGCGCAGCAAGCGCTACCACGGCATGAACATCGTCGGCGTGTGCCTGCCGCCCGCGCTGACCAGCGGCGAGGACAAGGTCGACGAGGTCGAGGGCGTTCCGGTGCTGGGCGACTTCGGGCAGGCCGCCGCCGCGATCGGCCGGGCGCGGGCCGACTCGGTGGCGGTGCTGGCCTGTCCGGAGATGGACGGGATGGCGCTGCGCCGCCTGGCCTGGCAGATCGAGCACGACGATGTCGAGCTGGTCGTGGCGCCCGCGCTGATGGACGTGGCCGGGCCCCGCATCTCGATCCGCCCGGTGTCGGGGCTGCCGCTGCTGCACGTGGAGCACCCCGAGCTGGACGGGCCCCGCAAGCTGCTCAAGGGCCTGGTGGACCGGGCCGGCTCGACGGTCGGGCTGCTGATGCTCAGCCCGCTGCTGCTGGTGATCGCCGCGCTGATCCGGATGGGCGGCGGACCGGTGCTGTTCCGGCAGGTCCGGGTGGGCCGCGACGGCCACGAGTTCACCGTGTACAAGTTCCGCACGATGGTGGTGGACGCCGAGCACCGCAAGATCGAACTGATGGAGCTCAACGAGAACGACGGCGTGCTGTTCAAGATCCGCCACGATCCGCGGGTCACCCGGGTCGGCCGCTGGCTGCGCCGCTACTCGCTGGACGAGCTGCCCCAGCTGATCAACGTGCTGCGCGGCGACATGTCGCTCGTCGGGCCGCGTCCGCCGCTCCCGGAGGAGGTCGCGCAGTACGGTGGAGACGTGTACCGGCGGCTGGTGGTCAAGCCGGGGTTGACCGGACTGTGGCAGGTCAGCGGGCGTTCCGACCTGACCTGGGAGGAATCGGTCCGGCTCGACCTGCGTTACGTTGACAACTGGTCGCTGGCGCTGGACCTGCAGATCATGTGGAAGACCTGGTCGGCGGTGTTCCGGGGCTCGGGCGCCTACTAGGGTTCGCCGCGGGTTCACCGCATCGGGCACCCCGCCCGGTCGCGCGAGGTCCGGGCCATGAGAACGTATACCCAACAGATCAGCTGAGTCGGGAATGTGGGCGGCGGGATGACGGACGGTACGGCACGCGCGGACGGCCGCGCGCCGGTGGACGACCACGCGCTGGCGGGCGCGCTCGCCACCGAGGCGGGGCGCCTTCTCCTGGAAGTGCGCGACGAGGTCGGGTTCGCCGACGGCCGCGCCCTCAAGAACGCCGGTGACCTGCGGTCGCACGAGCACCTGATGGCCGCGCTGGCCGAGCGCCGCCCCGGCGACGCGATCCTGTCGGAGGAGGGCCGCGCCTCGGTGGCGGGCAAGCGCGCCGCGGGCCTGGCCGGCGCGCCGACCGGCAACACCGCCGACGCCGACCGCCGCACCGCCGACCGCGTGTGGATCATCGACCCGCTCGACGGCACCCGCGAGTTCTCCGAGGAGGGCCGCCGCGACTGGGCCGTCCACGTCGCGCTGTGGGAGAGGGGCCGCCTGACCGCCGGCGCCGTCGCGCTGCCCGCGCAGGGCCTGACGCTGCGCACCGACGCCCTCGGCGGCGCGGTCACGGTGAACGGCTCCCGCGAGTCGGTCCTCACCGCCCCCGCGCCCGACCCCGGGAAGCTGCGCATCGCCGTCAGCCGCACCCGGCCCCCCGCGTTCGTCCAGCGGCTGGCCGAGACCCTGGACACGGACGTGGAACTGGTGCCCATCGGCTCGGCCGGGGCGAAGATCTCGGCGGTGCTGCTCGGCGAGGTGGACGCCTACGTCCACGCGGGCGGCCAGTACGAGTGGGACTCGGCGGCCCCGGCGGCCGTCGCGCTGGCCGCGGGCGCGCACGCCTCGCGCATCGACGGGACGCCGCTGGAGTACAACCGGGAGGACCCCCGACTCCCGGATATCCTGGTGTGCCACCCCATGTCGGCATCGACGCTGCTGACCGGCATCCGGGACGTGAGCGACGCTCTGCCGAGCTGTCCCTAGCGGCAGCCGCCGCCAGACCGACGCCCCAGACCGGCGGGGAACGGGTCCGTGCCCGACGACGAGAGCCCGCTCCGGCCGGTGACCGCCCTACAGCGTGGAGAGAGCCCAGACCATGCAGCGCTGCGACTATCTACTTTCCCAGTTGGACGTGCTGGAAGCCGAGTCGGTCCACATCATCCGTGAGGTGGCGGCCGAGTTCGAACGCCCGGTCCTGCTGTTCTCCGGCGG
>NZ_JACJIA010000021.1:0-117880 GCF_014138665.1 Actinomadura kijaniata
TTCGTCGACGACTACGGCCGCAACCGGCTGACCGGCGGGTTCATCCTCATCGACGAGGCCACCCACAACACCGTCGCCGCCGGAATGATCACCGGTGCCCGGTAGGGCGGGGCGCGGCGCTAGGCGTCGAAGTCCACGGTGACCGGCTCACCGACGGCCTCGGACTGGCAGGTCAGCACGAAGCCCGCGTCCACCTCGGCCGGGTCCAGCGCGTAGTTGCGGCGCATCTTGACCCGCCCCTGGGTGACCTTGGCGCGGCAGGTGCCGCACACGCCGCCCTTGCAGGCGAACGGCAGGTCGGGGCGGACGCGCTGGGCGCCGTCCAGCACGGTCGCGCCCGCCGGGAGGTCCACGGCGGTGGTGCGGCCGTCCAGGACCACGGTGACGGGGGTGCTGGGGCCGGTCGGCCCGGCGGCGGGGCGCTCCCGCACCGGGGGCGGGGCGTCCTCGACGTAGAACAGCTCGCGGTGGACGCGGTCGCGCGGCACGTCCATCCCGGCCAGCACGTCCATCGCGTCGGTGACCATGCCGTGCGGGCCGCACAGCCACCAGTGGTCGACCTCGTCGACCGGGACCAGCAGCGGCAGCAGGGTGCGGAGCTTGGCCGCGTCGAGGCGGCCGGTGAGGATCTCGGGCTCGCGGACCTCGCGGGACAGGACGTGCACCAGGTGGAGGCGGTCGGGGTGGGCGTCCTTCAGGTCGGCCAGCTCGTCGGCGAACATGACCGTGTCGCTGGTGCGGTTGCCGTACAGCAGCGTGACGTGGGTGCCGGGGACGGCGAGGGCCGAGGCGGCGACCGACAGGACCGGGGTGATCCCGGACCCGGCGGCGATCATGACGTGGTGGGAGCCGGGCTCCAGGTCGTTGGTGAACGAGCCGCCCGGCGGCAGCACCTCGATCTCGTCGCCCGGCCGCACCTCGCGGACCAGCCAGGAGGAGAACAGCCCGCCAGGCACCTCGCGCACGCCGACGCGCGGCGCGCCGCCCGCCGGGGAGCAGATCGAGTAGGAGCGGCGCTCGTCGCGGCCGTCCACCAGGCGGCGCAGGGTGAGGGACTGACCGGGCCGGAAGGCGTACCGGTCGGCCAGGTCGCCGGGGATCTCGAAGGTGAGGGCGACGGCGTCGTCGCACAGGCGCTCGACGGCGGCCACGCGCAGCGCGTGCGGGGTGCGGTTCGGCACGGCCAACGTCAGATCTCCTTGAAGTGGTCGAAGGGTTCGCGGCAGGAGCGGCAGCGGCGCAGCGCCCTGCAGGCGGTCGCGCCGAACTCCGACACCTCCTCGGTGTCGGTGGAGCCGCAGCTCGGGCACGCCGCGCGGCGGGTCGGGCCGAGGGTGAGCGGGATCGGGCCGCACGGGCGGCGCGGCGCGGGGCCGGGCGGCGCGATGCCCGCGGCGGCGAGCTTGCGGCGGCCGGGCTCGGTGATGTGGTCGCTGCTCCACGGCGGGCTCAGCGTCACCCGCACCTCGACGTCGCGGTACCCGGCGCCGGTGAGGCGGTGCACGAGGTCGTCGCGCATCGTGTCCATCGCGGGGCAGCCGCTGTAGGTGGGCGTGATCGACACCACGACCCGGTCGCCGTCCTCGGTCACCTCGCGCAGCACGCCGAGCTCGGCGAGGGTGAGCTGCGGCAGCTCCGGGTCGGTGACGGTCTCGGCGATCTCGCGGGCGCGCGTCGCGGTGGTCACCATGTCGCCTCCGGGAGGGCGCGGGCCACGCTCTGCAGCTCCTCCAGCAGCGGGTGGAGGGCCCCGGTGTGCTCGCCGCGCGGGACGGCCTTCCCGGCGTCCGGGGGCGCCGGCAGCGTCGCCTGTCCGAGCACCTCGGCGATCACCTGGTCGAACTCGGCGCGCACGGTGGCGGGGTCCACGGCGAACGGGGCCGACTCGACGGGGTCGGCGGCGAACAGGTCCGCCGTGTACGGCCACACCTCGTCCAGCGCGCGCCGCATCCGCCGGTGGGACTCCTCGGTGCCGTCGCCGAGCCGGACCGCCCAGCGGGCGGCGTAGTCACGGTGGTAGGTCAGCTCCTTGACGGACTTGGCGGCGATGGCGGCCAGCACCGTGTCGGAGGACAGCCGCAGCCGGTCCATGACGGCCAGCCGCCAGGTGGAGAACGCCAGCAGCCGCACCACCAGGTGCGCGAAGTCCCCGCCCGGGATCTCGGCGAGCCGGACGTTGCGGAACTCGGCGGCGTCCCGGTGGAAGGCCAGCTCGTCCTCGTCGCGGCCGGTGCGGGCCAGCAGCAGCCGGGCCTGGCCGAGCAGGTCCAGCGCGATGTTGGCGATGGCGACCTCGTCCTCCAGCTCGGGGGCGCGGGTGATCCACTCCTGGAGCCGGTGGGACATGACCAGCGCGTCGTCGCCGAGCATCAGGCAGTACCCGGCCAGCGCGTCGTCGGCCGGGGTCATCTCGACCCCGGCCAGGGGGTCGCTGAAGCCGGTGCCGAACGCCCAGCGGGCGTCGCCGTCGCCGGTCAGGGCCGCGTAAACGTTGTCGAAGCTCATCGGAAGGGCCCGTCAGATGTGGGGGACGTCGTCGGGGATGGAGTAGAAGGTCGGGTGCCGGTACACCTTGTCGGCGCTGGGGTCGAAGAAGGCGTCCTTCTCGTCGGGGCTGGAGGCGGTGATGTCGGAGGACCTCACCACCCAGATGCTGACGCCCTCGTTGCGGCGGGTGTACAGGTCGCGGGCGTTGTGCAGCGCGGTCTCGGCGTCGGGGGCGTGCAGCGATCCGACGTGGACGTGGTTCAGGCCGCGCTTGCCGCGGACGAACACCTCGTACAGCGGCCAGCTCATCGGGCTGCCTCCTTCTCGGGGGCGTGCTTGCGGGCGTGGGCGAGGGCGGCCTCGCGGACCCAGGCGCCGTCCTCGTGGGCGCGGCGGCGGCGTTCGAGGCGCTCGGCGTTGCAGGGGCCGTCGCCGGAGATGACGCGCTTCAGCTCGTCCCAGTCGGGCTCGCCGAAGTCGTGGTGGCCGCGTTCGGGGTTCCAGCGCAGCTCGGGGTCGGGCAGGGTGACGCCGAGCCTCTCGGCCTGCGGGACGGTCATGTCGACGAACTTCTGCCGCAGCTCGTCGTTGGTGTGCCGCTTGATCTTCCACGCCATGGACTGGGCGGTGTTGGGCGAGTTCGCGTCGGGCGGGCCGAACATCATCAGCGACGGCCACCACCAGCGGTCCACCGCGTCCTGCACCATCTCCCGCTGGGCGTCGGTGCCGCGCATCATCGTCATCAGCAGCTCGTAGCCCTGCCGCTGGTGGAAGGACTCCTCCTTGCAGATGCGGATCATCGCGCGGGCGTAGGGGCCGAAGGAGCTGCGGCACAGCGGCACCTGGTTGCAGATGGCCGCGCCGTCCACCAGCCAGCCGATCACGCCGACGTCGGCGTAGCCCAGCGTCGGGTAGTTGAAGATCGAGGAGTACTTCTGGCGGCCGGTGATGAGGCGTTCGGTCAGGTCGGCGCGGTCCACGCCGAGGGTCTCGGCGGCGGCGTACAGGTACAGGCCGTGCCCGGCCTCGTCCTGCACCTTGGCCAGCAGGATCGCCTTGCGGCGCAGCGACGGCGCGCGGGTGATCCAGTAGCCCTCCGGCTGCATCCCGATGATCTCGGAGTGGGCGTGCTGCGCGATCTGCCGGACCATCGTCTTGCGGTAGCCCTCGGGCATCTCGTCGCGGGGCTCGACCCGCTGGTCGGCCGCGATGATCTCGTCGAAGGTGCTCATCGGTCCCTCCGGTCCTTCGCGACGAGGGTCAGCACGTCGTACTTGGCCACCGAGGCGCCGTCCTGGTTGACGACGTCGGCGTCCCAGCGCACCTCGCCGTAGTCGGCGTTCTCGCGCGGGGTGATCTGCTTGGCGGTCAGGGTGACGGTGAGGCCATCGCCGACCTTGACGGGGGTGAGGAAGCGCAGGTTCTCCAGGCCGTAGTTGGCGAGGACGGGGCCGGGCTCGGGCGCGACGAACAGGCCCGCGGCGAACGACACCACCAGGTAGCCGTGCGCGACGATCCCGCCGAACAGCGGGTTGGCGGCGGCGGCCTCCTCGTCGGTGTGGGCGTAGAAGGTGTCGCCGGTGAACTCGGCGAAGTGCGCGACGTCCTCGGCGGTGACGGCGCGGGGCCCGGCGGTGACCGAGTCGCCGACGCGCAGCTCGGCCAGGCTCTTGCGGAACGGGTGGACGCCCTCGGAGCGCCTGGCGCCCGCCGTCCACCGGCCGGTGACCGCGGTGAGGACGTCCGGTGACCCCTGCACGGCGGTGCGCTGCATGTGGTGCAGGATCGCGCGGACGCCGCCGAGCTCCTCGCCGCCGCCCGCGCGGCCGGGGCCGCCGTGGGTGAGGGCGGGCATGGGCGAGCCGTGGCCGGTGGACTCCTTGGCGCAGGACCGGTCGAGGACGAGCACGCGGCCGTGCCAGTGGGCCGCGCCGAGCACGATCTCGCGGGCGAACGCGGGGTCCTCGGTCACCACCGAGGCGACCAGGCTGCCCCGGCCGCGCCCGGCGTAGTCGATGACCTGCTCGGTGGTGTCGTACGGCAGCAGGGTGCTGACCGGCCCGAACGCCTCCACCTCGTGCGGCTCGGGGCGCTCGGGGTCGCCGAGCAGCAGCAGCGGGGACAGGAACGCGCCGTCCTGCGCCCGGTCCCCGGCGATCTCGACGCGGTCGGGGTCGCCGAACACGATCTCGCCGCCGAGGGCCTTGAGCTGGCGGCGGACCTCCTCGCGCTGCTGGAGGCCGACCAGCGCGCCCATCCGCACGCCCTCCACCGACGGGTCGCCGACGACGATCCCGCCGAGGCGTTCGCGGGCCGCCGCGACGACCTCGTCCAGGCGGTCGCGGGGCACGAACGCGCGGCGGATCGCGGTGCACTTCTGCCCGGCCTTGACGGTCATCTCGGTGACGAGCTGTTTGACGAACAGGTCGAGGTCGCCGTCCGGGCCGAGGACGGAGGCGTTGAGGGAGTCGGCCTCGGCGTTGAACCGCACGGCGCGTTCCACGATCGCCGGGTGGACGCGCAGCCGGCGCGCGGTCGTGGCCGAGCCGGTGAACGCCACGACGTCCTGCTCGGTGACGTGGTCGAGCAGGTCGCCGGGCTCGGCGCAGGCGAGCTGGAGCGTCCCCTCGGGCAGCAGCCCCGACTCCAGGATCAGCTCGACGAGGCGGGCGGTGAGGTAGGCGGTCTGCGGGGCGGGCTTGACCAGGGAGGGCATCCCGGCGACGAACGCCGGGGCGAACTTCTCCAGCGGCCCCCAGACGGGGAAGTTGAACGCGTTGATCTGCACGGCGACGCCCCGCAGCGGCGTGCAGACGTGCCGCCCCACGAACGTGCCGCCCCGGCTGAGCCCCTCGACGTCGCCGTCCACGTGGACGGTGTCGTTGGGCATCTCGCGGCGGCCCTTGCCGGAGTAGGCGAACAGCGTGCCGATGCCGCCGTCCACGTCGATCCGGGAGTCGGCGAGGGTGGCGCCGGTGCGGGCCGACAGCGCGTACAGCTCCTCGCGGTGCTCGTTCAGGTACGACCCGAGGGCCTTGAGCAGCGCGGCGCGCTGGTGGAACGTCAGCTCGCGCAGCGCCGCGCCGGACCGGCGGCCGTACTCCAGCGCGGCGGCGTAGTCGAGGCCCTCGGTGGAGAACCGGGCGACCTCCTCGCCGGTGACGGCGTCGTGCAGCGGCGCCCCCTCGTCGGTGGGCGTGCGCCAGGACCCCGAGACGTAACTGCGCAGCACCGCCATTGGCCCGTCCTCCCAGAATTACTGACCGTACGTTCGGTAAGTAATTCTAGACCGGGACGCCCGCCGGGAACAGCCCCGATCGCTTGATCCTTCCCTCCGCTCTTCCAGGAGCCCCTCCCCGACCTGCTTTCACTGCGAACAGTGGCGGAATTCTTGCTGTCCGGAGTCATCCGATCCCCGTCCCAGGCTCCGTGACACGGCCGTCCAGCCGCCCCCTCCCGGCCCCGGCTACACTCCGGCGTCCATGAACCAGGCACACGAGATGTTCGACGCCGACCTCGCCTCGCGGGCGCTCGGCATCGAGCTGCGCTCCGCCGAGGGCGGGCGGGCCGAGGCGGCCATGCGGGTCACCGAGGCCATGGTCAACGGCCACGGCATCGCGCACGGCGGCTACGTGTTCCTGCTGGCCGACACCGCGTTCGCGCTGGCCTGCAACAGCCACGGGCCGGTCACCGTCGCGGCCGGGGCCGACATCACGTTCGTGCGCCCGGCCCGGCTCGGTGACCTCCTCGTGGCGGTCGCCGAGGAGCGCACGCGCTACGGGCGCAGCGGGATCTACGACGTGACCGTGCGACGGGACGGCGAGGTGGTCGCGGAGTTCCGGGGACGCAGCCGGGAGTTCCCCACGCGACCGGAAGCCTGAGAGCCGTTCCGGAGCGGACCGCGCACGCGGGCGCGCTACCTGACCGGCGGGCCCGAAGCCGAAGGCGAGGGCTTGGAAACACGACGCGGTCCCTGGAACCCGGAGCCCGCTCCGGCCATCTCAGTGGGGTGATGACCGGTCAGCCTCCGCCGGAGCGGCCCGCCGCCCGCACCTTCAACGTCGACCTGCGCGGGATCGTGGACCTGCTCAGCCGCCACCTGTACAGCAGCCCCCGCGTCTACGTGCGCGAACTGCTCCAGAACGCCGTGGACGCCACCACCGCGCGCGGCGGGCCGCCCGGTCCGGTCCGCATCGAGGCGGGGGGCGGGCGGCTGCGGATCGAGGACGCGGGCGTCGGGCTCACCGAGCCCGAGGTGCACGAGTTCCTCGCCACCATCGGCAACTCCGCCAAGCGCGACGCGCTGGGGTTCGCGCGCCACGACTTCCTCGGCCAGTTCGGGATCGGGCTGCTGTCGTGCTTCCTGGTCGCCGACGAGATCGAGGTCGTGACGCGCAGCGCCGCGCGGGACGCGCCCGCCGTCGTGTGGCGCGGGCACGCCGACGGGCACTACACCGTCGCGCCGGGCGCCCGGGACGAGCCCGGCACCACCGTCACGCTGCGCGCCCGCCGGGACTTCGAGCACTGGCTGGAGCCGTCCACGGTGCGGGAGCTGGTGCGGCACTACGGCGCGCTGCTCCCCTACGACGTCCGGGTGAACGGCGAGCGGCTCACCGACGGGGTCCCGCCCTGGGAGGCCGGGCGGGAGGCGATGCTCGGGTACGGGACGCGCCTTCTGGGGGCGGTCCCGCTCGACGCGATCGACCTGTCGGTGCCCGAGGCGGGGCTGCGCGGCGTGGCGTACGTCCTCCCGCACGAGACCAACCCGAGCGAACCGGCGACCCACCGCGTCTACCTCAAGCGGATGCTGCTGGGCGACCGCGTCGACGGGATCCTGCCGGAGTGGGCGTTCTTCGTCCGCTGCGTCCTCGACACCGACGAGCTGCGGCCCACCGCCAGCCGGGAGCAGCTCTACCACGACGAGCTGCTGGTCGTCGCGCGGGAGGCGCTGGGCGAGCGGCTGCGGTCCTGGCTGGTGCGGATGGCCGCGACCGAGCCCGAGCGGCTGGGCGCGTTCCTCGGCGTGCACCACCGCGGGGTGATGGCGCTGGCCGTCCACGACGACGAGATGCTGCGCGTGGTGGACGAGTGGATCCCCTTCGACACCGGCGAGGGGGCGGTCACGCTCGCCGAGTTCCGGGCGCGGCACCGCGAGATCCGCTACACCGCGCGGGCCGAGGAGTTCCGGCAGCTGGCGGGGATCGCCGCCGCGCAGGGCGTCGCCCTGGTGAACGGCGGCTACACCTACCACGCCGAGATCCTGCACCGGCTGCCGCGCCTGGACCCGGGCCTGGACGTGCGGGCGCTCGACCCGGCCGAGCTCGCCACCCGGTTCGACCGGGTCGGCCCGGCCGTGGAGTTCGCCGCCCGCGACCTGCTCGCCATCGCCCGGCGGACCCTCGCCGACCGGGGCTGTACGCCGGTGCTGCGCGCGTTCTCCCCGACCGCCCTCCCGGCGCTGTACCTGGAGGGCGAGCGGCCGCGCCACGCCGACGACGCGGACACGGCGGAGGGCGTGTGGGCGGAGTTCACCGACGCCCCACCCGCGCCCGGGATCCCGCCTGAGGCCGAGCCCGGCCCGCTGCTGGTCCTCAACCACCGCAACCCGATGGTCGCCCGCCTGACCAGCACCGCCGACGCCCGCGTCGTGGAACTCGCGGTCGAGGCGCTGTACGGGTACGCGCTGCTGACGGGGAACCGCGCGCTGCGCCCCGGCGACGTCGCGGGAGTGAACCGCGCCTTCCTCGGCCTGGTCGAGCACGCCATCCGCACCGGGAGCTGAGGACATGACGATCGTTGACGGGGACGGCCTGCGGCGGCGGCTCGACGCGGCGTGGGACCTGGATCCGGAGAAGACCGGGGGCGGCCCGGAGCCGTTCATGGCCACGATGCGGGCGCTGCTGGCCGACGCCGAGGCGTTCGGCGAGCCGGAGACCCTGTTCCGGGTCCGGATCGGTTACGCCTACTCGCTGGGCTTCAAGGGCTGGGACAACAGCTCCCGGGAGGTGACCGGCGAATGGCTCGGAGTCCTGCGGCGGTGCCTGCTGATGTGGCACGCCGAGCCGCACCGCTACGACGAGGACTACGTCACGGCGATGTGGACGCAGCTCTACCGGCTCCTCGACGTGTTCGTCCGGACCTTTCCCGAGCCCGCCGACCGCATCCGGCGGCTGATCGACGAGCTGGAACGGTACTGCCCGCCCACCCGGCCCGGGACGCGTTACGCGCTCGACGAGGCGCGGCTCCGCCTCGCGGCCCGCCGGGGGGACGTCGCCGAGGTGGAGCGGTTGTGGACCGGGCTGCGGACGCGGGAGATCCCGCGCGAGCACATGTTCCCCGACGGTGTGGCCTCGATCGACGCCACCATGTGGATCCGGCTCGGCCGTCCCGACCGCGCCGTCGCGGCGCTGGCCCCCGTGCTGACCGGGCAGATCCCCGCGCGCGACGGCCACGACCACGAGGACTCCCTGCTGGTGCCGTACCTGCTGACCGGCCGGGTGGACGAGGCGGTGGCGGCGCACCAGCGCGCCTACACGCGTTCCGGGATGAAACTGGAGGAGGTCGCCGCGCACCTGGAGTTCTGCGCCCGCACCGGCAACGAGGAGCGCGGGCTGGACGTCCTGCACCGCAACTTCGCACGCATCGGCTACCACTGCGACTCCGTCGACGCCATGTGGACGGCGGCAGCGGCGGCGCTGCTGTGCCGCCGCGTGGTCGCCGCCGGGCTGGACCGGGAGTGGGTCTGGGAGTGCGGTTGCGCCGACCCCGCGTGCGAGACGCTGCCGATCTACACCTATGCCAAGCTGGGCCAGGACCTGCGTTGGCACGCCACCCGGTTCGCCGAGCACATGGACGAGCTGAACGGCACCCCGCACCTCGGCGAGCGGATCGACGCGCTGCTGCGCGCCGAACCGGTCGTCGACCGGCTGGAGCTGCCGCCCGCCGCCGCGCCCGCCCGGCACCGCGCCGAGCCGCCGCGCTCCCCGCACCTGGACGCCACCGACGACGCGGGCCTGCTGCGGGCCCTCGACCTGGCGCGCGCCGCGGACTCCGGCACCTCCCGGATCGTCCTGACCCAGCGGGTGCTGCAGAACGCGCTGGTGGGCGGCGCGACGCGGGCGCTGGTGGAGGCCCGGTTCGCGCTGCTGGACGACCTGCTGCCCGACGGCTGGGAGCTCTGGAGCACGGACCTGTTCTCCTGCCTGGTCGAGCTGTTCCGCCTGCACGAGGCCCGGCCGACGCTGCTCGGCGCGGACCGGGTCGCGGCGATGTGGCGGGCCGTCCCGGTCGCGCTGGAGCGGGCCCTCACCCTGCCCGGAACGCATCTGCGGCAGGTCCACGCGCTCCTGGACACGCTGGAGCGGCACGAGCGCCCCTGCGCCGGCGACCGGCGGCACGTCCGGTGGTTCCGGGCCTGGGCGTGGGCGCGCGCGGGCGAGCCGGAGGCCGCCCGCGCCGCCTGGGAACGCTTCCTGGCCCTGCCCCCGGCCGAGCGCCGCGCCGCGTCCGGGGACACCGCGCGCGCCGTCCAGTGGTGGCTGGACCTGGGCCGCGACCGGTGGGCGTTCGAGTCGGCGGAGGCGCTTGCGGCCGAGGCCGAACGGAGCCGCCTGCTGCCCGCCCTGCTGCGCGCCGGTCGCGTGGACGAGGCCCACGAGCTGCACGAACGCACCTACCGGACGGTGACGGGGGCGCCCGAGGTGGCGGCGCATCTGCAGTTCTGCGCGCGCACCGGGAGGCTGGAGCACGGGCGGGAGATCATCGGGCGGGTCCTCGACCTGTACCACGTGGCCGACGACGAGGAGTTCGCGTTCGACCGGCTGCGGGCGTACGCCGGGGCGGTCCTGCTGGGCGAACGCCTGGCGGCGGCGGGCCTGGACGAGCCCTGGACCTGGCCCGCCGACGACTGCTGCCCGGCCGAGGACGGCTGGAGCCACGCCCGGCTGGCCGCCGCGTGCCGCAGGCACCTGGCCCTCTACGCGCGCCGCTGGGAGGAGCTGGTCGGCACCGACTTCCACACCCGCGCGGTCACCGCGCTGGCCGACGGCCGCTGACCGGCCGGGCGGTCAGACGCGCAGGCCCTCGAAGGCGGTCGTGCGCACCAGCGCGGCCAGGTCGCCGACGTCCATCCCGCCGCCCGGCCGGTACCACTCGGTCAGCGAGTTGACCATGCCGAACAGCAGCCGCGCCCCGACCGCCGGGTCGATGTCGGGGCGCAGGTCGCCCTCCGCCACCGCGCGCTCCATCAGCTCGGCCACCAGGTGGTCGAACGCCCGGCGCCGCTCCACCGCCCGCCGCTCCACGTCGGTGTTGCCGCGCACCCGCAGCAGCAGGGTCACGAACGGCAGCCGCTCGGCCAGCACGTGGACGCTGCGCTCGGTGAGGAACTCCAGGCGCTCGATCGCCCGGCCGTCCCGGGCCCGCGCCTGCTCGGCCGCCTCGAACAGGCCGTCCAGCGCGCGGTCGGTCGCCATCCGCAGCAGCTCCTCCTTGCTGGCGACATGGTGGTAGATCGCCGACTTGGTGATCCCGAGGCTGCGGGCCAGCGCCTCCATGCCGGTGGCCTCGTAGCCGCGCTCGTTGAACAGCCGGACGGCCGCCGCCAGAACGGATTCGAGATCGTGGCCGGGCCGCCCCCGCTTGGCGGGCGGCCGGGCCGAGACGCTGGAAGACACGGGATCGAGTATCGCAGCCGGAACGTTCCGGTCAGCCCAGCAGCAGGTCGTCGGCGGACTCCTCGAAGATCACCAGGGTGCGGGTGCTGCGCACGCCGGGGATCGAGTGGAACTCGTGCAGGACCAGGGCGCGCAGCTCGGCGGCGTCCCGGACGCGGACCAGCGCGAGCACGTCGAAGTCGCCGCCCAGCAGCGCGAAGTGCCGCACGGCGGGCAGGCCGCGCAGCCGGTCGCACACGGTGCGCCAGGAGTTCTGCTCGATCTTGAGGGTGACGTACACCGAGGTGCCGAACCCGGCCTTGACCGGGTCGAGCCGGACGGTGAAGCCGCGCACCACGCCGTCCTCCAGGAGCCGGTCCAGGCGGCTGTAGGCGTTGGCGCGGGAGATGTGCAGGCGTTCGGCCAGGGCCCGGACCGACACGCGGGCGTCCCGGGACAGCTCCTCGACGATCCGCTGGTCGATCTCGTCCAGCGCCGGTGCCGAAGGTCTGCGTTCCGGGCGGCGCGGGCCGCCCGGAGTGGACGTTCGTTCATCGGAATCCATCGGATCGCTCCAAATGTCTTTTCTTTCCCGTCCGCTCTGGACGGTTGGCGCTGGTCAGAGCACTGTATCGGGCAAATGGCCACGAACGGGAGAAACGCCGTGACGACGAGGTCCGGTATCGATCTGCTGCCCACGTCCCGACCGCTCCAGCTCCTCGACAAGCGCGGCCGCCGCGCCCCGAAGACGCGCGGCGGCGGGCTGGCGATGCCCGACGACGAGACGCTGCTGGCCGCGTACCGCGCGCTGGTGGTGGGACGCCGGTTCGACCGGCAGGCCACCAACCTGGTCAAGCAGGGACGGCTCGCCGTCTACCCGTCCTCGCACGGGCAGGAGGCCAGCGAGGTGGGCGCGGTGCTGGCGCTGCGCCCCACCGACTGGCTGTTCCCCACCTACCGCGACAGCGTCGCGCTGGTCACGCGGGGCATCGACCCGGTGGAGGTGCTGACGCTGCTGCGCGGCGACTGGCACAGCGGCTACGACCCGGTCGCCCACCGCACCGCGCCGCAGTGCACGCCGCTGGCGACGCAGGCCCCGCACGCGGTCGGGTTCGCGCACGCGGCGCGCCTCAAGGGCGAGGACACGGTGGCGCTGGCGTTCCTGGGCGACGGCGCGACCAGCGAGGGCGACTTCCACGAGGCCCTGAACTTCGCGGCCGTCTTCCGGGCCCCGGTGGTGTTCTTCGTGCAGAACAACCAGTACGCGATCTCGGTGCCGCTGGCGCGGCAGACCGCCGCCCCGTCGCTGGCGCACAAGGCCGTCGGGTACGGGATGCCGGGCGTCGGCGTGGACGGCAACGACGTCGCCGCCGTGATCGCGGCCGTCGCGCAGGCCGCCGACCGCGCCCGGTCCGGCGGCGGCCCCATCCTGATCGAGGCGCACACCTACCGGATGGAGGCGCACACCAACGCCGACGACGCCACCCGGTACCGCACCGACGAGGAGGTCGCCGCCTGGCGCGACCGCGACCCCGTCGACCGGATCACCGCCCATCTGCGCGGCGCCGGGCTGCTGGACGACGCCCGCGCCGACGCCGTCGCCGCCGAGGCCGAACGCGTCGCCGCCGACCTGCGCGAACGCCTGCCCGAGCAGACCCCGCCGGACCCGGCGGAGCTGTTCGCGCACGTGTACTCCTCCCCCACCCCCCAGCTGCGCGAGCAGGCCGACCTGCTGCGCGCCGAACTCGCCGAGGAGGACTGATCCATGGCCCCCGTCTCGATGGCCCAGGCGATCAACGCGGCGCTCGCCGACGCGCTGGCCGACGACGACCGCGTGGTGGTGTTCGGCGAGGACGTCGGCGCGCTCGGCGGCGTGTTCCGCGTCACCGACGGGCTGACCGCCAAGTTCGGCGAGGACCGCTGCTTCGACACCCCGCTGGCCGAGTCCGGCATCGTGGGGATGGCGGTCGGCATGGCGATGAACGGCATGCGGCCGGTGGTGGAGATGCAGTTCGACGCGTTCGCCTACCCGGCGTTCGAGCAGATCGCCAGCCATGTCGCCAAGATGCGCAACCGCACCCGGGGCGCGCTGCCGCTGCCCATGGTGATCCGCGTCCCGTACGCGGGCGGGATCGGCGGCGTGGAGCACCACTGCGACTCCTCCGAGGGCTACTACGCCCACACACCGGGCCTGACGGTGGTCACGCCCGCGACCGTCGCCGACGCCTACGGCCTGCTGCGCGAGGCGATCGCCTCGCCCGACCCGGTCGTGTTCATGGAGCCGAAGAAGCTGTACTGGGCCAAGGAGGAGGTGACGCTGCCCGCGCGGACCGCGCCGTTCGGGCGGGCCGAGGTGCGCCGGACCGGCACGGACGCGACGCTGGTCGCCTACGGCCCGGCGGTGCCGGTGGCGATGGAGGCCGCCGCCGAGGCCGTCGCCGAGGGCTGGGACCTGGAGGTCGTGGACCTGCGGACCATCGTGCCGTTCGACGACGACACGGTCATGGCCAGCGTCGCCAGGACCGGGCGGGCGGTCGTGGTGGCCGAGGCGCAGGGGTTCGCCGGCGTCGCCTCCGAGATCGCCGCGCGGATCTCCGAACGCTGCTTCCACGTGCTGGAGGCCCCGGTGCGCCGGGTCACCGGGTTCGACGTGCCCTACCCGCCGCCCAAGCTCGAACACCACCACCTGCCCGGCGTCGAGCGGGTGCTGGACACGGTGGCGACCCTGCAGTGGGAGGACCGATGACCGCGCGCGAGTTCACGCTGCCCGACCTCGGCGAGGGCCTCACCGACGCCGAGATCGTGCGGTGGATGGTCAAGGTCGGCGACCCGGTGGAGATCGACCAGCCGGTCGTCGAGGTCGAGACCGCCAAGGCCGTGATGGAGGTCCCGGTGCCGTTCGCCGGGGTCGTCACCGGGCTGAACGCCGCCGAGGGCGACACCGTCGCGGTCGGCTCGGTCCTCCTCGTGGTCGGCGACCAGGCCGCTCCCGAGCCCGCCTCTGGGCCCGTCCCCGCGGCCGGGGCCGCCCCCGGGCCCGAGGCCGCCCGGTACATCGAGGAGGAGCGCGCGGGCTCCGGCAACGTCCTGGTCGGCTACGGCACCGCGCGCACCAGGGAGCGCCGCCGGCGGCGGCGCGGCCGCCCCGTGCCGGTCGCCCCGCCGACCGACCGGCCCCGCACGATGTCCCCGGTCGTGCGGAAGCTGGCCCGCGACAACGGCGTCGACCTCACCCGGCTCACCGGCACCGGGCCGGACGGCCTGATCACCCGCGCGGACGTGGAGAAGGCGATCCAGCGCCCCGCCCCGCCGCCCGTCCCGGAGCCCGCGCCCGCCCCGCGGACCACCGCGCGGCCCGCGCCGGAGATGCTGCCGGAGCTGGAGCGGATCCCGCTGCGCGGCGCCCGCAAGGCCGCCGCCGAGGCGTTCGCCCGCAGCCGCCGGGAGATCCCCGAGGCCACGACCTGGGTCGACGTGGACGCCACCGCGCTGCTGGAGCTCCGCCGGGAGATCAACGCGAGCGGGCGGCACGCGCCGGTGAGCCTGCTGGCGCTGTTCGCGCGGTTCGTGACGGCCGGGCTGGCGCGGCACCCCGAGCTCAACAGCCGCGTCGACACCGAGGCCGGCGAGATCGTCCGGTTCGACGGCGTCAACCTCGCCATCGCCGTCCAGGCCGGGCAGGGCCTGGTCGCCCCGGTGGTCCGCGAGGCGCACCGGCTGAGCGCGCGCGGTCTCCAGGCGGAGATCACCCGGCTCACCGACGCGGCCCGCGCCGGTTCCCTGACCGTCCCCGACCTGACCGCGGGCACCTTCACGCTCAACAACTACGGGGGCTTCGGCGTGGACGGCTCCGCCCCGATCATCAACCACCCGCAGGCGGCGATGCTGGGCGTCGGCCGCATCATCGACCGGCCGTGGGTGGTGGACGGGGAGCTGACCGTCCGGAAGGTGGGGCAGCTGTCGCTGGCGTTCGACCACCGCGTCTGCGACGGCGCGCCCGCCGCGGCGTTCCTGCGGTTCGTGGCCGACTGCGTCGAGAACCCCCACGACGCGTTCGCCGACCTGTGAGAGGACGTACCACCCGGTGAACCCGCGGGTGCCGCGCTCGCGCCGCACGTTCCGCATGCCGCCCGCGCGGCGCGACACCCGCATGGCCACCCTCCGTTATCACGAGAAGACGGATCGCATCGTCGCCGGGGAACGCCCCGGCTGATCCGCACGCACACGGGGACACCGCCCTTTGCCTTGACGCCGGGGGCAACGTTTAGCGTCTGTGTCATGCGCATCGGCGAGCTGGCGGAGCGGGCGGGGGTCAGCCCCCGCACCCTCCGGTACTACGAGGCGCGCGGGCTGCTGCCCGCGCGCCGCGCGGTCAACGGTTACCGCGTGTACGGCGAGGACGACCTGCGGCTGGTGGAGCAGATCCGCGCGCTGCAGGACTTCGGGTTCGAGCTGGAGGACACCCGGCCGTTCGTGGAGTGCCTGCGGGCGGGCCACCCGGCCGGGGACTCCTGCCCGGACTCCGTGCGGGTCTACCGCGCCAAGCTCGCCGAGCTCGACGCGCTGATGGAACGGCTCGGGCGGGTGCGCGCCGAGGTGGCCGCGCAGCTGCTGCGGGCCGAGGCCGAGCTGTCGCCGCCGGAGCCGCGGTGCGAGACGGGGAGATGACCATGACACGGACGACCGATGCGACCGGCGCGGTGCCGGAGATCACCGACGCCGACTTCGCGGCCGAGGTGCTGGGGGCCGACCGGCCGGTGCTGGTGGAGTTCACCGCCGAGTGGTGCCCGCCGTGCAGGCAGCTCGCGCCGGTGCTGGCCGAGCTCGCCGACGAGGAGCGCGACCGCCTCAAGGTCGTCGCGATCGACGTGGACGCCAACCCCGTCACCACCGCCGCCTACGGGGTGCTGGCGATGCCGACGCTGATGGTGTTCCGGGACGGCGAGCCGGTGGTGTCGGTGGTGGGCGCGCGGTCCAAGCGGCGGCTGCTCCGGGACGTGGAGCCCGCGCTGTCCTGACCGCCCGGCCCCCTCGGGATCAGAGCAGGACCACCTCGAGGGTGCGGGGGCCGTGGACGCCCTCGACCCGGTCCAGCTCGATGTCGCTGGTGGCCGACGGGCCGCTGATCCAGGTCAGCGGCCGGGCCGGGTCCAGCCGCTCCAGCGCCTCGGGGACGGTGCGCACGATCTGGTCACGGCGCACCACGCACAGGTGCCGGTCGGGCACCAGCGTGAGGGCGCGGCGGCCCTGGCCGGCCGAGCCGTCCAGCACGATCGTGCCGGTCTCGGCGATCGCGACGGCGCAGCCGGTGAGGACGCCGTCGAGGGCGTCCAGGTCGGCGGGGGACAGCGGCGGCTCGTCGCGGACCGGGGTGATCCCCGCCAGCCACTCCCCCGGCACGCCGGACGGGACCGCGACCCGGCCGCCGAACGCCGCGACCGCCTCGGCGACCGGGACGTCCCGGCGCACGACCGCGCGGTAGTCCACCAGCCGGTCGACCAGCAGTTCCACCAGGTCCGGGCCGGAGCGGGCGCGGTCGTAGCCGCGCGGGACCGGGACGTCCGCGGGGCGTTCGCCCGCCGGGACGTCGGCGAGGGCGGCGCGGACCCGGGCCAGGACGGCGTCGCGGGCGTTCACCGGTTCTCCTTCCACCACTGCCGGAACGACTCGGTCGGCGGCGCGGGGATGTCGCGGGTGTCGGTCCAGGCGGCCAGCGGGCCGGGCAGGCGGCGCGGGGTGAGGCGGCGGAACCGGCCCGCCGCGCGCTGCGCGGTGGCCAGCAGGGCGGGCGACTCCAGCACGCGGCGCGCGGCGGCCATCGCCAGCCGCTCCCCCCGGTGCCGCCCGGTGGCGGCGACCTTGGCGCGCAGGTCCAGCAGCACCTCGGGGATGTCGATCGCGACCGGGCAGACGTCGTAGCAGGCCCCGCACAGGGTGGAGGCGTAGGGCAGCGACTCGTCCAGCTCGGAGGAGAACCCGCGCAGCTGCGGGGTGAGGATCGCCCCGATCGGGCCGGGGTAGACCGAGCCGTAGGCGTGGCCTCCGGCGCGTTCGTAGACGGGGCAGACGTTGAGGCAGGCCGAGCAGCGGATGCAGCGCAGTGCCTGGCGGCCCACCTGGTCGGCCAGCACGTCGGTGCGGCCGTTGTCGAGCAGGACCAGGTGGAAGTCCTGGCCCTCGGTCGCGCCGGTCCACATCGAGGTGTAGGGGTTCATGCGCTCGCCGGTGGAGGAGCGCGGCAACAGCTGCATGAACACCTCCAGGTCCCGCCACGTCGGCACGATCTTCTCGATGCCCACCACGGAGATCAGGGTCTCGGGGAGGGTCAGGCACATGCGGCCGTTGCCCTCCGACTCCAGGACCACCAGCGTCCCGGTCTCGGCGACGGCGAAGTTGGCGCCCGAGACGCCGACCCTGGCGCGCAGGAAGCGCTCGCGCAGGTGGAGCCGGGCGGCCTCGGCCAGGGCGCGCGGGTCGTCGGTGAGGTCGGCGGGCGCGGGACGGCCCCAGTCGGCCATGGTCCGCAGGAAGATGTCGCGGATCTCGGCGCGGTTGCGGTGGATGGCGGGGACCAGGATGTGGGAGGGGCGGTCGTCGCCGAGCTGGACGATCAGTTCGGCCAGGTCGGTCTCGTAGGCGGTGATCCCGGCCTGGGCCAGCGCCTCGTTCAGGCCGATCTCCTGGGTCGCCATCGACTTGACCTTCACCACCTCCCTCTCACCGGTCGCCTCCACCAGCCCGGCGACGATCCGGTTGGCCTCGGCGGCGTCGGCGGCCCAGTGCACGGTGCCGCCCGCCCGCGTCACCGACTCCTCCAGTTGCTCCAGGTAGGAGTCCAGGTGCCGCAGGACGCGGGTCTTGACGGCGGCCCCGGCGGCGCGCAGCGCGTCCCAGTCGGGCTGCTCGCCGACCACGGCGGCGCGCTTGTCCCGGATGGTGCGGGTGGCCCTGTGCAGGTTGTGCCGGAGCTGGGCGTTGCCGACCTCCCGCGCCGAGGCGGCGGGGAAGGCGGGCATCCCGACGAACGTTCCGCTCATGCGGGTTCCTCCTCGGTGGCGGCGAGGATCTGCGCCAGGTGCATCGTGCGGACGCCCGCGCGTTGCCGCCGCAGCGTGCCGCCGATGTGCATCAGGCACGAGTTGTCGGCCGCGCACAGCACCTCGGCGCCGGTGTCCAGGACGTTGCGCATCTTGTCGGTGCCCATCGCGGCCGACACCGCCGGGTTCTTCAGCGCGAACGTGCCGCCGAACCCGCAGCACTCCTCGGCGCCGCCCAGCGGCAGCAGCGTCAGGCCCCGCACCGCCGACAGCAGCTCGTAGGGCCGGTCGCCCAGCCGCAGCGACCGCAGCGAGTGGCAGGTGGGGTGGTAGGTGACGGTGTGCGGGAAGTAGGCGCCGACGTCGGTGACGCCCAGGACGTCGACCAGGAACTCCGACAGCTCGTGCACCCCGGCGGGCGGTTGGACGCCGAGGGTGGGGTACCACTCGCGGATCATCGCCGCGCACGATCCGGACGGCACCACGATCGCCTCGTAGCCGTCGAAGGTGTCGGTGAAGCGTCGCGCCAGGGGCGCGGCGTCGGCGCGGTAGCCGGTGTTGAAGTGCATCTGCCCGCAGCAGGTCTGCGCGGCGGGGAACTCCACCTGGCAGCCGAGCCGTTCCAGCAGCCGCACGGTCGCCCGGCCGGTGCCGGGGAACAGCGTGTCGTTGACGCAGGTGATGAAGAGTGCGACGCGCATCCGGTGTCAGCTCTCCAGTCCGTAAACGCGGCGGGCCGTGCCCTCCGCGACCGCGGCCCGTTCGTCGTCGGTCAGCCCCGCCATGGCCTCCCCGGCCAGGTCCGCGACCTCCCGGTAGGAGGCCGCCAGCGTGCACACCGGCCAGTCCGAGCCGTACATGACCCGGTCCGGGCCGAACGTCTCCAGCACGTGCCGGGCGTAGATCATGATATCGGCGGGGTCGCCGCCGGGCGCCGCCTCGGTGACCAGGCCGGAGAGCTTGACCGTGACGTTGGGGAGCGCGGCCATCCGGCGGAGCCAGGACGCCCACGGCTCCCGGCCGCCGCCCGCGATGTCGGGCTTGCCGGCGTGGTCGAGGACGAGGGAGACCTCCGGCAGCGCGCGGGCGGCCGCGAGCGCCGCGCCGGCCTGCGGCGGGCGGACCAGCAGGTCGTAGACCAGGCCCGCCGCGCCGACGGCGCGCAGGCCGCGGCGCACGTCGGGGCGGCCCAGCCAGTCGGGGTCGGGCTCGTCCTGGACCAGGTGCCGGATGCCGACCAGCGGTCCGGCGGCCAGGCCGGCGAGGGTGTCGGCGACGTCGGGCGCGGTCAGGTCGCACCAGCCGACGACCCCGGCGACCGGGCCCGGCCCGCGCGCGACGTCGAGCAGCTCGCGGGTCTCGGCCACGTCGTGGAGCGCCTGGACGGCGATCGAGGCGGTGACGCCGCAGGCCCCGGAGACCCGGGCGTAGCGGTCGGCGTCGAAGCGGCCCCGCAGCGGGTCGGCCCAGGGGCCGTCCATCCACGGATAGGAGCGCCGGGAGGTGTCCCACAGGTGGTGGTGCGCGTCGAGCACGGGGTCCTCCTCAGGTCGGCAGGAGCGCGGCCGGGGCGAGCAGGCCCGCCTCGCGCAGGTCGGTCCACAGCCCGGCGGGCAGGTCGCGGGCGAACAGGGCGGCGTTGTCCTCGGCCTCGGCCACCGTACGGCAGCCGGTCAGGACGCTGGCGACCGCGCGGTGCCCGAACGGGAACCGCAGCGCGGCGGCGCGCAGCGGGACGCCGTGCGCGGCGCACACCTCCGCCAGCCGGGCGGCGCGGTCGCGCAGCGCGGGGGGCGCGGGGGCGTAGTCGTAGGTGGTGCCCCCGGCCAGCAGGCCGGAGTTGTAGACGCCGCCGACGACCACGGCGGTGCCGCGTTCGGCGCAGGCGGGCAGCAGGTCCGCCAGCGCCGACTGGTCGAGCAGCGTGTAGCGGCCCGCGCACAGCACCACGTCCAGGTCCAGCCGCCGCACGAACCGGGTGAGCATCGCGGTCCGGTTCATGCCCGCGCCGATCGCGCCGACCACGCCCTGGTCGCGCAGCTCCGCCAGCGCCGGGTAGGCCCCGGCGTAGACCTCGTCCTCGTGGTCGTCGGGATCGTGCAGGTAGACGATGTCGACGCGGTCGAGACCGAGGCGTTCCAGCGACCCGGCCAGGGACCGGCGGACGCCGTCGGCACTGAAGTCCCACACGCGTTTCAGCGGGGGCTCGGCGGCGAACCCGGCGTCGTCGGGCTCCTCCCCCGGCCGCCGGGGCCGCAGCAGCCGCCCGACCTTGGTGGAGATCGTGAACGAGTCGCGCGGCACCCCGGCGAGGGCCGCGCCGAGGATGCGTTCGGAGGTGCCCGCGCCGTAGTGCGGGGCGGTGTCCAGGTAGCGCATCCCGAGGTCGAGGGCGCGGCGCACGGCCCGCTCCCCCTGCCCGGCGGCGACCGGCGCGTACAGGCCGCCGATCGCCGCGCCGCCGAACGACAGGGCCGTCACCTCGGTACGGCCCACGGAACGGCCCACGGGGCGCCGCTCGTCCGGTCTCATTCCTGGGCCTGCCCGGAGGTGACGCGGGAGATGACCAGGGCGACCAGGATGATCGCGCCGTAGATCGCCTGTTTCCAGAACGAGGCGACCTGGGCGAGGGTGAGCAGGTTGTCGACCACGCCGAGCAGCAGCACGCCGGTGACCGCGCCGGTCATGGTGCCGCGCCCGCCGTTCATGGAGATCCCGCCGATGACGGCGGCGGCCATCACCGTGAAGATCATGTTCTGGCCCTGGTTGGCGTTGATCGCGCCGACGTAGCCGGTGAGGCACAGGCCCGCCGCGGCGGCGAGCACGCCCGCGATCGTGTAGACCGCCCAGGTGACGCGTTCGACGCGGATCCCGGCGGCGCGGGCCGCCTCGGGGTTGCCGCCGATCGCGTACAGCGCGCGGCCGAGCCGGTGGTAGCGCAGCGTGAACCCGGCGACGCCGAAGCACACCACGGCCAGCCACACCGACATCGGCAGCCTCAGGAACGTGGTGGTGGCGATCGCGAAGAACGCGTCGGGCATGTCGAACAGCGTCTTGCCCTCGGTCGCGCCGGTCAGCAGGCCGCGCAGCACGATCAGCATGGCCAGCGACACGATGAACGCGTTGAGCCGCAGCCGCACCGACAGCCAGCCGTTGAACGCGCCGATCGCCCCGCCCACCACGAAGATCGCCAGGATGCCGAGCCAGGCGGGCCAGCCGGTGCCGAACCCGGCCGCGGCCGCCGGGATCACCAGCAGCGCGCCGAGGCCGGGGGCGATGCCGACGACCGACTCCAGCGACAGGTCGATCCTCCCGGTGATGAGGATCAGCGACTCGGCCAGCACCACCAGCGCCAGCGCGGCGGACGCGCCGAGGATGCTGATGATGTTGCGTTCGGTCAGGAAGCTGTCGTTGACGACCGCGCCCAGCACCACCAGCGCCGCCAGCGCGGGCAGCAGCGCGAACTCGCGCATCCGGCCGAGCGCCGGGTGCGGCCGCGCGGGCGCGGCGGCGCGCGGCGTCGCCATGGTCTGCGTCATCGGGAGACCCCCTCGATCGAGGCGACCAGTTCCTGGTCGCTCCAGCCGGCCGGGTGCTCGGCGGCGACCCGGCCGTGGAAGAAGACCAGGACCCGGTCGCAGGGCCGCAGGTCGTCCAGTTCGTCGGAGACGACCAGCACCGAGGTGCCGTCGTCGCGGATGCGGTCGATCACCGCCAGCAGCGCCTGCCTGGACTTCACGTCCACCCCGGCGGTCGGGTTGATCAGGACCAGCACGCGCGGGCCGGTGGCCAGCGCGCGGGCCATGACGACCTTCTGCTGGTTGCCGCCGGACAGGCCGCTGACCGGCTGGTCGGGCCCGGCGGTCTTGATGTCCAGGTCGGCGATGGCGGCGGTCGCGGCGGCCCGCAGCCGTCCCGGGGCGACGACCCCGGCGGGGCCGAGCCGCCCGGCGACGGTCAGGGTGGCGTTCTCCCCCACCGACAGGCCGGGGACCAGTCCCTGGTGGTGGCGGTCGCGGGGGACGAACCCGATCCCGGCCGCCATCGCCCGGCGCACGTCGCCGAAGCGCAGCGGCGCGCCGTCCACGGTGGCGGTCCCGGTGGCGGGGCGGCGCAGCCCGACCAGCGTCTCGGCCAGCTCGACCTTGCCCGAGGCGCTGGACCCGGCCAGGCCGACGACCTCGCCGCGGCGCACCGTCAGGTCCACGCCGGCGAAGCCGTCGCCGGTCAGCCCCGCCACCGCGAGCCGGGTGCCGGTGTCGGCGGGACGGCGGCGTCCGGTGCCGTGCCCGAGTTCGGCGGCCTCCCCGGTCATCGCCTCCACCAGCGCGGCGCGCGGCAGGTCGGCGACCGGCTCGGTGGCGATCCAGCGCGCGTCGCGGAAGACGGTGACGGTCTGGCAGACCTCGTAGACCTCCTGGAGGTGGTGGGAGATGAACAGGAACGTCACCCCCGCCCCCTGGAGTTCCCGCATCCGGGTGAACAGCCGCTCGATCTCGGCGTTGTCGAGCTGGGCGGTGGGCTCGTCCAGGATGATGAACCGGGCCCCGAACGACAGCGCCCGCGCGATCTCCACGAACTGCCGGTCCTGGACGGTGAGCGTGCCCGCGTCGGCGGCCGGGTCGACGTGGACGCCCCAGGTCCCCAGCAGGTCGGCGGCCTCGCGGCGCATCCGCCGCCAGCCGATGACGCCGCGGCGGCCCGGCTGCCGGTTGAGGAACAGGTTCTCGGCGACGGTCAGCCCGGGGATGATCGTGGACTTCTGGTAGACGCAGGCGACGCGGGCGCGCCAGCCGTCCCGGTCGCCGGGCGCGGGGGCGGGCCCGCCGTCGAAGCGGACCTCGCCCGCGTCGGGCGCCAGGATGCCGGTGAGGATGTTGACGAGGGTGGACTTGCCCGCGCCGTTGCGGCCGACCAGGGCGTGGGACTCGCCGGGCAGCACGGCCAGCCGGGCGTCGGCGAGCGCGACGGTGGAGCCGAAGCGCTTGGTCACCCCGGCCGCCTCGGCCAGCGGCGGGGGTCCTGCGGCGGGAACGGTCATCACCGGCCCACCGTGTTGCCCCACAGCGACCTGTCGTCGACGTTCTCCCTGGTGACCAGCGGCGCGGGGAGCTGGTCCTCCAGGATCCCGCCGGGCAACCGGACGATCTCGCTGCCGTGGTCGGTCTTCCCGGGCTGGAACGTCTTCCCGGCCATCGCCTGCTTGATGTAGTACATGCCCCACCGGGCGTAGGCGTCGGCGGGCTGGGAGACGGTCGCGTCGATCTCGCCCTTGCGGATCGCCGCGAACTCCTGCGGGATGCCGTCGTTGGACACGATCGCGATGTGCCTGGGGTCGCCGGCCGGGAACAGCAGGTTCTTGCCGCGCAGCGCCTGGAGGGTGGGCGCGAGGTAGACGCCGCCGGCCTGCATGTAGACGCCCTTGAGGTCGGGGTTGGCGTTGAGGAGGCCGTCCAGGCCGGAGGCGGCCTTCTCGGCCTTCCACTCGGCGGGGATCTCCAGCACCTTGATGCCGGGGTACCTGGACTTCATGCAGTCGCGGAACGCCTGGGAGCGGTCGCGGCCGTTGACCGAGGCCAGGTCGCCCTGGATCTGCACGACCTTGCCCTTCCTGAGCTTGTCGCCCAGGAACGCGCACGCCTTCTCGCCGTAGGCGCGGTTGTCGGCGCGCACCACCATCGCGACCTTGCCCTTCTCGGGGGCGACGTCCACGGCGACGACCGGGACGCCCTTGCGCTCGGCCTGGTTGAGCCCGGCGACGATCGCGGCGCTGTCCAGCGGCGCGACGACGAGGCCGCGCACGTTCTGGTTGAGCAGGTTGTTGATGTCGGTGATCTGCTGGGTGGGGTCGGAGTTGGAGTTGACCGTCGGCAGGGCGTCCACGCCCTGCTCCTTGGCCATGGTGGGGACGTAGTTGTTGTAGGCCTGCCAGAACGGCGAGGTCAGCAGGGGCAGGCCGACGCCGACCCTGCCTCCCTGGCCGCCGCCCCCGGCGGCCGGTCCCGCGCCGGTGTCCTTGGTGCTGCCGCAGCCGGTGAGCAGTGCCGTCGACAGGGTGAGGGCCGCCGCGGCGGCGAGTGTGGTGCGCTTCATGGGGTTCTCCTGCGGGTGGGGTGGTTGACGGGCTCCCCCGAGCGGTGCGCCGCGGCGCGGGTCAGGTGCGGGGCCGCGTCCGCAGCCCGGCCATGCCGCCGTCCACGGCCAGCCAGGTGCCGGTGGTGGCCCCGGCGCGCGGGCCCGCCAGGTGCGCGATCGCCTCGGCGACCTCCTCGGGGCGCACCAGGCGTCCGGTGGGCTGGCGGGCGGCGAGCGCGGCGCGTTCGGCGCCTGGGTCGGGCGCGGCGTCCAGCAGGCGGCCGACCCACGGGGTGTCGACGGTGCCGGGGTTGACGCAGTTGACGCGGACGCCGTCGGCCAGGTGGTCGGCGGCCATCGCCAGCGTCAGCGACAGCACCGCGCCCTTGGAGGCGCCGTACAGGGCGCGCCGCGGCAGCCCGGCGGTCGCGGCGATCGAGCAGGTGTTGACGATCGCGGCGTGGGCGGAGCGGCGCAGGTGCGGCAGGGCGGCGCGGGTGACGCGGACGATGCCGAGGACGTTGACGTCCAGCACGCGGTGCCACTGGTCGTCGGGGTTGTCCTCGACGGTGCCCTGCGCGCCGATCCCGGCGTTGTTGACCAGGACGTCCAGGCCGCCCAGCCGGGCCGCGGCCTCGGCGACGGCGGCGCGGACGGCCGGGTCGTCGGTGACGTCGGCGGTGACGCCCAGCAGCGGCGCGGGGACCGCCGCGCCGTCCAGGTCGAGGCAGGCGACGGCGGCGCCGCGGGCGGCCAGCAGTTCGGCGGTGGCCAGGCCGATGCCGGAGGCTCCCCCGGTGACCAGCGCGCGCAGTCCCCGGAACTCGTCGCTCATGCGTTCCTCCAGACGCTTCCGGACGGGTAGGTGTGGTCGGCCAGCGACCCGGGCAGCATCCGCGCCGACATGCCGGGCGCGAGGGGCGCGCGGTAGTGGCCGTTCTCGATCCGGACCGGGTCGGCGAAGTGCTCGTGCAGGTGGTCGACGTACTCGATGACGCGGTCCTCGACGGTGCCGCTGACGGCCAGGTAGTCGAACATCGACAGGTGCTGGACGACCTCGCACAGGCCGACGCCGCCGGCGTGCGGGCAGACCGGGACGCCGAACCGGGCGGCCAGCAGCAGGATCGCGATGTTCTCGGTGACCCCGGCGACGCGGCAGGCGTCCAGTTGCAGCACGTCGACCGCCCCGGCCTGGAGGAACTGCTTGACCATGACCCGGTTGCAGACGTGCTCGCCGGTCGCGACCCGCACCGGCGCGACGCCGCGCCGGATGGCGGCGTGGCCGAGCACGTCGTCGGGGCTGGTGGGCTCCTCGATCCAGTACGGGTCGTAGGGGGCCAGGGCGCGGACCCACGCGATCGCCTCGGCGACGTCCCAGCGCTGGTTGGCGTCCACGGCGATCCGCACGTCCGGTCCGGCGACCTCGCGGGCCAGCGCCAGCCGGCGCACGTCCGCGGCGAGGTCCGCGCCGACCTTCAGCTTGATCTGGGTGAAGCCGCCGGCGACGGCCTCGGCGGTGAGGCGGGCGAGCTTGTCGTCGGAGTAGCCGAGCCAGCCGGGGGTGGTGGTGTAGGCGGGGTAGCCGGCGGCGAGCAGGCGGGCCTCGCGTTCGGCGCGGCCGGGGGCGGCGGCGCGCAGCAGGTCGGCGGCCTCGTCGCGGGTGAGGGCGTCCGACAGGTAGCGCCAGTCGGCCAGGTCGGCGATCTGGTCGGGGTCCAGGTCGGCCAGCAGCCTCCACACCGGCTTGCCCGCGGTCCGGCCCGCCAGGTCGAACGCCGCGTTGATGATCGCGGCGGCGGCCATGTGGACCGCGCCCTTCTCCGGGCCGAGCCAGCGCAGCTGGGAGTCGTGCAGCAGCCGCCGGGCGAACGTCCCGAGGTCGCCGGGGTCCAGGTCGGCGCCGACCAGCAGCGGCGCGTGCGCCTCGATCGCGGCGACGCAGACCTCGTTGCCGCGCCCGATGGTGAAGCAGAACCCGTGGCCCTCGGCGCCCTCGCCGGTCTCCAGCGTGACGTAGGCGGCCGAGTAGTCGGGGTCGGGGTTCATGGCGTCGGAGCCGTCCAGGTCCCGCGAGGTGGGGAACCGGACGTCGGTGACGCGCAGACCGGTGATCTTCACTCGGCGTCCTCGCAGACCTGGCGCTGGCGGCCCAGCCCGTCGATCTCCAGCTCGACGACGCTGCCCGCGCGCAGGTAGGGCGCGTCCGGGCGGCCGAGCGCGACCCCGGCGGGGGTGCCGGTGTTGATGACGTCGCCGGGCTCCAGCACCATGAACCGGCTGACGTACCAGATCACGTGCGCCACCGAGAAGATCATGTCCTTGGTGGTGCCGTTCTGGCGGAGCTCGCCGTCCACCCACAGCCGCAGGCCCAGGTCCTGGGGGTCGCCGACCTCGTCGGCGGTGACCAGCCAGGGGCCGAGCGGGTTGAACGTCTCGCACGACTTGCCCTTGTCCCAGGTGCCGCCGCGGTCGAGCTGGAACTCGCGTTCGGACACGTCGTTGCTGATGGCGTAGCCCGCGACCAGGTCGCGGGCCTGCTCGGGGGAGTCCAGGTAGCGGGCGGTGCCGCCGAGCACGACGGCCAGCTCCACCTCGTAGTCGGTGCGGGTGCTGCCGCGCGGGACGCGGACGGTGTCGTGCGGTCCGACCACCGTGTTGGGGGCCTTCATGAACAGGACCGGCTCGTCCGGTTCGGCGGCGCCGGTCTCGGCGGCGTGGTCGCGGTAGTTGAGGCCGACGCAGACGATCTTGCCGGGGCGGGCGACCGGGGCGCCGACGCGGGTCCCGTCGGGGACGGCGAGCTCGGGCAGCGTGCCCGCGGCGAGGGCGCGGGCGGCGCGGGCCGGACCGCCGGTGGCCAGGAACCGGCCGTCGATGTCGCCGGTCAGGCCGGACAGGTCGTGGTGGACGCCGTCGTCGCTCAGCAGGACGGGGCGCTCGCCTCCGGCCGGGCCGACGCGGAGCAGCTTCACGGTGCGGATCCCCCTTCGGGGTGGAGTGTGTCACCCGCCACACGAGTCATCAGACCATTAGCGGGCGAAAGGTCAAGAGTTGCGGATCAGTGCAGCTTCGGATGTAGATTGGTAGGACCATTTGATACTCGCGCTCGCCGAACGATGTCAATACCCCCCCGCTCCCCCGCCCCGGCCCCGGCCCCGGCCCCGCAGGAGGTCCGATGACCGAACCCCTCGTCCGCACCACGGTCACCCAGCGCGCCATCGACCAGCTCAAGCAGAAGATCGCCAGCGGTGAGCTGCGCCCCGGCCAGCGGCTGCCCACCGAACGCGACCTGGCCGCCGGGCTGGGGCTGTCGCGCAGCTCGATGCGCGAGGCGATCCGCGCGCTCACCACCCTCGGCGTGCTGGAGTCCCGGCACGGCGCGGGCGTCTACGTGACGAGCCTGGAGCCCGGCGACCTGCTGGAGACGTTCGGGTTCCTCACCGAGATGTCGCGCGGCTCGTCGCTGGTGGACCTGCTCCAGATCCGCCGCATCCTGGAGCCCGCCGCCGCGGCGACGGCCGCCGCCCGGCGCACCGACGCCGACCTGGCCGCGATCGAGGCGCACCTGACCGCCATGGAGCGGGCCGCGGAGGTCGAGGAGTTCGTCACCGCCGACCTGGCGTTCCACCGCGCCGTGGTGGCGGCGGCCGGGAACCCGGCGCTGTCGGCGGTGGTGGAGGGCCTGTCCACGCCCACCTTCCGGGCCCGCGTCTGGCGCGGGCGGCGCGACGCCGGGGCGATCCCCCGGATGCACGAGGAGCACCGCCGGATCTTCGGCGCGCTGGCCGCCCGCGACCCCGAGGCGGCGCGGGCCGCCGCGGGCGTGCACATCGGCGAGGTGGAGGGCTGGCTGCGCGCCAACCTCGACGTCGCCCCCTGACCCCTCACCCCCACCCCGACGCGAAGGAGCCGACGCCATGCGCATCGCGCTGCACACCCGTCTCAAGCCCGGTCGCGAGCAGGAGTACGAGGCCGCCCACCGGGAGGTCCCCGCGGAGCTGGTCGCGGCGATCCGCGCCGCCGGGGCCCGCGACTGGACGATCTGGCGCAGCGGCCCGGACCTGTTCCACGTCCTGGACTGCGACGACTACGCCGCCCTGCTCGCCGCCCTGGCCGACCTGCCGGTCAACGTCGCCTGGCAGGCCCGCATGGCCGGGATGCAGGAGGTGGCGCACGACTACTCCCCCACCGGGGCCGCCCGGGGACTGCCGGTGGTGTGGCGGCTGAACCCCTAAGCTCGGGCGCGTGGCGACACCTGTCCGGACCTCGGTGACCGAGGAGACCATCGAACGCATCAAGGCGATGATCGTCGGGGGCGAGTTCGTCCCCGGCGAGCGCCTGCCCACCGAACGGGAGCTGGCCGAGCGGCTGGGGGTGTCGCGCAGCTCGCTGCGCGAGGCGATCCGGGCGCTCACCCTGGTCGGGGTGCTGGAGGCCCGGCAGGGCGCGGGCACCTACGTGACCAGCCTGGCCCCGCACCTGCTGCTGGACGCGGTGTCGATGCTGGTGGAGCTGGCCCCCGGCGCGACCGTGCTGGAGCTGCTGGCGGTGCGGCGCGTGCTGGAGTCGGCCGCCGCCGCGCAGGCCGCGGCGCACATCGGCCCGGCCGAGCTGGAGGAGCTGGCCGGGTGCCTGGCGGCGATGCGGCACGACCCGCAGCGCGGCGACGGCGACCTCGACGAGGTCATCCGGGCGGACCTGCGCTTCCACGAGGTCATGGCGCGCGCGTCGGGCAACGCGGTGCTGGCGGCGTTCTGCGCCGCGCTCGGCAGCCGCACCCTGCGCGCCCGGGTGCACCGGGGGCGCGGGGAGGAGGGCGTGTTCGCGCGGAGCCTGGCCGAGCACCAGGCGATCTACGAGGCGCTGCGCGACCGCGACCCGGGGCGCGCGGCGGCCGTGACGGCCGCGCACATCGCGTCGGTGGAGGCGTTCGTCCGGAACGCCGCCGGGAACGCCGCCCCCGGTTCCTAGAGCCTCAGTCGAGGGAGTAGAGGTCGTAGACGACCGCGTCGGCCAGGCGGGCGGCGTAGGCCACGAACAGGCTCCGGTTCAGCCACGCGTAGGCGGGGGCGGACGCCTCCAGGTGGACGTGGACGCGGAAGTAGTACTCGCCGGGATCGACGGGCTCGCCCGCCGCGACGCGCTCCAGCGTCGCGGACGGGCCGTGGCGGACCCCCCGGGTGGCCAGGTAGATCAGCGCACCGTCGGGGGTGCGGGCGGTGTAGCGGGTGTCGATCACGGTGGTGCCGTCGTCCTGGACGAGCTGCCAGTCCGCGCCGCCGGGCAGGATCTCGGCGGTCAGGCGGTCGCCCTCGACGGCGCCGCCGGTGATCGGGACGATGCGGCGCAGCCCCGCCGGGGTCGGCCCGAGGGTGTGGACCGGGCCGACCTCGACGCGGACCCGCGCCTCCCGGGTGAGGCCGGGCGCGGGGAGACGCACGGCGGGGTCAGCCCGCGTAGTGCCGGTAGACCGCCTGGGCGACGCAGGCGGGCTTGTCCCCCCGGTCGGTCTCGACGGTGAAGTCGAGCGTCATCTCCACGCCGTTGCCCTTCACCTCGGCGACGTCGGCGACCACCCCGTGCAGGCGGATCCTCGCGCCGACCGGGACCGGCGCGGGGAAGCGCACCTTGTTCAGGCCGTAGTTGACGCTCATCGCCACCCCGCCGATCTCCAGCAGCTCGCCGAACAGCGGGATCAGCAGCGCCAGGGTCAGGTAGCCGTGCGCGATGGTGCCGCCGAACGGGCCGTCCGCCGCCCGCCCGGGGTCGGTGTGGATCCACTGGTGGTCGTCGGTGGCGTCGGCGAAGGTGTCCACCCGGTCCTGGGTGACCTCCTTCCAGCCGGTGCGGCCGAGGTCGGCGCCCTTCAGCGCGAGCAGCTCGGGCAGGCCGTTGGCCTTGGTGGTCATGGGGTCTCCTTCTCGGGGTCGCCGTAGCGGGCGCGCAGGGTCTTCTTGAGGATCTTGCCGGTGGGGTTGCGGGGCAGTTCGGACACGACGACGACCGACCGGGGCACCTTGTACCTGGCGAGGCGGTCCCGCAGGAAGCCGAGCAGCTCCTCCCCGTCCGGGCGGGCGCCGGGGGCCGGGACGACCAGGGCGCGGCCGACCTCGCCCCAGCGCTGGTCGGGCACGCCGATGACGGCGCACTCGGCCACGTCCGGGTGGTCCAGCAGGACGGTCTCCACCTCGGCGGGGTAGATGTTCTCCCCACCCGAGATGATCATGTCCTTGACGCGGTCGACGATGGTCACGTAGCCGTCGGCGTCGACGGTCGCGACGTCGCCGGAGCGGAACCAGCCGTCGGTCACGGCGCGGGCGGTCTCGTCGGGGCGGCCCCAGTAGCCGCGCATCACGTTCGGGCCCGCGACCAGGACCTCGCCCTTGTCGCCGGGGCCGGCGTCGCGGTCGGCGTCGTGGTCGGCGGCGTCGACGACGCGCACGTCGGTGAAGAAGTGCGGCACCCCGGCCGTTCCCGCCTTGCGGACGCTGTCCTCCCTGGTCAGGTACAGCACGCCGGGGGACGCCTCGGTCATGCCGTAGCCCTGGCTGAAGGACAGGCCCCGCTGCTGGTAGACGCGGATGGTGCCGGGCGGGACCGGCGCGCCGCCGCAGTTGAGCTGGCGCAGGCTGGACAGGTCCGCCGCCGGCCACGCCGGGCACGCGGCCATCGCGTCGTACATCACCGGGACGCCGAACATGTACGTCACCCGGTGCGCCTCGATCGCCGCCAGGACCCCGGCGGGGTCGAAGGCGGGCATCAGCACCACCGCGCCGCCCTTCAGCAGCGTCGGCAGGCAGAGCATGTTCAGCCCGGCGGTGTGGAACAGCGGCGCGACGACCAGCGCCACCTCGTCGGCGGCCAGGTCGATGTCGACCAGGACGTTGACGGCGTTCCAGGTGATGTTGCCGTGGGTGAGCATCGCGCCCTTGGCCCGGCCGGTGGTCCCCGACGTGTACATGATCATGCAGGGGTCGTCGAGGGACACCGCCTCGTCGATCGGGTCGGCGGCGGCGCCCGCCAGCAGGTCCTCGTAGCCGAGGGCGTCCGGGCCGGGGCCCGCCAGGGCGACGCGGTGGCGCACCGGGGCGGTCGTCGCGGCGGCGGCCTCGGCCTGCTCGGGCGCGTACACCAGCACGCCGGTGCCCGAGTCGGCCAGGCAGTGGGTCAGCTCCGGGGCCGCCAGGCGCGTGTTCAGCGGGACGAACACCGCGCCGAGCATGCCCGCGGCGAACAGCGTCTCCAGGAACGCCGGATGGTTGGGGCCGAGGTAGGCGACCCGGTCGCCGCGCCGGACGCCCAGGTCGCGCAGCGCGTGCGCGAACCGGGTGGCCCGCTCGTGCAGCCCGGCGTAGGTGAGGCGGGTGCCGCCGTGGACGACGGCGGTCTTGCCGGGGGTCTTGCGGGCGCGCCGGGCGGTCCAGGAGCCGATTCCCTCGTTGCGCATGGCGTCACCCCTCCTTGGCGAGGCCGAGCAGGCGCGCGGCGTTCCACTTGAGGATCTTCGGGCGGACCTCGGGCTTGATCTCCAGCTTCGCGAAGTCGGCCAGCCAGCGGTCGGGGGTGATGACCGGGTAGTCGGAGCCGAACAGCACCTTGTCCTGGATGAGGGAGTTGGCGTAGCGCACCAGCTGGGGCGGGAAGTACTTCGGCGACCAGCCCGACAGGTCGATGTGGACGTTCGGCTTGTGGTGGGCGACGGCGAGGGCCTCGTCCTGCCAGGGGAACGACGGGTGCGCCAGGATGATCCGCAGCTCGGGGAAGTCGGCGGCGACGCCGTCGACCAGCATCGGGTTGGAGTGGCCGAGCCGGATGCCGCCGCCACCGGGCACGCCCGCGCCGATGCCGGTCTGGCCGGTGTGGAACAGGGCGGGGACGCCGAGCTCCTCGATGGCCTCGTACAGCGGGTAGGCCATCGGGTCGTCGGGCGAGAAGCCCTGGAGGCTGGGGTGGAACTTGAAGCCCCGCACGCCGTGCTCCTCCACCAGGCGGCGCGCGGCCCGGACCGCGGCCCGGCCGCGCCAGGGGTCGAGGCTGGCGAACGGGATGAGGACGTCGGCGTGGCGGGCGCACGCCCCGGCGACCTCCTCGTTGGCGATCGGGGGGTGGCCGGTGGCGTGCTCGGCGTCCACGGTGAACACCACGGCGGCCATCCTGCGCTCGCGGTAGTAGGCCGCCATCTCGTCGATGGTGGGCTGCCGGTGGTCGTGGGCGCCGAAGTACTTGGCGGACGCCTCCATCAGGCGCGGCGGCAGCGAGGCGTGGCCGTCGGCGGAGATCTCGGCGTGGGTGTGGACGTCGATCGCGACCAGCTCGTCGACGTTGATGGCGGGGGTCGCGGCCGGGGTCATCGCGGGGTCCCGTTCGCCTCGGGGGCCTGCGGGGCGGGGATGCCGTAGGTCTGCGGCTCGCGGCCGACGCCCGTCGCCCAGGTCGCGGCGATCGCGTCGGCGTCCCAGCCTCCGTCGCGGTAGGCGACCGCGACCTCCTGCGGGTGCGACCACAGCGACAGCCTGTCGCCGCCGATGCCGATGGCCTGGCCGGTGACCCCGGCGGCGGCGTCGGAGGCGAGGAACACCGGCAGGGCCGCCACGTCCTCGGGCGTGCCGAACCCCTCGGCGGCGCGCAGCCAGGCCGGGAACGGCTCGCCGCGCTCCTCCCACGCCTGGATGTGGGGCGCGAACGCGGGGATCGTCTTGGTCATCGCGGTCGCCGCGACGGGGACGACCGCGTTGACGGTGATGTTCGCGCGGGCGCACTCCATCGCCCAGGTCCGGACCATGCCGACGATCGCGGCCTTGGCCGCCGAGTAGTTGGTCTGCCCGAAGTTGCCGCGCTGCCCGGCGGGCGAGCCGACCACGATGATCCGGCCGCCGTCGCCCTGCTCGCGCATCCGCGCCACGGCGGCGCGCACGCAGGTGAAGGTGCCGCGCAGGTGCACGTTCACCACGGCGTCGAAGTCGTCGTCCGACATCTTCCACAGCACCCGGTCGCGGAGGATCCCGGCGTTGGTGACCAGGACGTCCAGCCGGCCGAACTCCTCGACCGCGCGGGCCGCCAGCGCCTCGGCGACCTCGGTGGGGCCGACCGCGCCGGGTTCGGCGACGGCCCGCCCGCCGGCCGCGGCGATCTGTTCGGCGACCCGCTTGGCCGCCGCGTCGTCGGCGTCGTTCACCACGACCGCCGCGCCCGCCCCGGCCAGCGCCAGGGCGTAGGCGCGGCCGAGACCGTTGCCGGCTCCGGTGACGACGACCACCTTGTCCTGCAGATCCACGGGGATCCTTCCGTCGTTCGAGATGACTCGGGTGAGAGGAACGCTCAATGTCCGGACGCGACCACGCCTGCGTTCACGCGCGATGGGAGCGGATCGCTGGACTCGAAAGTAGGCAGTTCTGTGACCACCGTCAAGGTACTGCCCAATGTTCGGTTGGCTACGCTGGGGGCGTGATCCAGGACCCGCCCTCCCCCGACACCGACCTCGGAGCGCTGCGCCCGCAGGCGCTGCTGCTCACCTTCTTCGGCGGCTACATCCTCGGCCGCCGCGTCCACGTGGCCACGGCGAGCGTGCTCGACGTGCTGGGCCGGGTGGGCGTCTCCGAGGACGCCACGCGCTCCACGCTGAGCCGCATGGCGCGGGGCGGCCTGCTGCACCGGGTGCGCCGGGGGCGCAGCGTCTACCTCGGCCTCACCGCCCGGTCCCGGGAGGTCCTGCACGACGGGGAGTTCCGGGTCTGGCGGATGGGCGCGGTCAACACCCACTGGGACGGCACCTGGACGCTGCTCGGCTTCTCCCTGCCCGACTCCTGGCAGCGGCAGCGGCACGTGCTGCGGTCGCGGCTGCTGTGGGCGGGGTTCGGGGCGTTGCAGGGCGGGCTGTGGATCGCCCCGTCCCCGGTCGAGGTCGAGCCGCTGCTCGACGGGCTGGAGGCCGCCGCGCACGTGAAGGTGTTCCAGGCGCGCGCACTGCCGCCCACCGACGTGGACGAGCTGGTGCGCGACGCCTGGCACCTGGAGGCGGTGGCCGCGCGGTACGAACGGTTCCTCGACCGCTGGGACGGCTCGGCGCCGCCCGACGGACCCGCCGACAGCCTCGCGCGGCAGCTCCTGTTGCAGGCCGAGTGGCTCCAGGTGGTCCGGCGGGACCCGCGGCTCCCCCGCGAGCACCTGCCCGCCGACTGGCCCGCCGAACGCGCCCAGCGGGTGTTCCGCTCGGTGTACGCCGAGCTGGACCCGGCCGCCAGGGCCATCACGGCCGAGCTGCTCGACACCATCCCGGACGAGGAGTCCGAGCCCGTGGTCTAGCGGGCCCGGCGGAGCCGGTCGGGCCGCCACCGGCCGACGCGCAGGCGGGAGGGGCCCAGCTCGACCGCCCGGACGGCCGGCGCGCCGGGCGTGCTCGTCCACGGGTCGGCCCCGGCGGGCGCCTCGGGGACGTAGTCGGGGAAGTCGCTGCTCATCACGTCGAGCGCGAGGCGGTGCCCGGCGCGCAGCCGGTAGGCGACGCTCTGCAGGTCCACGATGACGTCCTCCCCCGCCGGCGGCACGTCCAGCCGGACCTGCCCCCGCGCGACGAGGAACGCGCCGCCGTCGGGGGCCACGTCCAGCAGGCGCGCGTGGACGTGCGCCCCGGCGTCGGCCCGCAGGCGCAGTCGCAGCGTCACGGCCCCGACCAGGTCGGTGTCCCCGGCGACGGCGGGCCCGGTGAACCGCAGGACGTCCGGGCGGTCCCCGACGGCGCGCAGGTCCGACCGGTCGAACAGGGCCGCGAACGGGTTGGCGCCCGGCGAGGGGACCAGGTCGGCGGGGTCGTGCACCCACTCCAGCGCCCCCCGCTCCGGGGGCTCGGCGGTCAGCGCCGGGTCGGGGCCGCCCGACAGGTGGTATTCCAGGTCGGACGACTCGCGGGGCGGCCACGCGTCGCTCTCGCGCCATCCGCCGTGGCAGACCTCGTAGCGGACGCGGGGCAGCGCCGCCAGGTCGCCGGAACGGTCCAGGACCGCGTCGAAGAACTCGATCGAGGGGTCGAGGTAGCGGGGCAGCATGCGTTCCAGCGCCGCCGGGTCGGTGGTGTGGTCGTCGTGCGGGGCGATGGGCGCGTCGGCCAGCCGGTAGTTCTCGTGGTCGATGGCCTCCAGCCGCAGCCGCAGGTGCGGGGCCCAGCCCGGGTCGTCCGCGAGGGCGCGCACGTCCTGCCAGGACCAGACCGCGCAGTTGTCGAACCATCCGATCGTGTAGAGGGCCGGGACCGGCGGGCTCTCCGGCAGGGCCTTCAGCGGCGGCGGGAGGAACGGCGTCCGCCCGTCGAACTCGCGGTCGAAGTTCTCCGAGCGCCCGCCCAGCCGCGCGAAGAACCCCTCGAACATCTCCCGCAGCGGGCGGCGCCCCCAGTCCAGCGGCCACTCGTAGTGGCCGGCGTCCACGTAGTGGGAGGCGAAGTAGACCTTGCGGGCCGTCTGCTCGACGTCCCGCGTGCCGTCGCCGTGCTCCAGGACCGTCGACAGCTGCGAACCGGTGAGGCGCGGCGCGATCGCCCGCAGCGCGGGGTGCCCGCTGATCGCCGCGGCGATGGTCGTGTAGCCGAAGTAGGAGTCGCCCCACATGACCACGTCGCCGTCGCACCAGGACCGCCCGGTGAGCCACTGGAGGGTGTCGTGGCCGTCGTCGACCTCGTGGACGGCGAACTCGGTCTCCCCCTCGGAGCGGAACTTGCCCCGCACGTCCTGCACCGCGACGTGGTAGCCGCGCGCCCGGAAGTAGCGGGCGATCCGCGGCATGAAGCAGTAGGCGCCGTCCTTGTCGTACGGGAGGCGGACCAGCACGACGGGGCCCGGCTCCGGCGGGTCGGCGAGGTACAGGTCGGTCGCCAGCCGGACCCCGTCCCGCATGGGGACCATGACCTGGACGGCGTCGTCGGGCACGGGGGCGGGTCCGGTGCGCGTGATGGTCAGCACGTGGTTTCTCCCTTGGGGGCGGGGACGGGAACGGGGGTGGCCTGTCCGTCGGCGAGGTCGAGGGCGCGGCGGTCCCGGGCCACCCGGTCCAGGTCCCAGTCCGGGGAGGGGATCGAGTCCAGGAGCAGGCGGGTGTAGGGATGCCGGGGTGCGCGCAGGACGTGTTCGGTCGCGCCGCGCTCGACGACGCGGCCGTGCCGCATCACCAGGACCTCGTCGGTGATGTGGCGGACGACGCCGAGGTCGTGGCTGACGAGGACGTAGGCGATGCCGGTCCCGGCGCGCAGCTCCTCCAGCAGGGTGAGGATCTGGGCCTGGATCGACACGTCGAGCGCGGCGACGGCCTCGTCCAGCACCAGCACGCGCGGGCGGACCGCGAGCGCGCGGGCGATGGCGGCGCGCTGCCGCTGGCCGCCCGACAGGTCGCGGGGCGGGGACTGTCCCGCGCGGCGGCTCAGGCCCACCTGGTCCAGCAGCTCCGCGACGCGGGCCCGGTGCCGTTTCCGGGGGCCGGGCGCGTGCAGGCGCAGGGGTTCGGCGATCGACTCGGCGATGGTCTGGCGCGGGTCGAAGGAGCCGTAGGGGTCCTGGAAGATCATCTGGAGGAGGCGGGCGCGGCGGAGCCGGTCCCGGCGGGAGCGGCCCGTCGCGGTCTCGCCCGCCAGGATCACGGTCCCGGAGGTCGGCTCCTCCAGCCCGGCGAGGACGCGGGCCGTGGTCGTCTTGCCCGACCCCGACTCGCCGACGATCCCCAGCGACGCGCCGGGCGTCAGCGTGAAGCTCACGTCGTCGACGGCGGTGAAGGTCCCGAACCTCTTCACCAGCGACGCGACCTCCAGCACGGGTTCGGGCACGGACCCGGTCACGGCGCCACCTCCTGCGGGCGCAGGCACGCGACGAGGGACGTCCCGTGCGGGCGGATGTCGGGGACCTTCCGGGCGCAGGCCTCGTCGGCCAGCGGGCAGCGGTCGCGGAACGAGCAGCCGGACGGGGCCTCCGCCAGCGACCGGGGGCGTCCCCGGATGGCCCTGATCTCGGCGCGCTCGCCGCGCGCCGACGGGCTCGCCTCCAGCAGCGCCCGGGTGTAGGGGTGGGCGGGCGCGCGGAACAGGCCGGCGCTCGGGGCCTCCTCGACGACGCGCCCGGCGTACATGACGTAGACGCGGTCGCAGACGGCGGCGGCGAGGTCCAGGTCGTGGGTGACGAACAGCATCCCGGTGCCGCGGTCCCGCTGGAGCCGTTTCAGCAGGGCGACGACCTCGGCCTGGGTGGTGACGTCGAGGGCGGTGGTGGGTTCGTCGGCCAGCAGCAGGTCCGGTTCCGCCGCCAGCGCGCCCGCGATCACGACGCGTTGCAGCATGCCGCCGGAGAACTCGTGCGGGTGCCGCCGCACCGCGCGCCCGGGGTCGCGGATGCCGACCTGGTCGAGCAGGTCCAGGGCGCGGGCGGCGGCCTCGCGCGCGGGCACGCCCGAGGCGCGCAGGCCCTCGGTGAGGTAGTCGCCGACGCGGCGCACCGGGTTGATCGACGCCCGGGGGTCCTGGAAGACCATCGCGGCCCGGGTGCGGCGCAGGTCGCGCAGCGCGCCGCGCCCGGCGGCCAGCACGTCCACGCCCGCGGCCGTGACGTGGCCGGTGACGCGCGCGCCGCGCGGGAACATGCCGAGCGCGGCCCGCGAGGTCAGCGACTTGCCCGAGCCGGACTCGCCGACCAGCCCGACGGTCTCGGCGCGGCCGACGCGGACGGTGACGTCGGCCAGCAGGGGGACGTCACCGACCGACAGGCGCAGTCCCGCGATGTCGAGGACGTTCATCTCGTCTCCCCCTGTCGCCGGGCGATGGAGCCGCTGAGGTGCTCGCCGAGCACGTTGACGCTGACGACGGTCAGCAGGACCGCGATCCCGGGGATCAGTCCGCTCCACGGCCGGCCCTGGAGGATGGCGCTCTGGGCCTGGCTGATCATCGAGCCCCAGTCGGCCTCCGGCGGGCGCACCCCGAGCCCCAGGTAGGACAGGGACGCCAGGTCGACCAGCGCGTAGCCGAACGACAGCGTGCCCTGGGCGAGGATGACCGGCGCGACGTTGGGCAGCAGGTGGCGCAGCGTCACCCACCACTCGCCGAAGCCCATGACGCGGTAGCCCTCCATGTAGGGCCGCGCGCCCTCCTGGAGCGCCATGCTGCGCACGACGCGGCCGAGGAACGGCGTGTAGGCGACGGCCAGGGCGCAGACGGGCGCGGCGAGGCCGGGCCCGAACACCGCCACCACCAGCATCGCCAGCAGCAGGCTGGGGAAGGCGAACACGATGTCCATGGCGCGGGTGAGCACCGCGTCGACCCACCCTCCGGCGCGGGCGGCCAGCAGCCCGACGGCCGTTCCGAGCACGCCCGACAGCAGCACCACCCCCAGCGGCGCGAGCAGGGAGAGCCGCGCGCCGTGCATCAGGCGCGACAGCACGTCCCGGCCGGTGGAGTCGGTGCCGAGCCAGTGCCCCTCGGTGCCGGGCGGGGCGAGGGAGTTCAGCAGGTCGGTGGCCTCGGGTGAGTGCGGGGCCAGCACGGGGGCCAGCACCGCCGTCAGCACCACCAGCGACAGGAACGCGGCCGCGAGCACCAGGCCGAGGGGACGGTGCGGTCGGCGGCGGCGGGCGCCGCGGGCGCGCAGCGCGGGGATCGTCAGCGTCATCGGCGCGGCCCCCGGCGGTGACGCGCGGGTCGATCAGCGGCAGCACCAGGTCCACCAGCGTGTTGACGGCGACGAACAGGACGACCCCGATCAGGGCGATGCCCTGCACGACCGGGAAGTCCCGCCGCGACACCGAGGTGACCAGCAGCGAGCCGACGCCGTCCAGGCCGAACGCGGTCTCCACGACGGCGGTGCCGACGAACAGGCTCGCCACCAGCACGCCGACGACCGTCAGCAGCGGGGCCAGCGCGTTGCGCACCACGTGCCGGCGGATCACCGCCGCCGTGCCGACGCCCCGGCTGCGGGCCGCCGCCACGTGCTCGCGCCCCAGCTGCTCGGCGAACGCCGCGTTCCCGACCCGCGCCAGGACGCCGAACGCGGCGATCGCCATGGCGACGGCGGGCAGCGTCAGGTGCCACAGCCGGTCGGCCGGGCCGGTGCCCGCGCCGGTGGCGGGGAACCAGCCGAGGCCGATCGAGAAGAGCGCCAGCAGCGCGATCGACGCCACGAACGTGGGGGTGGCGGTCGCGGCGGCGGCCAGGACGGACGCGATCCGGTCGGCCGCGCCGCCCCGGACCGCCGACACCAGCGCCACGGCCGTGCCGAGCGCGGCCGCCAGCGCCGCCGAGTACAGGATGAGCAGGCCGGACACGCCCAGCCGGCCGGTGATCAGCGACATGACGCTGGTCTGGTAGTTCAGCGAGGTGCCGAGGTCCAGCCGCAGCACGCCGCCGATCCACGACAGGTAGCCCTGGAGGAACCCCCGGTCGAGGCCGTGGCGGTGGCGCAGCGCCTCGATCTGCTCGGGGGTGAGGCGGCGGCCCGCCGACAGCGCCACCACGGGGTCGCCGGGGACGAGCCGCAGCGCGCCGTAGACGACGACCGTGGCGACCAGCACGGTGAGGGCCGCGCCCAGCGCGCGCCGCGCCGCCCAGGCGGAGAGGGTGCGCGCCTTCATCACTTGCCGCCGAGGGAGGCGGCCCACGGGGTGTACAGGTAGTTCTGGCGCGGCACGACGCCCGCCAGTTCCGGCCCGTAGTAGACGTTCACGTACTGCGTGGCGATCGGGATGGTGACCAGGTCCCGGGCCAGGATCGACTGCGCCCTCACCACGAGGCGGGCGCGGGCGGCGGGGTCCTCGGTGCCGATCGCGGTGGCGATGACGGTGTCGTACTCCTTGTCGCGGTATCCGGCGAAGTTGTAGAAGTTGCCGGTCGTGAAGAACTGGTAGTACGACAGCGGCTCGGGAGAGTCCAGGTAGCCGGTCGACAGGAGCAGGTCGATGCCCTCGCGGCCCTTCGGCGAACCGAACACGGCCGCGAACTGCTCGCCGGTCATCGGCTTCAGCTCGACGCGCATGCCGATCTTGGCGGCGGCGTCGGCGATCGCGGTGGCGGTGCGGGTCTCCTCCTCGATCGCCGTGGTGTACGCCAGAACGATCTTCTCCCTGGCCTTCGCCGACCGGCCGACGAGCTCCTTGGCCCTGGCCAGGTCCTGGGCCGGCTCGGGCAGCCTGTCGTACTCGCTCTGGTAGACGTCCCTGGCGTAGCCCCACGCCGCCGGAGGGACGAGCGCGCGCAGCGGCTGCGCGGTGCCCCGGTAGACCGAGCGGATGACGCCCTTGTAGTCGATGACCGCCTGGATCGCCTGCCGGGTGGCGGGGTCCGACAGGGCGCCCCCGGAGTCGACGACCGCCAGGAACGTGGGGGCGAGGCTGCGGCCGAACAGCAGGTTGCCCCGGCCGGCGAGCTGGGCGTGGGCGGCGCGCGGGACGTTGAACTGGCCGTCCACGTCCCCGCTGTTCAGCGCCGCCGACTGGGCGGCCGGATCGGCGATGAAGGTGAACCTCAGGCTCTTCACCCTCGGCCTGGCGGCGGTGTTCCACCAGGTGTCGTTGCGGGTCACGGTGATCTCGCGGCCCTGGGTCCAGCCCGCGACCCGGTAGGGGCCGGTGCACATGACGCCGCCCTTCGCCGTTCCGAAGTCCTTGCCCGCCTTCTCGGCGAACGCCTTCTGCACGACGGTGAAGGCGGGCAGGGCGAAGAAGTTCGGGACCAGCGCGTCCGGCTTCTTCAGCCGGGTCGTGACCCTGTCGTCGCCGGTGGGCTCGATGCCGCGCAGGTTGGCGGCCCAGCCGATCCACGGCGAGCCCAGCCCGGGATCGAGGATCCGCCGGACGCTGTAGACGACGTCCTCGGGAGTGACCGGTCTGCCGTCCCAGAACGTCGCGCCCTCGCGCAGGTGGATCACGTAGGTGAGCGGGTCGGGGTGGTCGACGGAGGTGGCCAGCGCGGGCCAGCGCTGGTAGTCGGGGCCGAAGGTGAACAGGCCCTCGCACAGGTTGGCGACGACCGTGCTGACGGACTCCAGGGCGGACTGGGCGGGGTCCAGGGTCGTGGGCTCGCCGCTGGCGAGGTTCCAGGTGACGGTGTCGACGTCCCTGGCCGGGGCCGGGACGGCGGTGGTGATCGTGGGGGCGTTCGGCTGCCCGGCGGCCGGGCCGCCGCCGCTACAGGCGGTCAGGACGGTGGATCCGAGCAGGGCCGCGGCGAGCGCGGCCGTACGGGGACGACGGGTCATGGAAGGTCCTTCGCGGTGCTGGGATGCGGGGACGGTGCCGGGGCGCGGGCCGGGCGGTGCGGGTGCCGGGCCCGGCCGCGGCCGGTCCCGCCGGTCCGCGGTCGGCGGCGGGAGTGGGGGCGGGTCACCTCGTCGCGTCCGCGCGGTGGAGGTGGGCGGGCCCCGGGGTCCGGGTCGTGCCGCTAGCGTCGCGGGTCACCGATTGATTGTCAATAGTGCAAAACAAAATGGCCGGGAGGTGAACATCGGCCGGTGGCGGCCGGTGTCCGCGGTCCCGCCGGGAGGGCGGCGCGGGGTCGGCGGCCCTGTTTTCCCGGCGGTCCCGCAGGGGCGGGTTGTGGCGGTGTCGGGTGCGGCGGCATCCTCGAAGCTCCTCCGGATCGCGCCGCTAGGCTGGAGGCGGCGTTGATTGTCTACTTCGCAGAACAATTGGGGTGAGGGAACGGGTGGGCAGACCGAGCCTGGTCGAGGAGCGGCGGGCGCAGATCCTCCGGGCGGCGGCCCGGTCGGTCGCCCGGTACGGGCTGGCCGGGAGCACGCAGGAGCGGATCGCCGGCATGGCCGGGATGAGCCGTTCGCACGTCCGGCACTACGTCGGCAACCGCGACGACCTCATCGACGCCCTGTGGGACCACGTCATCACGCCGTACTTCGCGACGATGCGGGAGGCCATGGCGGGCCGGGAGCCGCGGGAGCGGCTGCGCGCGCTGGTGGACTACCTGTTCGGGCCCCAGATGGAGCACAACGAGGACGATCTGGTCATCGAGGCGCTCATCACCGGGGCGATGCACGACGTGCGGCTGCGCGGCCGGATCTTCGACAGCTACAGCCGCCTGGAGCGGGAGGTCGCCACGGCGATCCGCGAGGCGGCCCCCGGATGCGACCCGGCGGAGAGCCTGCGGTCGGCCTACTCGCTGCTCTGCCTGGCGTTCGGCAACTCCACGCTGGCGGCGCTGCCGTTCCCCGCGTCGCGGCGGGCCGGGGTGAAGGAGCAGGCGATGCGGATGCTCACCTCCCTCGGGGAAGGTCCTTCGGCGGACGGGGCGTCAGGGTAGGGAGGCGGCGTGCACCGCCGGCCGGCGGGCGGCCCACGGGAGGTGCTCCTCCAGGTCCGCCGCGACCTGGAGCAGCAGGTCCTCGCGGCCCTCGGCGGCCACGAGCTGGACGCCGATCGGCAGGCCGGTCGCGCCCTGCCCGAGGGGGAGGCTGATCGCGGGCTGCCCGCCGAGGTTGAACGGCGCGGTGAACGGCCCGTACTCGAAGATCGACGCCAGCCACGAGCGGGCGGTGTGGCCGGGCCGGTCGTAGTCGAGCGTGCCGTGCGGCGCGGGCGGCCGGGCGAGGGTGGGCGTCACCAGCAGGTCCACGCCGGTGAAGTGGTCGCGCAGTCCGGCGGCCACCCGGTCGGCCGCCTGGAACCCGCGGGCGGCGCGGTAGGCGTTGAGGGTGCGGGCCTCCTCCAGGATCGCGAGCGTCACGTGTTCGAGGCGGTCGTGGCCGACCTTCTCGTCCTCGCCGAAGCCGCCCGCGAGGCCGAGGGTGGTGAGCGCGGCGTACGCCTCCAGGACCTCCTCGGGGTCGACGGCGGGCGGCGGCGCCCCGACGTCGTGGCCGAGCCCGTCCAGGATCCCGGCGACCCGGTCGACGACGGCCGCGACCTCCGGGTCCACGGGGGCGCCGTTCCAGGGCGCCGTGGTGACGGCGACGCGCAGCCGGGGCGCGTCCCGCGCCGGCAGCTCCCGGTAGGGGACGGGCCCGGCCGCGACGCGGTGCTTGTCGTGGCGGCCCGCGCCCTGCACCGCGTCCAGCGTGTGCGCGACGTCCCGCAGCGTCCGGGCCAGCACGAAGTCGATCGCCAGCCCGAACATCGCCTCCGACGGGCCGGGGCCCACGGGGGTGCGCCCGCGCGTCGGCTTGAGGCCGACGACCCCGCAGCACGCGGCCGGGATCCGGATCGACCCGGCGCCGTCGTTGCCGTGCGCGACCGGGACCGCGCCCGCCGCCACCAGCGCCGCCGCGCCTCCGCTGGAGCCGCCGACCCCGCGCGCGGGGTCCCAGGGGTTGTTGGTGGTGCCGTAGCGCACCGACTCGGTGGCGAAGCTGATCGCCATCTCCGGGACGGTCGTCACGCCGAGCGCGGCGAAGCCCGCCGCCCGGAACCGCTCGGTGATCTCGGCGTCGTGGTCGGCGACCGCGTCGGCGAAGTAGCGGGAGCCGACCGAGAACCGCACGCCCTTCGCGACCGGGTGGCTGTCCTTGAGCAGGAACGGCACGCCGGCGAACGGCCCGCGCGCGTCGTGGGCCAGCGGGGCGTCGAACAGCGGCTGGGACAGGGCGTTCAGGTGGGGGTCGACCCGTTCGACGGCCCGCCGGGCGAGCCCGGCGACCTCGTTCGGGGTGACCGCGCCCTCCTTCAGCAGGCCCGCCAGGGCCACGCCGTCGCGGGACGCGTACTCGTCAAGGTCCATTCATGACACCTCATTTCTTTCCGGGCGCGGCGGTCAGCATGCCGACCAGCCGCTCGACGAGGGGGAGCATCCGTTCGCCGTCCCACCGCTCGGGGTCCTCCAGGCTGGCGACGTAGAAGCCGCGCAGGACCAGCAGCAGGACGTCGGCGGTGAAGTCGGCGTCGGCGGCACCGGCGTCGCGGGCGGCCGACGCCATCTCCGCCCGGCCCTGCCGGGCGTCGTCCCGCAGGACCCCGAGCGCCGCCGAGCCCGGCCCGGAACGGCCGAGGATCTCCAGGAACAGGCGGCGCAGCACCAGGTCGTTGCCGGTGGTCGTGCACGCCCAGCGCACGACGGCCAGCAGGCGCTCGGGGTCGCCGGTCCCGCCGACGGCCTGGTCCATCTCCTCGCCCCAGGCCCGGATCGCGTGCTCGACGGCGTTGCGCAACAGGTCCTCACGGGTGGGCAGGTAGTTGGTGACGAGGGTGGTGGACCCGCCGATCCGCTTGGCGACCGCCCGGATGCTCACCCCGTCCATGCCCTGCGCCGCGACGATGTCCAGGGTGGCCTCGGCGATGGCCGCCAGGCGCTCGTTGACGTCGATTTCCACTGGCATGGCGGCAGGCTAACGGGAGCCGACCGGATATACAACACCGTTGTACATCAGCGTTACATGACGTACTCTCCCGGCATCGCGGCCCGCACGGCCCGCGCCCCTCCCCATGAGCGCCTAGGAGCAGGCATGGAACTGTGGCAACTCCCCGCGACCCGGCTCGCCGAGGGCATCCGTACCCGGGAGTTCTCCGCCGTCGAGGTCGCGGAATCCTGCCTGGGCAGGATCGCCGGGGTCAACCCCGTCCTGAACGCGCTGGTCGACGTCCGACCCGAGGAGGTCCTGGCCGACGCGCGCCGCGCCGACGCGGCGGTCGCCGGCGGCGCCGGGACCGGCCCGCTGCACGGCGTCCCGGTCTCCACCAAGATCAACACGCCGCAGCGGGGCCGGCTGATGAGCCACGGCCTGGCGGCGCTGGCCGGGGCGACGGCGAAGGAGGACGACGCCAGCGTGACCGCGCTGCGCCGCGCCGGCGCGGTCCTGGTCGGCCGCAGCAACTCCCCGGCGTTCTCGGTGCGCTGGTTCTCCACCAACGACGCCCACGGCCGGACCCTCAACCCGTGGAGCGCCGCCCACACCCCGGGCGGCTCCAGCGGCGGCGCGGCCAGCTCCGTCGCCGCCGGGATGACCCCGGTGGCGCAGGGCAACGACATCGGCGGCTCGATCCGCTACCCCGCCGGATGCTGCGGCGTGGTCGGCGTCCGGCCCACCGTCGGGCTGGTCTCCAACTGGATGTCCCCCGCCGACAGCGGCGTCGAGGGGCCGCTGACGTTCCAGGCGTGGTCGGTGCAGGGCCCGATCGCCGGGAACGTCGCCGACGCGCGCACGGCGCTGCGCGCCATGGCGGGCCCGGACCTGCGCGACCCGTTCGGCGTCCCCGCGCTGCCCGGCCCGGCGGCGGCGACGGGTCCGGTCCGCGTGTCCCTCGTCCGCGACGTGGGCCTCGCCAAGCCGCACCCCGCCGTCGGCGACGCGCTCGACACCGCGGCCCGGTGGCTGGCCGACGCCGGGTACGAGGTCGAGGAGATCGAGCTGCCGCCGCTGGCCGAGGCGTCCCGGCTGTGGTCGCTGCTGCTGTTCGAGGACATGCGCCCGATGCTGCCCGGCATGCGGGAGATGGGCGACGAGGGCCTGCGCGTCCACCTGGGCTACGCCTACGAGTACGCCGCGGAGCTGTGGGGCGAGCGGCCGTCCCTGGAGACCTACATCCAGGGCTGGGCCCGCCGCGCCACGCTGATCACGCGGCTCCAGGAGACGCTGGGCCGGGACCGGATCCTGCTGACCCCGGTCTCGGCCGAACCGCCCTTCGAGCAGGACGCCGACATCCTGGACCCGGCGCGCGGCCGGGGCCTGGTCGCCGCGCAGTGGCCGATGACCTGCCTGCCGGTCCTCGGCTTCCCGGGCGTCGCGGTGCCGGTGGGGGTGGCCGACGGGCTGCCGGTCGGCGTCCAGCTGGTCGGCGGGCGGTTCATGGAGGACCTGCTCCTGGACGCGGCCCAGGCGATCGAGGACCGGGCGCCCCGCCTCGTCCCGCCCGTGTCCCCCTGACCGGGGCTCAGCCGAGCCAGAGTTCGCGTTCGGGGCGCAGCGGGTCGGGCCGCACCCGCGGCTCGGCGTCCCAGACCATGGTCCGGCGGTCCTCCGCCGTGTAGCGCGGCCACCGGTCGCCGGGGTCCAGGTCGCGGACGAACGCCACCCACGCGGCGTGCATCGCGTCGGCCAGGCCCTGGGGCGGGGCCTCGCCCGCCACGGCGGTGACGCCCTCGGCGTCCAGCAGGTCGAACGCGAACGGCAGGTCCAGGCAGTGCCCGGCCCGCCCGCCGCCCACCGGCACGCTCGGCGGCGCGGTCCAGCCGAACTCGTAGAACCAGGTCGGCAGCGACCGCCGGGCGCGGGCCTCGGCGATGGCCAGCGCCGGGACGCGGAACAGCACGTCGGTGACCGACCCGCCGACGATCCGCCCCGGGGAGTCCCCGCGGTGCAGCGCGAGGTAGCCGTCGACCACCCCGGCCGGGACGCCCGTGTGCCGCAGCGCCGAGGGCAGCGCCTCGGCCGGGAGGTCGGCGGCGGCCAGCTCCAGGAACGACGTGAACTCGTCGCGGGTGAAGCCCAGCATCAGCGGCACGTCGGCGGCGGTGCCGTCCGCGAACGCCTCGGGCACCGGCGCCGGGACCAGCTCGCCGTCGGCGAACGGGGCCAGGCGCAGCGCGACCGACGGGGGCTCGCCGGGGCCGGGCCCGGTGAGCTTGTCCATGAGGTCCAGCAGCTCGTCGTCGCTCCGGTCGCGCAGCTCGGCGACGGTGGCGGGGACGCCGGTGCGCTCGGTGAAGCGCGCGGCGACGGCCAGGCCGTCGGCGCGGGTCTGCGGGGCCATGACGGCGCCGGACACCGAGAGCGCGGCGCGGAACAGGCCGTGCGCGGACGGGGTGGCCATCAGCGTCTGCACCGCGCCGCCCCCGGCGGACTGCCCGGCGATGGTGACCTTGGCCGGGTCGCCGCCGAAGCCCGCGACGTTGTCCCGGACCCACTCCAGGGCGGCGATCCAGTCGAGCACGCCGCGGTTGTCGGGGGCGCCCTCCACGTGCAGGAACCCCTCGACGCCCAGCCGGTAGCCGACGGAGACCAGCACGACGCCGTCGCGGTTGAACGCCCGGCCGTCGTACCAGGGGCTCGCCGAGCAGCCCGCCATGAAGCCGCCGCCGTGGATCCACACCAGCACCGGCAGCCCGGCGTCCGGGGACGGGTCGGGGGTGAAGACGTTGAGGTTCAGGGTCTCCGCGCCGGGGATCGTCGGCTCGGGGATGACGGTGACCTCGGCGAGGGCGCGGCGCTGGGCGGTGGGGCCGTAGGCGAGGGCCGCGCGGACGCCCTCCCACGGCTCGGCCGGGACGGGCGCGGCGAAGCGCAGGTCGCCGACGGGCGCCTCGGCGTAGGGGATCCCGAGGAAGCGGACCGAGCCGCCCCGGCGTTCCCCGAGGACCCGGCCCCGCGTGGTGGCGACGGTCACCTGATCGGTCATGACGGCGGCTCCTTCACGGTTCGCGCTCCCTGGAACGCCCCTACCCCGAGTCGCCAGATAATAGCCTGAACTAGGTTGATACGTATAAACAGGAGTTCGTCCGGTGACGCGTTCCCCGGGCGCCGGGCTCCGGACGTGGAGAGATGTCGCACCGGACGGGCCCGTTTTCCGTTCCCCTCCCCCTGACGTGGGTATGAGGCGCGCGAATCGGTGCAGATCCTCGGAGTGGGAGGTCCCGCGTGTCATACCTGACGGAGTTCGCGCCCGGAGCCGGGCGGCTGCGACCCCGGGCGTTCTTCGCCTCCGACGCCCCCGCGCTGGGGCTCGACGGGGTGTGGCGGTTCCGGCTGGCGGGGTCGGCCGCCGAGGTGACACCGGGGTTCGAGACCGACGACTTCGACGACCGGGGGTGGGGCGAGCTGCCCGTTCCGGCGCACTGGCAGATGCACGGCCACGGCGCGCCCGCCTACACCAACGTCCGCTACCCGTTCCCGCTGGATCCGCCGCACGTGCCGGACGAGAACCCGACGGGCGAGTACCGCCGGGAGTTCACGCTCCCGAACGGCTGGCCCGAGGGCCCGGCGGTGCTGCGGTTCGAGGGCGTGGACTCCTGCTTCGCCGTCTGGCTGAACGGCCGGCCGCTGGGCTGGTCCACCGGCAGCAGGCTCCCGGCGGAGTTCGAGGTCGGCGGGGTGCTGCGGCCGGGCCGCAACGTGCTGGCCGTGCGCGTCCACCAGTGGTCGCCCGGCAGCTACCTGGAGGACCAGGACATGTGGTGGCTGTCGGGGATCTTCCGTTCGGTGACGCTGCTCGCCCGCCCCGCGGACGGGATCGCCGACTTCTTCGTCCACGCCGGCTACGACCACCGCACCGGCGCGGGCACGCTGCGGGTGGAGACCGGGGACGGGGTGCGGCTCACCGTTCCCGAACTCGGGCTGGCCGACGTCCCCGCCGACGAGGAGCACGTCCTGCCGCGCGTCGAGCCGTGGTCCGCCGAGACGCCCCGGCTGTACGAGGGAGTGCTGTCCGCCGAGGGCGAGCGGGTCCCGGTGCGGATCGGGTTCCGGACGGTGGCCGTGGAGGACGGCGTGCTGAAGGTGAACGGCCGCCGCGTCCTGTTCCGGGGCGTCAACCGGCACGAGTGGCACCCCGACCACGGCCGCGCCGTCCCGCCCGAGACCATGCGGCGGGACCTGCTGCTGATGAAGCGGCACAACGTCAACGCCGTCCGCACCAGCCACTACCCGCCGCACCCGGCGTTCCTGGACCTGTGCGACGAGCTCGGCCTGTGGGTGGTCGACGAGTGCGACCTGGAGACCCACGGGTTCCAGCGCGTCGGCTGGCGGGGCAACCCCTCCGACGACCCGCGCTGGCGGGACGCCTTCCTGGACCGGATGCGCCGCATGGTGGAACGCGACAAGAACCACCCGTCGGTCGTGATGTGGTCGCTCGGCAACGAGGCGGGCACCGGCGGCAACCTCGCCGCCATGGCCGCGTGGACCCGCGAGCGCGACCCCGGCCGTCCCGTCCACTACGAGGGCGACCGCGCCTGCTCCTACGTCGACGTCCACTCGCGGATGTACGCCTCGCACGAGGAGGTGGACCTGATCGGCCGCCGCGCCGACGAGGACGGCGGCGCCGACAGCACCGACGGCGGCGGCGCGCGCCGCCGGACGCTGCCGTTCGTGCTGTGCGAGTACGCGCACGCGATGGGCGCCGGGCCGGGCGGGCTCACCGAGTACCAGCGGCTGTTCGAGGCCCACGAGCGCTGCCAGGGCGGCTTCGTGTGGGAGTGGATCGACCACGGGATCCGGCGGACCGGACCCGACGGCACCGAGTGGTTCGCCTACGGCGGCGACTTCGGCGAGCCGCTGCACGACGGCAACTTCGTGGCCGACGGCCTGCTGTTCCCCGACCGCGTCCCCTCCCCGGGCCTGGCCGAGTACAAGAAGGTCGTCGAGCCGGTGCGGATCGGGGTCGCGGACGGCCGCATAGAGATCGTCAACGGCCACGACTTCGCCGGCACCGGGCATCTGGAGTTCCGGTGGAGCGTCGAGGAGGAGGGCGTCGCGGTCGCCGGGGGACGGCTGGACGTCCCCGTCCTCGCCCCGGGCGAGCGGGCCGAGGTCGCGCCGCCCGAGGTCCCCGCCGGGAAGGCGGAGACGTGGCTGACCGTCCGCGCCGTCCTCGCGGCGGACCTGCCGTGGGCCGACGCGGGACACGAGGTCGCCTGGGGCCAGGGCCTCCTGTCCCCCGCTCCCCCGCCGCCCGCGCGCCGCCCCGGCCCCGTGACCGGGAAGGACGGCCTGCTGCGCGTCGGCCCGGCGGTCTTCGAGGAACGCACCGGGCGCCTCCTGCGCCTGGGCGGGCTGCCGGTCGACGCCCCGCGCCTGGACCTGTGGCGCGCCCCGACCGACAACGACCACGGCCTGCACGGGCGCGGCACCCCCGACGAGGCGCTCTGGCGGCGGCTCGGCCTGCACCGGCTCCGGCACCGGCTGGTCGACGTGGCCGTCGAGGACGACGCCCTGCTGGTGCGCACCCGCGTCGCGCCCGCCGCGACGGACCTGGCCGTCCTCGCCGACTTCCGCTGGTGGGGCGACGGCGACGGCCTCGTCCTGGAGGTCCGCGCCGAACCGGTCGGCGACTGGGACTGCCCCCTTCCCCGGCTGGGCGTCCGCACCGCCGTCCCCGCCGCCCTGTCCCACGTCGAGTGGTACGGGGGCGGTCCCGGGGAGGCGTACCCGGACATGTGCCGGGCGGCCCGGGTGGGGCGGTTCGCCGCGACGGTGGACGAGCTGCAGACGCCCTACGTCCGCCCGCAGGAGAACGGCAACCGCACCGGCGTCCGCTGGGCCCGGCTCACCGCGCCCGACGGCACCGGGCTGCGGATCGACGGCGCGCCCGCGTTCGAGCTGACGGCCCGCCGCTGGACGACCGAGGACCTCGACGCCGCCCGCCACACCCACGAGCTGCGCCCCCACGACCGCGTGTACCTGCACCTGGACGCCGCCCACCACGGGCTGGGCTCGGCGTCCTGCGGCCCCGGCGTGCTCCCGGAGCACCGGCTGACCGCCGGGCCCCGCTCCCTCACCCTGACCTTCACCCCCTACCGGAGCGCCCCGTGACCGGCAACGCCATCGACCGCCTCATGGGCTCGCCGCACTGGCGCGGCTCCCCGCCGCGCGTCGCGCCCGGCGGCCCCGCCGAGCTGGGCCGGGTCAACCGGATGCTCGACCGGGCCGCCGGGTGGGCCATGGGCACCGACGGGATGCGCCTGGTCCAGGTGATCGGGCGGGACCGGGCGCTGCTGCGCGCCTACCTGCGCTTCGCCGGCCGGCTCGTCGTGCGGGGGCGGCTGCCGCGCGCCGACGCCGAGCTGGTGACGTTGCGGACCGCGTGGAACTGCGCCGCCCGCTACGAGTTCCTCCACCACGCCTACCTGTCGCGGCTCGGCGGGCTGTCCGCGGCGACGCTGGAGCGCGTCGCCGCGGGCCCGTCGGCCCCGGGATGGAACGAACGCCAGGCCGCGCTGCTCACCGCCGCCGACGAGCTGCACGCCGACCGCACCGTCTCCGACCCCACCTGGGACCGGCTGACGGCGTTCCTCGACGACCGGCAGCTGGTCGGCCTCTGCCTGCTCGTCGGGCACTACGAGATGCTGGCGATGCTGTTCAACACCGCCGGGGTGGACCCCGAGCCGGGCGCGTGGCGGCGCGGCCCGCTGCGCTGGCTGCGACACGACGACGACAGCGACGCGCGCTTCCCGCGCCGCTCGGCGCACGTGAGCAGGCGCCTGATGGGCCCCGTCATGGCGGCGCGGGCGCCGCTGCCGCCGCCCCTCGCGGTGATCGTGCACCGGGGCCGGAGGACCGGCCGCGAGTACCGCACGCCGGTCACCGCCCTGGTCCACGGCGGCCGGCTCGTGGTCCCCCTCGGCCACGGCACGCGCGCCGACTGGGTCCGCAACCTGCTGCACGAGGGCCGGGGCGGCGTCGAGCGCGCGGGGCGCCGCCACCTGATCGCCGCGCCCCGCGTCACCGACATGGCCACCGACGGCCATCTGGTCCCCGGCCCCCTGCGGCCGCTGCTGCGCCCGTTCACGCTGCTGGTCGCCGACCTGGAACCCCGCTAGCCGGGCCCGTCACCGGTCCTGGGGACGGTCCCGGGCCTGGTCCGCCACGGTGGAGCCGGACTGGCGGGCCTGGTCGGCCACCTGGTGGCCCTGCTCGCGGGTGTGCTGCGCCGTGGTCTGCGCCGCCTCGGTCGCGGTCTGCTTGACCTGGTCGGCGGCCGTCGACGCCGACTCCCTGGCCTGGCCGGCCACGTTCTGGGCCGACTCCCGGACCGACTCCTTGACCGGTTCGGGGATCCCGTCGGTGCGCTCCCCGACCTCGCGGGCCGCCTGCCGTTCGGCGTCGCTGGTCGGCAGCAGCGACGCCACCAGCAGCCCCGCGCCGAAGGCGATCAGCCCGGCGGCCAGGGGGTTGCCCTCGGTCTGCCGCATCGCCTGCCGCGGGGCCTCGCGCACGGCCTCCGCCGACTGGGCGGCGACGTCCCGGGCGGTGCCGGCCGCCTGCTCCGCGGCGCCCCTGGTGGTCTCGACGGCGCTGCCCGCCGCGTCGGCGGCGGTGTCCCTGGCCGACGAGGCGGCCTGGCCGACCGCGTGCCCGGTCCGGGCGGGCGTGCCCATGATCTGCTCCTTCACTCCCCGCAGGCCGTGGCGGACCCGCGTGGTGCGGCGCCGGACGATCCGGCGGGGACTGGTGTGGTCGGCCAGCCGGTCGACGTCGCTGGCCAGCTCGGCGCGGGTGCGCTCGATCTCGCTTCTTATCTCGTCGGGTGACGTGCCCACTGCGCGTCCTCCTTCAGCGTCTCGATGGTCTGTTCGGGCTTGGGCGACACCTCGCGCATCCGGGACCGGCCCAGGACGTACAGCACCGCCGCGACCACCGCCCAGACGACGGTGACCAGCAGCGCCGCCCAGCCGGTGTCCATCACGTTGGCCAGGCCGTAGACGAGCGCGAGCGAGCCGAACAGCAGCACCATGTAGGCGGCGAACCCGGCCCCGCCCAGCATTCCGGCGGCCTTTCCGGTCTTGACCGCCTCGGTGCGCATCTCGACCTTGGCCAGTTCGAGCTCCTGGCGGAACAGCTTCTGCAGGTCCGCCGTCACCGCTCCCAGCAGCTGCCCGAGCGAGGGCTCCTCCTGCCGCGGCGCGCCGGTGGCCGGTGTCGGCTGGCCGGGCGGCGGCCCGGCGGGGTACGGATCGGTCATCTCACCTCACCTCGCCGTAGGGAGGCTCGCGCCCGGTGTCGGCCTCGGGCGTGGAGGGCGCGGGCCGCGTGGGGTAGCCGGACGGCGGGGGCGTCGCGCCCGGCTGCCCGGGACCGGGGCCGGGGGCCGGCGTCCCGAACGTGGAGGGCGGCGGCGCCGCGGTGGGCGGCGGAGCGGGCGGGGGCGTGGGCGGCACCGGCGGTGGTGGCACCGGCGGCGTGGGCGGCACCTGCTGGGGCGCCTGGGGAGCCCGCTGCGGCATCGGGGCGGCGGGCGGCTCCCAGCCCGCGGCGCCGGCCGCGGAGCGGCCCTCGGCGTCACCGGCGTCGCCGGTCCGGGGGCCCCCGGTCGCCTGGGCCCTGGCGGCCTTGGCCATCCGGCCCACGGCGAACCCGGCCAGGGCCGCCCCGGCCAGGAACAGTCCCGGGCGGCGGCGGGCGAAGTTCTGGAGCTCGTCGACCACCCCGCCGACCCCGTGGTCGTCCAGGTAGTCGGCGGCCTGGCGGCCGCCGTCGGCGATCTGGTGGACCACCTGGCGGGCCGGGGAGTCGGGCTTGGCGTCGGACGCCATGTCGGCCAGGTCGTCGGACCACTGCCGCAGGACCTGGGAGGCGCGCCGGGTCTGGGTGGACATCTCCTCGCCGACCCGGCCGCGCACGTCCTGGACCACCTGGCGGGCCTGGTCCCGGCCCTCGGCGGCCACCGTCCTGGCCTGGTCGACGGCGGTCTCGGTCACCTGCCGGGCCGCCTGACCGGCCTGTCCGGCGGTGGCCGCCGCCTCGCGCCGGGCGGTCTCACCGGTCGACGCGTCGGCCGGTGAGACGGCCGACTGCTCGGTGGGAACGCCGGACCGGGGCGGCGAATGCGGGTACTCGCTCACCGTGCCTCCTCCGAAGCTGATTGTCGTGGCCCGCTTCGCCTACCCCCTCCCAACAGACAAAACATTCTTTTCAGAAACACAAGGGACGCTCACCGTAATGAATTCGCCATCGGAATCCTTTTTCCATGATCGAGTCGATCACGGACCACGGATCAGCGCCGAGGAAGTAGATCTTTGTGGCCGAGGCGTCCCGCGCCGGCGTGGGAGGCGACGACGCGGGGCACGTCCTTCGCGCGGTGCACGGTCCGCCGCAGCGTCGGCGTCCAGCCCACCTCGTCGGACAGGTCGGGGTCGTGGGCCTCGTTGTGGGCGGCCCGCAGGTCCACCGGCGCGCCGTTGACGAGGTTGCCGGCGGTGCGGATGGCGGTGCCCTTCCAGTTCTTGACGATCTGGCCGGGAGCGATCCCGGCGGGCAGTGTGAACGCGTTGTGCTCGGCGACGATCGCCGACCGCACCCCCGCGCCCAGGCTGTAGGAGTAGCCGTCGGCCGTGGTCTGGACGTAGTGGTTGTTGTAGACGTCGACCTGCCCGTACCGCACGCGCGGCACCCGCTGGCCGAGGTTGACGAACGCGTTGTGGTGGAAGGTGACCCGCAGGTGGCCCGCGTCGGTGGTCCGGGAGTCGCTGTTGCCGACCAGCGAGGTCTTGTCGTGGTCGTGGAAGCGGTTCCAGGAGGCGGTCACGTAATCGCTGGCGTCGATGACGTCGAACAGCCCGTCGTGGACCTGGTAGGGCTCGCCGAAGTACCGGGGCTGGGCGGAGTCGGGGTTGCCGCGGTCGTTGAGGGTGGTGTGGTCGAGCCACACGTGCGTGGCGCGGGCCAGGGTGACCAGGTCGTACTCGGAGTTCCAGGCCCCGTTGGCGCCGTCGGTGGGGTCCCAGGCGGGGAAGCAGTCGCGGGCGTCGCTCAGCTCCAGGTCGCGGATGATGACGTTGTCGACGTTCTTCAGCATCAGGTTGGCCCCGGTGATCCTCGCCCTGCCGAGGCCGATGAGGGTGGTGTTGGAGCCGACGGGGATCCGCACGCGGGCCGCCTGGCGGGCCTGGGAGGCGGCGCGGGCCTCCTCCAGCGGCCCGGCCGGGTCCCGGCGTCCCCAGGTGGCCGGGTCGTAGGCCTTGAGGTAGGCGTCCAGGGTGTAGCCGCCGGTCGCGTAGTCGTCGCAGGTGAGGCGCCTGCCCTGGTCGTCGGTGTTGGCGTCGGACGAGCCCCGCACGTAGACGATCTTGGGGGTGTTCCCGGCGACCGCGCGGGCCAGCTCGTTCCGGTTCCGGACGACGAAGACGTTCTGCCGGGTGGCGGCCGCGCCGCCGGTGGTGCCGCCCTCGGCGGCGGCCCAGCCGTCCCCGGCGGGCAGGGTCTGGCGGCCCGGCGGAACGCGGTGGGGCGCGGCCGAGGCGGAGGGGGCGGAAAGGGTGAAGGGGGCGGTCAGCGTCCCGGCGGCGCAGACCGCCGACAGGGCGAGGGAGAGTCCGGTGCGCATGGCGCTCCTCGGGGTGGGGGCCGTCGCCGGATCACAGCAGGTCGGCGACGGGCACGGGCATGCCGGTGGTGAAGGACCGGTTCGCGGCCAGTCCGGTGAGCAGGGCGTTGACGCCGTCGCGGGGGGTGGCCAGGGTCTCCCGGCCGGGGGCGTCCGGATCGAACAGGGCGGCCAGCAGGCGCCGGTCGCCGCCGCCGTGGCCGCCGGACTCGACCGCGACCTCGACGTCGCGGGGCGGCTCCCACAGCGGCCGGACCCGGAGCCGGTGGGAGGCGGCGTCCAGGTGCGCGTGCGCGCCGCCGGGCTCGGCCCACCCGCTCTCGGTGACGTCGAGTTCGAGGCGCCCGCCGGTGCCGTTGAACGCGACGCGGTAGCCCTCCCACGGCGCGTAGGCGGTCAGGTGGTAGGTCATCGTCGCGCCGGTGTCGTAGGTGACGACCAGCGCCATGTCGTCCTCGATCGAGATGCCGCCGGCGAAGACGTTGCGGTCGCGGACGTAGCCGTCGTCGGGTTCGGCGTCCAGGTAGAGGGCGCGCAGCTCGGGGTCGGCGTCCAGGTGGAGGGCGAACGGGTCGCCGGCGGCCTCGGGGCTGCCGTGGGCGCGGGCGTAGTCGCGGCGCAGGCCGTGGCGGACGCCGTTGCGCTCGCCGTAGAACGCCAGCCGGCCCGCGCCGTAGACGGTGACCGGGGCGGCGTCGAGCCACCAGTTCACCAGGTCGAAGTGGTGGCCGGACTTGTGCACCGCCAGGCCGCCGCTGCTGGCGCGGTCGCGGTGCCAGCGGCGGAAGTAGTCGGCGCCGTGCCGCACGTCCAGCAGCCATTCGAAGTGCACCGACAGCACCCGGCCGATCGCGCCCGCCGCGAGCAGGTCGCGCACCGCCCGGTGCAGCGGGTTGAAGCGGTAGTTGAACGCGACCGCCAGGTCGCCGCCGGTGCGGTCGGCCGCGTCGAGCACGCGGCGCGCCTGCCCGGCCGTGGTCACCATGGGTTTCTCGGTGACGACCCGGCGGCCCGCCTCCAGCCCGGTGAGGATGTGGCGGGCGTGCTGCGCGTCCACGGTGCACACCACGAGGGTGTCGACGCGTTCGGCGTCGAGCATCCGCGCCACGTCGTCGGGGTGCCAGAACGTCGCCGGGGCCCTGCCGTGCTCGTCGGTGAGGATGCGGTTGTGCAGCCTCGCCCGGGTGGGGTTGACGTCGCTGAGGGCCACGACCCGGGTGTGGTCGCGTTCGGCGAGGGCCCGGGTGTACATCTGCGCGCGGGCTCCGGTGCCCACGATCGCCACCCGCTGGGGGTCGGACACGGGTTCTGCTCCTTGACGGGGGGAGGGGGCGGCGGGCCCGTTGCGGCACCGGGCCCGCCGCGGTCCGGAGGGTCAGTCGCCCCGGCGCTGCTTGTACTTGGCCTGGGCCTCGTTGAGCTTGGCGGCGAGCCGGTCCAGGAAGTCCTTGGCCGACATCTGGCCGAGCAGCACCTTCTGGTACAGCGGCTCGCTCTCGGCCTTGGTGATGGCGTTGAACTCCGGCAGGTGGTACGGCATCTGGACGATCTTGGTCTGGGGGTCGTTGAGGACCTTGACCGCCGTCTCCAGCGTCGTGTTGCCCTTCACCCACTCGGCGGTGGCCGACTCGGTGTTGGCCGGGATCTGGCCGACCTTGGAGTTCCACAGGTCGTTCATCTCCCTGCCGGAGACGAACTCGGCGAACTTCCAGGCGGCGTCCTTGTTCCTGCTCTTCTTGAACACGGACAGGCCGCCGACGGGGTTGGACAGCAGCACGTACGTGCCGTCGGGCGAGGGGGGCACCGGGGTCCCGGCGAACTTGCCCGCCAGCGCCTTCTGGTGGTCGATGTAGGAGCCCAGGTTGTGCTGCATCATGCCGATGCTGCCGCCGTCGAACTGGGCGTTCATCTTCAGGTAGTCGTTGTTGACGTCGGCGCTGGGGGTGTTCTTCTTGTACAGCGCGACGGTCTTCTCGACGGCGGCGACGTTGCGGGGGTCGTTCACCGTCGTCCGGCCCGAGGCGTCCCAGAAGGTGGGGATGCCGGACTGGGCGTAGGCGAACTCCAGCGCCTGCGCGATCGACCCGGCGCCGCCGCGGATGGTGAACCCGAACCGGTTGTTCCCGGCGTCGGTCAGCTTCTCGGCGGCGGTGTAGAAGTCGTTCCAGGTGGTCGGGGGCTTGAGGTCCTTCTCCTTGAACCAGTCGGACCGGTACCACACGATGCCGGTGTTGGTGGTCTGGGGCAGCTCGTACAGCTTGCCGTCGGGTCCGGCGGCCTTCACCAGCTCCAGCAGCTTCGGCGACAGCCTCCCGTTGAGGGGGCTGCCCGCCAGCCGGTCGTCCAGCGGGTCCAGGGCCTGCTGACCGGCCACGTTGGCCAGCAGCGAGGTGGACATCAGGCCCACGTCGGGGGTCCCGCCGGAGGCGATCGCGGTGTCGTACTTCTGCTGCGCCTGCGCGATCGGGAACGAGACGTACTTGACCTTGATGTCGGGGTTGCGGTTCTGGAACTCCCGGATGATCTGCTGCCAGACGGGGGTGCCGGAGGCGCTGGCGTTGCCGTCCCAGAAGGTGATCTCGCCCTTGCCGCCGGACGGGCCGCCGGAGCCGCCGCCGCACCCGGCCAGGGCGAGACAGGCGGCGACGGCGACCGCCGAGGCTGCCGTGAGCCGGGACCGCAGTCCGGGCAGGGGGCCGCGTCGAGACATCGTCGTTGTTCCCTTCCTGAATGACGCGGTCGGTGCCGCGTCGGCCTGTGGTTGCCCCCGATTTCGGTGTTCTCGGTCCCTCAGCCGCCGCCCGCGGGGCGGCGCGCGGAACGCGCGGTCACGGCAGGTGCTCCTCTCCCCTCACCCGGAACGCCCCGAAGTCGGCGCGGCCCGCGGGGCGCGCGTCCCCGGGCGCGGCGGCGAAGATCCCCAGGGACGCGCCGACCCAGCGTCCGGGGGTGGCGGTGAACGTCCCGCCCACCTGCCGCCATCCGTCGCCGGTGTCGGCCAGGAACGCCACCCGCGCGCCCTCGCTGACCCGCGCCCTCAGGCGGGCCTCCGTGCCCGGGGGCAGGGGGACCGGGGGCGCGGCGTCGCGTTCGCGGTCGTCCTCCCGGGACGCGACGCGGTGCACCAGGACCGGTCCCCCGCCGGTCTGCTCCAGGCCGATCCAGGCGTAGGAGTCGCCGAGCACCGTCAGGCCGGCGCGGGCCCCGGGGACGCCGCCGGCCAGCGTCACGCCGGTGGTCGCGGTGAACGCGGGGGCGGGCAGGCGCTGGGCGAGCACGTTGGGCAGGCGGCGCAGGTCGTCCACGGCGGCGTCCGGGCGGCAGGCCAGCCGCAGCCGCCCCGGCGCGGGCAGCTCCCACCACGCCGGGTCGGGCCGGGCCTGCCAGGACCACTGCGGGCCGGGCGCGGTCCCGGTGAAGTCGTCGCCCGCCGCGGGGGCGGCGGGCGGGCCGTCCGCGCCGGTCGCCGGTCTGCGGTGGGAGGGCACGGGGGTGCCGTCGGCCCCCAGGACGGGCCAGCCGTCGTCCGGCCGCCAGCGCATCGGCTGGAGGTGGACGACGCGGCCGTGGGCGCCGCGGTCCTGGAAGTGCAGGAACCAGTGCTCCCCGCCGGGGGTGTCCACCCACGCGCCCTGGTGCGGGCCGTTGACGTCGCTGTCGCCCTGGGCCAGCACGATCCGGTGCTCGTAGGGGCCGAACGGGTCGCGGGCGCGGAACGCCGACTGCCAGCCGTGCGCCACTCCCCCGGCGGGCGCGAAGATCCAGTACCACCCGTCGCGCCGGTACAGCTTGGGGCCCTCCAGGGTGCGGCAGCCGGGGATCGCGTCGCCGTCCACCACGACGGTCCCCCCGTCGAGCAGGCGGTCGCCGTCCGGGCTCATCCGGTGCAGGGTGAGCCGGTTGTTGAAGCCCGCGCGGCTCCTGGCCCAGGCGTGCACCAGGTAGGCGCGGCCGTCGTCGTCCCACAGCGGGCACGGGTCGATCAGGCCGCGTCCCGCCTTGAGCGGGCGCGGGCGGCTCCACGGCCCGGCGGGGTCGGCGGCGGTGACGACGTACAGGCCGTGGTCGGGGTCCGGATAGAAGATCCAGAACAGCCCGGCGTGGTGGCGCAGGGCGGGGGCCCACACGCCGCAGCCGGGCCGGGGCGCGGTGTAGGCGGCGGCCGGTTCGGGATCGGGCAGCGCGTGCCCGGCGATCGTCCAGTTGACGAGGTCGCGGGAGTGCAGGACCGGCAGGCCGGGCACCCGGTGGAAGCTGGAGGCGGTCAGGTAGTAGTCGTCGCCGACGCGGATCGCGTCGGGGTCGGACCAGTCGGCGTGCAGCACCGGGTTGCGGTAGGTGCCGTCGCCGAGGTCCGCGCGCCACGGGAGGGCGGCCGTCGGGCTCGCGGTTCCGCTCACAGCTCCTCCAGGAGGGGATCGACGTCGTCGGCGGCGAGGGCCCCGTCGGCGACGAGCGTGACGACGCGGCGTTCCGCCGTGGCGCCGTTGCCGAGCGTCAGCGGCTCCTGCCAGGCGAGCGCGGAGCCGACGCCGGGGTACTCGGCGGCGCGGACGAACCAGGGGTCGCGGCGGGTGGTGTCGTCGCCGCCGGCGAACGCCAGCGTCCACGGCCTGCCGTCGGCGGCGGTCCCGGTCATGGCGAGCCAGCGGGCGACCGCGCCGTGGGCCTTCTCCTCGCCCTCGGCGTCGGGGGTGAACACGCGCAGGTCGGCGGCGGTTCCGGGGGCGCGCCAGAAGAAGCCGCCGTACCCGGCGCCGGGGCGGCCGTTGGTGGCGCTGCTGCCGATGCGCAGCGGGCCGCCGGACACGTTGGTCAGCCGGAACGTCAGGTCCAGCGCCCAGTGGTCCCCGGCGGGGCGGGCGGTCACGTCGCGCTGTTCGCGCAGCACCACCGCGCCGTGCCGGTCGATCCAGGCCAGGGACTCGCCGAACGCGTCGGTGGCGCGGCGCGTCCAGCTCAGGTGCCGCTGGACGCCGTGGTCGTCGCGCCAGACCGGCCCCCGGCCGCGCACGTAGCTGCGGCCGCCCCAGAAGTTGCGGCCGCCGACGTCGGCGATCGCCACGCACGCGCCCAGGTGGTGGGGGTGGTCGGCGGGCATGAGCTCGGTGACCTCGACGCCGCCGAGGGTGCGCACCGGGTGCAGGTAGGGGCGCGGCGACAGCCCCTCCCCCAGGTACGCGCGCGTCACGTACCGGGCGACCCACCGCCCCGCGACGGTCAGCTCGACGGACTCGGTCATGGCGCCGCCCGGTCTGGACCGAGGAGCGTCAAGATCGGGAGCTTGCGAGCGATCTTGTAAGCGACGAGGGAAGACCTGGCGTCAAAGCGCCAGGACCGGCCGCGCGGAGGCGCGGCAATGGGCAGGGTCATGGCGCCGCCCGGTCTGGACCGAGGAGTGTCGATGAGTGCGTCATGGGTGGTCCTTCTTCGCCCAGGGGATGTCCAGTTCGGAGAACAGGGCGAGGTGTTCGGCGCTGGCGGCGACGTGCTCGGCGGCGCCGGGCAGGATCCGGCGGGTCACCCCGCCCGCGACGGTCACGTGCTGCTGCTCGGCGGTGATCGGGCGCGGGTCGGGGGCGGTGCGCACCGCCTCCAGCACCCGCATGAACGCGGCCGTGCGGTGCAGCGGCACCAGCGGCTCGGCCTCGCCGTCCAGGTGGTCGACCAGGTTCGACAGCAGGTCGGTGCGGGTGCAGGTGAACGTGTCGGTGGTCCCGTCCCGCTCCAGCTCGACCCGGTCGAGGGTGTAGGTGAGGGTGATGCGGCCCCGGTCGCCGTGGATCAGCAGGTAGGGCTCGTTGCGGTCCGGCGCGCACAGGGTGACCGCGACGGTGACGACCGTTCCGCGCGCGGTGCGCAGCCGCAGGCATCCGGTGTCGTCGGCCTCGATCGGGTGGGCGCGGTACAGCTCCACCTCGATCGCGTCGACGTCGCCCGCGCCCTCGCTGCCGTCGACGGCCAGCGCGGTGGCCAGGGCGTGCGCGAACGGGTTGGTGAGCGCCCCGTCGGCGACCGCGACGCCGCCGACGCTGCGCCGCCCGGCCCAGGGCGCGCGGGCGTAGTAGGAGGAGTCGCGGTGCCAGGCCCCGGCCGCGCCGATGCCGCGCACCCGGCCGATCGCGCCCTCGGCGACCAGCCTCCTGATCACCGGGATGGCGCCGGACCCCAGGCTCTGGAAGCCCACCTGGCAGACGCGGCCGGACCCGGTCACCCCGGCGAGCGTCCGCTCGAAGTCGGCGTAGGTCGCGGCGGGCGGCTTCTCCAGCAGCACGTGCGCGCCGTGGGCGACGGCGGTGAGGGTGAGGTCGGCGTGGGTGGGGATCGGCGTGGCCACGATGGCGACGCGCGCCCAGGTCCGGGACAGCAGGCGGGCCAGGTCGGCGGACTGCTCGGGAACGCCCAGCCCCTCCAGGTCGACCGCGTCGACGGGGGTCAGGTCGCAGATCCCGGCCAGCCGCACCCGGCCGGCGGCGGTCAGCGCGCGCAGGTTGTCCAGGTGCCAGCGGCCGTGGCCGTGCGCGCCGACCAGCACCACCCCGACCGGGCTCATCGGCGCGTCCCCGGGTCGTGCCGGGTGGCCGCGAGGACGGCCTCGTCGAAGCGCAGGCCGAGGCCGGGGTGGTCGCCCGGGTGCGCCAGGCCCTTCTCGATCCGCACCGGGGGCGGGCCGGCGAGCAGGCCGAGGGCGGCGAACGAGGCGTCCTCGACGTCCTCGACCATCGCCGGGAGCGGCAGGCAGCACGCGAGCTGCCCGGACAGGTCGGGCAGCAGGTGCGGGTGGACCGGGACGCCGAACGCGCGGGCCAGTTCGGCGATCCGCAGGAACGGGGTGATCCCGCCGACCCGCACCACGTTGGGTTGCAGCACGTCGCAGGCCCCGGCGGTGAGCAGGTCGCGGAACTGCCGGACGGTGTGGGTGTTCTCGCCCAGCGCGACCGGCACGCCCGCCGCCGCCCGCAGCCGCGCGTAGCCCTGCACGTCGTCGGCGGGCAGCGGCTCCTCCAGCCACGCGGGGTCGTAGGGGCGCAGCGCCTCGGCGGCCCGCAGGGCGCGGTACAGGTCCCAGCGCTGGTTGGCGTCCAGCATCAGCCGCACGCCGGGCCCGACCGCGTCCCGCACGGCCGCGACCCGCGCCACGTCCTCGGCCAGGTCGGGCAGCCCCACCTTGATCTTCACGGCGGTCAGGCCCGCGTCGGCCCAGCGCCGCGCCTGGGCGACCAGCTCCTCCAGGGTGTAGTGGCGGTTGACGCCGCTGCCGTAGACGGGGGCGGCGGCGCGGCGGCGGCCGAGCGCGGCGGTCAGGCCGTCGGCGGCGGCCAGGTCCCACAGCGCCAGGTCGACGGCGGCCAGCGCCGTCGTCGTCAGGCCGCCGTACCCGGCCTCGTGCAGCCGCCACGACAGCGCGTCGAAGGCGACGGCCGGGTGCGCGGGCAGGCCGGGCGCGGCCTCGCGCACGTCGGTCTCCAGCAGGGCGTGCGCCGCCGCGCCGCCGACGTTGGGCGCCCAGGAGAAACCGGTCCCGGTGCGGCCGTCGCCGGTGGTCAGCCGGGTGACGACCAGCTCGACGAAGGTCCGGCCGGGCTCCCAGGGCCGGATCATCGGGACCCGGTGCAGGGTGCTGGCGAGGTCGGCGATGACCGTCATCGGGCGGTCCCGGCGATCGACAGGCCGGTGTCGAGGAGGCGTTCCAGCTCGGCGAGGTGGTCGGCGGCCGGTTCCACCAGCGGCGCGCGGACCGGGCCGACGTCGAGGCCGCGCAGCCGGACGGCGGCCTTGACCAGCGACACCGCGTAGCCGGGGACCCTGCTGCGCAGCTCCACCAGCGGGGCGTAGAAATCGGCCAGCAGCCGCCCGGTCAGCTCGGTGTCGCCCTTGTCGAGGGCGGCGCGGAACGCGACGGCGACCTCGGGCGCGAAGCAGAACACCGCCGAGGAGTACAGGTCCACGCCGATGCCCCGGTAGGCGGGCTGGGTCAGCTCGGCGGTGGGCAGGCCGTTGAAGAACGTGAAGTCCGGGCCGATCGCGCGGCGCACCGCCAGCACCACGCGGGCCATCCGGTCGATGTCGCCGACGCCGTCCTTCAGGCCGGTCACGCCGGGGATCCGGGCGAGCGCGACGGCGGCGCCCGGGTCGAGCACCACCCCGCCGCGCTGGTAGAGGATCACCGGGATCCCGGCGGCCCCGGCGACGGCGGCGACGTAGGCGCGCAGCCCCTCGTCCGGGCCCTGCGCCAGGTAGGGCGGCATGAGCAGCAGCCCGTCGGCCCCGGCGTCGGCGGCCTGCCGCGCCTGCTCCAGGGCCGCGCCGAGCGGGCCGCCCGCCCCGGCGACCACCGGGACCGCCCCGGCGACGGCCGTCACGGCGGTGCGGACCGCCAGGTCGTGTTCGGCGGCCGACAGGCTGGGGAACTCCCCGGTGCCGCAGGCCACGAACACCCCGCCGGGCCCGTGCGCCAGGCCCGCGCGGACGTGCTCGGCCAGCGCCCCGGCATCGACGCCGCCGGCGCCGAACGGCGTCACCGGGAAGAACAGGACTCCGCTGAGCTGCATCAGATCTCCATCGCGAGTTCGGTGCGCCAGCTGCGCTTGGGCTGCCACCCGAGCAGCCGTTCGGCCTTGGCGCCGGAGAAGGCGGGGGCGGTGCCGGTCAGGGCCGCGGCGTGCGGCGCGGTCGCGGGCACGACGCGGGGCAGCAGGTCGGCCAGGGGCTCGCGGGCCAGCGCGTCGGCCGCGCCCGCGAAGAACACCTCGCCGTTGGGCAGCTCCGGCAGCGCGTCCAGCAGCACGCGCACCAGGTCGGCGGCGTCGCGGGCGTCCACGTAGTTGAACAGCGACACCCCGCCGAGCTCGGGCCGGTCCAGGCGTTCGGCGATGCCGTGGCCGCTCTGGGTCGGCGCGCCCCGCCACTCCTCGGGGGCCACCACGAAGCAGGGCCGCACCGCCGCCAGCCGGGTCCGGTCCCCCGCCGCGGCCGCGAACATCCGCATCGTCTGCTCGGCGGCCAGCTTGGACAGGCTGTAGGCGTTCCAGGGCTCGGCCGGGTGGTCCTCGTCGATCGGCAGGTAGGACGGGGACCAGCCGTGCGGCGCGCCGTAGCCGATGACGGTCGGGCTGCTGGCGACCACGACGCGTTCCACGCCGGTGTGGACGGCGGCCTCGCAGACGTTGAACGCGAGCTGGGTGTTGACCCGGTAGGTGAACGCGTCGGTGCGGCTGAACGGGGTCGCGATCGCCGCCAGGTGGACCACCGCGCGCGGCCGGAACCGGGTCAGCGCCCCGTACGCCTCGCCGAGGTCGGTCAGGTCGGCCGGCAGCGCCGTCGCGCACGCCTCGGGGGTGCCGGGCGCGGGGTCGATCCCGACCACCTCGTGCCCGGCGGCGGCCAGGTCGGCGACCACGCTGCGGCCGAACCGGCCCGCGCTGCCGGTGACCAGCACCCGGCTGCCCGGCTCCAGGGCGCTCATCCCTTCACCGCCCCGGCGCTGAGGCCCTTGACCAGGTACCGCTGGATGAGCGCGAAGACGACGATGACCGGGACGGCCGCGACCACGCCGCCCGCCGCCAGCGAGCCGAGGTCGCTGCCGGACTCGCCGATGGTGTAGCTGAGCCCGACCGGCACCGTGTACTTCTCCTGGTCGCTGAGGAACATCAGCGCGAACAGGAAGTGGTTCCAGCTGTGGATGAACGCGAACGACCCCACCGCGATCAGTCCGGGCCGCAGCAGCGGCAGCACCGTGACCAGGAACCCCCGGAACCGCGAGCAGCCGTCCACCCAGGCGGCCTCCTCCAGCTCCCGCGGCACGTTCCGGATGAACCCGCTGAGCAGGATCAGCGACAGCGGCAGCTGGAACACCGTCTCGGCGACGATGACGCTCCAGAGGCTGTTGACCAGGCCCACCGTCTTGAAGATCTCGAACAGCGGGACCAGCATCAGCGCGCCGGGGATGAACTGCGTGCACAGCATCGCCAGCAGGAACGCCTTCTTGCCGCGGAAGTCGTAGCGGGCCAGGCCGTAGCCGCCGGCGAGCGCCACCACGGTCGTGGCGACCATCGACACCAGCCCGACCTTGAGGCTGTTGGCGAAGTAGACGCCGAACCCGGACTCGTTCCAGACCCGGAGCAGGTGGTCCAGGGTCAGCGGCCAGGGCAGCAGGCCGGTGGTGCCGCTGGGCCGGAACGCGTACAGCAGCATCCAGTAGAACGGCACCAGCGTGAACGCCAGGTACAGCCCGAGCGGGACCCAGATCTCCCAGGGGCGGGCCCCGTCGCTCCCGCGCCGCCGGGGCGCGGCCCCGCGCGCCGGTTCCTTCGCGGCCGGGGCGTCCCGGCCGACGGTGGGCGTCCCGGTGTCGGCGGGGCCGCCGGTCGCCGTCGTGGTCGTCGACCGGGTCATGTCCGGTCACCTCCGAACTTGCTGAGGCGCAGGTAGAGGATCGAGCAGAAGAGCAGGATGAAGAACGCCGCCGCCGTCAGCGCCGAGCCGTAGCCGAACTCGTGCGCCACCGTCGCCTTGTGCGCCACGTACAGCGGCAGCGTGGTGGTCTGGTTGGCGGGTCCGCCGTTGGTGAGGGTGTAGAGGAGGTCGACGTTGTTGAACTCCCACACCGCGCGCAGCAGCGTGGACAGGATGATGGCGTCCTTCAGGTGCGGGAGCGTGATGTGCCAGAAGCGGCGCAGCCGGGACGCGCCGTCCACGGCGGACGCCTCGTACAGGTCCCTGGGGATGCTCTGCAGGTCGGCCAGCAGCAGGATCGCGAAGAACGGCACGCCGCGCCACAGCTCGGTCAGCACCGCCGCCGGGAACACCGCGCCCGGGTCGGCCAGCGGCGACGAGCCGTGCTGCCCCAGCCCGAGGTCGGCCAGGTACCTGGTGAACCCGGTGGTCGGGTTGTAGAGCAGCACCCAGATGCTGGTGGTGAGCACGCCGGACACCGCCCAGGGCGAGAACACCAGCGCCCGCGACAGGGCCCGGCCGACGAACGACTCGTTCACCAGCAGCGCCAGCCCCAGGCCGAGCAGCAGCTGGAAGCCGACGGTGGCCGCGACCCACTTGGCGCTGAACCCGAGGCTCTGCCAGAACAGGGCGTCGCCGAACATCTGGCGGAAGTTGTCCAGGCCGGCGAAGCCGTTGTCCCACGGCTTGGTGACGTTGTAGTGCTGGAGGCTGTAGTAGAAGACGCTGGCCATCGGGTACACCAGGAACCCGATCATCAGCAGCACCGCGGGCGCTATCAGCGCGTATGGCGTGCGGGGCCCGCGCGTGGACCGGCGGCGGCCGCGCCCGGCGACGCCCTCGGTCACGCTCAGGTCGGCGGTTGCCACGAGCGCCTCCTTCGTGCGAGTTCGGCGACCGGACCGGGAAAGCGCTTACTCAACGGCGCCTCGGGACCGGCCCGACCTTCGGGGACGGGGGAACGACAGGGAACGGGGGTGGAAGGGCACGTCCGGGCGGCGACGGGGGATGTGGGCCCCGTCACACCGCAACCGGTTGCAGGAAACATTGGCGTCATCCGGACGAAACGTCAAGGCCCAGTTTGCGACAATGAGTTCTGGTCTTTGCTTCGGTTGCAAACGGTTGCATAATGGCCACGCCCCGACGAGAGGACTCCCCTTGGCCGTAACGATCCGTGACGTGGCGCGGGCCTGCGGTGTGCACGTCTCCACGGTGTCGCGCACGTTCTCGGCGCCCCACCTGGTCAACCCGGAGACCCGCACCCGCGTGCTGGCGGAGGCCGAACGGCTCGGCTACCGGCCCAACCGGGCCGCCCGCGCGCTCACCACCGGCCGCACCCACAACATCGGGCTCATCGTCGCCGACATCGCCAACCCGTTCTTCCCGCCGCTCATCAAGGCCGCCCAGGCGCACGCCCGGCTGCGCGACTACCACGTGTTCGTCGCCGACACCGACGAGGACCCCCGGGTGGAGGAGGAGCTGATCCAGACCTTCTCCAAGCAGGTGGACGGGGTGCTGCTGTGCAGCCCCCGGCTGTCGAACCGGGCGATCGACCGGCTGCGCCGGGACGTGCCGTTCGTGGTGGTGAACCGGCCGGTCAGGGGGCTGCCCGCGGTGCTGATGGACGTCGCCGACGGGGCCCGGCAGGCGGTCGGGCACCTGACCTCGCTCGGGCACCGCGAGCTGGCGCTGCTGACGGGCCCGTCCGGCTCCTGGAACAGCGGGCTCATCCAGGAGGCGGCCGAGCGGGCCGCGGCCGAGGCGGGCGCGCGGCTGACCGCGCTCGGCCCCAACGCGCCCACCGAGCAGGGCGGGCTGCTGGCCGCGCCGGAGGTGCTGGCGGCCGGGGCCACCGGCGTGCTCGCCTACAACGACCTGATGGCGATCGGCCTGCTGGAGGGCCTGGAGGAGCGCGGCGTCGCGGTCCCCGGAGACGTCAGCGTGGTCGGCTTCGACGACATCATGCAGGGGCGCCTGGCCCGGCCGAAGCTGACCACGGTGGCGATGCCGACGGTCGCGGCGGGCCGCACCGCCGTCGACATGCTGCTGCAGCAGGTCGGCGCCGAGGAGGCGGGACCCTCCGTGACGAGCCTGCAGACGACACTGGTCGTCCGCGAGTCCACCGCCGCGCCCGCGCGGCTTCCCCGGTGAGGACCCCTGATGAGCGAGAAGTTCGGAACCCTGCCCGACGGCACCGCCGTGCACCGCCACACGCTGGAGAGCGGTTCGGGGCTGCGCGCCCGGATCCTCACCTACGGCTGCGTCGTCCAGACGCTGGAGGTCCCCGGCCGCGACGGCGGGCGCGCCAACGTCGTGCTCGGCTGCTCCACCCTGGAGGACTACCTGACCAGGAGCCGCTACTTCGGCGCGGTCGTCGGCCGCTACGGCAACCGCATCGCGGGCGGGCGGTTCCGGCTCGACGGCCGCGAGCACCGGCTGCCGGTCAACAACGGCCCCAACAGCCTGCACGGCGGCGAACGCGGCTTCGACAGGCGCGTCTGGGAGGTGACCGGCTCCGGCCCGGACCGCGTCACCCTCGCCCGCGTCAGCCCCGACGGCGAGGAGGGCTATCCGGGGACGCTGCGCGCCGAGGTGACCTACACCCTCACCGGCGACGCGCTGCGGATCGACTACCGGGCGACCGCCGACGCGCCGACCGTCGTGAACCTCACCAACCACTCCTACTTCAACCTGGCCGGGGAGGACTCCGGCGACGTGTACGGCCACGTGCTGACCGTCGCGGCCGACCGGTACCTGCCGGTGGACGGGCACCAGATCCCCACCGGGAAGATCGCGCCGGTGGAGGGGACCCCGTTCGACTTCCGCGCGCCGCGCGCCATCGGGGAGCGCCTCCGCGACCCGCATCCGCAGCTGCTCGTCGGCAGCGGCTACGACCACACCCTCGTGCTGCGCGACGCGCCCGCCGACGCGCTGCTCCCGGCGGCCCGCGTGGAGGAGCCGGGGTCGGGCCGGACGATGGAGGTGCTCACCACCGAGCCCGGCGTGCAGTTCTACTCGGGCAACTTCCTCACCGGCTCGGTGGTCGGGACCGGCGGGCGCGCCTACCGGCAGGGCGCGGGGTTCTGCCTGGAGACCCAGCACTTCCCCGACTCCCCCAACCAGCCCGCGTTCCCGTCGACGGTGCTGCGCCCCGGCGGGACGCGCGCCTCCACGACGGTGTTCCGCTTCTCCTGGTGACGCCGCCGGTGCCATGGCCGCCCTCCTCGTCCCGGCCCCTGGTCGCCGGGGAGGGCCCCCAAGGCCGCCGCGCGGCGGGGACTACCTTTGGAAAGCGCTTACCACGGTAGGGTGGCGGCACAGCGCCGTCCGACCGTCGCACCAGGGGGACCGAGTGATCACGCTTGAGGACGTGGCCCGCCGCGCGGGGGTCTCCCTCGCCACCGCCTCACGCGTGCTGAACGGCAGCAACCGCCGGGTCGGCGCCGCGCTGCGCCAGCGGGTCGAGCGGGCCGCCGCCGAGCTCGGGTACGAGCCCGACGTGACCGCGCAGACCCTGGCCCGCGGGTCCAGCAACGTGGTCGGGCTGGTGGTGCACGCGCTCACCGACCCCTACTTCGCCGCCCTGGCCGAGGGCGCGATGCGGGCCGCCGACCGGCACGGCTGCACCGTGATGATCGGCGCGACGCACCGCGACCCCGAGCGGGAGATCTCCCTGGTGTCCACGCTGCGCGCGCAGCGGGTCCGGGCGGTGGTGCTGGCCGGGTCCCGCACCGCCGACCCGGCCGTCACCGAACGCCTCGCCGCCGAGATCGAGCGGTACCGCACGGCCGGCGGGCGGGTCGCCTGCATCGGGCAGGACCGGCTCGGCGTGGACACCGTCGCGCCCGCCAACCGCGAGGGCGCCGCGGCGCTGGCCCGCGCGCTGGCCGAGCTGGGGCACCGGCGGTTCGCGGTGCTGGCCGGGCCGGAGCGCCTGCTGACCGCCGCCGACCGCACCGAGGGGTTCGCCGCGGCCCTGGCCGGCCTCGGCCTGCCCGCGCCGCGCGTGGTCCCCGGCGGGTTCGACCGCGACGGCGGGCACGCGGCGGCGGGCGCGCTGGCCGACTCCGGGCTGGACGACGTCACCTGCGTCTTCGCGGTCAACGACGTGATGGCGGTCGGGGCGCTGGCGGCGCTGCGGGAGCGGGGCGTGGACGTTCCGGGGACGCTGTCGGTCGCCGGGTTCGACGACATCGAGACGCTGCGCGACCAGGTGCCCGCCCTGACGACGGTCCGGCTGCCGCTCACCGCGATGGGCGAGCGGGCGCTGGACCTGGCGCTGGAGGAGCGGGAGCGGCCGAGCGTCGAGAGCGTCGCGGGCGAGGTCGTGCTGCGCGCCAGCACGCGGCGGGTCTGACCCCGCCCGCGCCCGGAGGGGCGGTCAGCCGAGGGCGGGCCGCACCAGGGAGTCGAAGCGCGCCCGGACGGTCGCCAGCACCTCGTCGGGGTCGGCGGCCCACACGTCGGCGTTGAAGATCTCGACCTCGACGTCGCCGGTGTAGCCCGCGTCCCGCACGGCCTCGGTCAGCGGCCCGAACCCGATGACGCCGTCGCCCATGATCCCCCTTCCCAGCAGCGCGTCGGCGGGCAGCGGGTGGATCTGGTCGCAGACCTGGTAACTGGCGATCCGGTCGCCCGCCCGCGCGATCTGCGCGGGCGCCTCGGGGTCCCACCAGACGTGGAAGGTGTCCACGACGACCCCGACGCGTTCGGCGGGGTAGGGCTCGGCCAGGTCGAGGGCCTGCTTGAGGGTGGACAGCACCGCGCGGTCGGCGCAGTACATCGGGTGCAGCGGCTCCAGCGCGAGCCGGACGCCCCGTTCGGCCGCGTAGGGGACCAGGGCGGCCAGGGCCTCGGCGACCCGGCGGCGCGCCCCGGCGAGGTCGCGGGAGGCGCGCGGGCCCGGCGGGCCGCCCGGCGTCACGCCGGGCAGCCCGCCGACGACCATGACCAGGCAGGCCGCGCCGAGCTCGGCGGCCTCGTCGATGGCCTCGCGGTTGTCGCGTGGCCAGGTGTCGCCGGTGAGGAACCCGCCCCGGCACAGGGAGGACACGCGCAGGCCCGCGTCGCGCACGAGCTTGGCGGTGGCGGCCAGGCCGTGCTCGGCGACCTTCTCCCGCCACAGCCCGATCGCGGGGACGCCGTGCCGGGCGCAGCCGTCCACGGCCTCGGCGACCGACCAGTGCCGGGTCGTCCACTGGTTGAGCGACAGCCTGGTCATCGGTCCACTCCGTAGGTCGCGAGGAGGGCGCGCATGCGGGCGACGGCGCGGCCCGGGTCGGCGAGCAGCCCCGCCGCGTCCGCCAGCCGGAAGACCTCGGCCAGGTGGACGACCGAACGGGCGCCGTGCGCGCCGTTGACCATGGCGAAGGCGTCCTGGTGGCCGTTCAGCCAGGCCAGGAACACGATGCCGGTCTTGTAGTGGTAGGTCGGCGCCTCGAAGATCTTCCGCGCCAGCGGCACGGTCGGCTCGAACGCCGCCCGGTAGGCGTCCGCGTCGCCCGCGTCGAGCGCGTGCAGCGCGGTCGCGGCGGCCGGGGCGATCGCGTCGAAGATCCCCAGCAGCGCGTCGCTGCCACCGGCGATCAGGTCCGGGTAGTGGAAGTCGTCCCCGGTGTAGAGGCGGACGCCGTCCGGCAGGCGCTCGCGCAGCCACACCTCGCGGTCGGCGTCCAGCAGCGACACCTTCACGCCGTCGACGTGCGCGGCGTGCTCGCCGACCAGCGCCAGGAAGTGCCCGCACGCCTCGTCCAGGTCGGCCGAGCCCCAGTAGCCCGCCAGGTTCGGGTCGAACATCTCCCCCAGCCAGTGCAGGATCACCGGCCGGTCGACCTGGCGCAGCAGCGTGCCGTAGACCTCCCGGTAGTCCTCCGGGCCGCGGGCGACGCGGGCGAGCTGGCGGCTGGCCATGAGGATGACCCCGGCCCCCGCCGCGCGGACCGTCTCGATCTGCTCCTCGTAGGCGGCGACGACCGCCTTGAGGGAGCCGGCGTCCGGGACGTGGTCGGTGCCCGCGCCGCAGGCGACCAGCTCGGCCGGGTCGCCGACGGCGGCGGCCTCGGCGGCGGAGCGCCGGATCAGCTCGGCGGTCGCGGCCCAGTCCAGGCCCATGTTGCGCTGGGCGGTGTCCATGGCGTCGGCCACCCGCAGCCCGTGGGACCACAGGTGGTGGCGGAACCGCAGGGTGGCGTCCCAGTCCACCGTGGCGGGGCGGCCGGGGCCGTTGTCGGCGCGGGGGTCGGCCACCACGTGGGCGGCGGCGTACGCGACGCGGTTCGCGGGCGGCGCGGCGGGGCGCGGCCAGTCCACCGGGTCGCCGACGGCGTGCTCGGTCAGGCCGCCCCCGGCGGTGGGCAGCCAGAGCGTGCGCCCGGGTCCGCCCGGCACGGTCCGCGCGCGGAGCCGGCGGTGCTCGCGGCCGATCATCACGCCTCCCCGCCGAAGTCGATCGGGGTCAGCTCGACGCGGCGGCCCTCGGTGGACGACAGCAGGCCCGCCTGGGCGAGCTGCACGCCGCGCGCCCCGGCGGCGAAGTCGTAGGGGAACGGCTCGCCGGCCGCCACGTGCCGCACGAACATCTCCCACTGCGTCCTGAACCCGTTGTCGAACTCGGCGTTGTCGGGCACCTCCTGCCACTGCTCCCGGAACGGCTCGGTCGCCGGCAGGTCCGGGTTCCACACCGGCTTGGGCGTGGTGGAGCGGTGCTGGACGCGGCACCGCCGCAGGCCCGCCACCGCGCTGCCCTCGGTGCCGTCCACCTGGAACTCCACCAGCTCGTCCCGGAACACCCGCGTGGTCCAGGAGGAGTTGATCTGCGCCACGACCCCGCCCGCCAGCTCGAAGATGCCGTAGGCGGCGTCGTCGGCGGTCGCGTCGTAGCGGCCGCCCGCCTCGTCCCAGCGGCCCGGGACGTGCGTGACCGCCCGCGCGGTGACGGCCTCGACCCGGCCGAACAGGTTCTCCAGCACGTAGTGCCAGTGCGGGAACATGTCCAGCACGATCCCGCCGCCGTCCTCGGCCCGGTAGTTCCAGCTCGGCCGCTGGGCGGCCTGCCAGTCCCCCTCGAACACCCAGTAGCCGAACTCCCCGCGCACCGACAGCACCCGTCCGAAGAACCCGCCGTCGACCAGCCGCTTGAGCTTCAGCAGCCCCGGCAGGAACAGCTTGTCCTGCACCACGCCGTTCTTCACCCCGGCGGCCCGCGCGGTCTTGGCCAGCGTGATGGCGTCCTCGAGGGTCTCGGCGGTGGGCTTCTCGGCGTACACGTGCTTGCCCGCCTCGATGGCGCGCGTCACGGCCCCGACGCGGGCGGAGGTCACCTGGGCGTCGAAGTAGACCTGGTTGGCGGGGTCGGCCAGCGCCGCGTCCAGGTCGGTGGTCCAGTCGGGGATGTCGTGGCGTCCGGCCAGGTCGCGCAGCTTGGCCTCGCTGCGGCCGACGAGCACCGGCCTCAGCAGGACCCGCTCGCCGGTGGGCAGGGCGACGCCGCCGGCGGAGTTGATCGCCAGGACGGAGCGGACGAGGTGCTGGCGGTAGCCCATGCGGCCGGTCACGCCGTTCATCACCACGCCGAGGGTGCGGGTTGTCATCGGGTCCCTCCCGGGATCATCGTCCGAACAGGCAGCGGGAAAGCGCTTTCCGCACGGTGAGACTAAGCGACGGGGCGCACGCCCCACAAGTGGCCGGGCGCGTGCGCCGCCGTCGGCGCGGGCGCGGTTACAGGGGCCGGGGCCTGCGGTTCAGCCCGCCGCAGTCGATCTCGCTGACGACGGCGGGCCCGCCGCCCACGGTCGCCCGCGCCTCCAGCCGGACGTGGCGGGCCGCCACGGGCCGGCGGAGGCGGACCAGCTTGTAGGCGTGGTCGGCGGCCCACCGGCCTTCGGCGACGGGCCGGAACCGCCTGCCGTCGACGCTGGTCAGCACCCGGTAGCCGGTGATGTTGCCGGTGGTGACGAACTCCTCGAACGAGCCGGGCGTCCGGGTGTCCTGGCGCGGGAGGTAGCCCACGGCGTCGATGCCGGTGAACACCCGGCCGAGGTCGAGGGTGGCCGCCTGGGGCAGGGGCGTGCCGGACGTCCAGAGGGTCTGGTCGGCCTGGCCGTTCCAGCCGTAGTCGCTGTGCCCGTCCACGGCGGCCGGGGCGTCGGAGGCGACCGGGGTGAGCGGGTGGCGCAGCACGTCGGGCTGGGCGGGCAGCGGCGGCCGGGACCGGTCGGGCCGCCACGCGCGGCCGACCTCCCGCAGCCTGGTCACGACCTCGTCGTCCAGCAGGCCGCGCGGGTTGGGCGGGCAGTTGAGGATGAAGGTGCAGTAGCGCCGTTCCAGCGGTGTGAGGTGGCCGTCCACGATCTGCTCGGTGCTGAGCAGGGTCGCGGGCGTGGAGGGGTGCCAGAACCAGCCCGCCGGGGAGACGGTCTGCCCCTGCGAGGCCGCGAGGGTGTTGCCGGGCGGGCAGAACACGCCGCCCTTGGTCTCCTCGATGAACAGCAGGTCCGAGTGCCACGGCACGGTCAGCCCGTTGAGGTCGAGCACCAGGCAGTCGGGTTGCAGGGCGGCGATGTGCGCGCGGATCTCGCCGAACGGCACGCTCTGGTGCCCGAACGCCCAGTGCCAGGCCCAGCCGTCGAGGATCAGCAGGGGGACCGGCCCGTACCCGGTGAGCAGCTCGGTGAGCTGCGCCTTGACGAACTCGATCCGGTCGCGGGTGATCGGCGGCCGGTCGTCGAAGCCCTTGGGGCCCACGCCGTTGGTGCGGTCCCAGATCGAGAAGTACAGGCAGGGGGTGACGCCGCGGGCGCGGAAGGCGCGCATGTACTCGCGGACGATGTCGCGCTTCACCGGGCTTTCGGCCACGGTGTAGGGGGTGTGCCGGGACGGCCAGAGGCAGAACCCGTCGTGGTGCTTGGCGGTCAGGACGGCGAACCGCATCCCGGCGGCGCGGGCGGCGTCGGCCCACTGGCCGCAGTCCAGGTCGGCGGGGGCGAACGAGGCGGGGTCGCGGTCGGGCTCCACCCATTCGGCGTCGTGGAACGTCCCCATGTTGAAGTGCAGGAACATGCCGAAGCGCCAGTCGACGAAGCGCTTTTGCAGGGCGTGGCGGTTGCCGGGGGCGAGGGCGGGGGGCGGGGCGGCGGCGCGGGCGGACGGCGGGGGCAGCGCCGCCGCCCCGGCCGCCAGCGCGGAGGCCGCCAGGAATCCGCGTCGGTACATCGGGGCTCCTTCGCGTCGAGAGCGTGTCGAAGCGCTTCGATGCCGTGATCGTAGATCTCGTGTGAGCCACGACACAAGGGCCCCGCCGGGGCGGCGGCCGGTCAGTGCGCGACCGGCTGCCGTCCGGCGTCCGCCCCGGCCTCGCCGCCGGACCGGGGCGCGGACCGGTCCGGCGCCAGGGCCTGGTCGAGGTCGGCGATCAGGTCCGCGGGGTCCTCCAGCCCGATCGACAGGCGGACCAGGCCCTCGCCCGGCTTCGCCTCGGCGGTGACGGGGCGGTGGGTGAGGGCGCGCGGGTGCTGGATCAGCGAGTCCACGCCGCCGAGGGAGACCGCGTGGGTGAACAGGCGGACGGCGGAGGTGACGTTCCGGGCCGCCGCGTAGCCTCCGCGCAGCTCGACCGCGAGCATCGCGCCCGGGCCGCGCATCTGGCGGCCCAGCAGCCCGCGCGGGTCCCCGGCCAGTTCCGGGTAGTGGACCGCGGTGACCTGCGGGTGCGCGGCCAGCCACGCGGCGACGCGCCGCGCGTTGTCCTGCTGGGCGCGGACGCGGACCGGCAGCGTGGCCAGGCCCCGGTGCAGCAGGTAGCCGCCCAGCGGGTGCAGGAGCGCCCCGGTGACCGCGCGGACCCGCCGCAGCGCGGCCGCGTGCTCGGCGGAGCAGGCGACGACGCCCCCGATGACGTCGCCGTGCCCGCCGAGGTACTTGGTCGCGCTGTGCAGCGCGAACGCCGCGCCGTGGTCGAGCGGGTTCTGCAGGACCGGGGTGGCGAAGGTGTTGTCGACCAGCACCGGGACCGGCCCGGCGGCGGTGACGGCGGCGCGGATGTCGACCAGGTCGAGCGTCGGGTTCGCCGGGGTCTCCAGGACGACCAGGGCGGTGTCGGGCCGTACCGCGCCCGCGATCTCCCCGGGCCGGCAGAACGTCGTCTCGGTGCCGAGCAGCCCGGAGGTGAGCAGGTGGTCGGTGCCGCCGTACAGGGGCCGTACCGCCACGACGTGGCGGCGGCCGGTCTCGTGGACCCGCGCGAGCGTCACGGCGGTGAACGCGGCCATCCCGGACGAGAACGCCACCGCGGCCTCGGCGTGCTCCAGCGCGGCCAGGGCCTCCTCGAACCGCGCGACCGTCGGGTTCCACAGCCGCGCGTACACCGCGCCGCCCTCGGCCAGCGGCGTCCCGCCCGACGCCATGGCCTCGTAGGACAGCCCGCCCGCCTCGACGTCGGGCAGCGGGTTGGTCGACGACAGGTCGAGGGGCGGCGCGTGGACGCCGAGGTCCGCCAGGTCCTCGCGACCGGCGTGAACGGCCAGCGAGTCCGGCCGAAGAAACCGTGAAGCCATGCGCCCAGACTGGGCGGAACGCCAATCAACTGCAATGCTTGTCGCAGAAGTGATGGCTTACTCCCCGTATCTTCGTGGATTCACCAACCGGAGGGCCCCGTGGCAGCGCCGCCGCCGAAGAAACCGCAAGCCCCGCCGGGGGCCCTGGACGAGACCGACCTGAGGATCCTCGCCGCGCTCGTCGAGGACGGCCGCCTGACCAACGCCGCGCTCGCCGCCCGCGCCGGGGTCGCCGAGTCCACCTGCGCCTACCGGGTGCGGGCGCTGCGGCGGTCGGGGGTGATCCGGTCGGTCAACGCGCGGCTGGACCCGGCCCCCCTGGGCCGCCCCCTCCAGGCGATCATCAAGGTGCGGCTCGGCAGCCACAGCCGCGACCTGGTCCGCGCCCTCTACGACGACCTGGTGACGATCCCCGGCACGCTGTCGGTCCTGCACGTGGCGGGCGACGACGACTTCCTGCTGCACGTCGCCGTCCCCAACGCCGAGAGCCTGCGCGACCTCATCCTGGAGCACGTCACCGTGCACGCGGTGGTCCGCCAGACCCAGACCCAGCTGGTCTTCGAGACCCGCGACGGCCGGGGGGTGCTGCCGTGACGGGGACCGGGCCGGTGCTGGGGCGGGCGCTGCGGGTCCTCGGGGCGTTCGACGCGCGGCATCCGGCGCTGACGCTGAGCGAGCTGGCCCGGCGGGCGGACCTGCCGGTGTCGACCGTCCACCGGATGGCCCGCGACCTGCTGGACTGGGGCGCGCTGGAACGCGGCGACGACGGCCGCTACCGGGTCGGGCTGCGGCTGTGGGAGATCGGCTGCCTGGCGCCGCGCGGGCAGGGGCTGCGCGAGCGGGCGCTGCCGTTCCTGGAGGACCTGTCCCAGGTGACCCGCGAGAACGTGCAGCTCGCCGTGCGCGAGGGCGCCGAACTGGTCTTCATCGAGCGCATCGCCGGATCGGGTGCCGTGCCGGTGCTGACCAGGGTGGGCGGGCGGTTCGCGCTCACCGCCACCGGCGTCGGGCTGGCGCTGCTCGCGCACGCCCCGCCGGAGGTCCAGGAGCGGGTGCTCGCCGGGCCGCTGCCGCGCTTCACCGAGCTCACCGTCACCGACGCCGACGAGGTGCGGCGCATGCTGGCGCACGTCCGCACGCGCGGCTACGCGGTCAGCGACCGGCAGGTGACCATGGACGCCCTGTCGGTCGCGGCCCCCGTCCACGGGGAGGGCGGCGCGGTGGTCGCGGCGGTGTCGCTGGTGGTGCGGCACGGCACCACCACGGCCCAGGCCCTGGCGCCCCTGGTGTGCACCAGCGCCCGCGCCATCTCCCGGGCGGTGACCACCTCCTACGGGTGACCGCGTCCCGAGGGCGGGCCGTTCCCGTTTTCCGGCATCCGGAAAGGGCGCGGACCGGGCGGAGTGAGCTGGTTCACGATGGCCTGCACCGGCCGGTCGTCGCAGCACCCCCTTCCCGCCCCGAGGAGACGAGAATGACCGCGTTCGTGCGCAACCAGTGGTACGTCGCCGCCTACGCCCGCGAGGTCGGACGCGAGCCGCTCGGCCGCACCCTCCTGGACGAGCCGATCCTGCTGTACCGCACCGAGGACGGCCGCCCCGTCGCGCTGTCGGACCGCTGCGTGCACCGCCGCTACCCGCTGTCGCAGGCCCCGAGCCGGCTGGTCGGCGACCGGATCCAGTGCGGGTACCACGGCTTCACCTACGGCACCGACGGCGTGTGCACCTACGTCCCCGGGCAGCAGCGCATCCCCCGCACCGCGCGGCTCACCGCCTATCCCGTGGTCGAGCAGGACTCTTTCGTGTGGGTGTGGATCGGCGACGGGGAACCCGGCGGCCTGCTGCCGCCGCGCGCCCCGTGGCTGGACTCGCCGGAGTACACCGTCGTGTCGGGCATGGAGCCGATCGACTGCGACTACGGCCTGCTGGTGGACAACCTGCTGGACCTGTCGCACGAGACGTACCTGCACGGCGGCTACATCGGCACCCCCGAGGTCGCCGAGACGCCGATCACCACCACGGTGGACGAGGAGGCGGGCGTGGTGCACGTCAGCCGCCACATGGACGACGCCGAGTGCCCGCCGTTCTACGCCAACTCCACCGGCATCCAGGGCCGCATCACCCGCTGGCAGGACATCGAGTACCACGCGCCCTGCCTGTACCTGCTGCACTCGCGGGTCGCGCCGGTCGGCTCCCCGCCGCCGAACGCCGACGGCACCGACCCGCACGCCTTCCACGTCGAGGTCGTGTACGCCATCACGCCCTCGACCGGGAGGCACACCTACGACTTCTGGGCGGTGGCGCGGGACTTCGCGCTCGACGACCGGGAGGTCACCGAGTTCCTGCACAAGAACAACCACACCGTGGTGATGCAGGACGTGGACGCGTTGAACGTGCTGCAGAAGGCCCTGGACACCGAGAAGCCCGGCTACCAGGAGCTCAGCATCAACATCGACACCGGCGGCCTGGCCGCCCGCCGCCTCCTCGCCCGGATGGCCCGGTGAAGGCGGGCACGGTGAACACGGGCACGGTGAACACGGGCACCGCGCTGCACCGCGTCCACTGGATGCCGGGCACCGACCGGCTGCTGGCGGTGTGCCACTGCGGCGCCGAGCGCGCCTTCGAGGACCCGGTCCCGCTGTGGGACTGGCTCCTCGGCCACCCCGAGGACCACGACCGCCCGGCGGAGGGAGCCCCGTGACCACGTTGAGCCCGCCGGGCACCGAGGTCGACCTCGACCTGACCCTGGCCGGACGCGACCGCGTCGCCGACGGCGTCGTCCTGCTCACCCTGACCCGCCCGGACGGCGGCGACCTGCCCGCCTGGGAGCCCGGCGCGCACGTCGACCTGGTGCTGGGCCCCGGCCTGGTCCGCCAGTACTCGCTGTGCTCGGACCCGGCCGACCGTTCGCGCTGGCAGGTCGCGGTGCTGCGGGAGCCGGACGGGCGCGGCGGCTCGGCCCACGTCCACGACCGGCTGGCGGCGGGGTCGCCGCTCCGGGTCCGGGGGCCGCGCAACCACTTCGCGCTGGAGCCCGCCGCGCGCTACCTGTTCATCGCGGGCGGCATCGGGATCACCCCGCTGCTGCCGATGGCGGCCGAGGCCGAGCGGCGCGGCGCGGACTGGCGTCTGGTGTACGGCGGGCGCAGCCGCGCGACCATGGCGTTCCGCGAGCGGCTGGAGGCCGACCACGGCGGACGCGTCACCCTCCACCCGCAGGACGAGTCCGGCCTGCTCGACCTGGACGCGCTCCTCGGCACGCCCCGCGCCGGCACCCTCGTCTACTGCTGCGGCCCCGAGGGGCTGCTGGAGGCCGTCGAGGAACGCTGCGCCGCCTGGCCGCCCGGGGCGCTGCGGGTCGAGCGGTTCTCGCCCAGGGAGGTCGGCGAACCCGTGCTGGACGGGGCGTTCGAGGTGGAACTGGCCCGGTCGGGGACGACCGTGACCGTCCCACCGGGCAGGTCCGTCCTGGAGGCCGTGGAGGAGGCGGGCACGCCGGTGCTGTCGTCCTGCCGCGAGGGCACCTGCGGAACGTGCGAGACCCCCGTCCTGGAGGGGACGGTCGACCACCGCGACTCCCTGCTCACCCCGGAGGAACGGGCCGCCCACGACACCATGATGATCTGCGTGTCCCGCGCGGCCTGCCCGAGGCTCGTCCTCGACCTGTGACCGGCCGCCGGTCCCGGCCACGGCCGGTGGGTGGCCGGGACCGGCGGTCCCATGGACAGCGTCCCGTCACGCGGCGACCATCCGGACATGGAGCGCGCGCGTTTCACCGCCTTCGCCCTCGTGGCGGCCCTGCTGGTCACGGCGTCGGGCTGCCCGCCGGAGCGGTCCCGCCGCCCCGCCGACCCGTGCGGGCCCGGGGTCTCCAGGGGAGGCGACGGGGAGACCGTCGGGGTCACCGAGTGCGGCGAGGTCTTCCACCCCTCGCTCCGGGATCTCTCGGCGAAGATCAAGGGTGAGAACGCGTTCGCCCGGGCCGCGCCCTCCTCCCCCACGCGCGAGGCCTACGTCACCATCGCGCTGATGGTGCCGATGTCCTACCGCTGGGGGCACCAGGAGGCCGAACGCCGCCAGGCCCTCCAGGAGGTCCAGGGAGCGTAGGCGGCCCAGGCCCTGGCGAACCGGGAGGCGCGGGCGCACCCCGGCGCCGGCCGCCTGCGCGTGCGGCTCGTGCTGGCCAACCCGGGCAGCGGGCTGAAGGACTGGAGGCGCGTGATCCCGCACCTGGAGAGGCAGACCGCCACCGAGAACCTCCGCATGGTGTTCGGGTTCAACCTCAGCCACGCGGAGAACCTCGAAACCATCAGGGAGCTGAACCGGATCCGCATCCCGGTGGTCGGCGGCCCCATCACCGCCGAGCGCCTGGAGATGTCAGCGGAGCTCCCCCGCCTGGCCAAGGTGGTGCCGTCGAACATCGACCAGGCGCGGGCGCTGGTCGCGCACCTCAGATCCGACCCCAAGCGCTCCTTCCTGGTGGAGGACGTCTCCGACAAGGACCTGTACGCGGAGTCCCTGCGCCGCGCGTTCCGCCTGGTCACCAGGGGCACTCCCTACGCGCCCGAGCAGTTCCTCCCCGAGCACGCCACCTCGAACGACTACGCGCGGATGGTCAACAACCTCTGCGACTCCAAGGCCGACACGGTCTTCTTCACGGGCCGTCCGCCCGCGCTCGCGTCGTTCGTGTCCGCGCTCGGCGGCCGGGGCTGCGAGGAACGCCGGTTCCGGCTGGTCACCGCGTCGGGCGCCTCGACCCTGGCGCTCGACCCCCACATGGACTGGGCGGCCTTCGCACGCGGCAGGGGCCTGGAGGTCGTGTACGCGACGGTGACCCACCAGGACGCCTGGACCACGTCCGGGGCTCCGAAGACCGGCGGTTCCAAGGACGACTTCGAGCGACTGCGGAGGTTCCTGTCCGAGGAGAAGGGGAGCGGCCCGGTCGACCTCCGCACCGGCCGCGCCATCACGATGCACGACAGCGCCCTGCTGTCGATCGAGAGCGTCCAGAACCGCGTCGCGAAGCCCGGCGTGGTCCCGAGCCTGGACTCGGTCCCGGAGGCGTGGCGGCGGCTGCGCGGTCCCCAGCGCGTGCGCGGCGCGAGCGGCTGGATCTGCCTGACCGACCGGGCCACGCCCTACAACAAGGCGGTGGCGATCGTGCGGCTGGACGACCGGACCAGGAGCGTCCGGTTCATCCGGCTCGCCTGGCCGGAGGGACGCCCGCTGGACCGGGCGTGCCGGCAGCCCGCCCGGCCCTGACGCCTCGGCGCTCACCCGAAACGCGTGCAGGAGTCCACCAGCGCCTCGTCCCGGATGCGCTGCTGGTCGCCGTCCGCGATCCCCGACAGGAAGGCGCACCTGAGGTCGGTCCCGGCCAGCCGCGCCCCCGTGAGCCGCGCCCCGGTCAGCACCGCCCCGTGGAGGTCCGCCTTCGACAGGTCGGCGTCGCGGAGGTCGGCCCCCGCCAGACGCGCCTCGCGCAGCTGCCCCCGGGACAGGTCGGCGCGGTTCAGGTTCGCCCCCTCCAGGGTCGCCCCCGGGAGGTGGACGCCCGGCACCCGGAGCCCGTGCAGGTCCAGGCGGGTCCCCGGCGCCGGGGTCATGTCCGGCCGTCCCAGCACGCTCAGCGCCGCCTGCACGTCGGTGCCGGGCTCGGCGGGGGGCTTCGCGCCCGGCCGGGGGTCGTGCTCGCGGGCGAACGCGGCCAGCACCGCGACGATGGTGGGCCGGTCCCGGGGCGAGTCGCGGGCGATGCGGTCCAGCGCGTGCACGGCCCCGAACCGCACGTCGACCGTCGGGGAGCCGAGCTGCTCGACGGCCCTGCTGTACCGCTCGGTGATCTGCCCCTCCCGGGAGGTGCGGATCTCCTCGAAGGCGGCGGCGACGGTCCGCGTGGCCTCCCGGAGGCTGCCCGCCGTGACGATGAGGCCGAGGACCAGGATGACCAGGGTGACGACCGGGTATCCGGCGGCCCGCCGTTGCAGGTGGAGCTCCAGGCGGCGGTCGGCGGACAGCTCGTCCGGGCGCGCCGCGGACAGGTCGGTCAGCCGCTCGATGTGCCTGCGCCGTCGCCACCACTTCACGTGCGGTTCCCCGTCGTCCGGTGCGGTGAGGATAAGCGGACGCGCCCGCCGCGACAAGGACGCGCGGGCGTCCGGACGGGGACGTCCACGCCGTCCCCCCGAACAGGCCGTAGAGTGATCGGATGTCGGATACATCACAGCGTCGACTGCCTCGGGGACGGCACGCGCTGCCGCCCGACCAGGTGGAGCGCATCCAGCGGGACCGGTTGTGCGCCGCGATGGCCGCGGTGATGGCGGAGAAGGGGTACGCGCGTACGTCGGTGGAGGACGTGCTGCGCCGGGCCGGGGTGTCGCGGCAGACCTTCTACCGGATCTTCGACTCGAAGCTCGACTGCTTCATGGCCGCCTTCGACCGGGCCGGGGAACTGCTGCTGGAACGCCTGCTGGCGATGGTCGAGCCGGGCTCGCCCGGCGCGCCGGGCGAGCCGGTGGAGCCGGTGGAGCGGTTCGCGGTCGTCTACACCGCCTATCTCGACGCGCTGGCCGCCGAGTGGCCCTACACGCGGCTGTTCCTGGTCGAGGTGTTCGCGGCCGGGCCCGAGGCGATGGCGCGCCGGACCGGCGTGCAGGACACCATCACCGCGGGGCTGGCCGACATCCTGGGCGTGACGGGCGAGGCGGGCCGCCGGACCTGCCAGATGATCGTCGCGGCGACGAGCGCGCTGGTGACCGCGCGCGCCGTCGACAACGACCCGGAGGGCCTGCGCGCGCTCGGCCCGCCGATGATCGCCCACGTCCGGCGGCTGTGGGAGGCGGGCATGTTCACCGAGGCGGGATCGGCCGCCTGACCGGCCCTGGACGGGTTGGTCGGGGTTCGTTAGCTTTCGCCCCATGGACCTCACGACCGCGCGCAGAACCCTCGCCGCGGCGGGCGGGCTGGCGTTCGGCGCCGCTCTGCTGGCCGCCCCCGCCCACGCCGCGCCCTCCCCGGCCGCGCCCTCCCGCACCGCGCCCCGGTTCGGCTGGGAGCTGAAGCCGACCGGGGTGGAGGCGCGGTTCCGCGGGCTGGCCGCCGTCGACCGGAACGTCGCCTGGGCGGCGGGCAGCGGCGGGAACGTGCTGCGGACCGTCGACGGCGGCCGGACCTGGCGGAAGGTCGCGCCGCCCGATGCCGCCGGGCTGGAGTTCCGGGACGTGGAGGCGTTCGACGCCGACCGCGCCGTGGTGCTGGCCATCGGCGAGGGCGACGCCTCGCGCGTCTACCGGACGGTGGACGGCGGGAGGACCTGGACGCTGGGCTTCCGCAACGACGACCCCCGGGCGTTCTACGACTGCATGACGTTCTTCGACCGGCGCAACGGGCTGGCGATGAGCGACCCGGTGGACGGCAGGTTCCGCATCCTGGCCACCTCCGACGGGGGCGCGAGCTGGAGGGTGCTGCCCTCCGCGGGGATGCCGCCGGCGCTGGAGGGCGAGGCCGGGTTCGCGGCCAGCGGGCAGTGCCTGGTCGCCCACGGGTCGCGGAACGTGTGGATGGCGACCGGCGGCGGGAAGGCGTCGCGGGTGTTCCACTCGCGGGACCGGGGCCGCACCTGGACCGTCGCCGAGACGCCGCTGCCGAGCAGCGCCTCCTCGGGCGTGTTCGCGGTGGCGTTCCGCGACGCGCGGCACGGCATCGCGGTCGGCGGCGACTACCGGCCCGGCCAGCCCTCCCCCACCGCCGCCGCCGTCACCCGCGACGGCGGCCGGACGTGGCGGGCCGCGTCCCGGCCGCCCGCCGAGTACCGCTCCGGGCTGACCTGGCCCGCCTACTCCGGCCCGGCCGCGCTGGCGGTGGGGCCGACCGGCAGCGACTACACCCTCGACGGTGGCCGCACGTGGCGGCGGTTCGACACCGGTGGCTTCGACACCGTGGACTGCGCCCGCGACGGTGCCTGCTGGGCCTCCGGCGAGAAGGGCAGGATCGCCCGGCTCGGCCGGTGACCGCTTGGCAGGTTTCGCTGGTGTCGATCCGGGACCGCTCGGGGACGACCTTCTCGATCAAGCTCCCGAGGAGGTCCCCCGATGCGGTCCCCCAAGCGTTCCATCCTCGTCTGCGCCGGACTCGCCGCCCTCGCGGCCGGGCTGTCCGGCGCGCAGCTGGCCAGCGCCGAACCGCGCCGCGCCCCCGCCGCCCCCGCCGCGGCGCCGGCCCCCGGCGGCGGGTCGGTCGTGCGCGACGTCGTGCTGGCCGTCCACGGCGGAGCCGGGTCGCTGCCGCGCGGCAGCCTCACCCCCGAGCAGGAGAAGGCCTACCGCGACGCGCTCACCCGCGCCGCGCGGACCGGCCACGACCTGATCAGGCGGGGGCGGCCGGTGCTGGACGCGGTGGAGAAGGCCGTCAACGTCCTGGAGGACGACCCCAACTTCAACGCGGGCAAGGGCGCGGTCTTCAACACCGACGCCGAACACGAGCTGGACGCGTCCATCATGAACGGCAAGGACCTCAAGGCCGGGGCGGTCGCCGGGGTCCGCAACACCAGGAACCCCATCTCCCTGGCGCGCCTGGTCATGGAGAAGTCCCCGCACGTCATGATGGCGGGCAAGGGGGCCGACCAGTTCGCGCTGCGCAACGGCCTCCCCTACACCACCCAGGACTACTTCTGGACCCAGAAGCGCTGGGACCAGCTCATGGCCGCCAAGGGCCGCGCCCAGGCGAGGAACGGGGCGGGGAACGGGCACACCGAGGTCGGCGGCACGGTCGGCGCGATCGGCCTCGACCGCTCCCGCAACGTCGCCGCCGCCACCTCCACCGGCGGGTTGACCAACAAGCAGGTCGGCCGGGTCGGCGACTCCCCGATCATCGGCGCGGGCACCTACGCCAACAACCGCACCGTCGCGGTGTCGTGCACCGGGACCGGCGAGGTGTTCATCCGCGGCACCGCCGCCCACGACATCTCCGCGCTGATGGAGTACGGGAACCAGCCCGTCCAGGCCGCCGCCGCCCGGGTCGTCACCGAGAAGATCCCCGCGCTCGGCGCCACCGGGGCCGCCATCGCCCTGGACGCCCGGGGCAACCTGGCCGTCCCGCACAGCACCAAGGGCGTGATCAACGCCTACGTCACCCGCGACGGCAGGATCGTCACCCGGCTCTACGACGACGAGACCCCCGTCCGGTAAGCCCCTGCCCGGTAAGCCCCGGGCCTCCGCTAACGTCGAGGTCATGCGGCTTCATGTGGGATGCGCGATGTGGACGCTCAAGCCGTGGCAGGGCCGGTTCCTGCCGCATCCGCTGCCGCCGGAGGAGCGGCTGCGGGCCTACGCGTCCTGGTGCGACGCGGTGGAGGGCAACACGACCTTCTACGCGACGCCCTCGCGCGCGACGGTGGAGTCGTGGGCGGCGCAGACCGCCCCCGGCTTCCGCTTCCTGCCGAAGCTGCCCAAGACCATCACGCACGAGCGCAGGTTCCACGGGATCGACGAGCCGCTACGGCAGTTCCTGGCGGCGATCGAGCCCCTGGGGCCGCGCGCCGAGTTCCTGTGGGTGCAGCTGCCCGGCGCGTTCGGGCCGAACGACCTGGGCGCGCTGGCGGCGTTCCTGCGCCACCTGCCGCGCACCCACCGGTACGCCGTCGAGGTGCGGCACCGCGCGTTCTTCGAGGACGCGCGGGCCGCCCGGACGCTGGAGCAGGTCCTGAACGGCTTCGGCGCCGAGTGGGTGCCGTTCGACACCGTCACCCTGTTCCAGAGCCCGCCGACCAGCGACGCCGAACGCGAGGCCTGGACGAGGAAGCCGCGCGTGCCGCGCCGCTCGGCCGCGCTCACCGACCGGCCGTTCGTGCGGTACCTGGGCCGCGACGACGTGGACCGCACCGTCGAGGGCTGGGCGTTCTGGGTCGACACGGTCGTCGGATGGCTGCGCGAGGGGCGCTCCCCGACGGTGTTCGTCCACACGCCCGACAACGTCGAGTCCCTGCCCCTCGCCCGCCGCTTCCACGAGCAGGTGCGGGCGCGGGTGCCCGGGCTGGCGCCGCTGCCCGAGCCGGTCCCGGCGGAGCCGCCCACCCTCTTCTGACCGCGGCCGCTTCCACTCCGGGGCCTTTCCGGGGCCTTCGCACGGTATGCGAGAGTTGCGGGCATGGCAGAGCTGACCGAGGAGGAACGGGCGGTCGTCGCGACCGTGCGGGAGTTCGTCGACCGCGAGGTCCGACCGGTCGCGCGGGAGCTGGAGCACGCCGACGCCTACCCCGAGGAGCTCATCGAGCGGATGAAGACCCTCGGCGTGTTCGGGCTGGCGATCCCCGAGTCGCACGGCGGGACGGCGGTGTCGATGCCCTGCTACGTGCGGGTCACCGAGGAGCTGGCGCGCGGGTGGATGAGCCTGGCCGGGGCGATGGGCGGACACACGGTGGTCGCCAAGCTGATCCTGGCGTTCGGCACCGAGGAGCAGAAGCGGCGCTACCTGCCCGGGATGGCCACCGGGCGGATCCGCGCCACCATGGCGCTGACCGAGCCCGGCGGCGGCTCCGACCTCCAGGCGATCACCACGACCGCCCGCCGCGACGGCGAGGAGTACGTGGTCAACGGCACCAAGACCTGGATCACCAACTCGCGCCGCTCCCGGCTCATCGCGCTGCTGTGCAAGACCGACCCTGCGGCCGAGCCCGCCCACGCGGGCATCAGCATCCTGCTGGTCGAGCACGGCCCCGGCCTGACCGTCTCCCGCGACCTGCCCAAGCTCGGCTACAAGGGCGTCGAGAGCTGCGAGCTGGCCTTCCACGACCACCGCGCCCCGCTCTCGGCGCTGCTGGGCGAGGCGGAAGGGCGCGGGTTCGCGCAGATGATGAAGGGGCTGGAGACCGGGCGGCTCCAGGTCGCCGCCCGCGCCCTGGGCGTCGGGCGGGCCGCGTTCGAGGACGCCCTCGCCTACGCGCAGCAGCGCGAGAGCTTCGGCCGGCCGATCTGGCGGCACCAGTCGATCGGCAACTACCTCGCCGACATGGCCACCAAGCTCACCGCCGCCCGCCAGCTCGTGCTGCACGCCGCCGAGCGCTTCGACTCCGGCGACCGCTGCGACCTGGAGGCGGGCATGGCCAAGCTGTTCGCCTCCGAGACCGCCATGGAGATCGCGCTGAACGCCGTGCGCGTCCACGGCGGCTACGGCTACTCCACCGAGTTCGACGTCGAACGCTACTTCCGCGACGCCCCGCTGATGATCGTCGGCGAGGGCACCAACGAGATCCAGCGCGACGTCATCGTCCGGCAGCTGGTGCGCCGGGGCGGACTCCGGCCATGATCGATCCGAACGCGGCGGGACGGAGGCGCACGATGCGGAACATGGACCGGTGGCTCGGCGACGGCGGCATGCCCCTGCTGGGGGCGCTCGGCGCGGAGTTCGTGAGGTACGGGACCGACGACGACGGCACGGTCTGCGCCGAGGCGGTGTGGCGGCCCGCCGCGATCGCCTGCAACCCGGCCGGGATCGTGCAGGGCGGGGTGCACACCGTCCTGCTGGACGCCGCCATGAACTTCGCGATCAACGCGGGGCTCGGCGGCCGGGACCGGTCCCGCGCCATGCTGGAGATCAAGACCGAGACGATGCGGCCCGGCCGGGCCGGGGACGAGCTGCGGGTGCGCGGCGAGGTCGTGCGGATGGCGCGGCAGGTCGCCTACGCCGAGGCGCGCGTCGTCCGCACCGACGGCACGCTGCTCAGCCGCGCGACCGGGACGTTCCTGCTGCACCGGGAGGAGTGAGGGCGATGGCCGTGGGGCCCGTGGAGATCCTCGTCCGCGCCTACGACCACCCCGACGCGACGAAGCTGGTCGCCGAGGTGCAGCAGGAGTACGTCGCGCGGTACGGCGGCCCGGACGAGACCCCGACCGGGCCGGCCGAGTTCGCGCCGCCGCGCGGGCTGTTCCTGGTCGGCTACCTGGACGGCGCGCCGGTCGCGTGCGGCGGGTGGCGCGCCCACGACGGCGGCGAGCCGGGGTTCCGGGACGGCGACGCCGAGCTCAAGCGCATGTACGTGGTGCCGGAGGCGCGGGGCCGGGGCCTGGCGCGGCGGGTGCTGGCCGAGCTGGAGCGCACCGCGCGCGGGGCGGGGCGGCGGCGCCTGGTGCTGGAGACCGGCACCGGGCAGCCCGAGGCGATCGCCCTCTACGAGTCGGCGGGCTACGCGGAGGTCCCGCCGTTCGGCCTCTACGCCTGCGCCCCCGGGAGCCGCTACTTCGGACGGGAACTGCCCTCTTAGATCTTCGGACCGGGGATGGCATCGTGGAGGGGACCGCTCCCCGCCGAGACTGCGAGGTGTGCAGTGACCGATCCGCTCCGGCACGTCATCGACGCGCGCGCCCACGACCCCGGCGCCATCGCGGCCGCCGCCGCCCGGCGCGCCCGCGCGGTGTCCCCGCTCGGCGACCACGGCAGAGCACTGATCATCGCGGCCGACCATCCGGCGCGCGCCGCGCTGGGCGCGGGCGGCGACCCCCTCGCCATGGCGGACCGGGGCGAGCTGCTGCGGCGGCTGGGCACGGCGCTGGGGCGCCCCGGCGTCACCGGCGCGCTCGGCACCGCCGACGTCCTGGAGGACCTGCTGCTGCTCGGCGCGCTGGAGGGCAAGTCGGTCTTCGGGTCGATGAACCGGGGCGGGCTGGCGGGGGCGGTGTTCGAGGCCGACGACCGCTTCACCGGGTACGACGCGCGGGGCGTCGCGGGCATGCGGTTCGACGGGGGCAAGCTGCTGCTGCGGATCGCGCCGGACGACGAGAACACCGCGTTCACCCTCGCGGGCGCGGCGCAGGCGGTCAACGAGCTGGCCGAGCTGGGGCTGCTGGCGCTGGTCGAGCCGTTCTGGGCGTCCTGGCAGGACGGGCGGCTGCGCAACGACCTGTCGCCGGAGGCGGTGATCCGGTCGGTGACGGTCGCGTCGGGGCTGGGCCGCACCTCGGCCTACACGTGGCTGAAGCTGCCGGTGGTGCCGGACATGGAACGGGTGCTGGCCGCCACGACGCTGCCGGTGCTGCTGCTGGGCGGCGAGGTCACCGACGCCGACGCCGCGTTCGCCTCCTGGGAGAAGGCCCTGGCCCACCCCAACGTGCGCGGGCTGGTGGTGGGCCGTTCGCTGCTGTACCCGGCCGACGGCGACGTGGCGGCCGCCGTCGACCGCGCGGTGAGCCTGCTGTGACCGCCGCCGCACCCGGCGGGCTCATCGGCGGGCTCAGTGGTCCTTGCGTTTCAGGGCCTTGAGACTCTCCATCTCGTCCTCGTCGAAGCCCCGGGTGTCACGGGGCTCGACGTAGGGCTCCTGCTCCTCGGGCACTCCCCCGGCGATGGCGCGGCCGCGTTCCAGCTCGGCGTTCACCTCGGCGCCCAGCAGGATCGCCAGGTTGGTGATCCACAGCCAGACCAGGAAGATGATGATCCCGGCGAGGCTGCCGTAGGTCTTGTTGTAGGAGCTGAAGTTGGCGACGTAGAAGGCGAAGCCCGCCGAGGCCGCCGCCCACAGCAGCAGCGCCAGCACGCCGCCGGGGGTGACCCACTTGAAGCCCTGCTTGGCGTTGGGCGAGGCCCAGTACAGCAGCGAGATCAGGAAGCTGGCGACCAGCACCAGCACCGGCCACTTGGCGATGCTCCACGCCGTGACGGCGGCCGATCCCAGGCCGAGCAGGTCGCCGACCTGGCGCGCGATCGGCCCGGACACCACCACGGCGACCGCGGAGGCGGCCAGCAGCACCAGCGTGACGAGGGTGACGGCGACCCGGATCGGCGTCGTCTTCCAGATGGGCCGCCCCTCGGGGACGTCGTAGATGGCGTTGGAGGCGCGCATGAACGCCGCCACGTAGCCCGACGCCGCCCAGATCGCGCCGAGCAGACCGAGCACCGCGACCAGGCCCGCCCCGCCCTGGCCGCGTTGCAGCTCGGTGAGCGCGTTGGCGAGGACCTGCTTGACCGAGCCGGGCGCGATCTGCCCGACGTTGGTGATCAGGTCCTGGGACAGCCCCTTGCCGCCGAGCCCGACCAGCGAGATCACCACCAGCATCGCCGGGAAGATCGACAGAACGCTGTAGTAGGTGAGGGCGGCGGCCCAGTCGGGCAGGGCGTCGTCCTGGAACTCGCCGAAGGAGCGTTTCACCGCGGCCCACCACGACACCGGCGACAGGTCGGTCGGGGAGTCGGGGGTGGCCTTCTTCCGGAACAGGGGCATCGGGGTCTCCTGGTGCGGTCAGTCGTCGCCGGGCCAGCGCCCGGTGCTCTTCCGGACGGCCTGCGCGCCCGCGCGCTGCACGGCCGCCTTCACCAGGCCGAAGATCGCGCCCTGCACGGCGGCGGCGATCAGGACCTGCCGCCAGGTGTAGTTGGCGTCGTCGGCGTCGGGCGCGTCGTCCTGGCCCGCGGCGCGTTTCCAGACCTGCTTGAACAGCGTCCCGGCGAGCAGTCCGCCGAGCACGCTGAACAGGATCGACAGCGGCTTGTAGAGCAGTTTCACCGGTCGCTTCCTCTCCTGCGACGAGGTTTCGCGTGCCGGTGCCGTTCCCCGTGGGGCCGTCCTAAACGTGGCGGCCGGGGATGCCGGGCCGGTGATCAGGCCGGATGCCCGAGGCCGGGCTCGGGGGCGGCGGCCAGGGCCGTGCGGACGCTGCCGCGGAACGCCCGCTCGGCGCGTTCGGCGTCGGCGGCCAGCCGGTCGATCTCCGCGCGGGCCAGGTCGTCGCGGACGGTCGCGGCCAGCAGCTCCCGGTAGCGGGCGTTCTGCTCGGGGATCCCGCGCAGCACCCGCCACTCGTGGAAGGCGTCGTCGGCGGCCCGCACGCGGCGCGCGTAGTCCTCCAGGGCCTCGACGCGCGCGGTGACGGAGCGGACCGACAGGTCCAGGGCGCGCCGCTGCGGCTCCAGCAGGGCGCGGACCTCGGGGCCGAGCCGCGCGGGCTGCTGGCGGCGGCGTTCGCGCCGCAGCCGGGTGTGCTCGGCGAGCGCCTCGGCGATCGCCCACTCCTCGCGCGGCAGCGCCACGGCGTTGTCGACCGCGTCCAGCAGCCCGGCGCGGTGCGACTCCGAGCCCAGCACCGCGTCCACGGCGCGCTGGGCGCGGGCCAGCAGCCGCGCGGCGGGCCGGTCGAAGTCGCCGGGCAGCAGGTAGCGGCCGTGGTGCTCGCGGGCGGCCCGCGCGGCGGCCGGTTCGCGCAGGTAGCGGACCGCGCCGGCGGCCCATGCGGTGAAGCTCGCGGCGGCCAGCGCCCCGGCGGCCTCCTCCTGCCCGAGCAGCAGCAGCGCGATCTGCACGGCGGGCGTGACGGTCATCGCCGCCAGCGGCAGCCGCCCCCACCGCAGGAACCCGCCCATCAGGTCGTCGTCGTCGAGCGAGGCCAGGAAGAACAGCCGGAACCAGCCGCCGGGGAACACCCCGTAGAAGAACGCGAACAGCGGGATCCACACGACCCGCGCGGCGATCGTCCACGGGCCCGGACGCGGGGGCGGCGGCGCGGGGCGGCCGGCGGCGACCAGGCGTTCGGGCGAGGCGGCCAGCAGGGCGCGCTCGCCGCCGGGGATGGCGGGGTCGAAGACGGGCCGGGGCCGCCGGTCGTCGGTCATTGGCCCTCCCACCGCTGAGAAAAACCGTTAACCCTGGGACTCTTCGTGCCTATCACGGGAGATGGGCGCACTCCAGCTCACGGCGGGATTTCAGCCGGCGGTCCGGCGGGGTAGGGAGGATCTTGACGGGGAAGGGAATGCGGTGATGAACGCCGTGCTCGGCCTGCTGGCCGTCCTGCTGCTGACCGCCGCCACCGGTTACTTCGTGGCGCAGGAGTTCGCGTTCGTCACCGCCGACCGGATCGCGCTGGAGCAGCGCGCCCGCTCCGGCGACCGGGGCGCGGCCCGCGCGGTGCGGGTGATGGAGCGGCTGTCGTTCATGCTGTCGGGCGCGCAGCTCGGCATCACCGTGACCGCGCTGGTGGTCGGGTTCATCGCCAAGCCCGCGCTGGCCGACCTGATCGCGCCGCCGCTGCGGGCCCTCGGGACGCCGCGCGCGATGGTCGACGGCGCCGCGCTGACCGCCGGGTTCGTGCTGGCCACGGTGGTCCAGATGGTGCTGGGCGAGCTGTTCCCCAAGAACCTGGCGCTGGCGCGGGCCGAGCCGATGGCGCGGGCGCTGGCCTCCTCCACCCTCCTGTACCTGAAGCTGGCCTCGCCGCTGATCCGGCTGTTCGACGCCTCCGCCAACCGGCTGCTGCGGGCGGTCGGGATCGAGCCGGTGGAGGAGCTGCACCACGGCGCGACGCTGGAGGAGCTCGGCCACATCATCGGCGAGTCCGGCGAGGAGCTGGCCGAGGGCCACGCCGACCTGCTGGAGCGGGCGCTGTCGTTCTCCGAGCGGACCGCCGGGGAGGTGATGGTGCCGCGGGTGGACGTGGTGACGGTGTCGGCCGACGCGCCGCTGCGCGTCCTCAGCGAGATCATCACCGCGCACGGGCACACCCGCTACCCGGTGGTCGGCGACCGCATCGACGACGTGCTGGGCGTGGTCGGGCTGGACGACCTGGTCCGGCTCACCCCCGAGGAGATCGACGCCGCCCCGGTGCGGGCGGTCGCCCGCCCGCCGCTGCTGCTGCCGTCGTCGCTGCCGCTGCCCGACGTGGTCGACCGGCTCCAGGCCGCCGACGTGCCGCTGGGCTGCGTGGTGGACGAGTACGGAGGCTTCGCCGGGCTGGTCACCTGGGAGGACGTGGCCGAGGAGCTGGTCGGGGAGATCGCCGACGAGAACGACGCGGGCGAGGACCTGGCGATCCGGCGCGGCGAGTGGTGGACCACCGACGCGGGGCTGCGGACCGACGAGGTCGCCCACGAGACCGGCATCGCGCTGCCCGAGGGCGACTACGAGACCGTCGCCGGGCTGCTGCTGCAACGTCTCGGCCGCGTCGCCGAGCCCGGCGACGTGGTCACCGTCGACCTGCCGCCGACCCGCATGGGCGAGCCGCCGCGCCGGGCGGTGGTGGAGGTGCTGACGGTGCACCGGCACGTCCCGGAGCTGATCCGGCTGCGCGCCGTCGGCCTGGAGGAGGCCCCGTGAACCTGTCGGTGGGGGCGCCGCTGACCCTGTTGCTGCTGGCGGGCAACGGGTTCTTCGTCGCCGCCGAGTTCGCGCTGGTGGCGGCCAAGCGGCCGCGGCTGGAGAAGGCCGCCGCGCGGGGGTCGCGGGGCGCGGCGTCGGCGGTCGCGGGGATCCGCGAGCTGTCGCTGATGCTTGCGGGCGCGCAGCTCGGCATCACCATGTGCTCGCTGGGGCTGGGCCTGGTGTCGGAGCCGGTGTTCGCCGGGACGCTGACGCCGCTGTTCCACTCGCTGGGGCTGCCGGAGGCCGCCGCGCACGCGGTGGCGTTCGTGCTGGCGCTGGCGCTGGTGACGTTCCTGCACATGGTGATCGGGGAGATGGCGCCGAAGTCGTGGGCCATCGCCCATCCCGAGCGCTCGGCCACCGGGCTCGCGCCGCCGTTCCGCGCGTTCACCACGGTGGTGCGGCCCGCCCTCGCCGCGCTGAACGCCGTCACCAACCTGCTGCTGCGCGCGATCGGGGTGGAGCCCCGCGACGCGATCGACGTGTCGCGCACCCCCGAGCAGCTGCGCGCGCTGGCCGTCGAGTCCCGGCGGCTCGGCCTCATCGAGGAGAGCGACCTGACCCTGCTGACCGCCGCGCTAGACGCCCCCCGCGCGCCGCTGGCGGACCTGGTGATCCCGCCCGAGCGGGTCGTGTCGGTGCCCGCCACCGCCACGCCGCAGCAGGTCGTGGACACCGCCGCCCGCACCGGACGGTTGCGGATCATGCTGAGCGGCCCGGACGGCGAGGGCGGGGGGCGCGGCGGGCCGGCCCGCATGGTGCACGTCCGCGACGCCTACCTGGCGCGGGCGCGGGGCCGCCGCACCCCGGCGGGCGGGCTGGCGCACCCGGTGCCCGCCGTGCCGGTCGACACGCCGGTGGCCGAGGCGGTGGCGCAGCTGCGCGCCGCGCACAGCCATCTGGGTCTGGTGCTGGGTTCCGACGGGCGGCCCGTCGGGATCATCAGCCTGGACGACCTGCTGGCCACCCTGGTCGTCACCCGCTGACCCCCTCCGAGATGTCAACTGCGGTTGACATGCCGGGCGCGTCAATCTAGATTGACACCATGAACGACGGAGTGAGGCTCGCCCAGGAGGCGGGCAGCCGGGACCCCGCCGTCGGCCTGCGGGCCGTGCGCGCCCTGCGCGAGCTGGCCGAGCGCCTGGAGGCGCTCCAGGTCGCCAGCGCCCGCGAGCAGGGCTGGTCCTGGCAGGAGATCGCGGCCTGCCTCGGCGTGAGCCGGCAGGCCGTCCACAAGAAGCACGGCGGGGGACGCCGGATCCTCTCAAGGGAGAAGTGAGATGTTCGAACGTTTCTCCAGGCACGCCCGGCTCGCGGTCGTCACCGCGCAGGAGGTGGCCCGCGAGCTGGGCGACGGCGAGATCGGCACCGAGCACGTCCTGCTCGGCCTGCTGGAGGCGGACGGGTCGGCCGCCGCGACCCTGCGCGCCCACGGCCTCGACCCGGGCGGCCTGCGCGCCCGCCTCGACCACGCCCGCCGGCCGGAGGGCCCCCTGGACGCCGAGGCGCTGCGGCTGATCGGCATCGACCTGGAGGCGGTGCGCGCGGCGGCCGAGTGGAGCTTCGGCGAGGGCGCCCTCGACGCTCCGGCGGGCCGGTTCCGCAAGTCCCGCAAGGGCCACATCCCCTTTACCAAACAGGCCAAGAAATCTCTCGAACTGGCCCTGCGGCACGCCATCAGGCTCAAGCAGAACCACATCAGCAGCGGCCACGTCCTGCTGGGCGTGCTGCACGACCCCGAGTTCACCTCGGTGCGGGTGCTGCGCGCGGCGGGCGCGGACGTCGACGCGCTGCGCGCCGACGTCACCCGCCGGATCGCCGAGGCGGCCTGACCGGCACGCCCGGCGCGCATGTCCGGCCCATGACCGGGTAGGGGCGGCTGACCAGGGCAATCGCCCCGACCTCGGACAAGGAGCCGCGTCATGCGCGTCGTCGTCACCGGTGCCACCGGCAACGTGGGCACCAGCACCGTCCGGGCGCTGGCCGCCGACCCCGGGATCGACTCGGTCCTGGGACTGTCCCGGCGGCCCGCCGAGCTGAAGATCGACAAGACCGAGTGGGCCGAGGCCGACGTTGCCCGGCACGACCTGGCCGCGCACTTCCGGGGCGCCGACGCCGTCGTCCACCTGGCCTGGCTGTTCCAGCCCACCCACCGGCCGCGGGTGACCTGGGACAACAACGTCATCGGCAGCGCCCGCGTGTTCCGCGCCGTCGCCGAGGCCGGGGTCCCGGCGCTGGTGTACGCCTCGTCGGTGGGGGCCTACTCCCCCGTCCCGTCCCTGGCCGACAAGGAGCACCCCCGCGACGAGTCCTGGCCGACCCACGGCTGGCCCGAGGCCGCCTACGGCCGGGAGAAGGCGTACGTGGAACGCCTGCTGGACTCCTTCCAGGCCGACCACCCCGACGTGCGGGTGGTGCGGCTGCGGCCCGGGTTCGTCTTCAAGCGGGAGGCGGCGTCCGAGCAGCGGCGGCTGTTCGCCGGGCCGCTGCTGCCGGGGCGGCTGGTGCGGCCGGGGATGGTCCCGGTCGTGCCCGACATCCCGGGGCTGGCGTTCCAGGCCCTGCACACCGAGGACATGGCGCAGGCGTACCGGCTGGCGGTGACGCGGGACGTGCGGGGGCCGTTCAACATCGCCGCCGAGCCGGTCATCGACGCCGCCGTGCTCGCCGAGGTGCTGCGGGCGCGGCGGGTGCCGGTCCCGGCCGTCGGGGCGCGGGCGGCGGTCGCCGCCGCGTGGCGGCTGAACCTGGTGCCCGCCTCCCCGCACCTGGTCGACATGGTGCTGCGCCTGCCGATCATGGACGTCACGCGCGCCCGCGAGGAGCTGGGCTGGAACCCCGAGCACACCGGCGTCGACGCGCTGCGCGAGCTGCTGGAGGGGCTGCGCGAGGGCGCCGGCATGGACACCCCGCCGCTGGCGCGGGAGACCGGCGGGCCGATGCGGCTGCGGGAGATGCTCACCGGCGTGGGACGCCGTCCCTGAACCCCGCGAGCGCGGCCGCGCAGAAGCGGCGGCGCACCGGGTCGCCGGGGAACCGCCGGGCGCACTCGGCCCTGGCCCAGGCCGGAACGGCCGCGGGCCGCGCGGCGCGGCGCGGTTTCCGGACGGGCCGCCGTCCCGGCTCCGCCGCCTTCCCGGCCCTCTCCGGCGCGGCGTCCGGTGCCCGCCCCGATGCGTGTCCCGATGCGTGTCCCGGCGTCCGCGCCGGTGTCCGCGCGGGAGGCCGCGCGGGAGGCCGCGCGGCCGTGCCCGTCCGGGGGAGCAGGCTCGGGACGTCCGTGCGGGCGGGCGCCGGGCCGCCGGGCGCGACCGGAGTCCCCGCCGTGCCCTCCGTGGCCGCGCCCGCCACGCCCGCCGTGGGCCCGCCGCCCGCCGTCAGCGAACGCGGCGGCCGGTCCCCGGGAAGCGCCAGCACGGCGGCCACGGCGACCGCCGCCGTCCCGGCGGCGACCGCGGTCGCCGTCCAGGGCAGCCGGGAACGGGGCGGGCGCGGCAGGGCGCGCGTGTAGCCGGAGGGCGGCAGCGAAGGAGAGGAGCGCACGCCCCCATCATGGCGGCGGGCGTCCGCGCGGACACGGAAAGTCACCCAGGCGTTACCCGCACCGGGGCTTGACCTCAAGTGCGATCGAGATTCCAGACTCGAGGGACAGTCCCTTCGGAAAGACCCTTCGACGAGGAAGGCGATCCACGATGTCCGTGACGCTCGACCACATCATCGTTCCCGCCAGGGACAAGAGGGAGTCCGCCGAGTTCCTGGCCCGCATCCTGGGCGTGGAGGCGGGCGAGCAGTGGGGGCCGTTCGTCCCGGTGCGGACCGGCAACGGCGTCACCCTCGACTACATGGACTCCACCGACTTCCGCTGGCACCACTGCGCGTTCCTGGTGCCGGAGGAGGAGTTCGACGGGATCCTCGCCCGGATCAGGGCGTCGGGGGCGCGGTTCCACGCCCACCCCGACGGCAGCGGGGAAGGCGAGATCAACCGCAACGACGGCGGCCGGGGCGTCTACTTCGACGACCCCAACGGCCACCACATGGAGGTCCTGACCGTCCCCTACGGCGGCTGGCCCGAGGACTAGGGGCACCCCGGAGGGGCGTCCCGGCCGCGCGGGCGGACGGCGGCCGGGACGCCCGGGGTCAGCGCAGGAACGCGGCGGCGACGCCCGCGTCCACGGGGATGTGCAGGCCGGTGGTGTGCGACAGCTCCCCGGCGGTGAGGACGAACACGGCGGCTGCGACGTGCTCGGGCAGCACCTCGCGTTTGAGCAGGGTGCGCTGGGCGTAGAACTCGCCGAGCCGCTCCTCCTCCACGCCGTAGACGGCGGCGCGCTGGGCGCCCCAGCCCCCGGCGAAGATGCCCGAGCCGCGCACCACGCCGTCGGGGTTGACCCCGTTGACGCGGATGCCGTGGCCGCCGAGCTCGGCGGCCAGCAGCCGCACCTGGTGGGCCTGGTCGGCCTTGGTCGCGCCGTAGGCGACGTTGTTCGGCCCGGCGAACACGCCGTTCTTGGAGGCGATGTAGACGATGTCGCCGCCCATCTCCTGCTCGACCATGACGCGGGCGGTCTCGCGGGAGACCAGGAACGAGCCGCGCGCCATCACCTCGTGCTGGAGGTCCCAGTCGGCGGCGGTGGTCTCCAGCAGCGGCTTGGAGATCGACAGCCCGGCGTTGTTGACGACCAGGTCCACCCCGCCGAACGCCAGCACGGCCGCGCGCACGGCCGCGGTGACCTGGTCCTCGGCGGTGACGTCCGCGCCGACCGCGACGGCGGTGTCGGCGGTGCCGAGCTCGGCGGCGACCTTCTCGGCGGCGGCCAGGTCCCGGTCGGCGACCACCACGCACGCGCCCTCGGCGGCCAGGCGGCGGGCGGTGGCCGCGCCGATGCCCGAGCCGCCGCCGGTCACCAGCGCCACCCGCGCGGCCAGGGCCCTGGGCCTGGGGCGGCGGCGCAGCTTGGCCTCCTCCAGCTCCCAGTACTCGATGCGGAACTTCTCGGCCTCGTCGATGGGGGCGTAGGAGGAGACGGCCTCGGCGCCGCGCATGACGTTGACGGCGTTGACGTAGAACTCGCCCGCCACGCGCGCGGTCTGCTTGTCGCCGCCGAAGCTGAACATGCCGACGCCGGGCACCAGCACGATCGCCGGGTCCGCGCCGCGCATCGGCGGCGAGCCGGGGACGGCGTGGCGCTCGTAGTAGGCGCGGTAGTCCTCGCGGTAGGCGGCGTGCAGCTCGCGCAGCCGCGCCTTGACGTCCTCCAGGGGCGCGGTCGGCGGCAGGTCCAGCACCATGGGGCGGACCTTGGTGCGCAGGAAGTGGTCGGGGCAGGAGGTGCCGAGGGCGGCAAGGCGGGGGTGCTCGGCGCGGGCGACGAAGTCGAGCACGGCCTCGTCGTCGGTGTAGTGGCCGACCTGCGGGCGGTCGGTGGAGGCCAGGCCGCGCAGCAGCGGGAACAGCGCGGCGGCGCGGGCGTGCCGCTCGGGCTCCGGCAGCGGGCGGTGGCCCTCGACGACCGGGCCGAACGGGTCGGGGCGGCCGTGCTCGGCGAGGTACGCCTCGGCCGTGCGGATGATCTCCAGCGAGTGGGCCTGGCACTGCTCGCTGGTGTCGCCCCAGGCGGTGATGCCGTGGCCGCCCAGGATGACCCCGATCGCCCGCGGGTTCGCCCGCCTGATGGCGGCGATGTCCAGGCCGAGCTGGAACCCGGGCCGCCGCCAGGGCACCCACGCCACCCGGTCGCCGAAGATCCGCCGGGTCAGCTCCTCCCCGTCGGCGGCGGTGGCGATCGCGATGCCGGAGTCGGGGTGCAGGTGGTCCACGTGCGCGGCGTCGACCAGGCCGTGCATGGCGGTGTCGATGGACGGGGCCGCGCCGCCCCGGCCGTGCAGGCAGTAGTCGAACGCGGCGACCATCTCGTCCTCGCGCCCGACGCCGGGGTAGACGTCCACCAGCGCGCGCAGCCGGTCCAGCCGCAGCACCGCCAGCCCGTCCTCGGTGAGCGTGCCGAGGTCCCCGCCCGAGCCCTTCACCCACATCAGCTCGACGTCCCCGGCGGTCACCGGGTCGGTCACGGTGGCCTTGGCCGAGGCGTTGCCGCCCGCGTAGTTGGTGTTGCGCGGGTCGGACCCCAGGGCGCGGGCGCGCTCCAGCAGCCGCGCCACCTCGGGCGCCGTCGTCTGCTCCGCCATGTCCGTCAGGCCCCCCATCCGGCCTGGGCGCCGCCGACCCGCTCGGTCTCGATCTTCTCGGCGTACCCGGAGGCGGCGTAGGCGGCCATCGGGTCGGGGTCCAGGCCCATCTCGGCGCGCAGGTCGGCCAGCAGCGGGCGGACGTCGGTGTCGTAGGCGTCCATCAGCACGGCGTTGGCGCCGAGCACGTCGCCGGACTGCTGCGCGGCGCGCAGCGCGTCGGCGTCCACCAGCAGCGCCTTGACGGTGGCCTGCTGCACGTTCAGCACCGAGCGGATCTGGCCGGGGATCTTCGGCTCGACGTTGTGGCACTGGTCGAGCATGAACGCCACGCCCGCCGCCGGGTCCAGCCCGCCGCCCCGCACCACCTCGTGCATGATCCGGAAGAGCTGGAACGGGTCGGCCGCGCCCACCATCAGGTCGTCGTCGGCGTAGAAGCGGGAGTTGAAGTCGAACCCGCCGAGCCTTCCCTCCCGCAGCAGCAGCGCCACGATGAACTCGATGTTGGTGCCGGGCGCGTGGTGCCCGGTGTCCACGACCACCTGCGCCTTCGGGCCGAGCTTGAGGCAGTGCGCGTAGGCGGTGCCCCAGTCCGGCACGTCGGTGGTGTAGAAGGCGGGCTCGAACAGCTTGTACTCCAGCAGCATCCGCTGGTCCCCGCCCAGCCGCCCGTACACGGCGGCGAGGGCCTCGGCGAGCCGGTCCTGGCGGGCGCGCACGTCGTCCTGGCCGGGGTAGTTGGTGCCGTCGGCGAACCACAGCTTCAGGTCCCGCGAGCCGGTGGCGTCCATGATGTCGACGCACTCCAGCAGGTGGTCCAGGGCCTTGCGGCGCACGGCCGGGTCGGGGTTGGTGACGCTGCCCAGCATGTAGTCGTCGTCCTGGAAGACGTTGGCGTTGATCGCGCCGATCCGCAGGCCGTGCCCGGCCGCGTACGCCGCCAGCGCGCCGTAGTCGTCCACCCGGTCCCAGGGGATGTGCAGCGCCACGCTGGGGGCGATCCCGGTGTACCGGTGCACCTGCGCCGCGTCGGCGATCTTCTCCTGCGGGGTGCGGGGCACGCCGGGCCGGGCGAACACCTTGAAGCGGGTGCCGGAGTTGCCGTACGCCCACGAGGGCGTCTCGATGTGCTGGGTCAGCAGCGCGGCCTTGATCCGCGCGATGTCCGTGGCCATGCGTCCGTTCCTCGAAGTCGGGGCCGCTCGGTGTAAAACGTTTTAAAAGGCTGGTGTGCCGAGGACGCTAGATCAGCGCTCTCCCACCCGTCAAGGGCCCGTCACAGCACCCTCCGGCTATTGACACGTTTTAATGAGCTGGTCCACAGTGGACCGGCGATCCGCGGGAGCACGAGAGGGCGGCATGGGCACCAGCGACAGGACCGATCCGGCGCGGGGCGCGGTCGGGATCAGGGAGGTGGCCCGGCACGCGGGCGTGTCCCCCGGCACCGTGTCCAACGTGCTCAACCGGCCCGACCGGGTCGCCGCCGCCACCCGCGACCGCGTGCACGCGGCGATCCGCGAGCTGGGGTTCGTGCGCAACGGGTCGGCCTCCACGCTGCGCGCCGGGCAGGGCCGCACGGTCGGGCTGATGGTGCTGGACCTGGCCAACCCGTTCTTCACCGACGTCGCGCGGGGCGTGGAGGACGCCGTCTACGAGCGCGGCTACGGGCTCATCCTGTGCAGCTCCAGCGCGCTGGCCGAACGCGAGGCCCGCAACCTGCGGATGCTCGCCGAGCAGCGGGTCCGCGGGGTGCTGCTGACCCCGGTGGACGGCACCGCCGAGCAGCTGGAGGTGCTGCGCGAGCGCGGCATCGCCACCGTCATGCTCGACCACACCGCCACCCGCGCCCGCCAGTGCTCGGTCGCCGTGGACGACGTCGCCGGCGGCGACCTGGCGGTCGGCCACCTGCTCGACCGGGGCGCCCGCGAGATCGCCTACGTCACCGGGCCGCCGACGATCCGCCAGTGCGCCGACCGGGCCGCCGGGGCGCGGCGCGCGCTGCCCGCCGGCGGCGCGCTCCGCGAGGTGGTGGTGCCGACCATGACGGTGCGGGCCGGGCAGGAGGCCGCCGGGACGCTGCTCGCGGAGGGGCTGCCGGACGCGGTGTTCTGCGCCAACGACCTGCTCGCCCTGGGGATGCTGCGCGCCCTGACGCGGGCGGGCGTGGACGTCGGCCGCGACGTGCTGCTGATCGGCTACGACGACATCGAGTTCAGCGCCGAGGCGGCGGTGCCGCTGTCGTCGGTGCGCCAGCCCACCTACCGGCTCGGGCGGGTCGCCACCGAGCTGCTGCTGGACGAGTGCGACAACCCCCGCGGCCACGCCCACCAGCAGGTGCTGTTCCAGCCCGAGCTGGTGGTGCGCGACTCCACGGCCCCGGCGGGGCGGTGACCCGGATGCGGATCGCGCTGTTCGTCACCTGCGTCAACGACACGCTGTTCCCCGGCACCGGCCGGGCGACCGTGCGGCTGCTGGAACGGCTCGGCCACGAGGTGGACTTCCCCGCCGCGCAGACCTGCTGCGGGCAGATGCACTTCAACACCGGCTACCGCACCGACGCCGCGCCCCTGGCCCGGCGCTTCACCGACACCTTCGACGGCTACGAGGCGATCGTGGTGCCGTCCGGATCGTGCGCGGCGATGATCCGCGAGTGGTACCCCACCCTCGGCGTCCAACCGCCCGCCGGGGTGCACGAGCTGTCGGAGTTCCTGGTCGACGTCCTGGGCGTCACCGACGTCGGCGCCTACTTCCCGCACACCGTCACCTACCACCCCACCTGCCACTCGCTGCGGATGCTGGAGGTCGGGGACCGGCCGTTGCGGCTGCTGCGCGCCGTGCGCGGGATCGACCTGGTGGAGCTGCCGGGGGCGGAGGAGTGCTGCGGGTTCGGGGGGACGTTCGCGCTGAAGAACGCCGACGTGTCGGCCGCGATGGGCGCCGACAAGGTCGCGGCCGTGCGGCGGACCGGCGCCGAGGTGCTGTGCGCGGCCGACAACTCGTGCCTGATGCACATCGGCGGCGCGCTGTCGCGGCGGCGCGCCGGAGTGCGCGCGCTGCACCTGGCCGAGATCCTCGCCGCGACCGAGGGGGACGCCCGGTGACCGGCTCGATGCCCACCTACCTGGGGATGCCGTCGTTCCCGGAGGCCGCGCGGGAGGCGGTCGGCGACACGCGGCTGCGCCGCAACCTCGCGCACGCGACCGGCACGATCCGCGCGCGGCGCGCCGAGGCGGTGGCCGAGCTGCCCGACTGGGAGCGGCTGCGCGAGTCCGCCAGGCAGATCAAGGACCACACCCTCGCCCACCTCGGCCACTACCTGAGGCTGCTGGAGGAGAGGGTCACCGGTGCGGGCGGCACCGTGCACTGGGCGCGCGACGCCGCCGAGGCCAACCGGATCGTCGCCGGGCTGGTGGAGGCGACCGGTGAGAGGGAGGTGGTGAAGGTCAAGTCGATGGCGACCCAGGAGATCGGCCTGAACGAGGCGCTGGCCCAGGCCGGGATCACCGCCTACGAGACCGACCTGGCCGAACTGATCGTCCAGCTCGGCGACGACCGCCCCTCCCACATCCTGGTCCCCGCCATCCACCGCAACCGCGCCGAGATCCGCGACATCTTCCTGCGGACCATGCCGGACGCCCCGGCCGGGCTGTCGGACTCCCCCGCCGAACTCGCCGAGGCGGCGCGGCGGCACCTGCGCGCCAAGTTCCTGTCGGCCCGGGTCGCGGTGTCCGGCGCCAACTTCGCCGTCGCCGAGACCGGGACCCTGGTGGTCCTGGAGTCGGAGGGCAACGGCCGCATGTGCCTGACCCTCCCCCGGACGCTGATCACGGTCATGGGGATCGAGAAGCTGGTGCCGACCTTCGCCGACCTGGAGGTCTTCCTCCAGCTGCTGCCGCGCTCCTCCACCGCCGAGCGCATGAACCCCTACACCTCGATGTGGACCGGCGTGACCGAGGGACAGGACTTCCACCTGGTCCTGCTCGACAACGGCCGCACCGACGTCCTCGCCGACGAAGTGGGCCGCCAGGCACTGCGCTGCATCCGCTGCTCGGCCTGCCTCAACGTCTGCCCCGTCTACGAACGCGCCGGAGGCCACGCCTACGGCTCCCCCTATCCGGGGCCGATCGGGGCGATCCTGTCCCCGCAGTTGCGGGGCGTCGGCTCGGAGGTGGACGCGTCGCTGCCCTACGCCTCCACCCTGTGCGGGGCGTGCTTCGAGGCGTGCCCGGTCGCGATCGACATCCCCGAGGTGCTGGTCGAGCTGCGGGCCCGCGCCGTGGAGAGCGCCCGCCACCCGCTGACCGACGCGGCGATGGCGGCGGCGGGCTGGACGCTCCGCTCCCCCGCCCGGCTGGCCCTGGCGCAGCGCGCGGCGGGCCGGTTCCGCCGCCTCACCCCGCGCCGCCTGCCCGGCCCGCTGCGCGCCTGGACCGACACCCGCGACATCCCGCGTCCACCGCCGGAGTCGTTCCGCGCCTGGTGGAAACGCACCGACGGAGGGAGACGGCCGTGAGCAGCCGCGCCGTGAACAGCCGGGCCATGAACAGCCGGGACCGCGTCCTCGCCCGGATCGACGCCGTCGTCCCGCCGCGCCCCGCCGCCGAGATCGCCGCGGGCCGCGCCGCGATCGAACGGGACTACCTGCGGCGCCACTCCACCGGCGACGTCCTGGACCTGCTCGCCGACCGGATCGCCCACTACCGCGCCACGGTGCGGCGCGTCACCCCCGCCGAACTGCCCGGCGCGGTCGCCGCCCGTCTGGCGGGACGCGTGTACGCCGTTCCCGGGGGCCTGCCGCGCGCGTGGCTGGCCCGCGCCGACCCGGACCTGCTGGTCGAGGACCCGCCGGTCGCCGGCCTCGACGCGATCGACGGGGCGGTGACCGGCTGCGCCGTCGCGATCGCCGAGACCGGCACGGTCGTGCTCGACCACGGTCCCGGCCAGGGCCCGCGCGCGCTGACCCTGGTCCCCGACCGGCACCTGGTCGTGGTCGAGGCCGCCCGCGTCGTCGCCGACGTGCCCGAGGCGCTGGAGCGCCTGGACCCGGCCCGCCCCCTCACCTTCGTGTCCGGCCCCTCGGCGACCAGCGACATCGAGCTGTCGCGCGTCGAGGGCGTGCACGGCCCCCGCACCCTCGACGTCCTGGTCGTCGCGTGAGCCCCCGGTTCGCCGCCGTGGACCTCGGCGCCTCCAGCGGACGCGTCATCACCGCCCGCTTCGGGGACGGGCTGGACCTGACCGAGGTCCGCCGCTTCCCCAACCGTCCCGTCCGCGCGGGCGGCACCCTGTACTGGGACGTCCTCGGCCTGTACGGCAACGTCCTGGACGGCCTGCGCGACGCCGGTCCCGTCACGTCGGTCGGCATCGACTCGTGGGCCGTGGACTACGGGCTGCTCGACGCCGACGGGGCCCTGCTCGGCAACCCCGTGCACTACCGCGACGCCCGCACCGACGGGGTCATGGAACGCGTCCGCGCCGACCTCGGCGACGCCTACCTGTACGGGATCGGCGGGCTGCAGTTCCTGCCGTTCAACACCGTCTACCAGCTCGCGGCCGCGCGCGCCGGGCTGGCGCGGGCCGAACGGCTGCTGATGATCCCGGACCTGCTGGCGTACTGGCTGACCGGCGTCCAGGGCGCCGAGCCGACCAACGCCTCCACCACCGGGCTGTTCGACGTGCGCCGCCGCGACTGGTCCACCGAGCTGCTCGGCCGCCTGGACCTCCCGGCCCGCCTGTTCCCGCCGCTGCGCGAGCCCGGCACGACCCTCGGCACGCTGCGGCCCGACGTCGCCGCCGAGACCGGCCTGCCCGCCGCCACCCCGGTGGTCGCGGTGGCCTCCCACGACACCGCCTCGGCCGTCGTCGCCGTCCCCGCGACCGGCGACGACTTCGCCTACATCTCGTGCGGGACCTGGTCGCTGGTCGGGGTGGAGCTGCCCGGCCCGATCCTCGGCGACGCCGGGCGCGCCGCCAACTTCACCAACGAGGCGGGCGTCGACGGCACGATCCGCTACCTGCGCAACGTGATGGGCCTGTGGCTCCTCCAGGAGTGCCTGCGCGTCTGGGGCTCCCCCGACCTGCCCGCCCTGCTGGCGGCCGCCGCCGACGTCCCGGGCCTGCGGTCGGTGGTGAACCCCGACGCCCCTGAGTTCCTGCCGCCCGGCGACATGCCCGCCCGCGTCGCCGCGTTCTGCCACCGCACCGGCCAGCCCGTCCCCGACTCGCCCGCCGCCGTGGTCCGCTGCGTCCTGGACAGCCTCGCGCTCGGCCACCGCGCCGCGCTGCGCGCGGCGGTCGAGCTGTCCGGCAAGGACGTCGCGGTGATCCATCTGGTCGGCGGCGGCTCCCGCAACGACCTGCTGTGCCGCCTCACCGCCGACGCCTGCGGCCTGCCCGTCGTCGCCGGTCCGGTCGAGGCGACCGCGCTGGGCAACCTGCTGGTCCAGGCCCGCGCCCACGGGCTGGTCGGGGACCTGCCCGCGATGCGCGCCCTGGTCGCCGCGACCCAGCCCCTGCGCCGCCACGAGCCGGGCGGCGACGACGCCGCGTGGGCCGAGGCCGCCGCCCGCGCCGGGCTGGAGTGACCCCGGCGGCACCGGCCCGCGACCGGCCCGCGCCGTCCTACAGCCGGTCGACCGCCAGCACCCTGACCACGGCCTCGCCCGCCTCGTCGGACCCGGTGAGGTCGACCTCGGCGCTGATGCCCCAGTCGTGGTGGCCCTGCGGGTCGTCGAAGACCTGCCGGACCCGCCACAGCGCGTCGGCGGGGACCTCCTCGATCTGGAGCAGCTTGGGGCCGCGCGCGTTCGGGCCGGTCAGCAGCTCGTCGTGCTCCTCGAAGTAGGCGTCCATCGCCTCCGCCCAGGCGTCGGCCCCGAAGTCGGGATCCAGCTCGCCGAGCGCGTGGTAGCGCTCCAGGGCGGCCAGCTCGACGCGGCGGAACATCGCGTTGCGGACCAGGACGCGGAACGCGCGGGCGTTGGCGGTGACCCGGGTGACCTTCTCCTCGATCGCCTTCTCGACGGGCTCGTCGGCGGGGTGGGCGAGCTGCTCCCACTCGTCGAGCAGGCTGGAGTCGACCTGGCGGACCAGCTCGCCCAGCCACTCGATGAGGTCGATCAGGTCGTCGTTCTTGATCGACTCGGGGACGGTCTGCTGGAGCGCCTTGTAGCAGCCCGACAGGTACCGCAGCACCAGGCCCTCGGCGCGGGCCAGCTCGTAGTGGGCGGTGTACTCGGTGAACGTCATCGCCCGCTCGTATATGTCGCGCACGACGCTCTTGGGGCTGAGCTCGTGGTCGCCGACCCACGGGTGCCCGGTCCGGTACACCTCGTAGGCGGCGCGCAGCTCCTCCTCCATCGGCTTGGGGTAGTCGACGTCCTGGAGCAGCTCCATGCGCTCCTCGTACTCGATGCCCTCGGCCTTCATCTCCGCGACGGCCTCGCCGCGCGCCTTGTTGAGCTGGGCGGCCAGCACCTGGCGCGGGTCGTCCAGGATCGCCTCGATCACCGACAGCACGTCCAGCGCGTAGGTGGGCGAGGCGGGGTCGAGGATCTCGAACGCCGCCAGCGCGAACGTGCTGAGCGGCTGGTTGAGCGCGAAGTCCTCCTGGAGGTCCACGGTGATGCGGGCGTAGCGGCCCTGCTCGTCGGGGACCTCCAGGGTCTCCACCACGCCCCCGGCCAGCAGCGAACGGTAGATCGCGATGGCGCGGGAGATGTGCCGGCGCTGGGCCGACCGGTCCTCGTGGTTGTCGGTGAGCAGCCGCTTCATGGCCTGGAACGCGTTGCCCGGCCGGGCGATCACCGACAGCAGCATGGCGTGGCTGACCTGGAAGCGGGAGCGCAGGACCTCCGGCTCGGCCTCCTGGAGCTTGCGGAAGGTCTCCTCGTCCCAGCCGACGAAGCCCTCCGGGGGCTTCTTGCGCTGGACCTTGCGGCGCTTCTTGGGGTCGTCGCCGGCCTTGGCCAGGGCCCGCTCGTTCTCGACCACGTGGTCGGGGGCCTGCGCGACGACGAAGCCGACGGTGTCGAACCCGGCGCGGCCCGCCCGCCCGGCGATCTGGTGGAACTCGCGGGCCCGCAGCCGCCGCACCCGGTGCCCGTCGTACTTGCTGAGCGCGGTGAACACCACGGTGCGGATGGGCACGTTGACGCCGACGCCGAGGGTGTCGGTGCCGCAGATCACCTTCAGCAGGCCCGCCTGCGCGAGCTTCTCCACCAGCCGCCGGTACTTGGGCAGCATCCCGGCGTGGTGGACGCCGATGCCGTGCCGCACGAACCGCGACAGGTTGCGGCCGAACCGGGTGGTGAAGCGGAAACCGCCGATCAGCTCGGCGATCCTCGCCTTCTCCTCCTTGGTGCAGACGTTGATGCTCATCAGCGACTGCGCCCGCTCCACGGCGGCGGCCTGGGTGAAGTGGACCAGGTAGATCGGGGCCTTGCGCTCGGCGAGCAGCTCCTCGATGGTCTCGTGCAGCGGCGTGACCCGGTAGTCGTAGATCAGCGGGACGGGCCGTTCGGCGGAGGTGACCAGCGCGGTCGGCCGCCCGGTGCGCCGGGTCAGGTCCTGCTGGAAGAACGCCACGTCGCCGAGGGTCGCCGACATCAGCAGGAACTGCGCCTGCGGCAGCTCCAGGATCGGGATCTGCCAGGCCCAGCCGCGCTCGGGCTCGGAGTAGAAGTGGAACTCGTCCATGACGACCACGCCGACGTCGGCGTCGGCGCCGTCCCGCAGCGCCATGTTGGCCAGCACCTCGGCGGTGCAGCAGATGATCGGGGCGTCGGCGTTGACGCTGGCGTCGCCGGTCATCATGCCGACGTTCTCGCGGCCGAACATCTCCACCAGGTCGAAGAACTTCTCCGACACCAGCGCCTTGATCGGCGCGGTGTAGAAGCCGATCTGGTCGCTCGCCAGCGCCGCGAACAGGGCGCCGGCCGCCACCAGGCTCTTGCCCGAGCCGGTGGGAGTGGCCAGGATCACGTTGGAACCGGAGACGACCTCGATCAACGCCTCCTCCTGGGCGGGGTACAGCGTGATGCCGCGCCCCGACACCCACGACTCGAACGCCTCGAAGAGCGCGTCGGGGCTGACATCGTCACCGGCTGGAAGCTGATCGAGAAGACTCACCCCTCCATCCTGCCCTCACCGGCCCACTGGATGAGCCAAACCGCCGCTCACGAGGGCCGGGTCGCCGCCTTTCCGTCCCGCGCCCAGGCGGCCAGCAGCCGCAGCGCGGTCTGCGACGGCGAGCCCTCCTCGACGGTGTGGGCGACCAGGGCCTGGTCGGGGTCGTCGGGCAGCCGCAGCGTCTCGAAGCCGAGGTCCAGCTCGCCGACGGCGGGGTGCCGGTAGACGTAGCGGCCGTGCGTCTTGTCCCTGATCCGGTGCCGGGCCCACGCCGCGCGGAACTCGGGGCTGGCGGCCTCCAGCTCGGCCAGCAGCGCGGCGGTGGCGGGGTCGCCGGGGTGCCGGCCCGCGTCCAGCCGCAGGTAGGCGGCCACGTCCTCGACCTTGCCGGGCCAGTCGGCGTACAGGTGCCGCACGCCCTCGTCCAGGCAGACCAGGCGGGCCAGGTTGCGCTGGCGGGGCGGCAGCGCGCCGAAGTCGGTGATCAGGGCGGCGGCCAGCGGGTTCCAGGCGAGCACGTCGGTGTTGCGGCCGACGATGTAGGCCGGGACGTCGGCGGCCGAGTCCAGCAGCCGCCGCAGGCCCGGCCGGACCCGCTGGGGCTCGGGGGCCTCGCCGCCGTTCCAGGGGCGGGCCAGCCGGAACAGGTGCTCGCGCTCCACCGGGTCCAGGCGCAGCGCGCGGGCGACCGCGTCCAGCACCGTCTCGGAGAAGTGCAGCGTGCGGCCCTGTTCGAGCCGGACGTAGTGGTCCACGCTCACCCCGGCCAGCCGGGCCAGCTCCTCCCGGCGCAGGCCGGGGACGCGGCGGCGCCCGCCGTAGTCGGGCAGCCCCGTCTCCTCGGGCCGCAGCCGGGCCCGCCGCGACCGGAGGAATTCGCCGAGTTCCGCACGCCTGTCCAGAGCCATGCGGCCAGTATCCCGGCCCGCCCGCCCGCGAGCCTGGTCATGCCGTGCCCAGGCTCCGGCCGCCACTGGGTAACCCCCTCGCCGGTGGCCAGAGTGGTGATCGCCGGAACGGTTCCGGCACCCGAACCGCGAGGAGCGTTCGACGATGACCACCCTTCCCACCCGCCCGCTCGGCACCACCGGCATGGACATCACCACCGTGGGCTTCGGCTCCTGGGCGGTGTCCGGCTCCGGCTGGCGCTTCGCATGGGGCGCCACCGACGACACCGAGTCGGTCGCGGCGATCCGGCACGCGGTGGAGTCCGGCGTCAACTGGATCGACACCGCCGCCGTCTACGGGCTCGGCCACTCCGAGGAGCTGGTCGGCCGCGCGATCGCCGGCCTGCCCGAGGCCGACCGCCCGCTGGTCTTCACCAAGGCCGGGCTGGTCTGGGATCCCGAGGACCCCGAGGCGTCCCCGCGCCGGATCATGAAGCCCGCCAGCGTGCGCCGCGAGATCGAGGACTCGCTGCGCCGCCTGGGCCTGGAGACGATCGACCTGTACCAGGTGCACTGGCCCGACACCGGCGCGTCCCTGGAGTACACCGGCGACGGCACCGGCGAGGTCTCCCCCGACGCCACCCCGCTGGAGGAGTACTGGCAGGTCATGGCCGACCTGAAGGCCGAGGGCAAGGTCCGGGCGATCGGACTGTCCAACCACGCCCCCGACCTGCTGGACCGCGCCGAGAAGGTCGCGCACGTGGACGTGGTCCAGCCGCCGTTCTCGGCGATCAACCGCTCGGCCGCCGGGGAGGTCGCCTGGGCGCACGCGCACGGCACCGGCGTGATCGTCTACTCGCCGCTCCAGTCGGGCCTGCTGACCGGCGCGTTCACCGCCGAACGCGCCGCGAACCTGCCCGCCGACGACTGGCGCTCCGGGCACGCCGACTTCACCACCGGGCTGGCCGCCAACCTGGCGCTGGCCGACGCGCTGCGGCCGGTCGCCGAACGCCACGGCGCGACCGTGGCCGAGGTCGCCATCGCCTGGACGCTGGCCTGGCCCGGCGTCACCGGCGCGATCGTCGGCGCGCGCCGCCCCGCCCAGGTGGACGGCTGGACCAACGCCGGTTCGCTCGCGCTGACCCCGGCCGACCTGGACGAGATCGCGACCGCGATCACCACGACCGGCGCGGGCGCCGGCCCCGCCCGTCCCTGACCGCGCCCCTCCCCGAGGAGAACCCCGTGTCGCTGTACGTCGTCGCCGAGTGCCTGGCCTCCCCCGGCCACGAGGACCGGCTCCGCACCGCCCTGGAGGCGATGATCGAGCCGTCCCTGGAGGAGCCCGGCTGCCTGGCCTACCGCCCCTACGCCGACCCCAACGACCCCGCCCGCATGGTGGTCGTCGAGGAGTGGACCGGCCCGGACGCGCTGGAGGAGCACTTCGCCACCCCGCACTTCCGGCACGTCCGGCAGGTCCTGGACCTGGTCCTCGCCGAACCCCTCACGATCCGCCGCCTGGTCACCGCCGGGTGACCGCCGGCGCCTCGGCGCGGAAGGTCTGCCGGTAGGCGCTCGGCGGGACCCCGAGGGTGGCGGCCATGTGCTGGCGCAGGGACGCGGCCGTGCCGAAGCCCGACTCGGCCGCGACCCGGTCCACCGGAAGGTCGGTGGTCTCCAGCAGGCGGCGGGCGTGCTCGACGCGCTGGCGGGTCAGCCACTGGCCGGGGGTCAGGCCCACCTCGTCGCGGAAGCGGCGGGAGAAGGTGCGCACGCTCATCCGCGCGTGGCGGGCCAGGTCCGACAGGGTCAGCGGCCGGTCCAGGTGCTCCAGGGCCCACTGGCGGGTCGCGGCCGTGGAGGTGTCGAGCGGCTCGGGCACCGGCCGTTCGATGAACTGGGCCTGGCCGCCCTCGCGCCAGGGCGGCACCACGCACAGCCGCGCGGTGCGGTTGGCGACGGCGCTGCCGTGGTCGCGGCGGACCAGGTGCAGGCACAGGTCGATGCCGGAGGCGGCCCCGGCGGCGGTGAGCAGGTCGCCGTCGTCGACGAACAGCACGTCGGGGTCCAGCCGGACGCCGGGGAAGCGGCGCCGGAAGCGCTCGGCCTCGTTCCAGTGGGTCGCGGCGGGGCGCCCGTCGAGCAGGCCCGCCTCCGCCAGCACGTAGGAGGCGGTGCAGATCGACACCAGGCGGGTGCCCGGCCGCAGCCGCGTCAGCGCCTCGGCCAGCGGCGCGGGCAGCCACCGGCGGTCCTCGGCCGGGTCGCAGACGAACGGCGGGATCACCACGGTGTCGGCGGTCTCCAGCGCCTCCACGCCGTGCTCGACGTGGACGGCGAAGTCGGCGTCGGTCTGGACGGGACCGCTGGTCAGGCCGCAGGTGACCACCTCGTAGAGGGGGCTGCCGTCGGGTGCGGCGGCGGTGCTGAAGACGCGCTTGGGGATGCCGAGCTCGAACGGATAGACGCCGTCGAGCGCCAGGACCACGACACGATGCATGGCCAGATCCTTTCATATCATGGCTATCCGGCCACTCGTCCGCCCCGGGCGGATCCGCGAGAGTCGATCACGTACCGAGGACGAGCGAGGGAGCGGACGCGATGCGCGCTGTGGAGCAGGACCGGCTGGGCGGACCCGAGACGCTGGAGATCGTGGAGGTGGAGCGGCCCGAGCCCGGTCCGGCCGAGGTCCTGGTGCGGGTGCGCGCCGCCGGGGTCAACCCGACCGACTGGTGGCACCGGGAGACCGGCGGGCTGGCCGGCCGCCCGGTCCGGCTGGGCTGGGACGTGTCGGGCGTGGTCGAGGCGGTCGGGCCCGGGGTGACGCTGTTCGCGCCGGGCGACGAGGTGTACGGGATGCCGCGCCAGCCGCTGCCCGCCGGGGCCTACGCCGAGTACCTGGTCGCCCCCGCGCGGCACCTGGCGCGCAAGCCCGCCGGGCTGGACCACGTCACGGCCGCCGCGCTGCCGCTGGCGGCGCTCACCGCCTGGCAGGCGCTGGTGGACACCGCCGACGTGCGGCCGGGGCAGCGGGTGCTGGTGCACGCGGCGGCCGGCGGCGTCGGGCACCTGGCCGTGCAGATCGCCAAGGCGCGCGGCGCGTACGTGATCGGGACGGCGAGCGAGGGCAAGCACGCGTTCGTCAAGGAGCTGGGCGCCGACGAGCTGGTCGACTACCGCGCGGTCCCGTTCGAGGAGGTCGTCCGCGACGTCGACGTGGTGGTCGACACCATCGGCGGCGAGTACGGGCCGCGCTCGCTGCGGACGCTGCGGCCCGGCGGGATCCTGGTCGCGCTGGCCTCCCCCGCCGAGGCGTACCTGGCGGAGGAGGCCGCCGCCATCGGGCGGCGCGCCGGATTCATGATCGTCGAGGCGGACCGGGGCGGCCTGCTGGAGATCACCCGGCTGGTCGAGGCGGGCGCGCTGCGCCCGCACGTGGCCACGGTCCTGCCGCTGGAGCGGGTGGCCGAGGCGCACCGGGCCGGGCAGACCGGGCGCACCAGCGGCAAGATCGTGCTGACGGTCGGCTGAGCCGGGGGGCCGGTCAGGCCTCGACCTCGCGGCGGCCGTCGGACCAGAGGGTGTGGAACGCCCCCTCGCGGTCCACGCGCCGGTAGGTGTGCGCGCCGAAGAAGTCGCGCTGGCCCTGGGTGAGGGCGGCGGGCAGGCGCTCGGCGCGCAGCGAGTCGTAGTACGCCAGGGCGCTGGAGAAGCCGGGCGTGGGGATGCCGAGGCGGGCGGCGGTGGCCACCACGCCCCGCCAGGCGTCCTGCGCCTCGGCCAGCGCCTCGGCGAAGTAGCCGTCGGTCAGCAGCGTCACCGTGCGCGGGTCGGCCTCGTAGGCGGCGCGGATGCGGTCCAGGAAGCGGGCCCGGATGATGCAGCCGCCGCGCCAGATCGTGGCGACCGCGCCCAGGTCCACGTCCCAGCCGTACTCGGCGCTGGCGGCCTGGATCTGGTGGAAGCCCTGCGCGTACGCGACGATCTTGGAGGCGTACAGGGCCCGCTCGACGGCGTCGGCGAACGCGGCGTCCTTGGTGGCCTCGCGCGCCGGGCCCGGCAGGTCCCGCGCCGCCTCCCGCAGGTCGGCGTGGCCCGACACCGACCGCGCGAACACCGCCTCGGCGATCCCGCCGACCGGGACGCCGAGGTCCAGGGCGGTCTGCACGGTCCAGCGGCCGGTGCCCTTCTGCTCGGCGCGGTCCAGCACCACGTCCACGAACGGCTCCCCGGTCGCGGCGTCGGTGTGCGCCAGCACCTCGGCGGTGATCTCGATCAGGTAGGACTCCAGCCGCCCGGTGTTCCAGGTCCGGAACACCTCGGCGATCTCGGCCGGGGACAGCCCGGCGGCGTGCCGCAGCAGGTCGTAGGACTCGGCGATCAGCTGCATGTCGGCGTACTCGATGCCGTTGTGCACCATCTTCACGAAATGTCCGGCCCCGTCCGGGCCGATGTGGGTGACGCACGGCACGCCGTCCACGTTCGCGGCGATCGACTCCAGCAGCGGCCCCAGGGCCTCGTAGGACTCGGCCGGGCCGCCCGGCATGATGCTGGGGCCGTTCAGCGCGCCCTCCTCGCCGCCGGAGATCCCGGCCCCGACGAAGTGGACGCCGCGTTCGCGGAGGGCGGCCTCGCGGCGGCGGGTGTCGGCGAAGTGCGCGTTGCCCCCGTCCACGATCATGTCGCCGGGCTCCAGCAGCGGCGCGAACTCGTCGATCACCGCGTCGGTGGCCGCGCCCGCCTTCACCATGACCACCAGGCGGCGGGGGCGCTCCAGGGCGGCGACGAACTCCTCGGCCGTCTCGGCCGGCACGAACGTCCCCTCGTGCCCGAACTCCTCGACCAGGGCCTTGGTGCGCGCGGCGGTCCGGTTGTGGACGGCCACGGTATGACCGCGCCGGGCGAGGTTCCGGGCCAGGTTGCGGCCCATCGTCGCCAGTCCGGTCACGCCGATCTGCGCCTTCTGCATCGCCTTCTCCTTATCGGTGACCACTACCGCGTGGTACGCGGCGGGTTCCTCTCCTGGTTCGGGCAACTCCCGGCGGCATGTCCTTGTTCCGGCTGGGAAGAGCCGTGAGGGTGGGACCACACGGTCTTTACCGAAAAACGCCGCTGGAAGAGGAACGATGCTGGGACTGCCCGAGCAGATCGACGCGTGCCTGTTCGACCTGGACGGAGTGCTGACCGACACCGCCTCCGTCCACGCCGCCGCCTGGAAGCGGATGTTCGACGAGTACCTGCGCGCCCGCGCCGAGCGCACCGGGGAGCCGTTCCGCGAGTTCGACCCGAACAAGGACTACGGCCGGTACGTGGACGGCAAGCGCCGCGAGGACGGCACGCGCTCGTTCCTGCGGTCGCGGGGGATCGAGCTACCGGAGGGGACACCCGACGACCCACCCGACAGGGAGACCGTGCGCGGACTCGGCAACCGCAAGAACGAGCTGGTCCTCCAGCTCATCCGCGAGCAGGGCGTCAAGGTCTTCGACGGCTCGGTCGAGTACCTGCGGCGCGCCCGCCGCAACGGCCTGAAGACCGCCGTGGTGTCCTCCAGCGCCAACACCGTGGAGGTGCTGCGGACCGTCGGGATCACCGACCTGTTCGACGCCCGGGTCGACGGGGTCGTGGCCGCCGAACGCGACCTGCCCGGCAAGCCCGCCCCCGACACGTTCCTGGAGGGCGCGCGCGAGCTGGGCGTCCCCGCCGACCGCGCCGCCGTGTTCGAGGACGCGCTGGCGGGGGTCGAGGCGGGACGCGCCGGAAGGTTCGGTTATGTCATCGGGGTGAACCGGGTGGACGACGAGCACGCCGCCGCCCTGGCCGAGCACGGCGCCGACGTGGTGGTCGGCGACCTGTCGGAGCTGCTGGAGGACGCATGACACAGCGCGCCGCGCGAGAGCAGGAGCAGAGCACGCCCCGCCCGATGTACGAGGTGGAACCGTGGTGCGTGCGCGAGAGCGAGCTGCGGCTGGACCGGCTCGCGCAGAGCGAGTCGGTGTTCGCGCTCGCCAACGGGCACGTGGGCCTCCGCGGCAACCTCGACGAGGGCGAGCCGCACGGAATGCCGGGCACCTACCTCAACTCCCTCTACGAGGAACGCCCCCTGCCCCACGCCGAGACCGCCTACGGCTATCCCGAAGAGGGACAGACCGTCATCAACGTCACCAACGGCAAGCTGATCCGGCTGCTGGTCGACGACGAGCCGTTCGACGTGCGCTACGGCCGCCTGCACCACCACGAACGCATCCTGGACATGCGGGCGGGCACCCTCACCCGCGAGGTCGAGTGGACCTCCCCCGCCGACCGCACCGTGCGGATCCGTTCGGTGCGGATGGTGTCGCTGGTGCAGAGGGCCGTGGTGGCGATCTGCTACGAGGTCGAGCCGGTCGAGCACTCCGTCCGCGTCGTGGCCCAGTCCGAGCTGGTCGCCAACGAGGCGCTGCCGCGATCCGGCCGCGACCCCCGCGAGTCCGCCGTGCTGGACTCCCCGCTGGTGAGCGAGGAGCACGTCGCCAACGGCACCAAGGTCCTGCTGCTGCACCGCACCCGCGAGAGCGGCCTGCGGATGGCGGCGGGCATGTCCCACGAGATCGACGGCCCCGAGTCGATGGAGCTGGACACCGAGAGCTCCCCGGACGTGGGGCGGCTGACGGTCGCGACCCGGCTGGAGCCCGGCCAGAAGCTGCGGATCGTCAAGTACGTCGCCTACGGCTGGTCCAGCCGCCGGTCCCGGCCCGCGCTGCACGACCAGGTGGTGGCGGCGCTGGCGGGCGCCCGCCACACCGGCTGGGAGGGGCTGCTGCGCGAGCAGCGCGAGTTCCTCGACGAGTTCTGGTGCGGCGCCGACGTCGAGGTCGACGGCGACGCCGAGATCCAGCAGGCGGTGCGGTTCGGGCTGTTCCACATCCTGCAGTCCGGGGCCCGCGCCGAACGCCGCATGATCCCCGCCAAGGGCCTCACCGGCCCCGGCTACGACGGGCACACGTTCTGGGACACCGAGACGTTCGTGCTGCCGGTGCTGACCTACACCTATCCCCCGGCCGCCGCCGACGCCCTGGCCTGGCGGCACATGACGCTGTCGCTGGCACAGCAGCGCGCGCAGCAGCTCGGGCTGCCGGGCGCGGCGTTCCCGTGGCGGACGATCCGGGGGCAGGAGACGTCGGGCTACTGGCCCGCGGGCACGGCGGCGTTCCACATCAACGCCGACATCGCCGACGCGGTCGTGCGGTACGTCGACGCCACGCGGGACGAGCGGTTCGAACGCGAGGTCGGGCTGGAGCTGCTGGTCGACACGGCCCGGCTGTGGCGCGGCCTCGGCCACCACGACGTGGAGGGCGTGTTCCGCATCGACGGCGTCACCGGCCCCGACGAGTACACCGCCGTGGTCGACAACAACGTCTACACCAACCTCATGGCGCGGCGGAACCTCCAGGAGGCCGCCGACATGGCGATGCGCCACCCCGACCTGGCCGACCGGCTCGGGGTGACCACCGAGGAGGCCGCCTCCTGGCGGGACGCGGCCGCGGCGATGCTGATCCCCTACGACGACCGGCTCGGCGTGCACCCGCAGAGCGAGGGGTTCACCAACCACGCCCGCTGGGACTTCCAGGCCACCAAGCCCGACCAGTACCCGCTGCTGCTGAACTTCCCCTACTTCGACCTGTACCGCAAGCAGGTGGTCAAGCAGCCGGACCTGGTGCTGGCGATGCACCTGTGCGGGGAGGCGTTCACGCCCGAGCAGAAGGCCCGCAACTTCGAGTACTACGAGGCGATCACCGTCCGGGACTCGTCGCTGTCGGCGCAGACCCAGGCCGTGATCGCCGCCGAGGTGGGGCATCTGGACCTGGCGCACGACTACCTCGGCGAGACCGCGCTGCTGGACCTGCACGACCTGAACCGCAACACCCGCGACGGCCTGCACATCGCGTCAATGGCCGGGGCGTGGTCGGGGCTGGTCGCCGGGTTCGGCGGGATGCGGGCCGCGGACGGGGTGCTGCGGTTCGCGCCGCGGCTGCCCGCCGGGATCAGCCGCATGGCGTTCCGGATGCGCTACCGGGACAACCGGATCAAGGTCACCGTCACCCACGACAGCGCCGTCTACGAGCTGCTGGACGGGCGGGGCCTGAAGCTGCTGCACCACGGCGAGGAGGTCACGCTGGCCGACGAGCCCGCCGAGCTGCCCATCCCCAAGCTCCAGGCGCCGTCCCAGCCGCCGTCCCAGCCGCCGGGCCGCGCCCCCATGCCGCGCCGCCTGGACCCGCGCACCCGCTCCACGCGCGGCACCCGCTAGGTCGTGTCCGGCAGATCTTGGTGTTTGGCTGAGGTTGATCAGTGGGCCGGGTTGTGATGGTGGCCATGGTGCGTCGTCATGAGCTCACCGA
>NZ_JACJIA010000022.1:0-84509 GCF_014138665.1 Actinomadura kijaniata
TCGGTGAGCTCATGACGACGCACCATGGCCACCATCACAACCCGGCCCACTGATCAACCTCAGCCAAACACCAAGATCTGCCGGACACGACCTAGTGCCTGTTTCAAAGTGGACCTCAGCCGCGCACGCGAGCGCGTCACCTGATCTGCGGGCCCGACGCCGAAGGCGAGGGCCCGCGGGTCAGGTCGCGAAGCGATGCCGCGCTCGCCAAGACCTGGTAAGGCGCGAGCCCCCGGGCGAGCGCCGTAGGCCAGGGCTTTGAAACACAGTGCCACGGGGCCATCGGGATGGTGCCCGGGAGTCTGTCGGGGCGGCTTCCGGGATCGACATAGTGGGTGATCGACTCACCGTCGTTCTCCAGGGGGAGCCCGCATGAAGAACGTCCAGCGTCTGATCGCCTGCGGTGCGGTGGCCGTCGCCTCGGCCGGGATCGCCGCGCCCGCCGCCCACGCGGCCACGGTGGCCCCGGCGGCGCAGGCGGCGCAGGCGGCTCCGGCCGACGCCTGCGCCGGCACCAGGGGGTTCCACGTGATCCCGGTGCCGAAGTCCAGGGACCCGAGGGTCAAGCTGAAGCTGCACATCGTTCCCCAGAGCCATCCCGACGACGGGGAGCGCTACGCGGCGTTCCGCGTCCTGTACTGCGCCAACAAGGTCGACATCAAGCACCTGACCAAGGGCGAGCCCTCCGCCGTGGTCCTGACGTTCACGATCACCAACGGCCGGAAGACCCTCAGGCAGACCTGCAAGAGGGGCCAGTACTTCTGGCGCGCCAGCACCAGCCCGAGGCCCTGGTACAACAGCTGCCACATCGACATCGGCAAGGACAGGAGCAAGTGGCGGGGCACCGCCTCGCTCAGCTACGACGTCGCCACCGACAAGGCCAAGCCCTTCACGTTCAAGACCAAGGCCAACCCGCTCAAGTTCACGGGCTGAGACCCGAGCGCGCCGGAAAGCCGTTCGCGGGGCGTCGATCGAGGTCGATGCCCCGCGAACGCGGGCGACCGTCAGTCATCTGACAGGATCGCTCTGTAAGCAGATGCGCGGGTGCCCGCGCCGTGGTTCATGATCGTTGGCGTGGAAGATGCCGAACTTTTCGGCGGTGGCGCGCATCTGATCAAATAGTCTGGAGCGGGAGGAGCCCGTTCGGGGTTTTCTGGACAGCACAACGGAGAATCTGGATACTCGCAGCATGGACGGTCGGCCTTCATATCCGGTGAGAGCGTCCGATATGGAGCGCGACCGGGTGTTGCGCGTCCTCAGCGACCGGGTCGCCGAGGGCCGGATGTCGCACGAGACCTTCGAACGCCGGGTCGACCAGGTGCTCCGCGCCCAGAGCCAGGCCGAGCTCGCCGACATCGTCCACGACCTGCCGCCCACCAACCGCGTGGTGAACCGCCTCACCGGGATCATCGCGTCGGTGTCGCAGGTCACCGCGCGCATCGAGGCCGCCTGGCGGGCGCCGCGGCTGCCGCGCTTCACGCTGCCGCCCGAGGGATTGTCGCGGATCGTGGTCGGGCGGGCGCCCGGCTGCCAGTTCATCCTGACGGACCTGACGGTCTCCCGCTTCCACGCCGAGATCTACCGGGACGGCGAGGGCTGGATGATCTCCGATCTGGGGTCGATGAACGGCACCCGCGTCAACGGCTGGCGGCTGACCGGCCCGGCCCGGGTGCGCCCCGGCGACGAGGTCGGCTTCGGCAACTCCAGCTTCATCGTCGCCGCCCCCTGATCCCCCACCTCTGACGGGCCGAAACGCCACCCGCCTGGCCGGTCCCGGACACGCGCGCGCCGTTGACCCGTTCGTTAAGGGTCCTTACTTTCAATCCAAAGTTAGGAAGGTTTCCTAACTTTGGAGGGAGTCGCGTGCCGACCACCGCCGGCGCCCCGGGCACCCCGGGCCTGATGCGCGCCATCAACGACCGCGCCGCCCTGGAGGCGCTGCTGACGCGGGGGCCGCTCACCCGGCCGCAGATCGCCGAGCTGGTCGGGGTGTCCAAGCCGACCGCCTCGCAGATGCTGGCGCGGCTGGAGGAGGCGGGCCTGGTGGCCCGCGACGGGCTGCGCGAGGGCCTGCCCGGCCGCACCGCCGGGCTGTACCGGCTGAACGCGGCCGCCGCGCACGTGGTGGGCGCCGACGTCACCCCGGCGCGGATCCGCGTCAGCGTCGCCGACCTGGCCGGGACGGTGGTGGGCGAGCACACCCTGCCCACGCCGGGCCGGTCGGCGCACGACGTGGTCGGGCGGGTCGGCGCGGCCCTCGACGGCGCCGCCGCGGCGGCCGGGCTGGACCGCGCCCGGCTGGACCGGCTGGTCGTGGGGATCCAGGGGGCCGTCGACCCCCGGACCGGCAAGCTGGGCTACGCCGCGCACATCCCCGGCTGGCACGTGCCGGACCTGGAACGGACCCTCACCGGCGGCCTCGGCCTGCCGGTGGCGGTGGAGAACGACGTGAACCTGTCGGCGCTGGCCGAGTCCGCCGACGGCCGGGCCGCGGGCGTCGCCGACTTCGTGCTGCTGTGGATCGCCGACGGGGTCGGCATGGCCGTGGTGCTCAACGGCGTCCCGCACCGGGGCGCGACCGGGGGCGCGGGCGAGATCGGCTATATGCCCGCCGTCGGCGCGCCGCTGATGCGCGGGATCCGCCGGACCCACACCGGGGGCGTGCACAGCCGCGTCGGGGGCGCGGCGGTGCTGCGGCTGATGCGCGAGCACGGGTTCCGGGGCCGCGCGGCCGCCACCGCCCTGGCCCGCGCCGTCGCCGCCCTCGACGGTCCGCCCGGCACCGGCCACGGCGAACGCGCCGAGGCCGCGCTGGCGGAGCTGGCGACCCGGATCGGCGCGACGCTCGCCACCGTCGTCGCCGTCGTCGACCCGGCGCTGGTGGTGCTGACCGGCGAGGTGCTGCGCGCCGGGGGCGAGGCGCTGCGTTCCCGCGTCGAGCACCACCTGCACGACCTGTCCATCCCCCGGCCGCCGGTGCGGCTCAGCGCCGTCGGCGGCAACCCCGTCCTGGCGGGCGCGTTGCAGCAGGCCCTCCGGGAGACCCGCGTGGCGGTGTTCTCCCGCACCGCTCCCTGATCCCCGGCGGCCCCTCCGGCCGTCCCCACCCCCGAAGGAGAACCGGAGTGCGCACCACACGACCCGGCCGGGCAGCGGCGGTCCTCGCCGCGACCGTCCTCGGCCTCACCGCAGCCGCCTGCACGGCGGGCCGTTCCGAGCCCGGCGCGGGCGGCCCCGCCCTCGGGGACCAGCAGACGATCCAGGTCTGGCACGGCTGGAGCGCCGACCACGAGGTGAAGGGCTTCGAGCAGGCCGTCGACGGCTTCCGCAGGAAGCACCCCAACATCACCGTGAAGGTGACCGGCAACCAGACCGACGACCAGATCACCAACGCCATCCGCGGCGGCGGCCCGCCCGACGTGGTCGCCTCCTTCACCACCGACAACCTCGGCCAGTTCTGCTCCAGCGGCGCCTGGCAGGACCTCACCCCGCTGCTGGGCCGCGACGGGATCGACCTGAACGTGTTCCCCAAGGCCGTGCGCGAGTACACCCAGTACAAGGGCAAACGGTGCGCGATGCCGCTGCTGGCCGACGCTTACGGCCTGTACTACAACAAGAGGCTCATGAAGGGCCACCAGCCGCCCAGGACGATGACCGAGCTGGCGGACCTGGCCAAGAGGCTCACCGTCCGGAACCCCGACGGCACCATCAAGGTCGCCGGGTTCATGCCGTCGGTGCAGTACTACGAGCACACCCCGCAGCACGTGGCCACCCAGTTCGGGGTGAGGTGGCTCGGCGACGACGGCAAGGCCGTCTTCGCCAAGGACCCGGCGTGGAAGGCGTACCTGAAGTGGTCCAAGGACCTGCTCGACTGGTACGGCTACGACAACGCGAAGAGGTTCATGCGGTCGATGGGCCAGGAGTTCGAGGCGTCCAACCCCTTCCAGAAGGAGAAGGTCGCCATGGCCATCGACGGCGAGTGGCGCACCAAGTTCATCGAGAAGGAGGCGCCCGGCCTGGACTACGGCACCGCGCCCGCGCCGGTGTCGGACGACCGCGCCGCCCAGTACGGTAGCGGCTTCGTCCTCGGCACCATCATGGGCGTCCCGCGCGGGGCCAGGCACTCGGCGGCGGCCTGGGCGTTCGTGAAGTACCTGACCACCGACACGCAGGCGCTGGTCACCCTCGCCAACGCCCTGGGCAACGTCCCCAGCACCCTGCCCGCGCTGTCGTCGCCGGACCTGAGGCTGCCCGCGCAGTTCGGCACGTTCCTCAACGTGTTCCGGCACCCGGGCACCACCACCAGCCCGTCCACCCCCAACGGCGGCGACTACCTGGTCAAGCTCCAGCAGTTCGTCCAGGAGCAGTGGGAGCCCGGCAAGGTGAAGGACCTGGACGAGGCGCTGCGGGACCTGGACGCCAAGGTGGACGAGTCCCTGCGCCTGGCGGGCGGCTGACGGTGGCCACGGTGACGGCGTCCACGGCGCCGGCCGGGCGCGCGCCCCGGCTCACCGCGCGGAGCCGCCGCAGGCTGTCGGTGCTGGCGTTCCTGGCGCCGTGGCTGGTCGGCTTCGCGATGTTCTTCGCCTACCCGCTGCTGGCCACGGTGTACTTCTCCTTCACCCGCTACGACCTGTTCACGCTGGAGTACACCGGGCTGACCAACTACCGGTTCCTGCTGGGCGACGAGGACGCCTGGCGCGCGATGGGCAACACGCTGTGGCTGGTGGCGGTGATGGTGCCGCTGCGGGTGCTGTTCGGGCTCGGCGCGGCGCAACTGCTGGTGCACGTCAAACGCGGCGGCTCCCTGCTGCGGTCGGTGTTCTACCTGCCGTACCTGGTGCCGCCGGTCGCGGCGACGGTGGCGTTCGTGTTCGTGTTCAACCCCGGCACCGGCCCGCTGCACACCCTCACCGAGGCGGTGGGGCTGCCCTGGCCCGACTGGTTCAACGACCCGTCGTGGAGCAAGCCGGGCCTGACGCTGCTGGGGCTGTGGGCGGTCGGTGACGTGATGGTGATCCTGCTGGCGGCGCTGCTGGACGTGCCCCGCCCGCTGTACGAGGCCGCCGAGATCGACGGCGCCGGGCCCTGGCAGCGGTTCCGGCACATCACGCTGCCGACGGTCGCGCCGGTGCTGGCGTTCGCGGCGGTCACCGGCGTGATCCAGACGCTCCAGTACTTCACCCAGGCGATGGTCGCGGGCAAGGTCGCGGCCGGGCAGAGCGACCAGCCGGGGACGCAGACCGCGCCCGGCTATCCGGACGGGTCGACGCTGACGTTCCCGCAGTGGCTCTACGACGAGGGGTTCCGGCAGTTCAACATGGGATACGCGTGCGTGCTGGCGCTGGTGCTGTTCGCGGTGGCGATGCTGTTCACGATGGTGCTGCTGCGGCAGTTCCACGCCTTCGCCGACGGGGAGGCGTGATGGCCTCGGTGCTCACCCCGGCGCGGGCCCCGGCGGCCCCGGCGCGGCGGCGGCCGGACGGTGCCCGCGGGCGGCGGACGCTGCTGTGGATCGCCACGCACTCGATCGCCATCGCGCTGGCGCTGATGTTCGCGGCCCCGCTGGTGTTCATGTTCCTGACGGCGGTGATGTCGGACGAGCAGACCCTCAGCGGCGACCTGTGGCCGACCGACTGGCGGTGGGGCAACTTCGCCGAGGTGATGACGGGCGACATGGCGCGGTGGCTGGGCAACAGCCTGCTGTACGCCGGGCTCGGCACGGTGTTCATGCTGGTGTCGAGCGTTCCGGCGGCCTACGCGCTGGCGCGGTTCCGGTTCCGGGGCAGGAAGCCGGCGTTCGTCCTGGTCATCACCATGATGATGCTGCCGCCGCAGATCACGGTGGTGCCGCTGTACATCGTGTGGGCGCGGCTGGAGCTGACCGGGACGCTGTGGCCGCTGATCCTGCCGCTGCTGTTCGGCGACGCGTTCTCCATCTTCCTGCTGCGGCAGTTCCTGGTGACGATCCCCAAGGACTACGCCGACGCGGCGCGGGTGGACGGCTGCGGCGAGTTCGCCACCATGGTCCGGGTGGTGCTGCCGATGGCGCGGCCCGCGATCGCGGCGGTGGCGCTGTTCCAGTTCTTCTACTGCTGGAACGACTACTACGGGCCGCTGGTGTACGCCAAGCCCGAGGCGTGGCCGCTGGCGGTCGGCATCGCCACCTTCCGCGCGGCGCACAACGTGGAGTGGAACCTGACGATGGCGGCGACGCTGCTGACCGTGCTGCCGGTGATCGTCGTGTTCTTCCTGGCGCAGCGGGTGTTCATCCAAGGGATCACGTTGACGGGAGTGAAGGGTTGAGACTGGCGGTCGTCGGGGGCGGTTCGACCTACACCCCGGAACTGGTGGAGGGGCTGGCGCGCCTTCCCCTCAGCGAGCTGGTGCTGATCGATCCGGACGCCGGGCGGCTGGCGGCGGTCGGCGGCCTGGCCGCGCGGATGCTGGCGCGGGCCGGGCACCCGGCCCGGGTGCTTCGCACCTCCGACCTGGACGCCGGGGTCGCGGGCGCGGCGGCGGTGCTGGTGCAGCTGCGGGTCGGCGGGCAGGCGGCCCGGCACCGCGACGAGACGCTGCCGCTGGCGTGCGGCTGCGTCGGGCAGGAGACGACGGGCGCGGGCGGGCTCGCCAAGGCGCTGCGGACCGTCCCGGTCGTGCTGGACGTCGCCGAACGCGTCGCCCGGCACGCCCCGGACGCCTGGATCGTCGACTTCACCAACCCGGTCGGGATCGTCACCCGCGCCCTGCTGGACGCCGGGCACCGCGCGGTCGGGCTGTGCAACGTCGCGATCGGCGTGCAGCGCCGCGCCGCCGCGCTGCTGGGCGCCGCGCCCGGGCGGGTACGGCTCGGGCACGCCGGGCTCAACCACCTCACCTGGGTGCGTTCGGTGCGGCTCGACGGGGCCGAGGTGCTGCCCCGGCTGCTGGACGAGCACCTGGACGAGATCTCCGCCGCGGCGGGGCTGCCGGGGGCGTTCGTGCGGCGGCTCGGCGCGATCCCCTCCTACTACCTGCGCTACTACTACGACCACGACCGGGTGGTCGCCGAGCAGCGCGGCGCGCCGACCCGCGCCGAGCGGGTCGCGGCGCTGGAACGGGACCTGCTGGCCTCCTACACCGATCCGGCGCTGGACACCAAGCCCGAGCGGCTGTCGGAGCGCGGCGGCGCGTTCTACTCCGAGGCGGCCGTCCAGCTCGTCGGCTCGCTGCTGGGCGACCGGGGCGACGTCCAGGTCGTCAACGTCCGCAACGGCGGCGCGCTGCCGTTCCTGGACGCCGGCGACGTCGTCGAGGTCCCCGCGCGGATCACCGCCTCCGGGCCGGTCCCGCTGCCGGTGCCGCCGCTGGAGCCGCTGTACGCGGGCCTGGTCGCGCACGTGACCGCCTACGAACGGCTCGCGCTCGACGCCGCCCTGCGCGGCGGCGTGGACCGGGTCGCGGCGGCGCTGCTGGCGCATCCCCTGGTCGGGCAGCGCGAACCGGCCGAACGGCTGGCCCGCGACCTGGTCGCCGCCGACCGCGAGCACCTGCCGTGGGCCCGGTGACCGGGTCGATGGCCGGGCCGGTGGCGGGGCGGGTGCTGGTCGCCGTCGATGGCGGCAACAGCAAGTGCGACGCGGCGGTGGTCGGGTTCGACGGGACGGTGCTGGCGACCGGCCGCGGCCCGGGGTTCCGGCCCCAGTCCGACGGCCCGGACGTCGCCGTCGGGGTGCTGCTGGCGCTGGTGGCGCGGGTGCTGGACCGGGCGGGCGCGTCCGCCGCCGACGTCGCCCACCTGACCGCCTACCTGGCCAACGTGGACCTTCCCGACCAGGAGGCCCGGCTGGAGAAGACGCTGCTGGACCGGGGCGTGGCCGCCGGGGTCACCGTCGGCAACGACACCTTCGCGCTGCTGCGCGGCGGCGCGGCGGCCGGGTGGGGCGTGGCGGTGGTGTGCGGGGCCGGGATCAACTGCCTGGGCGTCGCGCCCGACGGGCGGGTCGCGCGGTTCCCCGCGCTGGGCCCGTTCACCGGGGACTGGGGCGGCGGCGCCGAGCTCGGCCGCGCCGCGCTGTGGCACGCGGTGCGCGCCGAGGACGGCCGGGGCCCGCGCACCGCGCTGGCGGCGGCGCTGGCCGCGCACTTCGGCGTGGAACGCGCCACCGACGCCGGGCTCGGCCTGTACCTCGGCGACATCGACCCGGCGCGGCTGCTGGAGGTCGCGCCGCTGCTGCTCGACGCCGCCGAGACCGGCGACGCGGTCGCGCTCGGGGTCGTCGACCGGCTCGCCGAGGAGGTCTGCCTGCTGGGGACGGTCGCGCTGCGCCGCCTGGACCTGCTGGACGGCCCCGCCGAGGTCGTGCTCGGCGGCGGGATCCTGGCCGCGCGCCGCCCGGTGCTGATGACGCGGGTGGCGGAGCGGTACCGGCGGGCCGCGCCGCGCGCCCGGCTGGTCGTCCCCGAGGCGCCGCCGCTGCTGGGCGCGGTCCTGGCGGCGCTGGACCAGGTGTCGGCCCCGGAGTCCGCCCACGCCGCCGCGCGTCAGGGGTTCGGCGGGCCCCACAGGTCCATCGGGACGTAGGCGACGCTGCGGCCGTCGGCGTCCAGCAGGCGGCCCACGCGTTTGACCCACTGGAGGGTCACCGACCGGTCCACCACCCGGGCCTCGGGGTAACGGGCGACCACGCGCGTCTCGAACTCGGCCATCTCCGCCAGGCTGTGCACCCAGACGTTGGCGACCAGGTTGGCCTCCCCGACGACCGAGCACACCAGGCGCGTCTCGCGCATGGTCGCCACGCTGTCGGCCACCGGCTCCAGGCGCGGCGGCGGCACCGCCAGCCACAGCGCGCCGGTGACCCGCCAGCCCGCCAGCCGGTGCGCGACCTCGCAGCGCGGCACGATCCGGCCGCTGCCGAGCATCTGCGTCAGCAGCCGCCGGACGCGGGTCTCGGACATGCCGGTCCGCGCGGCCGGCAGGGTGTGGGAGCGGCGGCCGTCGGGCGCCAGCGCGATCTCGTCGGGCCGCAGCCGCCCCGACTCCCGGTCGCCGTCGCCGTCGCCGTCGCCGTCGCCGGGACGCTCCAGGCCGCGGCGCTGGTCCTGGCTGAGGGAGTCCAGCCGCCACCGGCTGGCCTCGCGGTGCAGCCGGTGGGCCAGGTGGGTGCGGGTGGACAGCACCCCCTCGGCGGTGCCCACGCGGCCCAGGACGTACTCCGCGAGCTGGTCCAGGTCGGCGCCGGTGACGGTCAGCAGCAGGTCCCGGCCGCCGGTGGTGCGCTCGACGCTGATCGCCTGGGCGTCGCCCGCCAGCGCGGCGGCGACGCGTTCGTGGGCGCCGGGCGCGCAGCCCACCTCGACCAGCGCGAACGCCCCGTAGTCGAGCTGGGAGGCCCCGCGACGCAGGTGACCCAGGCCGCGCCGGACTCGGTCAGCCTGGACCAGCGGCGCGACAGGGTCGCCGCGTCCACTCCGAGCGGGCCGGACAACCGGCTCCACGGGGCGCGCGGGTCCAGCTGGAGAGCGTTGACGAGGGCCAGGTCGAGCTCATCCATGCGACGGTTTCCTGCAATTCGATGGGCGTTCTCGACGAGTTCGTGCAATTTAGCAGAACGCGGGCGCCGGTCCGGATCCTGTTCTGCATCGCCTCCCACCTGGCGTAACCCCGTCCCAGACGCCTCCTTCCCGGGAGTAGCCCATGCTCCGATCCCGTTCCGCCGTCCCCGCCGCGCTCGCGGCCGCGACGGCGCTCCTCGCCGCCTCCTGCACCACGGCGTCCGACCCGGGCGGTCCCCCGGAGGCGGGGAGGGCGCGTTCCGGATCGCCCTCACCTCCGACGCCAACACCTTCGACCCGGCCAAGGGCACCGTGTCCTCCGACTACACCCTGGCGCGCCTGCAGTACGCCACGCTGGTGAACCGCGACGACGGCAACAAGATCATCTCGGGGCTGGCCGAGCGGTGGGAGGCCACCCCCACCGGCGCGACCTTCACGCTGCGCCCGGGACTGACCTGCTCGGACGGCCGCCCTCTGAACGCCGCCGACGTCGCTGCGGCGCTGCGGCGCTTCGCCGACCCCGCGAACGGCGGGGCGGGCGTGGCGATGGCGTTCGGCCCCGGCGCGTCGCCCGCCTTCACCGCCGACGACCGGGCGCGCACGGTCACCGTCAAGCTGGACCGCCCCTGGTCGGACCTGCTGGTCGGGCTGTCGCTGCCCAACTCCGGGATCGTGTGCGCGCCCGGCCTGAAGGATCCCGGGGCGCTCGCCCAGGGTCCGGTGCCCGGCGCGGGCAGCGGCGGCTACACCCTGACCTCCGCCCGGCGCGGCCAGGGCTACACCTTCAAGCTGCGCGACGGCTTCACCGCCTTCGCCGACTACGCCCAGAAACCCCAGGGCACACGGCCCAAGACCCTGGAAGTGTCGCTGGTGCCCAACGAGAGCACGCTGGCCAACCAGCTCAGCACCGGGGCGCTGGAGTACGGCGCGTTCACCGGCCCCGACGCCGCCCGCTTCCGCGGCGGCGGCTACACCGTGAAGGTCGCCCCGCTGCTGCGGATGTTCGTGGTGTTCAACCAGCGCCCCGGCCGCCCCGGCGCCGACGCCGCGACCCGCAGGGCCGTCGCGCAGGCCCTCGACCCGGCCGCGTTCAACAAGGTCTACGGCGGACGCGGCGAGGTCATGCGGAGCTGGAGCGACAGCACCAGCCCCTGCGCCAGCACCGACGCCGCACCGGTGCCCGCGACCGACGTCGCCGCCGCCCGCAAGGCGCTGGACGGCGCCACCCTCAAGATCACCGGCACCAACGCCGTCGCGGGCGGCGCGGGCAACGCCTACGTGCAGGAGGCGCTGCGCGCCGCGGGCGCCAGGGCGACGCTGCGCAACGTCGACAACGCCACCTGGGCCACCGAGGTGCTGGGCGCCGGGGGCGACTGGGACCTCACCGTCATGGCGCACCTGAACTTCCCCGGCACGCTGACCGCCGGGGCGCTGATGCTGACCGGCGAGGCCCCGCCGAAGGGCCGCAACTTCGGCGCCGTCCGGAACGCGGACTTCACCGCCGCGCTCGGCCGGGTCGCGGCCGCCGCCGACCGGGACGCGCAGTGCGCCGCCTGGGCCAGGGCGCAGAAGGCCCTGCTGGAGAGCGCCGACGTGGTGCCGCTGTCGACCGTCCCGGTGGCGTTCGTCCTCGGCAGGCGGGCCGACGGCGTCGTGGTCAACGGCGCGCCGGACCCGGACAACTTCCGGGTCAAGGGCTGATGACCGGCCCGCGACGCGGTCGCTCCGCGCATCCCTGGACGCGGTTCCTGCTGCGCAGGCTGGGCGGCCTGGCCGCCGCGCCGGCGACGCTGGTGGTGGTGACGTTCCTGATGGTGCAGCTCATCCCGGGCGACCCGGCCCGGGCGCTGGCCGGGGAGACCGCCACCGGCGCGCAGGTGGAACAGCTCCGGCGCGAACTGGGGCTGGACCGGTCCCTGCCCGCGCAGTTCGGCTCCTACGTCGCCGGGCTGGCCCGGGGGGACCTGGGGACGTCGTTCCAGACCCGCGAGCCGGTCGCCCAGGTGATCGGGTCGCGGCTGCCGTTCACCGCCGAACTGGCGCTGCTGGCGATCGTGGTGGTGCTGGCGGTGGCGATCCCGCTGGGCATGGCGGCGGCGATCGCGACCCGCGGCGGGCGGCGCGCCCGGCTGGACACCGCCTTCACCTTCGTCACCGGGCTGGTCGGCGCGACGCCCGAGTACGTGCTCGGCACGCTGCTGGTGCTGGTCTTCGCGATCACGCTGGGGCTGCTGCCCGCCGCCGGGGCGGCCTCGCTGTCGGCGCTGGTGCTGCCGGTCACGGCGATCGCGCTGCCCGCCGCCTGCGTGCTGGCGCGGATCGTGCGCCGCGAGACCGCCGTGGTGCTCGTCCAGGACTACCTGCGCACCGCCCGCGGCCACCGGCTGCCGCCGCTGCGGCTGTACGCCCGGCACGCGCTGCCCAACCTGCTCACCGGCACCCTCACCATGGGCGGCCTGACGCTGGCCGGGCTGCTGGGCGGCACCGTGATCGTGGAGAGCGTGTTCAACTGGCCGGGCCTTGGCGGCCGCGTCGTCCAGGCGATCCTCAACCGCGACTATCCGGTCATCCAGGGCACGGTGCTGCTGCTGGGCCTGCTCGCCACGCTGCTGAACGTGCTCGTCGACGTGCTGCTGGGCCTGCTGGACCCGCGCACCCTCACCGGGAGGAGCGCCCCGTGATCCGCTGGTCCAGAGGGCTCGTGGCCGGGGTCACCGGCCTCGCCCTGATCGTGCTGCCGGGGATCGTCGCGCCGTGGATCTGGGGCGACGACGCCACCCGCCTCACCGGCGCCGCCCGCCAGGGCGTGTCGGGCGGCCACTGGCTGGGCACCGACGCGCTGGGCCGCGACGTGCTCGCCCGCACCCTGGTGGCCACCCGCCTCACCCTGGTGATGGCGGCCGCCGCCACCCTCGTCGCGGGCGTCCTCGGCATCGCGCTGGGCACCGCGGTGTGGGTGGCCGGGCGCCGCGTCCGGGAGGTGGGGCTGCGCCTCATCGACGTGCTGGTGTCCTACCCGGCGGTGATCCTGGCGCTGGTGGTCACCGCGATCCTGGGCGCCGGGCGGGTCGCCGCCGTGGTCGGCATCGGCGTGGCGTGGACGCCCGCGTTCGCCCGGCTGACGGCCAACCTGGCCGCCTCGGCCGCGGGCCGCGACTTCGTGGCCACCGCCCGGCTGCTGGGCGTGCCCTCCCCCCGGCTGCTGACCCGGCACCTGCTGCCCAACATCGCCGAACCGCTGATGGTGCTGCTGTCGGTGGCGTTCGCCGGGACCCTGACGGCGCTGTCGGGGCTGTCGTTCATCGGGCTGGGCGTGCAGCCCCCGACCTACGACTGGGGCGCGCTGCTCAACACCGGGCTGGAGGCGCTCTACACCAATCCCGCCGAGGCCCTGGGCCCGGCCGCCGCCGTCACGCTGACCGGGGTGCTCGCCGGGTTCGTCGGCGACGGCCTGGCCGCCGGGGCCGATCCGCGCCGCGCCGCGAAGGCGCGACGCGGGGCCGTCCCGCCGCCGGTGGCGAACGCGGGCACCGGCGCCGACCGGGCCGCCGTGCCCGACGACGCGCTGCTGGTGGTGGACGGCCTGCGGGTCGGCCTGCCCGACGGCACCGACCTGGTGGCGGGCGTGTCGTTCCACATCCGTCCCGGCGAGATCGTCGGGGTGGTCGGCGAGTCGGGGTCGGGCAAGAGCCTGACCGCGATGGCGGTGGCGCGGCTGCTGCCCGACGGGCTCGCCGCGCGGGCGGACCGGCTGCGGCTGGACGACCTGGACCTGCTCGGCGCCGCCGCGCCCGCCCGGCTGGCCACCGAGATCGGCGTCGTCTACCAGGACCCCGCCGCCTCGTTCAACCCGGCGCTGCGCGTCGGCGGCCAGCTCACCGAGGCGCTGCGGCACCACCGCGGGGTCGGCCGCGCCGAGGCGCGCCGCCGCGCCGCCGCCGCGCTGGAGTCGGTGCGCGTCACCCGCCCGGCGGCGCGGCTGCGCCAGCACCCGCACGAGCTGTCGGGCGGGATGCGGCAGCGCGCGATGATCGCCTCGGCGCTGCTGACCGGGCCCCGGCTGCTGGTGGCCGACGAGCCCACCACCGCGCTGGACGTCACCGTGCAGGCCGAGGTGCTGGACCTGCTGCGGGAGATCAACCGGCGGGACGGCACCGCCATGCTGTTCATCTCCCACGACATGGGCGTGGTCGCCGCGCTGTACCACCGGGTGCTGGTGATGTACGGCGGGCGGATCGTGGAGGAGCTGCCGGTGGCCGACCTCCGCGAGGGTCGCGCCCGCCACCCCTACACCCGGGCGCTGCTGGCCGCGACCCCGCGGCTGGACGCCCCCGAGGGCGAGCCCCTGTCCACCGTCCCCGGCCGTCCGCCCGCCCCGGCGGCGCGGCCCGCCGGATGCCCGTTCGCGGGGCGGTGCGCCGAGGAACTGCCGCACTGCGCCGAACAGGCCCCGCCGGTGGTGCCGTTCGGCCCCGCGCACCGGGCCGCCTGCCACGCCCTGACCGCCGTCCCGCACCGGGGAGGAGACCGATGACGCTGGCCGCCGAGAACGTCACCGTCGCGTTCGGGCACGGACGGCGCGCCGTCACCGTGCTCGACGACGTCAGCCTGACCGTCCCGGCGGGCACCTCGCTGGGCCTGGTCGGCGAGTCCGGGTCCGGCAAGTCCACCCTCGCCAAGGCGATGGTGGGGCTGGTGCGCCCCCGCGCGGGCCGGGTCCTGCTGGACGGCGAGGAGGTGTCGGGGCTGCGCGGCGCCCGCCTCACCGCCGTGCGCCGCCGCGTCCAGATGGTCTCCCAGGACCCCTACTCCTCCCTCAACCCCCGCATGACCGTCGGGCGCGCGCTGGCCGAGGCGCTGGACCCGCGCCGCGCCGACGTCCGCGCGCACGCCGCCGCCGTCGCCCGCGGGCTGGAGGCCGTCGCGCTGGACGCCGACGCCGCGCGGCTGCGGCTGTACGAGGTGGCCGGCCCCGCGCTGCGCAGCGAGGTCGCCCCCGGCGACGGCGACGACCTGGTCCGGCAGGTCGGCGTGAAGATCTGGGCCGACGGGTCGCCCTGGACCGGCAACCTGGCCGCCTCGTTCCCCTACCTCGACACCCCCGCCACCCGCATGCTCGGCGTGCCCCCCGGGCACCGCGACCGTCCCAACCACACCGACGCCGAGCTGCTGGGGCTGTCGCTGGCCTACTACACGGCGGGCTGGCAGCTGGCCTGCCACGCCAACGGCGACCAGGCCGCCGAACAGGTCCTGGCCGTGTGGTCGGAGCTGCTGGCGCGCCACCCCGCGCCGCCCGGCCCGCCGCGGCTGCGCATGGAGCACGTCAGCGCGATGCGGCCCGGGCAGTTCGCCCGCGCGCACGCGCTGGGGATCACCTGCAGCCTGTTCCCCGACCACCTCCACTACTGGGGCGAGGTCATCGCCGACGACCTGTTCGGCCCCGCCGTCGCCGAGCGGTGGGCCCCGGTCGGGACGGCGCTGGCCACGGGGATGCGGGTGTCGCTGCACAACGACTCCCCCGTCACCCCGTCGATCCCCTGCACAACATCGGCGTCGCCGCCACGCGGATGTCGCGCGCGGGCCGCCGGTTCGGGGCCGGCCAGCGCATCGGCGTCGCCCAGGCGCTGCGTGCCCAGACCCTCGACGCCGCCTGGCAGCTCCACGCCGACGACGTCGTCGGCTCGCTGACGCCGGGCAAGTACGCCGACCTGACCGTGGTGTCGGGCGACCCGCTGGACACCGCGCCCGAGGACGTCGGCGGGCTGGAGGTGGTGGCGACGTTCGTGGCGGGCCGCCGGGTCCACGGCGACCCGCCGTAGGCGCCGCCCGCCACCGTTCCGTTTCCGGGGCGGCGGCGCCGGCCGCCGATGCGAAACCGAGATCACCGGACGCCAACCTCTGTCACGATCGAGGCGTCTGTCCCTACCGTAGGAACCACTCGGTGATGAGGTGACGACGTGGCGGAATGGCGGGTCGAGGGGTTCGTCGAACGGCGGGAGCTGGGACGCGGCGCCCAGGGCCGGGTCGTGCTGGCCCAGCACGAGCGGGCCGGGACGCCCGTGGCGATCAAGTATCTGCTGGGCGCCGACCCGGGGGCGCTGGCGGCGCTGCGCGCCGAGGCGCGCATGCTCGGCAGCCTCACCAGCCCGTACGTCGCGCGGCTGTACCGGTTCGTGGAGAGCGAGCGGGGCGCGGCGATCGTCATGGAGGCCGTGGACGGGGTGTCGTTGAAGACCGTGCTGGGCGAGCACGGCGCGCTGGCGCCCGAGGCGGCGCTGACGGTGCTCAAGGGCTCGCTGCTGGGGCTGGCCGCCGCGCACGCGGTCGGGGTGGTGCACCGCGACTACAAGCCCGCCAACGTCGTGGTCCGCGCCGACGGCCTCAGCAAGCTCGTCGACTTCGGGGTGGCGGTGCTGGCCGGGCAGGGCTCGGCCTCCGGCACCCCCGCCTACATGGCCCCCGAGCAGTGGCGCGGCGGACGGGCCGCGCCCGCCACCGACGTGTACGCCGCGACCTGCGTGTTCTACGAGTGCGTGACCGGGCGCCGGCCGTTCGCCGCCGCCACCGGCCGGGCCGCGCTGATGAACCAGCACCTGTCGGCCGACCCCGACCTGGCCGACGTCCCCGCCCCGCTGCACGACCTGGTGCGGCGCGGCATGGCCAAGGACCCGGCGGCGCGCCCGGCGGGCGCCGAGGCGTTCGCCGCCGAGCTGGAGGCCGCCGCGACCGCCGCCTACGGCGGCGGGTGGGAGCACACCGGGGTGCGGGCGCTGGCCGCCGCCGCGGCGGCGCTGGCGGCGCTGTTCCCGCTGGCCGCCCTCGGCCTCGGCGGCGGCGCGGCGGCCGGTGCGGCCGGGGGCGCGGCGGGCGGTGCGGCGAGTGGCGTGGGCGCGACCGGGACGGGCACCGCCGCCGGGGCCACGGCGGGCAAGGGCGTGCTGGCCACCGCCACCGGCAAGGCCGCGCTCGCCGCCGCCGGAACGGCCGTCGTCGCGTCCGGCGCGTTCGTCGCGGTCCAGGCGACCGGCGACGACCGGCCGACGCGTCCGGCCGCCACCGCCGCGCCCACCGCCGTGGTGCGGGTCGCGTCCCAGTCCCAGACCCAGACGGTCGCGTCCCTCCCGATCCAGCTCGACAACGCGCAGTACGTCACGGTCAGCGGCCTGCGCGACACCGCGCTCCAGCAGCGCGTCAACGCCGCCCTGCGCGCGCCCGTCGACCGCGCGCTGCGGATCGGCCGCCAGTTCGCCTCCGACCCCGCGGCCCGCCGGGCGTGCGCGGGCAAGCCGGAGAAGGTCCGCACCACCGTCGAGACCGGGCTGAGCGGCCCCCGCCTGCTGTCGGCGCGCTACGACCTGTTCTCCGACTGGTGCCAGTCGGCCGACGGGCAGCCGCCCGGCGAGGTCGTCACGCTCGACCTCACCACCGGCAAGCGCCTCACCGCCACCGACGTGTTCCGGGCCGAGACCCTCACCAAGGCGGGACTGGCGCGCCTGAAGCGCCTGGTCCCGGAGCGCGACCCCCAACCGGGCGACATGTCCTGGCACGAGCGGTGCCTGAGAGACGAGGGGTTCACCCGCGCCCACCTGTCCCCCACCGTCGTGCCCGGCAACACGTCCGTGTCCGGTGACAGCCCGCCGAGCCTCAGCGCGTTCCTCACCCCCACCAGGTTCGAGCTGGCGTGGTTCACCTCCGGCAGCGACGGGTGCCACCGAGGCCGGTTCGCCGCCCCCTACGGCAAGGTCCGCGAGCTGCTCAAACCCGAGTTCGCGGCATTGCTGCCCGGCTGACCTCCACCGGTCCCGGTCCTGACAAAAGCGGCGTGTTCTGGTTGCATGCCGCCATGGCCGACCACGAACACGCGGCGCGCTGGGCGGCGGAGGCGATCCGCCGCCTGGACGCCGAACGCGAGCACGCCCCGCCGACGCCGCTGGTCCGCTTCCCCCTGCCGGGCGACTGGGACGTCACGCTCTGGTTCAAGGACGAGTCGGCGCACCCGACCGGCAACCTCAAGCACCGGGCGGCGCGCGCGTTGTTCCGGCACTCCGTCGCCTCCGGCCGCGTCACCGAGGGCACGTCCGTGGTGGAGGCGACCGGCGGCGGCGCCGCGCTGTCCCAGGCGTACTTCGCGCGGATGCTCGGCCTGCCCTACACCGCCGTGATGCCCGGCGCGCCCGACCCCGCCCGCGCCGCGCCCGTCAAGGAGCTGGGCGGCGACTGCTGCTTCGTCACCCCGCCCCTGGCCGTCTACGAGGAGGCGCGGCGGCTGGCCGACGACACCGGCGCCTGCTACCTGGACCAGTTCACCTGGGCCGAACGGACGCTGGACTGGCGCGGCGACGACCTGGCCGGGGAGCTGTTCGGGCAGCTCGCGGGCCCGCCCGCCTGGCTGGTCGTCGGCGCGGGCACCGGCGCGACCTCCGCCTCCCTCGGACGGCACATCCGCTCCCACGGGCTGCCCACGCGGCTGGCGGTCGTCGACCCGGAGAACTCCGCGTACTTCCCCGGTTGGGTGACGGGCGCGCACGACTACGCGACCGGCATGCCGTCGCGCATCGAGGGCATCGGGCGGCCCCGCATGGAGCCGGGCTTCCTGCCGTCGCTGGTCGACCTGATGGTGACCGTCCCCGACGCCGCCAGCGTCGCCGCCGCCCGCGCGTTCCGGGCCGCCACCGGATGCCCGGTCGGCGGCTCCACCGGCACCAACCTGTGGGGCGCGCTGCACCTGGTCGCGGCGATGCGGGAACGCGGCGAGCGCGGAACGGTCGTCTCGCTGGTCTGCGACGCGGGCGACCGCCCCCTGCGCACCGTGCACAGCGACGGGTGGGCGCGGGACAAGGACCTCGACCCCGCGCCGTTCGCCGAACGGATCGACCGCTTCCTCGACGGCGGCCCCTGGGAGTGACCGGCCCGAGACGCCGCCCGGGACGGGAACCCCACGCGCCCCGGTGACGTCCCAGCCAACGAGCCGGACCACGGACCCGCCGCCCGACGCGGGGCCGCGCCCGGGTCCCGTACTCCAGGAGGGGTCGCGATGGTGGCAGCCGAGGAAGCCCTCTCCCCCGGCCACCATCGTGCCGGGGGGCCGCGACGCGCCGACCCGGCGCGCCGGAGGGTCGAGGAGCTGTGCCGTGTCGACCTGGTGCGGCGGGGCGTCGGCGTCGCCGTGCTGGCGGCGTCGCTGGGGTACCTCGGCTGGGCCGTGGCGGACGTGCCCGACGCGCCCTGGCTGTTCGTGCCGTTCCTGCTGGCCAACGCCTTCCTCGTCGCGCTGCTGGGCATCACGGTCGTCAACAACTGGCAGCGCCGCCCGCCGGACGTGCCCGAGCCCGCCCCCTACGCCGCCCCGCACGTCGCGGTCCTGGTGCCCACCTTCAACGAGCCGCCCGCCATGCTGCGCCGCACCCTGGAGAGCGTCCTGGACCAGCGGTGGCCGCACGACCGCCTCGTCGTCGTGGTCGGCGACGACGGGCACCGGCCCGCGATCCGCGCGATGGTGGAGGACCTGGCCCGCCGCCACCCGGCGGCCGTCGTCCGCTACCACCTGCCGCCGCGCAAGGGAGCCCCCGACCGGCGCGGCTCCGCCAAGGACGGCAACCTCAACTCCATGCTCGCCCTCGTCGAGCGCGAGCACCCCGCCGCGGAGTTCGTCGAGACGCGCGACGCCGACGACCTGGTGGGCGACCCGGAGTTCCTGCACCTGACGGTCGGGCGGCTCGCGCACCGGCCGGACGTGGCGTTCGTGCAGACGGTCAAGGACGCCACGGTCAGCCCGGGCGACCCGTTCGGCAACCGGCGGCGCTTCTTCTACCGGGGCATCATGCTGTCGCGGGACCGCGCGGGCTCGGTGTTCCCGTGCGGCAGCGGCCTGGTGTGGCGGCGCTCGGCCCTGGAGCGCATCGGCGGCTTCCCCACCTGGAACCTGGTGGAGGACCTGTACTCGGGCTACGTCGCCCTCCAGCACGGGATGCGCGGCGAGTACCTGCCGGTCGCCGGGGCCGTCGGGCAGATCGCGCCCGAGGACGTCCCGAACGTCTACAAGCAGCTCGGCACCTGGGCGCTGGACACGCTGCGGATCTTCTTCTGGCGGTCGCCGGTCCGCGCGCCCGGCCTGACCGCGCGGCAACGCCTCCAGTTCCTGGAGATGGGCCTGTTCTACCTGTCGAGCCTCCCGTCGCTGGTGCTGATGCTCACCCCGGCGCTGTGCCTGCTCTCGGGCGTGCGGATGTTCCAGTCGGACGCGGTCGCGCACTTCACCTACTCGATGCTGTACGTCGCGCTCATCGGGCTGCACACGTTCGTGCTGGGCAACGGGGTGTCCTGGCAGGACGTGTTCCGGGCCAAGCAGATCTGGGTGGGGCTGACGTTCGTCTACGTCAACGCCTGCGTGCAGGCCCTCCGCTACGGCCCGCACCGCAAACCCGTCTACCGCGTGACCCGCAAGGAGCACCGCGCGGGGATCTACCTGCGGCAGGTCGCGCCGCAGATCGCCCTGCTCCTGCTGCTGGGGACGGCGCTGGCCGTCCACCTGGCCCGGCAGTACGGCCGGGGGACGCTCGACGGCCTCGACCTGGGCTCGATCTTCTGGGTGCTGAACTACGGCGTCCTGCTGCTGTCCTTCATCCGGCTCAGCTGGTTCGGCGTCCACCGCCCCGAACGCCCGGCGGCGGACCCGGTGCGCGTGGGCGTTCAGGAGACCTGAGAGGCGACACGGCATGCTCCCCACCACGGACCACCTCGGCCCCCTCACCGAAGCCCAGGTCCAGCGGGCCCTGGACCGCTTCGGCCTGGGACGCCTGGTCTCCGCCGAGAAGGCCCCGCACGGCGGCTTCGGCCAGAACCTGTTCCTCACCACGGAGCGAGGCGGCTACGTCCTGCGCGGCAGGCCGCACTACCGGGGCCAGTTCGAGGCCGAACGCTTCTACGCCGAGGCCCTGCGGCGGCACACGCGCGTGCCCGTCCCCTGGCCGTACCTGGTGGACGAACGCGCCGACGTCTTCGGCTGGCCGTACGTGCTCATGCCCCGGCTGGAGGGTCTCCACCTGTCCGACGGGGACACCCGCTCCGCGCTGGACCCCGCCCAGCGCGCCGACGTGGCGCGGGCCCTCGGCGAGACCCTGGCCGAGATGCACACCCTCACGCGGGACCGCCCCGGCCGCTACCACCCCGTCGTGCGGCAGGTCGTCCCCCTGGAGGCGCCGGACGCCTCGGTCTGGGCGCTCCCCGACCCCGCCCCCGGACCGGACGCGGGGGGACCCTACGCCTCCTGGGTGACGTCCCGGACGCTGGCCAGGCTCAGGACCGCGCGCCGCCACCGGCCCTCCGCGACGACCCCCGACGACCTGGCCTGGGCCGGGGACCTGCTGTCCCGGAGCGCCCCGGCGCTGTCCCGGCCGTTCCGGCCCTGCCTGGTCATGGAGGACTTCAAGGAGGGCAACCTGGTGGTCGTCCACCGGGACGGGCGCTGGCGGGTCAACGGCGTCTTCGACCTGGCCCAGTCCTACTTCGGCGACGGCGAGACCGACGTCGCCCGGACGCTGTGCGCCTACCTGGACGAGCATCCGCCGACGGCGGCCGCGTTCCTGGACGCCCACCGCGCCGCGGCCCCGCCCCGTCCGGGCTTCGCCGAACGGGCCGGGGCCTACCTGCTGCTGGACCGGGCCCTGCTGTGGGAGTTCTTCCAGCGCCGGGCCCTGCGCTGGTGGCCGGAGACCTGGACCTTCCGCGACTGGGCCGGCCGCTACCTGTCGCTCATGGACGAGGTCCTCTGAACCGGCGGCCGGGAACGGGTCAGGGACGCCACTCGGGCCGGTACCCGGGATGGTCGGCGTAGGCCTGGGCGAGCATCCGCAGCACCCGTTCCCGCGCCGACTGCGCGCCCTCGGCCTCCGCCGTCCGGCCCCTGCGCTCCAGCACCCAGGCGGCCTTCTCGTACTCGTCCAGGACCCCGCGCACCGCCTCGGCCTCCCGCAACGCGCGGGCCGGGTCGTGGCGGGCGATGTGCTCGGCGTAGGACTCGTTCTCCACCGACGCCACGAACCCCAGGCGGCCCCACGGCTCCCCGCCCTTCGCCGACGCGGTGTCGACGGTGACGTTCCCCGGCCCCTCGGTCCGCCACGGGGCGGCCGCGGCCGCCCGCGCGACCTGCTCGTCCCGGGCGACCCGCGCCCGCAGGAACTCCACCAGCTCCCGCATCACACCGCCCCGGCGCGGTAGACCACGACCGAGACCGCGATGTACTGCAGGACGTAGGCGGCGACCGTGAAGGCGTGGAACACCTCGTGGAAGCCGAACCAGCGGGGCGACGGGTCGGGGCGGCGCAGCCCGTAGACCAGGCCGCCGGCGCTGTAGAGCACGCCGCCGAGCGCGACCAGCACCGCCACGACGATCCCGGTGCCCTCGATGAACTGCGGCACGAAGAACGCCGCCACCCAGCCCAGCCCGATGTACAGCGCGGTGTAGAGCCAGCGCGGCGCGTTGGTCCACAGGATCCGGAACAGCACGCCCGCCACCGCGCCGCCCCACACCACCGCCAGCACCAGCGTGCGGGCCGTCCCCTCCAGGATCAGGTACGCGAACGGCGTGTAGGTCCCGGCGATGATGAGGTAGATGTTGGCGTGGTCGAAGCGGCGCAGCACGTCGGCGACGCGCGGCGACCAGCGGCCCCGGTGGTAGGCCGCCGACACCCCGAACAGCAGCGCCGACGTCAGCGCGTACACCGCCGCGCACAACCGGGCCGCCAGTGTCGGGCCGAGCGCCGTCAGCAGCACCCCGGCGACCAGGGCGACCGGGAAGGTCCCCAGATGGAGCCAGCCGCGCAATCGGGGTTTCACCGCCTGGGCGATCTCGACCGGACGTCGCATCGGCACCTCCTGAACGTTCTCGTCTGTGCGATCAGCGTAACCCGGCTCCGCCCCGGTGCCCTGGTGATTCGGCGCACCCTGGCCACCGTGCCGGACACCGGCCTTGACGATGTAAGGTTCGGACTGATCCTTCCGTGCGTCGAGGACGAGGAGTGCCGCGTGCAGATCGGGTTCGCCGTTCCGGTGTCGGGCGCCTGGGCCACGCCCGCCAACCAGGTGACGATCGCCCAGCGCGCCGAGGCGCTCGGCTACCGCTCGGTGTGGACGCTGCAACGGCTGCTCAACCCGGCCGGCTCCCCCGACCTGCCCTACCGCAACGTGGCCGACCCGCTCATCACCCTGGCCTACCTGGCGGCCCGCACCGAGCGGGTGCGGCTGGGCGTGGCGGTCGTCAACATGCCGTTCGTGGCGCCGCCGGTGCTGGCCAAGCAGGCCGCCACCCTCGACCTGCTCTCCGGCGGGCGGCTGGACCTGGGGCTCGGGCTGGGGTGGATGCCCGAGGAGTTCGCGGCGGTGGGCGTGCCCATGGAACGGCGGGGCGCGCGCGGCGAGGAGTACCTGACGGTGCTGCGCGCGCCGTGGACCGGCGAGGTGGCCGAGCACCACGGCGAGTTCTACGACCTCCCGGCGGTGCGGATGGAGCCCGGGCCGGTGCAGCGGCCCGGGCCGCCGATCCTGCTAGGCGGCGCCGCCGACGCGGCGCTGCGCCGCGCGGGGCGGCTGGCGGCGGGCTGGGTCAGCTCCAGCCGCGCCGACCTGGCGGCGCTCGGCCGGTCGGTCGCGGTCGTGCGCGAGGCCGCCGCCGAGGCGGGCCGCGACCCGGACGCGCTGCGGATCGTGTGCCGGGGCCCGGTGCGGGTGCGGGCGGCGGGGCTGCCGGACCGCGCGCCGCTGACCGGGTCGGTGGAGGAGATCCGCGGCGACTTCGCGCGGCTGGCCGGGCAGGGCGTCACCGAACTGTTCCTGGACCTCAACTTCGACCCGGAGGTGACCGGCCCGGACGCCGATCCCGCCCGGTCGATGGAACGGGCCCTGGCGGCGCTGGAGGCGTTCGCCCCGCGCGGCTGAACCGTCAGCGGCGCACGCGGCGCTCCCCGGTGCGGGCGGCACGCAGCCGCGCCAGCGCCACCGCCGCGAGCGCGGGCTGCGCCACCCCGTTCACCAGCAGCAGGGCGACGACGGCGGGCGCTCCCCCGCGCGCCGGCAGCAGCCCGGCGGCGAGCGCGAGCAGGCCCGCGCAGCCCACCGCCGACTCGAACGCCACCGTGGTGACGCGCGCGTCCGGCGCCGCGCCGCCGAGCCGCGCGGCCAGCGCGAACGCGACCGCGGCGGCCACGCCCGCCCCCACGGCGGCGACCAGCCCGGGGACCAGCCCGGGGACCGGCGCGGCCGGGCCGGTGGAGTCCTCGGCCAGCCGCGCCGCCACCAGGACGGCCCCGGCGGCGACGAGCGCGGCGCAGGTCACCGCCAGCAGCGTCCCCTGGACGCGCAGCACGGCGCGCGCGGTGCGGACCGGGCCGGGCGGAGGCGGTGCCATGGCGTCCCCTCGTCGTGGAAGGTTCCACCGGAAAGGGTTCCCGTCACCGCCGGCCCAAACGGGCGCGGGCCGCAGAAACGATCACAGCGGGGGGCGGCGGCCCTCCCAGGGGGTGCTCAGCACGACCGTGGTGCGGGTGGCGACGTTGGCGGCGGCGCGGATCTGCTGGAGGAGCTCCTCCAGCTCGTTGGGGGTGCCCACGCGGACCTTGAGGATGTAGCTCTCCTCCCCCGCCACCGAGTGGCACGCCTCGATCGCGCTCAGATGGGCCAGCCGGTCGGGCGCGTCGTCGGGGGCGGCCGGGTCGGTCGGCTTGATCGACACGAACGCCGTCAGCGCCAGGCCGATCTGCCCGTGGTCCAGCAGGGCGGTGAACCCCCTGATGGCCCCGCGTTTCTGCAGCCGCCGCACCCGCTGGTGCACGGCCGACACCGACAGTCCCGTCTCCTTGGCCAGATCGGTGAAGCTCATCCGGCCGTCCTCGGCCAGCAGGGCCATGATCTGACGATCGATCTCCTCCACCCGGAAAATCTAGCGTGCGCGCGACGTTCCCGCCTCACGGACCGAGCGGCCGCGCGGTGGGCGGCAGCTGCCGCGGATCACCAGTTCGGTGGGGAGCAGCAGCGGGCCGGGCGCGGCGCGGCGGGACGGCTCGCGCGCGGCCGTCTCGCAGGCGTGGTAGCCGACGGCGTGGCCGGAGCGGGCGACGGCGGTCAGCGGCGGGTCGCACAGCTCGGCCCAGGCGACGTCGTCGACCATCGCGATGGACACGTCGGCGGGGACGCGCAGGTCGAGTTCGCGGGCGACCAGCACGGCGGCCTCGCCCACCAGGTGCCCGGCGGCCAGCACGGCGGTGACGTCGGCGCGGGCCTGCAGCAGCCCGGCCGCGGCGGCGTAGGCGCTGTCGCGTTCGGGGCGGGCCGCGACGACCAGCTCCTCGTCGACCGGCACGCGCAGCCCCTCCAGGGTGGCGCGGAAGGCGCGTTCGCGCGCGTCGGCGGGGCGGCCCGGCCCGGTGGCGCCGAGGAACGCGATCCGGCGGTGGCCGAGGCCCACCAGGTACTCGGTCAGCGACCGCACGCCCGAGGCGTCGTCGGTCAGCACCGCCGGGACGCGCGGCAGCTCCGGCAGCGCGCGGTCGGCGAACACCACGGTCGTGCCCGCGCGGACGACGGGCCGCCAGGTCTCGGGGTCCCCGGCGGGAACGGCGATGATCCCGCCCACGCCCTGCGCGCGCATCCGTTCGACGATCTCGGCCTCGCGGGCGGGGTCGCCCTGGGAGGCGTCCAGCAGCACGTGCTCGCCGAGCGAGCGGGCGCAGTCCAGCACCCCGGCGACCAGCGCGGCGCCGAACGGTTCGGTGACGTCGGGCACGATCAGGCCGAGGCCGCCGGCGCGGCGGGTCTTGAGGCTGCGGGCGGCGGCGCTGGGCCGGTAGTCCAGCTCGCGGGCGGCGGCCAGCACGCGTTCCCGGGTGGCCGCGCTGACCGGCCCGGCGCCGGAGAACACCCGCGAGACCGTGGCGATGCCGACGCCCGCGGCCGCCGCCACCTGCTTGATCGTCGCCGCCATGCACGTCCTTTCGGAAATGTCCGGACCGCCCTCTTCATGGAAACGTTTCCATAGTATTGAATCCCCTCAATGAACAAAAGCCCTGATGGACAGGTCAGGGTGGAAACGTTTCCATGAGAGGGGGCCGGGATGGCCGGGATCACCCTGGAGGCCGTGGACAAGGTCTACGCCGGCGGAGTCAAGGCCGTGAACGGGCTCGACCTGGAGATCCGCGACGGCGAGTTCATGGTGCTGGTCGGCCCGTCGGGCTGCGGCAAGTCGACCGCGCTGCGGATGATCGCCGGACTGGAGGAGATCAGCGCCGGGAAGATCTCCATCGGCGACCGGGTGGTCAACGACCTGGCCCCCAAGGACCGCGACATCGCGATGGTCTTCCAGAACTACGCGCTCTACCCGCACATGACGGTGGAGAAGAACCTGGAGTTCGGCCTCAAGCTGCGCGGGGCCTCCAAGGAGGAGCGCCGCAAGAAGGTGCTGGAGGCCGCCAAGATGCTGGGCCTGGAGCAGTTCCTGGACCGCAAGCCCGCCGCGCTGTCGGGCGGCCAGCGCCAGCGCGTGGCGATGGGCCGGGCGATCGTGCGCGAGCCGCAGGCGTTCCTGATGGACGAGCCGCTGTCGAACCTGGACGCCAAGCTGCGCGTGTCCATGCGCGCCTCGCTCAGCCAGCTGCACGAGCGCCTCGGCGTCACCACCGTCTACGTCACCCACGACCAGATCGAGGCGATGACGCTGGGCGACCGGGTCTGCGTGCTGCGCGAGGGCAAGCTCCAGCAGGTCGACACCCCGCAGCGGCTGTTCGACAACCCGGTGAACCTGTTCGTGGCGGGCTTCATCGGCTCCCCGGCGATGAACTTCGTCAACGCCGAGCTCACCCGCGGCGACGGCGGCGCGCGGATCCGCTTCGCCGGGTTCGACCTGCCGGTCCCCGACGCCCTGGTCGCCGAGCGGCCGGGCCTGGAGGACTGGTTCGACAGGACGCTGATCCTGGGCGTGCGGCCGTCGGACTTCGAGGACGCCGCGCACGCCAGCCCCGAGTGGGCCCCGATGTCGGTGACCAGCAGCGTCACCGAGGAGCTGGGCAGCGAGATCAACGTCATCTTCACCATCGACGCGCCGCCGGTGGAGCACAAGGACACCGCCGACCTGGCCGAGGACGCCGCCGACGGCGACGCCGCCGACGTCGCGATCCCGCTGATCGACAACAAGGCGCTGTGGACCGCGCGCGTCAACGCCCGTTCGCACGTGCGCCCCGGCCAGAGCATCGACCTGGCCGTCGACACCCGCCGCCTGCACTTCTTCGACCCCGCCAGCGGCCTGTCCATCGGCCACCAGGCCTCCTGACCCGCCCGGCGCCCGGAGCCCCGCTCCCCCTCGGGGGCCGGGGCTCCGGCCCGTTCGGGGCGGGCGCGACGACAAACGGGGGCGGCGCGGGTTTGTGCGGTCCGGTCATTGGTCCGCGGGGGCCGCGGACCCGAGGATCGTCCGCATGGATCTGAACGGGCTGGTGGACAAGGGGCTGCGCGGCGAGTCGGCCACGCGGGACGAGGCGCTGGCGGTGCTGGCGTCCCCCGACGACGGGCTGCTGGACGTGGTGGCCGCGGCGGGACGGGTGCGGCGGCGGTGGTTCGGGCGGCGGGTCAAGCTCAACTACCTGGTGAACCTCAAGTCGGGGCTGTGCCCGGAGGACTGCTCGTACTGCTCCCAGCGGCTCGGGTCCGACACCGGCATCCTGAAGTACACCTGGCTCAAGCCCGAGCAGGCGGCCGCCGCGGCGGCCGCCGGGACGGCCGGCGGCGCCAAGCGCGTCTGCCTGGTGGCCAGCGGGCGCGGACCGACCGACCGGGACGTCGAGCGCGTCGCCACGACGATCGCCGCGATCAGGGAGACCAGTCCCGGGGTGGAGATCTGCGCCTGCCTGGGCCTGCTGTCGGACGGGCAGGCCGACCGGCTGCGCGAGGCCGGGGCGCACGCCTACAGCCACAACCTCAACACCTCCGAGGACAACTACGCCGACATCTGCACCACGCACCGGTTCGCCGACCGGGTCGACACGGTCGAACGCTCCAGGCGGGCGGGGATGTCGGCCTGCTCCGGGCTGATCGCGGGCATGGGAGAGGCCGACGGCGACCTGGTCGACGTGGCCCTGGCGCTGCGCGAGCTGGACGTGGACTCGGTGCCGGTGAACTTCCTGATCCCGTTCGAGGGCACCCCGCTGTCGGAGACGTGGGCGCTGACGCCGCAGCGCTGCCTGCGGATCCTCGCGATGGTGCGGTTCGTCTGCCCGGACGTGGAGGTGCGGCTGGCCGGCGGCCGGGAGATCCACCTGCGCACCCTCCAGCCGCTGGCGCTGCACGTCGTCAACTCGATCTTCCTCGGCGACTACCTGACCAGCGAGGGGCAGCCGGGCCGGGCGGACCTGGAGATGATCGCCGACGCCGGTTTCGAGGTGGAGCGCGCCGGGGCCGGCACCCTGCCCGCCCACCGCCGGCACACCGGCCGGGTCGCGGTGCGCAGGCGCGGCGCCGGGACCGACCTGCCGCCGAACGCCTGACCTCCGCCCCGCGCGCCGGGGCCGCGTCCCCGGTTCAGCGGTCGAGGGCCTGCTCGATCCAGTCGCCGGAGGCGTCCAGGAGCAGGTGGCCCGCGCCGAGGATGCTGGCGTTGCGGCCGACGCGGGAGGTGGCGATCTCCAGGTTGCGGGTGGCGAGCGGCAGGCACCGCTCGTAGATCGCGCCGCGCACCGTGGCGACCAGCGGCTCGGCGCCGGAGAGGCTGCCGCCGATCACCAGCGCGTCGGGGTTGAAGAAGTTCACCAGGGCGGTCAGCACGTCGCCGATGAGGCGGCCGGCGGTGCGCACGGCGCTGGTCGCCTGGGGGACGCCGTCGGTGACCAGCTCGACGATGCGGGACGGGTGGTCCACCGCGATGCCCTGGCCGGCGAGCGCGGCGGCCAGGGCCGCGCCGCTCGCGTGGGCCTCCAGGCAGTCGGGATGGCCGCAGGAGCAGTCGACGGTGGCCTCCGACAGGATCCGGACGTGGCTGATGTCGCCGGCGGCGCCGCGTCCCCGGTGCAGCCGGCCGTCCACGATGACGCCGCAGCCGATGCCGGTGCCGAGCTTGATGACCATGAGGTTGTCCAGCTCGGGCCAGGAGTGCCGGTGCTCGCCGACCGCCATGAGGTTCGCGTCGTTCTCCACGAGCACGGGCACCGCGGCGTGGCCGGCGAGGAAGTCGCGCACCGGGAAGTCGTTCCAGCCGGGCATGCGCGAGGGCGACACCACCTGCCCGGTGGCCGGGTCGACGGGGCCGGGCAGGCCGATGCCGACGCCCCGGACCGGCAGGTCGCTCAGGCCCCGGTCGCGGGCGAGGGCGCGCAGCTCGTCCAGGACGGTGGTCAGCGTCTTCTCCGGGCCGACGGCGATGTCGCACGTCAGGTCGGCCAGCGCGAGCGGGGCCCCGGCGAGGTCGGCGACCGCGAGCCGCGCGTGGTGCGCGCCGAGGTCGGCGATCAGGAGGACGCCCGCGGCGCGGGCGAGCCGCAGCCGGCGCGGGCGCCGTCCGCCGCGCGAGGCCCCGGCGCCCTCCTCGGCGAACAGCCCGGCCTCGATGAGCTGCTCGACGCGCAGCGAGACGCTGGACGCCGCCAGCCCGGAGAGCCGGGCGAGCTCGGCCCGCGACTCCGCCTGGCCGGTCGCCACCAGGCGCACGAGCGCCGCCGGTCCGTCGTCTCTGTTGTTGCGCACCCCAGATAGATAGCATGCGCGAACTTCATCCATCAATCCGTTGACTTGCTCCAAATTAACGCTCTATGGTCCAGATCAGCTTCGATTTCGAAGGAAGTTAGAGCGTGGGTGACCGAATGATCGAGGTTCGCGGGCTGCACAAGCGTTTCGGCGACCACGTCGCGCTGCGCGATGTGGACCTGGAGGTGTCCAGGGGCGAGGTCGTCGTGGTGATCGGCCCGTCCGGATCGGGCAAGTCCACGCTGTGCCGGTGCCTGAACCGGCTGGAGACGCCGGACGCCGGGGAGGTCCGGATCGACGGCGCGCCGCTGCCCGCCGAGGGCCGGGCGCTGGCCCGGCTGCGCGCGGACGTGGGGATGGTCTTCCAGTCGTTCAACCTCTTCCAGCACCGGACCGTGCTGGACAACCTGACCCTCGCGCCGGTCCGCGTGCGCGGCCTGTCCCGCGCCGAGGCCGAGGAGCGCGCCCGGGAGCTGCTGGACCGCGTCGGCATCGGCGGGCAGGCGGGCAAGCTCCCGGCCCAGCTGTCGGGCGGGCAGCAGCAGCGCGCGGCGATCGCGCGCGCCCTGGCGATGCGGCCGAAGGCGCTGCTGTTCGACGAGCCGACCTCCGCGCTCGACCCCGAGATGGTGGGCGAGGTCCTCGACGTCATGACGGGCCTGGCCCGCGACGGCATGACCATGGTGGTCGTCACCCACGAGATGGGCTTCGCCCGCCAGGTCGCCGACCGCGTGGTGTTCATGGCCGACGGCGAGGTCGTGGAGACCGGCGCGCCCGCGGCCTTCTTCGACTCCCCCGCCAGCGACCGGGCCCGGGACTTCCTGGCCAAGGTCCTCAGCCACTAGCCGGCTCCCGGAACCCCCAGCCGTCCCACCGGCGCGCCCGTCTCGGCGCGCCACCCGAGAAAGGTTGACGATCATGGTGCGTACCCTCGTGCCGCGGCGGACCGCGGTGGCCGCGGTCGCCGCGCTGTCGCTGACCGGCCTGGCCGCCTGCTCCGGCGACGGCACCGACCCGGCGGTCCCGGGCGCCGGCGGCGGCGCCAAGGACGACCTGGTCGCCGCGGCCCCGGTCGCGGCGAACCTACCGGCCGGCTCCACCATGGAGAAGATCAAAAAGCGCGGTCAGCTCCTGGTGGGCGGCTCGCTGGACGCGCCGCTGCTGTCCCAGCAGAACCCGGCGACCAAGCAGGTCGAGGGGCTGGACGCCGACTTCGGGCGGCTGCTGGCCAAGTACATCATCGGCAAGCCGAACGTGAAGATCGTCAACTCGGCGTCCGAGACCCGCGAGGCCCTGCTGTCCAACGGCACCGTGGACGTGGTGTTCCAGACCTACAGCATCACCCCCGAGCGCGCCAGGCAGGTCGCGTTCGCCGGGCCGTACTACAGCTCCGGCCTGGTCATCGCCACCAAGAAGGGCGCCGCGGGCATCACCTCGCCCGCCGACCTGAAGGGCAGGACCGTCATCGCGGGCGCCAACACCCCGGCGATCCCGGCGATCAAGAAGGCCGCCCCGGACGCCAAGATCGTGACGTTCGGCAGCGACCCCGAGTGCGTCCAGGCGCTCAAGCAGGGCCGCGGCGACGCCTACGTCCAGGACGAGGCCGTGCTGCTGGCCACCGCCAAGCAGGACCCGTCGGTCCAGATCCAGGGCAAGCCGTTCACCAGCGACCCCTACGGCATCGGGCTCAAGCACGGCGACGCGCAGATGAAGCAGTTCGTCAACGACTGGCTCAAGCAGATCCAGGCGTCCGGCCTGTGGGCGAAGGTCTGGAAGAACTCGATCGGGACGGTCGTGCCGGGCGAGGCCCCGCAGCCGCCCGCGATCGGGTCCGCGCCGGGCTCCGAGTGACCGGGAGCCCCGCCCTGCCATGAACGTCATCACCGACCACCTCTCCGAGTTCGGCGACGGCCTGCTGCTGACCGTCGGGCTGACCCTGCTGTCCCTGGCGGGAGCGCTCGTCGCCGGGGTCGTCGTGGCCGCGATGCGGGTCAGCCCCGTGCGCGTGCTGCGCGCCGCGGGCATGGTCTACGTCGAGACGCTGCAGAACGTCCCGCTGCTGGTCTGGCTCGTGCTCGCCGTCTTCGGGCTGCCCGAGATCGGCGTCATGGCCGGGCTGTTCACCTCCTCGGTCGTGGTGATCGCCCTCTACCAGGGCGCCTACACGGCCGAGGCGGTGCGGTCCGGCATCAACGCGGTGCCGGTGGGGCAGGGCGAGGCCGCCCGGGCGCTCGGGCTCACGTTCCCGCAGTCCCTGCGGCTGGTGATCCTGCCGCAGGCGCTGCGGACGGTCGTCCAGCCGCTCGGCAACATCGCGATCATGACGCTGATGAACACGGCGCTGGCCGCCGCCGTCGGCGTGGTGGAGCTGACCGCCGCCGCCAACCGGGTCAACCTGGCCGAGGCTCAGCCCATCTGGATCTTCGTCACGGCCGGTCTGGCCTACATGGCCCTGTCGGGGGCCATCGGCCTGGCGACCGGCACCCTGGAACGGAAGCTGGCGATCCTGCGATGAGCCCGTCCCCGACCTCGCGCCTGCTGTTCGACGAGCCGGGCCCGCGCGCCCGGCGGCGCATCCGGATCACCACCGCCCTGACCGTCCTGGCGGGGCTCGCGCTGGTCGCGCTGGCGCTGCGGCAGTTCGCCGACAACGGGCAGCTCGCCGCCGACCGCTGGCGCCCGTTCGGCACCTGGCCGATGTGGCGCTACCTGCTGGAGGGGCTGCGCTCCACCGCCCTGGCCGCCGTGGTGTCGATCGCGCTGGCCATGGCGGCGGGCGCCGCGCTGGCCCTCGGCCGGCTGTCGCCCTCCCGGTGGCTGCGCCTGCCCTGCGCCGCCTACGTCGAGGTCGTCCGGACGGTCCCGGCGCTGCTGCTGGTGTACGTCGTGCTGTTCGCCCTCCCCCGGTACGGGCTCGACCTGCCGCTGTTCTGGAAGCTCGTCGTGCCGCTGTCGGTGTCCAACGCCGCCGCGTTCGCCGAGATCTTCCGGGCCGGGATCCGGTCGGTGGAGCGCGGCCAGCTGGAGGCGGGCCTGTCGCTCGGCCTGACCCGGGGCCGGGCGATGCGGATGATCGTGCTGCCGCAGGCGGCGCGGCGCGTCCTGCCGTCGCTGGTCAGCCAGTCCGCCGGGCTGCTGAAGGACACCTCGCTCGGCTACGTCGTCAGCTACGCCGAGCTGCTCTACAGCGGCAAGGTGCTGGCCAACTACAACCACCTGCTCATCCAGACCTACCTGGTGATCGCGCTGATCTACCTGGTCATCAACGCCACGCTGTCGAAGGTCGCGCGGACGCTGGAGGCGCGGCAGCGCACCCGCCCGTCCCGCGCCGCCCGCGCCGCCACCGGCGGAGGCGCCGGCACCTCCGCCGGCACGTCCGTCGACGCCGTCCCGACGGCCCGACCCACCCTCTGAGGATCCAGATGTACGAAGTGCTGGCCGAGGTCGTCCGCAACGGCTTCGTCGAGAGCCGCCACTACGGCAGCGTCGCCGGGCTCGCCCCGGACGGAACGCTCGCCCACTCCCGGGGGCACGCGCACGAGACCGTGCTGCCGCGCTCCACGACCAAGCCGTTCCAGGCCGTGGCCTGCCTGGCGGCGGGCGCGCCGCTGGCGGGCGAGCGCCTCGCGATCGCGGCGGGCAGCCACACCGGTGAGGACTTCCACGTCAAGACCGTGGAGGCGATCCTGGCGGACGCGGGGCTCGGCGCCGGCGCGCTGCGCTGCCCGCCCTCCTGGCCCGAGGACGAGCCGACCAGGGCGTCGCTGATCAGGGCGGGGGCGGGCGAGTCGCGCGAGCGCATGAACTGCTCGGGCAAGCACGCCGCCATGCTCGCCGCCTGCGCCGCCAACGGCTGGCCGACCGACACCTACCTCGACCCCGAGCACCCGCTCCAGCAGGGCGTCCGCACCACGATGGGCGACTGCGCCGGAGAGTCCCCCTCCCCCGTCGCCGTGGACGGCTGCGGCGCCCCGCTGTTCGGGCTGACCCTGGTGGGGCTGGCGCGCGCGATCCGGTCGCTGGCGCTGGCGCAGGACGGGCCGCCCCGCGCCGTCGCCGACGCCATGCGCGCCCACCCCGAGTACGTCGGCGGGACCGGCCACGTCAACACCGAGCTCATGCGGGCGCTGCCCGGAAGCCTGGCCAAGGGCGGCGCGGAGGGCGTGCTGGTCGCCGCGACCGCGGCCGGCCACGCCGTCGCGGTGAAGGTCATCGACGGCAGCCCCCGCGCCACCACCGCCATCGCGCTGCGCGCGCTCGCCGCGCTCGGCGCCGACACCTCCCCGGCCGCCGCGCTGGCCACCGTCCCGGTCCTGGGCGGCGGCCGTCCGGTGGGCGAGATCCGCACCACTCCGGAAGGACACCAGTGAGCCTCACCTACGAGATCTGCATCGACAGCGTCGCGGGCGCCGTGGCCGCCGAACGCGCGGGCGCCCACCGCGTGGAGCTGTGCGCGGCGCTGTTCGAGGGAGGGCTCACCCCGACCCTCGGCACGGTCCGCGCCGCCCTGGCGGCCGTGTCGTCGATCCGGGTGCACGCCATCGTGCGCCCGCGCGGCGGGGACTTCATCTACGACGAGTACGAGGTCGCGGCCATGGAGCACGACGTGGCCCTCCTGCGGGAGGCCGGCGTGCACGGCGTGGTGATCGGCGCGCTCACCGCCGCCGGGGAGGTCGACCGCCCGGTGACCGAGCGCCTCATCGCCGCCGCCGGCGGGCTCCCGGTCACCTTCCACCGGGCCTTCGACATGGCCGCCGACCCGTTCGCCGCCCTGGAGACCCTCGTCGACCTGGGCGTGGACCGGGTGCTGACCTCCGGGCAGGAGGTGAGCGTGCTGGAGGGCGCGCCGCTCATCGCCGAGCTGGTGGAACGCGCGGGCGACCGCATCGTCGTGATGCCCGGCGGCGGCGTCACCGACCGCAACATCGCCCGCGTCCTCGCGGCGACCGGCGCGCGCGAGGTCCACTTCGCCGCGCTCACCGACGAGCCGAGCCCGGCCGTCCACCGCAACCCCCGCCCGTTCATGGGCGGCGAGCTCCGCCAGCCCGAGTACCGGCGGCGCGTCACCACCGCGGGCGCCATCGCCACCGTCCTGCGGGCCGCGGGCTGAGCGCCGCCGGGGGGCCGCCCGCCCGCGGCCCCCCGGCGGTCAGCCGGCGCGCAGCGCCTCGACGACCGCGACGGCCTCGTCGAGCAGGTCGACCGGGCAGCCCCAGTGGTCGTAGATGCCGCCCCGGTCGCGGTTGCTCCCGCAGACCACGAACACCCCGGTCCCCAGGCTCGCCTTGAGCCGCCCGGCCAGCCAGCCGACGAAGCCGCTGTTGTCGAGCCCCTCGGGGAAGTGGAAGGAGAACACCCCGAAGCGTTCGGCGTCCCCGCCCTCCCCCGCGGACGGCACCAGCCTGCTCCAGCTCTCCTCGTCGCGGACCACGGCCAGCGTGTCGGCGGTGAGGGCCGGCGGCCGGTCCAGGGGCGACTCCTCGAAACACCAGGCGCCCTCGCGCACCAGCAGGTCCGCCTGGGCGATCACGCGGCGCAGGCGCTCCTCGGTCTGCTCCGCCGTCTCCCTGCTGACACTGACCATCGGTGGGATCTCCTTGCCGTCGCGGGACGCGGCCCGTCCGGCCGCAGCCCGGACAACACCGCTTCGCGATCACTGATTCCGGGCGGCGCGGGACGGTTGGCCGTACCCGGCCCGGCGGGGGGCTGGACAACCGCGACGCTCTCGCGGTGGGATGTCCCACCAGCGCAGCGGCTACCGCGAGGCGGACTCATGACCGATGTGGTGCTCGACGGTGTCGGGAAGGTGTACCCCGGCGGGGTGCACGCCGTCCGGAACGTGCGGCTGCACATCGCCGACGGCGAGCTGTTCGTGCTGCTGGGCCCGTCCGGCTGCGGCAAGTCCACGCTGCTGCGGATGATCGCCGGGCTGGAGGAGATCACCTCCGGCGACCTGCTGCTCGGCGGCAGGATCGCCAACGAGCTGTCGCCGCGCGACCGCAACGTCGCGATGGTGTTCCAGAACGGGGCGCTGTACCCGCACCGCACCGTCCGGGGCAACCTGATGTTCCCGCTGAGGGTGGCGGGCGACGACCCCGCCGAGGCCGGGGAGCGGGTGGTGGAGCTGGCCCGGCTGCTCGGCCTGGCGGGCCTGATCGACCGGCTGCCGCGCACGCTGTCGGGCGGGCAGCGGCAGCGCGTGGCGATGGGGCGGGCGCTGATCCGCGAGCCCGCGCTGTTCCTGATGGACGAGCCGCTGTCCAGCCTGGACGCGGTGCTGCGCACCGAGCTGCGGGTGGAGATCGCCTCGCTGGTGCGCTCGACCGGCGCCACCACCGTCTACGTCACCCACGACCAGGTCGAGGCCATGACGATGGCCGACCGCATCGCGGTGCTGCGCGACGGCGCGGTGGAGGACGTCGGCGCCCCCGAACGGCTCTACCGGGACCCCGCCACGGTGTTCGTCGCGGCGTTCCTCAGCTCCCCGCCGGTCAACCTGCTCCAGGCCACCGCCTGGTCCGTGCAGGACGCCGGGATGGTGCTGGAGCTCGGCCCGCAGCGGCTGACCGTCCCCTGGCAGGACCCGCGCGCCGCCGCGCTGATCGGCCACCACGGCAGGCCCGTCGTGGTGGGGGTCCGGCCCGACGTCCTGACGCTCGCGCCGCCCGGCGGTCCCGGGCCCGCCCTGACGGGGCGGGTGCGCGCGGTGGAGTTCCACGGCGACCACTGGCTGGCCTACGCCGAGGCGGGCATCCCCACCGTGGACGCCAACGCGTTCGGCCGCCCGCCCGAGCCCGTCGCGGCGCGGGCGGCCGGGAGCCTGCCCTCCGGACGCCTGGCCGCGCGCCTGCGCGACCTGCTCGGCCGCGGCGCCGCCGAACCGGAGCCCGCCCCCGAGCACGAGGGCGAGCACCGCCGCTCCGACCTGATGTTCAGCCTGCCCGCCGGGACGCGTCCGCAGCCCGGCGAGCAGGTGGAGCTGGCGGTGGACCTGGACCGGCTGCTGCTGTTCGACGCCGACGGCCGCCGCATCGCCTCCAACCGCCGCTAGGACAACCGCCAGGGCGGCCGCTAGGACAGCAGCGTCCAGGCGGCGGTGTCCGGGGGCAGCAGCCCGTCCTGGAGCTCACCGCTGGCCAGCACGGTCTCGCCCTCGGGGAGCGGCACGGGGCCGCTGCCCAGGTTGAGGGTCAGCACGAAGCCGTCCCCTCGGCCGAGAGCCAGCACGTCCGGGTCCGACGGGAGCCAGGTCAGCTCCCCGTCGCCCAGCTGGGGCAGGGACCGGCGCAGCCGGATCGCCGTCCGGTACAGCTCCAGCATCGACCCGGGGTCGGCCCGCTGCGCCTCGACGGTCAGGCCGCTCCAGGAGGCGGGCTGGGGAAGCCAGGTGCCGCCGGTCCCGGCCGTGAAGCCGAACGGCGGCTCCTCGCCGTCCCAGGGAAGCGGCACCCGGCAGCCGTCGCGGCCGACGACGACGCCTCCGGTGTTGGCGAACAGGGGGTCCTGCCGGCGTTCGTCGGGGATGTCGAAGACCTCGTTCAGGCCCAGCTCCTGCCCCTGGTAGACGTAGGCCGACCCCGGCAGGGCCAGCAGCAGCAGGGCGGCCGCCCGGGCGCGCCTGCCGCCCAGCTCCAGGTCGACCTCCATCTTGCCGCCGTGGTAGTCGAACGTGGGGTTGAGGATGAGTTCCTGGTCGGTGCCGAGCCGGGTCACCAGGCGCCGGAAGTCGTGGTTCTCCAGGACCCAGGGGGCACGCGTCTCGGAGTCCCCGCAGATCTCCAGGGCGCGGTCGATCGCCTGCCGGAGGTTCCCGGCGCGCCACGGCGTGTCCATGAACCCGAGGTTGAACACCTGGTGCAGCTGCCCCTTGGCCATGTACGGGGCCATGAAGTCCGGGTCGTCGTACCAGGCCTCCAGGACCGCGGCCCGCGCGCCGGGGAACTCGTCCGCCGGGTAGGAGTCCAGGAGCTTGCGCCAGGCGGCGAACGTCTCGAACAGCTCGGGCTGGGCCACGTAGGGGACGCCGGGGCCCACCGGCGGCATGTCGGGCAGGAGGTCGGGCAGGTCGGCGGCCTTGAAGAGGCCGAGCGCCACGTCCACGCGGATCCCGGCCACCCCGCGGTCGAGCCAGAAGCGCAGCACCTCCTCGAAGTACAGGGGGACGTCGGAGCAGCGCCAGTTGAAGTCGGGCTGGGTGGAGTCCCACAGGTGCAGGTACCACTGCCCGTCCTCCACCTGCGTCCAGGCGGGGCCGCCGAACATGGAGTACCAGTTGTTGGGCGGTGACCCGTCGGGCCTCCCGTCGCGGAAGATGAACCGTTCCCGCTCGGGGCTCCCCGGTCCGGCCGCCAGCGCCGCCTGGAACCACTCGTGCTGGCTGGAGCAGTGGTTGGGGACGATGTCGATGATCACGCGGATGCCGTGGTCGGCGGCGGCGCCGACGAGCGCGTCGAAGTCCTCCAGCGTGCCGAAGCGGGGGTCGACGGCGCGGTAGTCGATCACGTCGTAGCCGCCGTCGGCCAGCGGGGAGGGGTAGAAGGGGTTGAGCCAGATCGCGTCCACCCCGAGGTCCGCCAGGTAGGGCAGGCGGGAGCGCACTCCGGCCAGGTCGCCCTGCCCGTCACCGTCGCCGTCGGAGAAGCTCCGCGGATAAACCTGGTAGACGACGGCGTCTCGCCACCATCTGTCGCCTGCGGTCACTGTGTTCTCCTCACGAACGAGAGCAGGAAGTCCTACCTGCGGCGGGGAGGATCGGCCGGCGGGGCCGCCCGGTGCGGGGACGGCGCTCCGCGCTCGGGAAGAAGGACGACCCACGACCGGCCCCCGGCCCGTGAGGTGGGTCACCGAACCCCGTCCCGACGCCCGGCGCGGGCACCGGCGTGGAGGGTGCGGTCGGACGAGCACGCCTCGCGCGATGGGAACCTACCAGCCGCTGATCACCATTTCCAGGCGAAGCCCCCGATCCTAGGGCAGAAGATGCCTGTCGTAGGCGGTGGCCACCGCCGCGGCCCGGTCCTTGGCGCCCAGCTTCGCGTAGATGTGGGTGAGATGGGTCTTGACCGTGGCCTCGCTGATGAAGAGCTCGGTGGCGATCTCGGGGTTGCTGGTGCCGCGGGCCACCAGGCGCAGGACCTCCAGTTCGCGGGCGGTCAGGGACTTGTCGCGGGGGTCGCGTACGCGGGAGACCAGGCGGGAGGCGATGGCCGGGGACAGGACGGTGCGGCCCTCGGCGGCGGCGCGCACGGCGGTGAACAGCTCGTCGCGGGGGGCGTCCTTGAGCAGGTAGCCGGTGGCGCCGGCCTCGATCGCCGGGATCGTGTCGGCGTCGGTGTCGTAGGTGGTGAGGACGAGGACCTTGCAGGGCAGGCCGCGGCGGGTCAGCTCGGTGATGGCCTCCACCCCGCCGCCGCCGGGCATCCGCAGGTCCATGAGGACGACGTCGGGGCGCAGCCGGTCGGCGAGGGCCACGGCCTCGCGGCCGTCGGCGGCCTCGGCCAGCACCGTGAAGCCGGTGGTCGCCGCGAACATGCCGCGCAGGCCGTCCCGGACGACGGGGTGGTCGTCGACGATCAGCAGGGTGATGTCAGCCATGGCGGATCAACGGTACGCGGGCGGAGACGGCCGTGCCCCGGCCGGGTCCGGACTCGATCTCCAGGGTGCCGGCGACGCGCGCGGCGCGTTCGCGCATGGCGGTCAGGCCGAAGCCGCCGGAGGGGCGGGTGAAGCCGCGGCCGTCGTCGCGGATGTCGAGGGCCACCTCGTCGTCCATGTAGGAGAGGGTCACGCCGATGCGGTCGGCGTGCGCGTGGCGGACGGCGTTGGCGAGGGCCTCCTGCGCGATGCGCAGGAGGGTGGCCTCGATCTCGTCGTGCAAGGGTTCCACCGTTCCGGTGATGGTGAGAAGGGCCCGGCCGTCGGTGACCTTCTCCAGGGCCACGGGCAGCGTGTCGTGCTCCAGGTGGGTGGGCGCGAGGTCCTGGACCGAGCGGCGCGCCTCGCGGAGGCTGGCGCGGGCGAGGTCGATGGCGCGGCGGACGTGCTCGCTCTCCTCGGCGGCCTGGAGCTGGGTGACGATGCCCGTCAGTCCCTGGGCGAGGGTGTCGTGGATCTCGGCGGCCAGGCGGCGGCGCTCGTCGCTGACGCCGGCCTCGCGGGCCTGGACGAGCAGCTGGGCCTGGAGTCCGGCGTTCTCGGCGAGGGCCTGTTCCAGGCGGGCGTTGGTGCGTTCGAGTTCGGCGATGGACTCCGCCTGGACGCGGGCGTGCTCGGCCTCCCGGTCGGCGAGGCTGCCGAAGATGAAGACGAGCGCGACGTTCAGGGTCAGGAGGCCGCCGAAGGCGGCCACCTGGCCGAAGCCCTTCGGCGGAAGCCCGCCCGACTGGGCGCCCGACATGATGACCGCCGTGACGAACAGCCCGGCCATGGCCGGGCGGCGGGTCAGGTACCGCTGGGAGTCGAAGTACCCGAGGACGGCGTAGACGCAGTAGAAGGGGTTCAGCCAGGACAGGACGAAGGCGAGGGCGGCGCGGGTCCAGTAGTAGACGTGACCCGGGATCCTGGCGGCGACGTGCAGGAGCTGGAAGGCCAGCGCGGTGAGGACGAGGGGCACCGCCGTCCGCTGCTCCGCGGGCGACATGACCTCCTCCCGGACGGGCAGCGCCAGCAGGGTCGCGAGGAACAGCAGGCCGAACGGCCCCCAGCGGTAGAACCGCTCCCACTGCTCCTGGATCGTCGCCATGCGTCATTCTCTCCTATTCCCACCGGAACCAGCGCACGGCGGCGGCGATCAGCACGGCCGCCCAGGCGGCGGTGACGCCGAGGTGCGTCCAGTCGGGCCAGGCACCGTCGGCGGCCCGGGCGAGGGCCTGGGACGCGGCGCCGAACGGGAGGTACTCGACGACGCTCCGCAGCGGGCCGGGCATGGACTGGACCGGGATCCAGACGCCCGCCAGGAACATCATCGGGAACAGGACGATCGAGCCGAGCACGGTGGTGGCCTTGCCGCTGGGGGCGACCGCGGTGACCACGGCGCCCATCGCGAGCGCGCTGAGGGCGCCGAGCAGGAGCGCCAGCAGATAGCCGGGAGGGTGGCCGGGCAGCGCCACGTCGAAGGCGACCCGCCCGACGGCGACGACCAGCAGCGTCGAGACCAGGGCGGCCGCGAAGTGCAGGGCGATCTGCGCGGCCAGCAGCGAGGCGGGCCGTACGGGCGTGGTGGACATGCGGCGCAGGATGCCGCGCTCGCGGTAGCCGGACAGGACCGGCGGCAGCACCTGGATCCCGGCCATGATCATGGCGAGCAGCACGGTGACCGGGACGTACAGGTCGATGACCCGGCCCCCGCCGAGGTCGGACTGCGGCGTGCGGAACGACGGGATCAGGCCGAGGATCGCCAGCAGGACGGCGGGGAAGCCGACGATCCAGAACAGGCTGAACGGCTCGCGGAGGAAGAGCCGCAGCTCGGCCCGCAGGACGGCGGTGGAGGCGGTGGAGGCGGACACGTCAGTTCTCCTGGTCTTCGGTGAGCTGGAGGAAGGCGTCGTCCAGCGTGGAGTCGGTGACCCGTAGCTGGTGGGCGGTGATCTGGCGGCGGGCGAGCAGGGAGATGACCGCGTTGACGGTCGCGTCGCTGCCGCGGACGGTGAGGCGGCCGTCGCGGCGTTCGAAGGTCGTGGCCTCGGGCAGGCCGGCCAGCTCGCCGTCGTCGAGGGGCCGGGACGGGGTGAACGAGATGACGGTGCCGCCGTCGCTGCGGCGGATCAGGCCCGCGGGGGTGTCGAGGGCGGCGACGCGGCCCTGCCGGAACACCGCGATCCGGTCGCAGAGCCGCTGGGCCTCCTCCATGAAGTGCGTGACGAGCAGGACGGTGACGCCGGAGTCGCGGATCTCCTCGATCAGCTTCCAGGTGTCGCGGCGGGCGCGCGGGTCGAGGCCGGTGGTCAGCTCGTCCAGGACGACGACCCGGGGGCGGCCGACCAGGGCCAGGGCGATGAACAGGCGCTGCTTCTGGCCGCCGGACAGCCGGCCGAAGCGGGTGGTGAGCTTTCCGGTGAGACCGAGGCGTTCGGCGAGTTCGCGCCAGTCGGCCGGGTCCGGGTAGAAGGCGCTGTACAGCTCCAGGGCCTCCCGGACGGTCAGCTTCTCCTGGAGCTCGCTCTCCTGGAGCTGGACGCCGAGGATCCCGGTGAGCTCGTCGCGGTCGCCGCGCGGGTCGAGCCCGGCGACGCGGACGGCGCCGGCGTCGGGCTCGCGCAGCCCCTCCACGCACTCGACGGTCGTGGTCTTGCCGGCGCCGTTCGGGCCGAGGATCCCGAAGACCTCCCCCTCCTCGACGGCGAACGCGACGCCGTCCACCACGGGACGGCCGCCGTAGGCCTTGCGCAGGCCGCTGACTTCGATGATGGGCATGGTCCGAGGATCGCCCCGGACGGTGCCCGGGCACATCGGCCAGGGCGCTCGTCCCGCCATCCGCCGATCGGTTGATGCCGCCGTACGACGGGGAGCGCGACGTCCGGGGACCCGGCCCGCGTCAGACCGTCAGGACGACCTTGCCGGTGACGCGGCCGGTCTCGCCGCGCTCGTGCGCCCTGGCCGCGTCCGCCAGCGGGAACACCGAGTCGATCGCGACGCGCAGCCGTCCCGCCTCGACCAGGGCCGCGACCCGCTTCATGGACGCGTGGTCGGTCTCGACGAGCATCTCCTCGGCGCGGACCCCGTACCGGTCCACGTCGAGGTCCCTGACGTGGTTCACGATCGAGACGAGGACGCCGCCCCTGCGCAGCGTCCGCAGCGAGCGCGGCCCGTACTCGCCGCCGACGGCGTCCAGCACGACGTCCACGTCCCGCACGACCTCGGCGAAGTCGGCCGCCGTGTAGTCGACCACCTCGTCGGCGCCCAGCCCTCGGACGAAGTCGCGCTTGGGCGCGCTGGCGGTGCCGACGACGTACGCGCCGCGCGCCTTGGCGATCTGCACCGCCAGGTGACCGACCCCGCCCGCGGCGGCGTGGACCAGCACCCGCTGCCCCCGCCGCAGGCCGGCCGTGTCCACCAGCGCCTGCCAGGCGGTGAGCGCGGCCAGGGGGACGGCCGCAGCCCGCACGTGGTCGATGCCCGCGGGCTTGCGCACCAGGTGGCGGGCCGCCGAGACCGCGTACTCGGCGTGCGCTCCGTTCCCGTACGGGTACTTCAGCATGCCGAACACCTCGTCGCCCGGCCGGTGGATCGTCACGCCCAGCCCGACGGCCTCCACCACGCCCGACAGCTCCCAGCCGAGCACGAACGGCGGCTCGCCCAGGATCAGGCCCGTGGCGCGGTGGATCCAGTCGGTCGGGTTGACGCCCGCCGCGCGCACCCTGACCAGCACCTCGCCGGGGCCGGGCACGGGTCGCTCCGTCTCGACCACACTCAACACCTCAGGTCCGCCGAGAACGTCCTGGCTGACGGCCTTCATGCCACTCCCCTCCGCGACGCCGGAGGCCGTGTCCCCGGGATTCACCCGGATATCGTCGCGACCGCCCGGACACCCGCACGAGTGTCCGGAACGACACGATGTGTACAATTCCGGACGTGAGCACAGTCGCGGTGGCCGTCGCCGACGGGATCCTGCATTTCGAGCTGGCCCTGGCGTACGAACTCTTCAGTTCCCCACCGCCGGCCTCGGTCGAGGACTGGTACGAGCCCGTCATCTGCGGGGCGGGCCCCGTGCGCGCCGACGGCCGCTTCCTCCTCGAACCCGACGGCGGCCTCGACCGGCTCGCGCTGGCCGACACCGTGATCGTCCCCGGCTGGGCCGACGTCGACACGGACCCGCCCGCGGACCTCGTCGACGCCGTACGCGCGGCCCACGAGGCCGGAGCGCGGGTGGCCTCCCTCTGCACGGGCGCGTTCGTGCTGGCCGCCGCCGGTCTGCTGGAGGGGCTGCGCGCCACCACGCACTGGGCGCACACCGAGGCGCTGGCCGCCCGCCATCCGCGGATCGAGGTCGACCCGGACGTGCTCTACGTCGACAACGGCAGCGTGCTCACCTCCGCGGGCAAGGCCGCCGCGATGGACCTGTGCCTGCACCTGGTCCGCCGCGACCACGGCTCGGTGGTCGCCAACGCCGTCGCCCGGAGGCTGGTCGTCCCGCCGCACCGGCCCGGGGGTCAGGCCCAGTTCGTCGCCACCCCGGTCCCCGAACGGCACGACCACCCCCTGAGCGACCTGCTCGCCTGGGCGGCCCGGCGCCTGGACCAGCCGTTGACGGTGGAGGACCTGGCCCGCCGGGCGAACATGAGCTCGCGCCACCTCGGCCGCCACTTCCGGTCGATGACGGGGACCACGCCGCTGCAGTGGCTGCTGACCCAGCGGATCCGCCGGGCCCAGGAACTCCTGGAGACCACCGACGACAGCGTGGACGCCATCGCGGAGGCCACCGGCATGGGCACCGCGACCACGCTCCGCCGCCACTTCAACCGCACCGTCGGCGTGCCCCCCGACTCCTACCGCCGCACCTTCCGCAGCCGGCGCGCCGGCGGCTCCCCGGACGGCGCCGGCGACGTCCTCCCCGCCTGACCGCCCCGCCGCGGCGTCCGGCCCTCAGAGGTTCTCGACGAAGCGTTCCACCTTGGCGATGGGCCCGGCGACCACGATGATGTCGCCGTACTGGAGGACGGTGTCCACGGTGGCGTAGGTGAACGGCTCCCCGGTCGCCTTGACGCACACCACCGTCACGCCGTGCTTGGAGCGCAGCCGGGTCCGGCCGAGCGGCACCCCCACGATGTCCTTGGGCGGGCGGGTCTTGACCAGCGCGAAGTCCTCGTCCACCTCGACGTAGTCGAGCATCCGGCCGCTGACCAGGTGCGCGACGCGTTCGCCCATGTCGTGCTCGGGCAGCACGATGTGGTGGGCGCCGATGCGTTCCAGGATGCGCTTGTGCTGCTGGGTGACGGCCTTGGCCCAGATGTCCTCGACGTCGAGCTCGACCAGCAGCGAGGTGGCCAGGATGCTGGCCTCCAGGTCGCCGCCGATCGCCACCACCGCGCGGTAGAAGTTCTCGACGCCCAGTTCGCGGAGGGCCGCCAGGTCGGTGGCGTCGGCGACGGCGATCTGGGTGAGCCGCCCGGCCAGCGCCTGGACGGTCTTGGGGCGGTGGTCGATGGCCAGCACCTCGGTGCCGCGCGCGGCCAGCTCCAGGGCCAGGGCGCTGCCGAACCGGCCCATGCCGATCACCACGACGGGGTCGTTCCTGTGGTCAGCCAACGATCGGCCTCTCCTCCGGTAGCTCGTAACGGCGCGCGCGGTCGCGCAGCGCGAGCGCGGTCGCCAGCGTCAGGGGCCCGGTGCGGCCCACGAACATCAGCACGACCAGCAGCACGTGCCCGGCGGGCGGCAGGTCGTCGGTGATGCCGGTGGACAGCCCGACGGTCGCGAACGCCGACACGGTCTCGAACAGCACCTGGTCCAACGAGTGGGGGGTCATCGCCAGCAGCACGAACGTCGCGCCGACCACCAGCCCCACCGCCAGCAGCACGATCGCCATGGCCTGCCGCTGGGTGGCCTCGGCGACCCGGCGGTACCCGATGTTGACGTGCGGCTCGCCGCGCATCTCGGCCCACAGCACGAACGCCAGCAGCCCGAACGTGGTCACCTTGATCCCGCCCGCGGTGCCCGCGCTGCCCCCGCCGATGAACATCAGCACGTCGGTGACCAGCCAGCTCTCCGAACGCATCTGGGACACGTCGATGCTGTTGAAGCCGCCGCTGCGCGGCATGACGGCCGCCGTCAGCCCCGCCAGCCAGCGGTCGGGCACCGCCATCGCGCCCAGGGTCCGCGGGTTGCCCCACTCGGCGGCGGTGAGCACCACCGTGCCGCCGGCCAGCAGCACCGAGGAGGTGAGCAGGGTGATGCGGGTGAGCATCGACCAGGTGCGCGGCCGCCGCCAGTTGCGGGCCAGCTCGAACCAGACCGGGAAGCCCAGCCCGCCGACCATCGTCGCGGCGCAGATCGACAGGATCATCCACTCGTCGCCCGCGAACCGCACGAGGCTGTCGTGCCACAGCGCGAACCCGGCGTTGTTGAACGCCGACACCGAGTGGAAGGCCCCCAGGTAGACGGCGCGGCCGAACGGCTCGCCGTACCCCAGGACCAGCCGCGCGGTCAGCACCACCGCCACGATCGTCTCGCAGACCGCGCTGAACGCCACCACGCGCAGCACCACGTGCCGCACGTCCGCCGCCCCCAGCGTCTTGGTCTCGGTCTGGGTCGCCAGCCGGGCGCGCAACCCGATCCGGCCCGACAGCAGCAGGGCGAACAGGGTGGCCAGCGTCATCAGCCCCAGCCCGCCCACCTGCATCAGGCACATGATCACGATCTCGCCGAACACCGACCAGTGCGCCTCGGTGTGCACGGTGACCAGCCCGGTCAGGCACACCGCCGACGTCGCGGTGAACAGGGCGTCCAGGAAGCGCACCGGTTCGGGGTCGGTGCTGGCGGCCGGCAGCGACAGCGCCAGCGTCCCGGCCAGGATCGCCAGCCCGAACCCGGTGACCACCACCTGCGCGGGGTGCTGGAAGCGCCCCAGCAGGACCGACCCCCGCAGCCTCGCCCACCTCGGCCGCGCGGAACGCGGCACGGCCTGCCTCACCCGCACCCGCGCCCCTCCCGTCCGATCCGCCGCCGGCTCCGGTCACGTCCCGGACTGACACCGTTCGGCGCTCCCCTATTTGATCAGCATGAAAAGCCCACGGAACAGGAAACCGCAGAAGTCACGCACCTCAAACCCGAACCGCCCCCGACCACCGACGGCGACAGCAGGCACCCCCGAGCCAACGAACGACCCGGACGCACCAGCGGCAACCTCCGGGTCGCACCGTCCCCAACCGCAAACGAGCCGAAGGCAAGGCCCGTTCCTGGCGGACGCAGGCCAGGGCGGCGGTGGACTGCCAGCCGCCGTCCGCGTAGATGCCGACGTGGTGGATCGATTCAGGGCAGCCTTGGAGGCTTGTGGGTCAGTGACTGCCGAGGCGTGGTCAGCCGGGTTGGATCCGATGGCCGCCGACGAAGGCGGCTCGTACGGTGTCGCCGGTCAGGGTAGCCAGGGCCTCCTGGAGCGGGACATGCAGCAGGCAGAGATCGGCGACGGCTCCGACGCGCACGCGTCGTGGCACTCCGGGATGCTCGGGTTCACCGGTGAACAGGTCCAACGCCGCACGACGCCCGACGGTCTCCTTTCCCTCACGCTCGACGGCCGCTCGCATGACCGACCAGGGGTCCGGCGTCCCGAAGGGGGCGTCCGTCCCGGCGGCGACCGGGACGCCCGCCGCTGCGAGGGACCGGCACCGGTAGAGGTGCGGTCGATCGTCGGGGTCGACGTCCGTCCTGTACTCGCGGCCGCGTTCCACGGGAAAGTGCGGCTGCGTCACGACGGTCACGCCGAGCCGACGCAGCCACGGAACGGTCTCCAGCGGGATGACCGATCCGTGCTCGATCCGATCGCCCTTGACCGGCCCGGCCTGGTCGAGGGCGAGCAGGGTCACCAGGAGCTGGACCCGTGTCGCACAGTGCACGGCCACCGTTCGGGGTCGGGCCGCCGCCATCCGTGCCGCCAGCTCTTCCGGAGCGGGCAGCGTCGCGTCGTCGAGCATCATCTTGACCGGCCCGTCCCTGTTCATCACGACGAGTCGCTGAGGCAGGGCTGACAGCATGCCGACGAGCCCGTCCGCCGGGCGCGGATCGGCGTTGGTGAACCCGGTGACCCCGAGTGCCGCCGCACGGCGGCCCACCCCTTCCAGGTCCAGCCGCACGGGCGGTGCGAAGGAGCGCAGCCGCTCGTCCTCCCGCCAGAATCGCCCGTCTCCGGTGAGTCCGGCCGCGCGCAGCGCCGCGCTGTTCCACACCCACAGCGCACCGGTGCGATGCTGGACGCGCACCGGCCGATCGGGCACGAGCTCGTCGAGCACCCACCGGTCGAGCTCACCGGCGATGCTCTCGTGATAGCCGACCGCTCGCACCCACTCCCCCGGGTTGCCGCTGCGCAGGGCTTTCGCGAACCCTGCCCTGCCTCCGACGTCCGCGGGCCCTACCCGGACGGAGGCGGCCAGGGCCGCCAGGGCCATCAGGTGCACGTGATGATCGTGAAGTCCGGGGATCAGGGCACCGCCCCGCCCGTCCAGGTCAGCACGTCCCGGCAGCCCGTCGGCGATCTCGGCGATCCGCCCTGCCGCGATCCGCACGTCCACTCGTCCGTGCCCCTCGACCTCCACGTTCCGGATCAGCATGGCGCGCCCCGGGCCACCGTCGCGGCGCAGCCGGCCATCGAGAGGGCGACCAGTTCGCCGCCGCCGCGGGCGAGAGAGTGTGCCGCGGCATGGGCGGCGAAAACCCCGGTGACCGGGTCGGCGATCGCGTCACCCAGGAAGACCGGTCCACTGTTTCCATCGAGTCCGGTCAGTCCTCCGGCCACCGCCGCGTCGTCGCCGAAGGCGACGCGGTCGTCCTCGCGACCGTATCCGGTGATGCTCACCCAGACGCGCCCCGGACGCCCGGCGAGGAACCGCTCGGCGTGGATGCCCAGCCGTCGGAGCGCCCTTGGCCTGGAGGCCTCGATGACGACGTCGGCCTCGGCGACGATCTCGGCGAGCCGTCCAGAGTCGAAGTCCACGATCACGCTCTCATGCCCGTCGTGCAGCCACCGGTAGAAGGCGGGCTGCCCCGAACGCGCGCCGTCGGGCCTGGTCGTGCTCTCCACTTTCGTCACCCGCGCCCCGGCCAGGCCCAGCAGGCGCGCGCACAACGGTCCCGCCCACAGCGCCGACAGATCGATGACGCGTAGGCCGGGGAGATCACGAGAACGGAGCTCTCCGAACCGCTCACTTCGGACCGGAACAGGTTCATCGAACGCAGAGCGGAGTTCCGCCGCTGCCACCCCGAGCAGTTGAGCGCCCGCAGCGACCTCGGCGGTCGTGACCCGCCGCGCTGCTTCACGCAGCGCCTGAACCGTCCGCCCGGCGGCCCCGAGAATCGTGAGGAGGGCGGGCACGGCGGTCAGATCGTCGGGCCGCGCCAGGTTCACGGCGGCCCAGCCGTCGGTGGTTGGAAGAAGGTGGCAGGAGCCGCCCGCCGAGGTCCGAACGGGGAGGTCATGACCGGCAAGGCAGGCCCGGAGGAAGAGAACGGTCGGCAGGTCGATCCGCACACCGGTGATCGCGGTGAAGTCCGCCGCGACCTCGGCGAGCGGGCCGAGGAACGGTTCGACCGGCTCCACCCAGCGCGTGATGGTCGTGCCCTTGCATCCGCCCGGTCCGGAGCACGGCATGTCCGGCGTCAATGGACGAGGGTCACATGTACGGTGTCCTGCCCGGGGACTCTGCGCTGGAGCAGGTCGAGGCCGTACTCGACGGTCTCCAGCGAGACGTGTTCGCCGGCCATCACACGGGCGATGTCCGGACGGTCGCCCAGCAGGCGGACGGACTGCAGCATGCTGGCCCTGGTGGGTCCGGCGCAGCCGACGACGCGCAGCATCTTGAGCACGATCAGGTCGGTGACCAGCTCGGGGTCGGGAGTCAGTCCCTTCAGGCCGGCAAGCCCGACCCGGCCGCCGACGCGGGCCAGTTCGAGCGCGGCGGTCGTGGTGTGAGGCGAGGGCGAGACGTCCAGCACGACATCCGCCATGTCCCCCTTCGTGAGCTCGGCAACGGTTTCGATGACGTCGGTCTCGGAGGCGTCGACCGTGTCGTGCGCGCCCAGTTCGCGGGCCGTCCTCAGGCGCAGCCCGTCCCCGGCCGCCCCGGTGACGATCACCTGGGCGGCACCGTAGGCCAGGGCCGCGGCGGCGCAGAGAAGGCCCTGGTGACCGGGCCCTTGGACGACGACCCGGTCACCGGGCACGACCCGCAGCATGTCTATCCAGTTCAGCGCGTTGGCCAGCGGTTCGAAGACGGTCAGCTCGGCGGGCGTCAGACCGGGCGGGGCCTTCATCACCTGGCTGCCCGGAAGCAGGCCCATGTACTGGCCGTATCCGCCCCACGGGCCTCCGTTCGCGTCCGCGGGGAAGGTGTAGCCATAGACCCTGATGTTGCCGCACAGTCCGCCGCTCATGCAGCCCTTGCAGCGCCCACAGGACACCACCTCGCTGACACAGACCAGGTCGCCGGCCTCGACGCCCCAGTCCGCGGCGGCCTCGGGAGTGATCTCGTGGATCGTCCCCACGATCTCGTGTCCGGGCACGACGGGCGACACCTCTCCGGGCACGTGCTTGTGCCCGTGGAACTGCGCGACGTCACTGCCGCACATCCCCGACGCCGCGACCTTGAGTACGGCGCCGCCCCGCGGCGGACTCGGCATCGGGAACTCGCGGATCTCGCACCCGCCCTTCCCGTCGAACACGGCAGCCTGCACCCGCTGGCTCATCGCGGTGACCTCCCGCTCTGGGGTCGTTGGATCGGACAGGGGATCGACACGGTTCCCGAGCCTCAGGCGAACTCGGGCATGACCTTCCCAGCGAAGATCTCCAGATTGCGCTTGACCTGGTCGGGCGGCGGCACGCCCTGCTGATCGGAGAGGAGGACGATGCCGGTGTGCTCGCCGGGCCTGTGGTCACGTCCCCGTTTGGCCGACTCTGCCTGGAAGGGTTCCGCCCTGGCCTTGTGCTCATCCGGATCGGGTGTGAAGAGCCGCGAACACCGTGGTGATCCGGATCCCGCCCTGGTCGCCCAGCTCACCGAGCGCACCGAAGGTGTGGTCCATTGCCGGGGGCCGGCCTTCGAGTCCCGCGCACGGGGCGGGGATCTGATAGCAGCAGACGTCGAAGTCGCGGTCATCGGACCTGGAGCAGTCCGAGCGGGCCGCGTCACCATCAACGCGTCGAAGCCGGTTTGATCGGCGTGCACCGCGATCTCACGCGTCTCGTGCGGCAGCTTCTGGCATGGCTCCGCATCACGCCCGTTGGGTCGCTTGGCCTCGGCGCTCTCTTCGTTCGCCCTGCCCGCTCCAGGGGTCCGCGGGTTCATGAAGACGGCGAAGCGCACGCTCGGCTCCAGGGATGAGGAGTCGAATATTCGACCGCAAGTATCGGTTAAGTGAAACGACCGTAGGCTTGTCACGATCCCTTGGTCAAGCGCTTGGCTGAACAAATCGCCGTCAGACCGGCCGAAAGCCGCCCAACACCTGGGTCACGCCCTCGGCGGCCCGGACGATGCGCATGCCGATCCCCTCGATCGCGGCCCCGGTCAGTCGCTCGAACGGATGCACCACCAGTTCCATGGCGACCCGGCCCTGCCCGTCGAACACCGGCGCCGCCAGTACGCCCACCGGGTAGCTGCCGTCCCGAGTGAGTTCGACCGGCAGGTAGTCGATGGACGTCAGTTCAGCGAGCAGGTCCCGCAGCAGTGGCCGCACGGCGTCGGACAGCTGCTCTTCCTCGAACTCGCCCAGTGCGCGGATGAGCCGTGCGGAGGGATCGGACAGGCGTTCCACCGTGTACCCGCGCTCTCGTATGGCGGCGAGCACAGCCCGGATGCGCGGGGTCACGACACCGTTGCCGGACGGCGACCGGGCGGCCCACGCCGCCTGCTCCGCCGCGGACGACCATGCGACGAATCCGGGCCCGAAGGGCGGCACGAACGGGACCTGCTGGTCGGCATGCGCGTGGACCGGAGTCTCGTGCTCCGGCGGATAGACGATCTCGCGGGTGACCAGGGAACCGTCGGCGATGACGACCGCCGAGGCCGGATACCCGCAGTCGGCGGCGAGCTCGGACAGGACGGTGCGCAGGAACCCGGCCGGAGGCTCCCCTCCGTCGACGGACCTGGCCAGGGACAGGAACGTCGGCCCGAGCGCGTACCGCCGGTTCAGCGGGTCCCTGACCGCCCAGCCAGTCTCGACCAGTCCACCCAGCACGGCATGGGCCGTCGCGTGGCTGAGCCGCAGCCGCTTGACCACTTCGGATGCGAGGAGGCCCTGCTCCGGCCCACCGGCCAGCAGTTCCATGACGGCCACGACTCGCCGCGTCGGCGGCGACGCTCCACGACCGTCCACCCGCTACCACCCGTTCATGAGCTCTTGAGTATTCGACACCTTATGACTCCGCCAGGCCCGGCCGGATCGAAGAGACGAGGCGTCTCCGGCGCGGCGTCCAAGCCGTCGGACATTCGCCCGTCCCTGCGACATGAGGGAAAAGCGCCTGTCCGCGATCGTCGCGAAGCCGAGCTTGCGGTGGCCCGGCTGGTGAAGATGCTCGGCCTGCAGCCGGGTGCCCGCAGTGAAGGAAGAAAGGACCCTGCTGACGCAGCCGGCGTGCATGGACTCGCGCTCGGCTTCGGTGATGGGCGTCCAGGCCATGACGGCCTCGCGACTGAGCGACTCCCCCAGCGGCCGAGCGTGTCCTCTGCCAGAGCTCATGCGTGCAAGCAACGTCACCGAGCTTTTGATGCCCCAACTCCCCCGCCCGGGATTTCGACAGGGTTCTGCTTATAGGCTCTCAACCACTGCGGAGACCCGAGAAGGGGGACAAGGTGGCGGTGCCTGGACCGGAGAGCGCGCCTGCCCCGCCCAAGGGACGCAAGCGGCGCAGGGCCGGACTGGACACCGCCGCGGTCACGGCGGCGGCCGTGGAACTGGTCGACACCGAAGGCCTCGACGCGCTCACCATGACGAACCTCGCACGCCGCCTCGGCGTGACGCAGCCCGCGCTCTACGCACACGTGGAGAATCTGGCCGCGATCCAGAGGGCGGTCGGCCTGTACGGCATGCGGCAGATGAGCGAGGAACTGCGCACGTCCGTGCTCGGCCGGTCAGGAGACGAAGCGCTGTGGGCGCTGGCCGAGACGTACCGGGCTTACGTGCGCCGCCACCCGGACCGCTACGCGCTGCAACTGCGCGCCCCGCGAACACCCGAATATCACGAGGCGGGAGAACGTGCGGCCGAGGCCGTGCGCGCGGTCCTGCGCTCGTACGGGCTCCCTCCCGAGGAGGTTCCTCTCGCGCACCACTTCCTGCGCGCGTCGATCTCGGGGTTCGTCAGCGCCGACCTGCACAAGCGCGAGGGCGGCGCTCCTGACGACACCGACGCGGGCTTTCAGTACTTCCTGGAGAACTTCGCGGACATGCTGCGTCGCCGCGCCGCCGCCGGACGCTGATCTTCACCGGTTCGCCCCTGGAAGCCCTTGCACGCACTCCTGTTTATAGCTATTAAATATTTATCAATAGTCCCTCAACATAGGAGCGCCATGGACGAGGCGACCGGTGAGGACCCGTTCGGGCTGCGCGATGCCAGCGCGCTGGTGGTCGGCGGCGCGTCCGGGCTTGGGAGGGCCGTGACCGAGCGGCTGGTCAAGGCGGGTTGCCGCGTCACCGTGGCCGACGTCGCCGACGAGCCGGGCGAGCGCCTGGCCAAGGAGCTCGCCGAACGAGGCGGCGAGGTCGTCTACCGGCACGCCGACGCCCGCCGCAGGAACGAGGTCGACGCCGCCGTGGCCGCGGCGCGCGCCGAGTTCGGGCCGCTGGAGGTCGCGGTCAACGTGGTCGGCAATCCCGGCGGGATCGCCGGGGTCAAGCCCTTCCTGGACATGACTGAGGACGACCTTCGAGCGCGCTGGGAGCTGAACTTCCTCAGCACCTTCCTGTGCTGCCGGTCCGAGGCCCTGGCGATGATCAGAGACGGCGTCGCGGGACGGATCGTCAACTTCGGCTCCTCCAGCGGGATGGTGGGAGCGCCGAACATCAGCGGCTACGGTGCGGCGAAGGCCGGGGTGATCCACTTCACCAAGTCCGCCGCCATGGAGCTGGCCCGGTACGGCATCAGGGTCAACTGCGTGGTCCCCGGCACCCATGTCAGCCCGTCCCAGAGCCCAGTGACCGACGAGAGGATCGCCGAGTTCCGAAGGCGCGCGGCCGAGGCGCCCGTGCTCCGCAGGCTCGGCGAGCCGCGGGAGACGGCGGGCGTCGCGCTCTTCCTCGCCTCCGAGCTGTCCGGTTATATGACCGGCCACTCCGTCGTCTCCGACGGCGGGGTGGTCCACACGACCGCCAGGCCGCCGGTGGGCATGGACCGCGAAGCCCAGGCGGTACGCGCGCTGAGGGAAAGGGCGGAGGACTGACCGGCCATGACCGACATGGAGATCATTGACGCGCACACCCACGTGCTGAGGTCCGAGGAGCACGGCCGAGAGGCCTTCGGTTACTTCCTCAGCCGCAACCCGCGGTCCGGACACCCGGCCGAACCGGTCGCCTACGGCACCGTCGACGAACTGCGGCTCATGATGGGGCGCAACGCGGTGTCCCGCGCGAACATCCTCATGTTCACCTGGTCCGGCCAGTACTGGCGCGACGGCCAGTACACCCTGCCGGACGGGGGCCCACAACGGGCCGCCGCCGCGGAGGAACTACGGCGGCGCATCGTGGAGCGGATCCGCGACAATAACGCCTGGGCCGCCCAGACGGTCTCCCGGCACCCCGAGCTCACCTATTTCTGCGGCGTCGACGCGGTCCTCATGGACGAGCAGACGATGCTGACCGAGGTTCAGACGCGGATCGCCGACGGCGCGAGCGGAGTCAAGATCGTCCCACGTGACATGCGCATCCGCGGCGACGACCCGCGCCTGCGTCCGCTCTTCGACTGGTGCATGTCGCAAGGCGTGCCCGTCCTCACCGAGTCGTCCGGTCACAAGGGCGCCTTCGGGCAGCCCGCGGGTTTCGAGAAGGCGCTGGCCGACTTCCCCCGGCTGACGCTGGTGTTCGCGCACTGCGGACACAACCCCGTCTTCGGTGAGGGCGCCGACGCCGAGGTCGTCGAACTGGCACGCCGCTACGACAACGTGTGCGCGGACCTGTCGTTGCGGCTGCTGGAGGTCGCCGACGGGAAGGTGACCGCCGAGCAGATGGCCGCCCACATCCGCCGTATCGGTGTCGACCGGGTGCTGTACGGCAGCAATTACGTCCTGGCCGAGTTGCTCCAGCAAGTGGAGGGGGCGGGTTGCCCGCAACTGGCCCGTACGGAAAGCCAGCTGCGGGCGTTTCTGGAACTACCGCTCGCCGACGAAGAGAAGGCCGCGGTGGCCGCCGGGAACTTCCGGCGCATCACCGGCGGATGACCTCGTCCGGCGGCCCGTCGCGCGGCGGAGCTCCCGTGTCCTCCCCTCAGACCGTGCGCAGCCGGCTCGAGTCGATCTCTCCGGGCTGCCAGCCCTCGATCTCGCGCCTCCCGTCCAGGGAACGGACGCTCAGACCAAGCTCGACGACCAGGGACAGGCTGCCGGTGACCCGCCCGGTCAACCGGTCCGGGTCCCCGGTCAGCAGGGCGAGGGCCGCCTCCACAAAGGTCTCCATGGGTTCGGTGGCGTGCGCAGGCAGATCGGCGACGGCGGCCGCGTGGTCCGTGCGCACCGCACCCTCGGGGGCCAGGGCGTTGACCGCGACGCCGCGTCCGTGCAGGTCCATGGCCGCGCCGGTGGTCATGCGGTCCACCATGGCCTTGGTGCCGCCGTACAGGCAGGCCCCGCCGGATCGGTTGGGACCGTAGGGCGGTCCGACGCGGTGCCGCGCCTGGGCCGAGGTGATGTTGAGGATCCAGCCCGCACCGTCCCGGACCATGCCCGGGACGACCGTGCGGGCCAGGTCCCATGCAGCCCAGACGTTGACCTCCACCGCCTCGCGGAACGCCTCCCCGGTCATCTGGTCGAAAGCGAGGTCGAACACGCGCGGCGCGGCGGCATTGTTGACCAGCAGCGTGACCGGGAGCCCGAAATGCTCCTCGGCCTCTCGCACGGCCCGGTGCCGCCCTTCCTCGGACCGGATGTCGGCGGGGATCGCGAACGCGGTTCCGCCGGCTTCGGCGGCGAGCGCGACGGTCTCGGTCAGGGAGCCCGGGTAATGGCCGTCGCCGGGGCATGCGGTGCGGCTGACCGCGGCCACTCTGGCCCCCTCCGCCGCCAGCCGGACGGCCAGGGCCTGACCGATGCCGCGGCTGGCTCCAGTGATCAGTGCGAGCCTGCCCGCACAGGGAAGGGTCACGGGATCCTCCTCGGGTCCGGACGGAAGAAGGGTGCGCGGACCTCACCGGCGACGGTGCTGAACCGCAACGGGACGAACCGCGCTCGCACGCGTGCTCCGACGGCGAGGTCGCAGGGGCGTGCGTCGATCAGGCGGGTGACGAGCCGGACGCCGGGCGCGCCGTCGATCGTGACGACCGCGGCGACGAAGGGCACCTGGTCGGCGAAGGCGGGCAGGAACGCATGGTGCACGACGCTCCAGGAGAACAGCGTTCCGGCGGGCTCGACGCTCGTCCAGACGAGGTCGGAACCACCGCACCCGGGACAGCCGGGTTCGGGGTACCAGCAGAACCGGTCACACGCGCCGCACAGCGGAAACGCCAGCCGGTCCCGGGCCGCCGCCCTCCAGAATCCGCCGGTGAGCGGCTCGCCCGGATCGGGAAGCGGGAACGCGGGGGCCGTCATCGCGCCCTCCGCAGGACGAGAGCGCTGGCCTGCGGTCCGGTGTAGCCGCCGTAAACCGCGATCTCCGCACTCGCCACCTGCGCGTCGGCCTGGCCGCGCAACTGCCGGACCAACTCGGTGACATGGGCGATGCCCAGCACGTAAGAATGCGACAGCAGACCTCCGTGGGTGTTGGTCGGGATGCCTCCGGCGTCGTGGGCCAACGCCCCGCTCTCGGCCAGGGGACCGGCCTCGCCCTTCCCGCAGAACCCCAGGTCCTCGATCTGCATCAGCGTCACGATCGTGAACGGGTCGTAGACGGCGAGGACATCGACGTCGACGGGCCTGATCCCCGCCATCGCGAACGCGGCAGGACCGGCGAACACCTGCGGCGTGGTCGTGAACGCCGGTTGCTGTGCCCAGTGCCCCCCGGCGTGGCTCGTCCCCAATCCCACCCCGGCGACCTCGACCACCGGGGCCCGGAGATCCCGGGCGCGCTCAGGAGTCGTCATGACGTAGGCGGCGGCGCCATCGGAGATCAGGGAACAGTCCTCCTTACGGAACGGCTCGGCCACCGGCGGCGAGGCCAGATAGTCCCGCAGGTTCAGGCGCCGGTCGCACATCACCGCCGAGGGGGTGAGGTTCGCGTGCAGGCGGGTGGTGACGGCCACGCTGCCGAGCTGCTCGACGGTCGTGCCGAACTCGTGCATGTGCCGCCGGGCGATCGTGGCGAAGTAGACCGGTTGGGGGAACCAGCCGAACGGGACCTCCAACTGTCTCTTGGTGATCTTCTGGGCGTGGCTCTGACCAGGGCCGCCGGTCATCGATGACCGCTGGGTGGCCCAGGCCACGGCGAAGCTGTTGAGGATGTGACGTGCCGACCCGTCCGCCAGCGCCCGAGCAGCGGCGTGGGGGGCGGTGCCCGCCCAGACCATGCCGCCGCCCAGAGGGGACTCCCAGAGCGGACCCGTACTCCCGAACCAAGCGCGGAAGGCGTCGGCGTGCAGTTGGCCGGGGAAGGCCGGATGCGCCATGACCCCGTCAATGTCGGCCGGGGTGAGTCCCGCGTCGGCGATCGCGGCGGCCGCCGCCTCACCGGCCATCTCGGTGGGGGTACGACCGGAGGCCTTGCTGTGTGCGGCCTCGCCGATCCCGGCGATGGCCACACCCCCGGCCAGCCCGCCGAGGGGTTCGGCACATCCCCAATCCAGGGTCCGGTTCATTCGCGCCCCCACGGCGTTTCGCCGATGACACCCCGTGCGCGCAGCTCCGCCACGTCGCCCGGGGTGAGGCCGAGCAAGCCGGTGAGGATCTCGGTGTTGTGCTGACCGAGGGTGGGAGCGGGCCGGGTGAGCCAGGGCCGGCCGGCTCGCTGCGCGGATCTGAAGGGCGGACCGGGCAGGTCGAGCGGGCCCGCGACCGGATGGACGAGGCGCTCGAGGAACCGGCGGTGTTCCAGCTGGGGGTTCGTCGACGCCTCGGAAGGCGTGAGCACGGGAGCGGCTCGGATTCCTCGGGCGAGGAGGAGGGCGACTGTCTCGTCCCGAGCGCGGTCCCGCAACAGCGCTGAGAGCTCCTCATCGATGAGGTCATGGTCGTCGTCGCGCCCGACGCGTGGAGTCCAGCCGAGCACGGCGGCCAGGTCTCGCCATTGCTCGTCGGCATCGACGCTGATGGCGATCCACTGTTCCTCTCCCGCGCAGGCGTAGACGCCCCGCGGGACGGCGCGGACGTCGCGGTTGCCGGTCCGGGTGCGGACCGTTCCGGTGGCGGAGGCCTCGACGATGGCCTCGGCGGCCACGTTGAGGACCGCCTCGATCATCGGTGCCTCCACGAGAAGCCCCGTTCCCGTGGTGGCGCGTTCGTCCAGGGCGACCAGCGTGGCGAGCGCGGCGTGCACGCCGGCGATCGGATCACCAGCCTTGGGAAGCATGGGCGGAAGGTCCGGCTCCCCCGTGATCCACGCCAGTCCGGAGACCTGCTCCATGGTCTGGGCGAAGCCGGGCTTGTCCCGCCAGGGCCCGTCCAGTCCGAACGCGGGCATGCGGACGACGACCAGGCGGGGGTTGCGGGCGTGCAGCCGGTCGGGCGTGAGCCCGAGCTGGTCCAGGACCCGCGGCGTGAAGTTCTCGATCAGGACATCGCTGTTCTCGATGAGGCGTTGCAGCAGGTCGTGCCCTTCCGGGCGGGTCAGGTCCAGGGTGATCCCGCGCTTGCCGGTGTTGGCGCCGTGGAAGATCGGCCCGTACTCCCACCAGTCGTCGGCCTCGGGCCGGACGGTGGTGAAGCGCATGGGGTCGGGGCGGCCCGCGGACTCGACCTTGATGACCTCGGCTCCGAGGGCGGCCAGCAGGTGGGTCGCGGACGGGCCGGCCCAGAAGGCCGTCAGGTCGACGACGCGGACACCCCGAAGATCGACGAAGCGGGGCCGGCCGGTGCGCGCGGTCGGAGACTCGCCCCGCGGAACCGGACCGCGCGTCAGCCGGTAGGGGGTGCGAGGCCGCAGGAATCCTTCCGGGTGCGGGACGAGGACACCGCGTTCGCGAAAGTGCTCGATCTCCGGCAGGGCGTCCGGGCCGACCACCGGAGCGGCCGGAACGCGCAGGGCATCGGCGAGTTCGAGGATCTCGGCGACCGTGCGGGGCGTGGTCCAGGCATGGACCGCCTCAAGGAACTCGGCACGGCGTCGCCGCCTCCCCGCCGCGGTCGCCAGCTCGTCGTCGCCGAGGAGGTCGGGCCGCTCGATCATGACGAGGAAGTTCTGGAACTGCTGGGCCGTGATGGTGCAGAACCCGACGAAGCCATCCTTGGCCGGTTCGACCGAGGGCAGCTCCATCGAACGGACGGGGCCTTCCCGGTCCGGCGCGCCGAGCTGGTGGAAGAGGTGACCATAGGTGTTCTGGGTGAGCAGCATCGCCTCCAGCATCGAAACGTCGAGGTGGTCGCCGGCACTGGCCGTGAGCGCCGCGACGGCCGCGTATCCGGCGGCGGCGTACTCCCCCAGCCGCCCTCCCGCGCAGACCGGTCCCCTGTCGGGCGACCCTCGTGACGCCGTCGAACCGCACCACGCCTGAAGGGTGAACTCGTCAGCCGGCAGCCGCGACCACGGCCCGGTGCGTCCGAACGGGGATATGGAGACCACGAGCAGGTCGGGGTGGGCGGAACGGACAGGGGTGACGTCCAGTCCGGTGTCCTCGATGAGCACGTTCTGTCCGGCGGCGTGTGTCGCGACCGTGTAGCCGTCGATCGGTTGCGGACCGACCGATCGTTTGCCGGTGTGCAGGTGGTGGTCGAACGCCGAACCCCGGTTCTCATGATCGATCCTGGTCACCACGGCCCCCGCGTCGGCGAGCAGCTTGCCGCAGTAGCCGCCCGCGACGGTGTGGGAGACCTCAAGGACGTTCAGTTTCATGACGGGAGCGGGAGCTTGTACAGACGTGCGGCGTTGTCCTGCATGACCCCGCGGACCACGCCGGGAGCAAGTTGCGAGACAGCGGCGCCGACAATGTCGAGGCTGTCGGGGTACAGGCAGGTCGGGTGGGGGAAGTCGGTCTCGAACAAGACGTTCTCCGGCCCCACGCGGTCGATGGTGTGGGCGATGTCGTCGTTCTCGAACCAGAAGCAGGCGTGGATCTGCCGCCGGAAGTACTCGGCCGGCGACAGGGTGAGGTAGTCCATGCTGCCGGGCGTGGTCTCGCCGAGCTGGTGTTCGAGCGCCTCCAGGAAGAACGGGATCCAGCCGATGCCGCTCTCCACTGACACGATCTTCAGTCGGGGGTGCCGTTCGAGTACGCCCGAATAGATGAAGTTGGCCAGGACTCGGGCGTTGGTGAGGTACATCATCGCCGAGCCGACCGCCAGCTTCTGGTCCGGTCCGAGGCCGGGCCAGGGCGAGGACCCGAACCAGCTGAGGCTGTCATGAGCGGCGCCGATGTGGAAGTTGACCGGCATGTCCAGTCCCGCGCACGTCTCCCACAGCGGGTCCCAGGCCCGGTCGGAGAAGTCGGGCAACCCGGCTTCCTGGGGATCGCTGGTCGTGTTGACGCCGCGCAGCCCGAGCGCGTGCATGCGCCGCACCTCGTTCACCGAGGCGTCGATGTCCCACCAGGGGATCAGCCCCATGGGGAACAGCCGCTGACCGGACGCCTCCTGCAGCTCCGCCATCGCGTCGTTGTAGAGGGTCGCGCACAGGAGCTTGAGCGTGGGATCGGCGATGGCGCCGAAGCGCTGCCCGCCGAACCCCGCGGTGTTGGGGTAGATGATGTGGGCCCACACACCGAGCCGGTCCATGAGTTCAAGGCGCGCCCGGACGTCGTAGGCGGCGGGGGTGATGTCGTCGAACGTCCAGTCGATGAAGTCGGTGCCCCGGCTTCGCTCCCCGTCCTTGGTCACCACGCCCGAGGCGCCGGCCCGGCCGAGCACGGCGCCGTCGACGACCCATTGCGGGCCATCGTCGCCGTTGACGACCCGGGGAACCCGGTCCTCGAAGCCCTTGGGGGCCCGGGAGGTCCACATGTCGTGCGGCTCGGTGATGTGGGTGTCGGCGTCCACGATCCGGAGTTCCCGCAGGACCTCGGGGGCTTTGCTTGACGGCATGTTCGATGGTGCCTTTCCGGGAAGAGGGCGGTTCAGCCCTGGAACTCGGGGATGACCTTGGTGGCGAACAGCTCCAGGTTGCGCTTGACCGTGTCGAGCGGCAGCACCCCCTGCTGTCCCTGCATGAACAGGCCGAACCACTCCAGGTCGGGCATCCGGTCCAGCATCCGCTGGATCCCGCGCTTGACGTCGTCCGGGCCGCCGAGCAGCGCCATCTCGACCTCGTTCATGCGCTTGAAGTCGCCCTTCTCCGGGCTGATCGGCGTGTACCGGTCGTCCTCCTTGGTGCGAAGGACTTCCAGGTAGCCGAACGGGCCGAAGAAGGAGGCGAAGTCCTTCTGCATGCCCTTGCCATAGATCGACACCGCCTCTTCGCGGCTGCCCGCCATGCCCACCATCTTGAGGATGCCGGTGTGCTCGCCGAGCTTGTAGTCCTTGCCCTGCTTGGCGCATTCGTCCTGGTAGAGCTTGGCCTTGGCGGCGTGGTCGTCGGGGTTGGGGGTGAACATCCAGGGCATGATGCCCTCCTGCGCCGCCCGGATCACCGATCGGTCCGAGACGGTGAACGGCTGCCATAGTTCGGGGTGCGGGTTCTGGTAGGGCTTGGGACAGACCGAGACCGCCCGGACGACGCCGTCGTCATCGATCTCGCCGGGGGCGCCGAAGGTGCGGGTCCACTCGGCGGCGGGCCAGCCCTCGATCCCGTCGTACGGGCTGGGGACCTCGTACTCCAGCAGGTCGCTGCGGTAGCGGAGGGTGTCGTTCTCCCATGCCATCTTCATGATCTTCAGCACCTCGCCGAAGACGTCGAAGTTGCGGTCGTCGGACCTGGAGCCGTCGGACCGGGCCGCTCCGGCGTGCCAGCGCTGGCCCAGAACGTTCATCCAGCGGTTCTGGTAACCGCGGGCCACGCCCAGGCGCAGTCGGCCTTTGGAGAAGTGGTCCAGCAGCGCCACGTCCTCGGCGGCGCGGATCGGGTCCCAGGCGGGCAGCACCAGGCCGAGGGGGGCCAGCAGGATGCGTTCGGTGCGGGCGGCCAGGTCGGTGAGGAACATCAGCGGGTTGACCGAGAACTCGAAGCCCTCGGAGTGGAAGTGGTGCTCGGTCATCATGAGCGCGTCGAAGCCGATGCGGTCGGCGTGCACGGCGATCTCGCGCACCTCGTGCAGCAGCTTCTGGTACGACTCCACATCACGCCCGATCGGCCGCTTGGCCTTGGCGTTCTCCTCGGCCGCCCAGCCCGATCCAGGGATCTGCGGGTTCATGAAGATGGCGAATTTCATTGCTGTTCTCCTCGGATCAGAGGGCGATGAAGGCGCGCACGATCACCGGGTCCGCTCCGCCGTCACGTCGGTGACCCCAAGGGCTCCCGAACCCCTGCAGCGGTGCCGCGCGCATCGTCTGCATGCCGCCGTCGCCTCCCTCGGGGCTTGTCCGACTCCCGTCCCAGTGATACTTATCTCTACTTAGAGGCTATAAGCAAGAGCTGAATGCCAAAAAGAAAGGCCGGGCGATGACGGAACCGCGACGCGTCACCTACTCCGCCGCCGTGTACGACCACCACGAGATCGACGCTGTGGCCAGAGTGCTCGCCGAGGGGCAGAACGGGCTGCGGATCGGCCCGCACGTCGCCGAGATGGAGCGGCTGGTGGCCGGGCTGTTCGGCAAGAGGCGCGGCGTGATGGTGAGCTCGGGCTCGGCGGCGCTGTTCCTCGCCGTGGAACTGCTGGGCCTTCCCGCCGGATCCGAGGTCATCACCTCGCCCCTGACGTTCTCCACGGACCTGTCGGCCCTGGTGCGCGCCGGCCTGGTCCCCGTCTTCGTCGACGTCGAACCCGACACCTTCAACATCGACGTCAGCCGGATCGAGGAGATGGTCACCGCCCGGACCCGGGCGATCCTGGTCCCCAACCTCGCCGGCAACGCGCCGGACTGGGACGAGATCCGGGACGTCGCGGACCGGCACGGGCTCCGGGTGATCGAGGATTCCTGCGACGCCCTGGGCGCCACCCTGCGGGGCGCTCCGACCGGGCTGCGCTCCGACATCTCCGTGACGAGCTTCTCGCTGTCGCACATCGTCACCGCGGCCGGCCAGGGCGGAATGGTCCTGCTCGACGACCCCGACCTGGCCGATCGCTGCCTCGTGCTGCGCGGCTGGGGCCGCCGCTCGGAGGTGCGGCTCTACGGCTCCGGGCAGGGGGCCGAACGTGTCTTCCGCACCGACCTCGACGGCGTCCCCTACGACGACATGTTCATCTTCGACGAGCTCGGCTGGAACTTCCTGCCCACCGAACTGTGCGCGGCCTTCGGCGTCCAACAGGTGCACAAGCTTCCCGAGAACGTCGCGCGCCGCCAGCGCAATTTCGCCCTCTACACCGAGGCGCTCGCCCGGCACCCGGAGTTCTTCGTCCCGCCGCGCCAGACCGACGGCCTGGACACCGCCTGGCTCTGCTACTGCTTCCTCATCCGCCCGGACGCCGGGTTCGACCGCGCCGACCTACAGGCGTTCCTCGAACCGCGCGGCGTCGACACCCGCACGGTCTGGACGGGCAACGCGGCCCGCCAGCCCTTCCTGAAGAACGTCACGTTCCGGCAGCCGGACTCCGGCCTGCCGAACGCCGACGCGGTGCTGGAGCGGGGCGTGCTCATCTCCTGCAGCCATGGGCTCACCGACGAGCAGATCGCCTATGTCGGCGATCAGATCGACGCCTTCGTGGCCGGCAGGCGCTGAGATGGCCGGGCGCCCGTCATGGCTGGAACGAGGCACGGATGGCCTGCGCGAAGCGGCTCAGCAGGTCGCCGAACTCGGTGACCTCGCGGTCGGGCCAGTCCTTCAGGACCTCCCCGAGCATCGTCACGCTGGTCTCGTTGAGCCGGTCCATGGCGCGGTGCCCCGCCGGGGTCAAGGTGATGGAGACCGCGCGCAGGTCCCCCGGTTCCGTCGTCCGTTCGACGAGCCCGCCGGCCACCATGCGCGCCAGGACCTTGCTCACGTTGGAGGCGCTGGTGTGCGTCAGCTGCGCCAGGGAGGACGGGCGGGCGGTGCCGCCCGCCCGCTTGAGCTCCAGCAGGAGGGTCATGGTCGCGGCGTCGACGTCCACCCCGGCGCGCTCGATGATCAGGTCCTGCATCCCCACCGCGGTCCACCGGCCGAGGATCAGGCCGAACGCTTCGAGGATCTGAACCAGGCCCGGCTCCGGACCGGTCGGTGAAGTCATGGCCGCTGAACTCTTCCCTCGGGCAGGGTGGGGACATTAAAGTGTCGACTCGACATAGTTTCTATCCGACAGTATATCAGAGGCGCTGACCGAAGACCGCTCGGCGGGAGCGTGACCTCGCCCACGGGCCGGAGCCTAACCGGCCTCGGATCCGCACCCTGGTCACCGCCCGACCTCCCTGCCCGAACCGTAGACGGACGGATCTGGATGTATCTGGAGTACACCCCCGAGCAGATCGCCCTCCGCGACGAGCTGCGCGCCTACTTCGACCGGCTGATGACACCGGAGAGACGCCATGCCCTACGCGACGGCTACTCGGTGCCGGAGGCCACCACCGCCTACCGCGAGGTGGTCCGCCGGCTCGGCAAGGACGGCTGGCTGGGAATCGGGTGGCCCCGGGAGCTCGGCGGCCAGGGCCGCACCATGATGGAACAGGCGATCTTCGCCGAGGAGGCCGCCCGGTTCAGCGTGCCCACGCCGCTGCTGACGATCAACAGCGTCGGCCCGGCCATCGCGGCGTACGGCACCGAGGAGCAGAAGGCCACCCTGCTCCCCGCGATCCTGGCCGGGGAGGCCCACTTCGCCATCGGCTACTCCGAGCCGGAAGCCGGCACGGACCTCGCCTCGCTGCGCACCCGGGCCGTCCGGGACGGAGACTCCTACGTCATCAACGGCCAGAAGCTGTGGACCGGGATGATGGAGGCCGCCGACCACATCTGGCTCGCCGCGCGTACCGATCCGAAGGCTCCCCGGCACCAGGGCATCTCGGTGTTCCTGGTACCGCGTCACACCCGGGGCATCCATTCCACCCGGTTGCGCACCCTCGGGGACCATTCGGTCGCATCCGTCGCGTTCGACGAGGTCAGGGTGCCACTGGACGCCTGCATCGGCGGTGAGAACAAGGGCTGGTCCCTGATCACCGGTCAGCTCAACTTCGAGCGGATCGCGCTGGTGCCCTCGGCGGGGCTCGCCGCCCAGCTCGAACGCGCGATCGCCTGGGCCTCCGATGAGAGGTCACCGGGCGGCGAACGCCTCCTCGACCGGCCCTCGGTGCGGATGGCGCTGGCGCGGGCCCGCGCCAAGGTGGAGTTCCTGAGGCTGCTCAACGCCAAGGCGGCCGCCGCCGTCGACGCCGAGCAGCTCGCCCCGGCCACCGCCTCCGCCGCCAAGGTGTTCGGCAGCCAACTCCATGTCGAGTTGAACGACGCCCTCCTGGAGCTGGCCGGGCGCCGCGGCTATCTGACCCGCGGCGCCCCCGGCGCGGTCCTGGACGGCGGACCCGCCAAGGCGTTCCGGTCCGTGCACGTCATGACCTTCACCGGTGGCGCCAACGAGATCCAGCGCGACCTCATCGCGCAGCTCGGCCTCGGCCTCCCTCGTACCGGACGTTAGGAGAGCAGAAGGATGGACTTCACCTTCGACGAGGACCAGGAAAGCCTGCGGGAGCTGGCGAGGGAGATCCTCGGCGGTTCCACGGAAGACGACCGCCGGTGGCGGGACCTGGCCCGGTCGGGACTCCTCGGTATCACCCTTCCCGAGGAGCTGGGCGGATCGGGAGGGTCCTTCGTCGAATTCTGCCTGGTCGTGGAGGCCGTAGGCGCGTCCGGCGCACGGGCGCCGCTGATCGACGGCATCCTTCTCGGGGCGGCCCCCGTCGCCGTCTTCGGCACGACCGAGCAGAGGTCCCGGTTGATCCCGCCCATCTGTGAGGGAACGGCGCTGATCCCCGGAGCACTCGACGAAGGGCGGGTGCGGGTGACGAACGACGGTGGTTGGAGTCTCACCGGAACCCGGCCCTTCGTTCCCCTGGCCGACACCGCCGAGCGGGTCCTCGTCGCCGCCGACGATGCCGAGGGCCGAACCGGGCTGTTCCTTGTCGACCCGTTCGACGACCGAGTGGAGCTTCAGCGGCAGGACACCTTCACGGGTCGACCCGAGTTCCTCATGCGGTTCGACTCCGCGCCGGTCCCCCCGGAGGACGTGCTGCGCGTCCCGGGTGAGGGCGCCGAGGTACTCGACTGGCTGCTCCCGCGCGTCACGACGGCCTTGTGCGTGCATCAGCTCGGGTGCAGCCAGGCGGCGCTCGACCTGACCGCCGCGCATCTGCGCACCCGCGAGCAGTTCGGTCGCCCCCTCGGCGCGTTCCAGGCCGCCAGCCAGCGCATCGCCGACGCCTACATCGATGTGGAGGGACAGCGGCTGACCGCGTGGCAGGCGGCATGGCGTCTGGCCGAGGGGATGGACGCCGCCGAGGCCGTGGCCATCGCCGCCTGGTGGGCCTGTGACGCGGGCTCCCGGGTCCTGCACAGCGCCCAGCATCTGCACGGCGGGTTGAGCACGGACCTGGACTATCCGCTGCACCGCTTCGTCCTGGAGGGCAAGCGCAACGAACTGGTCCTCGGCGGCGCCTCCGCCGCGCTGCTCGAACTCGGCGACATCCTGGCCGGGAGCGCGTCATGAGCGCCGGAGCGCCCTTGGCCGGGTTGCGTGTCGTGGAGATGTCCCGCACGCTCGCCGGAGCGTACGCGGGCAAGTTGTTCGCCGACTGCGGCGCCCGGGTGACCTTGATCGAACCCCCCGGAGGTCATCCGCTCCGCAACGGCTCGAAGGCCCTGTTCTCCTTCCTGTCCTCCCACAAGCGCACCGCGGGGGAGGACAGCGCCGAGGAGCTGGTCGGCCAGGCCGACATCCTGATCCGGGAGCTGGACGAGCCGGGCGACGGCCCCGCCGCACCGGTGACCGTCGAGATCTCCCCGTGGGGCCGCGGCGGCCCGTGGTCCGGGCAGGGAAGGCCGTGGACGGATTTCACCCTGCAGGCCGAGAGCGGATCCCTGCGGCTGCGTGGCCTGCCGGATTCCTACCCGCTGATGGCCGGAGGCCGCCCCGCCGAGTGGGTCGCGGGGGCGCTCGCGGCGAGCGGCGCGCTGGCCGCCGTCACCGGAGCCGGCGCCGCTCGTCTCGATGTGGCGCTTCTGGACGTGCACACCTACGTCACGAACCTGTTCGTCGACGCGGGCGCGGCGCTGCGGGAGGAGGCGCGGGAGCCGGCGGTCATGCGGCACCGGCTCAGCCCCTCCGTGGAACCGGTGTCCGACGGCTGGGTGGGCTTCAACCTCGCGTCCGCGCAGAACCTGCAGGACTTCATGGTGCTGGTCGAAAGGCCGGACCTGCTGGAGGACGAGGAGCTCTCCACCCACTACGGCCGCTACCGGCGCGCCGGGGAGTGGAACGAGATCGTGCAGAGCTGGACCCGGCGGCATTCCCTCCGGGACGTCCTCGAACGGACGGCGCTGTTCCGGATCCCGTCCTCACCGGTTCACAACGGGGCCACCGTCGTCCAGGACGAGCACATGGTCGAACGGGGTTTCTTCATCACCGAGGGCACGGGTACCCCCCGTCCCGACGTCCCCTTCCTGATCGACGGCGGGAGGCCCCGACCCGACGAGGCGGCAGCCGCGTCACAACCGAGGCGCCCACGGACGCGCACCGGCACTGGCACCGACAGGCCCCTGACCGGGCTGCGTGTACTGGATCTGGGCACATGGTGGGCGGGTTCGTTCGCTGCCACCCTGCTTGGCTCCCTGGGCGCCGACGTGCTGAAGGTCGAGTCGACCCGGCGGGTGGACGGAGCCCGGCTCCTCCAGGGGGACCCACGGCGGGAATCGTGGTGGGAACGGGGGCCCTTCTTCCTGGGGGCCAACCACAACAAGCGCTCGATCACACTCGACCTCACCGATCCCGAGGGCTTGGAGCTGCTCGAACGCCTGATCGCGGACGCTGACGTCCTGCTGGAGAACTTCGCCCCGCGCGTACTGGACAACCTCGGCCTCGACTGGCCGAGGGTGCACGCCCTCAACTCCACGCTCGTCATGCTCCGGATGCCCGCGTTCGGGTTGACCGGCCCGCTGCGCGACAGGGTCGGCTACGCCCAGACCGTCGAGCAGTACGCGGGCCTGTGCTGGGTGACCGGCTACCCGGACGGCCCACCCACCAACCCCAACGGCCCCGCAGACCCGATGGGAGGCGCCAACGCGGTCTTCGCCCTGCTCGCGGCCTTGCGCAGGCGAGCGGAGACCGGGCAGGGCCTGCTTGTCGAGGCTCCCCTGGTCGAGGCGGCTCTGACCATGGCGGCCGAGCAGGTGCTCGAGGCCGGCGCCACCGGGCGTGTGATCGGCCGCGACGGCAACCGATCCCCCGGCGTGGCGCCCCAGGGCGCTTATCCCTGCTCGGGCACCGAGTGCTGGGTGGCGATCTCCGTGGTGACCGACGAGCACTGGGCCGCCCTGCGGGACCTGGTCGATGTGCCGCGCTGGCGTGAGGATCCCGCGCTCGAAACGTATGCGGGCCGTAAAGCCCAGGAGGACGAACTCGACCGGGAACTGGCCGAGTGGACCCGCGACCGGGATGCCGCGGAACTCGTCAGCGCGCTGCTGGCCCGCGGTGTACCGGCCGCGGAGCTCACCGATCCCCGGTTCGTCCACGAACATCCCCAGCTCGCCGCGCGCGGCCTCTTCGAGGAGATCGAGCACCCGGTGGCCGGGCGCGTCGTCCTCCCCGTCGTCCCCTATCGCCACTCCGGCATCGACCGCTGGTCGGTCCTGCCGCCCCCCACTCTCGGCCAGCACAACCACGAGGTGCTGGAGAAGGAACTCGCGCTCCCACCCCGGCGGCTGCGGGAACTCGCCGCCCGCGGCGTCATCGGCACCCGCCCCGATCACCTGTGACCTTCGAGGAGACCCGCGCCATGAACTCCCTTCCCGCCCAGTTGTTGGCCGGCGGCTTCAGCTGGCCCGAATGCCCGCGCTGGCACGCGGGCCGATTCCACTTCTCCGACATGTACAACCACCGCGTCGTCGCGCTCGACGCGGCGGGCCGGCCCGAAACGGTTGCTGACCTGAGCGAGCGGGACGGGCTGGACGGCGCCGAGGTCGTGCCCGCGGGGTCCGGTCACCTGCCCGACGGGCGCCTCCTCGTGGTCTCGATGTTCGAGAAGGTCGTGCTGGTCGTCACCGAAGGGGCGGACGGAAAGGCGGAGGTCTACGCCGACCTCCGGGATCTGGCCGCCGGCCCCGTCAACGACATGGTCGTCACCGCGTCCGGACGCGCCTACGTGACCCAGCTCGGATTCGACCTGTGGGCGCGGGAGCAACCGGCCCCCTCTCCCCTTCTCATCGTGGAGTCCGGCGGTGCCGCCCGCGTCGCCACCGGCACCGAGCACCTGATGGGGGCCAACGGCATCGCGCTCACCGAGGACGGCAGGACTCTCGTCACCGCCGAGGCGTTCGCCAACCGCCTGACCGCCTTCGACGTCGGAACCGACGGCGAGCTGTCCGGCGGACGGGTCTTCGCCGACATCGGGGACCTGCCCGACGGGATGTGCCTCGACGCGGAGGGCGCGGCATGGACGGCTCTGCCGGTGACCGGCCGCGCGATCCGCGTGGCCGACGGCGGACAGGTCCTCGCCGAGGTGACGGTCCCCCGGTCCGAGGCCGGATCGAGCACCGCGTGCGTCCTCGGCGGAGACGACCGCCGCACCCTCTTCCTGGCCTGCGGCGTCGAGGTCTTCGACTTCCAGCGGTCGCGGGACGGCGCGCAGGGCTCGATCTGGCAGGCCCGTGTCCAGGTGCCGGGCGGCGGGACCCGGCCCTGAGACCGGCCCTGGGACCGGCCTTGGGACCGGCCTTGAGACCTGCCATGACACCCGGAGGAGGGCGACGATGAACAGTCCGCTGGACGGCGGAGGCGGAACGCTGCCGGCGTTCGGAGTCGTCAGCGCGCCGCCCGGCGTCGAGCCTACGGGCAAGGGCCGGGTCGTCGACGCCGCGATGGTCGACGGAGTGACCGCCATGATGGCCATGTTCTACCCGCTGATCGCGACAGGCGGGTGGGCCCAGGAACGCGGCACCAACCTCCTCGACTCGGGTGCGCACTTCTACGCCGTCTACGAGACCTCCGACGGGCGGTACGTGTCGGTCGCCGCGATCGAGCCCCGCTTCTACGACGCGCTGCTCGACGGCCTCGGACTCGACCCCGCCGGTCTCCCGGACCAGATGGACGCGTCCTGCTGGCCCTCGATGAGAAGACGGTTCGCCGAGATCTTCCGCACCCGGACCCGCGACGAGTGGTGCGACGTCCTGGAGCATTCCGACGCCTGCTTCGCCCCGGTGCTCGCCCCGCTGGAGGCACTCGCCCATCCCCACCACCTGGCCCGCCGGACCTTCCAGAACGTCAACGGCGTTCCCCACCCCGCGCCCGCGCCGAGATTCGGCGACGCGGGGCCCCGGCCCATCCCGCCGCCCGCTCCCCGCCCCGGCGAGTACACGGCGGAGGTACTGGCCGAGGCCGGCCTGCCTCCAGCGGAGATCCAGGCCCTGACCACCCCCCAGGGAGCCCACCATGCTCGACTTCACTGACCACGTCGTCATCGTGACCGGCGCCGGGCGCGGCATCGGCCGGGCCTACGCACGGCTGCTGGCCGACCGCGGCGCCGCCGTCGTGGTCAACGATCTCGGCGGTGACACCGACGGCCACCACGCCTCCGGCGGTCCCGCCGCCTCCGTCGTGGCCGAGATCGAGGCGGCCGGGGGCACGGCCGTGGCGAGCGCCGACTCGGTCGCCGACCCCGAGGGCGCCGCGGCCATCGTCGCGACCGCCGTGGCGCGGTTCGGCCGCGTCGACGCCGTCATCAACAACGCGGGGATCTACCGGCTCGGCCGGTTCGAGGACCTGGCTCTCGAGGTGTTCCAGGACTTCATCGACGTCCACTACACCGGCAGCCTGCTGGTCTCCCGTGCGGCCTGGCCCCACCTGACCGCCTCCGGGCACGGACGGATCGTCAACACCGTCTCCGCCGCCATGACCGGCCAGCCGGACATGGCGCACTACGGTGCGGCCAAAGGCGCGATCTACGGGCTGACCCGCAACCTCGCCATCGCGGGCGCGCCCCACGGCGTCAAGGTCAACGCCGTCGCGCCCGGCGCCGGTACCCGCATGCTGCGGCTGGCGGCCCCTGCCCTGCCGCCCGGCACCGTCGAGTTCATGGACGAGCACATGCCTCCGGAAATGGTCGCGCCGATGGGCGCCTACCTGGCCCATGCCGACTGCGCGGTCACCGGAGAGGTCTTCAACGCCGCGGGCGGCCACGTCTCCCGCATGGTCGTGGTCAACACCCCCGGGATCCACGACCCGAAGCTGACCCCGGAGATCGTCGCCGAGCGCATCGACGAGATCACCGCGCTCGACGACGCCCAGCCCGCCGAGCTGCCCCTCCCCGCCTGATCCGGACCCGGCCCGGTCCCCGCCCCGACCTCAGGAGTTCCGATGACAGCCGACTTCCCCTTCGGGCCGGTCACCCCGGCGGAAGGCCAAGCGATCATGCGCGCCATTCGCGCCGACCGGCCGATGACGAAGGTCTCGTTCACCTACGGCGGCGACGCCTGGGTGATCCACCGGCACGACGCGTGCCGGAGGCTGCTCGAGGACCGGCGGTTCGTCCGCAAGCCGTTCGCCGACGGACGCCCCGTCCCCTACCCCTTTGAGTTCCCCGAGTTCCTCACCAAGACCCTGCAGTTCATGGACCCGCCCGACCACACGCGCCTGCGCCGGCTCGTCACCAAGGCGTTCACCATGCGCAGAGTCGAACGGCTGAGGCCGTCCACGCAGGCGCTCGCCGACCGGCTCGTCGACGCGATGGTGGCCGACGGCGCCAGGACCGCCGATCTCGTGGAGTCCTACGCGCTGCCGCTGCCCATCCAGGTCATCGGGGACCTGCTGGGCGTGCCCACCGAAGGACGAGCGAACTTCGTCCAGTGGAGCCACGCCCTGCTGTCCACCTCCGGAATGGAGATGGACGAGGTCATCGGCCACACGACGGCCCTGTACGGGTACCTGGCGGAACTCATGGCCGCCAGACGCGCCGAGCCGCGAGACGATCTGCTCAGCGCGCTGGCGGCCGCCCGCGACGCCGACGACCGGCTCACCGACGCCGAGATCGTGGAGATCGCCATGCTGCTGGTGCTCGGCGGCTTCGACAACACGGCCAACTTCATGGAGCAGGGCGTGCTGGCGCTGCTGCTGAACCCCGACCAGCGCGCGGTCCTGGCCGAGGACGTCGACGGCCGGATCACGCGCGCGGTCGAGGAACTGCTCCGCCACGCCGGCATGGTGATCGACCAGCCCGTCACCGGGGCGGCGGGCCTGGTCCCGTTCGTCGCCGACGAGGACGTCGAACTCGCCGACGTGCTCATCCGCAGGGGCGAGGCCGTGATGGTCGATGTGAGCACGGCCAACCACGACGAGAAGGCCTTCGACGCCCCCGACCGGTTCGACGTGCGACGCCCGCGCAACCAGCACCTCACCTTCAGCCACGGACTGCACCGATGCCTGGGCGCCTCCTTGGCGCAGATGGAGCTGCAGGTCGGCATCGGCACCCTCTTCAAGCGGCTGCCGGGTCTGGCCCTCGCCGGTGACCCCGTCTACCTGGAAGGCGTTCTCACCGGCGGAATGACCGAATTCCCCGTCACATGGTGACCTCCAAGGAGGACGAGCAGGCATGATTCGCACCCTCGGTGAGTTCGAGGCCGCCTACCGAAAGGGTCTCGGCGTCCCCTTGCCCCCTCGGCCCTGGCGCACGGTCTCCGAAGAATGGCTCCAGCGGTTCGGCGACGGCGTGGGCGACCACAACCCGCTTTTCCGCGATCCCGGCTACGCCGAGCAGGCCCGCTACGGGACGCTGGTGGCCTCCCCGGCCTTCCTGTTCTCCATCGAGTTCGGGGCCAACGCCGCGATATGGGGCCACATCCCCGAAGAAGAGGTGGCCACCAAGGATCTCACCCTGCTCTACCTCGGATCCGGGATCGAGTGGCACCGTCCGATCTGGCTCGGGGACCGGGTGCGGGGCGTCGAAACGCCCGTGGAGATCAGGCGCACGTCGATGCCGCAGGTCGGAGAGGCATGCGTCTGCGTCGGACGCACCGAGTACTGGAATTCGCGCCAGGAGCTGGTCGCCACCATGCGGACCAACATGCTGCGCTTCCCCAACCCGGGCCGAGGCGTCGAGTCGACTCCGATCACCGGGGCGGAGCGCAGGATCGCGCCCGACCCACTCGTCTGGGAACGCCGAAGGCGCGGCGGAGAGCCGCTCTTCTGGGAGGACGTCAAGGAGGGCGGGCCGGTCCCGGACCTGCCGAAGGGCACCTACACCACCACCGAGCTGTATCTGTTCGCGCACGCCGTCCTGAGCACCCGGCGTTCCCGCCACGTCGACGAGGGCACCATCGACATGGGCGCCGGCGGCCGGGCCGACCCGGAGTACGCCCGCAGCAACCGCGCGCAGGCCGCCAGCTTCGACTACGGGCCGCAGCGGATCTGCTGGCTGATCCAGGCGGTGACCGACTGGATGGGCGACCATGGCACGCTGCTCCGGCTGGACTCCCGGTTGCGCCGGCCCAATCTCGTCGGCGACACCAACACCGTGCGGGGCTCGGTCGCGCGTGTGCACCGGGACGGCGACGACCTGCTGGCCGAGATCGACGTCGAGAACGTCAACCAGGCGGGCACGGTCACGGCGAGCGGGCGGGCCACGGTCCGGCTCCCCGCCCAGGGCACCGATCTCGCCCCTGCTTTCCCCCAGACGGGTGAACACCGTCCCGGCATGTACGGCTGACCGCACACCACGAAGGAACTCGGAGGACCACAGATGCGACTTCGTCCGGGATCACGGCTGCGCGCCGCCGCGTCCACGGCTGAGATCATCGTTGTCCGGGCGCCGGACGACGAGGTCGACCTGCGCTGCGGAGGCGCCCCCATGCTCGACCACGACGAGCCCGCGCCGACGGCGATCGCCGAAGGCGGGGACGACCTGCTCATCGGCAAGCGCTACAGCGACGCCTCGGGGTCCCTGGAAATACTGGTGACCAAGGGCGGACACGGCGCGCTGACCGTCGGCGACGAACCACTGACCATCAAGGCCGCCAAGCCACTCCCCTCCTCGGACTAGCGTCCATGAACATCGTCACCCTCCTTGAGATGGCGGCCTCCGCGGACCCCGACCGGACCGCGCTCGGCGACGCCGTGACCGGCTTCTCCTACCGCACCCTGCTGGACGCCACGACCCGGCTCGCCGGTCTGTGGGAGACCGGACCGCCCGGCGTCGTCTACGCGACCGTCGCCGACCCCGTCCTGCCGATCGCGTTGTTCGCCGCCGCACGGACGGGACGTCCGTTCGCGCCGGTCAGTTACCGTCTCGCCGACGGCCCGCTGCGCGCCGTGCTGCGCGGCCGCTCGCCGGGCCACGTGATCGCCGACGGACATGCCGCGGACCTGGCCAGGGCCGAGGACGGGCTCTGCGTCTCCACCCCGGACGAGACGATGGGCGCACTCCGCTCCGCGGAGCCGACCACGCGGCCCGCGGCGGTGGGCCAGGACGAGCCCTGCGTGCTCCTGCACACCAGCGGGACGACCGGGACCCCCAAGGTCGCCGTACTGCGGCACCGCCACCTGACCTCCTACGTTCTGGGCTCGGTGGAGTTCCTGTCCGCGGGGGCTGACGAGGCCACGCTCATCAGCGTTCCGCCGTACCACATCGCAGGCGTCGCCGGTCTGCTCACCGCTCTGTACTCGGGCCGCCGCATCGTGCAGTTGCCGAACTTCGATGCGGAGGAGTGGGTCCGGCTGGCGGGCGAGCAGCGTGTCACCCACGCCATGGTCGTACCGACGATGCTGACGCGCATCGTCGCCGTACTCGAACGCGGGAAGCGGAGCCTGCCGAGCCTGAGACACCTGTCCTACGGCGGCGGGCGGATGCCGACACCGGTCATCGAGCGCGCGCTGAACCTGCTCCCCCATGTCGACTTCGTCAACGGCTACGGCCTGACCGAGACGACCTCGTCGGTCGCGGTGCTCGGCCCGGACGACCACCGCCGGGCCCTGGCCTCGGACGACCCGGTGATCCGGCGCAGGCTCGGCTCCGCCGGCCGGCCACTGCCCGCCGTCGAACTGATCGTCCGCGACGGAGACGGCAGGGACCTTCCCTCCGGCGTCCGCGGTGAACTGTGGGTCCGGGGCCCCCAGATCTCCGGAGAGTACTCCCACGGCACCGTCACCGACGCCGACGGCTGGTTCCGCACGCGCGACGGCGGCTGGATCGACGACGAAGGCTACGTGTTCGTCGAGGGACGCCTTGACGACGTCATCGTCCGGGGTGGGGAGAACCTGTCACCGGGCGAGATCGAGGACGTCCTGCTCCAGCATCCCGCCGTGGCCGAGGCGGCCGTCGTCGGTGTACCGGATGAGCAGTGGGGCGAGGTCGTCGCCGCGGTGATCGTCGCCCGCCCGGGAACGGAGCCGTCCGCGGGCGAGCTGCGGGCGTGGGTCGGCGAGCGCCTGCGCTCGAGCAGGGTCCCCGCACGCTTCGCCTTCTGCTCCGCTCTGCCCCGCAACGATCTGGGGAAGCTGCTGCGACGCGACCTGAGGCGCTGGTTCGCCGACACCGCACGCTGACCGGATACCAAGGGTGACGAACGTGCTGGCGAAGGAGCTCCTGGACCGTCTCAACGCCCCTCACGCCACGGCTCCTGACGGTCTACCGGCCGAGCCTTGGCTGACGCTCGATCTGTCGGCGGTCTCCACAGCGGGCGTGGACGTATCCGTGTTCGAGCGTTCGACGGCGAGCGCGCCCATCGTCATCGGAGTGCTCGCCGACGCTCCCACCGGAGCGGCCGTGTCGCTGATGCGGGCGTGCACGGTGACGCTGTCCACCCGGCCACGGCCGGAGCCCCAGGTCGTGACCGTTGGCGACGTGGCCGTCGCGCTCGAGAAGCTGACCTCGGCGATCCAGGCGCACCCGGTCGCCGCCATCAGTCTGGGAAGGCTTCTCCGTCTTCAGGCCCGGCTGCCCGTCCAGGAAGCCCTCGTCGCGGAGTCCGCCCACTATTCGTTCCTGCTCGCCGGAACGGAGTTCGCGACCTGGTTGGCGGGCAGGGACAACCGCCGGTCGCAAGAAACGGCCGACCCCGTCGAGGTGACGCTTGAGCAGGGTGTACTCCGCATCGTCCTGTCGCGCCCGGCCCGCCGCAACGCCTTCAACGCCGCCATGCGCGAGGCGCTCTGCGACGCGCTGGCGGCAGCGGCCGGCGATCCGACGCTCAGGGTGGAGATATCCGGCCGCGGGCCGGACTTCTGTGCGGGCGGCGACCTGGACGAGTTCGGCACGAGCCGCGATCCCGCCGTCGCCCATCTGCTCCGCACGGCCCGTTCGGCCGGACTGGCGCTCGATCGCGTCGCCCACCGAACGACCGCCTTCCTCCACGGCAACTGCATAGGGGCCGGGATCGAGGTCCCCGCTTTCGCCGGACGGGTCGTGGCGCGGTCCGATGCGCGCATCCGGTTGCCCGAGCTGAGCATGGGGCTCATTCCCGGCGCCGGCGGCACCGTGAGCCTGACCCGCCGCATCGGCCGTTGGCGCACCGCGTGGCTGGCGCTGACCGGGGAGACCCTGGGTCCGTCCGTGGCGCTGGACTGGGGTCTGATCGATGAGGTGCGGCCATGACCGCGCGAGTCGGGTCACGGCCCGCTGTCGAGCGCCTCCGGGATCGTCGCCTCAAAGAAGGCGAGCATCGCCGCCTGCATGTCGACCGACGGATCGATGAGCCACTGCAGTTGCACGCCGTCCCACGCGCCGATGAGCAACCTGCTCAGCATGCGTGGATCACGGGAACCGTCGATTCGGCCGATCTGCTGGTCGTAGGCGAACCCCTTGGCAAGCGATTCGGCCTTCTTCCGGTACCTCTCGATGAACCAGTCGTGAGCGGGATGTTCCGGGGCCGACGACTCGGCGGCCAGAATCGCCAGGACTCTGAGCAGCTCCGGCCGTTCGAGGTTGGAACGCACCCTCCCCATGGTGGCGAGGGCGACCCCGCGCTCGACGCAGTCGGCCTCGAAGTCGAAGGCGACGAAACCCGTGCCGACGGTCTGGTCCGCGCGCTCCAGCACCGCTTCGAGAAGCTCGTACTTGGTGCCGAAGTGATGGACGATGCTGGTGAGGCTCAGATTGAGCTGACGCGCGATGTCCCGCAACGATCCACCGCGGTACCCGCTGGCCGCGAACACGGTCGTGGCCGCTTCGAGAATCTCCTGCCTCCGTTGCGCCGACTTCGCGTACGGGCCTCGAACACGAGTGGGCCTGGTCGCGCTCATGCCTGAGACCTTAGCGCGCCAGTCGCGGCCTCCCGGGATCGGTCATCGCGACTGGACACCCGGAACCATCGACCCAACGTGACGATCAAGAGACGCTCCGCCTCGTCATGAGCAATTCACCTCGGGAAAATGTAGCAGGTGTTCGAATTTCGTTGTACCGTCGCCTCACCCCGGCAGGGCCTCGCGAGGAGGCCGCACTCACTCCCACCCCAGGAGACCGACGTGAACGGATCCGAACCGATCAGCAGGCGACGGTTGCTCACGGGCGCGGCGGTCGCCGCCGGTGGCGCCGCGGCGGCGCCCCTGCTCAGCGCGTGCAACGCGGGCTCGTCCGGCAGGTCCGGCGGCAAGGTGGCTCTCACCGTGATGTTCAGCGCCACCGACCTGCCCAAGGAGTTCATCGCGGACTTCGAGGCGAACAACCCCGCGATCAAGATCAATCTCCTGGAGTTCGACGCGACCCGGCTCAACGCGATGCTCGCCTCGGGCAACCCGCCGGACATCACGATCGGCGCCGCCGTGGGCAGCGCGAACACCAGCGCGCGCGGCCTCGCGACCGACCTGACCCCCTACCTGGAGAAGAGCCGGGTATTGAAGAGAGAGGACCTGCAGCCCGTCAACAACAGCTTCCGCTGGGACGGCCACAAGATCGGCCAAGGCGCGTACTACGGCATCGTCAAGGACTGGAGCCAGGACGCGACTCTCTGGTACAACACGGCGCTGTTCGACCAGGCGAAGGTTCCGTACCTGAGCGACTCCCAGCCCACGGACTACGACGAGCTGCTGGCCATCGCCAAGCGGCTGACGGTCAAGCAGGGCGGCAGGACGAAGGTGTTCGGCCTCGGCGTCGAATGGGCCTGGACCCTGTACGGTCCGATCGCGACGATGATCCTCCAGCAGGGTGCGCAGCTGTACAACGGCGACCTGACCGAGGTCGACCTCACCACGGCCGCCGCGCGCCGCGCCTTCGGCTGGTTCGTCGACTTCGGCCGGGCGGGCGTCGGCCCGACCTCGCTGAACCCGCTGCCGGACGGCTCCGACCAGTCCACCTTCAGCGCCGAGCGGATGGCGATCACGCAGGACGGCTACTTCTTCGGCGGCAACTTCGTCAAGGACAAGACGCTGAGCGGCCGCGTCCGGATGGCGCCCGCCCCGATCATGGGCGACAAGCGCGTGAGCCCCTGCTACTCCGGCCAGGGGGCATGGATCCCGGTCAAGGCCAAGCACAAGGACGAGGCCTGGAAGTTCATGGAGTACTACATGGCCGGGCCTCCCGCCGAAACGCGGGCCAAGAGCGGTTGGGGGCTCCCGTCGCTGAAGTCGCTGCTTGCGAAGTTGCCGCAGGAGCTGCCCTACCAGAAGCAGGCCTACTCCGTCGCCCAGCGCGAACTCCAGTACCTGGCACCCCTGCCGGACTCGCCGTACATCACGGTGGACGGGTGGAACGTCACCCTCGACAGGCACCTGCAGCGAGCGATCAAGAACCAGCAGTCCGTCGACGCCGCCTGCGCCTCGGTCACGACCGAGATCAACAGGTTGCTGAAGCAGGGCAGGGAACGGATCGGCTGAGACAGATGGCACGCAACGGCTGGTCCCGTTACCCGCGGAGGCATTTCTACCTGTTCGTCGGGCCGTGGGTGGCGGGCTTCCTCTTCCTGACCGCCGCGCCGCTGCTGTACGCGTTCGCCGTCAGCCTGACCAATTTCGATGGCAGCTCGCCGCGGTGGCGCTGGATCGGGTTCCGCAACTACGTCGAGCTGTTCGGCGACCAGGCCGCCCAGGCGGCGCTCGTCAGAACGATCGGATACACCGCGATGGTGGTTCCGCTCAGCGTCGCCGGTTCGCTCGGTCTGGCCATGCTGCTGAACCGCCGGCTGAAGGCGGTGGGGTTCTGGCGCACCGTCTTCTTCCTGCCGTCGATCGTTCCCATGGTCGCCACGGCCATCATGTGGAAGCTCATCCTGAACCGGGATTCCGGCATCATGAACGCCGTCCTCGACGTCGCGGGGATCCCTCCGATCAGCTGGCTGGTCGATCCGGTGGCCTTCTACGCCCTCGTCATCCTCACGTTGTGGGGCCTGGGCGGTGGCATGGTCATCATGCTCGCCGCGCTGCAGGGGGTGCCCGCCGAACTCGAGGAGGCCGCTCGGGTGGACGGCGCGAGCCGCTGGAGCGTGTTCCGGCACGTCACGTTGCCGATGATCTCCCCGGTCGTCTACTTCCAGGTGATCACCGGCGTCATCACGACCCTCCAGATCGTCATCCAGCCGTTGCTGCTGGCCGAGACCAGCAGCATCTCCACCGTCGGCCAGGTGCCGCAGAGCACGCGCCTTTACATGGTGCAGGTGTACCAGGAGTTCTTCCTCCACAACCGCTTCGGGTACGGCTCGGCCATGTTGTGGGTCTTCTTCCTTGTCATCCTCGCTTTCACCTTGCTGGTACAGCGGTCGAGCCGGTTGTGGGTCCATTACGAGGTCGACAGCGATGCGGACCGTTAGGAGCCGTCCGATGGACATCGGCAAAACCCGTCCGGTCGCCGCGTCCAGGACCGTCACAGGCCGCGGAACGCTGCGCGGGCCGCGCAGGCCACGTCTTGGAAACGGCGCGGCCTACGTTCTCCTCATGGCGCTGTCCGTGGTCTTCGCCGGACCGTTCCTCTGGCTGCTGCTGGCCGCGCTCAAGACCCGCGAGGAATGGGTCTCGGTGCCCGGCAGCGTCCTGCCCGACCAGGTTCAGTGGAGCAACTTCACCCATGCGCTGACGGACGTGAACTTCGCCGCCTACGCCATGAACTCGTTGTTCCTCTCCACGACCTATGCGTTCCTCATCACCCTGTCCAGCGCGGCGGTCGGATTCGGGTTCGCCCGGCTGCGGGCCCCGGGCAAGCGGGCGCTGTTCCTCGTGGTGCTGTCCACGATGATGCTGCCGCAGGTCCTGACGATCCTGCCGACCTATGTGATGTTCTCCCGGCTGGGACTGGTGAACACCTACTGGCCGTGGGTCCTGTGGGGGCTGGCCGCGTCCCCCTACCTGGTGTTCCTGTTCCGGCAGTTCTTCGCGGCGATCCCCCGTGAGCTGGAGGATGCCGCGATCATCGACGGCTGCGGCTGGCCGCGCATCTTCGTCAGGATCTTCCTGCCGCTGTCCCGCCCCGTGCTGATCACCGCGTTCCTGCTCTCGTTCACCTGGAGCTGGGGTGACTACATCGCTCCCGCCCTGCTGCTCGACGTCGACCACACGACGCTGTCGGTGGCCATCGCGTCCTGGTACAAGGACCCGCACGGCAACGGGATACCGACAGTGCAGGCCGCCGCGGCCACCCTCTACATCATGCCCGTGCTTCTGATCTTCTTCTTCGCCCAGCGCCACTTCATCCGGAGCGTGGTCGGATCCGCGGTCAAGGGATGAGAAGCCTCAGAGCGCCGAGCGCGCACCCCGTCGGCTCCGTTTCGAACCAGACGAAGGACATGGCACCGTGACCGGCATCGACAACCTCGTCGCCCGCATGGACCTCGATCAGAAGATAGGCCAGATCCACGGTGTCGTTCCCATGGATCTGGTCGACCAGGCCAAGCTCTCGGGCCCTCCCGCGCCGACGCCGGAACTGCCGACGGGATTCCTGTACGAGATCGAGCGCCTTCCCCTGGTGCGCCCGCACGGAGTCGGGCATCTGTCGCTGGGCTGGCAGCTCAGCCAGGACCTCGAACAGCTCACCCGCGACATCGCCCGGTTCCAGGAGATCGCGCGGGACCTGAACCCGTTCGGCATCGGCGTCCTGGTCCACGCCGAGGGTGTCAACGGCCTGGTCCACCCGCAGGGCCACCAGTTCCCCACCGCCTGGGGACAGGCGGCGAGCTGGGACCCGGCCATCAGCGGAATGGTCGGCGACACAGCGGGTCGGCAGGCCCGCTCGGCCGGCATCCATCTCCTCTTCTCCCCCGTGCTCGACCTCGCCCGCGATCTGCGGTGGGGCCGTGTCCACGAGACGTACGGCGAGGATCCGGAACTGGTCGCCCGGATGGGCATCGGCTTCATGCGCGGCGTCCAGGGCGATGACGGCGAGTCCGGCATCCTGGCGACCGGCAAGCATTTCCTGGGCTACGGCACCTCACTCGGCGCCCTCAACCAGGCCGCCACCCACCTCGGTCGACGGGAACTCACCGACGTGCACGCCGAGCCGTTCCGGCGGGCGATCGCCGAGGTCGGCCTGTCGGTGGTGATGAACTCCTACAACGAGATCGACGGCATTCCCGCGGTCGCCAACGGCTGGCTCCTGAACGACCTGCTTCGCGGTCAGCTCGGCTTCACCGGCCTCGTCGTGAGCGACTACGACTCGATGGCGATGCTGTACAACACCTACCGCACCGCGCCGACCCCGGCTCATGCCGCCGCCCAGGCGTTGGGCGCCGGGGTCGACGTCGAACTGCCCAGTGCTCCGACGAGCAGCGGCCTGCGGACCGTGATCGAGGACGGGACCCTCGCGGAGGAGGTCCTCGACCGGGCCGTCACGCGCGTGCTGGAGGTCAAGGCCCGGCTCGGCCTCGTCCCGGACGTCGGTCCGGCACGACCGAGGACGGTGCCCAAGGCACCGGAGCCCGCTGAGGCACGGGATCGCGCACGTGTCGTCGCCACGGCCGGCAGCACGCTGCTCGCCAACGACGGGATCCTGCCGCTGCGGCCCGGAGGCGCCAGGATCGCGGTCGTCGGGCCCGCCGCGACCGAGATCCGTATCCACTTCGGCTCCTACTCGTCCGTCGCCGACGCCGAGTTCCCGCCGGCCATCTACCGGATCGCCGCCAGTCAGGCGCAGGGCTCCCCCGAGGTGTTCCCGGACCTGTTCCAGACGAAGCTGCCCGGGATCGAGCCGGTCTTCGAGGAGGGGGCCCGCCGGCTGCATCCCGAGGCCGTCACGGTGCTCGACGCCATCCGCGCCATCGACCCCGGCGTGCGCCACCGCGCCCTGGGCAGCCTCACCGCCGGCAGCCCCGCCATCGACGCCGCCGTCATCGATGTGGACGTGGTGATCGCCGTTGTCGGGGAACGCACCGGCTGGGTGGGCAATCACACCGCAGGCGAGGGGCGGACGACCGCCGACCCCGTGCTGCCGGGCAACCAGCCCGAGCTGATCCAGGCGCTGCACGCCGCCGGCAAGCGCGTCGTCACCGTCGTCGTCTCCGGCCGTCCGCTGCTCCTGGAGGCCGTCCACGACGCCTCCGCGGCGATGCTGCTCGCGGCGCTGCTCGGCCCGGTCGCCGGAACGGTGATCGCCGACATCCTCTACGGCGTGAGCGAGCCGGGCGGTCGCACGCCCTCGACGTTCCCCCGTCACCTCGGGCAGCTGCCGATGTACCACGGACATCCCGTGGGCAGCGGCTACGACCACCCGACCATGCCCCGGCACGGCTACGTCGACCTGCGCGACAGCAGCCCGCTCTATCCGTTCGGTCACGGGCTGACCTACACCTCGTTCGCCACCTCGATCGAGGGGGTGCGCGTCGAGGGCGACCATGTCCGCATCCTCGCCACGGTGACGAACACCGGCCAGCGTGCCGGTACCGCCGTCGTCCAGTTGTACGCGCGCGATGAGGCGGCGACGATCGTGCGCCCCGTCCGGCAGCTCGTCGACTTCGCCAGGTCCCACCTGGCCGCCGACGCGACGGCCTCCCTGGAGTTCCTCGTCCCGCTCAGCCGCCTGGCCTACACATGGCCGGACGGCCAGCGCGGGCTGGAAGCCGGCGATGTCACCTTCCTGCTCGGCCTGTCCAGCGCCGACATCCGCGACGAGGCGACGGTCGAGGTGCCCACCCTCGTGCTCACGTGATACCGGCACGCGGCCTCAGAATGATCGATTGCTCTGGGCAACCTAGATCATCTGAGGCCGCGCCGGCTCGCGCCGAGAGAACACGCCGGCCCTGCCCCGGCTCATGGGGAGAGATGGGTCAGTGACGTGCCAGGGCAGCCCACGTGGCGAAGAACGCCGGTTTCGGAACGTACCGATCGTCGAACATCAGCGGCTTCGCACCAGGGACCCAGGTATAGGCGTGCTTGTCGGTGAATCCCCAGAAGCTGATGTCCCGCACTCCGGCCCGCAGCGCCTCGTCGACGAGGCGACCGTAGATCTCGCCCTGCTGCTTGTACTCGGCGTGGTCGGGAAGGGGGGTCAGGTGGACGTCCATCTCCGTGATGGCGACCTCGAGTCCGAGCGCCTTGTAGGACTTCACGATGCCGGTGAGCACACCGGCCTCGGGCGCAGAATAGGTCTCGTGCATCTCGAGCCCGACCCCGCTGATGGGTACGCCCCTTCGCACCAGGTCGGCCACCAGGCCGTAAAGCTCCTGGCGCTTCGCCGGGTAGTACTCCACCAGCGACTCGTTGAGGAACAACTTCGCGTTGGGGTTCGCGGCGTGCGCGATGCGGAACGTCTCGGCGAGGTAGTCCGGGCCGAGAACCCTGTAGAAGTAGTTCTGATCGAGCCCCGTGCCACCGAAGGTGGAGAGGACCTCGGTGGCGACGTCCCACCGGTCCATCTTTCCCGCGTAGCGGGTCATGATTGTTTTGAAGTGGGTGGTCATCGCGGCGCGCAGCCGATCGGGATCCTGGATCTGCTCCAGCCAGGCCGGGTTGCAGCAGCCGGAGATGAGGCCGTGGCCCTTCACCGCCATGCGGTGCTGTTTCGCGAAGGCGACGAGCCGGTCGAGCTTCGTGAAATCGAAGACGCCCTGCTGCGGCTGGGTGAAGGACCACTTGAGCTCGTTCTCCGGCGACAGGCTGTTGAACTGCTGCGCGAGCACCTTCGCGAACCGGGGCTCATCGAGGTAAGCGGGATTGATCGCCCCGGAGCCGATGAGGATCCCCGGCCTGGCCACCCGCTCTCGCAGGCTGAGCACTGTGGCGTTCGCCGACGTGGCCGGCACGAACGCGGTCGCGGCGAGCACGGTGGCGGTTGCGAACGCGCCGATCCTTCGGAGTCCGCGACAGCGGGGGGTTCCTGATCGAGTACGTCGGCGGCGGTGGACCGATGGAGTCGAAGGAGCCCGCGCGCCGTTCGGCATCAGCGGATGTTTCCTCACCGTACCTCCCGTGAAGGTGGATGATCCGACATGGATCCCGGCTGGGTGCGGAGAACGTAACACGAAATTTGTACACCTGTCATACTTTGGAATAACCGAAGACGCGACGGGTCGGTACCTGGGCGTCAGACCGGCTACCACTTGAAAGGAACAAGGGCCAGGACCGGCGCGTCCAGCTCTGCCGCTCCGGGGGCACCGAGGTCGGACCGGGTGGCTCTCTGTCGCACCATTCGGTGCCAGGTCATGTCCGGCAGAGTTTGGTGTTCGGCTGAGGTCGATCAGTGGACCGGGTTGTGATGGTGGCCATGGCGCGTCGTCATGAGCTCACTGATGCCGCCCAGGTGCGGATCGAGCCGCTGTTGCCCGGCCAGCTGTGGCGGAGTGGCCGGTGGATCGGTCATCGCACGGTGCTGAACGGGACCTTGTGGAAGCCGACGACTGGAGCGTGCCGGTCAACTCCACGATCGCGCAGGCCCATCAACAGGCCGCCGACGCCCCCGGCCGCGAGCCGTCCATCACGGCTCTGGTTCTGGAAGCCATCTCAATGATCGGGAGCCGGCGAACCTCCCGCACCGTCGCTCGGCACGGCTGTCACCATCGCAGGCCCTGGAAAGAGAACGCCATGCCGCCGGGCAACCGCGCCGTCATGCCCGGCCACGTACCCGTTGTGAGACAGGCCCCTAGGTCGTGTCCGGTGGATCACGATGTGATCCAGAGCAGGGTGCTGACCAGGGTGACGGCTGCTTGGTAGTGCGCGGCGAGTTTGATGCCCCT
>NZ_JACJIA010000023.1:0-81398 GCF_014138665.1 Actinomadura kijaniata
GGTGAGCTCATGACGACGCACCATGGCCACCATCACAACCCGGCCCACTGATCAACCTCAGCCAAACACCAAGATCTGCCGGACACGACCTAGCGTGACGGCAGCAGGGGTCGGCACTCAGGAGCATGGAGAGGCCCGGCAGTCCTGTTCAACGGGTTCCCTCTCCGCGGGCGAGGGCGGCGCTGAAGTCGGCTTTCAGCTCGTCCGACGCGCCGGGGAGGTATCCCAGGACGGTGTTGAGGGACACGCCCGCGGCCTCGGGGGCGGTGCCGTCGATCGGGATGCCCGGGAAGTGCCTGGTGAACACCTGGCTGAGGGCGTGCCACACGGCCGGATCCTCGGCGAGCGTTCGGAGCGGGGTGTCCAGGGTGTACTCGGGACGGGAGCCGTGACCGTCCGGCAGGTCGTACCGCCAGGAGTGGGTTCCGCCCGTCACGTCCACGACGAGGGAGCCGGGGTGCAGCGGGAGCACGACCTTCGCCTCGGTGCCGTCAGGGATCGTCGCCTCGACGCTCATACGCCGGTCGGTGATGCGCCAGGCCACTTCGACGCGGCCGTGCACCGTGTCGTGGCGAACGGTCGCGTGGGTGAGACCGCCACCGGGCCGGGGGGCGATGCTCATCCTTCGGTATCCGGGGTCGACGGCGCTGAGTCCGCCGACCACGCGGTGCAACCAGTCGGCGACGGCGCCGAAGGCGTAGTGGTTGAGCGAGGTCATGCCGGAGGGATTGAGCGTTCCGTCGGGGCGGATGGCGTCCCAGCGCTCCCAGATCGTCGTCGCGCCCATGGTGACCGGGTACAGGAACGACGGGCAGCCGGTTTCCAACAGGAGCAGATACGCCTCCTCCAGATGGCCGGTGTCGCTGAGCGCGTGCAGGACGAGCGGGGTCCCGGCGAAGCCGGTCGAGATCCGGTACCCGGCCTTGGCCACCAGCTCCGCCAGCAGGACACCGGCCCGGACCTTCTGGTCGGCGTCGAGGATGTCGAAGGTGATCGCCAGGGCGTAGGCCGTCGCCGTCTCACCGGCGACCCGTCCCGCCGGAGTGATGTACTCGCGGCGGAACGCCTCACGCACCCGCTCCGCCAGAGCGGTGAAATGCGCGGCGTCCTCGTCCTCGCCGAGCACGGCAGAGGTTTCGGCCATCTCCCGGGTGACCTTGCACAGGTACGCGGAGGCCACGAGGTGACGGTCGGTCTTACCGCCTGCGGCGTTGTCCATGGGGGCGTCGGGGTCCAGCCAGTCCCCGAACTGGAATCCGCTGCTCCAGAGCCCGTTCTCGTCCAGCCGCTCCTCGACGTCGCGGACGAACATGGTCATCGACGCATAGCTGCGGCGCAGGATCTCGACATCTCCGTACTCGCGGTACAGCGTCCAGGGCAGGCTCACCGCCGCGTCGCTCCAGAGCGCGGTCGGCGGTGACGGCGTGGACAGCACGTCGGGCACCACCCACGGGACGTAGCCCTTCGCCCGCTGCTCGGCCGCCAGGTCGGCCAGCCAGGAGCCGAGCACGCCCCGGACGTCGTACAGGAAGGCCGCGGTGGGCGCGAACGCGTTGAGGTCGCCGGTCCAGCCCAGCCGCTCGTCCCGCTGGGGGCAGTCGGTCGGCACGCCCACGAAGTTGCCCCGCATCGACCACACCACGTTGTCGTGCAGCTTGTTGACCAGCGGATGCGACGTCTCGAACCAGCCGGTGCGCGGCATGTCGCTGTGCACGACCACGGCGGTGACGTCCTCCCGGTCCAGGCCGCCGGGGTGGCCGTCCACCTGCACGTACCGGAAACCGTGGTAGGTGAACCTCGGCTCCCACACCTCCGTGGCCTCGCCGCGCGGGATGTAGCGATCGGTCGCCGCCGCGGTGCGCAGGGTCTCGGTGCCCAGTTCACCCTCGACGAGGACTTCCGCATGGCGGAGCGTGACGGTGCGGCCGGCTTCTCCGGTGACCGTCAGCCGCACCCAGCCGGAGATGTTCTGGCCGAAGTCCACGATCGTCTTACCGCTCGGGCTGGTCGAGATGTCGACCGGCGGCAGTTCCTCCACGCGCCGGATGGGGGGTGCGGAGCCGAGGACGAGCGTCGCCGGATCCCGGTCCAACGGCTCCGCCGGCGACCAGGAAGCGTCGTCGAATCCGGGCCGGTTCCACCCGTCCGGTTCCAGGCGCGCGTCGTAGGTCTCACCGTCGTACAGGCCGTTGACCAGAACCGCGCCGGTGCTGGTGGTGAAGCTCCGGTCCGTCCCGATGATCTCGGTGCGGTCGTCGTACTCCAGCTCGAGCTGGAGGAACAACGCGGGCCGGCCGGCGTAATGCTCGCGTTTGCCCTCCCAACCGAGACGGCCGACCGCCCATCCCTCGCCGACGACCGCTCCCAGCGCGTTCGCCCCGGGTGCGATCAGTTCCGTGACGTCGTAGCGGCTGACACTGAGCCGGTGGCGGTAGGACGTCCAGCCCGGCGCCAGGACCTCGTCCCCCACCCGGGTTCCGTTGACGTACGGCTCGACGATACCGAGCGCCGTCGCGTAGAGCGTGGCCCGCCGCGGCTGTCCGTCGCTGACGAACTCGCGCCGGAAGTACGGCGCCGCGCCCCCCGGCTCACCGGGTGCCGGAGCCGCGATGAAGCCTGCCTGCCAGGCATGTGACATGGTGACACTCCTTGATGCTGAGCGGACGGACATCACGGCGCTCCCGGGACCCAATCATTTTGATCACCGCGGACGGGGCGTGGACGTCCGCTCGCACGGAACCAGCCGTCGCCCGCGTCCGCCTCGACAGCACCCGGGCGCCTGGCCGACGCGTGGGTAGCGCGCGACGGCCGGGGCAGGCGCGGCCTCACTCGTCAGGTTTCGAGAATCAGGGCACGAGGAAGCGCTCGTGGGGCGGGACCTCGGTGAGCGCGCCCATGATGCGCGCGGACGTGCGGCACCGGATGTCGGACGAACTCGCTCCGATCATGAGCTGCACCTCCCCGGGTTCCAGCACGAGCCGTCCGGTGCGGTCGACGAGGGCCAGGGCGTTGATGGGGGCGGTCATGCGTACCCGGCGCGAGGCGCCGGCCGCGACGGCGACGCGGGCGAAGGCGAGGAGTTGCCGCGCGGGCCGGGTCGTGGAGGCCAGGACGTCTCGCGCGTAGAGCTGGACGACCTCCTCGCCGTCGCGGTCGCCGGTGTTGGTGATGGTGACGGTCAGTTCGACGACGTCTCCGGCTTGGAGTTCCGCTGTGGCCAGTTCGATGTCGCCGTACTCGAAATCGGTGTAGGTCAGGCCGTGGCCGAAGCAGAACAGCGGGCGGGCGGATCCATCGATGTAGCCCGCGGCGTCCGCGCCGCCGAGGCGGTCGTATCCGCTGCCGGCGCGCGCGCCATGGAAGACGGGGATCTGGCCCATCGACGCGGGGAAGGACACGGGGAGGCGGCCGCTCGGTGACGTCCTGCCGGTGATGATGTCGGCGATCACCTCCCCGGCGGCGGGGCCGAGCAACGGCGCCCACAGCACGGCGGCGGAATGCTCGGCGATCCGGCCGAGCAGGAGCGGGCGGCCGGAGACGACGACGGTGACGACGGGAGTCCCGGTGGCCGCGGCCGCCTGGATGAGGCGTTCCTGGTCGCCGGGCAGGCACAGGTCCTGGCGGTCGTATCCCTCTCCGGCGGTGATGCCGCCGACCCAGCCTGCGCGTTCTCCGACCACGACGACGGCGACGTCGGCCTGGACGGCGGCCTCAGCGGCCCGGTCGGCGTCCTCGGTGGAGGTGCCTTCCGGGCCGCCCGCCGCAGTGACGACCACGTCGGCGTCCGGCAGGGCTTCCTGGAGGGCCTGGGCGACGGAGCGGGATGCGGGCTCGGCCTCGCGGGCCATCTCCTCGAACCGGGTGGGGAATCCCGGGGTGGGGATGAGCCGCATGCCCATGGCGTCGTCCAGTCCGGCGCTCGCCGGATCATCGCCTTCACCGCCGACGGCGGTCGGGGGATCCGCAGCGATGTCGCCGGCCGCCGTCAGGTCGGCGATCAGCGTCTGGAGTTCGGCGACGGAGGTGTTGAGTTCGGCGGCGGCGACGCCGGAGTACCCGCCGTAGTGGATGCGCACCTCGGTGGCGGGCCCGCCGATCACCGCGATGCGCCGTGTCGTCGGCGCCAGCGGGAGTGCGCCGTTGTTGGTGAGCAGAACCGCGGCCTGTCCGGCCATGGCGCGCGAGGTCGCACGGTCGGCGTCGCGGTCCGGAACCGGGGCGCTCCACCCGGGATGGACGGTGACGCCGAACAGATCGTCCAGGAGCCCGAGGCGTTCCTTGAGTTCCAGGCAGCGTCGGGCGGCGCGGTCGAGAAGGGCGACGTCCAGCTTGCCGCTGCGAACCAGTTCTGGCAGGTGCGCGTAGCCGCGGGCGTCGGGGAACTCGATGTCGAGCCCGGCCTCGATGGCGAGACACGCGCCCTCGGGGAAGCCGTCCACGAGTCGGGTGCGCGAGAGCAGATGGTCGATCGAGCCGTAGTCGCTGACCACCGCGCCGTCGAAGCCGAGTTCGTCGCGCAGCAGCGCGGTGAGGATGTCGGGGTCGGCGACGACGGGAACACCGTCGATCTCGGAGTAGGAGTTCATGACCGTCGCGATCCCGGCTTCGCGGATGACCGCCTCGAAGGGACGGGAGTATTCCTCACGCAGCGTCCGTCGCCCGAGGTGCACCGCGGCCAGGTTCATGCCGGCCTGCGAGACCGAATAGCCCAGGAAGTGCTTCGCGCAGGCCGCCACACCACCGCGCAGGTCCTCGCCCTGCAAGCCGCGGACGAACGCGACCCCCATCGCGGCGGACAGATCGGGGTCTTCGCCGAAGGTCTCATGGACCCGGCCCCATCGCGGGTCGCGGGCCAGATCCAGCACCGGGGACAACGCGTGGCGCACGCCCGCCGAGAGCAGGTGATCCCGGGTGAGCTCGGCCATCTTCCGGATCAGCGCCGGATTCCAGGTCGCGGCCTGCGCGACAGCGGTGGGGTAGGCCGGAGCTCCGGGGATGACGGCGCCGTTGAGGGCTTCGAGGTGGACGAGCGCGGGGATCGGGATGCGGCTGGTTTCGGCGAGCACCTTCTGCAGCGTCGAGATGAAATCCGCCATCGCGTCGAGATCGGGGCACAGCGTCCAGCCCAGGCCCAGGTGACCCATCCCGTCCGGAGCCAGATCGATGAGGCACCCGGCGAGCGCGGTGCGGAGGTCCTGGCCCTTTTCGGAAGCAGCCTCCAGCCTGGGGCCGAGTTCGGACGCGCTCGGTCCGCTCAGCTGCGCGGCCTTCTCCTCCACGGTGAGCTCGTTCAGCAGGTCATCGACAGACTTCATGACAGGTCCTTGAGGTGAGGAGAAGGGCGGGAAGCCATCCGGGGACCGTGCTGCAGCGCAGACCACGCGGGCCGTCCGCCTGATTTAACGTAACTATTACGCTAAACATCGTCCGGATTCAAGATCCGTCGTCCGCGACCGGCGGGCGGCGGCGTCACCGCGGCTGCCGCGCTCAGCGGCCGGCCGTGCGGGCGCCCTGCGCGTTCGGGGCTCCGTGGCCTGCGGTGACGCCCCGCCGCTCCGGACATCGGGCGGTGGGCGATCCCTGTTCGACTATCCTTGAGAGGCTCGCGGCAGGTAATCGAGCGGTGAGAGGGACGTCAGTGACTCGGTCATCACCAGGCGCGCCCCCGCGCGGCCGCGGCCGCCCGGCCCGGTTGTCCCGCGACGAGATCATCGACGCCGCCGTGGCGCTGGTCTACGAGGACCCGCGGAGGCCACTGACGATCAAGCGGGTGGCGGCCGCCGTCGAGTCGGCCCCCATGGCGCTGTACAGGTATTTCCCGGACCGCGACGACCTCCTCCAGGCAGTCGCGGATCGGGTGGTGGCGGGCATGCGGTTCGACCGGCCGGCCGGCGCGACCTGGCAGGAACAGCTGCGCGACTGGATGCTGACGAGCATGCGGCACCTGCGGCCGTATCCGCAGTTGCTGCCCTATATCGCCGCCCCCAGCAAGGCGAACTGGCTGCCGTCGCTCATCGTGCTGACAGAGATGTTGCGGCCGCTGGCGCTCAGCGACGACGACCTGGCACTGGCGATCACGTTCATCAGCACGACGACCGTCGGCCATGCCACCCTGGCCTCCCGGGAGGCCCCGCCGGGCGAGCCCTATGCGGTCTTGCGCGAGGCGCTCCGCGAGGAAAGCGAGGAGGACCGCGCTCGCGTGGTTCCGGTCCTCGACTCGATGCCCAGAGCTTACGAGCGCCTCTACGACATGGTCATCGACAGCGCGATCGCCGCGGTCGAATCGTTGGGTGCCGGCTCGACGCGCGGTGCCCGCAGCGAGGCGGCGCAGAGCCGCCCGGCGCCGTTGGCACCGATCTTCAGGCCCCCGACGTAGCGCCCAAGGTCGGGGCCCTCCGGAACCGCGATCCCGTCCTTCATCGCGTACCTGCTACACAAAATGTCTCCCCCGTCCTTCGCCTCGTCGAAATCCGATGGTCCGGGCGGCAGAGGATCCAACAGACCGGGCGGAGTCTGCCCGGGTGGCGAACGGGGGCTCCGCGCCGACGCGATCCGTGGACACTCGCCCTGATCCAGGTCTGACAAGGACTTGCGCGGGCAAGTGGGACGCTCGTACCATTCGGCATATCAGAACTTGCGCGCGTAAGTGACGTCCTCGGTCACGCCCCTCACTCGCAAAAGCGCCGCGAGGGCCCCGCCTCACGCCGGTCGCACGGCTGAAGGCGGGACAGCGGATCGACGGATGAGAGAGCCGCCGCGGCCTCCAACATGACCTTGAGCCTGTTGTTCGTGCATCCGCCCACGCCGATCCCGAGGAACGCCCGAAGGAGAGCAGCACCATGCCCAGGACCTTCCCTCAGAGCTTTCTCTGGGGTGCGGCGACCGCCGCGCACCAGATCGAAGGAAACAACCTCAACAACGACTGGTGGCAGCTCGAGCACACCGCCGCCGAGTATGGCGTCCAGTTCAGCGGCGACGCCGTCGACAGCTACCACCGGTACGAGGAGGACATGACCCTCCTGGCGAATGCCGGCCTCAACGCCTACCGCTTCAGCATCGAATGGTCACGGATCGAGCCGAGCCCCGGAAAGTTCTCCCGAGCGGAACTGGCGCACTATCGCCGCATGATCGACACTGCGAACCGGATGGGCCTCACCCCTGTCGTCACCTTGCATCACTTCACTCACCCCATTTGGTTCGGCGAGAACGGGGCATGGCTCGCCAAGGACGCCGTCGAGGTCTTCACCCGTTATGTCGAGCAGGCGTGCGCGATCCTCGACGGGGTCGAGTGGGTGTGCACCATCAATGAACCGAACATCGTCGCGGTGAACCATGGGCAGCAGCGACGGATCGCCGAAGGCAAGGACTACCAGTTCGTCGGCGCCCAGCCTGACGCCGAGATCGGCGAGGCCCTCATCGCCGCTCACCGCGTCGTCGCGCCGCTGGTTCGCGAGGCGACCGGCGCGAAAGTCGGATGGACCGTGGCCAACCAGGCGCTCCTCCCCGCGCCGGGCGCCGAGGCCAGGCACGCCGAGGTGCAGCACCTGTGGGAGGACATGTACCTTGAGCCGGCACGCGACGACGACTTCGTCGGCGTGCAGTCCTACACCAGCCAGATGGTCACTGAGGACGGTGTCGTCCCGCACCCCGAGCACCCCGACAACACCCTGATGGGTTGGGCTTACCGGCCCGACGCGCTCGGCATCGCCCTGCGCCACACCCATGCCGTCGTCGGCGAGGTCCCGATCCTCGTCACCGAGAACGGCATCGCCACCGCCGACGACGACCGACGCGTCGCGTACACGACCGCAGCGCTGAACGGCCTGCTCGACGCTGTCGAGGACGGCATTGATGTGCGGGCCTACCTGCACTGGAGCCTGCTGGACAATTTCGAGTGGGGGCGCTGGGAGCCGACCTTCGGGCTCATCGCGGTCGACCGGACCACATTCGAACGCCACCCAAAACCCAGCCTCGCATGGCTCGGGCAGGTCGCGAAGGCGAACGCCCTCTGATCAGGGCGGCGAGGTGCGAACCATCGGTCACGCGCGTGCCCGGGGCCGCGACGGTGTCGACCGGTCCTTCGAAGTCGCTGTCCGCGTCGCCGACGGCGTACGCGCACGGATCGTCCCCGATGTGGTCATGAGATCTGCTCGGGATGAGTCTCCAGATCCGCGGGGAGGCCGCGAACCTCCGTGCCTCCTGGCCGTACCACACCAAGAAGCGCTACAAGGCCGCCGAGTTCGAGCCGCGCCCGTGACGCGCCGCCCAATGGCGGCTTAGGAGAGGAACAGGTTGACGACAACGCCCATCATCGCCGGGTTCTATCCCGACCCGTCCATCTGCCGAGCGGGAGACACCTACTATCTGGCGAACTCCAGCTTCGAATACCTACCCGGAGTTCCCATCCACCAGAGCACGGACCTGACCACGTGGACGCCGGTCACGAACGCGCTGCAACGGCCCGACCAGCTCAACCTCGACCTGGCGCCGCCGAGCACCGGTGTGTACGCCCCCACGCTTCGGTACCACGACGGGAAGTTCTGGCTCGTCACGACGAACGTGGTCGAGTTCCATCGGGGCCAGTTGATCGTATCCGCCGACGATCCGGCAGGACCGTGGTCGCCCGCCGTCCACGTTGAGGGCGCCGTCGGCATCGACCCGGACCTCGCCTGGGACGAGACCGGGACATGCCATCTGACGTGGGCGTCCGCGCTCCCGGACCGGCACGGCATCGCCAGTGCACCCCTCGATCTGGAGACGGGCACGCTCCTGTCTCCCCCGCGACTGCTCTGGCCGGGCACCGGGCTGGCCTATCCGGAAGGCCCGCACCTCTACCGGCGGGACGGGTGGTGGTACCTCATGCTCGCCGAGGGCGGCACGGAGCGCGGCCATGTGGTCACCATCGCACGGTCGCCTTCGCTGGACGAGCCGTTCGAGGCCGCACCGGCGAACCCCGTCCTCACTCATCGCAGCACCGGCCACCCCGTCCAGAACACCGGCCATGCCGACCTCGTCGAACTGGCCGATGGCTCATGGGCGATGGTGTATCTCGGCGTCCGCCCGCGTGGTCAGACCCCGATGTTCCACACCAACGGACGGGAGACCTTCATCGCGGGCGTGGAATGGATCGACGGCTGGCCCGTCGTTGACGAGGAGCGCTTCGAGGCGGCTCCGCAGGACCACTCCTTCGTCGATCGATTCGAGACCGCCGACCTCGACGACCGCTGGATCTCCCCCAATCGTCACCCTGGAACGTTCGCCCGGCACGAGGCGGCCGGCCGGCTGGTCCTCACCGCACCCTCGGACCACGCCCCGCGGCCGATGCTGGTCGCGCGCGCACGCGACCTCGAGTGGACCGCCGAGGCTCGCCTCGACACCTCCGCCGGCACCGGCCGGTTCCTCGTGCGCGTCGATCGGGATCACTGGTACGGGTTGACCGCGAGCGCCGAGCACGTCGAGGCGAGCGTGGTGATCGGACCGGCCACCACGACTCTCGCCCGGGTCACTGTGCCTTCTGGCCAGGGGGTGACGCTGCGCATCTCGGCTCGCGAACCCGAGGTGACTCCGCCCATCCCGCGACACGAGCCCGACATCATCGAACTGTCGGTCGTGGCTCCCGACGGGACGTCGCAGGTGCTCGGAACGGTCGACGGACGCTATCTGTCGACGGAGGTGGCCGGTGGGTTCACCGGTCGCACGTTCGGCGTCGAGCCCGTCGCGGGAAGCATTTCGGTGCAGGAAATCTCGTACCGCCCCCATCCACCGGCCGCCGGCCGGTCCGGTGCGCTCACGCCTGACGCGGGCCAGGGCACGGAAAACACCGGAGGTTTCCAGCCCTGACCGGAGTCAGCCCTCACTCAAGGGCGATGCGGCGGTCAGGAAGACGGTTCGAGAACGACCACCGGGATGTCGCGATCGGTCTTCCGGCGGTACTCGTTGTAGTCGGGCCAGACCTCTACGGCCATGGCCCACCATTTCTCGCGTTCCTCGCCCTCGACGCGGCGCGCGACGTAGTCGCGGACGACTGCGCCGTCCTGCAAGGAGACGTGCGGGTCGGCCATGATGTTGGGGTACCAGGAGGGGTGGGTGGGGGCTCCGCCCTGGGAGGCGACGACGGCGTAGCGGGTGCCGTCGGTGACCCGCATCAGCGGAGTTTTCCTGATCTTCCCAGACTTCGCGCCCCTGGTCGTGAGGATGATGACGGGCTTGCCCCGCAGGGTGCCGCCTTCCACGCCGTCGCTGCGCTCATACAGCTCCACCTGCTCGGCGACCGGGGCGTAGGGGCTCGGTTCGTACTCTTCTGGCAGTGGCATTCCAGCTCCTGGTGTTCTGGCGATGACCTGGTGGGAATCGCAGCCGCGCCGCCTCATCGCCCGGTGGATTCCCGGGGGACGACGCGGGCGTGGAGGTCGGGGGCGGCCTCCGGCAGCGGCTCGTCCCGCGCGGTGCGGAGGGCGAGGTCGGCCAGGTGGCGCCCCAGCCCGACGCTGTCGATGCTCACGCTGGACAGGGACGGGTAGAGCATGCCCGCCAGCGGGGTGTCGTCATGCCCGATGACGGCCAGGTCCGCGGGTACGGACAGGCCGGCGCGCAGCGCGGCGGCGACGATCATCGCGGCGATGTCGTCGTTGAAGGCGGCGACGCCGGTGACGCCCTCGTGGTGCCATGCCCGTACGGCTTCGGCGATGCTGTCGTCGCCGTGCTCCACTGACCGGATGTCCAGGACGTCGAGGCCGAGCCGGTCCGCGGCCTGCCGCGCCGCCGCCGCGCGCCCCTGCGACATCAGTGCGACGCGCCGGTCGCTGCTCGCCGCGAAACCGACTCTGCGGTGGCCTCGCTCGTGCAGGTGCTCGATCTGCAGGCGGGTGCCCGCGGTGAGCGTGGGGGAGGCCAGGAAGGAGCGCTGCCGCCGGGGCGCGGGCAGGATCCTGGTGATGCCGCTGGCGCGCATGGAGGCGCGCTCGGCGTCGGTGATGGGCGTCCAGGCGATGACGACGTCGGGGTTGAGCGACTCCCAGAGCGGCCGGGCGTGCCCGCCCTCGTGCCTGGTGTAGGTCACCAGGGAGTAGCCGGCGTCGTCGAGCACCTGGGAGGCCGCCTCCAGGTTCCGGCGCAGGCCGTACTCCAGAGGCCAGTCCGGCAGCACCAACAGGATGATCATGCTGCGGCCGCTGGCCAGGGCCTGGGCCGCCCGGTGCGGCCGGTAGCCCAGGCGCTCGGCCTCGGCCAGGACCCGCTCGCGGGTGGCGGCGGGGATGGTCTGGCCCGGGGTGTTGTTGAGCACGTATCCCACGGTGGCGCGGGACAGTCCCAGCGCTCGGGCGACGTCCGCCGCGGTGACACGCTTTGTTCGCTCAGCCACTGAATCTCCACCCCGGGACCGCTCGCATGGCTTGCGCGCGCAAGCAATCTCACTATCTCACAGCGTGGCCGACGGCGGCGGTGACGCCGCCGTGCTGGAGGTCCCCTTCCGCGTGTCAGCGGCCTGCTCCGGTGAGCGTCAGCCGCCATCGCCAGGCGTGTTCACTGCGGGAAGGCCGATGGGCGGGCCGGGTGTCGGGGCCGAGGAAGCCGGTGCCGACACCCCGGTGGGCGATGTCGAGGTGGACGATGGTCCTGCGGTTCGGCCGCAGCTCCCACCAGTGCGCGGCCGCCTCCAGCTCGCTCACCGTGTACCGGCTCACGTTCATGTGCAGCGGTGTGGCGTGACGGGTGCGGACGGTCCCGGCCGGGCCGGACAGCAGGAGTTCGGTGACCTCGCCGCGGGTGCCGTTCTCCTGCGGTCTCAGGTACGGCACGGCGAGTTCGTCGATGGGGCTCTCCCACGCGCCGAGCAGGGCCGAGGCACGCCGGTCGGGGTAGTTCTCCCACGGCCCCAGTCCGACCCAGCGGGCCTGGTCGAAGCCGTCGGTGAGCTCGAACTCCATGCCCACGCGCAGACCGTCGCCGATGCCGTCGGGCAGGGTCACCTTCTCGTCGAGCAGGTAGTCCCCGTCGGCCAGCGGCGTGACGGTCCGGGTGTGCACGATCTCGTCACCGAAGGCCGCGGCGTAACGGGTGATGACGACGGCTCCGTCGGTCTTGACGTCCAGCGGGGTGAGCTGGAAGAAACCCGAGCGGACGAAGCGGTTGTCCAGCGCGAACGCCGCGTCGTTGTCGGTGAGGGCTCGCCACAGGCAAAGCGCCGGGGGGCGGCGCAGCAGTGGGTGGCGCAGCTCCCCGTCCATGCCGCCGATGCCGCGGGGCAGTCGCGGCAGCGGACGGGGGAAGCGGACCTGGTGGACGGCGACCTCCGTGCCGGCCGGGGCCCACAGCGCGTCATGGCGGGTGCGCACGGTCACGGTGAGCGCCAGGGCCGTGCCGAGCCTCGCCCGGATCGCCTCGGGGAGGCTGATCGTGGCCTCCTGACCCGGGGCGGCCGGCGGCGCCGGGAGCGTGACCGCGCCTGCGGGCCCGGCCTCGGTTTCCACCCGTAGCTCCAGGTCGTAGCCGCCAAGATCGGCGAAGGTCTGCCGGTTGAGCAGCCGCAGCGTGCCGGTCTCGGCGTCCTCGGCTCCGGAGGTGATGCGAATCGGGCAGAACAGGCCGCGCGCCTCGTACAGCGCCGGCTTCGGGGTGAGGTCGGGGAAGACCAGGCCGTTGAGGAAGTCGACGCCGTCGTTGGGCTCGTCGCCGAAGTCGCCGCCGTAGCGGTGGCGGCCGTCGCCGTCGAGGTCGAGGGCGTGGTCCTTGAACTCCCAGATGAAGCCGCCCTGCAGGCCCGGCAGGTTCTCGAACAGCTCCCAGTAGTCGGCCAGGCCGCCGGTGCCGTTGCCCTGGGAGTGGGCGTACTCGCACACGATGACCGGACGGTCGGCGCGCGGGTCGGCGGAGAACGCCTGAAGCGCCTCGAAGGAGGGGTACATCGGGCACACCAGGTCGGTGGCGGCGTGCCCGGCGTGCCAGTCGTGCGCGATGGCGCCCTCGTAGTGCAGCGGCCGGGTCCCGTCGAAGCGGCGCACCCAGGCCGCGGCCGCGTCGTGGTTGGCCCCGTAGCCGGTCTCGTTGCCGAGCGACCAGACGATCACCGACGGGTGGTTGCGGTCGCGCAGCACCATCCGGGAGATCCGTTCCAGGAACTCCGGCAGGTAGCGCGGATCGTGGGCGAGGGTCGAGGTGAACGCGTGCCCTTCGATGTCGGCCTCGTCGACGACGTAGAAGCCGATCTCGTCGCACAGGTCGAGGAAGGCCGGGTCGTTGGGGTAGTGCGAGGTGCGGATCGCGTTGATGTTGAACCGCTTGAGCAGCGAGAGCTCGGCCAGCATGAGCTCCCGGGAGATGACCCGTCCGGTACGCGGGTCGACGTCGTGCCGGTTGACGCCCTGGATGAGGACGCGCCGACCGTTGACCAGCAGGTCGCGTCCCTCGATCCGGACCCGGCGGAACCCGACCCGCAACCGGGTCTCGTCGACGGCCTCGCCCTCCGGAGACAGCAGCCGCACGCGCAGATCCTCCAGGTGCGGGGTCTCCGCCGTCCACGGGGCGACGTCGAGGCCGTCCAGGACGAACGCCGCGGTGCCCGCCGGCGCCTGCGGCCCCGTCACCTGTTTCATGAGGTCGGCGGCGGGGACGAGTTCCTCGGGGAGGGGCGCCTGCGCCGCGTTCATGCTGAGCAGATCCATCACGCCGTCGGGAAGACCGAGTGGTTCTGGCCGCGTCGACCGGTCACGATTCGGCCGCGGGAGGGAGGGCGCGGGAACGCGGGGGGTGACCGGTCGCGTCTCGGTGCGGCCGAGAACGTCGATCCGCACCGACCAGTCGACCTCGTCGAGATGGTCCAGTCCCACGGTGGAGACGGTCACCTCCAGCCGTCCGCGGCCGGAGGCCGGCTCGTAGTCGGCGACCGTGGCCACATCGGCGAGCCGTACATCCGGCACGGTGTACAGGAAGACCGGGCGGGACAGCCCCGACTGCCACCACTGATCCTGGTCCTCCAGATAGCTGGCGGCCGACCATTTGGTGACCGCGAGCTCAAGCGTGTTGGATCCGGCGACGAGTTCGCCGGTGACGTCGAACTCCGCGGCCAGGTGCGAGTCGGTGCTGACCCCGACCCGTGCGCCGTTGAGCGAGACCGTCAACAGCCCCTCGGCGGCGCCCACATGCAGGATGGCCCTGCGCCCCGGCCGCGGGGACCAGTCGAACGTGCGCCGGTAGACGCCGACGGGGTTGCGGGCGGGGACCGCCGGCGGCACCTCCCGGAACGGCATCACGACGTTGGTGTAGTGCGGCCGGTCCTCGCGCTCGTGCATCGTCCACAGGCTCGGGACGGCGACGGTCTTCCAGGCGGTGCCGTCCGCTTCGTGCGGTGAGCGCCGGAGCTGGAAGTCCCACTCGCCGTCGAGATCGATGTCCGGGGTGCGGCGCAGCGCGTGCATGGGCAGGCGGTTCACGGATTCCTCTTCACTGACGGGACGGCGGACGGCCTTGACGTCGGCAGGACACTCAGCCGGACCGGCTGATCTCGATCAGCTCTTCGAGCCAGCCGGCCGGCAGGGCGTCGCCGGTGAAGGTGATCATTTGGCTCATCGGCACGCCGGCGGCCATCTTCAGCCAGTCGGGGTGCTGCGCGGCGATCTTCGCGTCCTCCTTGGTCATGTCCCGCATGCGTTCGCTCAGCTTCCGCATCAGGGCGGGCCCGGCGATCGGGTGGTCGAGCCAGTCCCCGAAGGTGGAGTCCATCGAAAGCGGGGTGAGGCCCTTGTCACCGGTCAGGCTGATCGCCGCCTCGGCGAGGACGTGGTGCGCGTCGGCGCCGATCTGGACGCGGTACTCCCCGGGGCCGACGGCCCACCGGGAGGCGGTGATGTCGTAGTAGGCGAAGGATCGCCGGTCCAGGTCGAGGACGACCGTGCGGGACTCTCCCGGCTCCAGCGCGATCTTGGTGAAGGCCCGCAGCTCACGGGCGGGGCGGCGGACCTTCCCCGCGGTGGTGGCGACGTACACCTGCACCACGTGTTTGCCGGCGCGGGTGCCGGTGTTGGTCACGGTGACCGACACTCTGGCGGTGTCGTCCCCGGTCGGGGTCACGGTGAGCTCGTCAGTGCTGAAGGTGGTGTAGGACAGGCCGTGCCCGAACGGGTAACCCACCGGCCGGTCGGCGCTGGTGTAGTAGCGGTAGCCGACCATGACGCCCTCGCCGTACCGGACGTGCCCCGCCTCGCCTGGGAAGTTGAGGTAGCTCGGGTTGTCCTGCAGGCGCAGCGGGACCGTCTCTGCGAGATGCCCCGACGGGTTGACCACTCCGTACAGGACGTCCGCGAGCGCGCCGCCGCCGGCCTGGCCCAGGAGCGTGCCGTCGACGATCGCGTCCACCTCGTCGTGCCAGCCCTCCAGCGACATCACGCCGCCGTGGGAGAGCACCACGACCGTGCGGAGCGCGGCCCGCGCGACCTCATGGATCAGCTCCACCTGCTCCGCGGGCAACTCGATGGTCTCGCGGTCGTAGCCTTCGGACTCCTGGTTGTCGCTCAGCCCCGCGAAGACCACCGCCACCTGCGCGTTGGAGGCGACCGTGACCGCCTCCTCCCGCAGTGCTCCGGCGTCCCCCGAGCCGTCGGCCGTGAATCCCTGTGCGTGGGTCACCGACTGGCCGCGGTCCGCGGCGTGCTTGGCGATCTCGTCCAGGGGCGTGTCCACCCGCGTGGGGTTGACGCGTGAGCTGCCGCCACCCTGGAATCTCGGCGTGGTCGCGAACGCCCCGATCACGGCCACGGTGGTGACGTCCTCCAGCGGAAGCACCTCGCCGTCGTTCTTGAGCAGCACCACGCAGTCGGCCGCCAGCGTCCGCGCCAGCGCGTGGCCGCCGTCCACGTCCAGGTCACCGGTGGCCGGCGTGACCCGGCCGGCGAGTGCGACGACCCGCGCAACGGCCTGGTCGACCAACGCCTCGTCCAGCTCACCGGCCCGCACCGCGGCCACGACCTGGGCGTCGGTCACCCCGCCGTCGCCGGGCATCTCCAGGTCCAGGCCGGCCGCCAGCGCCGCGACGCGGTCGTGCACCGCGCCCCAGTCCGAGATCACCGCACCGGTGAATCCCCACTCCTGGCGCAGCACCTCGGTCAGCAGCCACCGGTTCTCCGTCGCGTGGACACCGTTGATCTTGTTGTAGGAGGCCATCACGGTCGCCGGCCGCGCTTCGGTCACGATCCGCTCGAACGCCGGCAGATAGATCTCCCGCAGCGTCCGCTCGTCGACGTCCGCGCTGATCCGCGTCCGGTCGGTCTCCTGGTTGTTGGCCGCGAAGTGCTTGACCGACGCGCCCGGCCCCTCGCCCTGCAGTCCGCGCACGTGGGCCGCGCCGAGCACGCCGGACAGCAGGGGGTCCTCCGAGTAGTACTCGAAGTTCCGCCCGCACAGCGGCGACCGCTTGATGTTCACGCCCGGTCCCAGCACCACGGTGACGCCCAGCGCCCGAGCCTCACGCCCGAGCGCGGCGCCCAGCGCGGCGGCCACCTCGGGGTCCCAGCTCGCCCCCACCGCCACCGCCGGCGGGAAGCACGTCGCCGGCACACTGCCGTAGATGTCGGCGGTATCCGTTCTGTCTTCCAGGTAACGGAGACCGTGCGGGCCGTCGTAGAGCAGCACCTCCGGGAGTCCTGCGTCCGGCAGCGGCTCCGTCGACCACATGTCCCGCCCCGACAGCAGGGACGCCTTCCGCTCCAGCGACAGCGAGCCGAGGTCCAGCGAGGGCATGGTGGGGGATCCTTCCGGGGGTCGGGCCCGTGAGCAGCCGATCGGTCTGCGACCGGGCATGGGCCGTGTGCGTGGCGAAGCGGTGCCGGCGGTCGATATGTCCGACCGGGCGAAATGCCCATCTCGCGGAGAGAGGGCGCCTCACCGTAGGCAGGTTCAACTTTCGCGCGCAAGTACTTGCGCGCGAAAGTTCCGGTGTCTACCGTACCCACAAGCTTGCGCGCGTAAGTGGCGTCGGTCACATACAGGTCGGTGGTGAGGGCCGGCCTACCCGGCAGAAGCGGCGGCCGCGGTGCCAGCGGCGATCAACCACCCCTATCGCCCCACCCCAGGAGACCCCACATGACCTCGTCCGGAGACCTGCCCGGTTTGCCCATGGAGGCATCGTGACGACCCCGAACCCTCCTGCCGAGCCGCCGGAAGCCGCCGCCGAGGCCCTCCTCGCCGGCCGCGAGGAGCTCATCGGGAGCGCCGCGCCGTCGGAGAACCCGCCTCGAGTCGGCGCCTGGGCCATCACGGTCTACGCGCTGACGATGTTCGGCTTCCAGCTGACGTTGCTGCTGCCGGCTCTGTTCAGCCTCGCCTACAAAGTGCAGCTGATCGATCCGGCGAACAAGGACGCGAGCCTGGGTTTCGTCATCGGCCTCGGCGGGCTGTTCAGCCTCCTCGTGAGCCTGCCCGCGGGCGTGCTGAGCGACGGCACCCGGCTGGGGTGGGGGCGCCGCAGGCCCTTCCTCGTGGCGGGCCTCGTGCTGTCGGCTCTCGGCGCGCTGATCATCGCCGTCGCCCCGACGGTCATGGTCATGCTGTTCGGCTATCTCGTCACGGCAGTGGCCACCGCCACGATCGGCACCGCCATCAACCCCTTCCTCGCCGAACAGGTACCGGTGGAGCAGCGCGGAACGGTGGGGGCACTCAGTGGAGTGGCCGCCGCGTTCGCGGGCGTCGGGTCCACGCTGCTCGGCAGCTTCCTCACCGGAAGCATCTACCTGCTGTTCCTGACCCCGGTGGCCGTCCTCGGCGTCATGACGCTGCTGTACCTGCTGGTGATCCCCGATCGGCCGGCGCCCGAGGACGTGCGGGTCGGATCGATCCTCGACGTGTTCAGGAACATGTGGTTCAACCCGCTCAAGCACCCCGACTTCGCGCTGGTCTGGGTCGGGAAATTCTGCCTGTCGTTCGGGTCCACGTTCTTCAGCACCTACCAGCTGTACCTTGTGCAGGACCGCTTGGGCTACGCCCCCGAGCAGGCAGGACGTCAGCTCGCGGCCGTCGGCGGGCTCAGCCTGCTGGCGCTGGTCGGCTGCTCGATCGCCGGTGGGACGCTCTCCGACCGGTTCAAGCGCCGAAAGCCGTTCATCTACCTCGCGACCGGGCTCATCGTGGCCGGTCTCGCGGTCGCCGCGAGCGCATCCTCGATCCTGTTCTTCGCCGTCGGCGGGGTGCTGCTGTCGGCGGGCACCGGCGTGTTCACCTCGGTGGACCTCGCCCTCGCCTCAGAGGTCCTGCCCGAGAAGGACAAGGCGGGCAAGTACATGAGCATCTACTACCTCTCCTCCACGGTCGTGGGCGGCCTCGCCCCGCTGCTCGCCCCGGTGATCCTGGGGCTCGGCGATGGAGGGAGCTACGGCGTTCTGTTGTTGTCAGGCGCGATCCTTGGACTCGGTGCGGCGTTGACCACGGCGAACATCCGCGGCGTGCGCTGATTCGGATGCCTTGCAGCCGGAAAGCCGGTGACAGCAGAGCAGCAGCACCCCGCTGCCCTTGACGGCATCACGCTGCACTACACCGAGCACGGCACCGTGCACAGCGACGCAGCCGTGCGTCCAGGCTGTGCGCGCCGGGGCACACCGGACCTGCGGTGAGCACGGCCCTGCGCATGAAGTTCGAGCTGGGGCTGTTCGATCGGCCCTACGTTGACCTGGACGCGGTGCCGGAGACCCTCCACTCCGCGGAGATCCGCGGTCTCGCTCGCAGGATCACCGAGCGGGCGGGGCGCCCTACTCCGCAACGAGCCGGTGGACGGCGTCCCCCGCCTTCCGCTCGCCCGGACACCGCGACGATCGCGATGATCGGTCCGAACACCGACCACCTGCTGGGACAGCTGGACAACTACAGCCATCCGGTACTCGACGGCATGACGAAGCGGTTCGCGCTCGCCGGACGCCCACCAACCCACGCGAACAAAGTCGCCGAATTCGCCAGCTCGACGGGATCCGCGCCCAAGCCCACGGCGCGACGGTGCCACACGAGCCCGGATGTCCCGTGCAGTACGAGGACCGCTCGGACATTCCCGCGACCGTCGAAGCGGCGAGATCCGTGGTCGCCGTCGGAGACCAAGCGGGTGTCAACGGTTTCGGCGCCGTCGGTGAGGGCCCGAACAACATCACGTGCGGACTGCCCGGCGTTCAACGAAAACTGGGCGGGCGGTACTGGCCACGGGCACGCCGACCGTCGTCACGCTCACCCACGGCCGGCCCCGCTCGCTGAGGTGGACGGCCGACTCCGTTCCTGCGAACGTGACGAGCCGGTTCGGCGGGGAGGGGTCTGGAAGTGCCGCCGCCGTGCTCTTCGGTGGCGTCAATCCCGCCGGCCAGCCCAACTGGCGGGCGACGCAGACTCCCCATACGTCGAAGGACGCGCGGCGACCACGTTCCCGTTCGGACACGGTCGCCTCAGGCCGGCGTTCAACTCCCTGGCCGCCCTGGAACAGGACCGGCCGCTTCCGATCGATCACATCATGATCCACCGGAAACGACCCAGCCCTCGAGCGCTGGCCCCAATCCGGCGAGGCGTGAGAGCGGTCAAGCCGAATCAAAATGTATCACTTGTTCTAATTTCACTGTAGTGTCTGATGCCGTTCACCAATTCGGGGGACAGGGAGCGGCCACCGGAGGGCGAGTGATCCACAGGCCGTCGCCTAGCCGACCGCATGAGTGCGCCCGCGCCCGGAGAGAGATGACGGAAACTTCGAGTAACGACTGGCGGCCCCCAGCCGACCCGACCGTTTCCGCGGTATGCACTGGCAACGGTGCGTCAGCCCGGACGCCCGAGGTCCTTACACGACACCCCCGTCGGTCTAACGATCGTGGGTACGGCAGCCAGCCCGACGGCCTCCTCCTTGGCGCCCAGATCGATGTCGCAGGCAAACGTCGCCGCGGCGAGCGGACGCGTCGGAACGTCACCGAGAGCGAGCGACGGCCGAGGCAGGCAGAGCTTCCGCTCGCCCATTCACGTGACTTCGAGCTGCCGGGCTCCGAGAACACCTGGGACGTCATGGAAGTGCTGATGCGGCTCCGGTCGGATGGCGATCGGGCACGCCGACCTGGCCAGCGGCGATGTAGCCGAGCCCGCCCGTATCACGACCTTGGCGGTATCGAGGTGCTCCTCGCACACGGCCTCTGGTGCCGTATGGGCCACTCCGCCGCCGACATCACTGGACCGGGGGTCACCGATGGCGGTAACCGCCCACGAAGGAGCGAGCGTGACCAGCAGGAACGACTTCCCGCCGGGTTTCGTCTGGGGCGCCGCGACGGCGGCGTACCAGGTCGAGGGGTCAGTGACGGCGGACGGCCGCGGTCCGAGCATCTGGGACACCTACGCGCACACCCCCGGCCGGATCGCCGACGGGAGCACCGGAGACGTCGCCGACGACCACTACCGGTTGTTCGCCGAGGACATCAGGCTGCTGGCCGGCCTCGGGTTGAATGCCTACCGGTTCTCCATCGCGTGGCCGCGGATCGTTCCCGAGGGTACGGGCCCGACGAACCCCGCCGGACTCGCCTTCTACCGCCGACTCGCCGAGACCTGCCTGGAACACGGCGTGACACCATACGCGACCCTCTATCACTGGGACCTCCCCCAACCACTTGAGGACGCCGGCGGATGGATGGTGCGCGACACGGCCGAGCGGTTCCGTGACTACACGGCGGTGACGCACGATGCCCTGTCGGACGTGATCAAGCACTGGATGACGCTCAACGAGCCCTGGTGCTCGGCGCTCAACGGCTACGGCGACGGTGCCCTCGCGCCCGGCCGATGCGAGGGTGCGAACGCTTTGAAGGCGGTGCATCACCTCCTGCTCGGCCACGGGATGGCGCTGGAGGCGATCCGATCGTCGGAAGGGTCCTACGGGATCGCGCTCAACCTCGCGCCGGTCCACGCCGCGTCGGGCTCCCCCGCGGACCGTGAAGCCGCGCGAAGGGTGGACGGGCTGCAGAACCGCCTGTTCCTTGAACCTCTGCTGTTCGGCAAGTACCCCGCCGACGTCCTTGAGGACACCGGCATGGCGGCGTGGTTCGCACAGCACGAGGACGACCTGCCGTTGATCTCGGCGCCGCTGGACTTCATGGGAGTGAACTACTACTTCCCGACAACGGTCACCGCCCCGGAGGGACCGTTCTCGGATCCGAGCAAGCCCAGCACTCAGCCGGGCAGTGAGAACGTGACCGCCATCGACACCGGCCTCCCCCGCACACATATGGGCTGGCCGATCCAGGCGACCGGGCTACGCGACATCCTCGTCACCATCAACAGCCTGGCACCCGACCTGCCGCTGTACATCACGGAGAACGGAGCGGCCTTCCCCGATGCGCCGACCGCGGACGGGACGGTCGAGGACGACGGGCGGCAACGCTATCTAAAGCAGCACATCGAGGTCGTCCGGCAGATCGTGGCCGAGGGCCTGCCGCTGAAGGGCTACTTCGTCTGGAGCCTGCTGGACAACTTCGAATGGGCCTGGGGCTTCAGCCGCCGCTTCGGAATCGTCTACGTGGACTACGCGACGCAGACTCGAACCGTCAAGAACAGCGGCCGCTGGTTGCAGCGCTTCCTTACCAGCGACGCGCCGTTCGACAGCTACACGGGGTAAACGCGAGGTTCTGCTCCTCAGCAGGAGGGACTCCTGCCCGCCTCCGTCCTTCGGCGCGTCCATGGTGTGGCCCGACGCGCGATGACCAAGGAGGATCCCGAAACACGGAGAGGCAGCATGACCTGCGGGAACCGGACTGCGGATCATGTGGCCGGGTGCGCGAGGACGGGATACCGGACACTGCTGATGCAGTAGCAGAATCCAAGAGCACCGGACATACGCAGCCCGCCGGATGAGAAGTCCGACGGGCTACGTGTTCGCGTCAGGCGGGGCGGAGGGCGGGCTTCGTCGTTTGGGCGATCAGGTGGCCGGTGATGATCGTCTGGAGTTCGGCGATGCGGGCCTGGGCTTCGGCGAGCTCGCGTTCCAGGTCGGTGGTGTTGTTCTGGTCGTCCTGTGGCGCGGCTTGGGCGGCGCGGATCTCGTCGAGGGCGGCCGGGACGTCCGGGCACGCGGCGGTCCGCGCGCCGGACTGGAGGGTCGCACCCGGCGCCGGCGCCGTCAGGGCGTTCGGAAGCCGCGGAACGTCACCCGCTTTCGGACCCGGAAGCCCAGCCGTTCATAAACCGCGATCGCACCAACGTTGGCTGCGGCGACATGGAGGAACGGGCGTTCGCCGCGAGCGGCGATACGTGCGGCCAGAGCACGCACCAGGCGGGTGGCATGGCCCCGTCCGCGGACCTCGGGGGCGGTGCAGACCGCGCTGATCTCGGTCCACCCCGGCGGGCGGAGCCGCTCGCCCGCCATGGCCACCAACGTGCCGTTCTCGCGGATGCCCAGGTAGGTGCCCAGTTCGTGGGTGCGGGGCCAGAACGGTCCCGGTTGCGTCCGCGCGGCGAGCTCGAGCATCTCGGGCACATCGTCGGCGCCCAGTTCGACCACTCCCGGGACAGGCTCGGCGTCGGCGGGACCGATCATCTGGACGCCGTCGAGGGTGAAGACCGGCTCCCAGTCCGCCGGCGGGATCGCCGGGTGGCTGAACAGGTCGGCGAGTTCACCACGGCCGAGCAGCCGGGCGAGGTCGGCCCACTCCGCGGGGTCCGGGTCGGCCGACACCGCGGCGAAGGTCGCGACCTGCGGCAGGTAAACGGCCACCTGGCCGAGCCGGCGGGCCAGGTGGCGGTGATGGCCCCGGAGCGACTCACCGACCGGATCGTCGAGTGCGGCGGCGTCGCGGTCGACCATTACGTGGTGCCTCTCATGTCGGGAGTCCTGGCCCGAACGCGAGCTTCAAGCCACGGTGGCCGAGCGCGACGGGCGACTCCACATGGTGCCCGAACCGCGCCACCACCCCGTCCTCGCCCCAGCGGACCGGTGCCGCTTCCCCAGCTTCTTCCCTCGTCCCCGTGCCGCGCCCAGGGGGCTAGGACGCGGGCCGACCCGCTTTCCGGTCGCCGACGCCGAGCCACTCGGACGCGAGGGTCAGCTCGTCGAGGACCTCCTTGACCGGGGCGGCGCCGATGCCGGGTCCGGTGGGCACCGTCAGGTGCCCGTCGGCGTAGTCGAGCGGCTCGGTGACGTCGGTGGCGAAGTAGCGCTCGGCGGCGCAGGTATCGGCGGGGAGCGTGAAGCCGGGAAGGGCGGCCAGCGCGAGGTTGGCCGCCCGGCCGATGCCGCTTTCGAGCATGTCGCCGCACCAGACGGCCACCCCGTGGGCCTGGCACAGGTCGTGGATACGGCGGGCCTCCAGGTAGCCGCCGACCCTGCCGGGCTTGACGTTGACGATGGCGGCGGCGCCGAGGGAGATGGCGGCCGCGGCCTGGGCGGCCGACTCGATCGACTCGTCCAGGCAGATCGGGGTCGCCAGCCGCCGGGACAGCCGGGCGTGCCCGAGCAGGTCGCCGGGGGCCAGTGGTTGCTCGATCAGCGCGAGTTCGAAGGCGTCGAGTCCGGCCAGATGCCGGGCGTCGGCCGGGGTGTAGGCGCCGTTGGCGTCCACCTGGAGCATCAGGTCGTCGCCGAAGCGTTCGCGGACGGCGCGCACGGGCTCGATGTCCCATCCCGGCTCGATCTTGAGCTTGATCCGCACATAGCCCTGGGCGAGGTACCCGGCGACCGCGTCCAGCAGCTCTGGAACCGATCCCATGATCCCGACCGAGACGCCGCAGGCGACGCGCTGTCGCGCCGCTCCCAGGTACCGGCCCAGCGAGTCGCCGCGGGCGCGCAGTTGCGCGTCCAGGACCGCCGTTTCCAGCGCCGCCTTGGCCATCGGATGCCCTCTGAACGGCGCGAGCGCCGGGGCGACGCCGTGCGCGTCCACGCTTGGCGGCAGCGCCGGTACCAGGAACCGCCGCAGGAGGTCGGCCGCCCCGTCCACGTACTCGGCGCTGTAACGCGGTTCGGGCAGGGCCACGCATTCGCCCCAGCCCTCGGCGTCCGACGTCACCACCCTGACCAGCAGGACATCGCGGGCGCAGAACACCCCGACGGAGGCACGGAACGGCTCTTTCAGGGGCAAGGCGACCTTGCGGATCTCGATCGCTTCGATCGTCACGGCGCCCCACCCCACATATCGTTGACTCAGTCAAACATAAGCGCCCGCCCCAACGGGAGCAAGGGAGAACGAACCCAGCCGTTCCAGCGGTCCAGCGGTCCAGCGTCACAGGGGCAGAAGGAGCGCGGCACAGTGACTCCATGAACGAACGAGGACTGGACCGCGACGGGACGATCGCACGCGAAGGCGCGCTGGACCGCGTGCCCGCGGTGTTCGTCCCCGTCGTCGATGCGGCCCGCGCCCATATCACCGCGACGTTCGGCGGAACGCGCCTGCACAGCGCATATCTCTACGGCAGCATCCCCCGTGGCACCGCCACCCCCGGAGTCTCCGACCTCGACCTCCAGCTCGCCCTCCACGACGAGCCCACCGAAGCCGACCGCGCCGATGCCAAGGTGATCGAGGATGCGCTCGACCGCGCGTTCCCGCAGATCGACGGCGTCGGGATCCTGCTGACCAGTACGCGGGTCCTGCTCAGCGACCTCGAACGTCACGACGGCGGATTCTTCATCGCCTGCCTCTGCACCCCGCTGCTGGGCCCAGACCTCGCGGAAGAACTGCCCCGGTACCGCCCCACGGCCCTGCTCGCGCGGGAGACCAACGGCGACCTCGCCCGTGTGCTTCCACGCTGGCGCGCCAGAGCAACCGAAGCCGCCACGGACGCCGATCGCCGGATCCTCAGCCGTTCGGTCGGCCGTCGCATCGTCCGCACGGGATTCACTCTGATCATGCCCCGATGGGGCGGCTGGACCAGCGACCTCGACCGGTCCGCCGAGCTGTTCGGCCGCTACTACCCTGAGCGCTTCGAGCAAATGCGCACCGCCGCGGCCGTTGGTCGTGCGCCCTCGTCTGATCCGGTGGTGCTCGGAACGCTCCTCAACGACCTCGGCCCTTGGCTCGCAGCCGAATACACAGCCGTGCACGGCGAGAAGGCCCCGCGCCCCTGACCGGCAGCCGGGCCGCGCGGGCACGCTCGTGCCCGCCGTCGACCGCGTCCTCGACCTGGACGAAATCGTGAAGGCACCCCCGCATGCCGCCCTCCGATCGGCAACTCCTACATAGCGTAGGATCTCGTCCACCTTCCACGATCCCGACCTCCGGGGCCCTCTCAGAGGCCGGGCATCCCCGACGGCGACGACCGAGGTTGGCGATGGCGACGCACGAGCACCACTCCCCCGGGCACCACGCGCACGAGCGCGGCGGCCCGGTGACCTGGAGGACGGCCGCGCAGGCGACCGCACACTGCCTCACCGGCTGCGCGATCGGCGAGGTGCTGGGCATGGTCATCGGAACGGCGCTGGGCCTGCACGACCTCGCGACCATCGCGCTGGCGGTGGCCCTGGCCTTCGTGTTCGGTTACGCGCTGACCATGCGCGGGGTTCTGCGCGCGGGACTGCCCTTCCGGTCGGCACTGAAGGTCGCGCTGGCGGCCGACACGGTGTCGATCCTCGTGATGGAGATCATCGACAACGGCATCATGCTCGTGGTGCCCGGCGCGATGGCCGCGGGCCTGACGAGCGCGCTGTTCTGGGGGGCGCTGGCGTTCGCGCTGCTCGTCGCGTTCCTGCTGACGACCCCGATCAACAAGTGGATGATCGGGCGGGGCAAGGGCCACGCGGTGGTGCACCAGTACCACCACTGAGTTCCCGCGGCGCCCGGACGCCCGCCGCGCAGGCCGCTACCGGCCCGGCCCCGTTCTCACCTCATCAGGCAGCCGACGGTCGCCATCATCTCCTCCGCCATCGCCTCCGACCCGCCGTCGAGCGCTCCCCTGTGCATGCAGTGCCGCACGTGGTCGTCCAGCAGCCCGAGTGCCACCTTGTTCAGCGCGGCCTGGATGGCCTAGATCTGGGTGAGCACATCGATGCAGTAGCGGTCGTCCTCCACCATGGCCCCGACGCCGCGCACCTGACCCTCGATCCTGCGCAGCCGTCCGCCCAACTGCTCTTTCGTCGCGCTGTAGCCCCGTGACGGGGACTGCTTCTCCCTCTCCATGGAGCCACGGTACATAAACCCCGTAGGGGTATACCAGTGCGATGCGCCACTCCCCCGCACACCCCCATGGGGGCCAAAGGAAGCCGACATCCGCAATGAGACACCGATCACAGTGCGATTTATACCCTACGGGGGTACTGTATGCCGCCACGGACCCCCGGAAGGAGACGGCAATGCCATCGTTGGACCGCATCGTGATCGTCGGCGCTTCGCTCGCGGGACTGCGCGCCGCCCAGGCCCTGCGCGAGGAGGGCTTCACCGGCGACCTCACCCTGGTCGGCGCCGAGCCGCACCTGCCCTACAACCGCCCGCCGCTGTCCAAGAGCCTGCTGACCGGCGACGACGACGTGACGCTGCCGGGCGACGGGTTCGACGCCCGCTGGATGGGCGGCCGCCGCGCCGTGGCGCTGGACCGCGTCGCCCGCACCGTCACCCTCGACGACGGAGCCGACCTGCCCTACGACGGCCTGGTGATCGCCACCGGAGCGCGCCCTCGCCACCTCCCCGGCGGGCAGGGCACCCACGAGGGCGTCCACGTCCTGCGCACGCTGGACGACGGCCTGGCCCTGCGCGCCGCGCTGAACCGGGGACCGGCCCGGGTGGTGGTCATCGGCGCCGGCTTCATCGGAGGCGAGGTCGCCTCGACGGCCAGGTCGCTGGGGCTGGACGCCACCCTCGTCGAAGCCGGCCCGCTTCCCATGGGCGGGCTGCTCGGCGAGACGACCGGCCGGTGGCTGGCCGACCACCATCGGCGGAACGGCGTCGAGCTGATCACCGGGGCCCGGGTGGCGGCCGTGGCGGACGGCGCCGTGCGGCTGGCCGACGGGCGTTCGATCCCGGCCGGGCTCGTCGTGGTCGCGACGGGCGTCACCCCTGAGGTCGGCTGGCTGGAAGGCAGCGGGCTCAAGGTCGACGACGGCGTGCTGACCGACGCGGCACTGTTCGCCCAGGGCGCCTCCGACATCGTCGCGGCGGGGGACGTCGCGCGCTGGCCGCATCCCCTGTTCGGCGGCGCGCTCGTCCGCGTCGAGCACTGGGCCAACGCCAACGACCAGGGCGCCCGGGCCGCCCGCAACCTGCTGCGCGGGCCCGGCGACGCGGAGCCGCACGCCGAGGTTCCGGGTCTCGGCACGCGGGTGCACGGCACGCGCCTCCAGTGGGCGGGTTTCCCGAGCATGGCCGATGAGGCGCTCGTCGCGGCGGGCGATCCGGCCGACGACAAGTTCTCCGTCGCCTTCCTCCGGGACGGCGTGGTGGTCGGCGGTGTCGCCGTGAACTACCCCAAGGAGGCGATCCGGCTCCGCAAGGCCGTCGCCGCCCGGGAGGCGAGCGCTTCGCCCGCCTGACGCCCCGTTCAGCCCCCGGTCTCACCGGAACGACCAAGAGCCGTCGAGGCCGGGGAACGACCGTCCGCAGACTTCTCCGACCAGCACTTATCGCACATCTACTAGCATTCGTGGTAGCTCCTGAGGAAAGGCGCGATGCCGGTGAAGCCGTCCCTGCCCCGCTCCGCCGGGGCACGGCTGGCCGTCGCGGCGGCCGGGCTTCTCGGCCTGTCCGCTCTCCTCTACCTCGCGGCGTTCCTGTACGCGGGGACCCAGGTGCCGCGGGGCACCACCGTCTCGGGGGTGGACATCGGCGGGATGTCCCCGAAGAGCGCGGCGGCGAAGCTCGACCGCGACCTTGGCGAGCGTTCGCGTCGGCCGATGACGCTCCGCGCCGGTTCGCGGTCCGCCACGCTGGACCCGCGGCAGGCCGGGCTGTCGCTGGACTCCCGCGCCACCGTCGATGCCGCGATGCGCGGCCGCCACACCGTCCCGGCCCTGGTGGAGAGCATGACCGGAGGCCGTGACGTGGAGCCCCGCGTCCGCGTGGACCGAGCGCGCCTGGACGCGGCCGTCACGCGTCTCGGCAAGATCTTCGGCAGGCCCGCCCGGGAAGGGCGGGTCGTCTTCGAAGGCACGACCCCTGTCGCCGTGCCGCCCCGCGACGGCACCGGCGTGGACCCGTCGCTGGCGGCCCAACGCGTCCGGTCCGCCTTCCCCAGCCGGACCGAGGTGGAGCTTCCCCACGGGCCGCTGAGGCCGCGGACCACCGAGGCGACCGTCCGGCAGGCCGCCGCGGGTCCCGCGCGCACCGCGGTGTCCGCCCCCATCGTCATCTCCGCCGAAGGCGAGCGCGTCAGCGTGGCCCCGGCCGCGTTCGCCCCGCACCTCACGTTCCGGGCCGACGCGCGAGGCGGGCTCCAGCCGGACTTCGACACCGGGAGGCTGGTGGCCGCGCTGGGTCCTCGCCTGCGCACGCTCCAGCGACCCGCCAGGGACGCCACCTACACCGTCAGGAACGGCGTGCCGCGGCTGTCCCCCTCCCGCGACGGCAAGAGGATCGACCTGCGGGCGCTGGACGCGGCCCTGCCCGCCGCGACGACCGGCCACCGGCCGCGGGAGGTCGCGGCGCGCCTGGTGCCGGCCAGGCCGCGGGTCACCACCGAGGCGGCGCGGAGGCTGGGCATCAGGGAGAGGATCAGCACGTTCACGACGCGGTTCCCCTGCTGCGCGCCCCGGGTCAGGAACATCCAGACCATCTCCAGGATCCTGGACGGCCGCATCGTCAGGCCCGGCGAGACCTTCTCCCTGAACGGGACCGTCGGCAGGCGCGACCGGGCCCGCGGGTTCGTCGAGGCGCCCATGATCCTCAACGGCCGTTTCGTCAACGACGTCGGCGGCGGGGTCTCGCAGTTCACCACCACGATGTTCAACGCCGTCTTCTTCGGTGGCCTGGAGGACGTCCAGCACACCCCGCACTCGTTCCACATCTCCCGCTATCCCGCCGGGCGCGAGTCCACCGTCTCCTATCCCCAGCCGGACTTCCGGTGGCGGAACGACTCCCCCTACGGGGTCCTCATCGACACCTCCTTCACCGGCACGTCCGTCACCGTGACGTTCTGGAGCACCCGGCGGTACGAGATCCGGTCCCAGAGCTCCGCGCGCTACGCGGTCCGGGGCTTCGAGTCCAGGACCGAGTCCGGGCCCGGGTGCATCCCGATGCCCGGCGCCGAGGGCTTCAAGATCGACGTATGGCGGATCTTCAAGCGGGACGGGAAGGTCGTCCGCCGCCAGAAGTTCCACACCACCTACCTGCCCGAACCTCGCGTCACCTGCGGAGGCTGACCCCGCCGGCCCGGTCCTCGCCGGGGACGTTCAGACCTTGGCGGTCACCGTCTCGATCACCGCCGGGATGACCTGCTTCTCGATGACCCTGTTCTTGCGCGGGGTGTCCTCCCGCTCCACGCCGTCGATGTTGACGTACCAGGACATGGACGGGATCGTGAACATCAGCGGCCCCCGGCGGCAGGTGACGGCGGGCACGTCGTTCTTGGCGGTACGGCTCCCGAAGCACGCGTCGGCGCCCGCGGCGTTCAGATCCTCGACGACGGCCGAGCGCGAGGCCCCCTTCCTGGCCCCGTCGAAGAACCTCGTCACCAGCGCGGGATCGCCGACGGCGTCGATGCCGATCGATATGTCGTTGCCGAAGGGGCGTCCGCTGGGGCTGGGAAGCTTGACCTCGTAGGTGCACTTGCCGCTGTCCGCCCGGCCCGCGCCGTCCGGACCGAGCGCGCCGGCCTCGCCGACGGTGACCCACTCCGCCGTGCGCCGAAGGTTCGTGGCCTGCGGCAGGAACGCCTTGATCTCCTTCTCGCCGAGCAGGTCACAGGCGTCGGGCCACCGCGCGGGGTTGACCGCCCGGCGCGGCTGCCAGGTGATGCCGAGCTTTCGGGCCTCCGGCTGCGCCTCCTTCACCGTGACGGAGTTGCTGAGGACCCCGCAGGCCGTCAGCGCGACGCACGCCGCCGTCACCATGACACTCGCACGCAACGCCGTCATCCTCGCCCCCCTCGTCGACGCCGCGACGTCGTTCCCGGCTCCCGCGCCGAGCCGGCCGCCCGGCGGGTGCGACCAAGCTACCGGTCTTCGTCCAGTTGCCTGGTGAGCTGATCGATCCGCTGGATCCGGCCGTCCGGCGCCAGGCGGCCGAACATGTGCACCTCCGCCACGAAGGTCCTGCCCTTCCGCAACCTGGTCCGCAGCGTCCAGCGGGCGGCTATCCGGTCCTCGCGGACCAGCGCCTCGTGGATCTCGATGCCGGACCGGTCTCCGGCCGCCATCGCCGCCCTGTCGACGTTCTTGCGGACGGGACGGACATGCTCGATCATCCGCTGCCGGTCGATGACGAGCCCGTCGTTGCGGTACTGGAAGTCCGGGACGAAGTACCGGTCGAGGATCACACCGGGCTCCTCCTCGGACAGGGCCATGTCCCGCGTGTAGGCGACGAGGAAGTCGACGAGGTCGCGTTCGGAACTGATGCCCATGACACCCCTTAGGAGTACAACGTACGCTTACACGAGACCAAGGTACGCCACCTCCGTAGGGTTCATCCACCCCGATGCCGTGACTCATTCGGCGATCGTTCGTTGATCGGATCGCGCCGGTCCCCACCGGGCCACCGCTTCCTGACGAGTCACGGAAGTGGTTCCACCTGCGCCGACACGACCTCAACGGCAGGCGACAGCGCAGGATGACCGGCCGACTCGCATGCACCGCTGGATGGTCGAGCGCACAGTGTCGTGGCCGAACGACCTTCGCCGCCTGCACCGCCGACATGAACGCCAGGCCGCACAGCTCCTGGCCTTCGTCGGCATCGCCACAGCTCTCACCTGCCATCACCAACTCACCAGATGAGCTACGACCCAAGAGGCGGGCTTCAATTCCCAACAGCCTCACAGCGGAGTTTCCCAGCAGGCGCGCAGGACCTTCCACACAGATGCTGACTATGCTGGCGCAGCTCAGGGCACTGATCATTGATCCGACCGGGTCTCATGGAACTGGCAGAACCGAGCGGTGGACTATCTCGCTTGCCAGTATGACGGCGTGGCCGGGTAGCGAAGCTCAGAAGACCTTGGTTGCAGGTCAGGACGCGGGCCTGGCGCTTTTGCCTGTCGGTTCTGGACCCCACAGCGGCGGGCTGGGCTTGAGCTTGACGCCCTTGCGCAATGACTCCTCCGTGATCCGCCAAGTGGAACCTTGACACAGTGGCGGACCGTAGGTGGCGGCGCGACCGTCCTCGGTCTCGACGTGGAGATATTTTTCGTTGGGAGCGGAGGTGGGTCCGCACTGATCTCCCAGAAAACGTTCTCCTCCGCCAGGAGAAGTCTCCCAGTCGCGAGTTCGGGTGCCGGGCGGGCATGTGACTCCCGTCGTCCAACACCACCCATCACCACCGCCGGGCGGACGCCTATGGATCCTGACGCGTACGACGTGTTGGCTTTCATTGACCACAGTGAAGGAAACCTCGCTGCCATCGCGGTCGCCGTGGTGTCCCAACCACATGAGGGAGAGAACGTAGGCTGGGATTGAAAGGAACAACAGGGCAACGATCACGCATCCGAAGGTCGGCAGGTCCTGGCGCATGAGGCCACTCCCGATGACGTGACGAACCTAGAGGCTTTGCGTCTGCCAGGAACCGTCCGTGTTGCGTTTGGGCTAAATGCTAGTACTAGGTTCTGTTTTCAAATAGATGCAGTCGGTTGGCGCGGCAACGAACTTTGACGATGTGGTTCATCACCCGTGAGCCTTTTCAGCCTGGTTGTCCTGGTCGCAGGGTGGTTGCGGATGGCTGGGCGTTGAGTGAGGCGCCCCGGGTTCTGTGAAGCCCGCGAAGTTCTCGTCGGTGGGCTGGCAGGCTTTCTGTCAGCCTGGTGAGGCTGATGGGCCGGGTCTTGGAGGTCGTGGCCAGGGTTTCCGGGCCTGTTCTAGGGGGTCTGGGATGCGGGGAGGTAGGGGATGAGTTTCCGGCTGGCGGCGTATGCCGTTTGTATCAAGGACGGGCGTGTGCTGCTCACCCGTCATGTGCCGCCGAAGGGCGAGTCCGTCTGGACTCTTCCGGGCGGCAGGGTCGAGCACGCCGAGGACCCGTTCGATGCGGTGATCCGGGAGGTCGCTGAGGAGACCGGCTGCGATGCGGTGGTCGAACGCCTGCTGGGTGTGGACTCCAGGGTCATCCCCCCGGCTGAGCGCACCGTCCCCGGTGGACCCGAGCACCACAATGTCGGCATCTTCTACCAGGTGCGCATCACCGGTGGCCAGCTCCGGCCTGAGCCGAACGGCCAGACCGCTGAACCGACCTGGACCAGGATGCCCGAGGTCGCTTTCCTGCGGCGGTCATCCCTGGTTGACATCGGCATCGCCCTGGCACAAAGTCTCCCGGCAACCGGGCATGTCGCTGCTGTTTCGATCGGCGGCCTGATCCAGCACTGAGGTGATTCCATCCTCATCGGCCCTGGTATTCGAGGGTGAGGATTGCTTGGACGACGGCGGTCGGGCGGCTGGGTGAGCAGCGGGCCTTGGCGTGGTACCGGTTGAACAGCCTTTTTGCGTTTCCCCATCTTGCGGCGCTTCTTGCGCTTGCAAGGGGGTGCCGATCGCGCCACCTGCACCGACATAGCCCTTGTCGGCGTAGCAGGCGATCGCGCAGAAGGCCAGGTGGTCGATGATGCCGTGCTGGCGGGCCGCGGTCAGGTCGTGGACCGGGTCCGGCAGCGCGGGCGAGGCCCAGATGAGTTCGCCGTGCGGATCGGTGAGGAACTGGATGTTCACCCCGTGGCGGCGGTGCTTTCCCGGGTAGTACAACCGGTCGTTCGCGCCCGACAGCCGGTCGATCGCCGCGAGGGTTCCCTCCAGGACGAGGAAGGCCTTGCCTCGCGCGGTCCGCAGTGCTTGGCGCAGGTCGGGGGCCAGCCGGCGCCACCGTGAGCCGGTCCGGCGCCGGTGGTCGCGGATCAGGTCGGCCACGAAGGTGCGGGCCGAGGGGGACAGATCAAGCGCGGCGCGATAGAACAGCATCAAAGCTCCTGGTGGTCAAGGTGGTCGCAAACCTCGACACACCAGGAGCTCTGTTGGTTACCGGACCCGCCGCGCAGGCCGCGACCAGCCCGTGACCAGCAAGATCAAGATAGAATCGGCCCCGTGAGTTGACGGATGCCGAATGGGAGTTGCTGGAGCCGCTGCCCCGGCAGCGGATGGGACGGCCCCGCAGTGATGACCGGCGGGTGCTCAAGCGGAATCGTGAGGAAGCCGAGCACGGGGTGCCCAGGCGGAGGGTGCCCGAACGGTGGGGGGTCCTGGGCCAGCCCGCACACCCGGTTTCGCCGGTGGGCCGTCGATGACACCTTCACAGCCATGCCGCAGGCCACCCGGGCTCCCCGGCGCATCAAAAGAAGGTGCCGCCACCAGGCAGCCGGGCAATCGCGACGCGGGCTGACCAGCAGGATCCACCTGACCTGTGACGGGCAAATGGCCGGACGCCCGACATGTCGGCCTCGGCGACCTAGAAGACCTCCCCTTACAGGACCACCCGCGCCTACAGTCCGGCGGGTGCCTCCATGTGGTGATGCTCGTGAGCGTCACCGTGGTCCATGGAGTGATTGTGCACCCCGTCCTGGGTACCGGCGGCAGGCTTGCAGTCTTGCGAGGACGCGCGGGCAGGGCAGCAACGGCGTCGTCGTGCGCGGCCTCGGCCGGAGTGCCGGTTTCGTCGAGCTGCACGCGAGCCAAGGATCTGCCGTGTCATTCCAGATCCCGGGATCGCCCGCGTGAGGTCAGGTCCCGGCTCTCCGCAAACGATGAGCAGGCCACCGACCACCGATGAAGTGGCGGGAGACCAGTCGCGGCGGCGGATGCCCTCCTCCGCGCGGAGCCGTAAACGGGTGGCGCTGGCGCTCCACCGCGAAGGGCCCGCGACGGTGAACCACGCGAGCCGCTCCCTCCGGTCCACCGCAACGCGCCTTCACGCAGGGCGTGGACGAGGAGCACCATCGTCACCGCGTACCAGCGCACGTGGTAGCGGAACACGGCGTGCTCCTGCGCCGTCCGCCCGCCAGGAACGACAGGGTGTCGACGGCGGCGAGCACGGCCAGGAAGTCCCCATCGAACGCCTTCCGGAAACCGGTGGACCCCTTTGCTCGATCTGAGATCACACCCAGCCCCCGGCGTTTCGTAACGGGACGGTGGCCGCCCGGCTACCGTGTCGTCGGCCGGTACAGGAGGGTGAAGTCGTGTCCGCCGTTCCGCGACTCGTACAGGGTGCCTTCGTCGACGGCGGCGAGCAGTCTCCGGTCGTCCACGGCGGTGAACGCGGACACCTGCGCGCCTGGAACACGTCCGCGCGCCTGCCACCCGCTCCCGTCGGGGCTGCTGGCGTACGTCCGCCCCTCCGGGTCGACGCCGACCAGCCCGCCGCCGGTCACGTCCAGGTGGGTGAGGACGGGCGTCCAGGCCGCGGCCTTGAAGGTGGTCCCGCCGTCATCGCTGACCTGGATGCCCTGCGGTGTCGTCGCGTACACCCGGTCCGGCTGGTCCCGCCCGGCGGCCAGGTCGACAGCCTCCAGCCGGGCGCCCAGCACCCAGGTGCGCCCCTGGTCCCCGCTGCGCCGCACATGCCCGGTCTGGTTGTCGTGGACGTACAGGTTCTTCCCGGCGGGCTGGATGGAGTGGAAGTCGGCCCTCCCTTGGTCCGACACGGCGGTCCAGGTGTTCCCGGCGTCTTCGGACCGGATCAGGCCCAGGTGCGGGGCCATCCCCTTGGAGATCTCGGCGGCGGCCGGGTGGCCGCTGGCCAGGAACGTCCTCGGGCCGATGACGGCGAAGCCCATCGTGTCCTGGACGCGCCCGGCGACCCGGACGGCCTGCTCGGGGCCCGCGACCCGGAAGACCCCGTGGTGGGCGCCGACGTAGACCGCGCCGTCCGCCGGGTCCACGCCGATTCCGTGGACATGGCCGAAACCCTGGCTGACGGCGGACTGCGTCGGCGCGGGATGTTTCTTGTCGCCCGCGCAGGCGGCGAGTCCCAGCGACGCCAGGATCGTGATCGCCGTGCCGGAGGCGAGGCGCGTCCGGGGGAACGCCCCGGAACGTCGTGGCCGGAACATCGCGGTTCCTCCGTTCATGCCTGGTGGTCGACGTCGGGCGTGCCGTCCGGCGGCATCCGCACGGCGTCCTTGCGGATTCCGGACGGCGTGAGCGCGGCCGGCTCTCCGGCGGCCGGCAGGCCGGCGCAGAAGTCGATGGTGTGCATGTCGAATAACGCCTCACACGTCAGTCATGCGAACGGGAACAGAGCATGGCCGGATGAGGTGACGTCCCGCAGACCGGCGGGGCAAGGCCTCACCCGGCGGTAAGCGCTCTAGACCCGTAGGACGACGGCGCGGGTGAGGAGCGGTCGGACAGGCGGCGGCCCGCGCGGCGTCGTCGCGGCCGGGCAGCGGCTTCCGGTCCTCCGGCGCGGCCGTGCCGGCGCGTGGCGCGGCAGGAGGGCGCAGCCGATCGCGACGAGCGCCGCGAAGCAGACCGTGAAGGGGTCGGACGAGCCCACGCCGCCGTCCTCGTGACCGGCCGCGTGCCCATGCGTCTCGAACGCCGCCGAGGGCGTGAGGTTCGGGTGCTCCACCGCGTGTGAGTGACCGGCGCGGGCGCGGTCGGCGGCCGGGTCCTCGTGCCCGGAGCGCCCGAGGGTGTGCATCGCCGCAACGCCCAGGAGCAGGGCCAAGAGCGGCAGCAGACGCGGCAGGAGACCCGCCGTACCCTCCCGCTGACCGCTCACCTGACCCTCCGCCGGGTGCCGTCCGACCGGACCCTCCCAGGGTATCCACCCCTCACCGAGCGCGGACGGCGGTCCCGAGGTCGGCTCCCCGCCGGCCACCTGGGCCACAATGGCAGGGAACGGAAGGGGATGAAGTGGCCGAACCGGGCGGAGCCCTCGAACGGGCGATCATGGATGTGCTGTGGTCGGCGCCGGAGCCGCTGCGCGTCCGGGAGCTGCTCAACCGCCTCAACCGCACCAGCGACAGGCCGTGGGCGTACAACACCGTGCAGACGGTCGCCGAGCGCCTGACCTCCAAGGGGCTGCTGCGCCGCACCCCCGACGCCAACGCCTTCCGCTACTTCCCGGCCCGCACGCGCGAGGAGCACACGGTCGCGGTGATGATGGAGGCGCTGGCCGACGCCCCCGACCAGGGAGTGATCCTCACCCGGTTCGCCGAGAGCATGGACCCCGCCGGCGCGCGGCGGCTGCTGGACGCCCTGCGCGACCGCGCCGCGGACCGGCCGGACTCCTGAGCATGGCCGTTCTCGCCGTCACGCTGGTCATCGCGGCCGTGGTCCTGGGCGCCGTCGCCGGTGCCGTGCTGGACCGGGCGCGATGGGCGGTGCGCCGGCCCGCCGTCGCCCTGGCCTGCTGGGCGGGGGCCCTCACCGGGACGGTCGCGTCGTTGGCGGGGTTCCTGCTGCTGGCGGCGGTGTGGCCGCCCGCCCCCGGCCACGGCCTGCTCGACCGGCTGCACGACTGCCTTCCCGGCCACGCCCACGCGGGCCTGCCCTGGGCTTCCGTCGCGGGGGTCGCGTTGCTGGGCCTGTGCGGTGTGCGGCTCCGGCACGGCCTGCCGCGCCTGCGCCGCACGCTGGGCCGCCGCAGGCGGCACCGGGAGATGCTGAACCTGGTCGCCCGCGAGGACGGCGGGCACCCCGACGTGCTGCTCCTCGACCATCCGCTGCCGGTCGCCTACTGCCTGCCCTCCCCCCACCGGCCGATCGTCGTCAGCTCCGGCGCCAGGGAACGGCTGGACGCCGACCAGCTGGCCGCCGTCCTGGCGCACGAGCGGGCGCATCTGCGTCAGCGCCACCACCTGCTGCTGCTGTTCACCGACCTCGTTCATTCGCTGCTGCCCTGGTCGCCCACCGCGCGGAGGGCCCGCGTGAGCGTTCCGCCGTTGTTGGAGATGGCGGCCGACGACGCGGCGGCCCGCCGCTGCGGGACGGAGGCGCTGGCGGAGGCGCTGCGGCAGCTCGCCCTGCTGCCCGGACCGGCGGGCGCCCTGGCCGCCGCCCCCTCCCGGGACCGGCAGCTCGGCCTGCGTCTGGCCCGGCTCGCCGCGGAGGGCGGACGACCGCGCCGCGGGTTCGGCGCGATCGGCGTCGCCGCGGCCCTCTGCGCCGCGGCCGGCCCGTTGGCGCTGACCCTGCTGGCCCTGCTCGCCTCCCCGTTCATCTGCTGAAACAAGAGTGACGTTTGAGAAAGAACGCACTCCAGTGACATGCTCCCGCCGATCTCCTGCGATCCGTAGGAGATCCGGCGTCGGGCCGCGCCCGGACGCCTTCGCCTGCCATGTCTCGGCCCCCGATGTCACCGAGCGCCCGTGAGCCGTCCCCGCCGACCGGCTCGGCGGGCGGAACAGGAGCCCTCCACCGACCAGCTCAGGGCACGCGCGGAGAAGCTCGGCGGGCGGTGCAACGGGCTGAAGGTCCAACTGGAGCAGGCCCAGCACGCCGCCAGGTCCGCCGACGCCACCGCCCGCCGCCGGGAGCAGGCCCTGCGTGCGGCGCGGGAGGAGGTCAAACGCCTCGCGGCCACGAGCTACATGTCCGGCGGCCAGGACCCGATGGTCTCGCTGTTCGCCTCCGGCGATCCCCAGAGCGTCCTGGACCAGACCTCGGCGATGCGGTTCTTCACCCGGCAGAGCAGCGACCGCGCCCAAGCCCTGCTGCAGACGCTGCAATCGGCGCAGCGGGCCCGCAAGACCGCCGAGGAGCGCGCCGCCCAGGTCCGGCAACTCCGCTCCGACCTCGAACGACAACGCAAGAAGACCCAGCGGCTCTACGAGAGGGTGCGCGGCACGCTGCTCAAGCGGGCGCCCGAGAAGACCGGTGACCTGCCGCCGGTCTCGGGTTCGGGCAGGGCGGCCCAGTCGGTCCGCTTCGCGCTAAGACAGATCGGCATCCCCTACTCCTGGGGCGGCGGCGGCCCGAACGGCCGCACGTACGGGGTGGCGCAGGGCCGCAACACCAGGGACTTCGACTGCTCGGGCCTGACGCTGTACGCCTACGTCCAGGTGGGCGTCATGCTGCCGCGCTACACCGGCGCCCAGTGGAAGGCCGGCGTCCAGGTCCCCCACGGCCGGCTCCGCCCCGGCGACCCGGTGTCCTTCCACGCCGACCTGCACCACATGGGCCTGTACGTCGGCGACGGCAAGATGGCGCACGCCCCGCAGGCCGGGGACCACGTCAAGATCAGCCCCATCGCGGGCCGCCCCTGGGCCGGGGCCGTCCGCGTGGCCTGAACCCGCCCCGCCGTCGCACACCCCTCTTCCCCGCTTTCGTGCGGAAGCTCGACGCTTCCACGAGCCGGTTGCGATGGAGCGGCACGGCGGCGGCTACAGCCGGGTCCCGGTGGTCACGCTGCCGTTGAGTACTGGCACCGATGTGGCGACCGAGACCTCGGACCCGCCCCTGGTGCGCGGAAACCTGCGGACCACCGCCGGACTGCTCAACCCCATGATCGCCGGGCCGGACGTGCCTCTGTCCGCTGCGGAGAAGAGTCACAAGGAACCCGCGGCCTCGCTAAGCCCTGTCCGGTGGACCGGGGGATCAACGGGCTCGACGGTGAGAACCATTCACCGCCGGCCACGCGTCACTTGAGCGGGGGCTGCGGAGGAACGCACGGGTGGGAACGATGCGTTGGGCTCGGCGGACATGGCAGGAGACCGGCACAACGCTGCGCACTCTCGCGATCGTGCTGTGGAGTGTCGGTGCGTTGCTGCTCGTGTTCGGCTGGTGGGGTGACATCGTCGGGTTCTGGGAAGAGCCTTCACCGTGCCGCTCGACGAGGGATCCCAGGGTCGGTTCTCTCCATTGGCCAGACAGCACAGAACGTCGATCCCAAGGCTCGTCTCATGTGTCGCTTTCGGCACATGCGTCGCAATACTTAACCGTCGAGAACCAAACAAGATCACGTCTCTCCCGGAGAGGATCAGGGGCCGGAACACAAGGCGAGAACGGATCCTCCGTCGCGACTTGGCAGGTCATTTGCCTTTCTTTGACGCTTTGGTACTCTCCGGACCACGTCGACACCCCTCGGGGGTCGGCGCCCATCCGAATGCGTCCGCATGCTCCCGGAACCGGTCACGGCAGTGGCCTGCTTCCCGGTGAGTTCGGACGACGCCGAGTCCGCGCACGGCGCGGAGCCGGGGAACCAGTGCGAGGGCGTCCCGTTGGCCGCCACTCGCAGGGGTGAATCGGCGCTCAGTTCTGTTCTCCCCAGAGCGCCGTAGGGCGACTTCCACGTCCGAATCCGTCAGCTAACCCGGTAGGCGACATGGAAGACAGGAGAAGACGCCGTGACAGTGCGGCATCCGAGAAAGGGCAGGCTCGCAGGGGCGATCACCAGCACCATCCTTGCGGGCGTCCTCGCGGGAACCCTGGGTGCGACCTCGGGGTTCAGCGACGACGAGGACTCCACGACGACCACGGCCGGGCCGCTGGTGCTGGCCGCCGGGCAAGCCGGGTCCCCGGCGGGTTCCACCGGCGCGGCCCGATCCGCCGACGAAACCAAGGCACCGCCCAGGTGCAACGCGGCGCGGGGGAAACGGGCCAGCAAATATCCGAACGGCCAGATCCCGGCCCGCCACCTGTGTCCGCTACCGCAGCGCGGCCTGCTTCTACGGGCGGACGCGGCCCTCGCCTTCTACGAACTCAATGCGGTCTACAAGCGCCGCTTCGGCACTGACGCCTGCCTGGACGACGCCTACCGCAGCCTCGCCGAGCAACGGCGGCTCTCCAGCAGCATGCCCTCGGGCATGGCCGCTCGGCCCGGCTTCAGCGAGCACGGCCTCGGCATCGCCGTGGACTTCTGCGGCGGTGTCCGGAACGAGGGATCGCCCCAGTTCGCGTGGCTGCGCGCCAACGCGGGCACGTATGGCTGGTTCCGTCCCGACCGGGCTTACAGCAACCCGTACGAGCCCTGGCACTGGGAGTTCGACCCGGGCCGAGGAAAGCGCCGGTAGATCCGGGAAGGGACGGCGAAGACCGGATCGGATCCATAGGGCACGGGCGTGAGGAGCCCCGGCTGCCACGGTCGAAGGGAAAACACCTGTCCGAAGTCATCGCCACGGAATCAGGGAGCGACAAGAACTACTACTCCTCTTAGTAGAGAGTCCGGCAACGGTGAGGGCCAGCCAACGGCGCCTCATCGTCACCGCCGCCTGCACCGAAGACTTGATCTACCCGGTGACCTGGGTAGACAGCCATCAGTCGTCCACCAGCCCTCGAACGACATCTCCCAAGGTAGATCATTTATGTCGTTTCATGAATAGAACTTGGTCATTGCCCGAATCATCTACTACATTGCCTCGTAATCGGTCCGTGACCAGCTCCCCGCTCGGGGGGCGCGGATCGTCCGCCGAGTCCCGATGGCGCGTCGCGCCTCCATGGGAGCCGGGGACCCACGTTCCTGGGGTGAATCCGCTCCGCGCGGTAGGGCTGCTCCTGGCCCGAACCCGTCAGCTAACCCGGTAGGCGGTCCAAGGAGAGCTGATGGATCCCGTAGGCGAAAAGCTGCTTGAAATAGCCAAGAAAGAGCTCGGGTACCGCGAGAAAGCCGGCGGCTACACCAAGTACGGCGAGTGGTACGGCAAGACGTTCGAGGGCGGCGACGACTACTACACGACCGCTCCGTGGTGCGACATGTTCCTCGCCTGGGCCGCCAACCAGGCGAAGGTGGAGGACTGGGCGGGCGAGTTCGCCGCCACGATCAGCCACGCCAGGTGGTTCCAGCGGAACGACGCCTGGGGCACCGAGCCCGAACCCGGGGCCGTGGTGTTCTTCGCCTGGTCAGGGTCCAAGGACACCGGCGCGATCCAGCACGTCGGGCTGGTGGAGAGCGTCAAGGGTTCCACCCTGCACACGATCGAGGCGAACACCGACGGCGTCCACCTCAGGCGCAAGGTGCGGGACTTCGACAGCGTGGTCGGTTACGGCTACCCCGGCAAGGTGAAGGTCGAGGGCAAGTCGTTCCCGTGGCTGACGGCCGCGCGCACCGAGAAGAGCCATACCCCCAAGCACGCGGCTCCGGCTCCCCGCACCCTGCCCGAAGCCGACCGGTCCGGTGACATGGTCACCGTCGGCCGGACCGGTCACAACGACGGCGGGATCCCCCTCCTCCAGCAGGAGACGCTGCTCGGGGGTCTGCTCGCGGTCGTGCTCTGCGGGACCGTCGTGCTCGCCGTGGGCAAAGCCGCCGCGGCCCGGGTGCCGACCAGTGCGCCGATACGCGTCCGCAAGCGAGGCAGGCACCACCGGGTGCCGGTCACGCTGCCCGCGGGCATCAGGCCCGCCGACCTGGACGCGGCCGACGCCGGAACGCTCGTCATGCCCGCCGTGTCGGCGGCGGTGGCGGCGGAGGTCGAGGACCGTGAGTTCTGGAGCCGGGTCACTCCCCTGCAGCAGGACGAGGACCTGGCGTTCTGGGATTCGCTGCACGCCGACCTCGCGTCCCTCCGATCGGGTGGCCTGCCGCTCGTCCCCGCTGACGACCTCGGCCGGGATGACGTGGGGCACGGATAGCGGCGGAACGAGAGCCACCTCGAAGAGCATGGGCGGGTCGGCGCCGGCGGGGATCCGTCTCGCGGTCGCCCACCTCCTCGTGGCGCGCACGCGTGAGCCGTGCGCGTGGACGGCCGCGCGACGCCCGGGAGAGGTGGTCAGGGGCGGCGGGGCAGTTCGCCGGTGGTGGTGAGGTGTTCGGCGAGTTCGCGGAGTTTGACGTTGCTGTCCTGGGAAGTGCGCGCCAGCAGCGCGAACGCCTGGCGGCTCGTGAGCTTGTGGCGTTCCATCAGGATGCCCACCGCCTCGCCGATCACCTGGCGGGAGACGACCGCCGCCCGCAGGGTCTGGTCGGCGCGCGCGGCCGCCAGCGCGACCGAGGCGTGACAGGCCAGCAGCTCGGCGGTGCGCGCCGACCCGGCGGTCAGCCCGCCGGGCCGGCGCGCGTACAGGTTCAGCGCTCCCAGGTTCGGCAGGCCGGGCACCTGACGCGGGTCGTTGCGGGGGGCGTGGCCGTCGGGGAGCAGCAACACCGCCATCACCGATCCCACGCCCAGCGCGCGGGCGCGCGGGACGAACCGCGGCCAGTGGTCCCCGGCGCGGGCCAGGTCGGGGACCTGCAGGGCAGGTGTGCCGTCGCGGGCGGCCTCGAAGCACGGCCCTTCCCGCAGGTCGGCCTGGAGACGCTCGATGTCGCGGGCCAGCGGGCCGGAGACCGCCAGCGGCCGGGCGCGGCCGCGGTGCACCGCGGTGATGCTGGCGTCGGTGCAGCCGTCCACCAGCTCGGTCGAGGCCGCCACGATCCGGTCCAGGGTCGCCTGAACCGAGGAGCGCCCCTGCAGATCACGGGCCAGGCGAGCCATCGCCGTCGCCAGATCGGGCGCCGGTTCACGCGTCGGCGTAACGGCCGGGTCGGGCGGTGGGTACCGGCGGGAGGGCCTGTCCTGGTCCACGGGGATCACTCGCCTTGCGTGATCTCGCATGCGGCGCGCGCGCCGTCTTTTCGGTCACTCTCCTTGGTTCCCAGTCAAACAGCCGCGTCCCCTTTGAGCCAGGTGTTGGGAGAGGAGGTCAGGACGGTGTCGCCGGGTCCCCGGGAACCCGCTCGCGTCAGGGGGCTTCCGTAGTCGGCGACACACCCGCTGACCGGACCAGGAACGGGCCGCGCCTCACCGGACCTCCCGTTCCCCGTCCTCTCGCAGGACGCTGCCTCCCGTGCCGCTCATGTCCGACGACGCGCCGCCGCCCTCGGTGGAGGCGTCGGTGGGAATGACCGGCAAAGTGGAACGCACAGGGATGAAGCGGTCCAAGCCGGTGGTGGTCAGCAGCAGGGTCACGCGCTTGCTCGGGTTCACCAGCATCAGCTGGCCGCCGCCCGCGTGCAGGCGCTTCCACCACCGGATCACGACGTTCAGGCCCGAGGAGTCCATGAAGGCCAGCCGCGACAGCTCCAGCGCCACCTGCGTGCCGGTCGCCGCGGCGCGGACCAGCTCCTGCTCCAGGGTCTGCACGGTGGCCAGATCCAGGTCCCCGGCCACCTGGAGCACCGTCCAGTCACCGTGTCGCGCGGCACGCACCTGGAACCCCGACCGGTGTCCCCACTGGTGTCCCGGTTCGCGCACTGCCATTGTTCCGCCCCCGTTCTCCCGCTGGCGACTGGGACATTACCCGCCTTCCACCCGCCATTGTGGCTAAGACGCCTCCAAAGCGCCTTTGGTTCACGTCCATGTCTGCACTGGATGCTCTGCCCTCATGCGGGCAAAACATCCGGCCGTCCTCCCATATCCGCTGGTGGCGTACGGGGAAACGGAGCAGTACGGGGGGCGGCGAGGCGGCCTCCGCAGGGGGCGGGCGGGGAGGCGCGGCAGCCGGCGGTGCCGTTCAACGAAGCCGGGCTGTCAGCGTCGCCCGGTCGTGTCGCCGGCCGCGATGTCGTCGGACCTCAAGCGCGCGGGGCCGCGAGTACCGACAGCACGCGGATCGAGCGCCGAGGCGTCGCGGTCACTCGTCGGTGTCCTGCGGCACGATCCTCAGGGCGGCGCGGAGCGCCCGGGCCTCGGACGGTGAGAGGTCGGAGAGGAAGTGCACCAGGGCGGCGGCCTGGTTCTCGCTGGTGGCCAGCGCCTCGCGCATGAGCTTGGCGGTGTAGCCCTCCCTGCTGGCCACCGGCTCGTACTCGAAGGCCCGCCCCACCTTCTCGCGGCGCAGCCATCCCTTCTTGTGAAGGTTGTCCATCACCGTCATGACGGTGGTGTAGGCGATCGTCCGGTCCTTCTCGAGATCCTCCAGGACGGCGCGCACGTTGACCGGACGGCCGTAGGTCCACATGCGCTCCATGACGGCGGCCTCGAGCTCACCGAACCGGGACAGCGCCATGCCTCACCTGGCCTCTCCGACCGAACAGCACGCCTACTACCGGCCATAGTAAACAGCGGCCAAGCCGGCGCGGCCCTGCACCGTCACATCTCTCGGCACTCTGGGTGCGGACCGAAAGCGGCTCTCGCCAGCCTCTCTTACTATGCATGGTAGTAACGTCGCTGGTTGAGCTCGTTGAGGCGGCGTCCTGACAGGTCGCGGCGCCCGTCCTCGTCCGAGGGCGGGTCCCGACGGCAGACTTGGGTCACGCCGACAGCGACGAAAGTCGATTACGTCGTGTTCTCCTTCTCCATACCGTCAGGGCGCATGAGCCATCGAGCATCGCGTCGTCGCGTCCTGTCCCTGGTCCCCGGCCTGGCCGTCGCCGCCGTCGCCGTTCCCTCGGCCGCGGCGGCCGGGACGGGCGGGAGCTTCGTCATCCGGGACGTCCGGATCTTCGACGGCCGCCAGGTGACGGGGCGCGGCTCGGTGCTCGTCGCCGGCGGGCGGATCGTCGCCGTCGGCGACCTGTCCCCGTCGTCTCGCCACCGGGTCCACGACGGCGAGGGACGGACGCTGCTGCCCGGGCTGATCGACTGTCACGTCCACTCGTTCGAGGGCAGCCGGGCGGACGCGCTGCGGTTCGGGGTCACCACCGAGCTCGACATGTTCTCCGATCCGTCGGTGCTGGCCGACGCCCGGCGGCGGCGCCGTTCGGTGGCCAGGACCGACCAGGCGGACCTGTGGTCGGCGGGCGTCGGCGTCACCGTGCCGGGCGGCCACCCCCTCCGGCCGGGCTGGGAGTTCCCGCGCGTGACCGCCGACACCGACATCGAACGGTTCGTCGCCGACCGGGTCGCCGAGGGCTCCGACTACGTGAAGGTGATCCTGGAGAACGGGGGCCCGCCGCCCAGGCCGGCCCTGCCCACCCTGACGACCGACCAGTTCCGGAGGGTGATCGCCGCCGCGCACCGGCACCGTCGTCGCGCGGTGGTGCACGCCGAGAAGCTCTCCCTCGCGCTGACCGCCGTCCGGGCCGCCGCCGACGGCCTCGTGCACGTCTTCTGGGACACCGAGGGAGGCCCCGACGACATCGCGGAGATCCGCCGTGGCGGAGCCTTCGTCGTGCCGACCCTTTCGGTCGTCGACCGGGGCATCGGCGCCAGGGATCTGCTGGCCGACGCCCGGGTCACGCCCTGGCTCAGCGGAGCGCAGCGGTACCTGCTCGAACAGCGGCCCGAGGACCGGCCGGGCCGGCCCGACTTCCTGAAGGTCGGCTCGGCGAACGTCCGTCGGCTGCACGCGGCGGGGGTGCCGATCCTGGCCGGCACCGACGCGCCGATCCGCGCGAACGCCAACGGCGTCAGCATGCTGGCCGAACTCGCCCATCTGGTCCGCGCCGGTCTCAGTCCTCGCGCGGCCCTCGCCGCGGCGACCTCGGCACCGGCCCGCGAGTTCGGCCTGACCGACCGCGGCCGCATCGCCCCCGGCCTGCGCGCCGACCTTCTCCTGGTGGACGGCGACCCCACCACCGACATCACCGACCTGCGCGCCATCACCGCCATCTGGAAGAACGGCCACCCGGTCGATCGCACGCCACCGGAGTGACGTCCGGGCGGCACGCCTGCACCGACCCCGGCGGACTCCCCCGGCGTGGCCGCCCCCTGGGTGGTGGCCGCAGCGGTCCTCATCGGCTGCGGCCACCGCCTGGAACCGGCGCGCGCGGTCCGCTGGGCGACGGCGAACGCCTCCCGCTCCGGCGGCCACCTCACCGCCATGACCACCATGGCCGGTTGGCGCGCCCCGCCGACCCGCGCCACCTCCCGGACGGAGCCCGGCTCACCCCCTACACCCGCGCGCCGCGACACGTCGTCATCTCCTACGGCCTTCCAGTGCCTGACCCGGCACCCGGTCCAGCAGGCGGTCGTGTTCCCGGCCCTCCCGGTAGAGGCCGTCCGGGTGCGTCGCGAGTCGCTGGTCCACCGCGTTCCTCCCTCCGTTGATCCTGTCGGCCACGGCGGACCGGGCTCCGCCGGTCAACCGGGCAGGACGGCGCGCAGCACCGTCGCGAGGGCGTCGAGCGCCGCCGGGTAGGCGTGCTCCGGCGGCCGCGCGTAGCCGATGATCAGCCCCTGCGGGTTGTTCTCCCCGACGGTGTGCCAGCGGTCGCCGAGGTGCCCCAGCGCCAGGCCGTGCCGCGCGGCCGCGGCGAGGACGTCCCGTTCGGCCGGGCCGTCCGGGTGGAGCGGCACGAGGGCCTGCAGTCCCGCGGCGATGCCCTGCGCGGACAGGCCGGACGGCGCCAGGGCCGCGACCAGCCGGTCCCGGCGCCGCCGGTAGCGCAGCCGGGACGCGCGGATGTGCCGGTCGTAGGCGTGACCGGCGATGAAGTCGGCGAGGGTGAGCTGGCCGAGCCCCTCGGTGTGGTGGTCGCTCAGCCGCTTGGCCTCGACGACCGGTTCGAGCAGGCGCGGCGGCAGCACCATCCACGCCAGCCGCAGGACCGGGCCGAGGGTCTTGGAGGCGGTGCCGAGGTAGGCGACGTGGTCGGGCGCGGTGCCCTGGACGGCGCCGACGGGCTGGCGGTCGTAGCGGAACTCGCCGTCGTAGTCGTTCTCGATGATCAGGCCGCCGGTGTCGCGGGCCCAGGTGACGAGGGCCCGGCGGCGGCAGGGGTGCAGGGTGCGCCCGGTCGGGTACTGGTGGGCCGGGGTCACCTCGACGGCGGTCACGCTCCCGGTGAGCAGGTCGGTGCGCGCGCCGCGGTCGTCCACGGGCAGCGGGGCGACGTGCGCGCCGGCGTGCCGGACGATGTCGCGGTGGAGCCCGACGCCCGGGTCCTCCATCGCGACCACGCCACCGGTCACGCGGGCGAGCAGCCCCAGGGCCTGGGAGTACCCGTTGGTGATCACGATCTGGCCGGGCCGGGCGAGCACGCCGCGGGTCCGCCCGAGGTACTCGGCGAGCGCGGCGCGCAGCTCGGGCCGTCCGCGCGGATCGCCGTAGCCGAACGCGTCGGCGGGCGCGGCGGTGAGCGCGCGGCGGGCCGACAGCAGCCACGCCGCCCTCGGGAACGCGGACACGTCGGGGCTGCCCGGGCGCAGGTCGTGGCGCGGGCGGTCCGGCGGCGCCGGAGGTTCGGCGCCGTCGCCGTGCGGGCGCGGGAGGCGGGCCACCGTCGTGCCCGCGCCCTGGCGGGCGGTGAGGTAGCCCTCCGCGATGAGCTGGTCGTAGGCGGCGCGGACCGTTCCACGCGACAGCCCCAGCTCGTCGGCGAGCCGGCGGGTGGCGGGCAGCCGGGCGCCCGGCGCGAGCCGCCCGTCCTGAACGGCGTCGCGCAGCGCCTTCTCCAGGCCCGCCCGGCGTCCGGGAACCGTCGGGTCGATCTCCAGGTGCAGGTCGAGTCCGGAATTGGGCCACTGATCCGCCATACTGTTGGATCTTAGCCCTGACCCAATCGGCGCCTAGCGTCGCTCCGGTGACAACGCTTCCCCAGAGCCGCCGGACGATCTGGCTCCTCGCGGCCGTGTACGGCCTGACGATCGCCAACCTCTACTACTGCCAGCCGCTGCTCCCGCAGATCTCCCGGTCCTACGGGGCGGACGCCGCGGTGGGGGCCCTGACCACCGCGGGACAGCTCGGGTACGCGCTGGCGCTCGTGCTGGTCGTGCCGCTGGGCGACATCGTGCGGCGCCGTCCCCTGGTGGTCCTGCTGCTGTGCGCGGACGCGGCGGCGCTCGGCCTGACCGCCGCCGCCCCGCCGGTCGAGGTGCTGCTCGTCGCGGGCGCGGTGATCGGGCTGACCAGCGCGGGCGTGGTGAACGTCCTCGTCGCGTACGCCGCCGGGCTCGCCGGTGAGGGCACGCGCGGCCGGGTCGTCGGGACGGTGCTGAGCGGCGGGCTGGCGGGGATCCTGCTCTCCCGGACCGTCGCGGGCCTGGCCGCGGAGGCGGTGGGATGGCAGGCGCTGTTCGGGGCGGCGGCGGTGGTCACGCTGGCGCTGGCGGGCGTCCTGGCGCGCGCCATGCTCCCGGCCCCGCCCGAGACCGCGATGGGGTACGGCGGGCAGCTGCGGGCGACGGTGCGGCTGGCGGCGCGGGAGCCGGTGCTACGGCGGCGTTCGGTCATCGGCGCCTGCGCGTTCGCGGGGTTCACCGTCTTCTGGGCGACCGTGGCGTTCCTGCTGGCGGCGGCCCCCTACCGCTACGGCGAGGCGCGGATCGGGCTGTTCGCGCTGGTCGGCGCGGCGGGCGCGCTCGCGGCGCGACCGGTCGGGCGGGCCGCCGACCGGGGGCGGCGACGTCCCCTGACGTGGGGGCTGCTCGCGCTGGGCACCGCCGCGTTCGCGATGGCCGGGGCGGGCGGCGGCGGGCGCCTGGGCTGGCTGATCGTGGGGATGCTGGCGCTGGACGTCGCCGTCCACGGCACGCACCTGGTGAACCTGAGCGTGGTGTACGGCCTGGTGAACGGTGCCCGGTCCCGGGTCGCGTCGGCGTACATGACGGTCTACACCCTCGGGGGCGTCGCCGGTTCCGCGGGCGGGACGGCCGCCTACCGGTTCGGCGGGTGGACGGCCGCGTGCGCCCTCGGCGCGGCCTTCATGCTCGCCGGACTGGCCGTGGCGGCGGGCGGCGCCCGGTCGGGAAGGCGGTGAAGGCGCCGTCGCCAGGTGGTCGCCACGGCTTGCGCGGCGCAACGTCGCAGGCCATGCGCGGGCTCGCGCGAACAGGGTGAAGTACGGTCTGGCAGGTGACGAACCAGAGGAAGCCGCGGGGTCCGTACCGCAAGAGCGCGGAGCGGCGGGAGCAGATCCTCCAGGCCGCCTACGAGGCCATCGACGAGTACGGGGAACGGGCCTCCCTCCAGGACATCGCCGATCGGGTCGGGGTGACGCAGCCGGCGCTGACGTACTACTTCCCCACCCGCGACGACCTGCTGCTCGCGGTCCTGGAGCGGCGGGACGTGCTGGGCAGGGAGCTGGCCGGCGGCGCCCGGCGCGACCGGACCATGATCGACAGCATGGTCGCCGGCACCCGTCACACCACCGGCCACCCCGGGCTGACCAAGCTGTGCGTCACGCTCTCCGCGGCGGCCACCGATCCGCAGAGCCCCGCGCACGGCTACTTCAACGAGCGCTACCGGCGCCTCACGGCCGAGGTCGCGCGGGACCTGGAGGAAAGGCAGCGGACCGGCGAGCTCCGGGCCGACGAACCCGCCGACCACCTGGCCAGGGTGCTGCTGGCAGTGCTGGACGGCCTGCAGATCCAGTGGATGCACGACTCCACGGTGGACATGGCCGCGATCGTCGAGACGTTCGCGCGGATCCTGGCTCCCCTGGCCGGCGCCGGGAACGCGGAGGAACCGGCCGGCTGACCGCGCGCTTCCCCGGGGTCCCCATCCGTCGGCCCTGGCCGGGCCCGGCCATGACGCCGCCGCGCCAGGGCGGCGCCGGCGGTCCCGTTCGGCCTCCTCCGCGCGAGGTCAGGCGCGCCGCGCCCCGGTACGGCGGACGAGGTGACCGAGCGGCGGTCGCGGGGGACGGCATGATCACTCTGGTCGCGAAAATTTTTGAACTTTAGATTTTCGCTGCCGTGACGGCGTGGCCGGACGGCTCCGGGATCCTGTCCGGGCGGCTGCCGGTGTACGGCCGAGGAGGCGTCCCCCTGCTGCGCGCCTGGGCGCAGGGCCCCAGGGCCCTGCACGGCTTCTACACCCACGGCTTCCCCAACCTCTTCCAGCTCGGTCCGCTACAGAACGCCGCCTCGGTGAACTTCACCCATGTCCTGGACGAACAGGCCCGGCACGTCGCCGAGGTCGTCGCCGAGGCCCGCGGACGCCGGGCCCGGTACGTCGAACCGACCTCCGAGGCGCAGGACCGATGGCTGGCCTCTCTCCGGGAGAACGCCCTCGACCTGCACGCGTTCCAGGCCGAGTGCACGTCCGGCTACTACAACAACGAGGGCATGGCGCGACCGCGGAACGAGACCTACGCCGACGGGCCGGTCGCCTTCTCCAACCTGCTGAGGCGCTGGCGCGCCGGCGGCGGCATGGACGCGGTGCTGGTGGGGCGGAGGAGGCATGACGGCGCCGCGTCCCAACCGCTTCGACGCGACCGGCGCCCGGACCGTCACCAGCACCCGGTGGCGGGCCGGGCGGCTCAACCCGCCGAACCGGCTGTGGGGTTCCAACGGCGTCGCCTTCGGCCCGGACGGGCGCCTGTACGTCGCCCAGTTCCTCGCCGGGCAGATCAGCGCCGTCGACACCGCCACCGGAGGGGTGGAGGTGGTCGTGCCGGCCGGCGGCCCGGTGCGGTCGCCCGACGACCTCGCCTTCGGCGCGGACGGATCGATGTACATCGCCGACCTGGTGCCGGGCAGGGTGTGGCGGCGCGGCCCCGAGGGCGGGTACACGCTGGTCTCGGACGAGGTGAAGGTGCCCAACGGCATCACCTGCGTCGGCGACCGGCTCTTCGTCAACGAGCTGCACCCCGACGGGCGCACCCGCGACGTCGTCCCCCGCGGCCTCGACGGTCCCTACGGCGTGACGGTCGGCCTCGGCGGCACGGTGTACGTCGGCGACCACTACCGGTTGGCGGACCCGACGCCCTCCGGCGAGGACGACGTCGCCTCCCTCACCCTGCTGCCGCCCTTCGTGCACGGGGTGGCCGCCGCGGACGGTCTCGTGCATCTCACCTCGCAGTACGGCGAGGTCCACACCCACGACCCCGGCCGCGGGACCACCCGCAGGCGGGCGGCCGCGCTCGACCGTCCGGTCGGCATCACCGTGGGGCCGGACGGCGCGCTCGTCGTCGCCGAGGCGGGCGCCGGCCGGGTCGTGGCCATCGGCGACGACGACGTCCTCACCGTGCTCGCCGAGGGACTCGACCATCCCGTGGACGTGGCGTTCGACGCTCTGGGGCGCTGCCATGTGAGCGACGACCGGCGCGGGGCGGTGCTCCGGATCGAGGAGGACGGGACGGCGAAGGTCGTCGCGGACGGGCTCGGCGCGCCGCAGGGACCGGCCGTCCGCGGCGACGAGCTGTTCACGGTGGAGGTCGGGCACCGGCGGCTGCTGAGCGTCTCGCTGACCACGGGCGAGACCAGGGTGGACGCCGAGGACCTGCCGGTCGGGTCTCCCCCGGCACCGCTCCCGGCACTGAGCCCGCGCTGTTCACCCACGGCATGCCCGGCCTGCCGCGCCCGTTCGCCGGCCTCGCCGTCGCCCCCGACGGCTCCCTGCTCCTGTCGGCCAACGGTGAGGGCAGCGTGTGGCGGTTGGAGGCGTGACCGGCGGCGCGGACGGGTTCCCGAACAGGCCGCCGCCCGACGGAAGCAGGACGGTCCCCGCCCCCGCGCCTTTACCGAACGTTGCCGAAATACCCCGCAACGTGACCGGTGCTTGCCTAGGCTGGTGCGGTCTAGGCATTAACCGATCACGGAGATCCCATGGCGGAACCCCCCGTGCGCCGATCCGGCAACCTCCCTACGGAACTGACCAGTTTCGTAGGCCGACGCGCGGAGGTGCGCGCTGTCCGGGACCTGCTGAGGTCGTCCCGGCTGGTGACGTTGACCGGTGTCGGCGGGGTGGGCAAGACCCGGTTGGCCACGCAGGCGGCGTCCGGCCTGCACGAACGGTTCCCCGACGGCGTCTGGCAGGTCCCCTTGTCGGGGTTGCAGGACCCGGTCCTGCTCGCGCACACCGTCGCTTCCACGCTGGAGGTGAACGAGCAGACCGCGCGGCCTCCCGTCGAGCTGCTCGCCGGACATCTGGCGGGAAAACGCCTGTTGCTGATCCTCGACACCTGCGAGCACCTGCTCGCCGGCTGCGAGGAACTGGCGGGCGAGCTGCTCATCCAATGCCGTCACCTGAGCATCCTCGCCACCAGCAGGATTCCCCTGGGAGCGCAGGGCGAACGCGTCTACGCCGTCATGCCGCTGCCGTTGCCGGGTGACCGCGGCGCGAAGGCACCGGTCCCCGCCCACGAGCCGGTGACCGGCGTGGACGCGGTCGCGCTCTTCGCCGACCGGGCGGCCGAGGCGGTGCCGGGGTTCGTCCTGGACCCCGGCGACCTGGAAACCGTGACGCGCCTGTGCACCCTGCTGGACGGCCTGCCGCTGGCGATCGAGCTGGCCGCGGCACGGCTGCGGCACCTGACGTCCAAGGAGATCGAGGCCGCGCTGGACGACCGGTTCGGGCTGCTGACCGCCGACTACACGCCGCTCCCCCGGCACCAGACGATGCGGTCGGCGATCGGCTGGAGCCACGAGCTGTGCGAACCCGTCGAACGGCTCCTGTGGGCGCGGCTGTCGGTGCTGGTCGGCGACTACTCCCTGGACCTGGCCAAGGAGGTCTGCGGCGCCGCGCCGCTGTCGCCCGCGCGGGTCGCCGAGCTCCTGCCGAGGCTGGTGGAACAGTCCGTCATGCAGCGCGAGGGCGCCGGGTTCCGGATGCTGGACACCATCCGCGAGTACGGGCTGGAGCGGCTGCGCGACCTGGGAGAGGAGAACGTCGTCCGGCGGCGCCACCGGGACGCGTGCCTGCGGCTGGCCAGGCGCGCCGAGGCGGAGTGGTCCGGTCCGGATCAGCTCGGGTGGACCGGGCGGGTCATCGCCGAGTTCCCCAACCTCCGGGTGGCGCTGGACCACTGCCTGGAGATGGGGTCGGCCAAGGCGCTGGAGCTGTCGGCCGCGCTGTGGCCGCTGTGGAGCGCCTGCGGTTACCACCGGGAGGGGCGCTACTACCTGCGGCGCGCCCTGGAGCAGGGCATCGGGCCCGGCCCGGAGCTCGCCAAGGCCCTGTGGGTGTCCACGTGGGTGGACGTCGAGCACTACGAGGCGGAGGTGGCCTCCGCCCGGCTCGACCTGGCGCGCCGCGCGGCACAGGCGTCGGGGGACGCGACCGCCCTGGCCTACGTCGGTCACATGGCCGGGCTCACCGCGTTCGTCAGGGGCGACGACGCCACCGCCGTGGACCTGCTCGCGGACACGCTCGCCGCGCACCGGCCGGCGCTGGAGGCGGCCGGGCCGGGCCCGCTGCTGACCATGGCGCAGCTGGGGGTCTCGCTGGCGAGGCTCGGCCGCGCCGACGCGGTGCGGACGCTCCGGGACTGCGTGCGGCAGTGCCGTCGGCGCGGTGAGCTGTGGGCCCGCTCGATCGCCCACTACGGCCTGGCCCTCGACGCGTGGCGGCGCGGCGACCTCGCCGGCGCCGACGCCCACAACCGGGAGTCGCTGCGGATCAAACGGCGCTTCGGGGACGTCGCGGGCGCGGCGCTGGGCATCGAGCTGCGGGCCTGGTGCGCGGCCGCCTCCGGCCGGGGCGAGGTCGCGGCGCGTCTGCTCGGCGGCGTCGACCGGCTGTGCCTGACGACGGGGATGCGGATCGACCAGGTGCCGTTCTGGGTCGCCGGGCACCGCGAGTGCGAACGGGCCGCCCGCGAGCTCCTCGGCGACGACGGGTTCGACGAGGCCTTCCAGCAGGGCCGCGGCCTGGAGCTGGACGACGCCTACGGTTACGCGCTCGGTGAGGGCCCCGGAGCGCGTGCGCACCGTCCGGGGCCGTCGGCGCACGGAGCCGACCCGGCCGCGGGGTCTCGGGAGACACGCTGAGCAGCAGTCGGGGCCCGCGGCCGGAAGAGCCCGCACGGCCGGTCCGGAGCGGCTGGATCGCCGCGTTCACCCTCGCCAACCTGGGCCTGTGGATGGGCCACTACGCCCCGCTGGCGGTGCTGCTCCCGGTCCGGTTCCAGGAGATCGCGCCGGACGCCAAGGAGACCGCGTTCGCGCTGGTCAGCGGGTCGGGTGCGGTCGTCGCGATGGTCGTCGGCCCGGTGGCCGGGGCGCTGTCGGACCGCACGGCCGGACGGCTCGGCCGCCACCCCTGGACGCTGGGCGGCGCGGCGCTGGCGGCCGCGGCGCTGGTGTTCCTCGCCGGGCAGCGGACCGCGGCCGGAACGCTCGTGGGGTGGTGCGCCGCCCAGGCCGGGCTCAACACCATGCAGGCGAGCCTCACCGCGGAGCAGGCCGACCAGGTCCCGGTCCGCCAGCGCGCGACCGTCGCGGGGTGGATGGGCATCACCGCCGGGAGCGCGCTGCTGCCGGTCTTCGCCGTGACGCGGGTCGTCTCCGGGACCGGCCCCGCGTTCCTGCTCACCGGCGCGGTGGTGCTGCTGTCCGCCGCCGTCTTCGCGCTGCTGACGTTCCGCCCGTCCGCGGCTCCGCGAAGACCCCCGCCGCCGGAGCCGGGCCGTCCCGGCCGGCTCCACCGCGCCGACTTCCTGTGGGCCTGGACCAGCCGCGCCCTCTTTTTCACCGGATGGTCGCTGGCCACGGTCTACGTGCTCTACTACCTCGTCGACGAGGTCCGCTACGAGCGGCGCTTCCCCGGCAAGACCGGAGCGGACGGGGTACTGGAGGTCTCCGTGGTCTTCACCGCGGTCCTCGTCGTCTCGACGCTCCTCAGCGGCGTCGTCTCCGACCGCACGGGACGCCGCAGGGGGATGGCCGTCGGCGGCAGCGCCGTGGTGACCGCGGGGATCATGGTGTGGGCCCTGTGGCCGAGCTGGCCCGCCGTGCTCGTCGGCACCGCGCTGCTGGCCGTCGGGCACGGCGCGTTCCTGTCGGTGGACCAGGCCCTGGTGACCCAGGTGCTGCCGGCCGCCGCCCACCGCGCCCGCGACCTGGGGGTCGTCAACATCTCCTACACCGGGCCGCAGACCCTGGCCCCCCTCGTCGCCGGTCCGGTCGTCACCTCGCTGGGCGGATACGAGACCCTGTTCGTCGTCGCCGCGGTCCTGACGCTGCTCGCGGGACTGACCGTCCGGAACGTGCGCGGCGTCGGCTGACCCGCGTCCGCGCCGACCGGTTCGCGCGTACCGTAATCGAACGATCACCCAGCGGCATTATCCTACGAGGGTCCTTCCGGCGGCGATCCCCCCTGAGAGGCCCCGATGAGCCTCTACGAGCAGATCGGCGGCGCCGAGACCATCGCCGCCCTCGTGCCCCGTCTCTACGCGCGCGTCCTGACCGACCACAGGCTGGTCTCCCACTTCCGGGGCAGGGACATGGGCTGGCTCGCCTACCATCAGGCCCAGTTCCTCACCGCGCTGCTGGGCGGCCCGCACACCTACGAGGCGCGCGGCCTCAGGGAGACGCATCTGCTGATCCACATCACCGACCCGGAGTTCGACGCGTTCATCGAGCACCTGGAGGCGGCCGCGGGCTCCCTGGGGATCGATCCCCGCATCCTCACGGTGCTCTGCGAACACCTCCAGGAACGACGCGAAGCCGTGGTCGCCCTCCCCGCCCGCCGCCCGGCGGACTAGGCGGTGTTTCAAAGCCCTGGCCCACGGCGCTCGCCTGGCGGCTCGCACCTCACCAGGGCTTGGCGAGCGCGACATCGCTTCGCGATCTGACCCGCGGGCCCTCGCCTCCGGCGTCGGGCCCGCAGGTCAGGTAACGCGCTCGCGTGCGCGGCTGAGGCCCACTTTGAAACAGGCCCTAGGCGGTCTTCCGAAAGCCCCGGCCCCCGGCGCCCACTCGGCGACCGCAGCCGGTATCGGCGCTTCGACGGGTGACTCCGGTGGGGTCACCGACCGGAGCGGGTCGGTGGGAAGTGGGAGGTGTGAACGGGACATGCGGGGGCACACAGTGCCGGTGACGTCACGATGTGTCCGTGATGTCGAGTACGTCCCGTGATGAAGGGAGAGGGTCGGTGGCTGGCAAGTTCGTGCTCAAGAAGGGCGGAACCGGCAAGTTCCACTTCAATCTGGTCGCCTCGAACGGCCAGGTGATCGCGACCAGCGAGAGCTACGAGAGCAAGGCCGCGGCGTTGAACGGGATCGAGTCGGTGCGCAAGAACGCCACCGACGCGAAGCTGGAGGACCAGACCGCCTCCTGAACGGCGACCGCGGAGAACACGGGGTGGCCGCGCCCGATCGCGCGGGCGCCGTCGAGGTGTCGAGGGGGGAGATGCTGGACAGGCGACCGCGGGCGGACGATCAGCACGGGGCCCGGGCCTGGCAGGCGATGATCGGCGCCTGCCAGGCGGCCCGTGGCCGGGTGCGGCGTCTGGACGGCCGGATGCTGGAATGGGTGGTGGCCCACCCCGATCCGATGCTGGACCGGTGGATGCCGAGGTTGTCGCGCGCCACCGACCATCTGGTGGCGTGGTGGGCGGTGGCCGCCGTGATGGCCGCCGCCGGCGGCCGGCAGAGCCGCGAGGCGGCGCGTTGGGGCCTGGTGGCGATGCTGCTGACCAGACCGGTGTGCAACGCGGCCGTCAAGAACCTCATCGGCCGCTCCCGCCCGCCGGAGCGGATCCGGCGGCGACGTCCGGGCCGGGTGCCCGAGTCGGGCTCCTTCCCCTCGGGGCATACCGCCGCGGCGACGGCGTTCGTCACCGCCGCGGCACTGGCCGCCCCGCGGGTGGGACCTCCGTTGGGAGTCCTGGCCGTTGGGGTCGCGTACGCGCGGGTGTACACCGCGGCCCACTACCCCAGCGACGTGGCCGCCGGAGCTCTGCTCGGCGTCACCGTGGCCTTGACCCTCCACCTCCCACTGCGTGCCGACGAATGACCGGACGACCACTCCGCATGCTCGCAGCGCTGGTGGTGGCCGTCGGTTGGCCGCGCGGGGTAGTGCGGCGGCCCGTTCGGTGGGCCGCCGCGTTCCGGGGTCACGCGACGGGAGCGGTCGTCTCCTCGTCGCGGGGGAAGAAGGGGAGGTCGAGGTAGACGTGGTCGGCGGCGGCGAGGATCTCCGCGGCGTCGTCGACCGGCGGATGGATCGCCTGGTTGATCCGCTGCTTGATGGCCGCGCCGTCGGCGCCCGAGGCCATCACCCTGCGGCCCCAGCCCCGGGTGAAGATCGCACCGGCGCCGCCCAGGTCCAGGCAGGTGACGTACGGGCCGGGGGTGAAGTCGCGCAGCGGCCTCCCGAGCAGGTCGGCCGCCGCGTTGTACCCGGCGACCTTGCCGAGGGGGACGGCGTGCTGGCAGGCCTGCATGACCGTGTGGTCGGCGTCGAACGCCGCCGCGGCCGTGTCCCCGGCGGCGAACACCTCGGGAAGGGCGCGCAGCCGCCGGTCGACCGGCACCCGGCCGAGATGGTCGAGTTCGGCGGAGATCTGCCGGGTCAGTTCGCTGGCCCTCATGCCCACCGACCAGACCACCGCGTCCGCCTCGACCCTGGTGCCGTCGGACAGGACGGCGTACCCGTCGCCGACCTCGGTCACCGTCGTTCCGAGGCGGCGCGCGACGCCCAGCTCGTCCAGCGCCGCCTCGATCTCCGCGCGCGGGCCCGGTCCGAGCGGTTCCGCCACCGTGTCCGCCCGGTCCACCAGCAGCACCCGGCCCCGGGCGGCCAGGGCGGTCGCGGCCTCCAGCCCGACGAACCCGGCGCCCACGACCACGGTGGTGCAGTCCTCGCGGTCGCGCAGATGGTCGGTGAGCCGCCGCGCCCCGTCCAGGGTGTCGATGTCGAAGAGCCGTTCGGCGCCGGGCAGGTCCCGGGGCCGGACGAGCGCGCTGCCCGCCGCCAGCACCAGGCGGTCGTAGCCGACCTCCCGGCCGTCGGCCACCACCACGCGGCGGCCGGTGTCGATCGTGCTCACCGAGGCCCGCAGGTGCTCCACGCCGATCGGCCCGAGGATCCTGCGCAGCTCCACCGTGGCCCGGTCCGGCTCCGGCTCGTACAGGCGCGGCCGCAGCACCAGGTGCTCGTTCGGCGCGACGAGCGTGACGCGCAGGTCCGCGTCCCCGCGCGCCAGTGCCGCTCCCGCCGCGCTCCACACGCCCGCGAACCCGCCTCCGATGATCACAACGTGCGCCATCGTGTCGTCCTCTCCCGTCCTCGCCCCCGGGGGTCGGGGGTCCGGCAGGGAGACAAGACGGCGGGTTCAGATGTGACCGATGGGGGCGAGTTTCTCGGGATTGACCAGTCTGCGGAACGTCGTGACGCGCCCGTCGGCGATCTCCACGGTGTCGAGCCAGACCAGCTCGCCGCCGTGGTAGGTCGCCAGGGCGGGCCGCCCGTTCACCTCGACGATCCGGAACGCGTCGGGGCGCCTGATCTCGACGAGCCTGATCGCCAGCAGGGCGATCGTCTCCGCGCCCCGGACCGGCCTGCGCGCGGCGACCGCCTTGCCGCCGCCGTCACCGACGTAGACGGCCTCGGGGTGCAGCAGCCCGACGAGCGCGGCCATGTCCCCCGCCTCGGCGGCCGCCTTGAACGCCCTGAGCACGCGTTCGGTCTCGGCCCTGGACGCCCGGGGCCGCTCCCGGACCTCGGCGACCCGCGCCCGCGCGCGGGAGGCGAGCTTGCGGCTGGCGGCGGGCGTGTTGCCGAGCACCTCGGCGATCCGGTCGAACGGGAAGCCGAACACGTCGTGCAGCACCAGCGCGACGCGTTCGGCGGGGGTGAGCGTCTCCATGACCACCAGCATCGCGGTGCTCACCGACTCGTCCAGGAGCACCCGGGCGGCGGCGTCCGGTCCGGTCAGCAGCGGTTCGGGCAGCCAGGGCCCGACATAGGACTCACGCCGGACGCGCGCCGACTTCAGCACGTTGTAGGACGTGCGGGCGGCCAGGGTCACCAGCCAGGCCCGCAGGTCCCGCACCTCGGACAGGTCGGCCGCGGCCGCGCGCAACCAGACCTCCTGCGTCACGTCCTCGGCCTCGGTCACGGTGCCCAGGATCCGGTAGGCCGCCCCGAAGACCGCGGGCCGGTGCGCCTCCCAGTCGACCTCCGCCGCCGTGCCGGTCAGCTCCACCCTCGGCCTCCGCTCCACGGCTCCGCCGTCCACGGCCGGAGCTTGTCGGGGTTGAGCACCGTCCAGATGCGCCTGATCCGGCCGTCCACGACCTCGAACGCCATCACGCTCACGGTGGTGCCGTCCAGCTCGGCCCTCAGACCGGGCTGACCGTTGACCGTGCACTCCCGGATCGTCGCCCGGTCGGCGCGGGCCCGCTCGGTGAAGAAGCGCGCGATCTGCTCGGCGCCCTCGACGGGGCGGGGCATGGCCGTGGCGAGGCCGCCGCCGTCACCGGTGGCGGTGGCGTCGGGATCGAGCAGGCCGAGGAGGGCACCGATGTCCTGGGACTCCCAGGCCTGCTTGAACTCCCGGACGACGCGGGCCTGCTGGGCGGGCGGGGTCGCCGAGGGCTGCGCGGCGCGGATGCGGCGGCGGGCCGAGGAGGCCAGCTGGCGGCAGGCCGCCGGGGTACGACCGACGATCTCGGCCACGTCGGCGAAGGGGTAGCGGAAGACGTCGTGCAGGATGAACGCCACGCGTTCGGCCGGGGTCATCGCCTCGAGCACCACCAGGAAGGCCATGTTGACCGACTCGTCGAGCGTGACGCGGTCGGCCGGATCGGCGGCGGCGTGCGGCGGCCCGCCGCCCCAGTCGGCGTGGCCGGGCAGCGGCTCGGGGATCCACTCCCCCACGTAACGCTCGCGCCGGGCCCGCGCCGAGCCGAGCACGTCCAGGCAGATGCGGCTGGCGACCCTGGTCAGCCAGCCGCCCGGCGACCCGATGGCCTCCCGCTGCGGCGGGGACATGGCGTACCAGCGGGCGTAGGTCTCCTGGACGACGTCCTCGGCCTCGGCCAGCGAGCCCAGCATCCGGTAGGCCAGGCCGATCAGCTGGCGCCGCTCGCTGACGATCGCGCTCAGGCCCGGGTCGAGCCGATCGCCTTCCGCCTCGGACGGGCTGGTCATGGTCTCGCGGCTCCTTCGGTCGTGTCTGCTCTCCCCCTACGACGGGACAGCCCTCCGGAATGTGAGGCGGTGGACGACCTCATGATCGGCGGGCTGGACACGCCCAGTCTGGCGCACGCCGCCGGCGCCCGGCCTCCGCGGTCCCATGGCCCGCCGGTGTCCGTTCAGCGCCGTCCGGTGCGCGGGGCAGGTTAGTGACGGGGCTGGGCGGGCAGGACGCCCTGGCGTTTCGGTCTCCTGGCGGCGCGGAAGCACGGTCGGGCGACCGGATCAGGTCGATGGCGAGGAGGCGGACGTGCGAGGCGGAAGGATCACGTCCGTGGCCCGCGAGGTCTTCGGGCTCGCCGAGCTGCGGCCCGGGCAGCGGGAGGCGGTGCAGGCCCTGGCCGGCGGGCGGGACGCGCTGGTGGTGATGCCGACCGGCAGCGGGAAGTCGGCGGTCTACCAGATCGCCGGGATGATGCTGGGCGGCCCCACCGTGGTGGTGTCGCCGCTGGTCTCCCTGCAACGCGACCAGGTGCAGGGGCTCGGCGCCGACGGCGTCGAGGCCCACAGCCTGAACGCGGCGACGTCGGCGGCGGACCGGGACCGGGCGTTCGCGGCGCTGGGCGGCGACCGGACCGCGTTCGTTTTCATGGCCCCCGAGCAGCTGGTGCGCCCCGACGTGCGGGAGACGCTCGCCCGGACACCGCCGCGGCTGGTGGTGGTCGACGAGGCGCACTGCGTGTCGGCGTGGGGCCATGACTTCCGGCCCGACTACCTGCGCGTCGGCGCCGTGGTCGGCGCGCTGTCGCCGCGTCCGGTGACGGCGGCGCTGACCGCGACGGCCGCGCCGCCCGTCCGGGACGAGATCGTCGAACGGCTGCGGCTGCGCGACCCGGCGAAACTGGTCCACGGGTTCGACCGCCCCGAGATCCGGCTCGCCGTCCGCTCGTTCCGCGACGCCGACGAGCAGCGCCAGGCCGTCCTGGACACCGCGCACGACCTGGACGGGTCCGGCATCGTGTACGTCGCCACCCGCAAGGACACCGCGTGGTTCAGCCGGCGGCTCCCGTCGGCGCGTCCCTACCACGGCGGGATGCGCAAGAGGGAACGCGACGACGCGCAGCAGGCGTTCATGACCGGCCGGACGCGGATCATCGTGGCCACCACGGCGTTCGGCATGGGCATCGACAAACCCGACGTGCGGTTCGTGCTGCACGCCCAAGTGCCGGACTCGCTCGACTCCTACTACCAGCAGGTGGGGCGGGCCGGACGCGACGGGCGGGACGCCGACGCCCTCTGCTTCTACCACGCCGACGACCTGGGGCTGCCCCGCTTCTTCACCGGCGGGCTGCCGGACGAGGAGACGCTGACCGCCGTCTGCCGCGCGGTCGCGGACGGGGTGACCGGCCGCGGCGGGCTCGCCGAACGCGCCGGGGTGTCCCCTCGCCGCCTGACCGCGTTGCTCAACCTGCTCCAGGAAGCGGGGGCGGTGCGGCTGGGGCGGCGGATCCGTCCCGCGCCGCAGGCGGCCGACATCGAGGAGACGGTCGCCGCCACCGTCCGGCTCGCCCAGCGGCACCGGGACGTGGCGCGCACCCGGATCGAGATGATGCGGCGCTACTGCGAACTCACCGACTGCCGTGGCCGCTTCCTGCTGCGCTATTTCGGCGAGGCGCGCGACCGGCCCTGCGGCCACTGCGACACGTGCGAGAGCGGCCGGGCCGAGCAGCGCCTCGACAACCGCGTCTTCCCCGTCGGCGTCCGCGTCGAGCACCGTAAATGGGGAGGCGGGGTCGTCGTGGCGGGGGAACGCGAGCGCGTCACCATCCTCTTCGACGAGGCGGGCTACAAAGAGCTCCTGGTCGCCGCGGTGGCGGAGCGGGGCCTGCTCACCCGCGAGCGTTCTCCCCGTTGAACCCTCGCCCTCCGGCGCGGATTCCCGCGCCGGAGGGCGCCCGCGCCGCCGCGTCCTTCGACGCGGCGGCGCGGGGCCGGGTCAGCGCTTGTAGTACAGGCCGCCGGGCTTGAGCTTCTTCCCGGCGTACAGCTGCGAGACGGTGACCAGGGTGAAGCCGCGCTTCTTGAGACCCGCGACCACCTTCGGGATCGCGGCGACCGTGGTCGAGTGGATGTCGTGGAACAGCACGATGTCACCCTTGCGCGGGGTGTTGACGCCCACGCGCACGTTCCGGGCGACGTCCCGGTACTTCCAGTCGAGCGTGTCGACGCTCCACATGATCTGCGGCATCCCCACGGCCCTGCCGACGCGGGCGTTGGTCGCGCCGTACGGCGGTCGCATGAGGCGGGGCGTGACGCCGCTGGCCGCCTTGATCGCCTTGTTGGTCCGGCTGATCTGGGAACGCACGGCCGCGTCCGACAGCTGGGTGAGCTGCGGGTGCGACCAGGTGTGGTTGGCCAGTTCGTGGCCCTCGGCCGCCATGCGCTTGACGAGCGCGCGGTTGCCGCCGACGTTCTGCCCCAGGATGAAGAAGGTGGCGGGCACCTTCGCCTTGCGCAGGTCGTCCAGCAGTCGCTTGGTGTGCTTGCCGGGCCCGTCGTCGAAGGTCAGCGCCACGCACTTGACCTTCGCGCAGTCGACCTTCTTCGCCGCGGCCGCCGTCACCTCGGTCGTCTCCGGAGTGCTCTCCGCCGCGCCCGGCGCGGCAACGGTCGGCGCCCCCGTGCGGCTGTCGTCCGGCCCCTTCGTCGCGGCCGAAGCGGGCGCGCCCGCCGCCGTCAACGCCCCGGCCGCCAGCGCCCCCGCCGCCACCAGTGCCGCCGCCGATCTCACACGTTTCATCAGACCCCATTTTTCGTGTTTGTCGGACATGACCTGCATAGGGGATCACTGATGACGCATCTGATCAAGTCGGGCGGGAGGGACGGCGCCTTGACACCGAAAACCCTGCTCGCTAGGGGACGATGAGCGTTCGGCGCCCGCTCGGACCGGCCCGTCAGATCAGCGGGTCCTCACAGCAGAACGGCGCCGGAGTTCGATATCGATGCCCGGGCGCGCGAACATGGCCGATTCGGGTCAGTCGGCTGACCCCGCTGAAAGAGCACAGTGGCCGGGCAACACCACATCACCGAAAGATCGCCGAACTCGTGGACGAATCGAATGTCGGGTTCGTCAAGTTGGGGGATGCCGGTACAGGCGGCGAACTACTCCCCCACCGGACGCGCCTCGCCGGTGTGACCGAGCAGGATTCGACCATCATCAATACGATGGAACTCCGCGTGCGCTGACCGCCATGACAGGCGCAGTACGAACCCAAGGACCAGTTGGGCTGGGGCGGCATGCCCATCACAAACGAGCCGCCCCTACTTCGATGACGGGACCCAGGGCCGGTCCGCGTTGAGACCTGCCCTACGACGCGATCGTCGATCGGCGTCCGCGCCCTTGCCGGACGGGTTCAGGCGATCCCCGTGACGTACGGGCTGCAGGTGCTCGAAAGGATCGAGCCGTCCTCCGCCGCGCACACCTTGAACCTGATCCCGGTGCCTTCCGGCATGTGCAGGATCCACTGCTTCTGGGTGGTGTTGCCGGTGGTGACCGTGCCGTAGTACGGCCCGATGTTCTCCAGGTCGTAGCGGTAGTTGACGACGACGGAGTGCCCGTCGCCCGACAGATCCATGAGGGTGAGGCCCTCGGTGCCGTCACCCATCTCGGAGACGAAGAACCCTCCGCAGGCGCTCTTGGAGTAGCCGTCGGGGGAACTGTAGGTCTTCTCGCAGTAGGCGTGGGCGTCCTGCGCCGCGAAGGCGGTGCCGGCGTTGAAGGCGATGAGGGCCGTGACAGCAGTGGCGGTGACGGCCATGCGGCTCAGGATCTTCTGCACGTTGCGATCATTGATCATGCGGAGCCGGAGCGAACCGGCGGCTCCGCATAGGGCCATCCGAGCGATTTTGTGAGCTTTGGTCCGGTTCAGGTGGCCCGTGGCTCGTGGAACGTCGTCGCCGCGCTGGACCTTGCGGTCCCGGCTGCGGGCACGCTGCTGTTCTTCTCCCTGGATCCCGAGGACGGCCTGCTCAACCCGGAGTATCCGCCGGGAGTGCTCACCGGTGCTCGCGCGACCCAGGTCGGAGCACGGGTGCTGTACATGCCGCCCGCCGCCTCCAGCGGGCGTCCCTCACCATGCAATGCGCCTGAGACGTCCGGACCGGCACGCAGGTCGCCTGCCCAGCTCACCAGACCTCTGCGACCGTACCGCGCCCTAGGACGGTCGCGCGGCCGATCGATCACAGCTCGGGCCCGGTCCGGACGCACTGCCGGTGTCGCCGTTGGCCATCTGTGCCCATCCACCTGGAGCCCACAGCGCGCACCGGGGCAGGTTGGGGTCGTGCCTGGTTCGGCCCGCGCTATCGGGACCCTTCGCTGGGCGGTATGCCCTGGCGACGGGCCCGACGCAGATTCCCGGCCACGGTGGAGCGGCCTATGGCCAGCCGCGCGGCGATCTGGCGGACCGACCGGTGGGAGGTCTCGGTGCCGGGGCGGGCGATGGGCAAGGCGATGTTGCGGCTGCGCAGCCATCTGCGCGAGTCGGTGAAGTCGTAGTCCTTGTCGGCGTGCGGCCTGGCCGGACACCGCTGGCGCGGACCGCTCCGCGAGGGGATGGGCGGGATGCCGCGCCAGCGGTTCCGGCTCGGGCTTGCCGTGGGTGTTGGCGGCCGAGATCTCGACAGAGATCAGCCTTGACGACGCGAACGCTGACCGGGCCGATCGCGCACCGCGACCAGTCCGGTTCGCCAACGGCACCGCGTTCGTCCAGCAGGATCCGGTGCGGCTTGGCCCACACCCACGCGCCGGTCCACTCGGTGAATCGACGGCGCAGCGTCTGCCAGGATGCGCCGAAGGCGGGCGGGAGCCGCCAGGTGCAGCCGGTGGTGGCCACGGTCATCGGCGCGCCGCCGACCGCCGCCCTGCGGCCGCGTCGGCGCGGGCTGGGCCACCCGCTGGAACAACTTCCCCAGCTCGCCACGGTCGGTCCGACCAACCCTCACCAAGCAAGACACGGTCCAAGCCGCCAGAGGCAACGCTGCGTGGCCGAGCCGGCGCCCTCTGGCCTTCCGTGTCTTCTTCGTCGTCGCTGTGCCGGTCGTGTGGGGTGAGGTGTTCGGCGCGTGTGGTGCCGGACCGGATCTCACTGGTTGTCGTCCGGCGGGGTCAGGGCTGCGCGTAGGTGATGCAGGGCGGTGAGGACGGGGACGCAGGCGTGGAGGAACTCGCTGAGCGCCTGGGGCAGGCGGACGGCGGTGGTCAGGATGACGGTGAGGGCGCCGATGAACGCCAGGATCTCGGTGACTGTCATGGGTTCAGGGTGGAAGGCGGTGCCGTCTGGCCGCATCCGGTCGATGACGGTTTGCGGGAAAACGCAGGTGGATGGCGCTGTTCGGCCTACGTTGCCGAACGAACCGAAGGGCAGACCGAACGACGCTGACGAGGAATCGCTGGATGACGACGACCGATCCGCGGCACATCACCACCCGGGCCGAACTGCGGGCCGCGCTGGAAGCGTTGTATGAGCAGCGTGGGCTCAGCTACAACGAGCTCGCGGCTCGGACCGATCGGAGCCCGGCGACCCTGCACGCCTTGGTGAAGGGGAAGAGCTTTCCCCGGTGGCCGACGTTGCGGGAGTTCTTGGTCGTCTGCGGGGTTCCCGAGGGTGCGCTCGGCGTCTGGCGCGCGGCGCACCGGCGGGCCGAGCGGGCCGGGGAGCCCGGACGGGATCCGCGGATGGAACAGGCCCGCGCCGAAGGATTGGTGCCGCTGCCCGGCCTGGGCGACGAACCGGTCGGCGCGCCGGTCGGCCTCCATGAGCCGGATCCGCGCCGCAGCCGGGTCCGGCGCGCCGTGTGGACCGTGCTCGCCGTGGTGGTCATGGTGCTGCCCGGCCGCCGCGGGAACATCGGGGAGCTGCGGCGCAGGCGCATGCTGCTGAGGGTGCGGCGCGCGATGGAGCGCATCGTGCGGGACGCCGAGACTCCGCGTTACATCACGCCCCGGTTCGTGCTGGTACGGGAGCAGCCCGTCTCTGGTGCCCGACGCCGTTCCCGCAGTGTCCGCCGCGCCGAACCGGTGCTGGTGCCCACTGGCGAGACCGACATCCGGCAGCTGTACGAGCAGGCTGACGAGGAACTGGTCGTGCTGGGTCTGGCCGGCATGGGCAAGACCGTCCAGCTGGCCAGGCTGACCCATGCGCTGGCCACCGAAGCTCTGGCGGAGATGGAGCGCTCGGGGCCGTCGGCGACGGGACCGATCCCGATCTACCTGAACCTGTCGTCCTACCGGAGCCAGCCGCTGGAGGAGTGGATGGCCACGGAGGTCGGCCGGTTCTACAACGGCGTGCCCGAGCGGCTGGTGCGGTCCTGGCTGGCCGCGGACCTGCTGGTGCCGATCTTCGACGGGCTGGACCAGGTGCCCGCGGCGCACCGCGGCGAGTGCGTCCGGCGGCTGCGTCGGCTGCGCGAGTCGTGCGCCGGGATCGTCGTGGGCTGCCGGTACGAGGAGCTGCCGCTGGTCCGCACGATCGACGCCGTGCTGCACGTCCAGGTCGCCGCGCCGAGCAGGGAGCAGGTCCAGGACTACCTGCTGGCCGACATCGAGGCCCTGGCCGACGTGCATGCCGCGCTGCAAGCCGACTCCGACCTGTGGCCGCTGCTGCAGTCGCCGCTGATGCTCAACGTCATCCACGGCGCCTACGCGGGCCGCACCGCCGTCGCTCTGCGCGAGCCCGGCCGCGACAACCACGACCGACAGGGCCTCATCCTGGACGCCTACCTGCGCCGCCGGCTGCTGGACGACCCGCCCGCCGGCCGCCACGGCGGTCCGCGTCAGGCGCTGACCTGGCTGACCTGGTTGGCGCGGGCCCTCTCCGACCGCGGCGAGGAGATCCTGTACCTGGACCGCCTGGACCTGGACTGGTTGTCGGCGCGGCAGCAGATCGTCACCCGCGTCATCAACCTCCAGACACCGCTGCTGCTCGGCGGCGTGTTGGTGCTGGCCTGGCTGACCGCGTTCGTGGCCCACGGGGACCTGTCCACCAGCCTCGGTGACGCCGCGCTGCTCTGGCTGGTCACCATGGTGGCGACGACCGCCCAGGCCATCACCGCCGAGAACCTCGACGAGACCATGCCCGCCAGGACCACCACGTGGGCGCGGCTGCCCGTCAAGGTCGCGGCGAACCTGCCGGTGATCCTGCTGGGCGGCGTCGTGCTGAGCGTCGTCGACTGGCACGCGCCGGGGGTCGTGGTGGTGCTACTGGGCTGGGCGTGGATGCAGTTCACCAGCACCGAGGACGTGTTCCGGTCGACCTTGCGTCCGGTCGAGGACATCCGGTGGACATGGCGGCCCCGAGAGCGGGTCATCGCCTCCACCCCGGGCCGGAACCTGGCCGTGCGGACCCTCATCTCGTTCGCCCTGGTGGCCGTGCTCAGTGCCCTGTGCATGTACCTGATGGGCCGTCTGTTCCCCGAGCCCGGCTGGTTGCCGCTGGTCGCCGCGCTGCTGCTGTGGAACGTCTACGTCTTCGGCAACGGTTTCGAGTCGTCCCTGCGCGACCGGCGTCCGCGCCCCAACGAGGGCATTCGCCGCTCGGTGCGCTTCGCGCTGGTCCACGGTGCCCTGACCGCCGCGGCCGTGACGGGGTTGCTGTCGGCCTTGGTCCTGTTGGCGGCCCCGGGCGCCAACGGGCCCACCGCTTGGCTGGTCGCGGGGTTCCTCGGCTCCCTCTACGGCCTGGCCCGCGGTCTTCGCTACGGTGGCCTCGCGGTCGTGCAGCACTGGGCCGTCCGGGCCCATCTCTCCCGCCAGGGGCACATTCCCCGGCGTTATCTGCGGTTCCTGACCGACTGCGAACGACGCATCATCGTGCGTCGCCTCGACAGCGGCTACTCGTTCCACCACCGCCTCATCCAGGACCACCTGTCCACCGACCCCGTCGCCCTGGCCCGCCGACTGGGTCTCGGCGCCGGTCCTGACATCGCCTCCGACGCTGACCGGCGGGCCGGCGCGACCACCCCGGCATCGTGAACGGCTGGGCGGCCACAAGCAACGCCGCCGGATCGCCCCCGGCCTCCAGGGTCGTCACCAGCCGCTTGGGCGTGCGCCGGAACAAGCAAGCTCCGCGCGGCGGGCACTTCCTGCGGAGATATCAGGATCCGCCGGAATCCGGCCGCTGCGCGTCCCTGATCCCTCGAACCGAGTGAAGACCGGATGTGAGCGGTCCAGCGGGCGCGCCCGCTGGACCGGCGGGGTGCAAGGGGGCCCATGAGCGACCGGCCCCATGCCCATGGCCGAAGCAGGGGACGATGGAGCCGACGACCTGGAGCGTGAGCCCGAACGCCATCAGGACTTGCGGCCGACACCGCCCGTCATGAAGCGGACATCGATGGTGCTGGCGTCCAGGACGGGCTCGTCGGGGCGCCAGAGCGGGAGCGGGACGAGGCCGGGCGGCAGGATCTCCAGGCCGTCGAAGAAGGCGGCCAGTTCGGCAGGGGTACGGACGCGGCCGGTGCCCAGCTGCTCCAGGAGCTGCTTTTCCAGCGCGACGGACTCGGGGGCGTCGCCCAGACGGGTGAAGTTGGTGATGAAGAAGAAGGAACCGCTGGGCACCGCGTCCCGCAGGGTCTGAACGATCCGGCCGGGTTCCTCCTCGTCGGCCAGGTGGTGCAGGATGCCGACGAGCATCACGCAGACGGGCCGCTCGAAGTCGATGAGCGCGCGGACCTCCGGACGGCCGAGCAGCGCGCCGGGCTGGCGGATGTCAGCGGTCACCACGGTGGTGTTGGCGTTGTCGGCCAGGATCGCGCGGCCGTGAGCCAGCACGATCGGGTCGATGTCGACGTACACCACGTGGGCCTGGGGATTGATCTCCTGGGCGACCTCATGGGTGTTGCGGACGGTCGGCAGTCCCGACCCCAGGTCCAGGAACTGGGTGATCCCCTCCTCCGCGGCGAGGTAGCGGACGACGCGGTGCAACATCGCGCGGTTGTGCAGGGCGATGTCCCGCAACTCCGGCATGATCGCGAGGCTGGCCTCGGCCACGGCCCGGTCCACCGCGTAATTGTCCTTGCCGCCGAGCATCACGTCATAGACGCGCGCCGCGGTCGGAACACCGGTGGGGATCTGAGGGGACGACTCGACCATATGCACCTCAAAGCTCAGAAAGATCTTGTGCGCATCGTAGCCTCGCCGAGTCGTCCAACGCGCGAAAACCCTTACTCCACAGACCTTCCAACTCCGACGGGTACCGCCGCGAGGGCGTGGCCCGCCGTCTCTAGCCGATACAGCGCAGCTCACGGCACCGGTCCGCCTTGAGGGCCGGCCCGCACCAGCGCGGGCCGGCCCTCGGGCGGACCGGCCGGAACGCCGCCGCGTTCCGGTGGGCCGGCAGGCTCAGCCGTAGTACTGGAACCAGAACTCGATGGTGTGCTTGCGGCCGACGGAGAGGAACACGCGGTACTCCGAGTGCCCGGCGTTGTGGATGCGCACGGTGCGGTACCTGCCGTCGCAGTTCCACCGGCCCTTCTTGGCGACCGCCCAGCCCAGGGCCGCGCGGCGCTTGTACTGCAGCTCGACCGTCAGCCGGGTGTCGTTGCCCCAGCAGCGGGCGTTGACCTGGATCACGCGCACGTGCCTCTTGCGCTTCCAGTTCTTGCTCCCCATGACCTTGGTCAGTTTCGACTTGTGCTGGATGGTCCTCCACTTGGCGGCCGCCGCGTCGGCGCCCGGCTGGACCGCGGCACCGGGCTGCGCCACGGCCGGGGTGAGGGTGGCGGGGGCCGCGTGAGCGGGGACCGGGGCCAGCGCCAGGGTCGTGGCGGCCGCGACGCCCAGTAGGCCGGCCCGGTTTGCGAGGGTGGTGCGCATGGATGCTCCCGAGATCGAGTGGACCGGCGGCGGTGGGTGCCGCCGGGTGCCACCGATCCTGACCAGCGGGAGCAGCGACCGGGTAGAGCCTGCCCGGTGCCCGGGACCGCGCGGGACGTCCCGGCCGCTGACCAGCCGCGGCACCCCGTCCCGCCGGGGCCGCGCGGGACGTCCCGGCGGCCGCTTGATCCCAGTGAGCTCAAGGCAACACTCACGCCCTGGTGCTCATCGTGGCGGCGACGGCGGCGGTGTTCGCGTTGATGCCGACCACGTTCCGGTTCTGAGCGAGGCTCACGGCACAACGCGCGGAAGGCGCGACCACCGGCCAGTGCCCCGCTGATCCGGGATGAGCTCATGCCGACCCCTGACCGACTTCCGCCGGAAGTCGGCGGAAGTGGTGGACTGCGCGGGCCCCTACCTCTCGCGGCGGGTGGCGGACGCCTCCCGGTGCTCCCACGGGGAGATGCCTGCGTTCTCGCACCCCACGGTGGCCCGGCTGATCGCGGTGAACTCCGAAGCGCAGCTCAGCGTCGAGGTCGTGGCCGGCCTGGTTCGCGGCTGCGGGGCGATGAAGCCGAGCAGGCACGGTGGGTGCGCGCCTACCGCCTGCTCAAGGCGGTAGGCGCGCCCGGCCGTGCGGACCTCGGCGACCCGGTCGGTCACATAGGTGCGGGCCAGCCGGAACACCGCCGCAGCGACCGTGTCGGCCATCGCGGTGACGACCTGGCGACCAGTGGGGCCGGTGCCGGTCGCGGCGACCCCCTCAAGCCCGGGGCCGACCACGACCTGGCCGTGGTCATCGGTCTCGCCGTGCCGTCGATCCAGGTGACGATGAGCCGGTGGCCGTCACGCGGCAGGTCCTTGGCCGTCAGCCGCTCGGCCCGCGGGGCCGGTTGACCAGCCGGGCGGCGGTGGCGAGCAGACCGAGGCATACGGGAAGTTCGCCGAGGAGCTGACGAGGTCTGGGCTGGAGCGGTTCCTCTTCCTGGATGAGGCCGACACCTTCAAGATCACCCGGCTGTCCCGATCAGTCCAGCAGCTGGTCGACCTCGGCGCCAACCTCAGAACACGCGAGCTCGACCTGTCTGTCATCGAGCGAGGTATCGACACCAGCACCGCCGAAAGCCGGTTCATGTTCGGCATGCTCTCGGTCCTGGCCGAACCGCAACGCGAGCTCATCATCGCCAACACCAACGACGGCTACGACGTCCGCGTCACGACCGTCCAGCAGATCGCTGACCTGTTCGGCGTCTCCGCTCCACCATCTATGGGCATCTCGATAAGCACGTCACCGTGCTCTGCCGGCCGCAGACAACCCCGGCCGACGCCGTCGCTGACACCCTCGGCCGCTTCGCCCTGGTGTGCTGATCCCTCATGGCACCCCTACCGGGAATACTCGGGTTCGGCGGCCGAGATTTTCGCCTGCTTGCCGACTCGCGCCTCGGCGAAGGTGACCGCGGTGGCCAGCAGCGCCAGGACGGCCGCGGGAACGCCGAGCAGGGTGATGGAGAGCCGGTCTTGGGACAGGCCGCCAAGTGCGCCTCCTATCGCGACGCCGACGTAGATCGCGGAGGAGTTGAGGCCGAAGAGCAACGGGGCCGAGGCGGGCGCGATGGTCACCAGCCGGTGTTGCTGCACCACCGAGGCCATTCCGTCGGTGGCTCCCCAGATGGCGGCCCAGACGGTGGCGATGATCAGGTGGCCGACCGTGAGCGGACTGATCGCGAGCAGCACGGTGCCGCCGGCGAGTGCGGCGAGCGAGCCTCCGAGCGCTGGCAGCTTGTCTGCCAGGTAGCCGGCGAGGAAGTTGCCGGCCAGGACTCCGACCCCCCAGGCGAACAGGATCATGGTGAGCGCCTGCGGGAATGATCCTGTGGTGGCCTCGGCGGTCATCGCGCCGATGTAGGTGTAGACGGCGTAGTGGCCGGCCATCACCAGCAGCGTCGCCATCAAGATGGTGAGCACCTTGGTCTGGCGCAGCGGAGCCAGGCGTGCGGTCAGGCTCATCGCAGGCAACGTCACCTTGGGCAGCGACACCGAGATGCCGATGGCGGCAACGACGCCCAGTGCGGCGACGGTCCACAGGGTGAGGCGCCAATCGACGCTGCCGATCAAGTTGCCCAGTGGCATGCCCAGCGCGGTGGACAGGGTCAATCCACCGATGACCAGCGCCATCGCACGGCCCCGGCGTTCTTCGGGCGTGATCGCGACGGCTGCGCTGGAGGCGGAGGCCGTGATCGAAGCGGCACCAAGGGCGGTGAGGATCCGAGCCGCCAGCGCGATCGGATAGTTCGGGCTGAGCGCGGTCGCGAGGTTGCCCAGGACGAACACGATGAGCGCCAGCTGCAGAGCCGTGCGGCGGTCCAGCGGACTCAGCAGCCAGCTCGACACCGGCGCCGCGACAGCGAGGGTCAGCGCGAACACCGTCACCAGCTGCCCGGCGGCGGGGATGCCCACCTCAAGGTCGGCGGCGATGGCCGGCAAGAGCCCGGCCATCACGAAGGCGTCGGTGCCGACCGCGAAGGTGGCCAACGCCAGCGGAAGCAGCGGCCTCACCAGGTGCCGGCTCCCGGCGGCCTCGGGCCGCCCGGCATCGGTGCGGTTCAAGCGCGGTCTCCCGCCTCTTGGGACAGGCTGAACTCCACGCCCTGGTCATCGGTGCAATGGGCGTAGGCCCCGGACGGGATCGTCACGGGATCCTGTGCCGTGCCGCCCAGTTCGCGCACCCGGGTGACAGCGGCTTCGATGTCGTCGACGGCGAAGAAGATCCGCGGGTGTCGCGACGAATCGTCGTGCGGTGCGCCGCCCATCGGCTCGGATCCCTGGATCATCGAGTAGCCCGGGAAGTTGCCCTCGTGGAACGTCCAGCCGAACAGCGAGCCCCAGAACCGTCGGGTCGCTGCGATGTCGCTGCTCGGTACCTCGAAGTACGTGACGTTTCCGTTCATGACCCCACCTCCTATGTCAGTGTGCTGACATCGACCGTATGTCAGAATGCTGACATGGAGCAAGAGGTGGTCGGTGATCTGGAGCTGTCCGTGGGCTACGTCCTCAAGCAGGTGCACGCCGCGCTGCGCACCGCGATGGACGAAGCCCTGCGGCCACTGGACCTGACCGTTCCCCAATACGCGTGCCTGGAGCTGCTCGGCCAGACCCCCGGGCTGTCCAACTCCGAACTCGCCCGCCGCGCCTTCGTCACCCGCCAGTCGATGAACCTCGTCCTACGCCGGCTGCAAGAACGCGGCCTGCTCACCCGGCCCGATCAGGCACCCCACGGGCGCGCGCTGCCGAGCGAACTCACCCAGGACGGTCACGCGATGCTGCGCGAGGCCAGCATGGCCGTCCGCGCCGTCGAAAAGCAGCTGTTCTCACCCTTGTCCCGACAGCAGCAGCTCCGACTACGCGAGGACCTCACCGAATGCCTCGCCTCTTCCCCCACAAGCTAGCCCCGCACCTGACAGAACCACGGCGTCACACCACCGATGTCGAAACTGGCCGCCATGCCCCAGCAGGGATCTGTCCTGGTGTCGAACCCCATCGGCAAACGGTGTCGGTTCTGACCGGCAGCCCAACGGCCCGTGGACACCGACCCCAAGCCGGCCAGCATCCGTCAGGAGTTGGTGGGGGTTCGGTGAGGAGATCGCCTACGTCATCCGGTTGACCAGCGGGGACAAGCCGTTGGTCGGTAGCCCGACCTGGGAACCGCTTTCGACCGATGAGGCCCTGGACCAGATCGAGGGCATTCTCAGCGAGCGGTTCTCGTTGCTCACCTCGATCACGGTGGGGGTTCAATCCACTTCGGACGGCCGGTGGCTGGTCTGCATGACCGGCAACGCGCGCTGACCTGCCGCCCACGTTGACGGCTCAGCGGCTGGCCTCACGGCTGCTGCCGGGCCTCCGTTTGGGCCTGGGTCAGGGGCTTGTGCGCGACACCGACCGAGATGCCGGCGCCGGCGGCGATGGTGCGGATGGATTCGCCGCGCGCGGCGGACCAGGATCGCGGCGCGCTTGTCGTCATCGACCACCGGGCGGCGGGCGGCCTACAGGCCGTCGCTGGTCGTGCGGACGATGTCGCGGCGCCGGTCTCCTGGCAGCGCCAGGATCAGGGAGCGTTCGGTGTGCTGGCCGGCCGCGATGCCTTCCAGCACCTTGACCGCGATGCCGCGCTGGAACAGGTCGTTCAGGACGATGAGCCCTTCCAGCAGGTTGCGCTCTTGGACGCACAGCATGTCGCCGTCGCGGATGTGCGCCTGTGGACCCGTCCCTCCCCGCCACCGCCGTCCAGACCCTGCCGGAACACCCCGCGCTGGCCCCTCCCTCGTCCCCATATAGCCTCCAGTTCGATCCGCTGTTCCATGGCTCCGCTCTGTGCCAGGGACTGCCACGATCGACGGGTCAAACTGGCGACCTTAAAGAGACCGACGAGGCCAAGGCGCTGCCCGACACGCTGCGCTGCGCAACCTGTAGGTGGCTGAAAGATTCCGCCTCTATGAGGACTATCTCAAGCCAGGCGACGGCAAGATCCCTACGGCGGGGTCACGCTGACCGCAGTGGAAGTCGAGGACCAGCCGTTCGCTCCGCTGTTTGAGGGACCCGGCGTCCGGTACATCATTCCGCCGGTCGTGCTGGACGCTCCGGGGTGCCGGTGGAAGGGCGCGAGCTCTCGCTGCCGCCGCCGACAGCGGCGCCGACGTCACTGTGCCGTGCGTGACCGGGGCGGTGGGGTTCCGGCGTTTCTCAGTCCCAGTAGTTGAACAGCGCTTCGCCCAGTGTGGCGGGCTTCCAGTAGGTGATGTCGCTCGGCAGGACATGGGGCCAGGACGTGGCGTCGAAGGGGCCGTTCAATTCCGAGGGGATGAACACTCGAAACCCCGGTTCCTCGGCCAGGGCGGCCGTAAGCGCGGGGACATCGACAAAGGTCAGTGGACCTGATTCCGCGGCGCCGTCGGCGAAGTCGATGATTCGAGGCTCCGCGACGGCCAGTACCGCCAAGTCGCGGGAACAGACCACCGCGACAGTGTGATCGCGGTAAGCGATGAGCCCCTGGTGGAAGTTCGGTATCGCCCCCTCAGCGAGGCGGAACTCGACCGCCTGGCCACCGGTGCGACGGGTGACTGCGTAACAGGTACGCCGGAACTCGCGGATGCTCACCATCGGGTGAAGATATCCGCTGGGTGCGGTACGAACGCGGGGAGTCAGTGAGCTGGGTGGATGCCCCGCCAAATCCGCTCTACGCCGGACCCGAGTTGCCCCCTCCCCTGCAGATGCCGTGGCGCAGCCAAAACCGTCACCGATCGAACGCACACCATAGCCATTCGGTGCTGCGGCGACCCACTCCGTCCAGAGCTCCTTGGGACATCCCTCTGACGCCTGGCGGCGTGGGCCATGTTCGAGAGGAGGCCGGACCAGACCGCCGTCGACTATCCATCGCACCTACCGCACCGACGCCATCGGCCGCCCCCGACGCGCCAGCCTCACCACCCTGCCCCAGCGCACCTCACCCGCTCACCGTGCAAGACCACCGTGGGCGCCTGGCGACCGCCCGGCTACCAGGGCGGCCACCTGATCGCCGCCACCCTGCGCGGGGCATCCGAGCACTACAACCCGGTCCCCATACAGGGCAACCAGATCAACCAAGGACTGATGAAGCCATCGAGAACGGCACCAAACGCTGCCTGACCCGCGCCGCGGTCACCTCCGTGGTCCCGACCCTCATCCAGGTCGACACGCTCTCCCACGCCCGCAACCCGTCGTACCCTTCACCGCCTCCTTCCACAACACCACCTACCAGCCCGCCGGCTACACCCGCCTACGCAACGAGATCCGCGCCAAACTCACCCGCAGCGGCTGCCGACCCCCACTCTCGACCCCGTCCGGCCCCCTGGCACGCCGCAGCCGCCGACGGCAGGGTGATCGACCAGCCGGGTGCGCGCCGCCCACCCCTACGGCCACCCCCAACGTTGGGATGCCTGCACACCTGCTGTGCGGGTAATCGTTAGCACGTCAGGGGCCGCCGATAACTACGGGCTCCCGTGGCTGCCGGTGGGTGTGATCGACCGGTGAGATGACGGCCCTGCCCGGCGGTCAAACGGTCATCCGTCGCTCCAGGACAGGACCGGTCTGCCCCAGCACTCATGGCAGATCGCCACAAACAGACTTCCGGCGTCTCCCACCCGAAGCCCGGTCACGGCACCAGGCCGTCGTTCCGGTTCTTCCACCGGATCCCATGTCTGGTGCGACCCACCCTCAGACTCCGAGGTGGCGATGGTCAGCAGGTGGTCCGTCAGATGCCCCTGGTAGCAGCGCTGCCACAGCGGGTCCTGGGCGAATCTGATCCACCCGCCGACCTTGGTACCCGGCGCCACCGACAGGTGGTAGAAGTAACTCCACCGGCCGGTTCGCCCCCAGGCATAGAGGCGCTCGCGCAGCTGTTCGGGCAGGTCTTCGGGATGGGGGTATTCCACCACCCGCTCGGGGCTGACCGTGCACGGTCGCAGCAGGAAGTCCTCCTGGCTACCGGGCGATGGGGCCGGGATGTCGCTGAGCGGGTGGTCGACCTCCTCGGCCAGCCGCCACCGCACGCTCACCTCGGGGTAGAAGGTCGCGTGCGGTATCGGGCACCACAGCAACTGCAAGACATCGGCGTCGGGAAAGAAGGGCAGTTCGGGCACGTCACGCTGGTACAGCTGCGCGGCGGCCACCAGCGCGACCGGCTCGCGGTGCCAGGGCTGGCCCTCGTGCCCGGAATCCATGCGAAAGCCCTCGCACACCGGCCAGGGCTCATCGGCCGGCCACAGCAGCGGGCCGCCCACCGAACTGTCATGCACGCCCACCGCCCCGGGCCGTGGATGCAACCGCACCGTGGTCCGCGCATAGGCGGCCAGCTCGGGAAACACCGCGGCGATGTCGACCGGCTTGGACGGAGTGGTCAACCTCATCCATCCTCCCGGGCGACGAAGTGATCATCGTTGGTCATACCGCAATCATGACCACCGGGTGTGACGTTCCAGATCCTGGAGACCGATGGGGTTTTCTAATTCGGTGTTAGCGGTTCCGGTGTGGCGAGAGATCCGGACCTGGACCGTCTGGGTTCGGGGTGGGACGCCTTGGGGTTTCCTGGCCGTCGACGCCTCTTTTGAGAGCGGCGACTGCCCCGTGCTCATGGTGGCGGTGGCCTCGTGGACGCCGGATGGACACCTAGATCGTTGATGGGAAATGTTGGTGCTGGTCAGTGGTCGTAGGCGGTCAGTGAGCGTTTGACGGGCTGGTCGGTGAGCCAGTTGTGCCAGATGGCGGCGTTGAGCGCCACGATGGGTTGGCTGATGCGGGCCCACAAACCTTCGGTGGTGCGGGCGTGGTGGCGTTCCAGGCCCAGTTGGTTCTTCAGCGTCCAGATGACCGCCTCGATGCGCTGGCGCAGCCAGGCGGGAAAAGCGTGACCAGGACTGGGGTGCGGCTCATCGTGGCGGCGCGGGCGGATCAACCGGTATCCCAGCCGCGCCGCGGCCGCCTGGATGCCCGCCCCGGCAAAGCCCTTGTCGCACACGATCGGGCACGGCCCCTCGGCGGGCGGGCGCACCTGCAGCAGATGCAGTGCTTGCTTGCGTTCGTCCAGTTCCTTGGGGTGGGCCAGGCTGAACGCCGTCACCGCACCGTCGGCGGTGGTGACCAGCATCAGCTTGGCACCCCAGGAGAAGGCGTGATGGGAGGTGTCATGGCCGTAACCGGCGATCTCGCCCAGGCTGGAGCGGTTCACCGTGACCCGGGAGGCGCCGCAGCGTACCGGGGTGCCATCCATCAGCCGCAGCCGCTCGTGCCAGGTGGGGGTGGCCCGAGCCAGCCAGCAGGCCACCGCCACCCACACCGGCCCCAGATCACGCAGGTGCCGGTTGTACTGGGCCTGACACGGCAGCCGGGGGAACAGGTGCCCGATCCGGGCCGGGGCCAGGCGCAGCCAATGGCGCTCGGCGTCACAGCCCAGCAGCACCTGGGCGACCGCGACACAGACCAACTCGGCATCAGTCAACACCGAAGGCCGGCCCCGTCCGCACCGCCGCGTTGGCAGGACGTGGTCGTCCAGGTGGACGTAGAGTGCGGTCACAAGGGCGTCCAGGTTTGTTTTCACACACCGACCATGGGCGCCCTTCCCCATGCCCGCACCCGGCTCAGCGATTTCCCATCAACGATCTAGGTGAGGTGCTGTGGACGGTGACGGTGGGCGACAGCGGCAGGCAGACGGTCGAATCTGCGGCCGCATGTGGGGACCACACTGTTCGGGCTGCTGGCTCTGGAGTTGGACGCGGTGGATACCTGCCTACCCAGGAGCCGGCACGCGACCTGGGCATGCGCGGTTTTGAGGATCATTCTGCATGTGCAGATGAAAAAGCCACTGGCGGTCACGGTCGCCGACCGCTTCGACGATGACTGTGCCCGCGCCGAGGCCAGGTGGGTGCTGGCTGCGCGAGTGCAGCTCAGACGAGTGGTTCGATGATCGAATTGTGTCGCATGGATCTCACAGAGCCGGATGGTGGACTCTCGCTCTCCAGCCTGAAGTTAGGTGACCGTGTGACGAAGCCGAAACGGTCGTGACTGTAGGTCAGGATCCGGTCCTGGTGTTCTTGCCTGTTGGTTTTGGGTTCCATAGCGGCGGGCTGGGCTTGGATTTGACGCCTTTGCGCAGGAACTCCTCGGTGATGCGCCAGGTGGCACCTTGACACAGCGGAGGGCCATAGATGGCGGCGCGACCGTCTTCGGTCTCGGCGTAGAGATAGCGATCGTGAGGAGTAGAGGCAGATTCGCACCGGGGACTCAAAAACGAGTCTTGTCCGCCAGGGGGGATCTCCCGATCGAGGGCCCGAGTACCGGGTGGGCACGTGTTTCCTGAGGTCCAGCACCAGCCGTCACCACTGGGCGCGCGCATGTGGATCCTGATACGCACAACGTGTTGACTTTAATTGCTGGCTATTACGACATTGCGAGTACGGTCGGGTTCGCTGTGGCGCCCCAACCACATGAAGAGGGCGACGGCTGCGGGGAGTGACAGAAATAGCAGAATCACAAGTGCGCATCCGATGTTCTGTCGGTTCTGACGCATGAGGCCACCTTCAGGACGGAGACGACTCTCAGAGGATTTGCGTTTGCCAGAAGCCGCCTCAGGTTGTGATTGGAGAGACGCCATCGATTGGCCTTGAATACGATCAGCCAGTCACCAATGCCGCGAACTCGGGTTTGATGGCACCGTATGGTTCTGAGTTGTAGGTCAGGACGTGGGGGTGGCGCCCTTTTTTGTCGGTTTTGGGTTCCATAGCGGTGGGCTGGGTTTGGGCTTGACGCCTTTGCGCAGGGACTCCTCGGTGATGCGCCAGGTGGCACCTTGGCACAGCGGAGGGCCATAGATGGCGGCGCGACCGTCTTCGGTCTCGGCGTAGAGATAATGTTCCTGAGGGGTAGAAGTAGTGCCGCATGGACGGCCCAGAAATTGGTCTTTCCCGCCGGGGAGAATCTCCCGGTCAAGAAACCGGGTACCGGGCGGGCACTTGATTCCTTTGGTCCAACACCACCCATCGCTGCCGTCAGGTGGGCGCGTATGGATCCTGATGCGTACGGCGTGTTGGCTTTCATTGATGGCTTTAACGGAAAGCTCACTTCCGTCGGTTTCACCGTGACGCCCCAGCCACCTGAGAGAGAAGACATAGATCGGAAATACGAGAAACATAAGAAATAGCAGGGCCACAAGTATGCATCCGAGGTTTTGCCATTTTTGACGCACGAGACCGTTCCCGATGATGGGACGGCCCCGGCGGGTTCATGCCTGCTGGGGCCGTCCATGTTTGTCCTTGGGTCAGATGTTAGTGCTAGCGGTTGGCTTTGAACACGGTCAGCCAGTCAACGATGCCAACGGACCGTGGGTTGATGTTGGTGATCAACAGGGTGGCCATGGTGCACTCGCCACCGAGTTTCACATCGAACAAACCGACCCGGTTGGGCTTGACCCATGGCTGGTCGGGGCCGCACCGCTTGCCGATCTTCTTCCAGGTGACCAGGGTGGCCACGATGTCTCCAGGCCACTGTTGAACGTTGAGGTCGACCTGGAAGTCACGGGACGGCATACCTTGTAGTGCCACCAGGTCGATGTAGTAGGTTCCGCCTCCGTTCACCCCGACCTGGCCGCTGGCGTATCCACTGTTGTCGAGGGTGATGGTGCTGCGACACGGGCGAGGGAGGTCAGACAACGGATCGCTCGTACTTGGCTCGGTGGCCAGATACCTGTCGCACCACTGTGGGATATCGGGATTTTGGTAGCGCCATCCGTCGTTGGGATCCTGGTCGGCCGATGGCTTGCACAGAATCTGGTTGGCGGTGGCGAAGGTCTTCAGTTCCTTCTCCCAGCTGGCGCCAAGGCCGCCGAGTCTGTCCTCGATTGCGGAGCGGGGTTGGCCGCTCAGGGTGCGATCAAGGCCTTCCCATATGTGGCGGATCACTACGGTGCCGAAGCGTTCGGACAGGTACTCGGGGAACAGGAATGCGCCGTACTGCCGGGGTTCTCCGAACCCGTTCCACTTGTCCAGGTAGTCGTTGGGGCGGCCCAGGAACTCGTCGATGTGACGGGCGTAGAAGTATCGGTCCACGGTGGTACTGGACTTCGGATCTGCGCGCAGGGTGAACTGTGATGCCCATTCGGCGGCGGCTTCCATCCACCATTGGATGTTGATGTTGTTCAGCATCCAAGATCGCCCCGAAATATACTGGAACTGCGCTGCATGGAAAAGCTCATGCCGCGGCAGATAGAAAGGTCCCGCTTTTTCTCCCAGAAAAAGTTTTTGGGTACCGAACCTGATGATGCTCGTAAACGGTTCGGCGAACCCTCCCTCTGCGCTCACGAAGGGATGCCCGACGTACACTTTGGTCTTGTCGGGAAGTGCGTACCCCATCTGCGTGATGTAATAGTTCCTGGCGTGATCGAGAGAATCCATGATTCTCTCGATCTTGTCCGGGTAGAGGTTTTTGTCGGCATCGGTGAGATCGTCGATGGCGCGGTCGCCTTCGATATTCCAGAAGACCTCGAAGTGCTGGCTGCTGAAACCGCATCGGTAGGTCTTGCCCATATACCATGCTGCTAGTGTTCCGCAGCCGGCCCAGGGATCCTGCGCCGTACGCTTTGGTGCGCGGGTCTGCCCCACCGGAGGTGTGCTGGCCGCTTGGTGCAGTGCCTGGACCTTCTCCTTTGGCAGTTTGGCCAGCGCGGCCGTCAGCATTCCGGTCAGCAGGGACAACTGCTGTTCGGAGAGAGCGGCAGTATCGCGGTATTTGGTGGGAAGGTCCACGTCCTTGATGCCGGCGCCGAGCTTCTCATACCCGTACTCGGCGAACGTGTCGTGGCCGAGGGTGCCGTTTTGGTAGTCGGTGAGCAGTTGCTTCAGCCCGGCGGGCAGCCCGGTGGGCAGTGGTTCGGGCACGGTGACGACGAACTGCTGCCATGCCGACCAGGTAGTGGAGTAGTGGGTGCCGTCGTAGGCGCTGGTGCGGAATTTGTAGGTCTTGCCGTCTTGGAGGGTCCCGGCGGAGATCTTCACCTCGGCCGGTTTGCCGGGGTCAACGAACGCCGATAGGAACACCCCGTCGGGTTGGGGCGCGGTGATGGGCTTGTTGGTGGCGGTGTCGTACACCTGGAACGAGCCGCGCACCTTGTCGCCGTCGCGGTCGGTGAAGGTGTCGCGCAGCACCGCCTCAGGGGTGTAGACCTGCCAGATCCCGCCTTCGGCTCGCCACGGCGGTCCGGACCGGAGACCTCGTGCCCACCCTAGCGGTGACGAGGCGGTTTGACCTGACCGAGGCGCAGTGGGCCATCCTGGAATCGCTGCTGCCCACCCCCAAAGGCCCAGGTCGCCCGCCGCAGTGGACCAAACGCCAGCTCATCGACGGCATCGGCTGGCGAGTGCGAGTCGGGGCGCCCTGGCGG
>NZ_JACJIA010000024.1:0-71124 GCF_014138665.1 Actinomadura kijaniata
GCCCGCGAGATCTACCAGCTCATCACCAACCCCAGCCCCCCAAACCGCGCACTACCCTCCACGGCTTGACATCCATAGGGGCATCAAACTCGCCGTCCGCTACCAGGCTGTCCTGCACATCGCCTGCATCAACGACTGGCTACTGACCTGCCTTTGAAACACGCCCTAGCCGTACCTGGGCGGTGAACGGGCTGGCGAAGGGCGGGCTCACCTGTTCTGCGGGAGGGCGATGAGTCTGCGGACGGCTTCGACGATGCCTGCGCGGATCTCGTCATCGCGGCAGGGCCAGGTGGTTGGACTGGGGGGCATGGTGGCGCCGACCGGGCTGTCGGCGGTGGCCAAGGCGACGATGAGCGCCAGCAACACGGCCGGAGGGAAGGCGTCGCTGACGCGTCCGTCACGTTGTGCGGTTTCGATGGCGGCCAGCTTGGCCGCGTAGGCGGACGTCGCGGTGGCGGGCTCCGGCCGGTCGGCGCATTCCAACCGGTGCCAGGCGGTCAGCCGGATGACCTCAGGATGCTTGCGGCAGTGGTCATGCACCTGCCCGGCGTAGGCGGGCAGGTCGTCGGCGGTGAACGGGACGGCTTCGAGGCCCTGGGTGACCTGGGCCTCGAAGACGGCGTCGAAGAGCGCTTCCTTGCTGCCGAAATAGACGTAGATGAGGTTCTTGTTCGCCGAGGCCGCCTGGGCGATGCGGTCCACGCGGGCTCCGGCTAGACCATGGGCGGCGAACTCGGCGGTGGCCGCCTGCAGGATGCGGGCCTGGGTGACTTTGGCGCGGGACATGACTCCAAGTGTGACAGTGACTAACCAGTTAGGTTCCGACGGGCCAGGAGATGTACTTGTGCTCCAGGAACTCCTCGATGCCGTAGGCGCCGCCTTCCCGGCCGATCCCGCTGTGCTTGTAGCCGCCGAAGGGCGCGTCCGGGTTGACCCCCCAGGAGGCATTGATATTGACCATCCCGGTGCGCAGCCGGTGCGCGACCGCGTGGGCGCGAGCGAAGTCGCGGGTGAAAACGCCGGCGTTGAGCCCGTAGTCAGTGTCGTTGGCGATGCGGACGGCCTCGTCCTCGTCGGCGAAGGGGATGACCGTGTTAACCGGGCCGAAGAACTCCCGCTGGGCGATGGTCATGGCGTTGTCGACGCCCGTGAACAGGGTCGGTTCCAGGTAGAAGCCCTGCGCCAAGCCTCGCGGGCGGCTGCCACCATAGGCGAGGGTGGCGCCTTCGGTTTGGCCCTGCCGGATCATCGCCTCGACGCGATCGCGTTCTTTGGCACTGATGAGTGGTCCCATGGCGGTTTCCGGGTCGGCGGGGTCACCGATGGTGACGGCCTTCAGCAGCGGGATCACCTTGGCGACTAGTTCGTCATGGACGCGTTCGTCCACCAGGGTTCGGGTGAGCAGCAGGCAGCCCTGGCCGGCGTTTGTGACGGTGTTGCCCGCCACCTCCAGCGCGGCCCGGTCCAGGTCGGCGTCGGCGAAGACGATGTTGGCCGACTTGCCGCCCAGTTCCAGTACGACCTTCTTGAACGTGGCCGCCGCCTGCGTAGCGATCTGGCGGCCGACCGTGTTCGAGCCGGTGAAGCTGACGATGTCGACGCCGGGGTTGGTGGTCAACTCGACGCCGGCTTCGAGGTCGCCTGTGATGATGTTGACCACGCCGGGTGGGAAGTCGGCCTCCTGGAGGAATTCGGCGAGCAACAGGACCTGTAGTGGCGTGTAGGGCGACGGTTTGACCACGGCGGTGCATCCAGCGGCCAGCGCCGAGGCGAGTTTGTGCACGGTTAGTGGCACGGCTGCGTTGAATGGCGTGAGCAGTGCGGCCACCCCAGCCGGTTCTCTGGCGACCACGCCCTGGGTGGTCTGTGGCTGCCCGGTGATGGAGTACGCGGCGTGCGGATTGAGCGGTGTCGTGAAGGCCATCGCGGGAAGCAGCCGGTCGGCTACGTCGTACAGGAAATCGATGGCGGGTTGCACGTGGACCTGATCGGCCAGCGGCCGGGGAAAGCCGCTCTCCCGCACCACCAGATCGACCAGTTCGTCGCGGCGGCGGTCCATGACTTCGCCCAGGCGGCGCAACGCCTCGCCCCGCACGCGGGGACGGGCGCGTGGCCACGGGCCTTCGTCGAAGGCGTGCCGCGCCGCGGTGACGGCGCTGGCCGCTTCGCTCCTGGACGCCTCCGGAGCGAAGGTGAAGGACTTGCCGGTTGCCGGATTCTCGACGGGTAGCAGCTTCTGGGCGGGTACCCACCGGTTGGCGATGAAGAGATGATCGGCCACGACGGCTCCCGTAACTAACTGGTTGTTTAAGTTCAGGGCACGCTATTTCTAACCATCCAGTTAGTCAAATCGGATGCGCTTCACACCCTCTCTCTGGGGTTGAGGGCGACGATGAGGTCCCGGCCACCGCTGCGCAGCTTGAGTCGTGCAAGCCGCGCGCTGGACGCCCGCGCTCCCGGAACCGAACCGCCGATTGCTGAGAGCTGTCCGACGGCGCCACGGCCCTGGAGGGAGCGGAGCGCCGCAACTTCGCCGGACCGTCATCCGGTCCGATCCTCACAAACCCACTCGTGAGGCATCCCACCGGTGCGTCCTCGTCCCGGTCCCCTGGACGGCAGTCACCAGCTCTGCAGTCCAGCCAGCATCAAGCGCATCACCGGTCATATAGGCCTGGCCCGGGTGGCGAACGCTTCCCTCACCCACTCTCGCTACTGTTTGTAGCCAAACCACTTCGATCGGTGGAGAAGTCTGCCACGGAACGGACCCCCGATGCGCCTGCACCCCAACACCCTGACCGGCGCCGCCTTGACCAGCACCGCGCTGCTGGCACTGGCCCTTGCCTCCGCAAGCGCCGCCCACGCCGCCTCGACCTCGTCCCCGGCTTCTGCCCCGGTCTCCTCGCCGGGTACCAGCGCCACCGGGGCGGCGGTCCCGATGGCGCGGTATCCGCAGGTGCCGTGCGTGCAGTACCTGACACCCAACACCGCCTACACCGCCATCCACCGCACCTACCGCACCGACGCCATCGGCCGCCCCCGACGCGCCAGCCTCACCACCCTGCCCCAACGCACCTCACCCGCTCACCGTGCAAGACCACCGTGGGCGCCTGACGACCGCCCGGCTACCAGGGCGGCCACCTGATCACCGCCACCCTGCGCGGGGCATCCGAGCACTACAACCCGGTCCCCATGCAGGGCAACCAGATCAACCAGGGACTGATGAAAGCCATCGAGAACGGCGCCAAACGCTGCCTGACCCGCGCCGCGGCCACCGGCTACACCATCACCCTGACCTACCCCACCGGCACCTCCATGGGTCCCGACCCGCATCCAGGTCGACACGCCCCCCCACCCGCAACCCCGCCGTACCCTTCACCGCCTCCTTCCACAACACCACCTACCAGCCCGCCGGCTACACCCGCCTACACAACGAAATCCGCGCCAAACTCACCCGCAGCGGCTGCTGACCGCCTCTGATCCACAGAGCCGCGCCACCCCACCCCAGGCCACCACCGGTGGAAGCCCGAACGGGTCTGCAGCGGCCTGGCCGTCGACTTGGGCCTGCTCTCTCATCGTCCTGCCGTCTCGCCGTCTGGACGTTCTGCTGGCTCGACCGGCCTGGCGTGCAGTTGGCTCGGCTCAGAACCGGGTGTGGCGGTCGGTGCGGGCCAGCCGGCGAACCTGCTCGGCGTCTACCCCGCGTGCCTGACGCAGGTCGGCGAAGGCGTTCAGGAGTGCGTCGCGGACGCGGTCGGCGGTGCGCCCGTCGGGCAGATGCAGCAACTTGACGTAGCGGGTGGCGCGCTGGTCGGGGCACAAGGTGCCAGCTTTTCGCTCCAGGCCGCCGTGGTGTGGCAGGTAGATCGCCTGGTAGATGATCTTGTGTGCCAGGTGCCGGTCCGGCTCGTCGGGGAAGGCGGTGCGCAGGGCCTGGCTGATCTGCTCGGGGCTCCAACTCTGGTCCAGGTGGTCCTGGATGAACTCCTTCAGCTCCGGGTCGCGCCGGATCTTGCCCTGCATGGAGCGCGCCCGCCGCACGTCCGCTCGCCGCTGGCGTGGAAGGGACGGTACTTGCCGGTGCGCGGATCGCGGTTGCGGCGCACCTCGCGGTTGATGGTGGAAGGCGCGCGGTCGAGCTCTTTGGCGATTGTGCGCAGCGAACGGCCCGCCTGGAGTATCTCGGCGACGATGATCCGCTCCTTCTCCTCCGACAGGAACCGCTCGGAGGTGACGTCGTCGGTGCGTTGCTCGGTGAGGGACGGGTAGAGGCATTCGCGTCCGGTCCGGTCGACAACCTAGCGTCCGTACCTCCAGCGGTTGCCGGTCTTGCGGTTGATCCCGACCACCCGGCATGCGGCCGAGTTACTCATCCCCTGCGCCATGAGGCGAAGGTATTGGTCGCGTTTGCCCGCCTGCGGTGCAGGCCCACGCTTCTTAGGTGCGCGACGCGCCTTGGTCATGGCAACACCCCACGGGGTCAGGTGTTGCGATCACCTTTTAGAACCCAACCTGATCCGGAGCCAGTTCCCGTTCTCCGAATCAGTGGTTTTGTCGTCATGTGAAAACAGAAGGTGTGGTGGAACCTCCCGACGGCTTCGCCCCGCAGGCCCGTCTCACCAGCGGCGATAGCGGTGCGTGACGGGCGTGGCGGCGGGTGGTTCTTGTCCGGCGCTGGCGTGTGTGGGGGTGGGCAGGACCATCACGACCGCTCGTCTCAGGGACGTGACCGCTGGTCGCAGGCGGCGCGTGATTGCCGATCGGCCGGGGTGGGCCGGGTTAGGTTCTGGGGCGCTGACCGGTCGAGCCCGGTGCCACGCGGGCCTGGTGGGGGATCAGGGCCGAGGTCTGGCACCCGAGGTCTGGCCGGTTGGTCGCCTCCGTGGGCGCGTCCTTTGTTCAGCGCCCCTCGCCTCGGCGCCAGGTGTCCCAGCACCGATGAGGACGCGCCCACGGAGAGCGCCACCCGGTGATGCTCAGCGACCCCAGGCGTTCAGCACCACCGGGTGTGCGGCGAGATCATGCGGCAACCACCGCACGCGCCACCCGGCCGGCGTCCTGGTCGGCGTCCTGGTCGGCGTCCTGGTCGGCGTCCTGGTCGGCGTCCTGGTCGGCGTCCTGGTCGGCGTCCTGGTCGGCGTCCTGGTCGGCGTCCTGGTCGGCGGGCGTGCCGCGTGGAACATAGGGCGTACGGGGGTAGGAGCAGGGCGTGGGCGGTGTCCCGCCGGACCCGGTGTCAAACCGTGATCATCCCGCCGGGTGCTGCGGGCCCGCCCCTCCAGCCCAGGGACCGGAGAAACCATCCCCCCTTCGCGCAGAGGACGCTGTGATCTGACTCCGCATGCCGACCTCGCCGCACTCGGCATGACAGCAGCCCACCCTGACCGGCGACCGGCGCATACTGCGCGCCGCGCCTCCCTCAGCTTGTTATTTAACGTCTGACCTGCATCTATGCCGCATAAGTGATGCATCGGTTGGCAGCGGGCTCTAGCGGTCGGGGCATCTCGTCGCCAGGCGGCCGTCGTCTCATCCTCGGGTCTGTGTGAAGGACTTCGAGAACGGAGACGACGGCCGTGGACCCCACTGTGACACCCGTTCGCCCAGGCGTCACCACCTGCGAGAACACCCGCACCCCGGCGAACACGGACCTGGCGCGGCTGTCGGACTTTCGCACTGAGCTGTATGCGTGCCTGCCCCGGTACGGCGATGTGCTGTTCGAGGTGTGCGAGGCGGTGCTGTGCACCGACGGCCCGGTGAAGACGCTGGTGGACCTGACGCTGGCGCCCGAGCACCGCCGCGGCCACGGCGCGCTGTATGCGGGCCTGAACCAGGGGTGCGTCGATGTCGCCCGGCTGCGCAGGTCGCTGGCGGCGTTGCCGTTGCCGCGGGCTGCCGACGGTCGCCTGGTGCTGGCCGTCGATGCCTGGCCCTGGCTGCGTCCCGATGCCGCCACCTGCCCGGACCGGTCGTTCTGCCACACCTTCGGCCGCGGTGAGGGACGGCATCAGATGGTGCCGGGCTGGCCGTACTCGTTCGTGGCGGCGCTGGAGACCGGCCCGACGTCCTGGACGGCGTTGCTGGATGCGGTCCGGCTGGAGCCGGGCGCTGATGTCATCGCCGTCACCGCCGCCCAGCTCCGCGCCGTGGTGCAACGGCTGATCGTGGCCGGGCAGCAGCGATCAGATGATCCCGCCGTCCTGGTGGTAGCCGATGCCGGCTATGACCTGCCGCGGCTGGCGTTCTTGCTGGCTGACCTGCCGGTGGAGGTGCTGGGGCGGATGCGCGGCGATCGGGTGCTGCGTCGCCCGGCCCCCTCGCGGGAGGAGTTCGACCGGACTCACCCCTACGGCGGCCGCTATCCCAAACACGGGGGTGAATTCGTGTTCGGCGACCCGGCCACCTGGGGCGCCCCGCACGCCCGCACTGTCACTCCCGGGACCCGCTACGGCACCGCCGTCGCCACTGCCTGGGACCGGCTGCACCCCCGCCTGACTCGCCGCGCCGCCTGGGAACACTTCAGCGACGAACTTCCCCTCATTGAGGGCACGGTGATCCGGTTGCAGGTCGAGCGCCTGCCCACCGGCGGCGAGCCCAAGCCGGTCTGGTTGTGGTGGTCGGGCACCGGCGCCACCAGCGATGACGTCGACCGGCTCTGGAGTGCGTTCCTGCGCCGCTTCGACCTGGAGCACACCTTCCGGCTGCTGAAGCAGACGCTGGGCTGGACCGCTCCGCGCTTGCGTTCCTCGACGGCTGCCGATCGTTGGACCTGGCTGATCTTGGCCGTTCACGCCCAACTGCGGCTGGCGCGCGGGCTCGCTCGCGACCTGCGGCGGCCCTGGGAACGGCCGCTCCCGCTCGACCGGCTCACTCCCGGCCGCGTTCGCCGGGGATTTCGGAACCTGCGCGCGAAACTGGCCCGTCCCGCCCGTGTTCCCAAACCCTGCCGTCCCGGTCCCGGACGGCCTCGGGGCGTGACCAACCGCCAGCGCGCCGGGCAGTACGAGGTCGGCCGGGTCCTGGCCACCGGCCAAGCCCACGCACGTCCGGCCCACCACAAGAAGGGAACCAAACCCCGACGCCAAGTCTGAACCGGTTACCTACAGCGACCATGGATCTATGGACACGCAGGTCAGACGTTAAATAACAAGCTCAGAGCCTGTTTCCGAACTCATCTGCCCAGGTGAGCGGCAGTCCGGCCGAGGGCGGTCAGCGCAGCCCGTTCGTCGCGGCGTTGCGGTAACGGCCGTCCGAACGGCTCTCAGGGACGCCAGACGAACCAGACCGTGGATCATCACGGATAGCCATTTCAGGAACCAGACATACCGGGACACGTGAAACGCCTACCCGTTGGGCATCGCCGACGATCTCCGATGTTCGGAAACAGGCTCTCAGAACCCTCATTCTGTCGGATACAGCAACGGCTCGCTGTGATCCACACAGTCGGGTCATGAACTTGCGTGTGAGCGATGTTGAGTGACCGGGTTCGGCATCGACCGCCCAGAGCCAGGTGATTGCGGGCAGGATGCGGTGGCATGGTCAGACAGGGCGTGCGGCGCCGGTGGGCGGCGGTGGTGATCGGTGCGGCGGCGATCATCGCGGGGTTGGTGTGGGCTCTGCTGGCCGGTGGTGACCGGGACGCGCGGGTGGAGCGGGCGGGCTGGATCGCTGGGATCGAGGCCGCGCTGGCGCTGGTGGTGTTTCTGGTGCGGTGGGCGTGGCTGTGGCAGGTCGACCGGCCGATCCGGGAGTTGGCCGGGCCGGAGGGATTCTTGGGGGCGGCGCCGCCGCGCAACCCGCGCTATGTGGACCGGCCCGACCTGGTGCGGGAGGCGGTGGCGGCGTTGCGTGGTGGGGCGCGGGCGGTGGCGCTGGTGGGGCTGGGCGGGACGGGTAAGTCGACGCTGGCGGCGGCGGTGTGCCGGGATCGGCGGTTGCGTCGCGGTCGGTGGCTGCCTGGCCGACGGTTTGGGTCGGTGACGTGGTTGAAGGCCGGGCCCGGCACCGATCCGGTGGCGTTGCTGACCGAGCTGGCCCGACGGTTGGGCCTTGATGCGCCTTCCTACGCCACGGTGGAGCAGGCGCGCGATGCGGTCGCGGCCATACTGGCCGGACGGCGGCTGTTGATCGTGCTGGACAACGTGTGGACCCGGGGCCCACTGGATGCGGTGCTGGAGCTGGCGCCGGGGTGTCCGGTACTGTTCACCACCCGGATCAGCGACCTGGTCACCACCGTGGGCGCGGCCGGGGTTGAGGTGGACCAGCTCACCCAGCGCCAGGCGCTGCAGATCGTGGGCCGCTGGACCGACACCGATCCTGTGGCGCTGCCGCCGTCGGCCTATCGGCTGTGCACCCGGCTGCAGAACCTGGCGCTGGGCGTGGCGATGGCCGGTGCGATGGCTGCGCGTGGCCACAGCTTCGATCACATTCTGACCCTGATCGACCAGGACCTGCGGCGCGTCAAAGGCGAGTCCACACCGGCCTATGAACACGCCACGCTGCGGGCGGCCATCGATGTGGGCATCGATGACCTCCCCACCGGGGATGACCGCGATCGGTACCTGCAGCTGGCAGTGTTCACTGGTCGTGGTCCCTTCCCCGCTGCCGCCGCGGCGGCGCTGTGGTATCCCCTCACCGAGGATCGGACGCGCGAGCTGCTGGTGGAGCTGGTCGGCCGGTCACTGCTCACCGTCGCCGACGCCGGCTGGTATGTGGCTCACGATCTGCACTACGACACCATCACCCAGCGTCTGGGAGATGATCGGGTCCGCGCTGCGCACACTGCGCTGCTGGAGGGGTACCGGGCCCGTCTGTCCCAGCAGTGGGCCGAGGGCGGCTGGATCCGGATCGCCGCCGAGGACCGGTATCTGCTGGGCAGTTTGGCCTGGCATCTGGTCCAGGCGGGGCGGGAGGTCGACTTGGTGCAGGTGCTCAGCCAGCCGGTCTGGATGCATCGGCGCCTCACCACCGCCAGCCTCCCCGACCTGCTCAGCGACTACGCCCACACCACCCACCCCCTCACGCAGGCGATCCGCCGCGCTTTGGGCCAATCGGCCCAGGCTCTGACCCGTGATGACACCGGTTTCACCGGTCAGCTGGCTGGTCTGCTGGTCAGTCAGCTGACCGGGCGGCTGCTGGATCATCCTCAGCCCGAGATCGCCGCCTGGGCCGCCGCCCTCACTCCCCATGACCACAGCCCTTGGCTCAAACCTCTCACCCCTGGTGCTCTGGCCTCCGCCACCAGCCCCCTGCAACTCACCATCGGTCTCACCGGCTCGGTGGAGGCGGTGGCGTTCAGCCCCGATGGCAGCCGCGTCCTGGTCGGCGGCCGCGACGGCAGGGTGGGTATCTGGGAGGCGGCCACCGGCCGCGAGATCCTCGCCTTCACCGCCGGTGTCAATCCGGTATGGAGGGTGGTGTTCAGCCCTGACGGCAGCCGCGTCCTGGTCGGCGGCCGCGACGGTACGGCACGGGTGTGGGAGGTGGCCACCGGCCGCGAGATCCTCGCCTTCACCGTCCACACCGACATGCTATGGACGGTGGCGCTCAGTCCGGATGGCACCCGCGTCATGGCCGGCGACATCGGCGGCAGTGTGCGAATCTGGGAGGTGCCCACCGGTCGTGAAGTGCTGGCCTTCCCCGCCCACAGTGACGCAGTAAGGGCGGCGGTGTTCAGTCCCGACGGCACCCGCGCTCTCACCGGCGGCCGCGACGGTACGGCACGGGTGTGGGAGGCGGCCACCGGCCACGAAATCCTCGCCTTCACCGGCCACACTGCAGGGGTAAGCGCCGCAGTGTTCAGTCCCGACGGCACCCGGGCCCTGACCGGTGACCACGACGGTACGGTGCGGATCTGGGAGGCGGCCACCGGCCACGAAATCCTCGCCTTCACCGGCCACACTGCAGGGGTAAGCGCCGCAGTGTTCAGTCCCGACGGCACCCGCGCTCTCACCGGCGGCCGCGACGGTACGGCACGGGTGTGGGAGGTGGCCACCGGCCGCGAACTGCACGTCTTCACCGGTCACACCAGCATGGTGTGGGCGGTGGCGTTCAGCCCTGACGGCAGCCTCGCCCTCACCGGCGGTTACGACCGCACGGCCCGCATCTGGGACAGTGCCGAGCCCACCTGGCACCGCACCGCCAGACACCTGCAAAAGTCGGCAGCGCTGGCGTTGAGCCCTGATGGCAGCTACGTCCTGGCCGGCGACCGTGGCGGTACGGCGCGGATCTGGGAGGTGGCCACCGGCGGTGAAGTGCTGGCCTTCACCGGCCACACTGACGCGATAGAAGCGGTGACGCTCAGTCCCGACGGCACCCGGGCCCTGACCGGCGACCGGGGCGGTACGGCGCGGATCTGGGAGGTGGCCACCGGCCGGGAACTGCACGTTTTCACCACCCACACGGTGGAGGCGGTGGCGTTCAGCCCCGACGGTAGGTACATCCTGACCGGCGGCGACGGCACGGTGCGGATGTGGGAGGTGGCCACCGGCCGAGAACTGCGCGCTTTCACCACCCGCATCCACACGGGATATGCAGTGGCGTTCAGCCCCGACGGTACCTGCGTCCTGACCGGTGGCGGCGACAGCACGGCACGCCTCTGGCAGGTGGCCACCGGCCGCCAACTGCTGGCGTTCACCGGCCACACCGCAGCGGTGCGCACACTGGCGTTCAGCCCCGACGGTAGATGCATCCTGACCGGCGGCGACGGCACGGTGCGGATGTGGGAGGTGGCCACCGGCCGCGAGATTGTCGTCTTCAACAGCCACGTCTCCCTGGAAAAGGCGGCGACCTTCAGCCCCGACGGTACCCGCGTTCTGGTCGGCGGCCACGACGGCACAGTGCGGTTGTGGGAGGTGGCCACCGGCCGAGAACTGGCCAGATGGCATGGCGACCGTCCCCTTGATGGCGCCTGGTTCATGCCTGGTCACTCTGATGAAGTCGTGATCGCCGATGGTGCGGTATACCGGCTGACGCTCATGGGGGCATGAACCACCCGCACCGGACAACCAATGCGGTGGACCGATCCTTGCAGGCCAAGAGGTTCATCATCGACAGCGACGGGTGGATGGTGTGGGCTACTACAGGCCCTTGCTCGACAGGAGAGCTTGGTGGCGGGCCCGGCGCGGGTGCCCGGCCACGGTGGAGCGACTGCCCCCGAGCCGATCGCCGATCTGCTGATGAGTCAGGTCCGGGTCCGCCTGGGCCAGCGCGAACACACGGTCGCGGGTGAGGGGGAAGCGGTGTGCGCGGGCGCCTGGACCTCACCGGCCTTGGCCAGGTAATAGTCCACCACCGACGGCCAGCCCCCCAGGCCGGCGGCGATCTGGCGGACCGACTGGCCGCTGCGCTGGCGGGCGACCACCTGACTGGTGTCTACCCCTTAGGACCCGGGCGTGGTCGAGCTTGACGTCGGAGCCCGCAGCACCTTGTGCATGGTCGAGTCGTACACGCGGTGCCGCTCGGCGATCTATGCCACCGACTCCCTCGACGCGTGGGCCGCGACGATCGCTTTCCAGTCGGTGTCGGCCCATGCCGCAGCAGCGGCAGGGCCGGTCGCCGGGCACATCGTCCGGCCGGCCTGGCAGGTCGAAGTCGGTGTCGCGTTCGCGGCACCGCGGGCAGCCGTCGAAGCCATACGGGTACGGCAGCGGGGAGGGCGCCAGAAGGAGGTCGGGAAGACCTGCCTGGGGTTTGTCCTCATATCCCCTGGGGTCCACGGTGATCGGCGTCGCACTTCCCCGTGATCCGGCAAGCCATACCCGCACCGGTTGCGTCATCGGCCCATCACCCTCATCCGGCCAGTGCGCTCGCCATCCACCGCCGGGCAATGCGGTCACCACCCATTCGGCCCTCTCCAGCTTGGAGAAGTCTTTCCAGTCGGTTCACCCGTTTCAAGGTGGCGATCGCTCGTTCGCAACCGGCTCGTGGCCTGCGGACTCAGGTGGGAATCAGCTCAGGGTTTTTGTGGCTAAGGGTTCAAGTGCCGCTGCCGTTGCAGGCGCGACGGTCCCGCGAGCGCGTTGCTCAGAGGTCGATGGGGTCGGGGGTGGAGCGGAGGACCCGGCAGGCGAGCTGGATCGCCAGGCGGGTCTCCGCGTGGGTCAGAGGCAGGCCGAGCAGCCGTTCGGCACGCCGGATCCGCTGCGCGACGGTGTTGCGGTGCAGGCCGAGTGCCCGCGCCGTCGTGCCCGCCGAGCAGGCGTGGTCGATGTAGCTCTCGACGGTCGCCAGCACTTCCTTCTCGCCGGGGGCCAGCAGCGGCGCCAGGAGCTGCCGGGCGTAGTCGGCGAACGCGCGCGAGCCGTACCAGCCGAGCAGAATCCGTGCCGCGCCGAGTTCCTCCACGCGGCGCACCGCGCCGGGGCCGCCCTCGGTGGACGCGGCGACCGCGGCCTGCCGTGCCTCGGCGAGGGTACTGGCGATCCCTCCGGCGTCCCGCGCCGGGCTTCCGATGCCCGCGGCGAGCTTGAGCCGATAGGGGCGGCGTCCGAGCTCGGCCAGCCCGACCTCCAGGGCCTTCCTGACCGCGGCGGTCTGCGCGGGCAGTGGCGCCTTCGGCGTGGTCAGCCACGCGGACCAGCCGTCGGCGCGCTGGACGAACGGGCCGATGTCGAGCCCGGCGCGTCCGATGGCGTCGACCAGCATCTCCGAGTGCACGGACGCGGAGTCGGCGGCACCGGCGACCGTGATGTGCACCCCGCTGTGCCAGCCGTCGAGGCGCCACCCGATCATCATGGCCTGATCGGCGATGTGCGCGGGCAGCGCATCGCCGTGGTCCAGGATCTCGGTGAGCAGGGTGCCGCGCAGCCGGGCGTCCCGTTCGGATCTGAGCCGTTCGCGCACCAGCCAGGCAGACAGCTCGCCGTGCGCCAGCGCCAGCGCCCGTTCGGCCGTCTCGCGCCAGCGCGGCCCGCCGCGCTGCTCCTCCACCGAGCGCTCCGCCGCGACCCAGAGCGAGGTCGTCCCGGCAGGTCCGAGCACGGGCAGCACGGCCGCCACGGCACGCTCGCCGACCAGAGTGGTGATGCCCCGCACACCGATGATCTCCTCGACCGACGTGATGGGCGGCGTTCCGGCCACGAGCGTGCCCTGCGCGTTGCAGGCGCTGACCGAGGCGTCCAGCACCGTGCCGAGCGCGGCGAGCATGCGGTCGGGCGACCGGCGCGCGGACCGCAGCAGCCGGTTGAGTTCAAGCAGCGTCTCGCTCTGCACGAGCCGCGGGCCGAGCACCGCCGTCCGCAAGGCGGTGGCCAGTTCCAGCGGTGTCCGGTTGTGCGCCTGGACCAGCGGGAGGTTCAGGCGGTCGGCGAGCCGGCGGGTCGCGGCGGGACTGGCGGGACCCCCGCAGACGATCAAAGCTCGGGCTCGCGCGGCGTGGGCGCGGCGCAGCAGCACGTCGACGAGGTGGCCGCAGCGCATGTGCGTCCGGCCACCATCGGTGCTGAACACCACGCCGGACTCCGCGGGGATCGCTGCGCTGAGGACGTCGTCGGGCTGGACGAGGACGATCTCGGCGACTGGGGCGGAGAGGCCGCGCGTCCCGCCCGCCAGGGTCGCGCCGCGCAACTCGCGCAGATCGAGCAGGTCCTGTACCAGCGTCCGCACGCTACTCCCCCACCCCCCGCCCGCCCGCAGGGGCGTCCGCGCCGCCACCCGTGTGGTCGACCGTGTGGTCGGCCGCGCCGGTGTCCGGACCGAAGTCCGCAAGGCCGTAGGTCTCCAAGCCGACCCTGTCCCGCAGCTCCGGATCGTCCCATCGGGACGGCGCCGGCAGCCGGATCACCTCGATCATCTCGTTCACCGCGAGCTCCTCCACGCTGATGGGCCTCCATGTACGGTCGTCCAGCCCGCAGATGATGTCGGGGACCCGGGCGACGTCGACGCCGTCGTCGAGAGCGAGAACGTACTCGTCGGCGAACTCGATCCGCAGCGTACGCGCAGGATCCACCAGATGCTGGACGGACGCCACGCCACCGGTGCGCTCGGACGACCGGTCGCGCCGGACCTCCAGGACGCGCCCCCGGAACAGCGACACCGCACGTGCCGACCTGAGGAAGGCCTCGCGTCCGCCGGGTTCGGACCCGGCGCGGCGCAGCAGCCCGCCAAGTGTCAGCGCCCGGCTCACCGACCCGTTGATCGAGCACCGCGCGTACCGGGCGGCGGTGTCGTGGTGCATGGCCAGGCCCGCCCAGGCGCCGAGGGCCGGCAGGCTTGCGCGGACGACGCGTTCGAGGGCCGCACCGTCGAGGCATTCCAGGATGGCGGTGTTGCCGGTGGGGTCGGACACGGCCGCGACGACGGGCGACCTGCCTTGCAGCACCGTCTGGTCGAGCCGCGGGAACGCCCGGCCCATGGCGTCGCCATCGACGAGCGGCAGGCCCAACCAGGCCGCGGCGGCCACGCCGAGCAGCCCGTTGACGCCGCCGATCTCCAGCGGCTGGACCGCCACGAGCGGGGACCCGACATGTCGCTCCAGCGACCGGGCGGCGCGCACGAACTCCTCCGCGCCGGGCAGCCGCTCGACCATGACGGTGGACGAGCCGACCGCGCCGACGCAGGCCACCGAGGAGTCCCTGGGCAGGTCGGCCGCGGCGACGACGGGCAGCGGGCCGAGGTGGGTCAGGACGCGGCGCACCATGCGTTCGGCCGCGTCGGTGCGTCCGCCGCCGCCCGAGCCGAACAGTTGCGCGCCCATCGCCAGATCGGCCACATCACCGGCGGTCAGCTCCATCCTCCTCACGGTACGCGGCGGCCGACGACCGCGTCCACGACGAATGCATGAGTTTGACCTGGTCAGACCGCGAATGCCGGGAGCAGGCGGAAATCGGGCGCCGCACGCTTCGTCGGCGCGACCTTAGGAGGGCATGTGCCGATTGCACATTGATCACCTTCAGGCGCAGCATTCGGCTCATTGGTCCGCAGTGTGACGCGGCTTACGCTTGCCGTCATCAGAACGAAGAAACCGCAGGTCAAAGCCCTGCGGATGGCCGAGCACAGGCTGGCCTCGTCCGATGCGGAGGGCGATCCATGACACCACACGCACAACCGGAGACTGCTGGAGCTCCGGTCGACCACGACGACTACTCGCTCCTGCGCGTCCCCGAGTCCGAGCGCTACTCCTGGTGGTCGGTGGCCACCCAGCGCTTCGGTCAGCTGTCGGCGCTCGCGCAGTTCCTGCTGGGCGCCACGCTGGGGCTCGGTATGAGCTTCTGGGACGCGGTGCTCGCCATCACCCTCGGCTCGGTCCTGCTGGAGATCGTGACGATCTACATCGGGGTCATCGGGGTGCGGGAGGGACTGTCCACCTCCGTGCTCGCGCGCTGGACCGGCTTCGGCTCCAAGGGCTCGGCGCTCATCGGCCTCACCGTGGCGGTCAGCCTGATCGGCTGGTTCGGCGTCCAGAACGCCGTGTTCGCCAAGGGGCTGCACTCGCTGATCGGCGGGCTGCCCGTCGAGGTCTGGTCGCTGATCGGCGGACTGGGCGTCACCGCGGTCGTGGTGTACGGGTTCAAGGGCATGGCGTGGGCCGCCTACGTCACGGTCCCGGCGTTCCTCGTCCTCGCGACCTGGTCGATCGGCCGCGAGCTGTCCCGCCACTCGTTCAACGAGCTGATCTCCTCCCCGCCAGCGGGCGAGCCGATGTCGCTGGCCGCGGGCGCGACGCTCGTCGCGGGCGGCTTCATCGTCGGCGCCGTGATGACGCCCGACATGACCCGCTACAACCGCTCCGTCGGTGACGTGGTCAAGCAGACGCTGGTGGGCGTGACGCTCGGCGAGTACGTCGTCGGGCTGATCGGTGTGCTGCTCGCACACGCCGCCCGTACCTCCGACGTCGTCGCGATCATCACCTCGACCAGCGGGCTGATCGGCACGGTCGTGCTGATCGCCTCCATCGTGAAGATCAACGACTGGAACCTCTACTCCTCCACGCTCGGCCTGGTCAACGTCATCAACGTGCTCACCGGCCTGAAGGTCGCCCGGGCGCGGGTCACACTGGTCATCGGCGCCCTGGGCTCGGTGCTGTCGGCGACCGGCATCCTCACCCACTTCATCGAGTTCCTGACCTTCCTTGGCATCCTGATCCCGCCCATCGCCGGGATCATGATCGCCGAGTACTTCGTCGTCCGTGCCTGGCGGCCGGACCTGGAGGCGTCACGGCGGCGCGGGGACCTACCGGACAAAGCGCCCGACTGGGTGCCCGCCGGCATCCTCGCGTGGGTGTGCGGCACCGCGGTCGGGCACTTCGTCGACGCCGGGATCCCGGCCATCAACGCCCTGGTCGTCGCCTGCGTGGGATACGCCGTTCTCGGCAAGCTCGGGCTGGTCCGTCGCGACCGCCCCCAGATCCCGTCCGCCTCGCCGGCGCCATCGGGCCCATCCGCGCCATCGGCACCGTCCACGCCGTCCACGCCATCGGCGCCGTCCACCGGGGCGAGCACGTTCCCACCGGGAGCCGACTAGCTGATGAAGCACCGCCCACCGACCGACCGGTCCGTCGGCGACACCCGCCCGAACGAAAACCACGGAGGACTCATGCATATCGGCATCGACGTCGGCGGTACGAACACCGATGCCGTCCTGATGGACGGGGAAACCGTCCTCGGCTCGGTCAAAAGAGCCACGACCGAGGACGTGACCGGCGGCATCGTGGACGCGCTGCGGGCGCTCGGCGAGACCAGCCCGTTCCGGCCGGCCGACATCGCCGCGGTGATGATCGGCACGACGCACTTCACCAACGCCGTCGTCGAGGGACGCGACCTCGCGCCCACCGCCGCGATCCGGCTCGGGCTGCCCGCCGCCTCCGGCCTTCCGCCGCTGACGGACTGGCCGGACCGGCTCCGTACCGCCGTCGGCGACCACGTCTACCTCTGCCACGGCGGCCACGAGTTCGACGGCCGCGAGATCTCCAAGCTAGACCGGGACGAGCTGGCCCGGATCGCCGACGACCTGGGCCGGCTCGGGGTCCGCACCGCCGCGATCTCCTCGATCTTCTCTCCCGTCAACGACGAGATGGAGCGCGAGGCGGCGGAGGCCCTCACCGAGCTGCTACCCGGGCTCCGGGTCTCACTGTCGCACGAGATCGGACGGATCGGGCTGCTGGAGCGGGAGAACGCGACGATCATCAACGCGTCGCTGCTGGAGGTCGCCGGCCGCATCACCCGCGGGTTCACCAAGGCGCTCAAGGGAGCCGGGCTCGATGCCCCGCTCTACCTGTCGCAGAACGACGGGACGCTGGTCGACGCCGACTTCGTCCAGCGCTACCCGGTCGTCACGTTCGCAGCGGGACCGACGAACTCGATGCGGGGCGCGGCGCTGCTGTCCGGCCAGGCCGACTGCGTGGTGATCGACATCGGGGGCACCACCACCGACGTCGGCGTCATCGCCGGCGGCTTCCCGCGCCCGGCCACGACCGAGGTGGACGTCGGCGGCGTCCGCACCAACTTCCGGATGCCGGACGTCGTGTCGATCGGCATCGGCGGCGGCAGCCTCGTGGACGTGGGCGACGAGGTGGAGGTCGGCCCGCGCAGTGTCGGTTTCCGGCTCACCAGCAGGGCCCGCGTGTTCGGTGGCGACACGCTCACCGCCACCGACCTCGCCGTCGCCGCCGGCATGACCGAGCTCGGCGACCCGGCACGGGTCGCGCGACTGGACCGCGACCTCGTCCGCCGCGGGCTCGATCGCATCGCGACCCGAATCGCCGCCACCGCCGACATGATGCGCACCTCGCCCGAGCCGCTGCCCGCCGTGCTCGTCGGCGGCGGCAGCGTCCTGCTGCCCGACCGGCTGCCCGGCTTCGACAAGGTGATCCGCCCCGGGCACTTCGCCGTCGCCAACGCGATCGGCGCCGCGATCGCGCAGGTCGGCGGCGAGATCGACCGGATCGTCACGCTGGAGGGCCGGTCGCGGGCCGAGGCGCTGGAGGAGGCGCGGGCCGGGGCCGCCGAGAAGGCGGTGCTCGCCGGGGCCGACCCCGGCACCGTCCGCGTCCTGGAGGTGGACGAACTGCCGATCGCCTACCTGCCGGGCAACTCGATCCGCGTCCGCGTGAAGGCCGTGGGCGATCTGAAGCTGGGGGACTGAGATGACCGACATGCTCACGAACGACATGCGCACGACGGGCCAGATCTGCGCCGCGGACCTGCCCGACATCGCGCGGGGCGCCGCCCTGCTCGGCACAGGCGGCGGCGGCGACCCCTACCTCGGCCGCCTGCTCGCCGAGCGGGTCCTGCGCGAGCGCGGTCCCGTGGACGTGGTGCACCCGGAGCAGCTGCCAAACGACGCAGTCGTGGTCCCGGTCGGGGTCATGGGCGCGCCGACGGTGATCGTGGAGAAGCCGCTGGCCGGACATGAGTTCCGCGGCGCGCTGGAGTCGCTCGGCGCGGTGCTGGGCCGGCCCGTCACGCACGTGGCGTGCCTGGAGGCGGGCGGCCTCAACTCGATGACGCCGATCATCACCGCGGCCGAGACCGGACTGCCGCTGCTGGACGCCGACGGCATGGGCCGCGCCTTCCCCGAACTGCAGATGGTGCTGCCCACCCTCGACGGGATCTCCGCGAGCCCGATGGCGATGTCGGATGAGAAGGGCAACACCGTCGTCCTGCGCACCGTCGACAACGGCTGGTCTGAGCGGCTGGCACGCTCGGCGACGGTCGACATGGGGTGTTCGGCGGCCATCGCGTTGTACCCGATGACCGGCGCGCAGGCCCGTACCGCACTCGTCCCGGGCACGCTGACGCTGGCGGGGCGGCTCGGAGAGATCCTGCGGGTGGCGCGCGCCGAGCACGCCGACGCCGCCGAGCGCATCGTCGAACAGATGGGCGGCACCGTGCTGTTCCGCGGCAAGGTGGTGGACGTCGAGCGACGCACCGAGCGGGGGTTTGCGCGCGGGCTGGCCACCCTCGCAGGCACCGGCGCCCACGCGGGCACCGAGATGATGCTGGCCTTCCAGAACGAGCATCTCGTGGCGCAGGTGGCCGGCCAGGTCGTCGCGTCGGTGCCCGATCTGATCTGCGTCCTGGACGCCGACACCGGCGAGCCGGTCACCACCGAGGCGATGCGGTACGGGTTCCGCATCGCGGTGCTCGGCCTGCCCTGCCACCCCCGCTGGCGGTCCGAGGCAGGTCTCGCCCTCGCCGGGCCGCGCTACTTCGGCTACGACCACGACTTCGTCCCGGTGGAAACGCTCGCTGCGGCTCGCTGAGCCGGATTGGAGAACGATCATGGAAACGACGGTTCACGTCAGGCACGACGGCGGCACCAACCTCACGGTCGGCAACGGACGGGCCAAGGTCACCACCGACTGGGGTCCCGAGGACGGCACGTGGATGGCGACCGAGCTGTTCCTTGGCGGGCTGGCCTCCTGCATGCTCGCGACGCTCGTCCACTTCGGCATGACGAACGGGATCGCGGTCGAGGGCACGACGGTGGAGGTGTCGGCCGACACCGTTCCCAAACCGGTGCGCTTCGGCACCATCAACGTCACCTACACCTTCCCGGCCGGGCTGACCCAGAAGGAGATCGACACCCTGGTGCGGGCGGGGAACCGCTGCAAGGTGCACCACACGATCGCCGAGCACCCCGAGTTCGTCGTCAAGGCGGTCACCGCGTCATGACGCCGGATCCCGCGGCCGCCTCCTCCTGGACGGAGGAGGCGGTCCGCCTCATCGAGGCCGACGCCAACCGCAGCGCCGACACCCACCTGCACGCGTTCCCGCTGCCGCGCGCCTGGGGCATCGACCTGTACCTCAAGGACGAGTCGGTGCACCCCACCGGATCGCTCAAGCACCGGCTCGCCCGATCGCTGTTCCTGTACGGGCTCTGCAACGGCTGGATCGGCCCTGGAACCACGATCATCGAGGCGTCCAGCGGCTCGACCGCCGTCTCCGAGGCCTACTTCGCCCGGCTGCTCGGCCTTCCGTTCGTCGCGGTGATGCCCGCCTCCACCAGCCCCGAGAAGATCGCGATGATCGAGTTCTACGGCGGCCGGCCCCACCTCGTGTCCGATCCCACCACGATCTACCAGGAGTCGGAGCGGCTCGCCGCAAAGACCGGCGGCCACTTCATGGATCAGTTCACCTACGCCGAGCGCGCAACCGACTGGCGCGGCAACAACAACATCGCCGAGTCGATCTTCCAGCAGCTGCGCGAGGAGCTCCACCCCGTCCCCGCCTGGATCGTCGTCGGCGCCGGGACGGGCGGGACCAGCGCCACGATCGGACGGTACCTGCGCTACCGCCGCCATCACACCCGGCTCTGCGTCGTCGACCCGGAGAACAGTTCGTTCTACCGAGGCTGGAAGCAGCGCGACCCCGACCACGCCACCGGCCTCTCCTCACGCATCGAGGGCATCGGCCGCCCCCGCGTCGAGCCGTCGTTCGTCCCCGCGGTGATCGACCACATGATCCAGGTCCCGGACGCGGCCTCCCTGGCCGCGATGCGCCACCTTCACCGTCTCACCGGCCTGCAGACCGGCGGCTCCACCGGCACGAACCTCTGGGGCGCCCTGCAACTCGTCGCGGAAATGCGCAAAACCGGCGAGAACGGCTCCATCGTCACCCTCATCTGCGACCGCGGCGACCGCTACGCGGGCACCTACTACAACGACACCTGGCTGGCGGCCCAGGGCTTGGACATCGCCCCCTACACAGCCGCCCTGGAGAAACTCCTCACCTGACCTGTCTCGGCGAGCATGGCCCACTCGCCCGCCACGCCAGAAGTCCTGCCACCAGCCACCGCGGCAACGAACACACCGACCTCACAACCATCGCCCCAGGAACCGCCAGGCATGACGGACAAGGCGCGGATCGCCTCGGCGCCGTTGCCGTGGTGGCGGGGCATCGACCTGGGACATGGCCTCCATGAGACGCGGCAGGTGTGCGGCGTCGCACAAGCAGCGACGGCCAGCGCGACCACCGGGCAGCCGACGGATCCGGAAGGCGACGCGACCCTCTTTGGGCCGAATGCTCTCCTCTGGCTCCGGCAGCCGAAACGGCGAACAGGGTCGGTTGGTGCGGATGCGCTGACCCGGTGGTGGCTCGGCTGGGCGAACGGGCTCCTGAAGAACTGGCCCAGCTGATCGAAGCTCGCCGATACGCCCTCGGCTACGGTCTCAAGCCCACCGCTCAGGCCGGGGCATGCTTGTGCTCCTGCGTTTGCTCTTCCCTGTCTGTGATAGTCAAGATCACGTGAGTGCGGTATCGACGCTGTTGGACGAACTTTCAGCGCTACTGCCCCCGCCGGCCGCCCCGTTCATGGGCAGCAGAAGCTGGCAGGAGGTGTTCGCCGAACTGGGAACCAAGCTGCCCGCCGATTTCGTCGCGCTGATCGAACGCTACGGAAACTTCCACATCGTGGTCCAGGCGCGAGACGACCACGGCCGGCGCATCCCCACCGAGTATCTGGGCGTGCGGGATCCGCGCGCGGAGCGATCGGTGAGCTGGGCCCAGGCGGCGATCTACCGCGCCGAACGCTTCCAGGCCCTGCCCCCGCTCGACCGAGGGCCGGACCTGTGGCCGGCTCCGGGCGGGTTTCTCGGTTGGGGCGCCACTACCAACGGCGAGTGGCTCGGATGGCTCACCCAGGGGCCTTCGGATGAATGGCCGGTGGCCATGACCCGAGCCGGTGACCGATGGCTGGATGAGATCGCCGCGATCTCCGCGACCGAGTTCCTGGTGAACTGGCTGACCGGCGTTCCAGACTTTGAACTGCCTGATCTCAGCGCCGACTCACCGGAGGCGCCGATCGAGTGCCGCGCTCATCCCCTCTCCTGACCCTGCCGGTCTGGTTCCGTGCCGCATGGGCGCGGTTCGTGGCCGGTTCAAGGTCGTAGTGGCGCCTGTCCAGAGGGCGACGGAGCGGGCGATGAGGATGAGGCGCTTGCAAAGCAAGCGGGACGCTGGCACGGCACCGCGTCGGCACGAGCCGACCATGACCCGCACGGCTGGCCGCTTGCCAGCCACAGCCGTGCTGGGCTGCTGGCCAACCTTGGAAGCAGGCCGAAGAGGGTCCGGGTTGCCGGCGTGTCTTCACTCACAGTCACCTCGCGGTGACTTTGCGGTGTCACGATCCTTGTCGAACGTCCTCCCGCTCGAGAGGATCGCGCATGCGCAGGCTCCCCGCCGTCCTGCTGTTCACCGCCCTGGCCGCTTCGGCTGCGGTCGGTGCCGCACCGACCGCAGCTGCGGCACCACCTCCCCCGCCGGACGCCGCGACCCCCCGCTCCCACCTGGCGTCGCTGACAGTGGCCGCCGAGGGCCCGTCGACCGGCTACTCCCGCGACAAGTTCCCGCACTGGATCACCCAGTCCGGGACATGCAACACCCGCGAAGTCGTCCTCCAACGCGACGGCAGCGGCGTGGTGACCGACTCCTCCTGCGCAGCAGTCTCGGGCACCTGGCGCTCGCCATATGACAGCGCCACCTAGACCGCGGCCTCCGACGTCGACATCGACCACATGGTGCCGCTCGCCGAGGCATGGCGGTCGGGTGCCAGTTCCTGGATCACCTCGCGGCGGCAGACCTTCGCCAACGACCTGACCAGCTCGCAGCTGTGGGCGGTCACCGACGACGTCAACCAGGCCAAGGGCGACAAGGGCCCGGCCGAGTGGCTGCCGCCGTTGGCCTCGTTCCGTTGCATGTACGCCCGCTCCTGGGTGGATGTGAAGTACCGCCACGACCTGACGGTCGACTCGGCCGAGAAGACAGCGCTGGCTGGCGTGCTCAGCGGCTGCTGAGCTGCAGGAGCAAAGACCAGGTGTCCCGCCTTCTGCGAAGGCGGGACACCTTGGCCCGTGCCTTGCTCATAGGGCATGGCATGCAGGCCCGCCATGCCAGCGCCCGTGCGGTTGCCAGCGCCGTGCCCCAGGGGCCGTTCAGATCCAGTTCTGCGAGGTGTCGGGGTCGGCGAGATCCAGAACGCTGGCGCCATCGGGCACGTGGGGGAAAGCGATCACCAGCCGGTAGCCGTCCAGGATCCAGCGCAGGCTGTTCCACTCGCCGACACCGACTGCCCGCACCGCTGTGGTGAACTCGGCAGGAGGCTGGTAGCCGTGTACCGCGACGTAGTGGACGATCAGCGACGGGGCGGCGTACACGACACCGGGCCGTCCGGGAATGCGGATCTCCCAGCTCCCCAAGGGCGGATACTCCCTCGGTTCGTCGCACAGGTCACACTCGTGCCTGCCCAGGCAGGCGTTCACCATCTGGATGTCGGCGATGGCCGCCAGCTTGTCCGCCAGGTCCAGCGGGACCGGGCCGGTGGGGTAGGGCTGTCGGTCCTCCAGCCAGCCGACGTTGAGGCGCCGGTAGGTCGCCGGCAGGACCAGGCATTCCCCGTCGGGCGACGTCATGTCAGTGAAGCGGTCATCACCCTGCTGGTAGCTGTAGTCGGTGAGATCGGCGAAATGCACGGATGCATCTTCTCCGTCGGCTACCGGACTGCTTACCGGGACCCCGACCCCAGAGCCCGATCATGCGGAGTGCGACAACAGAGCCCGATCATGCGGAGTGCGACAACTTCTCACGAGAACGCGGCGGGGCTCCACACCCGCACCCTTGTAGCACCGTGAACCCCGGTCGCGTTGTCAGCCCGATCGCGTGCTCGGCCGCGGACGCGCGGGCGGGATACTGGCCGCCATGACGTCCTCCCCTGGCTCGGCTTCGCCGTTCTCCCGTATCAAGATCCGTGTCGGTGCGCTGGTGTTCTGCGGCGACGAGGTCGCGCTCATCCGCCGCGATCGCCCCGAAGCAAGCCACTTCGTCCCACCTGGCGGCAACGTCGAACCCGGCGAAGACCTGCTTGCCGCGCTGCGGCGTGAGCTGGCCGAGGAACTCGACCTGGCCCCGTCCCAGGCCGGCGAACCGGAACTGCTGTGGGTGATCGACCAGATGGTCTCCCGTCCCGGAACCACTCCACCACCGCGCAAACTGCACCTGATCTACCGGCTCCAGATCCCCCCTGAGGTCCGCGACACCCTGGCCGCCCAGGAGTACGACGAGGTTCCCGGTGGCCACGAGATCGGCCTGATCCAGTGGGTTGACCACCGCACCACCGCCAACCTGCCGGTCTTCCCCCCGATCGGCCCGGCACTGGCCGCACTGCCCAGCCCGTTCGCCGCGCTGCCCGACGCTTCTCTGCCCGCCGTCACTGACGACAACTATGTGTGGGTGTAACCGCCCTTGGGTGCGGCCCGTCCGCAGGGACCCATTGAACTGGGCAAAGCGATCCCTGCGGCAAGCCACACCCATCAGGCCTTCTGACGCCTGGTCTTCTGCCCGTGCCGGGCGGTCGACGGCCGGATACCTTTCCGGCGATGGCGGTTGTCCTGCAACGGGCTGGAGGCGCGTACGAATGACGATTGTCAGCCCTGATGCCAGGTGTGTGCTCGGGGAGAAGTTTGTGGCGGGCGTGTGCGTCTCGGACATGTACCAGCCGTGGCGTTCGGTCGTTGAGGGCGGGTGGATGGCGGAGCAGGGGGCGGTGCTGCTGGCCGCCTTTCGCCGCTCCTAATTTTGGGAGCCGGTCACGGTTTCCCGGGGCGGTGGACTGGGAGTTGGCCGTCAACGGGCGGGGTGTTCCCGATGAGGACATCACCGCGCGCGGGGACCAGCAGGTCCGGCTGTTGATGCGCCGCGGGGTCGCTTTTGCCTGGGAGGCTCTGCACGCGCTCGGCATCTCGGTTCCCGGGCACGCGATGATCGCGCGCGTGTCTGCCAGCGAGGTGCTGGCCAGCCCTGGCGAGTTCACCGGACATGTCACCTTCTTCTCCGCCGCGTTCGCCGACGCCATGCGCGTGGGACACGCCGTGGAGGGCGAGGGGATACAGGTCTACCTGTTCAGCGAGCAGTGCGCGGAGCCACTGGCGGCAGGCACAGCGAGCGCATGAGGCAGGGAAGCGGGTGTGGCACCTTCTTGGCGCCCCACCTGCCCAGCTCAGCGACTTCTTCAGGACGAGCTGCACCCAAATCGGATTGCTGATCTCAGCGCGCCGTCCAACGCTTGAGGCCATGCAGACGCAGCGGCAGGACGTTGACCGATTCTGCGATCCCGGCGTCTGGGCGCAGCAGTTCACCAACCGGGTCCTGGTGCATTGTCCCAGATGCGATGAATGCGCGATCGTGATGAACCATCTGGATGCCGCTGCACACATGCAGGCGGTCCTGGTTCCGCCGGACACAGCTCCCCCAGAGTTCGGGTGCCGTCTGCGTTGCCCGAATTGCGGCCTGTTCAAGGACGAGCAGCGTGTGCTGAGGCGACCGTGGCGTGATCCTCACGCCGGGTTTGTGTTGTGGCTGCGGGCCGCCTGCCGCGGACGCACTCTGTGGGCCTACAACCTCGATCACCTTGCTTTGCTGGAGTCCTACATCGCAGCCCGCCTGCACGAGTCCGGCCCCGACCCCGACGGCATGCTGCCAAGGCTGCCAGGCTGGTTGATCTCGGCCAAGCATCGCGATGAGGTGCTACGCGCTGCCCGACGGCTACGCGTTTCGGTACCGCCCTACGCTCAGGACACCTGACCACTCGGGGCACGGGTACAGCACCTGCCGGTGACCTATCTGCCCAGCTCAGCGCGCTCCTGAGAACGTACCGGGCTCTTACCAGACCTCCGATGGCGCAAGGCGTCAAGCGCACTAAACGATTAGCGATCCGATCAAGTCCCGGAAGACTCACCCTCATGACACCTGTGGAGCTGATCGAACGCTGGCGGCAGATCGTCATCATCAAGTCTGAACCGTGGGTTTTGTTCGCCCACGGGACCTGCCTGTTCGTGCCAGAACCAGTAGGCGATCTGCAAGCTCACGCGATCGAAGTGCTCCGCGAGCATGGTCCGGTCCCTGCCGGGACGCCCGCACGAGCTTTCGGGATCATCGAACTTCCCCCTCAGCACGGCTTGGGATGGACGGTCACCGGGCTCTACCCCGGTCTCTACAGCTACGTCAATCCTGATGGGGTTGCCGACAAAAGCCACGCTGCGGTCCTTGCGCATGCACAAGGGGCACGCAACCAAGACAGCGCCCAGCTACAGGTCATCCACATCGAGCGTCACGCGCATCGGGCTTGCCCTGCCCGCCGTAGCCGGCCAAAGCACAGTTGACGGCACTGCCCGGCAGGTAGACCACCTGCCGCTCGTGGTTGAACAACAGCGCGATCGGCAAGCCCGGCGGTCGAGTCAGGGACATCGACGGCCCAAACGAGCTGATCCCCTACAGCCACCACGTCGGCAAGCAACGCCAGCAACTCGGCCTCATCGTTGCCCACCCGCCGCGACGGCACCGAGTTGGAGATGACAGCACCGCCGACCCGATCCCGCTGGGACAGCACAGAGGGACGGCAAGTCCGCTCCCGCCCGCACCGGCTGGTTTCCGCGCACGGCAGCCCACCGCGTCTGAGAGCATGGAGATCGCCATGACCACTCCCCCCAACCTCCCCCACGACGGGCCCGGTCCTGGGGCGCGGGTGCCGTACTGGTGCGACCCGCATCCCGCCGACACCGACCTGCTGCCCCGCGACGGCCGCCGCCATCTGGGTGTGCTGGAGCAGGTGGTGCGGCGCCAATGGGACCCGACTACCACGCGACCTACGCCGGAGGTGATCGCGGCGATCGATCGGCTGGCGGCGCTGCCCGGTCCGATCGCGACCCAGATCGCCCAGGCGCTCACCGGCGGGCTGTGGGTCGGGCACGGCAGCGTGCCAGGCCTGGACCACCTGGCGCACCTGGCCGGGCAGCCGGTCGGTCCGGGTGCGGCGGTGACCTGGGATGCGATCCCGGGGGTGACAGTGTGGCAGAGCCGCACCGTGGCGGTCGGCACCGGCGCGCACGTCAGCGCCTCGCTGGTCGACCATGAGATCGGGCATGTGATGGAGCGGCTGCGCGGCGCGGCCCAGACCCCCGAATGGGACACGATCATGTTCCGGTGCCGGCCGCTGCTGCGCGTGGAGCGCTGGCAGGATCCGCACGAATGGTGGGCCGAGGCCTGGGCCATGGTCATCACTCGCCAGTTCGGCTGGCTGCACCGCACCTTGAGCGAGCATGAACCGGTCACCGCAATAGTGGTCAGTTACTATGTGAGGCACTACGGGCTGGAGGTGTGACCATGAGCCAGACGGTGATCCGCGAGGGCCGGTTGCTGCTGGTGGCCGACGCCGGCTGCGGCGCCGCCACCCCTGTGCCCACCGACCACCCCGACTACGAGCGGCTGCGCGCCACCGCCTTGGACCTGGACGCCCTGGCTGCTCCGCACCCCGGCGATGAAGCGCTGACCGCGCGGCTACGCGCGCGCGTCACCGACACCCGCCGCACCGCCTGACCCGCCGCCGATGGTGTTCCAGGAACAGTTCGACCCCCAGTACTGGGTACGGGCCGAGGCGATGCTGTCGGAGGGCTTTTGCCCCGACTGCGACCGCCCCATCGACAACCGCGCCATCACCGCCGACCGGGCAGGCACCACAGTGGAGTTCACGGTGCTGGAGTGCGTGCCGTGCCAGACCGAGTGGACCCCCACGGCCGTGTTCGACCAGGGGCCCGGCTGGTGGCGGGAGCGACGCCTGGAAGCGCTCATGAATGAGCTGAGACGCTAGGTCATGTCGTAAAATTCACATCCACATCAGCACGGCGGCCAGGGTGATGGCGGCCTGGCAGGACGCGACGGTCTCGTCGTAGCGGGTGGCGATGCCGCGCCAGTGTTTGAGCTGATTGAAGCAGCGCTCCACTACGTTGCGACGCTTGTGGACCTTGGGGTCGAAGCTTGGGGGGCGTCCACCGCGTGAATCGCGCCGGGCCCGGCCCGCCGCCTGGTCGACGCGTTCGGGGATCGTCGCACTGATCCCACGCCGCCGCAGATACGCTTGGATCGCCCGGCTGCTGTCACCCTTGTCGGCCACCAAATGACCGGGCCGCGTCCGAGGCCGCCCCGGGACCGCCCCGGCGCCCAACGATGGCGCCTCCTGCTGATGGCGGTGGCTGGGCCAGCACCCGTCGGACTCTTCCGTCAGGTCCCTCAGGAACTACAACAGGTGATCTTGGCGCAGGGCCACTGGCCCGCGCGAGGCCACCGCTACCAGCGGGCCGCCAAGGTCCTGCGGCACGGCGGTGTGGTGGACGTGGCCGAGGTACACGACCCTGCGATGAGTGTTGAGTCCTGGATACCCGGCCTGCTACCCCAGCCTCAGTGAGAACAGTGCAGCTGATCGACAACGGTCAACCACCGGCAGGTGTCCTGCGATCAGCACCCACTGGTGCGGTGCGCGACCCACTGGCAGGCCGCCTGGCAGGCGCGGGCCTGGTGGGCGCGCAGATGCGGCGCGCCGGATGGAGTTGGCGGCCAGGACATGCGCGCCCAGTATCCGGCGAAGGCGATGGCGTAGCTGGTGATGACCTCCTCTTGGACGCCCAGCTGCGCCAGCGGCTCGGCGACCACGTGTTCGGCGGCGGCGGCAGTGTGGCCGGCCAGGATGAGATGGGGAATCAGGTCGACCAGATCGATCCAGGGACTGCCCTGGTAGGGCTGTGCCCAGTCGATCAGCCACACCGCCCGGCCCGGGGTCTGGTCCCCCTCAGTGAGGAGCATGTTGTCGGCGCGCAGATCACCGTGCAGCAGCGTCGGGCCGTCGGCGGCGGCCAGCCAGGCGCGCTCGCCGTCGGCCAAGGCGGGCAAGTGGCGGCGAGCCCAAGCGTCCAGGTCAGCGGAAGGATGATCGGCCAGCGCGCGCCAGCCGTGGACCAGGTCGCCCAGCTCCTGGATGGCGGGCGGGGCAGCCGGCCAAGGGTTGGGGGTCAGCATGGCGGCGGCGCGTTGGAGGGCGGCCACGACCCAGGGCAGGTCGGGCGAGCCGGGAGCAAAATCGGGGTAGCGGCCGGGCAAATCCTGCAGCATCAGCAGCAGCCATCCGGCGACCTGCTGCGACCACAGCAGCCGCGGCGCCGGGGCGGTGGGCGGTAGGGCGGCTGTGGCCTGGGCTTCGAGGCGGTACTTGGCGGCCAGCGCGGGGACCTGGGTGGTGTTGATGCCTTTGACGAACACGCGCTGCCCACCGGCGCTGCGGACCCGTGCGGCCAGATCCGGGGTGAAGCCGCCGTGTTGGTCCTGCACCCAGGTGACCGGCAACCGGGTCAGTTGGGACTGCAAGAGGGTGACCGCCGCTTCGGAGCGGCTAGCAGGACCGAGCCGGGCGAAGTGAACATCGTAATAGGAAGGGTAGATGATCACTTGCAGCAATAGCAAGCCTTCCGGTATCCCATATCAGATCACACGTTCACATTGCTGCATCCAAGGTGCGTTGACTTGTCCTTTTGATTGGTTCCCCGTAATTTCACAATCCATCCTGGACTATCCAATTTAACGCTTTACAGGATGACCACGTGCCCATACTTTCCAGCTATGCCGGCATTGGCTCTCCGGAGGGCAACGTCACACTTTTTCGGGGCTAAGCCATACCCAACACACTTGAAGCCGTTGCACTTGAGTCCCGACCTCATATTCTTGGCGTGCCCGGGTGCACCTTTCAACCCTAGAATCTTCCCGCAGAGGACGCACTGACAGTGGACAGCTTTTGCGGAAACTCCACTTTTCGGGGCGCTGACCGTTTGGCTTGCGAAGCCGGAAGCCGGAATTCCTGTATCGACCACTAGGGCGCCTGAAGTAACCGCTACAGCCATTGAGTGTGACATTGCCAGTCCGGACACGATCAGCTCACTGATCCACGTATTCAAAGATTTAAACCGAAAGTCACACCGTGGCCGCCAGTCGACGAACTTTTCGATCAGCATCAGCGAGTCGAGACTGATCGATGCGTTCGTGCGCCTACCGCTGGTGCGGCAAGGGCCTGGTTTGAACCTTGCCAACTTCCGCAGGTGCCTCACGGACAGCCGCTTCCGCTAGCTCGGCGGGGTAGCGTGCAGGGTCCTGGTCCGAAGCTGGTTCCGCGGCTCGTTCTGGAGGTCGGGTGGACGGCGCGCGCGTCCCGCCGCCCGGCCGACTATCATCACTGCTGCGATGTGCCTGCCGAAGAAGACCGGTGACGACCTGTACGGCTATGACCGCAAGTCCGACACCGTGCAGGTGAACCGGCACGACCACGCCCGTGTCCCACCCCTTGTCTAGAATGATCAACACGTGCCTGTGAAGAGGGGGTCGAGATGCGGATAGAGAGACGCCGGGTGGATGAAGCCGTGTTGACGGCGGCCCGCGATGGCTTCGCCGAGCGAATCGGGGCCGAGTGTCACTCCATGGCGAAGGCCGGCCCAATCGGAGCCTACGAGTGGTGGCGGATCTCGAACAAGTTCCTCAACTATCTGGGTGCTCTTTCCGTCGCGCTCCCCGAGCTCGACGCTCCGGAGGTCAAGGCGGTCCTCGATAACGCCGCCGAAGCCGCCGCTGGTGGCGTGCAGTGCGCCGCTTACGTGGGCAACACCACCTTCTTCGTCTTCCTTGACTATGCGAACTTCGGGATGGACTACCAGAGGGAAGCCTCGGACGGCCCAGATCCTGTCTCCGCCAATCAGTGGCTGGACGCCTTTTGCCTGGCGATCCTCTCCGAGAGAGTGGAATGGCATGGCGAGGCATTCCACTTCGCTCGGAAGAAGCTCGATGGCGAGATGGTCGGCAAGCCCAACGTCGAGCTGGTCAACGGCCTGATGGCCTATGTCATCGGGGACACGGGGAACGAGTGCGCCGACTACCCGCCGTCCAGGGAATCGGTGGTCGTCGCTATCGACACCGCGCTTTCCCGAGTGCAGGTGGGGGAGGGATATCTCGACCTGCCGCACCGCACCGCACTGTGCGCCCTGCGTGCCTTGGCCGCCGGTGACCGGGAGACCTTCGTTACCGAGTTGACCGAGTTGCTGCTCCAGTACCGCGCCGTGCCCGACCCCTTCGGCGAGCCTCGGGTTCTGCTTCCCCTCCTACCGCTCGCCCTCACCGCTCTGGCCTACCGCCGCGAGGGTTGGCAACCACCCGTCGAGACCGACTATCTGCCGCGCACGCTGATCACCGGATGCTGGACCGGTTCTTGAGCGACCTTGGTCTCCGTCACCCCACCACCGACCGGCCTAAGGCGCTGTTCGGCTTTGGCGAGCGCCGGAAGAAGGCAAAGTGACCATGGGCGAGTCAGCCTGCTCCGAATGTCGCCGCGAATCCCTTCCTGGTCAAATTGCTATGCTCCTCGGCGCAACGGCAAGGCATCGCAGACGGATGTTGACCACACCACCGATGCTCACCATTACCTCACCGGCGGCGGTCGTCGAGGCCCAGCAGGCTGGTGACCTCGGCGATCGCCTCCGGCGAGGGATGGAAGTAGCGCCGCACGTTCTCAGGCTTCTTGTGCTGGAACCCGACCATCAGCATCAGCAGGCTCGCGCCGCCCTCACCCAGATAGGTCAGCGTCGAGTGCCGCAGCTCGTGCGGATCTCAGCCGGTACCCGCCCCATCGAGCGCGGTGTGCGTGTCCAGCAGCGCGGCCTGCCGTAGGACAGTCGGACGCATCCGGTATCGGGACAGATATCGCGCGGAGTGAGCACCTTGCCCGGTCCGGGGCAGCGGTGGGTGATGAACACCGGCCCGCAAGTGCGGCCCTTGGGCAGATGCGGCAGCAACCGTGCGGTCCCGGCGTCCCAGTAGACCGTCTCCAGGACAGGTCCTCGATGTTGCCGTCCAGGACCTCCTCGATGCGCGCCGCCGTCTCGTACAGCATCCGGTACAGCGTCTTCTCGTGCAGCGGCAGGTCGCGCCGCGACAGCAGCCGTTCGATCGTGGTACGGCTGACGGCCTTGGTGTGATCGACGTGCTTCTGGTGCTGTTCAGCGTCAGCGGGCAGCGGGACAGTCCCCTTCTTCCCGGTAGTGCGCCGGGTCAGCCAGGAGACGGCAGCGGCCCGATTGCGGTTCCAGGTCGCTGGGGCGCCCGCTCCACAGCGCAGTGAGGGCCTCGCCGGTGTCGGTGACATCGGCCAGGAGCCGGTCGCGGCCGCCGCCCGCCGCGATGGTCCGGTCGATCGCCAAGGCGTAGGCACGACGGGTGTTGTCGTTGGCGACCCGGTGGGTGGGCAGGAAGGCGTCGGCCGCGTCGCCGAGATTGATCGCCACGCTGCGGGTCGCGGTCGCTTTCGCGGCTGTCACCGGTCACCGTCCGGCGCGGCGGCGATGTACCGGATAACGTGCCCGGGTCGCGCATCGGAAGCGGGGACGCATCCCCGTTGCGTCGTGATCGCTCGGCTCTCATGTACGTGATAGTGATCTGATGTCATGTGCATGGAGGGGGTCCGCCAGGTCGTATGTCAGAACCATCGTGCTCAGGCCTTGTCCGCACACCGTCGCGTCCCGCCTGCGCCTCGTCGAGCGCCCTGACCTTGGCTGGTGAGTGCGCCGCATCGGTTTTGGGTCGGCCTCGCTCCGCCACCGGGTAGGCGGGGAGTCGACCAGATGGTGGGCGCGTGGTGGGTGTGGTGATCACCCGGGCTTAACTGCTCCGCGGTCCGGTGGGCGGCGGTCCCGGAGAGCGACGGCGCCGACGACGAGCACGGCCGTGATCGCAAGGGCGAGGGGTGGCAGGAGTGAGGGCGCGAGGAGGGCGGCCAGGCCGGTCGCGACGAGTATGGCGATGGCGGTGATCTTGTCCGGCGGCAGGTCGCCGAAGACGGCTCGGTGGAAGGCCGCGTGTCCGGCCAGGAACAGGACCGGCCCGCCCAGGACGGTGAGCACGGTGCCTGCCGTGGTCGCGCCGAGCGGGTGGGCGATGGCCAGCTCGTCGCCGACGGCGGTGACGATGATGCCGGCCACGATGGGGATGTGGCCGTAGGTGTAGGCCGAACGGCCCAGCCGTCCCGGGTCGGTCGAGGCGGCGATCTTCTCAGCGGCGGCTTCGGCGGCTTTGTCGAAGTACACCCACCACATGGCCATGCTGGTGAGGAAGGCCACGGCGAACGCGGCCACGGTGGCCGCCGACAGGTGGTCGCCGCCGGCCAGCGTCAGGCCGGTGATCAGGATGGATTCGCCCAGGGCGAGGATCACGAAGAGCTGGCAGCGTTCGGCCATGTGGCCGCCGTCGATGACCCACTCGGCGGTGCTGGACCGGCGCAGCGACGGCAGCCGGTAGCCGTGCCAGGGCGCGGCGTACTCCACGGCCAGCGCCGTCACCCAGGCCGCCGCCTGTACGGGGCCGCCGGCCAGAGCGCCGCCGATCCACAGCAGCGCGGCGGCCGCGTGCCAGATGAGGATGAGCCGGAACAGGTGCCCGTTCGGTGTGTTCCGTGCCGCGATCGCGACCACCGCCGAGCGTCCTACCTGGAGGGTGACATAGGCGGCGGCGAACCACAGGGCGCGTGCGCCGAACGCCTGCGGCACCGCTGCTGCCATGGCCAATCCCGCCAGCATCATGCCCGCCAGTGTCAGTCGCATGGCGGGATGGTCGGGATCGCAGTAGTTGGTGGTCCAGGTGGCGTACATCCAGGCCCACCACACCGCCAGCGTCAGCAGCAGCGTCTGTGCCGCCCCGGCCAGCCCGATGTGGCCCAGGAGCAGGTGGGACAGCTGGGTGATGGCGAAGACGTAGACGAGATCGAAGAAGAGCTCGATGGGCACGACCTTGGCGCCGTGCCCGCGTGGTCGCAGAATTGTTGCCATGGGGGTCCTCAACTGGTCGAACTGCCGTTGGAGGCGATGTCTCAGCCTTGGTAGGGCGGGGCGACGCCCCAGCCCCAGTGCGGCATCGGGGCCTGCTCCGTGGGGGTGACGCCGGGTTGGGAGTTGGTCAGGGCCAGGCGGGTGCCCCATTCGATGTAGCCCATGAACGCGGCGCGGAACTCGGGGTCGTCCGGCAGGCCAGCCGCGTCGGCGGCGTCGGCCAGCAGGCTCACCCAGCGGCGGCGCTGGGTCTCGGTGATCGCCCTATTGCGGTGCATGCCAAGCATGTGCGGATAGCCGCCGCGCTCGCCGGTGTAGCGTGCCGGGCCGCCGAAGACCTCCGCCAGCCACATCGCCACGTAGCGAGGGTGGCCTGGGTCCATGTGCGCGAACAGCGGCCCCACCAGTTCGTCGGCCAGGACCGTCTCATAAAACCGCTCGGTGAGCCGTTCCAGGGCCTCGGCCCCGCCCAGCCACTCGTACAGGGTGGGGACCGAGCTGCCGTCGCCGCGCACCGCAGTTGGCGCGTAGTGGCGCATCTCCTCGATCATTCCGACATAGGGCTTGATCTCCGCCAGGAAGGCGGGGAACAGCTCTCCACCTCTGAACCCTTCCAGGTGGTCCTTGGTCGAGGTCCAGGTGATCCGCAGGATGTAACAGGCGGGCTCGTCCACGCAGCGGCTGAGCTCGTAGTCCACGCATTGTGACGCTTGCGCGAGAAGACGGGCGGCCGTGCCGTAGGCCTCCTCGAACTCCGCCGAGCGTTCGTCGGGAATGCGGTAGCGGATGTACTCGACGATCATTGGATCCTTTCGGTGGTTGATAGTGATCTTGACGTAGGCACATGCCAGCGAAAGCGGAGGTGCGGGCTGGCCCAAGACCCGTAGCGTTCGGGCACACCCTGTTAGGGCGCCCCGGTGCGGAGCTTCCCCACGATTCCGTTGGACATCAGCATGGGCAGACCACGGGAAGGGGCTCATTTTTGGTCGGCAGCGTCCGGAGCCTGCCCTTCTCGGCGGCCTGCCACAGCGTCTATTGCTGTCCCTGGGCGCGGTCGCACGCGCCCACCACTAGCGGTGGTGGACCCGTCGAAGCGTCGCCTATGCCTTGGTGCAGAACTCGGCGTCAAGGGCCTTGGTGAAGGTGTCGATCGGGTTGTTCCAGTCGCCGTTGACGTTCTGGGCCATCATGTGGCGCCCATCGCGGGTTCCGTAGGTGAAGGAGAACGAGCCGTTGATCGCCCCACCCATGCCCCAGACGGTGGTGCCGCAGGGCAGCTTGATGGAGGACACGCCCAGCCCGTAGGTGGTGTCGGGGATCCACTTGCCCTGGGGCGTGGCGGCGGTGGCGAACATCTGGCGCTGCTGGGCCGGCGGCAGCAGCCAGCCTCGCAGCAGGGCCTGGAAGAAACGCGTGAGGTCTCCGGTGGTGGAGACCATCCCGCCCGCCGCCCAGGAGGTCGAGGCGCTCATCTGGGTCACGTCGTGGACGGGCGCGTCGGCCTGGGGCACCGAGTGGGTGGAGTAGTGCCGGGCGTGGGGTCCGCGCAGCTGGGTCTCATTGCCGGGCACATAGGTTCCGGTCAGCCGCAACGGACGGATGATCCGCTGGTCGACCTGCTCGGCATAGCTGCTGCCGGTCACCCTCTCGATGATCATTCCGGCCAGGATGTAACCGGTGTTGGAGTAGGCCCAGTCCATACCCGGGGCATAGTCGGGGGCGTGACCCATGGCGATCTTCACCAGTTGCTCGGGGGTGTAGCGGTCAAAGCGGTGCCGCATGAAGGCCGGGCTGTAGTAGCGGGTCAGCATGGCGGGGTCCAGGGAGTAGTTGAACAGTCCGCTGGTCATGCTCAGCAGGTGCCGGATGGTGATCTTGCGGCCGTCGTTGCCGTTGCCGCGCACCAGGCCGGGCAGCCAGCGCTCCACGGTGTCGTCCAGGCCGAGCCTGCGTTCGGCGGCGAGCTGGAGGATCACGGTGGCGGTGAAGGTCTTGGTGGTGCTGCCGATCCGGTACCGCTCCTGCGGCTGGCGGGCGCGGCCGGTGGCGGTGTCGGCGACCCCGGCGGCGCCGAACCGGCGCTGGTGACCCTCGCGGATCTCCACCAGCATGCCGGGCACCCCGCCCTCTGCCACCGCCTGCTCCATGACCCGCCGCACCTCGGGGCGGACGGGCCGCGCGCCCTCGGCCGCGGCCGGCGCGCCCAGGGTGCCTACCGCCAGCGCGCCGGCGACCAGCGATCCGGCGCCGCCCCGGGTGGCGCGGGAACCGAAGACCTTGGGGGTGAAGTTCGCCATCGTGACTCCTCATACGACGGGGCTGGTCCGGGCGTTCTTTGCCTCCGACCCGCTCCGTGATCTTTCGGACGAGGGAAAGCTAATTTGCGTTCACGATGTAGGCAACAGTTGTGCGCATGCACATAGTGCATACTGCAAGCTAGATAGAGAGAAACTCTTGCATCCAGCTTGCCGCTTAACGCAAATCCGCAGCGAGCTGTTTGCGTTGAGGTGGAGACGGATGCATACTCGCCCGCAGGTGTCCGAGAGCGTTGGTGCTCAACGGCCGACGTCGAGCGGGTAGGTGAGTGCGCGTGTCGGGAGGCAGGCTGTCCCTGAATGACCGCCAGCAGATCGCCGCCGGGCTGGCCGAGGGGCTCTCCTACTCCGACATCGCCCGCAACCTGCAACGGCCGGTCTCGACCATCACCCGGGAGATCTCCCGCAACGGCGGCCCGAGCGGCTACCGCGCCCACCAGGCGCACCAGGCGACCCAGCGACGCGCCCGACGCCGTACCACGGCCCCGGCCAGACCGCCGTCCACCCCCGCCGACACCGCCCACGGCCGTGATCCCCACGCGGTGCTGGCCTTCGCCGAGCGGTTCACCGACTTGCTGGCGCAGACGGGGCTGCCGCCCATGATGGCCAAGGTGCTGGTCTGTCTCTACACCACCGATTCGGGCGGTCTCACCTCCGCCGGGTTGGTCCAGCGCCTGAGGGTCAGCCCCGCCTCCATCTCCAAGGCCGTCGGCTACCTCGAAGAGCAGCAACTCATCCGGCGCGAGCGCCACCCCCGGCAGCGGTCCGAGCACTACGTCATCGACGGCGACGTCTGGTACCGGGCCATGATCGCCGCCGCGCAGGCCAACGGCGTGATCGCCGAGGCCGCCCAGCAGGGCGCCGACATCCTGGGCGCCGACACTCCCGCCGGAACCCGCCTGCACGACATGGGGCAGTTCCTGCGCCACGTCGGCGAGGACCTGGCCCAGGCCGCCGAACACTGGCGCCAGATCTTCTCCCCGTCCCCGGCGAGCGGACCCGACGATCTGGAACGGCCGGCTGATCCCGCCTAGATCGTTGATGGGAAATGTTGTGGCTGGTCAGTGGTCATAGGCGATCAGGGACCGCTTGACGGGCGCGTCGATGAGCCGGTTGTGCCAGATGGCGGCGTTGAGTGCCACGACGCGCTGGCACACGCGCGCCCACAGCCCTTCGGTGGTGCGGGCGGCGTGACGTTCCAATCCCGGCTGGTTCCTCAGCGTCCAGATCACCGCCTCGATGCGCTGGCGCAGCCGGCCGGGGAACACCGCCACCGCAGGGTCGGGTTCATCGGCGTGGGGTGGGCGGACCAGCACATGGCCCAGGTCGGCGGCGGCCTTCTCCACCTCGGTCCCGGCGAACCCTTTGTCGCACACGATCGGGCAGGGGCCGGGCGCGGGTGGTTGGACGTGCGGCAGGTGCACCGCCTGTTTACGTTCGTCCAATTCCTTGGGGTGGGCCAGGTTGAAGGAGCACACCGCCCCGTCGGCGGTGGTGATCAGCAGCAGCTTGGCGCCCCAGTAGAAGGCGTGGTGCGATTGGTCCATGCCATAGCCGGCGATCGGGTCCAGATCTGAGCGGTTGACGGTGGTGCGTGAGGCGCCGCAGCGCATCGGGGCGCCGTCCATCAACCGCAGCCGATCCTGCCAGGACGGGATCGAGCGGGCCAGCCACGCCGCCGCGGCCAACAGCATCGGGGCGGCATCGCGCAGATGCCGGTTGTATTCGGACTGACACGGCAGATGCGAGAACAGGTGCCCGATCCGGGCCGGGGCCAGGCGCAGTCACCGGCGCTCGGCATCACACCTCAACAGGACCTGGGCGACAGCCACGCAGACCAGCTCGGCATCGGTCAGCAGCCGGGGGCGACCTGGCCGCCTCCGCTGTTACCGCGAAGGCAGGACGTGATCGTCCAGGTGAACGTAGAGTGCGGTCACAAGGGCGTCCAAGTCAGTTTTCACACACCGACCATGGGCACCCTTCGCCATGCCCGCATCCGGTTCAGCAATTTCCCATCAACGATCTAGGTCGACGTCGCCACGGGCCCCCGTCTCGGCGATCATCGCGTTCATCACGGTTTCGAACACCGCCTGGCGGGCCCAGGCCCGGAACCGGTCGTAGATCGTCGACCAGTTGCCGTCTTCGGCGGGCACGTCCCGCCACGGGCCGCCGGTCCGAAACCTCCACATCATCGCGTTGCACTGATTGCGCAGGTCGGGGTCGGCCCGGACGCCCCCAACGGCAGGTGCGGCTCGATCAGTTCCCATTCGGCACCAGTCGCATCACCGTGCGTCATACAACGGCGATGGCACCCCCTCCCGCCCCGACGCGGGCGGAGCCACTTGGTTGTGACTGATCTGGACTACGAACAGGCCCCAGGACTGACGCTCGGACCCGCACGTCGGTCCGGTTCTACCTGCTTAGTTGAAGACTGTGACCAGGAGTACGGCGATGGTGACCAGGATCGCCAGCGCCGCTTGGAAGGCATAGCCGATCTTTGTCTGCCGGGTGGCCAGGTACTGGGCCGAGGCGGCCTCTGTCGGCCGCTGCGGATCATAAACGATCGTGAAAGTGTCACCCACGTACGGGACCGGGCGGGGGGTGTTGATCACCGCGGCCATGGGGCGTCCGTCCACCTGCCGGTAAGTGCACCGGATGAAGTGGACCAGGATCCCGCGCCGCGCGATGCGCTCACGGCACACCGCCTCGGTCTCGATCCCGCGCCGTTTCAGCCGGTTGTCGCGGAGCTGCGTCGGTAGGGAGAGCAGGACGAGCGTGGTGAGCGGCAGGCAGATGAAGCCTATGGCCGTCGCGGCGACCGAAGTGCCTGACATTGCCGCACTCATACGACCTCCGCATACGCCCATGTCGCTGGAACGGTGCGCAGCTTACAACTCATAGTCCCACGGACTGGCGCTTGGGCGGCGGCGGGGAGGCCGCCGGGCTGCGCGCGAGCCCCGGCGACGCGTTCTGAGGTGGCGCTAAGGGGATGTCTCACGTGGTGAGTTCCTTTAGCAGGTAATGATGGCGGCAAGAGTGAGGAAGGCGGCGAACAAGCGGCCGTGGCGTTCGCAGCGGACGGCGAGACGGGGGTTGAGGAACAACGGAACGGAAACCGGCACTAAGCGCTCTGGGTGGCTTGTGGTGTTTTGACCTGGGGTTACTTGTGTCCGAACCTTCAGCGGTCGTGTTGATCGATCGTCTGGGGGTTGTCGGTCATGCCGGTGGAGTTCCTGACTGATGAGCAGGCCGCCCGGTACGGGGCGTTCGCTGGAGCGCCGTCGCGGGTGGAGTTGGAGCGGTTCTTCTTCCTGGACGATGCGGACCGGGCGCTGATCGAGTCCAAGCGCCGCCCGCACAACCGGCTGGGGTTCGCGGTCATGCTGACCTGCGTGCGGTTCTTGGGGGTGTTCCCCGAGGACCCGGTCGGCGTGCCTACCCAGGTCGTGGACTACCTGGCCGAGCAGCTGGGGATCGAGGACGCCTCGGTGCTGAAGGCCTACGGGGAGCGGGAGAACACCCGGCTGGTGCATATGCGCGAGTTGCGCCAGGTGCTGGGGTACCGCGACTTCGCCGAGGTCGAGGGTGAGTTGCGCGAGTGGGTGGACGCGCGGGCGTGGACGACCGGGGACGGGCCCAAGACGTTGTTCGACGCGGCGGCGTCCTGGCTGCGGGAGGGGCGGGTGCTGCTGCCGGGGGTGTCGAGGTTGGCGCGGCTGGTGGCGTCGGCGCGGGAGGCGGCCAACCAGCGGTTGTGGGAGACCCTGTCTCAGATGTTGAGCGTCGGGCAGCGGGCGGTGCTGGACTCGCTGCTCCAGGTGCCGCCGGGCGCGCGGGTGTCGGAGCTGGACCGGTTGCGGCGCGGGCCGGTGCGGGTGTCGGGTCCGGCGATGACGCGGGCGCTGGAACGCGCCGCCGAAATCGCCGCGCTGGGGGTGGGTGAATTGGATGTGTCGGCGGTGCCGCCGCGCCGGCTGGCCGAGCTGTCGCGGTACGGGGTCGACGGCAAGGCCTCGTTGCTGCGGCGGCACACCGACACGCGGCGGCTGGCGACGCTGCTGGCCACGGCGGTGCACCTGACCACGCGGGCGGTCGATGACGCCCTGGACCTTTTGGACGTGCTGGTCGCGACCAAGCTACTGGCGCGGGCCGAACGGGAGACGACCAAGGAGAAGGTCAAGACGTTGCCGCGGGTGGAGCGTGCCTCGGCCAAGCTGGCGGCCGCGGTGCAGGTGCTGATCGAGGCCACCAGCGAGCAGATCGACACCAGCACCGGGGAGGTCTTCCCACCGGCCGTCGACAGCGTGGCGGCGGTGTGGGAGCGGATCGAGGCAGTGGTGCCGCGCCGGGAGCTGGCGGCGGCGATCGCCACGATCGGGGAGCTGACCTCGCCGCTGGATTCGGACGCCGATCAGGCATGGCGGGCGCAGCTGGTCACCCGGTTCGCCACGGTGCGGCCGTTCCTGGAGCTGCTGACCAGCGTGGTGGACTTCGGCGCCACGCCCGAAGGATTGCTGGGGCGTAAGAAGGTCGCCCCGGCCGAGATCGACACCGAGCTGCTGGTGGGGTCATGGCGGCGGCTGGTGCTGTCGGCCCCGCACGCCGAGCCGGGGACGGTGGACTGGAAGGCATACACCTTCTGTGTGCTGGAGCAGTTCCACCGGATGCTGCGCCGCCGGGAGATCTTCGCCCGCAACTCCTCGCGTTGGGGTGACCCGCGCGCCAAGCTGCTCAGCGACGCCGCCTGGGAGAAGGCCCGGTCGATGGTGCTGGCCAGCCTGAACCTGCCCGCCACCGCCGGTGAGCACCTGGCGGCCCGGGCCGAGCTGCTGCACGCCACCTACACCGAGGTCGCCGAGCGGCTGCCGGCCAACTTCCAGGTGCACTTCGGCGAGGACGGACGGCTGCACCTGGCCGCGCTGGAGCCCGAGCCCGAACCGGCGTCGCCGATCGAGCTGCGGGCGGCGGTGAACATGCTGCTGCCGCGCGTGGACCTGCCCGAGGTGCTGCTGGAGGTGTTCGCCTGGACCGGCGCCGATGCCGCGTTCACCTCCCTCACCGGCGGGGAGGCCCGGCTGGCCGACCTGGGCACCACGATCGCGGCGCTGCTGGTGGCGCACGGCTGCAACGTCGGGTACACCCCGGTGGTCGGATCGGCCGAGCCGTTGACGCGCGACCGGCTCTCGCACGTGGACCAGACCTACCTGCGGCACGCCACCTACCGGGCCGCCAACGCCGCGCTGATCACCGCGCAGCAGTCCATCGAACTGGCCAGCGTATGGGGCGGCGGGCTGGTCGCCTCCATCGACGGGATGCGGTTCGTGGTTCCGGTGCCGTCGGTGTACGCCCGGCCCAACCCCAAGTACTTCGGCCGGCGCGGCGGCGCGACCTGGCTCAATATGATCAACGATCAGGCTGCCGGACTCGGCGGCAAGGTCGTGGCCGGGCCCCCCGCGTGACTCGCTGTATGTGCTGGACGTGCTGTACGACCGCGACGGCGGCCGCGTCGACCTGGCCCGGATCTCCCGATGGAGGCTGGCGCCGTGGACGACGGGGAAAGCGCCGTGTGGCCCGTCGTTGGCGTCGGTGCCCGCCAGCACGACCACGCCGGCGCTGTGCAGCGCCGCCGTCGTCTCAGCCATGTGAGCGGCGAGCCCCGGCGCGGACGGGAGTTCGGGAGGGGTACGGCCGACGGCGGCGCGCAGCTCGGGAGCCAGGCGTGCTCCGATGCGCTCGTCGGCGGCCAGCGACACCCCAGCCTGATCGTCCAGGGCCTCGAACATGGCGAGGGTGGCCGTCACGAACACCCCCGCCTCCGCCATCCGCGCCGCGAACCGGTCTTCCTCGCCGTCGGCGAGGAAGACGTGCGTCAGCCCGTCGATCCCCGCCGCCACGGCCAGCTCGGCTCCCGCCTGGGTGGTGGCGTGCGCCACAGCCAACAGCCCCGCCGTATGAGCGGCCTCGACCAGTGCTCGGACCGTGGCCGCATCGAGGCACGGCAGCGGGATCCCCATGGCCGAACCGTCCTCAATGAGGATCTTGAGGTAGTCGGCCCCCTCGGCGACGCGGTCGCGGACGAACGCCACGGCGTCTTCGGCCGCGGTCAGCGTCGGGAACGCCCGAAGACCTCTGCCATGAACTGGCTCGGATGTCCGCCCGGCGCCGCGGCCCCCACCCCGGAGGTACGTAGGTCCGCCGCGTACGGCTTGGCGGCCTCAGCCCGTACCTGACCCAGCACGGACGGCACCGAGAACATGTCCAGCTCGGTCGTCACTCCGAACCGCAGCGCCTGCTCCAGCTTCCCGGGAAACGCATGCGTGTGGGCGTCGATTAACCCGGGAAGGAGCGTGCGACCCTCGCCTTCGACGACCTGCGCGTCACCTGGCACGTCCACCTGCCCCACGCAGGCGATCAGCCCGTCACGCACCAGGACGGACCCGCGCGGCACGATTCCTTCCCCGTCGAAGATCCGCACGTCGCGGATGACCGTGGCGCTCATGCGACCATCGCCTGACGTTTGCGGGAGGCGATCAGCAGCATGACGGCTGGAATCATCCCGAGCGCGAACGGCGAGGGCTCGAACACGGCAGCGCTCGTCAGCGCCCAGAAACCCACGATGACGCCCACATAGGGCGGTGGGACCTGGCCACGGCGTCCGTACCCGGCGACGAGCGCGCCCACCAGGCCCAGGGGGACGCCGAAGCTTCCCCAGACCATCCAGAACGCTCCCACGTTCGGGGCCGGCGTGGCCAGATCGTCGGGGTCGGGCGGGAAGAACCACAGCTCTCCCCGGAACCAGCCCGGGAGGTGATCCGCGCTGAGCAGCGCGGCAGAGGACAGGTGCAGGCAGGCCAGGAGCACCAGGATGCCGCCCGCCCACACCACGCTCTTTACGGAAACAGAAGTATCGGAATTCATGGTTCCCAATCATGATCCCGCCTCCACTCGGGCACAATGTCGACCGCGTCACATTACGGGTACATCGGTTCCGCAATAGACTGGCGCGCATGAATCAACCAGTGGGCCGCCCTCGGGAGGGCCGGGTAGACGAGGCCATCGCGGCTGCGACCCGCGCCCTGCTGGCCGAGCAGGGCTATGCCCGGCTCACGGTGGACGCGGTGGCCACCCGCGCCGGAGTGGGCAAGGCCGCGATCTATCGCCGCTACGCCACCAAGCAAGAAATGATCTTCACGGCGATCATGCACAACCTGGAGCTGGCCGCTCCCCCAGACACCGGCTCCCTGGCTACCGACTTGGCCGCGGTCACGCGCGACATCGTCGCCAACCTCGCCACCCCCCCGCCCGGAGTGGTCACCGGCCTGCTCGCCGACGTGCACGCCGACGAGGCCATGGCCGCCAAGTTCGCCGCCACCTTCGTCGCCGCCGAACGCGCCTGCGTCACCGAGATCCTGGACCGGGCGGTCACCCGCGGCGAACTTCCCCACCGCCCTGACCCCGCAGTGGTGCACGCACTGCTCCTCGGCCCCATCTTCGCCTGGCTCTTCCTCCTGCTGGAAAACCGAGGAACGCTACCGGCCCTCGCCGACACGATCGCCGCCACCGTCACTCAAGTCCTCGACAGCGCCGCCTCGCCCGAGCCCCGGTAAAGGTCGGCATCGCGACCACGCTCGCTCGCCGCGAGCTCGGCATTGGCCAGCCGCGCCGGCCCAGGCAGCCAAAGCTTGCAACCTCAGGCATGTAGAGTTTCGCTCTAAGTGATGAAGAGTGTTCTTTGCCGCCTTGGGTCGGGCTTGCCTGGTTACTTGATCCTTCCTGGATAGGCGAGCCCAAGTTCGTTGAATGCTTCGCGCCGGCCGTGGGAGCGTCGCCCCTCGATGAGACGGGCGAAAGGGTCGTTGTGCCTGCCTCGGCGGAGCGGTTGGCGAGCCGTTCGCGGGCGCGTTTGTCCTCGAAGTGGCCGCGGCTCTTGGCGACCATGCATAGCTGGTAGTTGAGGCTTTCGATGCCGTTGATGGGAGAGAGCAGCTTGCGCACCGGCGGGCTGGTCAGTGGTCGTAGGCGATCAGGGAGCGTTTGACGGGTGCGCCGATCAGCCAGTTGTGCCAGATGGCGGCGTTGAGCGCTACGGTGCGCTGGCTGATGCGGGCCCACAGCCCCTCGGTGGTGCGGGCGTGGTGGCGTTCCAGATCCAGCTGGTTCTTCAGCGTCCAGATGACCGCCTCGATGCGTTGCGCAACCAAGACGGGGACACCTGGCCAGGGGCAGGCTCGGGTTCGTCGTGGCGGTGCGGGCGGACCAGCACATGGCCCAGCCGGGCCGCGGCCGCCTGACCGGCGGCAAGACCACATTGTGTTTCGGTCAGCCGGCGTGATTGCGTAGGACGCGCAGCAGGTCCTGCCACTGGCCGTAGGTGATGGTCAGGATCGGCCTAGCGGTGGTCGGGAGCATGCCGAACGGCGGCATGGCGGCAGCAGCACCGATCCGGGCTGCCCGCTCGCCGCCTTCCCGGCGCACCGCCACCACCGTCGGTGCCCTCCTCACCTGGGGCACCGGATGCTTCACAGACATGTGCGACCTGCCCCCGAAGAACGGAACCAGCACCAGCTGTGGTTCGTGCCGATCCAGTACTGGGGAATGGGCGGCGCTGCCCCTGGCCTCTTCCAGGTCGTCAGCTACCTCCTGTCTTAACAGGCCAAAGGCTTTCCGCCCTGCGGAGGTGGGGGCGGGCCCGCAGCACCCGGTGGGATGATCACGGTTTGACACCGGGTCCGGCGGGACACCGCCCACGCCCTGCTCTTACCCCCGTACGCCCTATGTTCCACGCGGCACGCCCGCCGACCAGGACGCCGACCAGGACGCCGACCAGGACGCCGGCCGGGTGGCGCGTGCGGTGGTTGCCGCATGATCTCGCCGCACACCCGGTGGTGCTGAACGCCTAGGGTCGCTGAGCACCACCGGGTGGCGCTCTCCGTGGGCGCGTCCTCATCGGTGCTGGGACACCTGGCGCCGAGGCGAGGGGCGCTGAACAAAGAACGCGCCCACGGAGGCGACCAACCGGCCAGACCTCGGGTGCCAGACCTCGGCCCTGATCCCCCACCAGGCCCGCGTGGCACCGGGCTCGACCGGTCAGCGCCCCAGAACCTAACCCTGTCGAACCCTGCCGATCGGCAATCACGCGCCGCCTGCGACCAGCGGTCACGGTCTCGCGACAAGCGGTCGCAATGGTCCTGCCCGCCCCAACACACGCCAGCGCCGGACAAGAACCACCCGCCGCCACGCCCGTCACGCACCGCTATCGCCGCTGGTGAGACGGGCCTGCGGGGCGAAGCCGTCGGGAGGTTCCACCACACCTTCTGTTTTCACATGACGACAAAACCACCACGCCCAACCCTCCGGAAGCACGCTCCGGCGACCGGCGACACCATCGTTTCGGGTGCAGAGATCTCACCGCAGAGGAGGCCACCGCACACACCGGGAACGCGAGCAGGCTTCACACGGGATGCGGGGTTGGCATGGGCGCTGCTGTCCGGCAAACGATCTGCATCGCGGCACATCAGCCAGGCGTCCAACCGGTATGAGCGCTACGCCCCCGCCCCCCGACCCCGCCTCCCAGCCCGACCCCGGCTCCCGCCCCGAGGTGACCTCACCAGCCGACCCACCGGCCGCCCCGCCTGCCGACCCGCCGGTTGAGGGGCGGTTGCGTCCTCCTACCCAGGAGGAACTCGATCAGTTGCCGGTCCGCGACCGGCTGGAGCTGCTGGAGCTGCAGCGCCAGCGCCGCGACGCCCGCCGACACAGCCGCCATCAGTGGTTCAACAGCTTCGGGATCGCCTTTGGTGTGCTGTTCACCGCCGCCAGCCTGATCAGCACCTGGCTGACCTTGCAAGCCACCAAGGAAGGCCAGATCACCGACCGCTACACCAAGGCCATTGAACAGCTGGGGTCGCCCAAGCCTGAGGTGCGCATCGGCGGCATCTACGCCTTGGAGCGGCTGATGGTTGACTCCGACCGGGACCGGTTCACTGTCATGCCGGTGCTGGCCGCCTACGTGCGCAGCCATGCCCAGGACAAGCCGCCAGTCGGCTCTGACCAGAGCCGACTGGCGGTCGATGTCGAGGCGGCCCTGAAGGCGCTCAGCTCTTCCGGCTATTACTGGGATCTGTCTATCAACCTGCGCAACGTCGACCTGCACGGCAAGAACCTGAGGGGGACGTTGTTGTACCGCGCGAACCTGGCGGAGGCGAACCTGCGCAAGACCAGCCTGAATCTGGCGGACCTACGCCGTGCGGAGATGGGCGGAGCGGACCTGCGTGAGGCGAAGATGTACGGGGCAATCCTGAGGCAGGCGAGTCTGGCCGGGGTGGATCTGCGCGGGGCGGATCTACGCGGGGCGGATCTGTTCAAGACCAACCTGAGTCAGGTCAAGTGGAACAACGCTGACCTGCGTGGAGCCGACCTGCGTCAGGCGCGTGGGGTGCGCGCTGAGCAGGTTCGTCGGGTGGCCCGCACCGACCGCCACACCCGGTTCTGAGCGGAGTCGCCCGCGCACCGGGCTGGCCGAAGCAGCGGGACGGCCAGGCGGCCAGGCCGGTGCGCCCAAGGTGACGGCCAGGCGACGGCCTGGCCGCCGCAGACCCGTTCGGGCTTCCACCGGTGGCGGCCTGGGGTGGGGTGGCGCGGCTCTGTGGATCAGAGGCGGTCAGCAGCCGCTGCGGGTGAGTTTGGCGCGGGTCTCGTTGTGTAGGCGGGTGTAGCCGGCGGGCTGGTAGGTGGTGTTGTGGAAGGAGGCGGTGAAGGGTACGGCGGGGTTGCGGGTGGGGGAGCGTGTCGACCTGGATGCGGGTCGGGACCCATGGAGGTGCCGGTGGGGTAGGTCAGGGTGATGGTGTAGCCGGTGGCCGCGGCGCGGGTCAGGCAGCGTTTGGCGCCGTTCTCGATGGCCTTCATCAGTCCTTGGTTGATCTGGTTGCCCTGCATGGGGGCCAGGTTGTAGTGCTCGGATGCCCCGCGCAGGGTGGCGGTGATCAGGTGGCCGCCCTGGTAGCCGGGCGGTCGCCAGGCGCCCACGGTGGTCTTGCACGGTGAGCGGGTGAGGTGCGTTGGGACAGGGTGGTGACGCTGGCGCGTCGGGGGCGGCCGATGGCGTCGGTGCGGTAGGTGCGGTGGATGGCGGTGTAGGCGGTGTTGGGCGTCAGGTACTGCACGCACGGCACCTGCGGATACCGCAACGCCCACCCCTCCGGTGCTCGGGCTGACTCTCCCGCTGGTCCTCCTTGCGGTGTGCGCAGCCTCGCAGCCTGACCGGTGACCTGCCCGATGGTCTGGCCAGTGGCCGCAGTGGGGACGGGGGCGGCGTGCACGGGGGCGGCGATCGCCGCCAGCAGACCCGGGGGCAGCAGGGCCGCAGACAGCAGGGCGGTGCCGGTCAGGGTGGTGGGGCGCAGGCGCCTCAGGGGTCCGTTCCGTGGCGAAGATTCTCCACTATCCGCAGTCGTTTGACCGCTAACGGTAGTGAGGGTGGTGTCGGTGAGGCGCTTGCCGCCCAGGTCAGGCTTGTATGACCGGTGATGCGCCCGATACTGCCTGGCGCCCAGGGCTCACGACCGCCCTCTGGGCCTGCCAGCCCTACCGGCGCGGCCGGTCTGGCAGAGCTGCTGCGCACGCGCAACGCCCCAGCGGGTCAGCAGGAAGGCGGGCCTCTGGGCACCGTAGCTCCGTCCCAGGCCTGTCCGCCGGTTGGCGGTGACTTTCAGCGTTTGATGTCGCCTGATCATCAGCGCTCTTTGCCATGCGGGCTTGGCTGTAACACTGGTGAACGGCTGACTCGCCCTGGTTCGGGGTGGATTGGGGCGGGGTTCAGCGTAGGTGGCGGCGTGCGTAGGGGTCGCGCTCAGCAGTAAGCGGGTGGGGGTGGTCGGTTCGCCGCTGAGCAGATAGAGGCCGATCCGGCGTGCGGGCCGAAGGGTTCGGTGGAGGTGAATTTCTCCGGCATGTACCGGTGCGCCGGGCTAGGTTGATCGTCATGAGGGCTGGGGAGATGTTGGCGGGCCGGTACCGGTTGGAGCGGCGTCTGGGCCGTGGCGGGATGGGCGAGGTGTGGGAGGGGTTCGACCAGCGTCTGCGCCGCCGGGTGGCGGTCAAGATGCTGCTGGCCGAGCTGCTGGCCGACGAAAGGTCCACCGCTGTGCTGCTGGCGCGTTTCCATCGGGAGGGGGAGTCGGCCGCACGGCTGAACCACCGCAACATCACTGCCGTCCATGACCTGGGTGAGCACCGACAGGACCGGGGCGACGGCATCGAGCGGATTCATCCGTTCCTGGTACTGGAGTTTCTGGACGGCCGTGACCTCAAGTCGGTCCTGGAAGAGCACCCGGGCGGGCTTCCGGTGCAGGACGCCTTGGAGTACGGGGTGCAGGCGTGTGAGGGTCTGGCCGCCGCGCACGCCGCGGGGATCGTGCACCGCGACATCAAGCCCGCCAACCTGATGGTCCTGGATGACGGCACCGTCAAGATCTGCGACTTTGGGGTTGCCCGCCTCCAGGACAGCACCGCCGGTCTGACCAGCGAAGGCTTCCAGCCGGGCACGCTGGCCTACATGGCACCCGAGCAGCTCGACGGCCGCCAAGTCGACCACCGCGCCGACCTGTATGCCCTGGGCGCCACCCTGTATCACCTGCTGACGGGCCGGACCGTCTTCCCGGCCAGTGACCTGCGCGCCCTGATCGCCATGCACTTGGCCAAGACCCCTGACCCGCCCAGCACCCACCGCCCCGCGATCCCCCGCCACCTTGATAGCGCCATCGCGGGCTTGTTGGTCAAAGACCCCGACCAGCGGCCCACCTCAGCCGCCGAAGCGGCAACCCGCCTGCAGACCGCCCCCGCGCCGCAAAGCCCCCACCTGGCCCAGGCTCAACGCATCGTGTTGTCCATCACCGACTCCCACGAGCAGATGCGAGCGTTGTCGCAGGTCGCACGTGCGGTGGCCGCGCACGATCCGACTGAGGCCGAACGTATCGCCCGTTCCTGTCCCGATCCCGCCAATCGGATGTGGGCGTTGCGGGATGTTGCCAGGGGGGTGGCGATACGCGATCTGCCCGAGGCCGCACGGATCGCCCGGTCTTTCACCGATCCCGACCAGCAGGCGCGGGCGTTGAGCGATGTCGCCAAGGCGGTGGCCGCGCACGATCCGGCTGGCTCTCATCCCTTGCTGGTCCAGGCCCAGCTCCTCGCCCGGTCCCTGGATGCCCTCGACAGACAAGCGATGGTGTTGGCAGAGGTCGCGGACGCGGTGGCCGTGCAAGATCCGGCCGAGGCTCAGGCCCTGCTGGCCCAGGCCCAACACATCGCCCGTTCCGTCACCGACCCCGACCGGCAGGCAGCGGCGTTGGCCAGGGTCGCGGGTGCCGAGGCTGCGCATGATCCGGCCCGCGCCAAGCGCATCGCCGACTCCATCACCGACCCCGACATCCGCAAGTGGGCATTGAGGGAGGTCGCGGAGGTGGCGGCCGCGCGTGACCTGGCCGGTGCCGAACGCATCGCCCGCTCCATCACCGACCCCAATATCCGCAAGTGGGCATTGAGGGAGGTCATAGAGGCGGCGGCCGCGCATGATCTGGCCGGTGCCGAGCGCATCGCCCGCTCCATCACCGACCCCGACCAGCAGGCACAGGCGTTGAGGGATCTGACAAAGGCGGCGGCTGTGCATGATCTGGCCGGTGCCGAGCGCATCGCCGGCTCCATCACCATCCCCTTCCATCAGGCAACGGCCCTAAGGGACGTCGCGAAGGAGGTAGCCGCCTACGATCCGGTCGGTGCCGAACGCATCGCCCGCTCCATCACCGCTTCCCATCTGTCCTATCTGCAGGCGTGGGCGTTGACGAATGTTGCGCAGGCGGTGGCCGCACATGATCTGGCCGGGGCCGAGCGTATCGCCTACTCCATCACCGATCCCGACAAACAGGCAGCGGCGTTGGCCAGGGTCGCGGGTGTGGTGGCCGCGAACGACCCGGCCCGCGCTCAAACCCTGCTGACTCAGGCCCAGCGCATCGCCCGTTCCACGCTCGCCCCCGACGATCACGCATGGGCGTTGGCCAGGGTCGCGGGTGTGGTGGCCGCGCATAACCCGGCCGACGCTCAAGCCCTGCTGGCCCAGGCCGAACGCATCGCCCGCTCCATCACCGACCCCGACCAGCAGGCACAGGCGTTGAGGGAAGTCGCAACGGCGGTGGCGGGCGGCTAGTTGTTCATCCCCTGGCGGACAAACCCAGGACATCCTCCTCGGCGGGCCCCGGGAGCCCGGCCCCACCGCGCTTGGCCTCCGCAACGTTGGAAGGTGTCACCTTCAGGACTTCGTGTCCGCGATGATCCCGCGCCACCGCCGAACGCCACCCCTACGAACGCCGCCGCCCACACTAAACGCTGAGCCCTCCACTGGATCAGGTCGCCCGCCCCCGCAACGCTTCGGTTGACCCCGTACGACAAAGAGCACTGATGATCAGACGACATCAAGCTCCGGAAGTCACAGGTTGGCGGCTGTGTCGGCCAGTGCGCAGTGCTATCCAGAAAACGCACCGTTCGATGACAGGCTCCGGGCGGGAGAGGAACGTGGTGGGTAGGGCCGCCGCCGACTCTGGCGGTTGGCGGGGTCCTGGTCACACACGGCCGCCGTGCCCCTCTTGGAGGAGCGGCCGGAGGGCCGGGTGTGGGCGACGGGTCGTCCCGCGCCCCACAGCAGGCACGACCCGTCTTGCGGAGGGGAAGGCAGGGCCCATGACCGGCCTGTGGGGCAGGAACACCGGTCAGGGCCCTGTCTGCCGCCCCCATGCGGGCCGTTGCCACCCTGCGCTTGAGGGGGAGTAGCGCCGGGCGCGGTGGTCCGCTGAGCCCATCCTTGCCCCGCTCGGCCGCCCTGACCACCGACAGTGGGAAACCGGTCACCCTCACACAGACAGGACTGCCCCCATGCCGCGGAGTCTTCTCACCTGTCGCCAACGGACACCGCCCGGCGGGCCGCCGATCGCCCTACCAGGCCCTGTCGGTGTGCGGCGCACACCATCTGTGTTTTCCCTTGCCCGGCCACGGCTGGTAGGGGGCCAGCCGGTTCCCGCCTTCCTGCGGCGGCCCCCCACAGGCGGTCAGCCGGCACGCGGCCTGATTGCTGGAACGCCAGAGGGTGCGTCAGGGCTGGCCTCAGGTGACGGGTAGCTACGCAAGGACGGATCCGCAGGTCAGGACTCGGCTCGGTCAGGATGATCGAGGAGTCGGGATACCCGGGTCGGGCAGCAGGTCGGCCAGAGCGGTATGGATGGCGGCCCGGCTCACTTCGCGTGCGTCACCTGGTACACGCGATTGAGTTCGCCCAGCTCAGCAGGAGCGCTCTGAGAGATGTGGAGCGACTTTCCCTAAATCGTCGGGCATGGGTGATCGTGCGCGGTCAGTATTGATCCGGATTTGTAGGGCGTGTGGTGGCTTGGCTGCCCGTTTCGCGAGAGGGCCGAATGCCGCGTGGCTCGTGTGCTGGACGAGGACGAGCTCGTCGGGAACTGGACGCTGGTCGGGGACGAGCTGGATCAGCTGTCAGGCGGGCGGGGCGCGACGAGCCGCTGTCATGTCCGCTCACGCTGTTGCTGCCAGATACGCCGCAGCTCCTCGAGCTTTTCCTCTCCGGTGCTGTGGGCGTCATCGAGAACGTTCGGGAGGCGGATGCGCTGGCCGTCGACCAAGTCTGCCACTGGCAGGCCATAGTTGTCCTTGCCGATCGCCCGGATCTGCGGCCAAGGAGTGACCCTGGCGCGCAACAGCCTTCGAGTCACAAGGTGAGAGGGGCGAGCACTGGTCAGAGTTCGCCAGCCGAAGCCGTTGACCACCAGAATCGTGGCGATGGTCGGCAAGGCCAGCGCGAGACGGGCGGCCCAGGGGACCGAACCATCTGCGAGGATCTTTGCCAGCAAAGGAACGCCGCCGGGCAGAGTGAGGCCCAGAGCGCCCAGGCGGAACCTCCATGGCGCGCGGTAGGACGGGTACCACGATGTATCGTTCATATCCAGCTCTGCCAGGGAAGCGACCAGACAACAGCATTATTCATGCTGTTCGCGCCTTGACGTCGGTTCTCAAGCGAGACCTGAGCCTGGCCGGGCGGTGTTGGGGCAGCGGGAAGATCCGGCCGGGTATTAGCGCTTAGCGCTAGTCCGCAGGTCGGCAGGGGTGTTTCTCGGTCAGGTTGATCGGGGTGATGGGACGCTCTGGTCGGACAGGAGGTCGCCCAGAGCGGTCTGGATGGCCGCGCGACTTACTCTGTGGGCGCGTGCGAGCGCTGCGATCGAGGCACCCTGGTCGGTGAACGCCGACCATACCTGCTCTCGCTGAACGCCGGGCAGCGCGGGCGGCCTCGGTAGCGGCCTTCGGCTTCCGCTGCGGCGATCCCCTCGGCGGTCAGCTCGTTCTGCAGCTCGCGCTGGAACTGGCCGACGGCGGTGATCACGTTGATGAGCAGGGCGGTCGATGGCGTCGCCTGCCGCCAGGTCGTGGACGTTCGACAGCGGCCCGGACAGCACCCGCAGGGCGACGCCGCGGGCCTGGTCAGTCGCAGACAGCGTGGATGTCGACCAGGTCGCGGCAGAGCCGAAACAGCTCCGACACCGTCAGGACGTCACCCGGGTGCACGACGGCGGCGATCGAGGCTAGGTCCTCATACCCCAGGTCCCCGGAGACGAAGGTCACCGTCTGAAAGGCGTCGATCAGCGTCTCCAGCGCCAGGCGGGAGGCCAGTTCGTCGGCCGGGTCCCAGGCGTGGACGTGCAGCTCTCCCATGAGCTGAGGCAGTTTCTGCCCTACTACCAGGTGTTTGTACTCAGGCCGGTCGAGCCTGCCCATCTCGGTGATCATCTCGTTCAGCGGATGGGCCTTGTCCACCGCCGGGGCGGTCACGGTGTTGGTCATCAGGACCGCGCGGACGGCGGGGATGGTGGCGTGCGGGCCTTCAGCAGCTCAGAGGTCAGGTTCTGTGCCGGGCTTGAGGATCACGGCGGGCGACATAGTCGGCGACGGCGTCGATGCCCGGCCGCGCATAGCGCTCCAGCGAGCGCACCGAGGCATGCCGGGAACGGGCCAGCCACGTGGGCATGTTGGTGCCCTCCTCGGCTTCGTGGGTGAGCGCCGAGTGCCGCAGCTGCTGGAGCGTCCACCCGCCCAGCAGCACCGGCTCGACGGCGTCGCGCACCTGCGGATGGGCCAGCGGACGCGTGGCCGCCTCGAGAATCTCGGCTGCGCGCCGGTCGGACAGCCGGGTCCGCCCCGTCACCAGGCACACGTCCAGGGCCGGTACCCCCGCCCGCGCTCTGTGCTGGGTGAGGAACACCGACCCGCGACCGCGCAGGATCCGGGCAGCAGCCGGGCGGTCCTGGACTGCCAGTGAACCCACTCGGTCGCGCCGCCCTTGGAAGTCACCCACGCCCGCTTCTCGGGCAGCAGCAGGCCCTCCAAGTCCAAGGTGAGGATCTCCTCGGCGCGCGCACGTCTCGTGGAGCATCTTCCACAGCGCCCTGTCGCGCACGTCGGTCTTGACCTGGAACAACGCAGCGATCTGATCGCGGCTCAGCGCCCGGGTCCGTCCGGCGGTGCGGGCCGTCGCTCGATCGCCAGCACCGGGTCCCCGCCAGCCAGCCGCACTGCCGCCACCAGGTGATGGTGGCCTTCATCGCCGACAGCTCCCGGTTGGCGGTGTCGGCATCAGTCGTCGCCACCCGCACCGCAAACGCCGCGGCCGAGACCTCGGCGGCCGCCGGGCCATCCAGGAGCGCAAACGGGACCGGCGGCGGCTGCTGGCCGGCCGCCAACCACGCCCAGGTGCTCAGCAAGATCCGGTAGGTCCGCTTGGACGACTCGGCGATCCTCGCCGAACGCAGGTAGACCACCCCCGCGTCCTGGTAGTCGTGCGGCCGGTCGAGCCCGAGCGGAACGACTTCAGCCACCATGACCACCGGTCCTCGATTCTGCCGCAGTGCATCGCGGATTTGCTACGGTTGGAACTAACCAGACATTCGCCTCCACAAACACCCGCACCATCAGGCCGACCAGACACGACAAATACCGAGGCAGAAAGTACGCCCCTCAGCGAGCCACGTCACAGGTAGTAGACGCCGACATGCGTCCTCTCGTAGCAGTTGGCGAGAGCTCGTTCGGACACCTAAGGGGCCGCTTGTGTGAGCACGGTGTGAGCTGTGGTGCGAACAGGGACAACGCCGCAGGGTGTGAATAGATCGCTTCTCGCACATCGCAGGCGTTACTGCGATTCCGAAAGGGAGCAGTAGGTTCTCAGTCCCAGCTCACTTGGCCAGCGATTTCGTTCTATGCCTGTTGTGCGCACGGCCAGACTGGCAGTTTGTGACATGCTTGCCAGGCGTGCCGAGCGTGGAGTGCTGATGGGCAAGTTCGTCTCGCATGTCAGAGGTTCTGTAGTCCTATTGGACGGATGGGGCACCGGCGTACAGCTCCACGCGGAGGTCGTCTTCCTCATGCAGCACGTAGGTGGGATGCTGGTCGGGATGCCAGCCAACGGGTAGCAAGTAGTAACGCCCGTCTCGGACGGCGAGTAGCCGCAGCCCTTCGTACCGGTACCGGTACCGAGAGTCGCCAGTGGGTAGCGGCACCGGCTTGACACCGGCGTTTTCGCTGAACCCAAGCCGCTTCTCGCTATAGACGACGACAGCGGTACGCCGCTGCAGGTCTGAGGCGAAGTCACGGGCAGCGTCCTCGCCGAGTCGCTGGGCGCGCAGCGAGGTCGCCCACAAAACGCACAACGCTGCCAGGAACAGTGCCGCCGCGAACGCCAGCCGTCCGGTCCGGTCGCCGCGTACCGGCCAAGCGGCCAGCAGCGGACCGGTCCCGAGCAGCACCGCGATCAGCTCGGTGGGGATCGCGACGTGGTGGGCGAGGACGTACAGGCAGAACCCGGCGGCGGTAAGCGCCAGTCCCGCTCCCCGCTTCAGCTTGACCGACGGCGGGTTGAGCCGCGTGTGGGCCCGTCTCCACCATTCGAACCGGGTGGCCCACGTTGACAGCCCGCGGCCGAACGTCATCAGCACGAGCAGCACCGCGGTGATGAGGATCGCGAACGGCGACAGCAGTCGGAGTCCGCGAACGGCGAGTTCGGCCACGCTCAGGCCCAGCCCCGTTGTGCTGACGTGGAAGTGGTTGTAGTAGGAGCCGATATAGGCCGACCCCATGTAGAACAGAGCGGCCAGTGCCAGTGAGACCAGCCCCGCCAGCTCGACGATCGGTCTGGCTGGACCGGGCGCAGGTTGTCCAGGGGCGGGGTGGCCAGGGGCGGCCGTTTCCGGCCCGTTGTCCTCACCCCGCTGTGCGGCGTTCACGGTGGTGAGGGCGTTGGTGTCGGAGGATCCATTGTTGGGTCGGGGTCGGTGGTGGTGGGGGATGGCGTCGAATCTGGGGGCGTGACGCTGTGCGTGGGACTCCGCGACGGTGTCGGCGGGCAATAGGGCGGGACCTCACCCCCACGACGGCCTGGGCAATCGCGCTGGGTCGGCGACGTGTTCCCTCCCGAAGACGGGTGCGTGCTGGAAGGGGAGGACGGCGTGTGCGGAAGCGTCCCACAGGCCGAGGAGGTAGTAGCCGCGACGGTCAGGGCCACAGCGAGGGTGGAAAACCCGTTCCAGAGCTGCACAACCGCGTATCGGGTGACGCCTCATCGTTGTTACCCCGCCGGTGTTTGAACAGGAAGCCACAGGTGCAGTTGATGGGCGTCCCAAACTGGGCTCAGTTCACCGAGCGGTACGAGCAACAGGCTTCGCCTCTGGAACTGCGAATGAAGTGCCGCTGGCCGAACTGGGCGGATGAGTCCCTGAGGACGTACTGCACCCGAATCGTTGTCCGCCCTCGGGCAGCGAAGACACCTCGCTGAGCTGTGCGGATGGTCCACTGGGAACGAGCCGCACCCAGCCGAGATAGGTGCAGTACGTCACCTGGGTGTTTCAGCCGCCCAGGAGGCGAAGGTCGTGTTGCATCTGCTCGCGCCACCGTTGCTGCCGATCCATGACAGCGACCATGCGGCGCCGCACGGCGGCTACCGCCTTGCGCGGGTCGTGACCGTGGTAAGTGCCGAGCGTGTCGGTCAGGGCCTCAAAAGCACCCAGCACGATCAACGTCGACGCGCAGACGGTCTCTCCGTCCGCAAGTACGGCGAGCTCGCCATCGGCGCCGATGCCTGAGGCCTGCTGCAGCGACCACAAGGTTCAGAACGGCGCAGCCCGGTGCCCAGGATGAGGTGGACAATCGCACGGTCGCGTAGCGGCCGGGCGTGGCGGTGCACCGCGGGCGGGTTGGCGTCACCGCGGTGGCGACGGCCGGTGAGCCGGTGGAAGCTCTCCATCCGGTCCAGGACGTTCTTCACTGTCCGCACCTGACCGTCGGCTAGATCGTTGATGGGAAATTGCTGAACCGGGTGCGGGCATGGGGAAGGGCGCCCATGGTCGGTGTGTGAAAACAAACCTGGACGCCCTTCTGACCGCACTCTACGTCCACCTGGACGACCGCGTCCTGCCCTTGCGGCAACCACTGCCCCGGCGGGGCCGTCGGCCGACCCTGACCGACGCCGAGTTGGTCTGTGTCGCGGTCGCCCAGGTCCTGCTGCGCTGCGATGAGGAACGACGCTGGTTGCGGATCGCGCCGGCCCGGATCGGGCACCTGTTCCCCCGGCTGCCGTGTCAGGCCCAGTACAACCGGCACCTGCGCCAGCTGGGGCCGGTGTGGGTGGCGGTGGCCTGCTGGCTGGCTCGGGCCACCCCCACCTGGCACGAGCGGTTGCGGCTGATGGATGGCACCCCGGTACGCTGCGGCGCCTCCCGCGTCACGGTCCACCGCTCAGCCCTGGGCGAGATCGCCGGTTACGGCCACGACACCTCGCACCACGCCTTCTGGGGCGCCAAGCTGATGCTGATCACCACCGCCGAGGGCACCGTGACGGCGTTCAGCCTGGCCCACCCCAAAGAACTGGACGAACGCAAGCAATCCTTGCACCTGCTGCACGTGCGACCGCCTGCCGAGGGGCCGTGCCCGATCGTGTGCGACAAGGGCTTTGCCGGTGCCGGCATCGAGGCGGCCGCGGCCCGGCTGGGCTATGTGCTGATCCGCCCGCGCCGTCACGACGAACCTCAGCCCGCCCCTGGACAGGTGGTCCCGTCTTGGTTGCGGCAGCGCATCGAGGCGGTCATCTGGACGTGGAAGAACCAACTGGGTCTGGAACGCCACCAGGCCCGCACCACCGACGGTTTGTGGGCCCGCATCAGCCAACGCATCGTGGCGCTCAACGCCGCCATCTGGCACAACTGGCTGATCGACGCACCGGTCAAACGCTCTCTGATCGCCTACGACCACTGACCAGCCACAACATTTCCCATCAACGATCTAGGTGTGGTTGCGGGGCGGGGTGTTCCGCCAGCCGATGACGGCGGTGACGGTGATGCCGATCAGGCTGACCAGGACGCCGGCGCGGTCGGCCGGGGCCCACCACACCGCGGCCAGCACGATCGCGGCGGCCAGGACCACCACCGCGACCCACCGTCGCCGGACGGGGTGGCGGCCCGGGGCCGGGCGCGCGGGCGACGGGGGTGCGGTCTGGGGCCGGGGGGCGGGGGTGGAGTCGTGGTGGTTCATGGTCGGGTGCTCCTTGGTTTCCGACGCGCCGGGGGTCGGGTCCCACGCCTGACGGGGATGTCGGGGCGCTCAACCAGCACAGCCCGCGGGCCGGGCTGTCCAGCAGAGGCCGGGACGGTCCCGGGCCGGTCCGGTCCAACACCTGGCCGCCATCGGACGTCCGGGGCCGCACCGGGACGTTCGCCGGGCTGTCCGCCTTAGAGTCGGACACGCTCGGACAACCGCCACGGCGAACGGGGACCGGTGGACCATCCGCCCAACATCCAGGATCTGCAGGACAGGCTCGGCCAGGTGACCACCCGCCAGGAGCTGGCGGTGCTGGTGAAACAGGTGTACGTGCGGGCCGACAGCCCGCCGCTGCGCGAGCTGGACCAGCGCACCGCCCAGCACCAGGTCCGGTTGTCCCGGTCGACGGTGTCGGACATGCTGGCTGGGCGACGGCTGCCGCGCAAAGCGGTGCTGCTGGCGTTCCTGCGCGAATGCGGCCTGGGCCACGCCCAGACGGTCCTGTGGGCGCAGGCCTGGGAGAGGATCGCCGCCCACAGCGGTCGCCCGGCCGGCGATGCCACCGAGCTGCAGCAGCTACGCGCGCAGCTGACCGAGCAGCACCGGAACCTGGACCAGCGCCTGGCCCAGGTGGAACAGCGCCTGCAGCAGGCCGAGGAACGCGCCGATCAGGCGCAGGCACAGCTGGCTGAAGCGAGCCGACGCTTCGAGCAGCAACTGGCCCAGGTACAGCGTCGGCTGCAGGGGGTGGACAGTCCCCCTGCCAGAGTGGGCGCCACGGCGGTGGCGATGTTCCGCGGCGGCCCCGACCACCGCGGTGCCTATCGTCTGAAGACCGCCCCTCCTACTGGATGGGATCCCTGGATCGCCCACACCAATGGCTTGGTGCACTCCTCACCGACGGTGGCCCACAGCCTGGTCTATGTCGGCAGCCACGACGGGCACCTGTACGCGGTCGACGCCCTCACCGGCCACGTGCGCTGGCAGACCAAGACCGGCGACGCGGTGCATTCCTCACCGGCGGTGGCCGACGGCCTGGTCTACGTCGGCAGCAACGACGGGCACCTGTACGGCTTGGACGCCCTCACCGGCGACGTGCGGTGGAAGGCCAAGACCGGAGGAGCGGTGGGCTCTTCGCCGGCGGTGGCCGACGGCCTGGTCTATGTCGGCAGCGACGACGGGCACCTGTACGCCGTCGATGCCGCCGTCGGTCGCGTGCGGTGGAAGACCAAGACCGACGGCATGGTGTCCTCCTCACCGGCAGTGGTCGACGGCACCGTCTACGTTGGATCCTTCGACCGAAAGCTGTACGCCCTGGACGCCGCCACCGGCCAGATACGCTGGCAGACCCCCACCACCGGCCTGATGCGCTCCTCCCCGGCGGTGGCGGACGACACCGTCTACGTCGGCGTCCACAAGCACCTGTGCGCCCTGGACGCCACCACCGGCCAGGTGCGGTGGCAGACTCCGACCGGCGGCCCGGTGGATTCCTCGCCAGCAGTGGCCGGCAGCACCGTCTACGTCGGCAGCCACGACCGGCACCTGTACGCCCTGGACGCCGCCACCGGCCAGGTGCGGTGGCAGACTCCGACCGGCGGCCCGGTGTTCTCCTCGCCGGCGGTGACTGGCAGCACCGTCTACGTCGGCAGCGGCAACGAGCATCTGTACGCCCTGGACGCCCTCACCGGCGAGGTGCGGTGGAAGGCCAAGACCGGTGGGGCGGTGCACTCCTCGCCGGCGGTGGCCGGCGGCACCGTCTACGTCGGCAGCGGCGATGGACTCCTGTATGCCCTGGACGCCGCCACCGGCCGGATGGGGGTGACCTTGTGACCCAGTCCTGATAAGAGCCGCCGGTAGACGGCGTCCTCCTCCCGAACGTGGCCCCGGCCGTCACGTAGTCGAGAGTGACGGACTGCTTGACGTAACACCCAGAGCCCACCACCGCCGAGTGCGCGCGGCCACCGGGCGGCCTGTACCGCGCGTGACCGCGCCATGCGCCCGTTCTCGTGATCGCTCCGTGACCGACAACGGCGGCGCAGCGCGGATCTTCGTTCCTGCACTCCTCATGCCCCGCCTCGTCGCAGCGGTGCGCCACCATCAGGTCGGTAATGGTGTCCGGTGTTGGCCGGTGAGCCCCCCCGAAGCCATGGCATTATCGAGGCTTTCCATTGGCACGAAACCAACGCGCAGGTTTCAAAGGAGCTCCCCGCCATGACTCGCACTGGTTTCCGTCTTCGCCTAGCCGTCGGGCTGGTGGCGTTCACCGCCACCACGGGCCTGGCCGGATGCGGATCGGACAAGGAGGACGCCGCGGCCGAACGCGAGTCGCCATCGGCCAAAGCAGCGACCTCGACATCAGCACCGGCGTCGCCGACACCGACACCGACTCCCCAAGCGGCGGACGGAACGAATCTGCGTGCCTGCAAGGACGGCACCTGCGAGGTGAAAGTAACGCGTCCGGTCCGCATTCAGACCGACGTGCGGAAACTCAAGGTCAGCGCGATCAAGGTGACATCGCTCAAAGGAGAAGAGATCTCCTTCGAGGTCGTCCTTCCCTCATCGGGCGAGTTCGATCTGAACTGCGATGGTGACCCGCGCTGCCAGACCATGATCGTCGGTCCCGCGTTCGGCTCTCCCGGGAAAGCGAACATCACCGCGCACCCCGGCGCTCAGGTCCTGGCCAACGGGATCACCATCCAGGTGGTGACGGCGGCCAAGGGGGCGGCCATCCTGCGCATGAAGCCCCGGAAGCCCTAGTCCAACCCCGCCAGGCCCTCATTCCGAAAGGGCGGTCCGGACCAATGAGATTCATATTCGCGGCGTTCACGGAAGCGTCGTCCAAGCGAGAGCGTGGCCAGTCCAGCGCGGGCCTGCCGACGGCAGTTCTTTCCAAGCAGGCCATCTCGGTGGCCAGTGCGCTGGTCGCCGTGCTGACAGTGGCGGGCTGTTCCGGCTCGGACGTCCCGTCGGCGTCCTCGTCCGCTTCGCCGACTTCGACAGCGCGCGCCGCGACCACAGCCGCTTCCCCGTCCCCCCGGAACACCTCGGCGTTCTGCCTGAACCTGTCGACCATCAAGGTCGGTGTCGTGATCTTCCGCAGCGATGTCTCCAAGGCGATCGAAGGCCAGCCGCTGGACTTCGCCGAGTTGCGCAGGAAGGCCACGCTCATCAAGGCATACAGCAGGGGGATGAGGGAGAGCGCACCACCGGACATCGCCAAGCAATTCGATACGGTCCTCGACGCGGTCGCCACCTCGGCGCGCGCACTCAAGGAGGGTGGCAGCACACGAGCCGTGGTCGAGCCCCTGTTTGGGAAACGCAACCGGGCGGCATTCGACGCTGTGCAGAAGTACGAGTGCCGCTGACTTACTACCCGATCCCGCTGTGGCCCGCGAAACTACCCTGACTGGTGGCACGCGGACAACGAATCCGGAGGTCCGCCCCTGACTGCGGCTGTCGCTAACGGTCGTGGCATAGCCGCAAGTTCCGGCCTGTCTGGGCAGGTCACGATGCGTGCGTAAGGTGCGGCGGCCGGACCGGTTTCGGTCCGGGCACGGCGGGATTTGTCGGGCCCGGCCCGCAGTAGCGCCACACGCGCGCGCCGGGGCCGGCGGCGGGCCGGGCGGCGGGTCGGGCTCGGTCCGAACGGCCGGGCGGGGAGCGCCCGAGCCGGGGGCTCGTGATTGGGGCTGTGCGGGCGTAGCGTGGACGAGGTAGGGCGTTGGGCCTGGTCAGGGGCACTGTGGCGTCCAGGCTCCAACGCCGTCTGCGACACGGGGGGCTGTCATGAACATCAACCGGAAGGTCGCGCTGCTGGCAGGCGCGGCGGTGGTCGGGCTGGGCCCGGCGATCCTGGCCGCAAGCGGAGCCGCCGTCACCGCCCACACCGGCTACAACCAGGCCCACGACACCGGCGTCCTCGCCCAGTCCTGGCGACCACGTCCGCTTCCGCCGACCTCACCCCGTGGACTCGGTAGGTCCGGGGTGGAGCGCCCCGACCAGGCGCGCACCCCGCGCACCGGCCCTAGATAACCGGGGAGGGCCCTCCGCTCCCGAACGTGTCCCCAGCCGCCAGGTAGCTGGCTGAGAGGTCACGGTTGCGGTTCGTGGCCGTCACGAGTCGGGCGTACCTGGGCGTAGGGCATGTTCCTCGTTTGATCTTGTTGCCCTGTTCTTGGGTGGGTCGGTCGGGCGAAGGGGGCGGTGGGGATGCGGCGGGAGTGGGAGCCGGAGGAGCTGATCGCGGCGTGGACGCTGCTGGACGGCGACTGGGAGTTGGTGGGGAAGAAGACGGGGGCGACGCGTCTGGGCTTTGATCTGTTGCTGAAGTTCTTCGAGTTGGAGGGCAGGTTCCCGCGGCATTCGGGTGAGCTGCCCAAGGCCGCTGTCGACTATGTGGCGGGGCACGTCAAGGCCGATCCGGGGTTGCTGGCCGAGTACGACTGGTCGGGGCGGTCGATCGAGCGGCATCGGGCGCAGGTGCGGCAGGCGTTGGGGTTTCGGGAGTCGACCCGGGCCGATGAGGACGTGCTGGCCGAGTGGGTGGCGGACAAGATGTGCCCGATGGTGTTCACCGACGAGGGGCTGCGGTCGGCGCTGCTGGCGCGCTGCCGGAGTCTGAAGATCGAGCCGCCGGGGCGGGTGGACCGGATCGCGGGAGCGGGCCGGGCGCGGTTCGAGCGGGAGTTCTGCCTGCATGTGCTGAACGGGTTGTCGGCGGACTCGGCGCGGTCGTTGTGGGAGCTGGCCACGGGCGAGGACGGGTTCCTGCTGGAGTTGAAGTCCGACCCGGGACGGCTGGGGCTGGAGACGCTGCTGGAGGAGATCGTCAAGCTCCGCCGGGCCAAGGCGATCGGGCTTGCGACGGACCTTTTCGGTGGGTATTCGGATCGGCTGGTGGCCTCCTGGCGGGCGCGGGCGATGGCCTCGCATTCCTCGGACCTAGCGGCGAACCAGCCGCCGGTCCGGTTGGCGCTGGTGGCCACCCTGGCCTGGTCGCGGACAACGGAGATCACCGATGCGCTGGTCGATCTGTTCATCGGCTTGGTGTCGAAGATCAACACGCGGGCGGTGCGGAAGGTCGAGAAGGCGATCGAGGCCGAGGCCAGGAAGGTGCACCGCAAGACCGAGAAGCTGTTCTCGATTGCCGAGGCGTCATGATGAAGCCGGAGGGCACGGTCCGCCAGGTGGTGTTCCCGGCGGTGCCGGGCGGGGAGGGCACGCTGCGGGCGCTGGTGGCCGAGGCGAAGGCCGACGCCAAGGCATACAAGGACCGGGTCCGGACGGTGCTGACCAGCTCGTACACCAGCTACTACCGGCGGATGCTGCCCAAGCTGCTGGCCGCGATCGAGTTCAAGTGCAACAACACCGCCTACCGGCCGGTGATGGACGCCCTGGACCTGCTTCAGCGCTACGCCGACATCCCTAACACCACCCGCCACTACGACGTCTCGGAGAACATCCCGATCAAGGGCGTGGTCCCGGACGGCTGGCTGGAGGCGGTCGTCGACGCCGACGGCATCATCGAGCGGGCCTCCTACGAGCTGTGCGCGATCGTGTCGCTGAAGGACGCGCTGCGCCGCCGCGAGATCTACGTCGCCGACGCCCGGCGCTGGCGCAACCCCGAGGAGGATCTGCCGACCGACTTCGAGGAGAACCGGGACGTCCACTACGAGACCCTGCGTCAGCCTCTGGACGCCGGGGTGTTCATCGAGACGTTGAAGGAGGCGATGCGCGCAGCGATGGCCGCGTGCGGTGAGGCGGTCCGCAAGAACGCCTCCGGTGGCACCAGGGTCAAGACGCATCGTGGCGAGCCGCGCTGGCACATCCCCGACCTGGGCAAGCAGGTGGTGCCGGAGAACCTGCGGGCGCTGCACACCGAGGTCGCGGCCCGCTGGGGGATCATCGACCTGATGGACTTCCTGAAGGAGTCGGACTTCGTCACCGACTTCACCGACGCGTTCACGACGGTTGCGACCCGCGAGGCTACCCCGCGCGAGGTGATCCGCAAGCGGCTGCTGCTGGTCCTGTACGCGCTGGGCACCAACGTGGGGGTCAAGCGGGTCGCCGATGGCGGCCGCCACGGTGAGAGTGAGGCCGCGCTGCGCGCCACCAGGCACCTGTTCGTCAACCGCGACAACCTGCGCAACGCGATCTCGACCCTGGTCAACGCCACCTTGAAGATGCGGGATCCGCTGTGGTGGGGCAACGGCACCGCGTGCGCGTCCGATTCCAAGAAGTTCGGGTCCTGGTCGTCGAACCTGATGACCGAGTACCACGCCCGGTACGGCGGCCCTGGCGTCATGATCTACTGGCACGTGGACCGCAAATCGGTGTGCGTCTACTCCCAGCTGCGGTCCTGCAACGCCTCCGAGGTCGCCGCGATGATGGAGGGCGTGCTGCGGCACTGCACCGACGCCAGCATCGACCGCCAGTACACCGACAGCCATGGCCAGTCCCTGCCGGGGTTCGCCTTCGCTCATCTGCTGGGGTTCAAGCTGCTGCCACGGATCAAGAGGATCGCCCACCAGAAGCTGGTGAAGGCCGACCCGGACGACCAGGTCCCGTCCTGCCTGACCGGCATGGTGGCCGACAAGCCGATCGACTGGGAGATCATCGCCCAGCAGTACGACCAGATGGTCAAGTACGCCACCGCCCTGCGGCTGGGCACCGCCGAGGCCGAGCAGGTGCTGCGCCGCTTCACCCGCGGCGGCCCCAAGCACCCCACCTACAAGGCCATCGAGGAACTCGGCAAGGCGGTCAAGAGCGTGTTCGTTGCCGAGTACGTCGCCTCCGAGGCCCTGCGCCGCGAGATCCACGAGGGCCTTCAGGTCGTGGAGAACTGGAACTCGGCCAACACCGACCTGTTCTACGGCAGCGCCGGCACCATCCCCGGCAGCGACAAGGAGCACCAAGAGGTGTCCATGCTCTGCCTGCACCTGCTCCAGTCCGCCCTGGTGTTCATCAACACCCTGCTCGTCCAGTCCGTCCTGAAGGACCCCGCCTGGCAGCAGAAGATGACCGACGCCGACAAACGCGGCCTGTCCCCGCTGTTCTGGTCCAACGCCAACCTCTACGGCACCATCGACATCGACATGGGGCGCCGCCTCGACCTGGGCCTTACCGCCTGACCATCAGAGCCAGGCCACTCGACCAGGTCACCGCGTCGGTGTCCGCTCCATCATCCCGACCGAGCGGGCGGGACACTCTGGTCGGGGAGCAGGCCGCTCAGCGCGGTGCGCACGGCCACCCGGCTCACTCCGTGCCTGCGGGCCAGGGCGGCGATGGAGACGCCCTCGTCGCGGAAGGCGGCGCGGACGTCCGCGAGCTGGTCGCCGGTCAGGGCCGGCGGGCGGCCCCGGTATCGGCCTTCGGCTTCGGCAGCCGCGACCCCCTCGTCGGTCAACTCGTTCTGTAGATCTCGCTGGAACTGACCGACGGCGGTAATGACGTTGATGAGCAGGTCGGTGGTTGCGTCCTTGGCTGCGAGGTCGGCGAAGTTCGACAGGGGCCCGGACAGGACGCGCAGAGCGACGCCGCGGGCCAGGCACCAGGCCCGCACCTGGTGCATGTCGACCAGGTCCCGGCACAGGCGGAACAGCTCCGAGACCGTCACGGTGTCGCCTGGATTGGCAGCGGTGGCCACCTTGGCGAACGCGGGCCGCTCCAGCGCAGGGATCTTCGAGGTCATCGCCGGGTCCTCGAACAGCAGCACGCCCTCGGCCGGCCGGAACCCCTCGGCAACGCCCTCGGTCCGCACCAGCAGCCCGGCCTCGGTCAGGATGTGCCGCTGCCGGAGCAGGGACTGGGTCGCGGTCGACGACCGGGAGTACACGATCTGCACGGTGCTCCTTGGCCGTCAGCCGATGAGGTCGGTGGTGCGGCGGAAGGCGGTGGCGGCGGCCTCCAGGTCAGCCCGAGTCCTGTTCCAGGCGGCGGTCTCCTCCTGGTCCATGTCGACCCAGCCCTGGTCACCGAACTCGCGGGCGAACGCGGCCAGATGTTCGGCGGTCTCGCCCAGCTTGTCCAGGACGGTCCCGACGCTCATCCCCCCGCTGGGGCCGCTGCGGAACCGGTAGAGCAGCAGCGGGAGGTCGGCGGCCGCGGTGGCCATGGCGGTGGCCTGCCGCTCGATCTCCTTATTGATGTTGGTCAGGCTCGCGCGCCATCCGCTGTCGATCAGCTCCACGGCCGGGAAGAGCCCGGCATTGATCCCCGCCTCCAGGTAGTTGCGAGCAGTGGGCAGCCCAGCCTCCCGGTCCTCGTCGGTCAGCTCCTCCCATGTCGGGAGGTGGAAGCAGTCGTGGGCGAACTGCTGGCGGGCCTTGGCCAGGGCCAGCACGCGCGGGTCGTCGAGCGGGATCTTCGGCAGCGGCACGGCGCTCTCCTCCAGAAGGGTTCGGACCCCCACTCTGATGTCGCCAAACCATGTCGTCGATTAGAACGCGAATCTGGCACTCAGAGACGGCCATTCGTCCACTGATGTCCGATTTTCGGGGTGTCGTCGAAAGGATGTCGGGAAACCTTCTAATCCCGACAGGCTGCCCTGCGCGGGTTCGGCTGCACGGAGACGAGGTGGGGCGCAGGACTCGGGGTGCCGTTACCAACGTGTCCCAGGCCGCCAAAGCTTCAAGATCGCTACGCGGGTGTTGTGCTCCGGCCGGCGTGGTTCCGGTAAGTGCCGGGCGGTGATCCGTACTGGCGTTTGAAGGCGTGGGCGAAGGTGTACTGCGAGCTGTAGCCGACCTGTCGGGCGATCGTGTTGACGGGGGCGTCGGAGGTGCGCAAGAGCCGGGCGGCGGTGGTCATCCGCCACCATGTCAGGTAGGTGAGCGGTGGTTGGCCGACCAGATGGGTGAACCGCCGGGCGAAGGCGGCGCGGGACAGGCGTGCCTGTGCGCCCAACTCCTCGACGGTCCATTGCCGGCCGGGGTCTTGGTGGATGGCGCGCAGGGCGGCGGCGACGGCGGGATCATGGAGGGCCGCCGCCCAGCCGGTGGCGGAGTGGCCGGAGGTGCGCTGTTGTTCGAACCACGCGCGCAGGATGTAGAGCAGGAGGAGATCCAGCAGGGTGAGCAGGATGGTGTCGGAGCCTGGGCGGGCGTTACCGGCCAGTTCCACGCCGAGGAGTTCGACCGCAGCGCTGAGTTCCCTGTGGCGCCCTACCCGCGTCGGTAGGTGGATGACCTCGGGCAGGTCGTTCAGCAGCGGATGCGGTGCGGAGCCGTCCAGAAGGTAGGCGCCGCAGAGCATCACCACCGTCGGCGGCCGGTCGGCTGAGGTGTCGCCGTCGCGGCCATCATGGACTCCGGTGAGCGTTGCGGGCGGCTCGCTCACCGGGGTGGACGGGTCGTCGGCCAGACCGTGTGCGGATCCGCGCGGCAGGAACGCCACGTCGCCCGGCCCGAGCGCGACCGGCTCACCCTGCGACGGGAGAAGCCAGCACGTTCCCTGCAGAACGATGTGGAACCCGGCGGAGGCCACCGGCGGGAACCGCTGGGCGAAGGGGGCGGACCTGGCCACCCGGCCCGAGTGGGGTCGACCGGTACGCGCCGCACTCACCACATCAGACAAAACATCCACGCAGCAAGCGTAACCAACCACGGCCTACGCAAAGACGATGACGCAAACGCTTGAGCGGATCACGCATTCAAACATCTCGTGTCGGCGCCTTACCGTGCTGATGGGCTGAGCGAACGCGCAGCCCACCATCGTGAGGAGACGACGTGAAGATCGCCGTTTATGGCGCGAGTGGGTACCAGGGAAAGCTCGTGCTCGCCGAACTGGCACGACGCGGCATCGAGACGGTCCTGGCCGGACGCAATTCCGCGCGCCTGCAGGAGGCCGCCGCGGCGGTCGGCCTTCCCGACGCGCAACGACGCGTGGCCGACACCAGCAACCATGAGGCGCTGGTGAGCGCGTTGCGCGGCTGCGACGGCGTCATCAACTGCGCCGGACCGTTCACCTCGTCGGGTGAGGCCGTGGTCCGCACCGCGATCGCCGTCGGCTGTCACTACGTCGATACCTCGGGCGAGCAACTCTACGTCAAGAAGATCTTCGACACCTTCGCCACGGAGGCGGAGAACGCCGGGGTCACCGTCGTACCCGCCGCCAACGACGGCTGCGTCCCGGTGGACCTCATGGCCCACATCCTGGCCGACCGCCTCGACCCGGTCGAAGAGATCATCACCACCCACGTGGTCCTCGGCGGCGGCGGCATGTCACGCGGCTCGCTGCGCTCGGTGGTCGAAACGATCGACGCCATCAAGGCGGGAGGCCTGACCTACCACGACGGCGACTGGCACCCCGGCATGCCCGCCCGCCACACCGCGATCACGCTGCCCGGACAGTCGGAGGCGACCCCGGTGATGGCCTTCCCCGTGCCAGAGGTGGTGACCATTCCCCGCCACATCCGCGTCCGGCATGTCCAGGGCCTGACCGAGGCGGCGCTGGGCGACCAGTTGAACACCCCACTCACACCGCAGATCATCGAGAACCTGCCCGAAGGACCCGATGAGGACAGCCGCCGCACCCAGCACTTCACCTACGTGCTCGACGCCACCGGCACCGACGGCCGCCGCGCCCGCGGCATCGTTCAGGGCCCCGACACCTACGGCACGACCGCGGTGATCGCCGTCGAAAGCGTCCGCCGTCTCATCGCCGACCCGGCCAAGCCGGGAGTACTCGCACCCGCCCAGGCCTACCCCCCAGCCACCTTCCTCGACTTCCTCATCCCGCACGGCATCCAGCGGACCATCGAGGACACGGCGCCAACCTGCCAATGAGCCCTCTCCGGTAACTATCAGCCACGGTGTGATCGTCTGGGCCTGATCGGCGGACCCGATCAGGCCCAGCTCATTACCGTCCCTCGTCGGGCGAGCCCCCGAAGACCGTGGATCAGCTACCTGGCGGCTGGGGACACGTTCGGGAGCGGAGGGCCTGGACCCGCGTCCGATCGGCGAGGCGCGCGACTCCTCCCTGGTGGCGATCGCGCTGCGCGAGGACTCGGCGCTGGTCACCGGCCGCAAACGCGGCGGCAAGACCAATCTGTTGGACGTGCTCACCCTGCAGGTGGCCCGTTGCCGCGACGCGCTGAGCTGGCACATCGACATGAACGGCGGCGGCATGTCCCAGATCTGGCTGAACGCCTGACTGGAGGGGCGCATCGACCGGCCGCCGCTGGACTGGTGCGCCGCCACCCCTGAGGAGGCACTGCTGATGACCGTCGTGGCGCTGGCCATCGCCAGGGACCGCAAGACCTCCTACCGGCACCTGAAGGTCGCGGCGAACGCCAAGCTGTTGCCGGTCAGCCGCGACCTACCCGAGATCGTCATCTCCATCGATGAGGCCGCCGAGGTGCTGTCGCCGACCAACCGCGACCCGCTCACCCGGCAGGTCCGCGACAACCTGCAGGAGATCCAGCGGATCGCGGGCAACGAGGCGGTCAACGTCATCGTCTCCAGCCTGCGACCGACCTCGGACATGATCGCCCCGCAGATCCTCAAGCAGAGCGCCGTGCGGATCGCCCTGCACGGCCTGGACGACGCCGACCTGGGCCACATGTACGGCTGGAACCGCGGCATCAGCGCCGAGGACCTGCCGACCAAGGGATGCGCGTTCGTCGGTAAGGACACCGACCTGATCGCCGCCAAGGCATGGTTCCTGGAACCCCGCCAGATCCAGGACGCCGCGATCATGGCCCGCCGCGAGCGTGGAGAATCCATCCGCGCCATCGCCGCCGGAGTCAAAGTCTCCGTCGGCGTCGTCCACAAAACCCTGGCCGAGGCCCGGCCAGACGCACAGCAGGGCCAGTAGCCCGCCGCTCAAGACCCGGTCGTCACCCTTGGCCTGGGCCGTCGGCGGCATCGGCCGCAAGCCTTGACGGAGACCGCCCCCAACGAAAGTCATGCCGTGGTCGGAGAACGGGTTTCGACCGTGGTCGGATGACTGGGAGCTGCGGACGCCCGAGGCTGGGCGCCATGACATCACAGCGGAAGGCCACCCCGGCGATCAGGGTCGAGGGGCTGACGAAACGGTATGGCCGGCGCACGGTGGTCGACGATCTGACGTTCACGGTCAGGCCGGGCGCGGTGACGGGCTTTTTCGGCCCGAACGGCGCGGGCAAGACCACGGCGCTGAAGGCGGTCGTGGGACTGGCACGGCCGTCGGCGGGCACGGTGTCGGTCCTGGGAGCGCCGGCGGGCTCGGTGGCGCCGGACGCGCGCCGGCTCGGCGTCCACATCGAGCCGTGTGGCGCGCACCCCGGCCGATCGGCCCGCGCGCATCTGCGGGCGTTGACGCTGTCGGCGGGGCTGCCGCGCCACCGTGTCGAGGAGGTCTTGGAGGTCGCCGAGTTGACGAGGGCGGCGGGCCGCCGGGTCGGCGCTTTCTCGCTGGGAATGCGGCAGCGGCTCGGGCTCGCCGCCGCGCTGCTGGGTGACCCGGAGGTCCTGGTGCTGGACGAGCCGGCCAACGGGCTGGACCCGCAGGGGATCCGCTGGCTCCGGAGGATGCTGCGGGATCGGGCGGCCAGGGGCGGCACGGTGCTGCTGTCCAGCCACCTGCTCGCGGAGGCCGCGCAGACGGTCGACGACGTGGTGGTCATCGACCGTGGCAGGCTGGTGCACCAAGGACCGATCAGTGAGGTGGAGTCGCTGGAGGACGTGTTCCTCGAGCTGACCGGAGGGTTGGAACGATGATCGGCCTGCTTCGAGGGGAACTGCTCAAGTCGCTGACGACCCGTGCCGTGTGGGGATTCGCGGCCGGGGGGATGGCCTTCGCCGCCCTGAACGCGGTGCTCGTCGCCGTGGCGTCGGGAACGCTCGACGAGGTGGCGGAGAAGAAGGAGGCGCTGTCGGGGCTCCCGGTCCTCCTACTGCTGTGGGGACTGATCGGCGCGGCGGGTGAGTACCGCCACCGGACCGCCGCGCCCACGGCGCTGGTGGCCCGGCGCGGGCGCGGAACCGTCCTGGCAGTGCGGATCGCGGCGTACGCGCTGACCGGTCTCGCGCTGGCGCTGCTGATCAATGCCGTCGCGGTCGGCGTGGCGCTGCCGCTGCTGGCCGACCAGCCCGGCCCGGACCTGACGTCCGGCCAGGTGGCCGAGGTCGTGGCGGGCAACGTCTCGGCGTTCGTGCTGGCGACGGTGCTCGGAGCGGCGCTCGGTGCGCTGATCCGCAACCCGGTCGTCGGCGCGGTGGTCTTGCTGATCCTGGCCCTGGTGGTGCAGCCCCTGGTCAGCGGAGCGTGGGAGCGGGAGGCGAACCTCTCGCCGTTCGGCGCGGCGGGCGTCATGACGGGCGGGACCCACAACACGACACTCACGGTCGCGCAGGCCGGGGCGGTGTTCGCGCTCTGGACGGTGCTGGTGGCGCTGGTCGCGGTCGGGTGCGAACGACGGCGTGACCTGGCGTGAACGTCGCGGAGAAGATCCGGGCGGGGGGGGGGCGGGGGGGCCCCCCCCCCCCCGGGGGGGTGGCCCCCCCCCCCCCCCCCGGGGGGCGCCCGGGGGGGGGGGGGGGGGGGTTTCACCGCCGCCCCCCCCCCCCCCCCCCCGCCCTAGGCGGG
>NZ_JACJIA010000025.1:0-68028 GCF_014138665.1 Actinomadura kijaniata
GATGGTACTGCATGGGAGACTGTGTGGGAGAGTAGGACGCCGCCGGACTCATATTAGGAAAGGCCCCGCCGTTACCGGCGGGGCCTTTTCTCATTATGGCGTCGGCCATCTCTTCGATGGTCGGCGGAGCGTGTGCTTCCTTCAGCTCCTCCAGGTCTGGGGTCGTGACCAGCCGCCCTCGCGTCGTAGAAACTCCGGGCTTCATCGCACGTACCCTCCTCGCCGCTCAAGATCTTGTCCTCACGCTGCCGTAGGAGCGGGCGAGGCGGGCTCGGTTGCGGGGTAGACGGAACGTTCTATACAGTCCAGGTATGAGCGATGATCAGATGCCCCCCGCCCGTCGCCGCATCCTGGACGCCGCCGACCGTCTCTTCTACCTCAACGGCATCAACTCCACGGGAGTCGACGCCGTGATCGAGCAGGCGCAGGTGGCGCGCATGACCTTCTACAAGCACTTCGGTGGCAAGGAGGCGCTGATCCTGGCCTATCTCAGCGGCCGGGAGACGCGGTGGCAGACGCTGCTCGAACGGTCCATCGGGCGGGCGGGTGAGGATCCGCGTGCCCGCCTGCTGGCCGTGTTCGACGCGCTGCGTTCCTGGGCGACCTCCGAGACGCGCTTCCGTGGCTGCTCGTTCGTCAACGCCATGGCCGAGCTGGCCGACCCCGACCATTCCGCCCGTGCCGTCATCACCTCGTACAAGGGGGCGCTGCGCGACCGCGTCCTGGAGCTGGCGCGGGAGGCCGGCGCGGCCGATCCGGAGTTGCTCACCGACCAGCTCCTGCTGGTCTACGAGGGGGCCATCTCCAACCATTCGCTGGGGAACGTCGACGACGCGGTCCACAAGGCCCACTTCACCGCCGAGCAGCTCATCGCCGCCGCCGTTCCCGTCTGACGCGAACGCCACCTTACGCGCCGGTCGAGGTTGCGCAGGCCTCGGTGACGGCGGCGGGGTCCCAGTAGAAGGGGCGGCATTCGAGCATGCGGCCGTCCCTGACGGTGATGAGCTGGAGGATCAGCGCCTCGACCTCGCGGCCGGTGGCGCGGGCGCGGAAGCGCACCCGGTTGCGCACCACCACGGTGTTCCCGTCTCCCCAGTGTTCCTGCTCCAGGAACTCCATCGACTCCCAGGTCTCGCTGAAGACGGCCAGGAACCGTTCCATGCCGTCCCGGCCCCGCCAGGCGCCGGTTCCCGTGAACGGCAGGCCCGGCGCCTGGTACAGCACCACTTCCGGGTCCAGGTGGGCGGCGACCTGGCCGTAGTCGGCCTTTCCGTAGCCGCCCGCGGCCACGTACTCCGCCTCGGCGGCGTAGAACCGTTCCATCACCGACCACGCGTCGTTCGGCCGCCGGTCCGCTCGCGCGACTTCCACCGGGGTCTCCACGGTCCTCACCATCCCTCTCATCGGCATCGCCGTGGAGAACCCCGGTCCGGCCGGGTCGGTTGCGGGAGGTCAGGAAGCGGTCAGGCGGGTGCGGTAGACGCGTTCGAGGTGGTCGGTCCGTTCGGTGGGCCAGGGGCAGCGGATGTCGCCGTGGAGGGCCGCGAAGAAGAGTTCGAGGTGGGTCTGCCAGGCGGCCAGGACGGTGGCGCGGCGGTCGGCGAGGTGGGACGGGAGCGTCTGGGCGACGACCAGGCGGGTGCCGATCGGGTCCTGGTGGCGGAGTTCGAAGCGCACCCGTCCCGCCGGGGCGTCGTCGTCCAGCCAGGTGTACTCCAGGGCGCTGCCGGGGCTCGCCTCCGTCACCGGACCGGGGGTCAGGTAGCCGTGGGTGGCCCGGGGCGGCGGGGCCTGCCCGGAGGTGGGTTCGGTGCCCTCGGTGAGCGCGGCCCATACCTCGTGGGGCGGCTGGGTGAGGTCGCGTTCGAAGCGCACCAGGTGGCCGTCGGGGGTCGGGTGGGTCGTGCCCTCGCCCAGGCCGAACGCCTCGACGTAGCGTTCGGCGCGGTCGAGGATCCAGGCCCGGTCGACCTGCGGGTCCGGGGCCCCGTCGAGGCGGGTGGCCAGGGTGTCCAGGCAGACGTCCCAGCCGGGGGCCGTGCGGGCCATCGCCGGGCGGTCGTCCCAGGTGCCCTCGTCGCTCATCGTGTAGGTGAACACCAGCAGGCATCCGGCGCCGTCGGGGGCCAGTTCGAAGCGCAGGACCGAGTCGTGCCAGGTGAAGGCGTAGACCTTCGGCGGGTCGTACTCCAGGACGCGGCCCTTGGTGAAGGGGCCGTCGAAGTCGGGGTCGTCCGGGAAGGTGAAGCGGATGGTCGCGCCGACGGCCGGGTCGGTGCGCATGACGGCGGGGAACCAGTGGGTCATCTCGGCGGGGTCGGTGACCACCCTCCACACCTTCTCGGGCGGGTGCGCGAGGCGGCGTTCGAACCGCAGCACCCGCCTGCCGTCGACGGTCTCCAGTGTTCCGAGCTGCCTGTCCATCGGCCTGGCGCCTCCTTTGGCGGGTCACGTGTCGTCGGGAAGGGCGTCGAGGCGGCGTTCCAGCCGGTCCAGGCTGTCGCCCCACATCTCGCGGAACGGCGCGAGCCACGCGTCGATCTCGGCGAGCGGGCCGGGGCGCAGCCGGTACCAGCGGCGTTGGGCGTCGCGGCGCACCTCGACCAGCCCGGCCTCGCGCAGCACCTTGAGGTGCTTGGAGACGGTGGGCTGGCTGAGGCCGAGCCGGCCGACCAGCTCGCCCGCCGGGAGCTCGCCCTCGCGCAGGAACTCCAGGATCTGGCGGCGTCGCCGGTCGGCCAGCACCTCGAACGTTGATTCCACTCCAGCAATATAGACAGGATGGAATATAAGGGGCAACGCTTCCCGCGGCCCCCGCCGTGCGGGCCAGGGCCTGTTCCGAAGTGGACCCCGGCCACGCACGCGAGCGCGTTACCTGACCTGTGGGCCCGACGCCGCAGGCGAGGGCCCGCAGGTCAGATCGCGAAGCGATGTCGCGCTCGCCAAGCCCTGGTGAGGTGCGAGCCCCCGGGGCGAGCGCCGTAGGCCAGGGCTCTGAAACAGAGCCTAGGATGCGGTGGCATGACAGGGGAGGTGCTCGTTCTCACAGGGCCGCCGGGGGCGGGGAAGAGCACGGTGGCGCGGCTGCTGGCCGATCGGTTCCCGCTGAGCGTCCACCTGCACACCGACGACTTCTACGGGTACATCAGGCGCGGGCGGGTGCTGCCCTACCTGCCCGGGTCGCGGGCCCAGAACGAGACCGTCATGGGGGTGCTGGCCGGGGCGGCGTTCGGGTACGCGGCCGGCGGCTACTTCGTCGCGTGCGACGGGATCATCGGGCCCTGGTTCGTGGACGCGTTCACGCGGCACGGGACGCCGTTCCACTACGCGATCCTGCGCCCCGACGAGAGGACCGTGCTGGAACGGGCGACCGGACGCGGGGAGGGGGCGCTCACCGACCCCGAGCCGGTCAGGATCATGTACGGGCAGTTCGCCCGGCCCGGGGCCTACGACGCCCACGTCGTGGACTCGACGGACCTGGACCCGCAGGCCACCGCCGCGCTCGTGCTGGAGCGCCTGGAACGCGGTGACCTCCGGATCGGCTGAACGTCAGAACTCCTCGCCCGCCAGCACCGCGTCGGCGTCCACGATCCGGTACGCGTAGCCCTGCTCGGCCAGGAAGCGCTGCCGGTGCGCGGCGTAGTCCTGGTCGAGGGTGTCGCGGGAGACCACCGCGTAGAAACGGGCCCCCGCGCCGTTGGACTTCGGACGCAGCAGGCGGCCCAGGCGCTGGGCCTCCTCCTGCCGGGAGCCGTAGGCGCCCGAGACCTGGATCGCCACGGTCGCCTCGGGCAGGTCGATGGAGAAGTTGGCGACCTTGGAGACGACCAGCACGTTGATCTCTCCGGCGCGGAACGCGTCGAACAGGCGCTCGCGCTCCTTGACCCGGGTGTCGCCCTTGATGACGGGGGCGTCCAGGGTCGCGCCGAGCTCGTCGAGCTGGTCGATGTACTGGCCGATCACCAGGACCTGCTCGCCCTCGTGCCGCTCGACCAGCGACTCCACCACGCGGTTCTTGGCGTCGGTGGTGGCGCAGAAGCGGTAGCGCTCCTCGGGCTCGGCGGTGGCGTAGGCGAGGCGCTCGGACTCGGCCAGGGTGACGCGGACCTCGACGCAGTCGGCGGGGGCGATCCAGCCCTGCGACTCCATGTCCTTCCACGGCGCGTCGTAGCGCTTGGGCCCGATGAGGGAGAACACGTCGCCCTCGCGGCCGTCCTCGCGGACGAGCGTCGCGGTCAGGCCGAGCCGGCGGCGGGCCTGGAGGTCGGCGGTCATCCGGAAGATCGGGGCGGGCAGGAGGTGGACCTCGTCGTAGACCACCAGGCCCCAGTCGCGGGCGTCGAACAGCTCCAGGTGCGGGTAGGCGCCCTTCCGCCGGGTCGTCATGATCTGGTAGGTCGCGATCGTGACCGGGCGGACCTCCTTCTTCGCGCCCGTGTACTCGCCGATCTCGTCCTCGGTGAGGGACGTGCGGCGGATCAGCTCCTGCTTCCACTGGTGCGCCGAGACGGTGTTGGTCACCAGGATCAGCGTGGTCGCCGCCGCGCGGGCCATCGCCGCCGCGCCGACGGTGGTCTTGCCGGAGCCGCAGGGCAGCACGACGACGCCGGAGCCGCCGTGCCAGAACGCGTCGGCCGCCTCCCGCTGGTAGGGACGCAGCGTCCAGCCGTCCTCGGCCAGGGCGATCGGGTGCGCCTCGCCGTCGACGTACCCGGCCAGGTCCTCGGCGGGCCAGCCCAGCTTCAGCAGCGCCTGCTTCAGCGCGCCGCGCTCGCTGGGGTGCACGACCGCCACATCGTCGGCGACCCGGTCGCCGATCATGCCCTTGACCTTCCGGGACCGCAGGACCTCCTCCAGGACCGCGCGGTCGGAGGACGCCAGCACCAGGCCGTGCGCGGGGTCCTTCTCCAGCCGCAGCCGCCCGTACCGGGCCATCGTGTCGGCCACGTCCACCAGCAGCGCGTGCGGCACCGGGTAGCGCGAGAACCGCAGCAGGGTGTCCACGACCTGCTCGGCGTCGTGCCCGGCGGCACGCGCGTTCCACAGGGCGAGGGGAGTGACGCGGTAGGTGTGGATGTGCTCGGGCGCCCGTTCCAGCTCGGCGAACGGGGCGATCTCCTTGCGGCACGCGTCGGCCTGGTCGTGGTCGACCTCAAGGAGCAGCGTCTTGTCGGACTGGACGATGAGCGGACCGTCGGTCACAGGTGGATGGCCCCCGTCGGCGTTGCGGATCGGATGGGTCCTCGCACGGTACCCGGAGGTACAACGGCGCGGGGCCGTCCGGCTCTTCCCGGTCTCAGACGCCGAAGGCCACCATCAGCGTGACGTAGACCACCGCCACCGCCATCGCGCCGCCGAACAGGGCCCAGCTCCACACCGTCAGGGCGCGCGCCCCGCGCGGGTCGCGCGCGGAACGGCTGACCGCCATCGCCGACGTGATGACCGCGGGGAGGGCCAGCACGTTGCAGCAGGCGAAGGTGGCGACGCTGGAGCACACCAGCGCGGCGACCGCCGACCCCGGCGCGGGCCGCGCCGGGGGGCCGTAGTAGTAGGGGTTGTAGTAGGGGCCGTCGGGGTCGTTGTAGACGTCGTAGGGATTGCCGGACCACCCGTGGCTCATGGGCCCCTCCTCGTGCCGTCTCCGTGATCAGACCGCGCGGGACGGCGATCGGTTCACCGTCCCGCGCGACCTGTCTCAGAACGGCCAGTCCGCGGCCGCGCCCCGCTCGATGAGCGGGATCATCGCGAACGCCGCGTCCGACAGCCCGCCGAACGTGTGCCGCGTGCCCGCCCCGGACGGGCCGTGGCCGTGCCGGTAGCCGACCAGGTTCCAGGTGTAGACCGGCACCCGCTCCGGGACGGCCTTCGCCGGCTCCTCGCCGTGGTGACCGCCCCACGCCTGCTCGTCCGTCACGATGACCACCCGGTCGTGGTCCCGGTAGTGCGCGCGGACCGCCGCGGCGGTGTTGGTGCCGCCCAGGTCGCCGAACCGCTCCACCACCTTCAGCACCGACTCGCCGCGCCGGAACGGCACCGGGGCGTGCCCGGTCCCGAACTGCACGAGCGTGGCGTCCTCGGCCCGCAGCGCCAGCGCCGAGCCGAACACCGCCGCCGCGTCCGCCGAGGTCAGCTCCGAACGCGCCGACATCCGCCCGAACATCGACCCGGACCGGTCCACCAGGACCAGCGTGCGGCCGGGCAGCGCCGGGACGTTGCCCAGCGACGCGTCCAGGGCCTGGTGCAGCGGCCACGCCCAGCGCAGCGACTCCACCGCCCGGTAGGCGGCCAGGTAGCGCATCGGCAGCACCCGCGACCGCGCGACCCGCCCGGGATCGCTCAGCCGCGCCGCGACCCGCTCGGCGACCTCGTCGGACACGCCCGCGCGGTCGAGGTTGCGGAGGTTGCGCAGCAGGGCCAGGTACCCCATCGACGGGATGATCCTCTCCCAGAACGCCGCCGACAGCGGCCCGCCGAGCCAGCCCGCCAGCGACTCCCAGGTCATCCCGGCGTCGGCGAGGACCCGCTCGGCGTCCGGGCGGTCCAGCAGCGCGCGCCGTTCGTCCGGCGGGAGGGCCAGCAGCCGCGCGCGGGCGCGCAGCACCGTCAGCGACTCGGGGATCTCCTCGCCCCGGCCGTGCCGCCGGTCGATGGCGTGCCGGAACAGGTCGCCCTGCGCCGGGGTCTCCGGACGCGGGTGGACCAGCTCGATCACGTCGCCGAACCGGAAGTCGCCGGTGTCGTACTTGACCAGGGAGCGTTCGGTGTACAGGCGGCGCACGGCGTCGGCGACGCCCCGCTTCACCGGCGACGGCAGCGAGCGCCCGTAGCGGCCGTGCCAGTAGGCGAGCAGCTCGCCGGGCTCGTCGGCGCGGCGCAGGGCCGCCGCGACGAGCTGCCGGTTGCCGCCGTCCATCTCCGCGCACAGCCGCGACATGACGCCCTCGGCGGCGGCGACGACCGAGGCCGAGCGCATCCCGGCGCTGTCGCGCAGCCACCCGACCATGCGGGTCAGCCAGTCGACGTCGGCGAGCGCGACCTCGCCGACCAGGGTGCGGAAGCGCGCGTCGCGGTCGCCCGCGTCCTCGTAGAAAGTCCGCTCGCCCACCATGTTCGCGACCGAGAGAAGGAAGAGTTCGCTCTTGGTGTCCCGCGCATAGCCCGGGGCGCCCTCGTGGGTGCGGGCGCCGGGGGCGCGGCGGGACGTGACGGCGCTGAGCGCGCCGGTCATCCGGGATCGGTTGAACTTGGCCATGGCGGACCTCCAGGGGGACTGCCCGAGGACCCGGCGCCCCGGGGACCGGTTCGCTTTGGGACGAAGTAACCCGGGGCTGCGCATCGGGCAGGGAAAACGGTCCTTTCCGAGAACAGGGCGGCCGGAGTGAACGGCCCCGAAGGGCCGGCAGGACTCGAACCTGATTCGACCGAAGTAACTCCGGCCTGCGCATCGGAAAGGGAAGAAAAAGGGGCGCCCGAGAACTGGGCGGCGGTGGTTTTCAACGCGCCAGATGCTCTACCGATTGAGCTACCGCCTGGTGGAACAGGCGGACGGGACTCGAACCCGCAACCCTCTGATTAAAAGTGGAAGTAGCCACAGCCTGCGCATCGGGCGCGCCGGAAGTCGTGGGTCAGGCGAGGGGCCGTCTCGGCTTTCGGCGGAGGACGCATATCGGCTCGTCCTGCCGTCGCCGTCGTGGCTTTCGGCGGTTGTTCACCGGGTCCTCCCTTCCTGTCTCGCTGACGTCCCATACGTTGCCCGAGACCCGCCGGAGGGCGCAAGCGAATTAATTCTCGTCGTCGGATATCTCGGCGACGCCGGTGATGCGGTGCAGGGCGAAACGGTGGACGGCGGCGCGGGTGGCGTCGTAGCCGGTGAGGAATCCGCCCTCGACGCGGACGGGTTCGACGATGCGGCTGGAGGACTGGCCCTGCTGGTCGAGGTAGCCGATCCACACGCGGGCGCCGCGTTCGACGGCGGAGCGGAGGCGGTCGACGGTCGCGACGGCGGGGGAGCGGGGCGGTTCCCCGGCGGGGGCGTCGGCGCGCAGCCGGGCCTGCTCCTCGCCGTGCCTCTCGGCGAGGCGGGTCGCCTCGTCGCCCGCGCGCAGCGCCCGCACCGCCGCGTTGACCATCGACGGGTCGGTGAACTGCTCGGTGCGGGGCCGGAAGATCTCGGCGGTGGGCGGCGGATCGGCGCGCTGGGCGTCGGGCCGGGTGACGATCACGCCGCCGCCCGGCGACTCGGCGACCGGGGCCAGGCCGAGGGCGCGCAGGCCCTCCAGCAGCTCGCCGCGCGGCAGCGACGAGCCGAGGACGGTGGGCGCGAGGCGGAACAGCCGCAGCGCGTCCGAGCGCCGGTCGGCCAGGATCTCGTCGAGCGTCCCGGGGGAGTCGGTGCGCACGTACGACGACAGCGCGCCCACCCGCAGGTGGCCGTGGCGGCGGGCGACGTCCTCGATCAGGTAGGTGAGGGGCTGCGGCAGCGGCGTGGCCGAGTGCCGGGCCAGCAGCGCCGTCAGCTCGTCGGCGCCGCGCCCGGCGTCCAGGGCGCGGCGCACCGAGCCGGGGGTGAAGCGGTACACGGTCGCGCCGCCGGTGGACTCCACGTCGGCGGCCAGCGCCAGCTCGCGGGCCAGGTCGGTGACCAGCGGGCCGGGGGCGACGGCGGTCAGGTCCGCCTGGATGAGGATCTTGTCGACGGGGGCGGGCAGGTGCTTGTCCAGGCCGGGTTCGGGATCGCCGCCGTCGAGCAGGTCGCGGGCGTAGGGGGCCAGCACGCCGAAGCCGGTGACGCCGAGGGCGGCGGCCTCGCGCAGCGTCCAGTCGACGAGGCGGTCGCGCAGCGGGTTGGCGCGGCGGGGCTGGAGCCAGTGCAGGCGGGTGCGCACCGCCCCGGCGTCCACCGCCAGGCCGGGCTCGGCGGCGGCGAGCACGTCCAGGACGGCGCGGCGGGCGGCGGGGGCGGAGGGCCGCACGACGGCCTCGCTGAGGGCGTTGACGAGCCGGTCGCGGTCGTCGCGCTCCCCGGCCAGGCCGGGCGCGCGGTCGGTGCGCAGCCAGCCGCGCGCCAGCTCGACCCAGCGTCCGGCGGTGTCGCGGCGCAGCCACAGGTCGTAGGCGGGGGTCGGCAGCCACTCGCCGTCCAGGTCGCCGCTGCGGGTGAGCAGGCCCGCCGCGTAGGCGGTCTCGGCGAGCAGGACGGCCTTCCACTCCTCGACGTCCAGCAGCGTCGCGGTGGCGCGCAGGTCGCGGACCGCCAGGCCGCCGCTGCGCAGCACCGGCGGCGGCTCCAGGCCCCAGTGCTCCAGCAGCTCCTCGACCAGGCGGACGAACGTCAGCGCCTCCCCGGCCGCCGCCCGCACGGTCAGGTCCGCGCGGTCGGGGGCGCGGCCCCCGGTGAGCGGCGGCGGTTCCGGCGTCAGGTCCCGGAACAGCACCCCCTCGCGCAGGTGCAGGGCGACCTCGCGGGGCAGGGTGACGGTCCGGTCGTCCTCGGCGGCCAGCAGGCCGCGCGCCAGGAGGCGTTCGATGGGGCTGGCGGCGGTCGCGACGCTGACGGGGCGGCGGGCGTCGCCGACCCGGCCGACCGGCGGGCCCCACGCGAGCTGCTCCAGCGCGGCGCGCGCCTCGGGGCCCGCGTCGTCGATCAGCGGGCCGGGCTCGGCGAGCAGGCCGCCCAGCCGGTCCAGCAGCCGGGCGGTGTCGGGGAAGCCTCGCCGCTCCTCGCCGGTCAGGTCGGCGACCAGGGCGGCGAGGCGTTCGGCGGGGTAGGTCGCGAACACCTCCCGCGCCGGCGGTCCCAGCCCGGCCGGGTACGCGAACGCCTGCCGCACGCCCGGCGCGGGCCGCAGCCTGCCCTTGCGCGGGTCCCAGGCCAGGGCGTGCCGCAGCAGCGTCGCGACCGCCGCGTTCACCGGCTTGCGCGGCGTCCGCAGGGCGGTGGCCAGGGCGGCGGCGGTGACGTCCCGGGGCAGCACCAGCAGCGCCTCCAGCACCGCCAGCGTGAACCGGTCCAGCCGGTCCAGCGTGCGGGAGACCGCGGCGGGCGTGGTGGCGCGGGCGGCCAGCGCGGCCAGGTCCGCCGGCACCGGCGTGATCAGCTCCGGCCGCGCGGTCAGCAGCGCGCGCAACGCGTCGTCGTCGCGGGCGCGCAGCCAGTCCGCGTAGCTTTCCACGGGATGTCACTCTTCCACGGGTGGGGTGCCCGCACGCGCCGGACCTGCGGCCCTGCGGCCCGCCGCCCCGCCGTGGGCGGGGCGGGCCCGGGTCAGGAGGCGGGCGAGCGGTCCAGGTTCATCAGGCCGAGGCCCAGCCGCGCCCAGGAGGCCACGAAGCGCTTCTCGTCGATGCGGGTCGGCGGCTCGTACATGGACTCGTTGGCGAGCCAGTAGTTGACGACCGCGCCGCCGAGGATGGAGGCGACGGCGGCCCAGTCCTCGTCCTGCTCCGCGAACTCCGGCTGCGCCGCCAGCCAGGTGGCGATCGAGTCGTAGAGCGGGTTGACGATGCCCTCGCGGACCTCGGCCACCAGGTGGGGGAACTGGTCCAGGTCGCGGAACAGCACCCGGATCAGGTCCTGCTCCTCGCGCATCTTGGCCAGCCCGGCCTGGCAGGTCATCCGCAGCCGGACCTCCAGCGGCCGGTCCTCGTAGACCGAGGCGTGCTCCAGCACCTGGCTGATCTGCTTGCGGGTGCGTTCGATGTGTTCGCGGATGGCGGAGGCCAGCACCTCCTCCTTGGAACGGAAGTGCCGGTACAGCCCGCCGGCCCCCGGGGACAGACCGGACGCGGCCTCGATCTCGGCGACCGACGTGGCGGCGTAGCCCCGGTCGGCGAACAGACGGAGCGACTCGGCCACGATCCGCTCGCGCGTAGATGTCGTCATGGTGATGTGATCCTCCGTAAGAACAGTACGGCATCGTTGCCGGGCGTACCGCGTCGCGCGGCCGGTCCGACCGAAAACGTGATCCGGCTCGCCCCGGCTCCGGGCCGGACTAGGGTGGTTGACTTCGCATCCCCTCGTGTCGAGAGGGGCCCGTCACCGGAAGGGTCGAGATGGCTGTGCCCGCTCGGGCTGTGCCCGGCCGGACGTCCGCCCGGCAGACCGGCCGGAGGTCCGTCCGGGAGTTCGTGCCGGCGGACTTCGTGGTGCCGACGCTGGTCGCCGGTCCGCGCTTCCAGATCCGCCCGATCACCGTGCACGACGTGGTCAAGGACTACGGCGCGGTCATCGGGAGCCTGGAGCGGCTGCGGGGGCGGTTCGGTCCCGAATGGGGATGGCCGGACACCGAGTTCACCTTCGAGCAGGCGCTGATCGACGTGGCGTGGCTCCAGAAGGAGGGGCAGCTGCGGCGGTCGTTCAGCTACGTGGTGACCAGCCCGGACGACGAGCAGCAGTACGGGCGCATCCATGTGGCGCCGTCCGACGACCCGGGCGCCGACGCGTGCGTGGTGTTCTGGGTGCGCGACGACCAGGCGGGGACGTCGCTGGAGCGTGAGCTCGGGGACTTCGTGGAGGAGTGGGTCACCACGGCGTGGCCGTTCGAGGCCGTGCGCTTCCCCGGCCGCGACGAGGGGTGACGGCGGCCGGTGCCGTGGCCGGTGTCGTGGCCGGTGGGCGCGCGGGTCGGTGGCGCGGTCAGGCCGCCCGCCGGATGAGCGCCACGACGATGCGGCCGATCACCAGGTAGACCACGGCGGCCAGGCCGTGGTTCACCGCGACGGAGACCTTGGGGTCCTCCGGTTCGAAGACGTCCTTGAACTGCCAGGCCAGGTCCCGCGCGCGGTCGCCGACCCAGGCGACCAGCTCGTTGCCGGTGTTGGCCTCGAACACCGCGAACAGGATGTGCACCGCGAGGATCAGCACGACGACCGTGGTGATGATCGAGACCAGCGCGGCCAGCAGGCCGACCGCCTGCCGCCGGGCCGTGCGCAGCCCGCGGCCGCGCGGCGCCCACCGCCGCGTCCCGGCGCGGGGCTCCCGGTGGGTGCCGCCGGTGCGGCCGGGGTCGCCGGGTTCGGTGCGGGTGGCGCCGCCCGCCACCGGCTGGTCCGCGGGGGTCCTGCTCGGGTCCTTGTCGACCATGTCGCCCTCTTTTGATGTTCGGTGGAGCTTTTGAGCCTCGCGTTTTGCCTGGTCAACGGGTTCGCGGGGGATCGCGGGGGTATATCCCGACCAGGAACGACCGGGCGGAACACACCGGACGTTCCGCGTGGGAAGCCCGCGCTCTCCTACTCGGATCCCGTCGCATCGCCACTACCAGGAGAGCGCGGGTCCACGCGTCCGTCAGCCCCGCGGCGGTGGCCGGGGGCGGCCTTCGGCGGCACGTGCCCGCATATCCCTCCCTTTACCCTGTGGAGCGTGCTGGATCACGATGCCCCCGAATTCTCCGTCGGTTTCGACCTCGACCTGACGCTCGCCGACACCCGCAACGCCATCGGCGCGGTGTACGCGAGGCTGGCCGAGGAGACCGGCGTTCCCATCGACGTCGGCCAGGTGGTGGCGCGGATCGGCCCGCCGCTGGAGGTCGAGCTGGCGTACTGGTTCCCGCCCGCGCGCGTCCCCGAGATGGCCGACCGGTACCGGGCGCTGTACCCCGACATCGCGATCCCGGCGACCGTCCCGATGGCCGGGGCCGCCGAGGCGCTGGAGGCCGTGCGGGCGCGCGGCGCCGGGGTCGTGGTGGTGTCCGGAAAGAACCAGCGCGACACCGAGCGGACCGTGCGGTACCTGGGGCTGCCGGTGGACGTGGCGGTCGGCGGGCTGTTCGGGTCCGACAAGGGCCGGGCGCTGCGCGACCACGGGGTCCGGGCCTACGTGGGCGATCACACCGGCGACGTGGACGCCGCCCGCGCGGGCGGGGCGGTCGCGGTGGGGGTCGCGACGGGGATGTACGGCGCGGCGGAGCTGACCGCCTACGGGGCCGACGTGGTGCTGCCGGACCTGCTGGCGTTCCCCGGATGGTTGACCGGATGGCTGAATCCGGCCGTTGTGGAGGACGGTGCGCCCGGCGGAATCGGCGTCGGCTGAACGGCGCCGCCGCCCCCCTGAAGATCACTTGTCACCTGCGGATCTCGGCGCCGGGGCGATATTCGGATGACCCCGGCAGGAGTCGCCGATAGCTTCTGTCCGTTGGCTCGCAGGGGTCGCGGGACGTCGCTGCCGTTCTCTGCGCCACGCGGCGTGGCGCTAATCTTTAGGCCAATTCAGGACGAGAAATAACGAGGTCTCCGGTGCCCACTGGCAAGGTCAAGTGGTACGACGCCGACAAGGGATTCGGCTTTCTCACCCGCGACGACGGGGGTGAGGTCTTCGTGCACTCCTCGGCGCTGCCGGGGGGTGTCAGCACGCTGAAGCCCGGTCAGCGGGTGGAGTTCGGCGTGGTCGAGGGGCGGCGCGGGCAGCAGGCGCTGTCGGTGCGGACCCTTGAGACGCTGCCGTCGGTGGAGAAGACCATCGCCAAGCAGAAGCGCAAGAAGCCCGACGAGATGGTCGTGATCACCGAGGATCTGATCAAGGTGCTGGAGCACGCCTCGGAGATCTACCGGCGGGGCAAGCACCCCTCCTCGGCCGAGTCCAAGAAGATCGCCACACTGCTGCGGGCGCTCGCCGACCAGCTGTCCCTGTAGAACGCGCGCGACCGGCCCGGGACCCCGCGGTCCCGGGCCGGTCGTCGTTTCCGGGCGCGGGCTCAGGCGGGCACGCGGGTCGTCGCCGGGTCCCGGCGGCGACGGCGGGCGACGGCCGCGCTGCGCGCCAGCAGCAGCGCCAGGGACACCGCCAGCGCCACCGCCATGATCACCATGGTGACGGGGCCGCCCGCCACGACCGACACCGCGAGCCCCAGCAGCCCGCCGGCCACCCAGACGAGCTGGTGCAGCGTCTCCGACACCGCGAACGTCGAGGACCGCACCTCCTCGCCGATCTCGCGCTGCACGACGGCGTCGGTGGCGAGCTTGCCCAGGGACTGGCCGACCCCGGCCGCCACCGCGACCGCCAGCACCGTCCACAGCCCGTAGAACAGCGCCGCCGCCACCGTCACGGCCGTCACCGCCGCCAGCGTCCCGAACATGATCAGCCGTGGGGCGCGGTCCTTCATGCCGACGCCGATCGCCGTCCCCAGCAGGCCGCCCGCGCCCGCCCCGCCGACCAGCAGCGCCAGCGCCAGGGTGCCCGACAGGCCCGCCACGCCGTCCTCGCGCAGCAGGAACGCCAGGTACAGCACCAGGAACCCCGAGAACGTCCGCAGCACCCCGCTGGCGGCCAGCGCCTCGGCGACGACCGGGCCGACGCGGGGCAGCGTCCGCCACCGGGGCGTCTCGGCCTGGCCGGGCTGCTGCTCGTCGGGCACGTCGACGCGGCCCGGCAGCCGCATCGTGAAGACCACGCCCAGCAGGAACACCACCGTCGTGATCCGCAGCAGCCAGTCCGGGCCGAGCAGGTGGTTGACGCCCGCGCCGACCGGCACCACCGCCGTCGCGGTGAGCAGCCCGGCGAACGCGACCCGGCCGTTGGCGGTGACGAGCGTGACGCCCTCGGGCAGCACGCGGGGCGTGACCGCCGCGCGCAGCACTCCGAACGCCTTCGACAGCACCAGCACCCCGAACGCGGCGGGCAGCAGCGTCACCACGTCCCCGTGCACCACCGCGCCCGCCATGCCCCAGCACAGCAGCCCGCGCGCGGCGAACGCCCCGGCCACCGCGTACCGGCGGGCGTGTCGCATCCGGTCCAGCACCGGGCCGATCAACGGCGCGACCAGCGCGAACGGGGCCATCGTCACCAGCAGGTACAGCGCCACCTGGCCGCGCGCCTGGTTGACGTCCAGCCCGAAGAACAGCGTCCCGGCCAGGGCGACCGCCACCAGCGCGTCGCCGGCCGCGTTCAGCGACGCCGTCTCGATCAGCGCGCCGAGGCCGCTGCGTCCCGCGCCGCCCGCGTTCGCGGCGCGGCGCGCCAGCCGCCCCGCGCCCCGCGCCGCCCCCGCGGCCCGCCCGAGGCCGCGCCGGGTCCCGCCCGCGCCGGTGCGCAGGAACGTCGTCACACGGTTCGCCATGCCGGAAGCTCCTCGCGCGAAGGTCCGCCGTTCGCGAGCCTACGTTCCCCGCCACGCCGTCGGAACGCGCGAACCGCCCCGACCGGCCTGTTCCCGCCCGCCGGGGCCCGCCGCGGACCCGCAGGGGGGGAGCGTGTGCGCGGTCACGCCGTTCCATGGGCGAGAATTGACATGTGAGCCCACTCCGTCAGTCCAGTCCCGCGCGTTCAACCCGCAGCACCGCCGGGCGCACCACCACGGGGAGCGCCCGCCGCACCCGCACGCCCGCCGTCGACCCGGCCTGCGCCGAGGCCGTCGACCTGGCCCGGGAGGCCGCGGAGGAGACGGCCTGGCCGGGCAAGGTCGGCGAGCACCTGGGCCTGGTCGCCGAGGCCGACCGGGTGGTCACCCACTTCTTCGAGGCGCTCGACCCCGCCTACCACGGGTGGCGCTGGGCCGTGACCGTCGCGCGCGCCGCCCGCGCCAGGAACGTCACCGTCGACGAGACCGTGCTGCTGCCCGGCGACGACGCCCTGCTGGCCCCGCCGTGGGTGCCCTGGCTGGAACGGCTGCGCCCCGGCGACCTCGGCCCCGGCGACCTGCTGCCCACCGCCCCCGACGATCCCCGGCTCGCGCCCGGCCTGGCCCAGGTCAGCGACGCCGTCGACGCGCAGGCGCAGTGGGAGCTGGGTCTCGGCCGCGCCCGCGTGCTGTCGGCCGAGGGCCGCGACGAGGCCGCCGCCCGCTGGTACGAGGGCCCGTCCGGACCGCGCGCCTCCATCGCGATGTCCGCGCCCGCCCAGTGCTCCACCTGCGGGTTCTTCGTCCCGCTGGCCGGTCAGCTACGGCAGATGTTCGGCGCGTGCGCCAACGAGTACGCCCCCGACGACGGCCGCGTGGTGTCGGCCGACCACGGCTGCGGCGCGCACTCGGAGGCCGTCGAGATCCCGGCCGCCTCCGAGCACGGCCCGCCGGTCATCGACGAGCTCGGCTACGAGGTGATCGTCGCCGACGACGCCGAGATCGAGGCCGAAGAGGCCCTCGGGCACTCGTGACCGACGTCTTCGGCACCGGGGCCCTGCGCTCCCGGGTGCTGCGCGCGTGGGCGGAGTCCCCGGCGCGGTTCCGGGAGGACGCCAACACCGAGGAGGACCACGCCCTCGGCGGCTACCGCGACCGCGTGGTGGTCGAGCTGGCGCAGAACGCCGCCGACGCCGCCGCGCGGGCGGGGGTCCCGGGGCGGCTGCGGCTGTCGCTGGACGGCGGCGTGCTGACGGCGGCGAACACCGGGGCGCCGCTGGACGCCGCCGGGGTGGAGGCGCTGTCGACGCTGCGGGCGTCGGCCAAACGCGACGAGACCGCCGCGGTGGGCCGGTTCGGCGTGGGGTTCGCGGCGGTGGTCGCCGTCAGCGACACCCCGTCGATCACCTCCCGGACCGGCGGGGTCGAGTGGTCGGCCGACCGCGCCCGCGCCGAGGCCGGGGCCCTGCCGTCGCTGGCGGAGGAGCTGGCACGGCGCGCGGGGCAGGTGCCGCTGCTGCGGCTGCCGTTCCCCTCGTCCACGCCCGCGGAGATCCCCGAGGGCTACACGACGGTGGTGCGGCTGCCGCTGCGCGGCCCGGCGGCCGAGGCGTCGGTGCGGGCCCAGCTGGAGCAGGCCGGGGTGGCGCTGATGCTGGCGCTGCCCGCGCTGGCCGAGGTCGAGGTGTCGGTCGGGGGCGCGGTCCGGGCGGTCACCGCCGACGAGGTCGCCTCCTGGACGACGGTGGAGGCGCACGGAACGGTCCCCGCCGAACTGCTGGCCGGCCGGCCCACCGAGGAGCGGGCGCGGCCGTTCTGGCAGGTGCGGTGGGCGCTGCCGCCGGACGGGCTGCCGCGGGGCGTCCCGGCGGTCCTGCACGCCCCGACGCCGAGCGACGAGCGGCTCGACCTGCCCGCCCTGCTGATCGCGACGTTCCCGCTGGCCCCCGACCGGCGCCATGTCGCGCCCGGCCCCCTCACCGACCACCTGGTGGAACGCGCCGCCGACGCGTACGTGGACCTGCTGCGCGCGGTCCCGCCGACCCCGGCGCTGCTGGACCTGGTCCCGGGCACGGTGGGGGCGGGCGGGCTGGACGCCGCGCTGCGGCGGGCGGTCCTGGCGCGCCTTCCCGAGACGCCGCTGCTGCCGCTCGGCGAGGACGCGTTCGCGCGGGGACGCGACACGGTCGCGATCGACGGGCCGGCCGCGTTCGTCGAGCTGCTGGCCGGGCGCGGGGACGGCGAGCCGGTGGTCCCGGGCCTGCTGCCCGCCGCGTGGCCGGCGCGGCACGCGGCGCTGGCGGCGCTCGGGGTGCGGCGCATGGAGCTGGCCGACGTCGTGGACGCGCTGGCCGGGCTGGACCGCGCGCCGGCCTGGTGGCACGGGCTGTACGAGTCGCTGAGCGGGGCGTCGACCGACGGGCTCGGCGCGATGCCGGTGCCGCTCGCCGACGGGCGCGTGGTGCGGGGGCCGCGCGGGCTGCTGGTGGCGGCCGACGGCGTCGACCCCTCCGGCCTGGACGTGCTGGGGCTGCGCTTCGTCGATCCCGAGGCCGTCCACCCGCTGCTGTTCCGGCTGGGGACGATCGAGGCGGGCCCGCGCACGGTGCTGGCGGACCCGGCCGTGCGCGCCGCGGTGGAGGACGCGTTCGACGCCGACGACCCCGAGGCGGTCGCGGACGCGGTGCTGGGCCTGGTCGCCGCGGCGCGCCTGGACCCCGGCGACGAGCCGTGGCTGTCGGAGCTGGCGCTGCCGGGCGAGGACGGCGAGCTGTACGCCGCCGGGGAGCTGCTGCTCCCCGACAGCCCGCTGCACGACGTGATGGCGGAGGACGCGCCGTTCGGAACGGTGGACGCCGATCTCCTGGAACGCCACGGCCGCGACGCGCTGGTGGCCGCCGGGGTCCTGGACGGCTTCGCCCTGGCGCGGGCCGAGGACGTGAACCTGACGGGCCTGGCGGACCAGGCGGAGACGTTCCACCTGGACGCCGAGGAGCGGTGGGCCGAGGAGACCCTGGACCGGCTGGGGATGCAGGAGCTTCCGCCCCTGCTCCCGGAGTTCGCGGCGGTCCGGGACCTGGAGCTGGTGGAGGACTGGGCGGCGGCGCTGCGCCTGCTGTCCCGGCCGCCGCTGCGCGCGGCGGTCGTCGACCCGGCCCACGTCGCCCTGTTCGACGGCCGCCGCGTGGCGGTCCCGTCCTACACGGCGTGGTGGCTGCGGCGGCGCCCGGTCCTGGAGGGCCGCTGCCCCGGGGAGTTCCGCCTGCCCGGCGACGCGACCCTGGCGGGCCTGTACGACCCGGCCCCCGAGGGCCTGGACGAGCGGTTCCTGCTGGCGCTGGGCGTCCGCACGACGCTGGACGACCTGCTGTCCACCCCGGAGGGCGCGGCGGAGCTGCTGGACCGCCTGGCGGACCCGGGCCGCCCCGTGAGCCGCGCGCAACTGGTGGCCCTGTGGACGGCGCTGGCCGACCACGAGACCCCCGTGGACCCGCCCGAACGCGTCCGCGCGGTCGTGGACGGCGCGGTCGAGACGGCCGAGGCGGCCGACGCCCTGGTCCTGGACCGCCCCGACCTGCTCCCGCTGCTTCCCGGCCAGCCCCTGGTGATCGCGGCCCACGACCGGGCCGAACGCCTGGCGGACCTGCTCGACCTTCCGCTGGCCGGCGAGGAGGTGGCGGGCAAGGTCGGGTCGGCGGGCGAGCCCCGCGACGTCCCGCCCGCGGTCCGCGCGATCCTCCCCGACGCCCCGACCACCTACCTGGCGCACGACGAACTGGTCGTGGACGGCCACCCGGTCACGTGGTGGGCGGGCGAGGAGGACCTGCACGCGAGCGGCACCGAGGGCCTGGCCCGGGTGCTGGCCTGGTCCACCGGCCGCTGGGAGGCCCGCTTCCTGGTAGAGGCGGTCCTGCGCGCCCCCGAGGATCTCCCCGCCCTCCTGTCCGAACGCGACCTGGAGCTTTGACCCGCGCTCCGGAACCCCACCCCACGCCACCCGCCTGAAGGCCCACGGCGCGTCGTGCCGTGCCCGCGGCCTCGTTATAGAGCACATGCTCTGTTATTGTGCGGGCATGGCACGACCACGGATCCACGACCCGGAACTGGTGCTGGACGCCGCCGAGCGGCGCCTGGCCGAGCTGGGGCCCGACGGCGTCACCATCCGGGGCCTGTCGGCCGTCACGGGCGTGTCGAACGGAGCGATCTACCACGCGTTCGGATCCCTGCCGATCCTGCTGGGACGCGTGTGGCTCCGCGCGGCGACCGACTTCCTCGACCTCCAGTCCGCCCTGGCGGAACGGGCCGGAACGGCGGTGGACGCCGTCGTCGCGGCGGCCGACGCGCCCGCCCGGTTCGCGCTGCGCCGCCCGGCGGCGGCCCGGATGCTGATGACCGTCGAACGCGACCGGCTGCTCGGCCCGGATCTGCCGGACGCGCTGGCCGACGAGCTGCTCGCCCTCGACCGGCGGCTGCTGGCCCTGCTGTCCCGGCTGGCCCGCGCGCTGTGGGACGGCGCCGACGCGCCGAGCGTCGCGGTGGTCACCCTGTGCGTGGTGGACCTGCCCACCGCCGCGTTCCGGCGCGCCCTCACCGGCCCCGCCGTGGACGGCGCCGCGCCCGTCGACGCCGACAGCCGCCGACGGCTGGAGGCGGCGGTCCGCGCCGTGCTCACCATCCCTCCGCCCGCAAAGGAATGATCATGCCCGAACTGCGCGACGACGGCCCGGTCCTCGTCCTCGACCTCGGCGACGACGAGAACCGCTTCTCCCCCGACTGGATGGACGGCGTCCACGCCCTTCTCGACACCGTCGTCGACCGCCCCGGCCCCGCCGCGCTGGTCACCACCGCCCGGGGCAGGTTCTTCTCCAACGGCCTGGACCTGGAATGGCTGGCCGCCCACGAGGACCGGCTCCTCACCTACGTCGAGCGGGTGCAGGGACTCCTCGCCCGCGTCCTCACCCTGCCCGTCCCCACCGTCGCCGCCGTCAACGGCCACGCCTTCGGCGCCGGCGGCATGCTCGCCATGGCCCACGACTTCCGCGTCATGCGCGCCGACCGCGGCTACTTCTGCTTCCCCGAGGCCGACATCGACATCCCGTTCACCCCCGGGATGGCCGCGCTCATCCAGAGCAAGCTGACGCCGGCCGCCGCCGTCGCCTCCATGACCACCGGCCGCCGCTTCGGCGGTCCCGACGCCCACGCCCTCGGCCTGGTCGACGGGACGGCCGGACCGGACGAGCTGGTCGCCGCCGCCGACGCGCGCGTCCGTCCCCTGGCCGGCAAGAGCCGCGCCACCCTCGGCGCCATCAAGGAGACGATGTTCGCCGCCGCGGTCACCGCGCTCCGCGACACCGGGGTCCCCGCCGCCTGAGACCGGATGAGGAGATCGCCGCCGTTCCGGGCGCCCTGGAGCCCTCGGCGCCGGACATCGGGCACGCCATAGATGATCTCCCGACAATATACTCACTCTGCGTGATTGATCGACTACCTAGGGCAGATAGGGAGTGATCAGTCGGTGGCGCCACCGGTGTCACCGGCACTCCAACTTCGCAGAGCATCAAGGAGACAGTTCATGACGTCCCGCAAATCCGCCCTGCTGACCCTGCTGGTCGCGGTGTTCGCCTCCGTTCTGGCCCTGGGCGCGCCCGCGAACGCGGCCCCGGCCGGGGCGCCCGCCGACACCCCCGGCATCGCCCTGTCCGATCCCGACCTCGATGAGACCGGGCTCTTCGACGACAACGAGGACGACGAGGACAACAACGCCAAGGACCGCGAGGACGAGCAGGACTGACGCCACCGGTCCGGCCGCGGGACCGGTCCCGACGGGCCGGTCCCGCGGCCGGCGCGCTCTGTCCGGAATTGTACGGGTGATGGCGTTCCAGACACTCGCGGCCCGGCGCCCTCCCTGCCAGGATTGTCCGTAACGGATCACCTGAGCAGGGGAGAGACCATGGAATCGGCGCAGACGGTGGCGGTGTACGGCGCGTACGGGCACACCGGGCGGTTCGTGGTGGCGGAGCTGCGGGAGCGCGGGTTCGTCCCGGTGCTGTCCGGCCGCGACGCCGGGAAGCTGGAGGCGCTGGCGGCGTCCTTCCCGGGGCTTGAGGTGCGACCCGCGTCGGTCGACGACCCGGCCTCGCTCGACCGCGCGCTGGCCGGTGCGGCGGCGGTGGTCAACGCCGCCGGGCCCTTCGCCGCGACGGCCGCCCCGGTGATCGAGGCGGCGCTGCGCGCCGGGATCCCGTACGTGGACGTGGCGGCCGAGATCGAGGCCAACGCCGACACGTTCGCGCACTTCGCCGACCGCGCCCGCGAGGCCGGGACCGCGGTCGTCCCCGCGATGGCCTTCTTCGGCGGCCTCGGCGACCTGCTGGCCACCGCGGCGATGGGCGACTGGACGGCCGCCGACGAGGTGCACGTCGCCTACGGGCTGAGCGGCTGGCACCCCACCGCCGGGACGCGCGTCGCGGGCACGGTCTCCCGGGAGCGGCGGGACGGCCGCCGGGTCCGCTTCACCGGCGGGAGGCTGGAGTACCACCAGGACGATCTGCCGTCCCTGAAGTGGACGTTCCCCGAGCCGATGGGCGTCCGGCCCGTGATCGGGGAGTTCAGCATGGCCGACGTCGTCACGATCCCCAGCCACCTGGCGGTCCCCGAGGTGCGCTCGTACATGACGGTCGAGGCGGCCGAGGACCTGGCGGCCCCGGACACGCCCGCGCCGGCGGCGGCCGACGAGCACGGCCGCTCCGACCAGACCTTCCTGGTCGACGTCGTGGTGCGCTCCGGCGACGCCGAGCGGCGCGCCACGGTCGGCGGCCGGGACATCTACGCCGTCAGCGCGCCGCTCGCGGTGGAGGCGGTCCGCCGCGTCCTCGCCGGTGAGACCAGGACGACCGGGGTCGCGTCCGCCGGGGAGATCTTCGACGCGGCCGACTTCCTGCGCGCGCTGTCCCCGCACCTGTCCCTGGACCTGCGCTCCTAGCGGGCGCCCGGTGTTGTCCCGGGCGCCGGAACCGGCTATTTTCCATACGCAGCCGTATGCGTATGGAAATTGGAGGCGCCATGGAACGCGTGGACGTGCTGGTCGTCGGGGCGGGCCCGGCGGGGCTGGTGCTGGCCTGCGGGCTGGCCGCGCAGGGGGCCGGGGTGCGGGTCGTCGACCGCGCGCGGGGCCCGGCCTCGACGTCGCGGGCGAACATCCTGCACGCGCGCGGCGCGGAGGTGCTGGAGCGCCTGGCGGCCGTCGGCGACCTCCGCGAACGTTCGCTGGCGCCGGTCGGGATGCGGATGCACGTGCGGTCGCGGCCGATCGCGACCATGCGGTTCGCCCCGGACGAGCGCGAGTCGGCGCGGGCGCTGTTCGTCTCCCAGGCCCGGATCGAGGAGCGGCTGCGGCGGCGGCTCGGCGAGCTGGGCGGCCGGGTCGAGTGGGGCCGGGCGGTCACCGGGGTGACGCAGGACGCCGGCGGGGTGACGGCCGGGTTCGCCGACGGCGCGCGCGTGCGGGCGGGCTGGCTCGCCGGGTGCGACGGCGCGCACAGCACCGTGCGCGAGGCCGCCGGGATCGACTTCCCCGGGGCGCCGGTGGTGGAGCGGTTCCTGCTGGCCGACGTCCACGCCGACTGGGACCGGGACCGGACCGTGTCGGCGGGCTTCTTCCACCGCGACGGCCTGCTGCTGGCGATCCCCATGCGGGACGCGGACGGCCGGGACGACCTGTGGCGGCTCATGGCCGACGTGCCGGAGCCCGACCGGCGCCTCGACGCGGCGGACATCGTCGCGCGCTTCGAACGGCTGCTGCCCGAACGGGCCGGTGAGACCGGGGTGCGCATCCGCGACGCCGTCTGGACCTCGGTGTTCCGCATCCACCGCAGGCTCGCGGCCGACTACCGCAGGGGCCGCGTCCTGCTGGCCGGGGACGCCGCGCACATCCACAGCCCGATCGGCGGCCAGGGCATGAACACCGGCATCGGCGACGCCGAGAACCTGGCGTGGAAGCTGGCGCTGGTCGTGCGCGGCGGCGCGGACCCGGCGCTGCTGGACACCTACACCGCCGAGCGCCGCCCGCCGGCCGCCGAGGTCCTGCGCACCACCACGGCGAACACCCGGATCCTGGTGGGGGAGGGGGCGGCGGCCCGGCTCGTCCGCGACCGGATCTTCGTTCCGCTGCTCAACTCGCCCCGCGTGCAGCGCCGGGCGACCCGCACGGCGTCCCAGCTGGGGGTGAGCTACCGGCGGGGCCCGCTCGGCGGCCGGGGCGCCGGGCCCCGGCCGGGCGACCGCGTTCCGGACCGGGAGGGCGTGCGCGCCGACGGGAGCCCGTCGCGGCTGTACGCCGAACTGTGCCCCGCCTGGGTCCTGCTCGCCCGTCCCGGCGCCGACGTCGCCGCGCTCCTGGACGTGGCCCGCGAACGCCTCGGCGAGGACGTCACCGCCCTGTTCGACGCCGGCGCGGCGCGTTCGCCGTGGCTGGTCCGCCCCGACGGGCACCTGGGCTGGCGGGGCGACGACCCCGCCGCGTTGCGCCGGTGGCTCACCGGCGCGCTGCACACCAGGATGGGCGCATGACCGCCGAGACGACGCGCCGCAGGGGACCGGGACGTCCCCGCGATCCCCACGCCGACGCCGCGATCCTGCGCGCGGCCGTCGACCTGCTCATCGAGCGCGGTGTCGACCAGACCAGCATGGAGGGCATCGCCAAGCGCGCGGGGGTCGCGAAGGTGACCGTCTACAAGCGCTGGAAGTCGAAGGAGGACCTGCTCGCGGACGCGATCGAGAAGGTCCGGGACGACGTCCCGGGCGTGGCGCCGGTGCGCGCGGCCCGCGAGCTGCCCGAGCTGATCGAGACGCTGCTGCCGCGGTGGGGCGAGGCGCTGGCCGACCCCCGCTACCGGGCGCTGTCGGCGCGGCTGCTGGGCGCCGGTCCCGGCCATCCGGCGCTGCTGGAGGCGTACTGGAACCACCACGTGCTCCCGCGGCGCGAACGCTCCCGGGCCCTGCTCCGCCGGGCGCAGGACGAGGGCGTGCTCGACCCCGCCGCCGACGTCGACGTGCTGCTCGACATGATGGCCGGGGCGATCATCCATCACCTCCTCCTGGAGCCCGGCGAGCCGAGCCCCGAGGAGGTCGGCCGCTACCTGCGCCGGCTCTTCCGGCAGGTGGGCTTCGCCCTGCCCGCCGACGATGTGACGTGAATCACCCGAGGGATCGTCCCGGGGCGTGAAGAAGGCCGGGGCTGCGGGCAATCAGCGGCGATCATTCCCCCCGAGGAAGGCCCGGAGCATGCCCGTGACCCACCCACCGCCCGCGCGGCCCCCCGACGGGGCGGTCGACGCGCCCGGCCCGACCGGCCCGACCGACGCGGCCGTCATCGAACGGTCCCGCGCCGAGCCCGAGCTGTTCTCGCTGATCTTCGACCGGTACCACGCACGGATCCACCGCTACGCCGCCGCGCGGCTCGGCATGGCGGCGGCGGAGGACATCACCGCCGACACGTTCCTGGCCGCCTTCGACCAGCGGCACCGGTACGACCCGGCGCATCCCGAGGCGCGGGCCTGGCTCTACGGGATCGCGACCCGCCTGATCAGCCGCCACCGGCGCGCCGAGGTGCGGTTCTACCGCGCGATGCGGCGCGCGGGCCGCCAGGACGCCGACCCCGGCCACGCCGACCGGGTCGTCGACCGGATGGCCGCCGCGCAGCTCCACCCCGAGGTCGCCCGCGGGCTGGCCCGGCTGTCCAAGGACGACCGCGCCGCCCTGACCCTCGTCGCCTTCGCCCGGCTCAGCTATGCCGAGGCCGCCGTCGCCCTCGGCGTCCCGCCCGGCACCGTCGCTTCCCGCGTCAATCGCGCGCGGCGCAAGCTCCGCACGGCCCTGGAGGCCCTGAACGATGAATGACCTGCGTCCCCTCCGCGACTACCATGACGCCCAGCCGGACCCCGCGCCGCACGACGTCGCCCGGATGCGCGCGCGGCTGGCCGCGCACACGAACGCCCAGGCCGCTCCGCGCGGCGCCCGCCGCCGGGTCCGTCCCGTGTGGGGTCTCGCCCTCGCCGGCGCGGTGGCCGCGGGAACGCTCGCCGTCGTGCAGATCGGCGACGCGCCCGGTGACGGGCCCGGCAACACCCCCGTGCGCCTTGACTCCGCCCAGACCGTGCTGCTCGCCGCCGCCCGGCGCGCCGAGACGGCGCCCACCGGCACGTACTGGCACATCAAGACCACCCACAACTCTCCCGGCGCGGCGGTCAGCGCGCAATGGATCACCCTGGACGGGCGGCGCTGGACCGCCTACCGCGACCCCGCGCCCGGACCGGGAGAGGCACCCTCCGGGATCCACCGGCTCAAGGGCCTGGCGCCGATGCCGGTGTCCGTGCTCGGTCCCGACCCGTCCCTGTCCGCGCTGCTCAAGCTGCCGACCGATCCCCAGAGGCTGCGCGCGCTCGCCGAGCGCAACAGGCCGAAGTCCGGCGGACCGCACTACGTCACCGAAGCCCTGATCGAGCTGCTGATCAGCCAGCCGACCACCCCCAAGACCCGGGCCGCCGCGTTCCGGGCCCTGGCCGCGATGCCCGGAGTGCGGTCGCTGGGCCGCACGTCGGATCCGCGCGGCCGCAAGGGCGCCGCCCTGGCGTTCACGTTCACCGGCCCCAAGGGGCCGACGGAGTTCCGGCTCATCGTCGACACCGGCTCCTCCCAGGTGCTCGCCCGGACCTTCACCCGGGCCAAGGGCCACGCCATGAACTCGTCGACCATCTACCTGTCCACCGGCTGGACCGACGAGAAGCCGAGGATCCCGTGAAGTCCCTCCCCCTGACCGCCGCCCTGACGGCCGCGCTCGCCGTTCCCACCGCCCCCCTCGCCCAGGCCGCGCCGGAACCGGCCGCCACCCCCGGGGCGCATGAGAGCAGGACGGTCACGCTGGTCACCGGCGACCGGGTCCGCGTCCGGGACGGCGCCGTCGCCGGGATCGACCCCGGCCCCGGCCGCGACCACATCGCCTTCCAGCAGTTCGGCGCGGGCCGCGACCTGACCGTCCTGCCCTCCGACGCCGCCTCGCGCCGGCTGGACCCGCGCCTGTTCACGATCGGCGGCGGCACCGCACCGGCACGCCGCGCCACCGCCGCCGACCACGTCCTGAAGGTCGAGATCCTGGACCGGGAGGGCCGGCCCCTCACGGCCCCCGCGACAGTGACGGTGGTCAGCCGCGACGACCCCGGCTTCGGGACATGGTGGATCAGCCCCGGTGAGGAACTGCCGGTGCCGCCCGGCCGGTACGCCGTCCACACCATGGCGGGCGACCACCGGGCGGGCGGCCCCTTCCTGGAGCTCATGGATCCCGAGGTGAGGGTCGACAAGGACACCACGGTGACCCTCGACGGACGCGGAGCGCGCCGGGTGAGGCTGGGCGTCGCACGGCCCACCGCCCGCGCGGTTCACTGGGCGACCGGCATGACCGTCAAGGCCCCGCCCGGCTCCGGATTCCTCCACAAACAATGGATCTCGTTCCTGCCCGACGACGCCGAGGTCCACGCGAAGGTCACCGAACCGTCCCCCGACTTCACCTTCAACGTCCGGGGCGTCTTCCAGGAGCCGCTGATCCGCCTCGACGTCGGGGGCGGCTCCCCGTTCCCCGTGGACGTCTCCTACACCGAGAGCAGGGACGAGGAGGGCAAGGCGTCCCCCCGCCTGCTCGGCACCCACGGCCTCAAGGCGGTGCACGGCGGCGCCGGGGAACCCGACGACCTCAAGGACGCGGCGGGCGCGCTCGTCGTGCTCGACCTGCCGGACGGGGCGGGCGCGACCCTCCCCGAACGCGTGGCGAACGTCGCCAAGGCCGGCGGCCGGGCGGTCCTGCTGGGAGACGCGGGCGAAGCGCCCTCCTACAGCGGCGACCTGGCGTTGCCGACCCTGGTCGCGCGCGGCGAGGCGGCCGAACGGCTGCGCCGCCTGGCCGGGACCGCCCCGGTACCGGTGACCACGCGCGGGATCGAGGCCAGCCCCTACAGCTACAACCTCGTCCACCCGACGGTCGGCCGCATCCCCGACAACCCCGTCTACCTGGACCGGGACGAGGACCTGGCGGCCGGCCGCATCACCTACCGCGCGGCGGGCGCCGCCGGAACCGCGCAGTTGTCCACCGGCGCCCGGTTCGGCGAACTGTTCCTCGGCAACGGGAGCGAGCTGATCCGCGTCCCGAGCGTCCGGACCGAGTACCACCCGGCGCAGGAGGGCGTCCTCTTCGGCCGCACCCTGATCGGCTCGGGCGACGGCGCCCCTGCCCTGACCTCCAGCGCCCGCGCCCACCGGCCGGGCGAACGGTTCACCGAGACCATGGCCAAGGGGGTGCTGGGCCCCTGGCTCGCCACCCCGACCCAGCCGTGGAAGGAGACCCACCGGCCCGCGTGGGTCTTCCGGCACGGCGACACCATCGACGTCAGCGTCCCCGCCTTCACCGACGACCGGCCCGGCCACTACGGGTACAACCACGCCGACTCCGAGAAGTCCGCGGGGGCGACCCGGCTCTACCGGGACGGCGCCCTGGTCGGCGAGACGTCCGAACCCGGCACGGGGGTCTTCAAGGTGCCGGCCGCGCCGGGCTCCTACCGGCTCGACGTCGAGGCCAACGTCGGCACGCCGCACTGGCAGGCCACGACCGGGGTGCGCGCGTCCTGGACGTTCGCCTCCGCCGGGAACGGCGGCACCACACCGCTCCCGCTGATGGCCGTCCGGTTCTCCCCCTCCCTGGACCACCTCAACCAGGGGCCCGCCGGGCGTGAGGTCTCCATCCCGGTCCGCGTCGCGCACCAGGCCGGAGCGGCCGCGGCACCGGTCACCTCGCTCGCCGTCAAGGCGTCCTTCGACGACGGCGCGCACTGGCGGCCCCTGCCGGTGGCCCGGGAGGGCGACCACTGGGTCGTGCGGCTGCGGAACCCCGCGCGGGGAGGCGTCTCGCTGCGCGCCCTCGTCCGGGACGCGTCCGGCACCACGCTCGACCAGACGATCCGCCGCGCGTACACGGTGCGCTGACCGCCGCGGGCGGACGGCGAGGCGTCAACGGATCTTCCGGAGGCGGTCACATCCGCCTCCTCCGGTCCGTCAGTGGGGTGAACGCATCGAACGAGCGGGCCCGAGCGGCCCGCCTCCGCGAAGGAAGTCACCCCATGAACGCCTCTCCGTCCGCCCCCGCCCCGCTCGCCTCGCGCCTGCCCAACCCCCAGCAGCTCGTCCCGGAGCTGGGCGAGGTCGGCGGCGCGCTGTTCAAGGCCGTCGGCAACGGCTCGGTCCCGCAGACCACCGTCAGCCTGGTGCAACTGCGCGCCGGCCAGCTCGTCGGCAGCGCCTACCTGACCGTTCTGCACACCGGCAACCTGCGCGGGGCCGGGGAGTCGGAGGAACGGATCGCCGCCGTCTCCTCCTGGCGGGACGCGCCGTACTTCACCGACGCCGAACGCGCCGCGCTCGCGCTGGTGGACGCGGTGCTCACGCCCAACCCGCACGGCGAGCGCGTCCCTGACGCGCTGTACGCCGAGGCGTCCGAGCACTACGACGACAGGGCCCTGGCCACGCTCGGCATGGCGATCGGCCAGGTCAACTTCTTCGTCCCGCTCGCGCTGATCGGCAAGCCGCTCCCCGGCGCCTCCCCGGCCGAGCAGTGGCGTCCCGCCGACGCGTCCTGATCCACCGAACGCCGCCGCAACGGCAGAGGCCGCGCCCCCCGCGGGGAGGCGCGGCCTCTGCCGTACCCGGGTCAGGCGGGCGTCACGGGCACTTGCCGGCCAGGATCGTGACCTTGTTCGGCATGCCGTTGTCGTACTTCAGCTTGTCCTTCTTCCGGGCCTTGGCGTTCTTGCACACGTTCTTGATCTCGCCGTTCTGCTTCACGAACTGCAGCTTGATGCCGCGGGTCTGCTTGCAGTGGTTGTTGTAGTACACCGTGGTGGTGACGTTGCCGTCGCCCCAGGAGATGTTGATCTTCTTGCCGCGCGGCGTCTTGCACTTGGCGGACTTCTTGTGTTTGGCCTTGGCCGTGACCGTCTCGACGGACGCGGTCTTGGCGGACGCGGTCTCGGCCGAGGCGACGGCCGGGGCGCTCAGGGTCGCCAGGGCGACACCGGCGGCGGCCAGCGCGGGTGCGATCTTCCAGTGGTTCATCTTCGAGCCCCCGTGTCATGGAGTTAACCGGACATTTGGTTCGACCATAAAAGGGGCGCGCTTCCCTGTTCCAGGTCCCGGAGGGCCAACCGACTAGTGCCAGGGCACTGGATTCGACCGTGCGGCGGCCCAGGCGTGGACCGTTCGCGCGGTCTCCTCGGTGACGTCGGAGCCCGCCAGGTCGGCGGGGGCGAGCCAACGGAAGCCGGTGTGCTCGGGCGACAGCGAGACGGGGCCGCCGTCGTGGGCGAGCCCGAAGGTGTACTGGCGGGCCCTGCGGCCGGAGCCGGACACGTAGTCGAAGTGCGTGACGAAACCGGGGTCCAGGGCGAGCGGCCCACCGCGGCCGATCTCCTCGGCGAGCTCGCGGCGCAGCGCGGTGGGCAGGTCCTCGCCGGGATCCACGCCCCCGGAGGGAAGCTCCTCGATGCCGGGAAGGAACGCGTCGCCGCCCGAGCGGCGCAGGACCAGCACCCGGCCCGCGGCGTGGACGACGGCGCCGACCACGATCCTCTGGACGCCGTCGCGGTCGGCGCGGTCGACGAGCGCCTGGAAGTCGATGCCCTGGACGGTGGTCACGGGTGCGAGCGTAACCGGATCGGGGCGGCCGGGCGCCCGGCTCAGTCGAGGACCGCGGTGGCCTCGACCTCGACCAGCAGATCGGGTTCCCCCAGCGCCGCGACGCCCAGGAGCGTGATCGGCTTGACCGGGTCGATCCCCAGCCGGGCGGCCGCCCGGGAGACGCCCTCGCCCAGCAGCGGCATCTTGTCGGGCGTCCAGTCGACGACGTAGACGGTCAGCTTCGCCACGTCGGCGAAGGACCCGCCGACCGCGGCCAGGGCCGTGGCGACGTTCACGTAGGACTGCTCGACCTGGGCGGCCAGGTCCCCCTCGCCGACCGGCCGCCCCTCGGCGTCGCGGGCCACCTGGCCCGCCAGGAACACCAGTCTCGATCCGGTGGCGACCGACATCTGGCGGTAGACCTCGGGCTTGGGCAGCCCGTCGGGGTTGATCAGCGTCACGGTCATGCGCGCTCCTCGGCGTCGGCGCCGACGGGTCCGGCCACCGTCAGAACATAGCAACGATATGTATTGTGGCGCCATGGTGAGGATCAAGGACCCGGCGGTGCGCGCCCGGCTGATCGACCGGGCCGCGCGGATGCTCAGCGCCCGGGAGCCGGTCACGCTGCGTTCGCTGGTGGCCGGGACCGGCGTCTCGACGATGGCCGTCTACACCTACTTCGGCGGCATGGACGGCCTGTGGGCGGCGGTGCGGCAGGAGGGGTTCACGCGCCTGGCGGCCAGGCTGGAGGAGGTGCCGGTCGCCGCGGACCCGGTGCGGCACCTGACCGGGCTCGGCGCCGCCTACCTGGCCAACGCCCTGGCCAACCCCGACCTGTACCGGGTCATGTTCGACGCCGGGTTCGAACTCCAGGACGCCGCGGCCGCCGACGAGACGTTGCACCACCTGGTCCGGGCCGTCGAACGGGCACGGTCGGCCGGACGCTTCCGCGACGACGTCGACCCGCTGGAGCTGGCCACGCAGAGCTGGACCATCGGCCACGGCCTGGCCTCGCTGGTCGTCACGGGCCCCCTGCCCCGCGAGGCGCTCGCCCACGGCGTGCCGATGCTGACCGCCCTGTTCACCAGCGCGGGCGACGACCCCGACCGGTGCCGCCGGTCGGTCGAGCGCGGCTGGCGCTCCCTGACCTCCCACCCCCTCGGGCGGCACGGCTAGGCGTGTTTCAAAGCCCCGGCCTAACCAGATCTTGGCGAGCACGGCATCGCTTCGCGATCCGACCTGCGGACCCTGGGCCGGGTGGGACCGGAACCGAGGACGGTCGCATCGTCGGATCCCGGCGCTCCCGCGGGTGTCCGCATCGGTCAGGAATCAAGAAGCACCGGCCCCGGCCCCGTACGTAGCGTGATGTTCGCAGAGGCAGTCGCAGGGCGACCGACGCCAACGCGGCCGCCGGACCCGACGCGGGTGTCCGGGCGGCACCTCGAACGCAGGGAGACAAGGCATGAAGGCGCACGTGAGCTCGATCCTTCTCGGAGTCCGGGACCTGGACCGATCCAAGCAGTTCTACACCGAGGGGCTCGGCTGGAAGATCAAGAACGACTGGGGCATCTCGGTGTTCTTCGAGTCGGACGGGGCCTCGCCGGTCGGCTTCTACGGCCGTGAGGGCCTGGCCGAGCAGGTGGGCACGAGCCCGGAGGGCAGCGGCTTCAGCGGGCTCGTCCTCACCTACGTCGTCCGCAGTGAGGCGCGGGTCGACGAGGTCATGGCGGAGGCCGAGAAGGCCGGTGCCACGATCCTCAAGCCCGCCGGCGCCCTGCCGTGGGGCGGGTACGGCGGCACCTTCGCCGACCCGGACGGCTACGTCTGGAGCCTCGGCTACAGCGACCAGGGAGAGGACCAGCCCTACGCGGAGTAGCCGCGAGACTCGTTCGCACGCCGTCCCCGTTCCCGGTCCGCTCGGACGGCCCTTGCCGCCGGGGCCGGCGGTTCGGCGTCGGCAGGCCGGGGCCGGTGCCCCGGTCGGTCACCGGGCCTGACGTGCAACGTGGTCAGAAGGGTGTTCAGGCCGGTGCTCACGCCCCGAGCCTGAACGCCCTTCGCCATTCCCGCGCCCAACGCTAGGCCGGGAGGGAGAAGCCCTCGGGCGGCGCTCCCTCGGCGAACAGCATCCGCACCCGCATCGCGCCCTCCCGGATCTCCCGGGCCCGCCGGTACTCGGGGGAGTCGTACCACTCGCGGACCCGGTCCATGTCGGGGAACTCGATGACCACGAACCGGCCGGAGTCCCAGGCGCCCTCGACGGGCTCGGGCGTGGGCCCCGCGACCAGGTACCGGCCCCCGTGGTCGAGGACGGACCTCTGGGCCACGGCCGCATAGGCCAGGGCGGCCCGCTCGTCGAGCACATCGATGGCGACGACGACGTAGGCGCTCATGTTATCCCCCGTTTCCTTTGGACACGGCGTATACTTTTGACTCGCCGGAGACTACGGCACCCCGGTAACCTGATCAAGGTGGGGACTGACGAGAACGGACGCGGCGCGCGCACGACGAGCCGCCGGGAGCGGCTGCGGGCGGAGACGGTCCGGGAGATCAAGACCATCGCGGTGCGGCAGCTGGCCGACGAGGGCCCCGGAGCGATCTCGCTGCGCGGCATCGCCCGCGAGATGGGGATGACCCCACGCGCGATCTACAGCTACTTCCCCACCCGCGACGACCTGGTCACGGAACTGATCGGCGGGATCGCCGCCTCGCTCGCGGCGGCGGTGGAGACCGCCTGCGCCGCCGTCCCCGACACCGATCCCGGCGGCCGGCTGGTGGCGTGGGGCGAGGCCCTGAGGGAATGGGCGCTGGCCAACCCGGAGAGCTTCCGGCTCTTCTACGGCAACCCCATCCCCGGCTACCGGCCCCCCGAGGGCGGGCCGGTGGACCAGACGGCGCGCCGCGTGTGCCGCGAGCTCACCCGCCTGGTGGCCGCCGCGTGGCCCCACGCGCGGCGCCACCAGCCCGAGGACGCCTCCTGGGCCGACCTCCACCCGGACTACGTCACGAAGATCCGGGCGGACCTCCCGGACGTGCCGCCCGCCGCGGCGGCGCTCGCGCTGCGCGTCTGGGGCCGGATGCACGGCCTGGTGGCCCTGGAGGTCGACGGCCACATCCGTCCCGTCGCGGGCAACCCGGCCGCCCTCTACCGCGCCGAGATGCTCGACCTGGTCAGATCCCTGGGCCTGTCCTAGGGGACGCGGAGCGGGCGGGCGGCTCGTCCCGCCGCTCCCGCCATCAGGAGGGCCCGGCGTTCTCGGAGCGCAGGTGGGCGGCGTAGCCGAGGGCCACGACGAGGGCGATGGGGGTCATGATGAGCCAGGGGACCAGGGTGTTGGAGAGGTCCTCCTCCCGGCCGGCGGCGAAGGCCGGGGAGAGGATTCCGATGAGGCCCAGGGCGAACGCCAGGCCCAGGGTGACGGTCATGCCCGGCGTCGGCTCCGGGCGGCGGAAGCGGACCAGCCGCCAGGCGGCCGCGAGCGTCGCCAGCAGGCCCGGAGGCACGATCACCAGCGCGCCGATGAGGAACCGCGCGCGCAGGTCGTCCGGGGCGGCGTCGGTCTTCCGGGTCTCGCCGTCCGCCGAGATCTCGACGATCCGGCCGCGCCAGACCGTGCCGGTGACCCGCTCGCCCTTGTCGAGACCGGCCAGCAGGTCCTTGTCGGTGGCGACCTCCTGCTCGGAGCCGCCGGCGTCCCGCAGGCGCGCGGAGTCCGGGTCGTACCTCGACGTGGTCAGGCGGACGCCGACCACGGTGAACTCCTGCGTCCAGCGGCATTCGGCGGGCCCGGACGGGGCGGACGGGCAGCGCGCCGCCGCCCGGTAGAGGCGCAGGTCGCGGTCGCCGCCCGGGGCCAGGAGGACGGCCCCCGCGATGCCCCACGCCACCAGGTTGAGGCCGCCGACCAGGCACAGGACGGCCATGAGCGGGTGACGCAGGAGGGTGCGCATGACCTCATCATGCCATTTGGTGATCTTTGTCGTGGATCGTCCCGTCCGGCCGCCCGCCGTGGTCCGCGTTGCCGCCGAGGGCGTCAGAGCTGGGGGATGCGGGCCTTGAGCAGGCAGAACTCGTTGCCCTCGGGGTCGGCGAGCACGTGCCACGGCTCCTCGCCGGTCTGGCCGATGTCCGCCGGGCGCGCCCCGAGCGCCAGGAGGCGTTCGAGCTCGGCGTCCTGGTCGCGGTCGGTGGGGTTGACGTCGATGTGCAGCCGGGACTTCCCCTTCTCCGGCTCGTCGCGGCGGCTGAGGATGATCGTCGGCTGCGGGCCGCCGAACCCTTCGCGCGGGCCGATCTCGATGTAGTCCTCTTCGCGGTCGAGCACGACGAAGTCCAGGACCTCGCACCAGAACCGCGCCAGCACCTCGGGGTCGTGGCAACCGAGCACGAGCTCACCGATCCGGCATGCCATGGTGGAACCTACTTTCAGCGTGGGAGCCGCCGGGGGACACGCGCACTTCACGGGCCCCGCGGCGCGAACTCCCGCGACCGTACCCGGTGAAGTGATCAGTCGTGAAACGGTGCCGGCGCCCCTGCGCGGACCGGCCTTGGAGCGGGCGGGAGTACGGTCGGCACACCGTCGGCGAGGTGCGGGGCACCGGAGGGCACGGGTTTCCCTTCCAGGTCTCGGTGGCCGGTTCGCCGCGCGGGGTGATGTGCGGTCGGCCGCACGCGGACGAGGCTCCCGCCATGAAAAAGGTCTTCATGGGAACGGTCGCCCTCGCGACCGCGTTCACCGCGACCAGCGCGATGGCGGTGGCCCCGGCGTCGCGGGCGGAGGCGGCGCCGGACGACCCGGCCGGCTGCCTGCCGGTCCCGCGCGCCGGGTGCGGCACGCTGAGGGTTCCCCTGGTGCGCGCGCATCCCGGGCAGCGTCAGCGTCGCCTACGCGGTGGTCCGGCGCCGGAACGCGTCCCGGCCCGCGGCCGGAACGCTCGCGGTCGATCCGGGCGGTCCCGGCGACTCCCCGTTCGCGCTCGCCACCAGGTTTCCGATCATCCCGAAGCCGTGGGAAACGGTGGCCGATCGGGCGGAGACCCCACATAAGGTGCGGCAATAGGGTGACGGAAGGGAGGTGCGGAGTGGAACGACGCGAGCTGGAGGTCTTCCTCGTCCTGGCCGAGGAGCTGCACTTCGGCCGCACGGCCGAACGGCTTCATCTGTCCGCCGCGATGGTCAGCCGTATCGTCCAGAGGGTGGAACGCCGGATCGGCGCGCCGCTGTTCGCGCGCACCAGCCGCCGCGTCGACCTCACCCCGCTCGGCCGGCAGCTCCGTGATGATCTGGAACCCCACCACCGGGGCATCCAGAACGCGCTGGCCAAGGCCATCGCCGCCGGAAGCGGCGTGCACGGGCCGCTGCGGCTGGGCGTCATGGGGGTGCTCGGGAACGAGATGCAGCCGGTGATCGGGAAGTTCCGGGCCGAGTACCCCGGCTGCACCGTCGACATGGTCGAGATCCACTTCAGTGACCCGTTCGCCGCCCTCCGCGCGGGCCGGGTGGACGCGCAGGTGACATGGCTGCCGGTCCGCGAGGCGGACATCACCGCCGGACCCGTGGTGCTGACCGAGGGACGCGTGCTGGCCGTCCCCTCGCACTCGGACCTGGCGGGCCGGGAGTCGGTCTCGCTGGAGGACCTGGCCGACCACGCCGTGCCGGGCGTCGACTCCCGGATTCCCGAGTACTGGATCGAGGCGATGATCCCCCGGCACACCCCCTCCGGACGGCGGATCCCGCGCGGGCCCGCCACCCCGCAGACCTTCCACGAGGTCTTGACCCTGGTCGCCGGCGGGCACGCCGTCTGCCCGCTCAACGAGCACGTCACCTGGTACTACAGCTATCCGGGCGTCACGTTCGTGCCGATCCACGACGCCCCGCCCACCGAGTGGGCCCTCCTCTGGACCACCGACGGCGCCGGCGCCGCCGCCCAAGCCCTGGCCCAGACCGCCCGCACCCTCGGCCCGAGGCCCATCACCCGCGGCGGAACACCCGGCTGACCGGGCGGCGCCCCTCGCCCGACGACCTCACGGAACGAATCTCCCGGGCCCACCCCGGACGGACCCGCTCCCGAACCGGACGGGAACGGGTCCGCCGTGGACTGATCAGCCGATACGCGGCGTGAGGATGAACAGCGGCGAAAGGCCGTAATGGGCCTTGTGCAGACCCGCGATGAGGTTCCTGTCACCGACCGAGCCGCCGTAGTAATTGATGCCGGTCGCCGTCAGCTTCCAGGTGTAACGCACCGGGATACCGTTCATCTCGGGGAACTCGCACTGCTTGGTCACGTATTCGACGCTTCCGCTCACCGATCCCCACAGGCCGGGATCCGCGCTCACCGACCAGGTGCCCCAGCTGGTCATGGTCGTGGGCGGTTGCGTGGACCAGGTGGCGTTCCTGTCCCCTGGAGTGGCCGTGACCAGGCCGAGCGAGCAGGAGATCTCGTTGACGAACACGGCGTTCATGACACGCGTCTCGGCCGACGCCGTCCCCGTGGCGGCCCCCGTGGCGAGAACCCCCGCCGCGGTGAGCCCGACGGCGGCCGTCCTCAGTTTCCACCCGATGGCCATGACCAGCCCCTCTCTTGCGAACGCCCCCCGACGCGAATGACGTTAAGAGAGGGGAAATTCAAACGGCAGTGATCAGCGTCCCGGCGCTTTTCCGCCTTTGTCCCACCACGGTCGGGACCCACGTACCGAACAGACCGGGACGTCGGTGACGCTCACCGAGCGACGCACCCATGCGGTAGGGAACGACCTCACGGAACGAGGTTCACGCCGTCGTGCTGGCGCACCGGACAGGCCGGGCCATCGGCGCGCAACGCATCCAAGACGCGGACCGCGTACGCCTCGTCCATGAGCGAGGGGACGTCGGCGAACGCAGCCCAACGGAACGCCTGCACCTCATCGTTCGTCGTGAGTTCGCCACCGGTCGCCCAGCAACGGAACACCAACGCCACAACGCCCCGCGTCATGTTCTTGTAGACGCCGGTGAGGCCCACCGGCTCAACGAGGAGCCCCGTCTCTTCGCGGACCTCTCGCAGCAGGCCGTCAACGATCGTCTCGTCGAGCTCCAGCACTCCGCCGGGAGGCTCCCAACGCCCGTTGTCGCGCCGTTGGATCAGCAGCGCCCTGCCGTCATCGCTCACCACGACCCCGGCGACGCTGACCGAGTGGCGCACCTCCTCAGGCGCCGAACCCGCCCGTCTTGATCTGCTGGAAGAACGCGTCCATCTGCGCGGCGGGGAAGAGCAGCTTGGGACCGTTCGGGTCCTTGGAGTCTCGAACAGCGACAGTGGGAGCAAAGCTCGCGAGTTCAACGCACGCGCCGCCGGTGTCTCCGCTGTGGCTGCTCTTGCTCCAGCCACTGCCAAGTTCTATGCACTGGCCGCCGGTGTTGCTGCTGTAGCTGCTCTTGCGCCAGACACCGCCAAGCTCGATGCACTGGCCGCCGGTGTTGTCGCTCCAACTGCTCTTGCGCCACTGCACCGTCGAAAGATCTGGCGTGTTCATAGGCTCTCCAAGATTGCGCGGAGCATCTCAAGAGTGTCGTCGGCCGACATCGCCGCACCTCTGATCAAATCGAACTGTAGTGCAAAGTGGCGCACCGCATCAGGCTGGTTTAGGTGGTGCGCTCCATGGTGCCCCTCTTCGTGAACGACGTTTGTGGCGTCGGCAAAACCCATGATCGTGAAGGGGCCTGCCAGCCCCGGGTAACCGCCTGCTTCGGCCGGGACGATCTGGATCGTGATCTCGGGTCGCTGCGCCAGTTCGACGAGACGCTGGAGCTGGCCGCGCCTGGTCTCGGTGTCGCCGATCGGGCGGCGGATCGCGAACTCGTCGAAGATGGCCACGATGTGCGGCGGGTCCTCGTCGTCCAGGATCTGCTGGCGTTCCATGCGGGTCACCACCAGGCGTTCGACCACTTCGGGCTTCTTGCCTGACTTCAGCACCTCGTAGGCGTACTCGGGGGTCTGGAACAGGCCCGTCACGACCATGGTCTCGAAGATGTGCATCGAGGCCGCCTCCGCCTCGCGTTCCAGGAAGTCCGGGAAGCCCGGCGGGAGGAGGTTGAGCTCGGCGACCTGCTGGATCCACTCCCAGCCCCGGAAGAACAGGCCGTTCGTCCCGAAGAACGTGTCGCAGTCCTGGGCGAACTCCTTGGACGGGGACTCCTTGCCGTTCTCGATCTGGCCGATCCACACCGACGAGTAGCCGATCTTGGTGGCGAGCTGGGCGCGGCTCTGGCCCGCCAGGTCCCGGTGGGCGCGCAGTTCCGCGCCGAAGTGCTGGACGGGGGTGCGGGGGACGCCCGGGTCTCGGGGGCGGCGGGGCATCGGGACCTCCGGATGGAAACCTGGTCGGGTTTCGAATGGCGCGCGCGGGCTTTTCGGGGCTGAGCTTCCGCTTCTTCCCGACCATAACCCGGTCACGGGAGGCTCTGGGTGGTGACCGAGAGAAATCGTTCCTCGTGAGGCGACCTTTCATGAACGAGCAGTGCCCCGCCGACGAACCAGAACTCGCCCGGCTTCGCGCCCTATATACCGGGCACCGCATTTGGCGGGCTATTCGCTATGACGGGCTACCGGGGGACTGGGTCGCGACGCTTCGGGATAGCAGCGAAGGGGTCGATCCGACCGTCATCCGTACGAGTGCCGACGAGCTTCGTAAGGCACTGGACGTCGAACGCGCCCGCGCCGCCCGCCGGAGCAGGCCGTGAGCGGGGCGGACGCGTTGGCCGCTCTCGGTCACGAGCTGGAACGCGCCGGGTGGGCGGTCCGGCTGCTGCCCGGTCCCTCGCTGCGGGTGTTCTCCCCGGCCGTTCCGATTCTGGGGGAGACCGTCACGCTGGAGGAGGGGGCCGTTCCGGGGCGGTGGTGGTACCGGTCGAGCACGGGCGGGCTGCTGGGGGCCGACGCCGTGACCGCCGCCGCCCGGGTGGGCGATCTGCTCGGGCCGCTGGTGGCGGGGGCGCTGGCGCGGCGCTCCCCGGAACGCGAGATGAGCGTCGCCGAGCTGCGCCGCCGGTTCCCCGGCGTTCCGTGCTGGTGGGGCGCCCACACGCGGCAGTGGTGGGCGCTGACGACCGCGCCGCCCCGGCTCGTCTGCGCCGCCACGGTGGACGGGCTCGCCCGCGCCCTCGCCGACGTGCGGCCGACGGTCGCCAAGGACGCGTAAAAAGGCCGTCAGGTGTGCGCTTTTGTGGCGGAAGTGGCGATTCCTGATGGTTAGCCTCGATGCGGTACGGCCCGGATTCCCGTCGGTGAAGGAGGTGAGCGTCATGTCGCCGACCCTCGTCCGGCCTCGCGACGACGCGCCTCCCAGTCGCGTTCCACGTCCGACCCGCTGACGCCGCATCCGCCTCCTCCCGCGCACCCCGTCCCGACGGGCGCGGTCCCGCGTGCCGCCGATGCGCGCGTCGGTCCCGCACTCGAAGGGAGACCCCTCATGGCCACGCTGACCACCCTCGACTTCGTGACCCGTCTCGCCGTGGGCGCGGCCTGCGGCACCGTGCTCGGGCTGGAGCGCCAGTGGCGGGCCCGGCTGCCCAGCCTGCGCACCAACGCCCTGGTCGCCACCGGCGCGACGCTGTTCGTGCTGTACTCGGTCGTCGTCGTGGACATCGGGAGCCCGACCCGCGTCGCCTCCTACGTCGTCAGCGGCGTCGGCTTCCTCGGCGCGGGCGTGCTCATCAAGGACGGCGCGAGCGTGCGCGGCCTCAACACCGCCGCGACGATCTGGTGCTCGGCCGCCGTGGGATGCCTGGCGGCGGCCGGGCAGCTCGCGTTCGCCGCGATCGGCACGGCGGCGGTGATGCTGGTCCACCTCCTGCTGCGTCCGGTCGGGCACGTGGTGGAGCGCACGACGCCGGTGCTGCACGAGCGGCGGGGACGGTTCCGCTCCTGCGACCAGGAACGGGACCGCGTCCGTTAGGCCGGGCCGAGCCGGCGGGTCAGGAACCCCTCGAACGTCAGCAGGCCCGGGAACCGCCCGCGCAGCGCGCCGAGGTCGGCCCGGTAGCCGTCCTCGGCGAACCACTCGAACATGCGCTCCTCGATCGGCAGCGGGACGAGCCGGGTCGGAACGCCGGTGACCCGATGGTAGATCTCGGCGACGCGGGCGAACGACGGCTCGTCCCCGGCGATCTCCAGCTCCGCGCCGACGAACTCGGCGGGCGCGGCGAACGCGGCGGCGGCGATGCGGCCGATGTCGTCGGAGGCGATCATCTGCATCGGCCGGTCGGGCAGCACCGGCAGCTCCATGACCCGCTCGCCGGTCGCGTCGGCGTAGTGCAGCAGGTTGTCCATGAAGAACACCGGCCGCAGGATCGTGGCGGGCAGGCCGAGGGCGCGGACGTGCCGTTCGATCTCGGCCTTGCTCTCGAAGTGGCCGATGCCGGTGCCGCGCTCGGCGCCGCCGACCGAGCTGTAGACCAGGTGCCGGACCCCGGCGTCGCGGGCGGCGTCGGCGACCGCGACGCCCCGGCGGACCTCGGCGGCCAGCGTCTCCGGCTCGTACGCCAGGGGCTGCACGCTGAACACGCCGTGGGCCCCCTCCAACGCGCGGCGCAGCGACCCGGCGTCGTCCAGGTCGCCCGCGACGAGCGTGACGCCGAGACCTTCCAGTTCCCGCGCGGCGGGGGGCGGCCGGGTCGCGGACCAGCGCCCGCACCGCCCAGCCGTCCCGGACCAGGGCCCGCGCGGTCGCGCCGCCCTGGTTGCCCGTCGCTCCGGTGACGAGCACGGTCTTGCCATTCATCGGATCTCCTCGATCTCAGGTCGGGGACGCTTGCGTCCGGGAAGGAGCACCGAGGCCGCCAGCCCCAGTGCGGTGAGGGCGAGCATCCAGGTCAGCGCGGTGGCGAAGGTCGTGACCTGGAGGATGAGGGCCATCAGTGCGGTGCCGGTGGCCGCGCCGATCCGCTGGATGACGTTGCCCGCGCCGGTCGCGTCGGGGATCGACCGCTCGGCGACCGTCCGGTAGAGCGAGACGCTGATCGGGAGGCTGGCGACACCGAAGCCGACGCCCCGGACGAACAGGGCCGCCGCCAGCAGCGCCGGGCCGGACCCGGTCACGAACGGCAGCGTCCCGAGCGTCGCGACGGCCAGTCCCGCCAGGGCGAGCGGGCGCGGCGGCATGCGGTCGGTCAGGCGGCCCGCCACCAGCAGCGCCAGCGCCGTCCCGGCGCTCTGCGGGGCCAGCGCGAGGCCCGCGTCGAACGCGTCCAGCCCGCGTTCCCGCTGGAAGTACAGCGGCAGCAGGAACATCGGGCCCCAGGTGGTGACGCCCAGCACGAACATCATCAGCGCGCCGCCCCGGAAGCCCCGGTCGCGGAACAGCCGCAGGTCGATCAGGCCGGTGCCGCCGTGCCGCACCGAACGCGTGACGTAGGCGGCCAGCAGCCCCGCGCCCCCGACCAGGCTCACCCACGAGGCGGTCCGAAAGCCCGTCTCGGCCGACGACAGCGCGTACAGCAGCAGGACCACGGCGGTCGGCAGCAGCGCCAGCCCGACCGCGTCCAGCGGAGCGCGCTCACGCCGGTCGTCGCGCGGGAACCACCGCCACGTCATCAGCAGCGCGACCAGCACCAGCGGCACGTTGACGAAGAAGATCCAGCGCCATCCCCAGCCGTCCACCAGGAACCCGCCCAGCACCGGTCCCGAGACCGGCGCGAGCTGCCCGACCAGCCCCACCGCGCCCATCACCCGGCCCAGCCGCTCCGGCCCGGCCGCCCGCGCCAGGACGAGCTGGGTCAGCGGCAGGATCATCCCGCCGCCCAGGCCCTGCACGACCCGGAACGCGACCACGCTCGCGGGCGACCACGCCAGCCCGGTCAGCACCGACCCGGCGAGGAACAGCAGCAGCGCCGCGCCCCACACCGCCCGCGCGCCGAACCGCCCCACCGACCACCCCACCAGCGGGATGACCGCCGTCATCGCCAGCACGTACGCCGTGGTGACCCACTGGACCGCCCCGACCGGCGCGCCGAGGTCCCGTCCCAGGTCGTCCAGCGCCACCGCGACGATCGTCGTGTCCAGCAGCGCCGCGACCGCGCCGACCAGCAGGGTCGCCGCCAGCGGCACCAGCGCGCGGCCGGTGTCGCGTCCCGTCGTCGTCACCATCTCGCCCTCCAATCGGAGTGGATTGCTCCGATTGACGGGAACGCTATAACGGAGCGATCTACTCCGCAACGGGCTAGGATGTGATCATGAGCACTCCGCGACGCGCCCCCCGCCAGGCCGAGGCCGAGCGCAACGACCGCGAGCTGCTGCGCGCCGCCCGCGAGGTGCTGGCCGAGGACGGCGCGCACGCCTCGGTGGCCGCGATCGCCGCCCGCGCCGGGGTCGGCATCGGCAGCCTCTACCGCCGCTACCGCACCAAGGAGGAGCTCTTCCAGCGCCTCGTCGAGCTGTCCCTCGACCAGAGCGTCCGGGCCCTCGAACGCGCCCTGGAGCGCGACGACCCCTGGGAGGCACTGGCCGGGTTCGTCACCGAGTCGCTGGAGGCGGGCGGCGGGTCACTCGCCCCGATCGCCGGGAGCGTCGAGATCACCCCGGACATGTGGGAGAGGAACCGGCGCGCTGATGCGATGCTGGCCGCCCTGGTGGAACGCGCCTCCGCCGCCGGGGTCCTGCGCCCCGACGTCACCGTGACCGACCTGTGGGCGCTGCTGGAGCAGCTCTCCGCCGCCCCGATGATCGAGCAGCTCCGCAAGCAGGGCCGCGCCGAGCGGCTCCCGGCCGCGATCGCCGCCCGGCGGCGCGTCGTCGCGATCGTCCTGGACGGCCTGCGCGCCCCCGGCACGCCCCTGCCCGGCGATCCGCCCGGCGACGGGCTGTTCGCCGACCGCTGGGCGCGCGACTGACCCTCAGCCCTCCCCGGACGCGCGCGGGGCCTCGCGGCGGGCGGCGCGTTCGGCCTCCTGGCGCTCCCGGGTGGCCTGGAGCCGGGGGACGTACCAGACCCCGAACAGCCCGATCACGATGCCCGCGCCGCACACCCCCAGCCACCAGCGCTGCTCCGCGGGGAGGCCGACCAGCAGCAGCACCACCAGGGCGACCGCCCAGGCCGCGGTGCCGACGGCGGCGACCCGGACGTCGTTGGTGCGCAGCGGCGGCGGGTCGGGACGGCGCGCTCGGCTCATGCGATCAAGAGTACGTGGCGCGGTCCAGAGACCGGGGTCACACCGGAGCGCGCGGACGCCCCGCGCGGGCGGGGCTCCGGGCCGTCCGCGCAGGTGGCGGCGTGGGACCATGAAGGCCGGGCCGGACCACGAGCGAGCGGAGGAGGAAGTCGGTCCCCGGCGGCGATGGCGCGGAATAGCCTCCGCCCGTTTATCGTTAGCAAGGGTAATGACTTCTGCGAACGACAATGAGCATGTCAGCGACCCCTCTGGCCGAAGAGCTGCGCATCGCCATCGCCCGGCTGTCGCGGCGGCTGCGCACGCTGAGGCCGGTGCCCGGCGCCGGCGCCGCCCCGCTGTCCCTCACCCAGTTCGCCGCGCTCGCCGCCATCGAGCGGCACGGCTCGATGACCCCGCGGGAGCTGGCCGACCACGAGAAGGTGCAGCCCCCCTCGATGACGCGGGTGATCGCGTTCCTGGAGGGGGAGGGCCTGGTGGAGCGGAGCCCGCACCCGACCGACGGCCGCCAGGTGGTGCTGCACGCGACGGAGGCGGGCCGGAACCTGCTGGCGGAGGAGCGCCGCCGCAAGGAGGCGTGGCTGTCGCAGCGCCTGGCCGAGCTGACCCCCGAGGAACGGGAGATCCTGCACCGGGCGGCGCCGATCCTGGACAAGCTGAGCAAGGCGTAGAGCGGGACGTAGAGGGGCGGGTGACCGGAGGGATGTTCCGGTCACTGCGGGTCCGCAACTACCGCTACTTCGCCGCCGGGCAGATCGTCTCCAACACTGGCACCTGGATGCAGCGCGTCGCCCAGGACTGGCTCGTGCTGGAGCTGGCCGGACGCAACGGCGGAACGGCCCTCGGCATCACCACCGGCCTGCAGTTCCTGCCGCTGCTGCTGTTCGGCCTGTGGGGCGGGGTGATCGCCGACCGGTACCCCAAGCGCCGCGTCCTGATGATCACGCAGGTGGCGATGGGCGTGCTCGCGCTGGTCCTCGGCCTGCTCACGGTCGCCGGGGCGGCGCGGGTCTGGCACGTGTACGTGCTGGCGTTCGCGCTCGGCCTGGCCACCGTCGTCGACAACCCGACCCGGCAGTCGTTCGTGGTCGAGATGGTCGGCAAGCGCGACCTGCCCAACGCCATCGCCCTCAACAGCGCCTCCTTCAACGGCGCCCGCATGCTCGGCCCGGCCGTCGCGGGCCTGCTGATCGCCTGGCTCGGCACCGGCCCGGTCTTCCTGGTCAACGCCGCCTCCTACGTCGCGGTCCTGTTCGGCCTGTACGCCATGCGCGAGAGCGAGCTGACCGTCCCCGAACCCGTCAAGCGGGCCAGGGGGCAGCTCCGCGAGGGCCTGCGGTACGTGCGCGGGCGCCGCGACCTGATGCTGGTGCTCGCGCTGGTCGCGTTCGTGGCGACGTTCGGCATGAACTTCCAGCTCACGATCGCGCTGGTGTCGAAGGAGGTCTTCCGCACCGACGCCTCCTCGTTCGGCCTGGCCTCCTCGATGCTGGCGCTCGGCGCGCTCGCCGGAGCGCTGCTGGCCGCCCGCCGCGTCACCAGGCCGCGCCTGCGGCTGCTGATGGCGGCGGCGCTGCTGTTCGGGCTGCTGGAGGTCGCGACCGGGCTGATGCCGACGTACTGGGCGTTCCTGGTGCTGCTGGTGCCGACCGGCATCGCGCTGATGACGTTCAACACCGCCGCCAACGCCACCATGCAGCTCGGCGTCGCCCCCGAGATGCGCGGCCGGGTGATGGGCCTGTACATGTTCGTGTTCCTCGGCACCAACCCGCTGGGCGCGCCGCTGGTCGGCTGGATGGCCGAGGAGTTCGGGCCGCGCGCCGCCATCGTCGTCGGCGGGCTGGTCCCGGTGGCCGCGGTCCTGGTCCTCGGCGCCCTGACCGCGCCCCGCGACCGCCTCCCCGCGCTCCGGCGACGCCTCCTCCGACTCGGGTAACCGCGTGACAAGGGACCGTCACTGCTGGAAAGCTGGTCGGGTGGTTCCCCGGACGTGCCCATGAGACTGTTCGCGGCGATCCTGCCGCCGCCGGACGTCCTCGACGAACTGTGCGCGTTCATCGCGCCCTACCAGGCCGAATGGCCCGACCTCCGGTGGACCGACCGGGAGCTGCTGCACGTCACGCTGACGTTCTACGGCGAGGTGGACGACCGGACCCTGGAACGCCTGCTGCCCCGCCTGGAACGCGCCGTGGCCCGCCACGGCCCCCTCAACCTGTCGCTGGCGGGCGCGGGGGCGTTCCCCGGCAACGGCGCCCACGCCCGCGTGCTGTGGACCGGCCTGTACGGGGACCGGCGCGACCTGGCACGCCTGTCGGCCGCCACCACCGCCGCCGGGCGCCGCGTCGGCGCCCCGGGCACCCCGCCGGACGCCCCGGCCCGCGTCTACCGCCCGCACCTGACACTGGCCCGCACCCGCCGCCCGGTGGACGTCCGCCCGATCATCGAGCCGATGTCGGCGTTCGCCGGAAGCCCGTGGACGGCCACCGAGGTGCACCTGATGCAGAGCCGCTTCGCCGCCCGCGACCGCCGCCAGCCCCTCTACGAATCCCTCAAGTCCTGGCCCCTGACCTAGAGTCCTCGTTCCTGGGCGTCGTGCCGCGCGGGGGCGTGGCACGCGGCCGGGGCGCGGGTGGGCCGTGCCCCGGCCGGCGCGGAGGTCCTACGGTCAGCGGAACGAGACCATCGGGAAGCCGTACTTCCCGTAGCCGACGTCCGGAACGCGGACGTTCTTCCTGTAGCTCACCGAAGCCGTGCCCCTGCAGTTGATTTTCGCGCGCATCGAGGAAATGGCCCGGTCCCGACCGGTGATCAGCGACTTGACGGGGAATCGGTAGCCCTTGGTGTAATGCCAGCAGGTGCCGGGCACATTTCGAACGGTGATTTTGGTGCCCCGGAAGTTCACCCCGTTCCACATGCATACGGCATTCGCGGGGCAGGAGGCGGCCAGCGCCCCGACCGAGCCCGCGGGCGCCACCGTGATCTGCGAGACGGCGGCGTTTCCCGGCGTGGCCAGCGCCAGCGTGAGGGCTGGGGCGGAGACGAGGGTGACGAACGCCGCACGGGTCATCATGCGCATTGGTGCTCCTTTACGCGGCCGAAAGGCGGCCGGACAGTGGATCATTCGCCCCGAACCTAGGCATGGGGTGATCACGAGGGCAACCCTCGGATTGCGCCATGACCACGACATGGCATTTCGGACCTGGGAAAACGGCGCGAGAATTGATTTCTCCGGTCCGCCGCGCGGTGGGCGTTTCCCGTCCACCGTGCGCCGCGCGACGTTCCGTCCCGTGCTCGATGCGCGCGGTCCCTGCGGGACACTGGAACGGTGACCACCGACGACGACCGTCCCGGCCCGCCCGTGACGAGCGCCTCCGTCGTGGTGCTGTCGCTGGCGCGCAGGGTCGAGACCGAGCTGAACGCCGCGCTCGCGCCGCTGGGGCTCACCGTCGCCCGGTTCGGGCTGCTGGGCCATATCGCCAGGGTGCCGGATCGCCGGGGTGCCGGGCGCGTCCTTCAGCGAGCTGGCGCGCATGTCGGGGATCACCGTGCAGAGCGTGCACGGGGCGGTGAAGGCGCTGGTGGCCGCCGGGCTGGTGCGCGACCGCAACGCCCGCGCCGGGTCGGCCTCGACGCTGGAGATCACCACGGAGGGCGCGCTGCTGCTGCGGCGGGCGCGGCGGGCGGCGGCCGAGGTCGACGAGCGGCTGTTCGGCCCCGACGCCGATCCGATCCAGCAGCGCCTGGGAGCGGCCGTCCGTGCCGCGTTCCCAGGCCCTCCCCCCTCCTGGCCTGGTGCCGAACGGGACCGCCGCCCTTCGCCCGCCCCCACCTTCAGCCTGACTGGAGCATGGCCTAGGCTTCAGGAAACCTGAAGGGCAGGTCTCGATCGGGGGGAGTCCCGCATGTCCGACCGACCGGGGGCCCGCCTCTCGCGGCGCGCCCTGCTCACCGCCGCGGCGACCACGGGGGCGGCGGCCACCGGCACGGCGGTCGGCGGAGCGCTGCTGGCCGACGGCGACACCCCGCCCTCCACGACCCGCGCACCCTCGCCGACCGAGCCGTTCCACGGAAAGCACCAGCCCGGCATCGCCACCCCGCAGCAGCACCACGCCTCTTCGCGGCCTTCGACCTGGAGACCGTCGACCCGGTGAGGCGCACCCGCCGGAGCGCGGAGCAGATCGCGGCCCTCCTCCGCGCGCTGACGGAGCAGTGGGCCCTGGTCGCCGGACGCCTCATGGAGGGACGGGAACCCGGCCTGCGTCCGGCCGGTTCGCCCCAGGTCCCCGCCGACTCCGGCGTCGCCGACGGCCTCACCCCGGCCCGGTTGACCGTCACCTTCGGCCTGGGACCCGAGCTGTTCGAACGCATCGGCCGACCGGAGGCCCGGCCCCGTGCGCTGCGCCCGCTGCCCGCCTTCGAGCACGACCGGCTCCAGGACGCCTGGAGCGGCGGCGACCTCCTCGTCCAGATCTGCGCCGACGACCCCCAGATCGTCAGCCGCGCGTTCCGGACCCTGCGCAGCCGGCACCCCGGGAACCGCCCGGCTGCGCTGGACCCAGCAGGGATTCCTGGGAACGTTCGGCGACGCCACCCCACGCAACCTGTTCGGCCACAAGGACGGCACCGCCAACCCCCGCCCCGGCGACACGGGGTTCGACGCCGCGGTCTGGGCCGACCCCGCCCGCGAACCCGCCTGGTTCGCGGGCGGCACCTACCTGGTCTTCCGGAAGATCCGCATGGACCTGCCCACATGGGACACCTCTCCCGGCCACGCCCAGGACCAGACCATCGGCCGCCGCCGCGACGACGGGGCCCCGCTCAGCGGCGGGCACGAGTTCACCGCCCCCGACCTCACCAGGACCGGACCGGACGGCAAACCCCTCATCCCCGCCGACTCCCACGTGGCCCTGGTCCGGGACATCCCGATGCTGCGCCGCTCCTACAACTACGACTACGGCCTGCGGGCGGACACCGCACCGGCCACCGACCACCGGCACGGCGACCACCGGCACGACCACGGCCCGGGGATGCCTGCCCGCTCCGGCAGCGGCCACGCCCGCTACGACAGCGGCACGCTGTTCTGCGCCTACCTGCGCGACCCCGCCGAGTTCGTCCGGGCCCAGCGCGCCCTGGCCGCCGACCGGCTCAACGCCTTCATCCAGCACACCGGCAGCGCCGTGTTCGCCGTTCCGCCCGGAGTGCCCCCGGCGGCCACCTCGCCGCCGGACTGTTCCCCACCCGCTGACATCCAGGGAGACCTGACATGGACCGACGCGACCTCCTGCTCGCGGGCGCGGCCGCCACGACCGGGCTCGGCCTCGGCACGCTTCCGACGGCCCCGGCGGCCGCCGCGTCGGAGGTCCGCGAGCCGGGCGCGGAGCTACCTGCCGGTGGTGATGCCGTTCCGCAGCGTGTCACCGTCCCGGCCGGTGGTCGGCTCGTCCGCGGTCCTGGAACCCCTGCGCCGCCACGAACCGGAAATCCCCGGCGTTCTCCCCGCGCACCGGCGACCATCACACGCCGAACCCTTTTCCCGCCCGGTGCTCCACGGCTTGATCATTTGCGACCGCCGTGTCCACGCCGTCACAGCCTGAGCGTAAGCGGATACCCGCATCGTCGTCGCAGTCCGGCTGCTGACGTGGCCATGTACTCCTAGAGCTCGGGAGGTGGCGGAGCGGGCCGGTCGGCGTCCGGCGGTCCCCAGGGGACGCCGTGGCGTTCGCAGGCGCGGCGCAGGGCCGTCAGGTCCGGCGGGAACGACACCTGCCGCAGCACCCGCCCCGACGGGCTCCACACGACCAGCCGCGGCATCCGCTCGGCGGCGTCGTCGATCCCGACACCGCCGACGCGGTCGCGGGTCAGCTCCCACTCCACGCGCCCGCGCCGCGTCACCACCGCCAGCCCGGCCGTGGACACCTTCAGCTGCGGGCGGTTCCGGTCGTACAGCCAGTAGCCGCCGAGTCCGACCAGAAGCCCGGCCGGCACCGTCCACGACGCCGTCGCGGTGAAGCCGCCCAGTTCGGGCCCCAGCCACACCGACCCCAGCACCGCCACGATCTCGCACAGCAGCACGCTCATCGCGTAGGTGGCGATCCGCGACCGCCGCGTGGCGTCCAGCACCGCGCCCGGCGCGGCCACCGGCCCCGGCGGGGGCGTCAGCGACAGCTCGGCCGCCGCCGGGACGGCCTCCTTCATCGCCGTGACCTCCGACGGCCCCCCGGGGGCGTCCGACAGCGTGGAGACCGCCGAGTGGAACGCCGCGCTCAGGTAGGCGTCGTACTCGGCGTCCGTCACCGGCAGCCCCTCGCGCCGCGCCCCCTCCCGCAGGTCGGTGCGCGAGATCCGCAGCGCCGACAGCGGCGCGGCGAAGAACTCGGCGCCCTCGGAGTCGTACAGCCGCATCCACGCGTGCCCGGAGATCGTCAGCAGCTCGATCCCGCCGATCCGGTCCTCGGGCATCGCCACCACCACGTCCCCGGCGGCGTCGGCCCAGCCCAGCGCGCCGTCGGCCACGACCAGCCGCCCGCCGGGCACCCGCGCGAACACGTCGGGCAGCCCCTCCAGGCCGTAGTCGGGCGTGCGCGGCGGGCGCGCCCCGGGGGTGACCACCCGGTAGCCGTGCTCGTCGAGGGCGTGCGCGAGCTGGAACGCGTCCAGCCCGTGCGCGGGCAGCCGCGCCACCAGCCGCAGCCGGTGGTCGAACGCCAGCACCGCCAGGTCCGTCGGGCGCGGGCCCCCGCCGGCCGGGTCGGTCCGCAGCCCCGGCCCCAGCACCAGCGCCGCGACCTCGGAGGCGGCGACCTCCAGGCCCCGGCGGGGCGCGGGACGGCCGCGCACCCGCAGCCGGTCCCGGGTGATCGTCCACTCGACCGGGGCGGAGGCCAGCAGCCTGCGCCGGGTGCCCGCGACCGCCACGATCGCGGCCAGCGCCCAGCATCCGGCGGCCAGCCGCGTCCCGAACCCGCCGCCGCCCTCGGCCGCGATCCGCAGCACCATCACGATGCCGAGCAGCCCGGCGACGGTGCCCAGCAGCGCGATCCGGCCCCGGCCCGGCCGGGGCGCGGGCGTGACCAGCCGCACCTCGTCGTCGCGCGCGGCGTCGTGGTCGGTGTCGTGTCCGGTGTCGTGGGCGGCGGCCAGCAGCGCGGCCTCCTGGTCCAGCAGCCGCTGCTCGGCGACGTGGTCGCGGGGCAACGGGTCGAGCGCGTCGCGGACCGTGGACGGCGCGTCGGTGAGGGCCCGGTCCAGCGCCGGGTCGAGCAGGTCGGCGGCCTCCCCGTCCAGGATCCGCACCTGGACGCCGAGCCGCCGCGCCGTGACGAACAGGGCGAGCGGCTCCATCCCGAGCGTGACCAGCGCGCCGACCGTCGTGCGGCCGAACTTGTGCACCACGGTCAGCACGCCGTCGTCGGTCGTGATCACCAGCGCCTCGACGCGGTCCCGCTCGTAACGCACGATCGGCAGCCCGCCGGGCCCGATCCGCTCCAGCCCCGCCGCCGACAGCCGCCAGTACGGCCGGTGCCGCCCGGCCGGCGCCGACAGCACCTCCGGGGCCGCCCCCAGCAGCCACGGCATGGCCGCGACCCCGCAGATCAGCGCCGCCCACAGCCACACCGGGTGGATCGGCAGCAGCGCCAGCGCGACCGCCAGCAGGGTGAACGGCCCCGCGGCGACCGGACGCCACCGGCCTCCGGTGCCGTGCAGGCCCACCAGCTCATGCTCCACAGTCCGCATCCTCACACGGGTCCCGGTGGGCCCGTCGCCTCCTTCCGCGATCCCGGGGGCGTCCTCGCCGAGTCGAACGTCCCACCCGCCCCGAACGTCCCCACCGTCACGCCCGCCTGCGCAGCAGCCCGTATCCGACCACCGCGGTGATCCCCACGGCGAGGAACAACCCGACCCGTACCCCGCCGGGATCGTCGCGCCGCCCGTCGTCCAGTCTCCGGTCCTTCCCGGCCAGCCGGTTCGGCGTGGCCGAGGGCGCCGGCAGCGCCTCCTTGGGCAGCGGCACCTGGTGGACCGGCTGGCGGACGCCCTCGGACCCGGCCAGCAGCGACCGGCCGTCGGCCGCGTACGTGATCGACTCGCCCTGCTCCTGCGCGGGCAGCCCCACCGACCCCAGGTCCTTGGCCGGCCGCCCGGCCGCGTCGACGCCGTACAGCCGCGCGCCGAAGTAGGTGCGGATCACGGCGGTGCGGCCGTCCGGCGAGAACGCCCCGTCCGTCGCGATCGGCGGCGCGTCCCCGACCTTGCGCATCCGGTTGTACCCACCGGTCCGCAGCCGCGCCGGGGCCTCGTACAGCGCGGCCCCGAACAGCTTGCTGGCGACGTACAGCCGGTTCGTCCGCGGGTTGATCATGAGGGTCTCGGCGTTGCGCGGGCCGTCCTCGTACTTCATCCGGAACGCCGTCGCCCTGATCGTCTGGCTGCGCAGCCCGCTCGGCTCCGGGATCCGGTACACCGTCACGTACGGCCAGGCCCCGCCCAGGTTGTCGCCGATGTCGCCCACGTAGATGGCGGGACGGCCCTGCTCGTCGCGGCCCATCGCCATGCCCTCCCAGTCGCGGGCGGCGGCCCCCGCCAGCGTGAACACGGCCCTGGTCGCCCCGTCCGGCCCCAGCGCGTAGATCTTGGGAACGCCGCCGGAGTCGTTGTGCGTGTAGATCACGCCCTGGTGCCGCCGGCTGACGCCGATCCCGCTGGCCTCGTTGATCCGCGGGTCGGAGACCGTGAACAGCACCTTGGAGTCGGCCGCGGAACCGGCGGCGCGGCCGGATCCGGCCAGCCCCGGCCCGGTGAGGACGAACGCGCCCGCCAGGGCCGCCGCGGCGGCGCCCCGACCGGCCCGGCAAAGGAACGAAGACGTGATCATCCCTCGATCCTTCCCGACGCGTTTCCCGAGGTCGCGTGACCGGCGCTCGGTTTGTCGACCATCTCGTCCGGCAGCTCGGTCAGTTGAGCAGCGCACCGATGACCACGGCCAGCACGAGCGCGGTCAGCACGGTGGGAAGGAGCCATTGGGGCGCGCGGTTCACGGGTTCGAGCTTATTCGCCCGCGACCGCCGCTCGAACCGGCCCCTCATGATCTGCATCTCATGGGGCATGTGCGGATTGTTCGGGTTGTTGCGCTCGCCCCATGCCGACCACCCCGACTGGGCGTCGGACGCGTTCGTGACCCTGGGCACCCTCGCCGAGGAGCGCGGAACGGACTCGGCCGGGGCGGCCCTGCTCACGGGCCGGCCCGTCGTCGCCGGGCAGGAGGCGCACGCCAACGGGCGGGCCGACGACCGGCGCAGCGACGTCAGCCATGACGGCGTCCGGGTGGTCAAGGGCCGGGGCCGGTTCTCGGCGGTCTGGCGGCCGGACCTGGTGCCGCTGCTGGACCACGCGCCGGTCGCGCTCGGCCACACCCGCTGGGCGACGCAGGGCTCGCCGTTCACGCTGGACAACGCCAGCCCCCTGGTCGTCCCCGGCGGCGCCGCCGGATGGGTCGGCGGGGAGCCGCCCGCGTCCGCCGGGGTGATCGCCTCCCACAACGGCGACATCGAGGCCGCCGCGCTGCGCGCCCGGTTCCCGATGCCGCCCGCCACCGGCACCACCGACAGCGAGCCGGTCTTCCAGGCGCTCGCCGGGTGCCGCGACGGCGACGACGTGATCACCGTGCTGGCGTCGCTGGTCGGCCGGGCCGCGCTCGTCTGGGTGGACCGGGACCGGCCCGACCGCGTCCACCTGGCCCGCGCGGCGCTGAGCCCGCTGGTCGTCGCGGTGGACCACGAGCAGAACCTGTACTGGGCGTCCAACCCGCGCTGGTTCCGCGACGTCGAGCGCCACACCCGCGTCCGGTTCGCCTCCGCCGTCATGCTGCGCGAGGGCACCTACCTCCAGATCGGGCTGGCGGGCCCGGCGGCGGAGTGGTTCCAGCCCCGGCCGCGCGTGCTGGCCCGCGCGGGCTTCGTGCCGACCGCGCGGCCCTGGGACGTCGACGACCGCGTGTGGACCGGCTTCACCGACGCCGACGCCGCGGCCGACCGCGCCACGCTGTGCCACCGCGTGGCCGAGCGGGCCACCGGGGACACCGGCGAGTTCGCCGTCGCCTGACGGCGGCCCGCCCGGAGAGACGGCGAAGGCCGGGCCCCGCGGGGGGAGCCCGGCCTTCGCGCCGCTCTCGCTAGAGGCGCTCGACGACGTGGTCGACGCAGGCCGTCAGGGCCTCCACGTCCGCCGGGTCGATCGCCGGGAACATGCCGACGCGCAGCTGGTTGCGGCCCAGCTTGCGGTACGGCTCGGTGTCGACGATCCCGTTGGCGCGCAGGACCTTCGCGACGGCGGCGGCGTCCACCTCGTCGGTGAAGTCGATCGTGCCGACGACCTGGGAACGCTGCGCCGGGTCGGTCACGAACGGCGCCGTGTAGGAGGTCTTCTCCGCCCACGTGTACAGCCGCTGCGCGGAGTCGGCGGTGCGGCGGGTCGTCCAGGCCAGGCCGCCCTGCGCGTTCATCCACTCGATCTGCTCGGCGAACAGCAGCAGCGTGGCGACGGCCGGGGTGTTGTAGGTCTGGTCCTTGGCGGAGTTGTCCACCACGGTCTTCAGGTTGAAGAACTCCGGCACGTAGCGGCCGGAGCCCGCGATCTCCTCGATCCGCGCCAGCGCGGCGGGCGAGGCCAGCGCCACCCACAGGCCGCCGTCGGCGGCGAAGCACTTCTGCGGCGCGAAGTAGTAGACGTCGGTCTCGCTCACGTCGACCGGCAGGCCGCCCGCGCCGGAGGTGGCGTCCACCAGGACCAGGGCCTCGTCGGCGGTGGTGCCCTCCGGACGCGCGATCGGCATGGCGACGCCGGTGGAGGTCTCGTTGTGGGTGAGGGCGTACACGTCGACGCCGTCCTCGGCCCGCGCCACCGGGTGGGAACCGGGGTCGGCGGAGACCAGCGACGGGTCCGCCAGCCACGGCGCGCCCTTGGTGACCTTGGCGAACTTGCTGGAGAACTCACCGAACACCAGGTGCTGGGACCGCTCGCGGACCAGGCCGAACGCCGCGGCGTCCCAGAAGGCGGTGGTGCCGCCGTTGCTCAGCAGGACCTGGTGGCCCTCGGGCAGGGAGAACAGCTCGGCGAGCCCGGCGCGGACCCGGCCCACCAGGGACTTCACCGGCTTCTGGCGGTGCGAGGTGCCCAGGTAGGTGGAGCCGGACTCGGCCAGGGCGGCCAGCTGCTCGGGCCGGACCTTGGACGGACCGCAGCCGAAGCGGCCGTCGGCGGGCTTGAGATCGGCGGGAATGACAATGGCAGGATTCGCGCTCTCGGTCACCTCGCAAACCCTAACGCCCCAGCTAGGAAGATCGCCGGACGGCTCACATAGCGAGACACGTCTCACGTCGTGGCGCGCCGGGACAGGTCGGCGCAGGCCGGGACAGGTCGCGTCACGACGCGCCGCGGCGGCGACGGCGGCGCAGCCCCCACAGCAGCAGGCCCGCCAGGAGCACGCCGAAGATCGCGGCATTGGTCGCGGGCGGGTACAGCCAGTCGTCGCCGCGGCCGCGCGCCCGCACCGCCGTCGCGACCGAGTCGTAGGCCAGGAACGCCAGCAGCGCCGCCGCGAGCCAGAACGTGACACGCCCGGCGACCGCGTCGGCCCGCCGCCGGCGCTCGGCGCGTTCGGCCTCGTACCGGCGCAGCTCCTCGGCCGCCGCCTCCGCCTTCCCCGCCTCCCCGGCCGGGGAGGAGCGGTCCGGAACGGCGGTCGCGGCGGGGCCGATGTCGCCGTCGAGTGGTTCGTCCGGGGCATGCGTCACACGGCCCATGATGGCAAAGGGCTTCCCCGAACCCGTAGTTGATCGCTTTCATGGCCGGAGCACCCCGCCAGGGCGGGCGGCGCGAGAGGACCGGTGACGAGGGGGTACGGGTGACGACGGGGCACACCGACGGCCAGGGGGCCGACCGGCTTGAAGGCCTGCTCGGGCTGTTCGAGCGACTGCGGGAGCGGCCCACCGCCCGCGCCGGGGACCGGCTGCGCCCGCTGCTGGTCACCATCGGGTCGGCGGTCGAGACCCGGCAGGCGGCGCACGCGTTCGTGGAGCGCTGCATCGCCGACGGCGGCCCGTACGCGCACGTCGCCGACGACCCCGGCCACACCGAACGGCTCACCGACCTGGCGGCGCTGCTGCGGCACCTCAGCCGCCAGCTGTCGGCCCACCACCGCCGGTTCGAACCCGCGCTGCGCTTTCCGCTGCTGTCGATGGTGGTGTGGCTGCTGGAGCTGCGCCGCATGCGGATCCGCCAGGAGCGGGGCGAGGGCGCCCCCGACTTCGCCTCCGACGCCCAGCGCGAGCTGTGGCTGCTGGCCGGCCAGCTCCACGCCGCCGACGAGGACTCCCACCGCCGCACCCTGCTGGGCCGGGGCATCCTGCGCCGCCGCCAGATCGTGGTGCCCGCCGAACGCCCCGGCCAGCAGGGCCGCATCGCCTCGGTCCTGTCCCACCTGGAGCAGGTCGCGCCGATCGGCGTCGCGGCCGTCGCGCTGATCAGCGCCACCGCCGCCAGCACCCTGGACCTGGCGGCGGCGTTCCTGGCCGCCGGCGTCGGCTCGTCGGTGATCCTCGGGCAGGTCGCCGCCCGCACCCGCGACCGCGCGGGCCGCCGCCGCTACCGCTGGTTCACCTCGCCCACCCAGACCTACCTGCGCGGCAACCGCTCCCTGGACTTCCTCGGCTTCGCCCTCGACGTGATCTACCGCGAGGAGGCCGACCCCGCCCGGCCGCTGGACGAGGAGCTGGAACGCCTGCTGGTCGCGGCGTTCCTCCAGGACCTGCGGCAGGCCTACAGGCGCGGCGTGTGGCGCGCGACCTGGGCGCGGGTCCGCTACCCCGCCGTCGTCGTCGACCTGCTGCCCGAGCAGAGCCCCGCCCGCGCCCAGACCCGCCGCTTCGTCGAGCGCGTCGAGGAGATCCGCCGCGCCGAGGAACGCTTCGACCCCCTGGTGACCGCCCTGGCCGTCGCCGACGAACGCGAGGCCGCCGCGCTGGCCGACGCCGTCCGCGTCCCGCTGGCCGACGACGACCCCGTCCACCTGGGCACGCTGCGCGAGACACCCGAGGGCATGCCGTTCTGGGCCACCTACCGGGCCGAGCAGCAGCGCGCCGCCGTGCTCGGCACCCGCCGCGCGCTGCGCGTCCACACCGGCCGGGGCGACGGCTCGTCCCCCGAGCCGGTCTACCGGGCCCGCCGCCGCCCCCTGCTGACGCACCCGGCGCTGCCGTGGCTGGCGATGGGCGCGATCCTGGCCGCCTCCGTCAGCGTGATCTCGGTGCAGACCGTGCGGTACTGCGACCCGTTCACCGTCGCCCACGCCACCAACGGCGAATGCGTCGGCATCACCGACGGCTCCTACGTCTTCACCCCGCGCCTGGCGGCCGTGGAGAAACGCATCGAACGCCTCAACGACGACGTCCTGAACTCCGGCAAGCCCTACGTCACCCTCGTCTACCTGGGCGCGATGACCACCGACCCGCAAACCCGCAACCCCCAGGCCGACCTGCTGGCGGGCATCCACGGCGAACTCGTCGGCCTGTCCATCGCCCAGGAACGCCACAACGCCGCCAGCGGCCTGCCCCGCCTGCGCGTCCTGCTCGCCAACGCCGGATCCCGCTTCCGCTACGCCCGCCACATCGCCGACCTGATCCGCCGCCGCGCCGCCACCGACCCCACCCTGGTGGCCGCCGTCGGGTTCGGGCAGAGCCGCCGCCAGACCAGCGAGGCCATCGACGTGATCTCCAAGTCGGCGCTGCCGATGATCGGCACGACGAACACCTTCGACGGCACCGGCCGCCTCCCGGGCGGATTCTCCCCCTACTACTTCCGGCTGGCCCCCTCCAACGCGCGGCTGGCGGCGCACGCGGCGTTCTGGGCCAGGAACGGCCAGACGGGCGCGCGGGCCGCGACCGCCGACGTCTTCTACGACGCCACCACCGACGACCTCTACAGCCGCAACCTGGCCGAGGACTTCGTCCGCGCCTTCGCCCCCGGCCGGGTCCGCCGCCTGCCCTACTCCGACCCCAGCCAGGTGCCCAACCGCATCCTGGAGGCGTGCCAGAACCCGTCCGACCTGTTCTACTACGCGGGCCGGTCCGACGAGTTCCGGTCGTTCATCAACCGCCTGGCCAACACCGACTGCAAGGGCCGCCGCACCGTCCTGGCGGGCGACGAGGTGACCAAGTACGTCAGCGACAACGCCGCCGAGGTCGCCCGCACCGACTCGATCCGCCTGTTCTTCACACCCCTGGCCGCCCGCGAGGCGTGGGTCCCGCGCTGGGTGGGCCGCCAGCCCCTCCAGCTCTTCTACAGCGAGTTCGACCCGGTGGTGAACGCCCTGGTGGGCCGGGAGACCGCCGCCAACGGCCGCCCCTCACGCACCCACGCCGCCCTCGGCTACGACGCCGCCCGCACCGTGATCAGCGTCGCCGAACGCATCTACGGCGACCAGGGCCGGGCCCTGCCCACCGCCGCCGCGATCCTGTCGGAACTGACCGAACCGGGCGCGGGAGCCGAGACCCAGGGCGCCACGGGGCTGCTGCGCTTCGGCCCCCGGGCCGGTGGCCACCAGATCGAGCACAAGCCGGTCCTGCTCACCGAGTTGAGGCCGGACGGGGCGTTGATGGTGGCGGCGGTCTGCGGACGGCTGGTCAGCACCGGGCAGGCGAGCGCGCCCTGCCCTCGGTGATGTGAGGGCTTGGGGCTAGCGGGGACGTGTAGACCCCCGATATTGCTGGGGGTCTGCGCGGTTCTGCGGCGAAAGCGGCTGTGTTGGCCTTGGGGGGACCGTCCCCCAAACCCCCACATCGGGCCCGCGCACGCCGAAAGACTTCGCTGGCGCTTCGCTTTCGTCGTGCTGCGAACCCTGGCAAGGGGGCCCGCCCCCTTGGACCCCCGGCAGGGGCCCTGCCCCTACAGCCCCTCTTGGGGCTTCGCCCCTTGCCCCGGTCCCCGGTTACCTTTGGCGTTCTCTGCCCGTGAGGTCCGCCTCGGCAGGTCCTAGGGGGAGTGGATCGCGGGTTCAGTACAGGGCGTAGGCCCGGATCGTGGTCTGGGTGACCGAGTCTCCCGCCTTGTCGGTGGCGGTGACTCTCAGGGAGACGTGGCCGGGGCGTGGCGGGTGGTTCAGGGTGATGGTCCGGTGGTCGCGCACGGTTGCGGGCCACCAGGTCCGGCCGTCGTCGTAGGAGACCTGCGCGGTCATCCGGGCGACCGCGCGGGGGGTGACGCCGGGTGGGGTCAGGACGGTGGTGCCGAGGCGGAAGGGACGGCCCGCGGGGGCCCGGCCCAGGGGGTCGAGCGCGGCCTTGTAGCGCACGGTCATCAACGGCGGGGCGGTCGGCTCCGCCGACGGCTGTGAGGTGAACGTCCAGGTCGCGCTGGTCCGGGTGCCCAGGGGGGACCAGGGGGCGGTCCGGGTCGCGTTCGTCTCCAGCACGTACCGGCCCGGCTCCTTCGGGACGTCGAACGAGCCGTATCCCGCGAACGGGCTCGTCCCGATCGGCTCGCCGTCCCGGCTGAGCGTCGTGTCGCCGGTGATGTGCCCGTCCTCCCAGGGCGCGCTGCGCGGGCCGACGTGGTCGCCGGCGCCGTCGGAGAACAGCGACAGGTTCACCTCGATCCGGTCGTCGCGGCGCACCACGCCCGGCCGGAGGTCGCGCGCCTCCCACATCCAGGGCACCGGGACCGACGGCACGGTGAACCAGGAACGCCGGTGGTCGCCCGGCGCGGGGAACCGGTCGGTGCCCTGGCCGCTCTCGGTGATGGCGCAGTCGCTCCCGCCCAGGCCGTGGTCGGACCGCCAGGTCACCCCGGGGCTCAGGTACGAGGTGCGGACGGACGGGGTCGGGCCGGTGACCACCCCGTGGGCCAGGGCCGCGCTCATGTCGGGCAGGTCGGGGCCGACGAACGCGCCGTGGCACTGCGCGGCCCCCTGCCCGGGGACGGTGGTGCGCACCCTGGCCAGGTCCCGCGCCCGGACGTCGAGCTCGGGCCGGTCCGGGATGCGCCCCGCGAACTCGTGGTAGGCGGTGTAGCGGTACGAGCTGGTGTACCCGCCGCCCTTGGTCCAGGTCGCCAGGAGGCGCAGGGGGACGCCCGCAGCCGGGGACACGCGGACGCCGTCCTCCAGCGGCAGCCCGTAGCCGTGCCGCTGGCCCCGCGTGGTCATCGGAACGATCACGTCGCCGAGCGCGAGCCTCGCGTCCGGGGTCTCCGGCGCGTCCAGCGCGATCTTGACCTCCCTGGTCGCGCGGGCGTCCAGGACGAGCGTCGCGTCGCCGGTCAGCTCCAGCCGGGGGTGGATCATGAGGGCCTTGGCCTCGGGCCGCCCCGGCCGCGGGACGTAGATCCAGCTCCCCACCCGGTAGACGCCGGGCGGCAGCTCCACCTGCCCGCCGCCGTCGACGAGCCCGCCGGTGGTCGGCGCCCCGGTGGCCAGGTCGAACACGGTGAACATCGAGGCGGCGTCACCGGCGGGCGCCGTCCCGTCCAGGTCCAGCACCCGGACGGTCAGCCGGTGCGTCGGGCCGACCCGGCGGGGGGCCGGGCGGGAACGCTGTGCTTGCTGGACGACCCGCCTCCCGGATGTGGCCTTCCCGCTCGCCGTCTCCCCGGCCAGGCTTCCGGCCCGTACCCGGGGCTCCCGCGCCTCGGCCGCCGTCGGGCCGGTCGGGGCCAGGAGGGCGGCGCCCAGGGCGAGGGCCATGCCGTACATGTGGAACCTCATGGATTCCCTTCGTCTCTCGTGGATCACGTCTGCTCTGTCTGTGTCCGGGAGAGACGCGGGGATTACCCGTCCCCGGGAACCGAAAAGGCCCCCGGAGAACCGGGGGCCTCAAGGCGCTCGACGCGGGGGGCGAGACGATCCGGGGGATCAGCTCGCGTAACGCTTGAGGGCGTCGGCGGAACCGGGGACCTCGTCGATGGAGCGGGTGCCCGGACCCGTGTAGCGGGCGCTCGGCCGGACCAGGCGGCCGGTGCGCTTCTGCTCCAGGATGTGCGCCGCCCAGCCGGCGGTGCGGCCGCAGGTGAACATGGCGGGCATCATCGCGGTCGGGACCTCGGCGAAGTCCAGGATGACCGCCGCCCAGAACTCGACGTTGGTCTCGATCGCGCGGTCGGGGCGGCGCTCGCGCAGCACGGCCAGGGCCGCGTCCTCCAGGGACTTGGCGGCCTCGAAGCGCGGGGCGTCCAGTTCCCTGGCGGTACGGCGCAGCACGCGGGCGCGCGGGTCCTCGGCGCGGTAGACGCGGTGCCCGAAGCCCATCAGGCGCTCGCCCGAGTCGAGGATGTCGGTGACGACCCGGCGGGCGTCGCCGACCTGCTCGACCTTCTCGATCATCGGCAGCACGCGGGCCGGGGCGCCGCCGTGCAGCGGACCCGACATCGCGCCGATCGCGCCGGACATCGACGCGGCCACGTCGGCGCCGGTGGAGGCGATGACGCGGGCGGTGAAGGTGGAGGCGTTCATGCCGTGCTCGGCGGCCGACACCCAGTACGCGTCGATGGCCTGGACATGCTTGGGGTCCGGCTCACCGCGCCACTGGATCATGAACCGCTCGGTGATGGTGCGGCCCTCGTCCACCCGCGACTGCGGGACGACGGGGACGTTGATGCCGCGCGCGGACTGCGCCACGAACGACAGCGCCGTCGACGAGACGCGGGCCAGGTCGGCGCGGGCCTCCTCGTCGGTGATGTCCAGCAGCGGGCGCATCCCGTACCTGGGGGCCAGCGTGGGCAGCCCTGCCTGGGCGTCCACCCGCACGTCGCCGGAGGTGACCGGCAGCAGGTGCGGGTCGGCCGGGGTCAGGCCCGGGTCGAAGCTGTTGTCGACCAGCAGGCCCCACACGTCACCGAAGGAGACGCGGCCGACGAGATCCTCGATGTCGACGCCCCGATAGCGGAGGGCGCCGCCCTCCTTGTCCGGTTCGGCGATCTCGGTCTCGAAGGCCACGACCCCCTCGAGCCCGGGTTTGAAGTCGGACATTTGTTCGTCCTGCCTTTCGTCCCCATAGTGATAAGGCGGTAGCCGTGCCATTGAACCCTGTCCGCCTTACTGACCAGTACCCAGGTCCCCGTGATGTGCACAACGCCCTGGTGGGAGGCTGTGAGGCTGTGGATCGCACCGCTGCTCACAACACACCTGACCCCGCACGGCTCCGCAGATCCTACGAGGGAGCCGGGCTGACCGAGGATTCCGTCCCCGCGGACCCGTTCACGCTGTTCGCGGCCTGGTTCACCGAGGCCGCGGCGGCCGGGCTGCCCGAGCCGAACGCCATGGTGCTCGCCACCGCCTCCGCCGACGGGACCCCCGACGCCCGTACCGTGCTGCTGAAGGGCTTCGGGCCCGACGGCTTCCGTTTCTTCACCAACCTCACCTCCGTCAAGGGCGCCCAGCTGGCCGCCAACCCGCGCGCGGCGCTCGTGTTCCCCTGGCACGACCTGCACCGCCAGATCCGGGTGTCGGGGCCGGTGACGCGGCTGACCAGGGAGGAGGACGCGGCCTACTTCCGTTCCCGCCCCTACGGATCACGCCTCGGGGCATGGGCCAGCGAGCACCAGTCCGGCGTCATACCGGACCGCCGGACGCTCGCCGAACGCTACGCCGCCCTCGCCGAACGGTGGCCGAAACCGGCCGACGGTGACGACTTCGATGCCGTTCCATTGCCGGAGTTCTGGGGTGGCTACCGCGTCGTCCCGACCGCCGTCGAGTTCTGGCAGGGCCGCCCGAACCGCCTGCACGACCGGCTGCGCTACCGGCGCGCGCCTTCCGCTGAGCGGGAGCCGGACGGATCGGGCGAATGGGTGTTGGAGAGACTCTCTCCGTGAAACCGGAACAGGACCAAACACCCCCCGACACTCCTGACACCCCCCGGAAGGAGCCCGAGGAACCCGAGGAACCCGTCCGGCGCGGCGGCCGGCTGCGCCGGCTGGCGATCGACACCCGGCCGCTGGCCAACGGCTCCTTCCGGCGGCTGTGGCTCGGTCAGGGCGTGTCGTTCGTCGGCTTCCAGGTCACCGCCGTCGCCGTGCCGGTCCAGGTCTACGACATGACCCGGTCGTCGTTCTGGGTCGGCATGCTCGGCGTCGTCAACCTCGTCCCGCTGATCGTCTTCGGGCTGTGGGGCGGCGCGGTCGCCGACCACGTGGACCGGCGCCGGCTGCTGTTCTGGTCGTCCTGCGTCACCTGGGTCTCCACCCTGCTGCTGCTCGCCCAGGCCCTGCTGGACGTCCGCAACCTGTGGCTGATCATGGCGATCGTCGCCGTCCAGGCCACCGGCTTCGCCGTCGCCTCGCCGACCCGCAGCGCGATCACCCCGCGCCTGTTCGACAAGGACATGGTCCCCGCCGCCAACACCCTCAACTTCACCGCCAGCCAGGTCGGCATGCTCGCCGGGCCCCTGCTGGCGGGCGTCGTCCTCGCCCGCTGGAGCTACCCGGCCGCCTACGCCCTGGACGCCGTGCTGTTCACCGTCGGCCTGTACGCCGCGCTGCGCCTGCCCCCGATCCCGCCGCTGGGCGACGTCACCGGAACGCCCGGCCTGCGCTCGGTCGTCGAGGGCCTGCGCTTCCTGGCCACCCAGCCGGTGCTGATGATGTCGTTCGTCGTCGACATCATCGCCATGGGCGTGGCGATGCCGCGCGCCCTGTTCCCCGAACTCGCCGAGGCCCGGTTCGGCGGCGAGGCCGCCGTCGGCTGGCTGTTCGGCGCGATCTCCATCGGAGCCGTCCTCGGCGGGCTGATGTCCGGCTGGATCGGCCGCGTCCACCGGCAGGGCGTCGCGCTCGTCGCCGCGATCGTCGTGTGGGGCCTGGCGGTCGCCGCCGCCGGACTCGCCCACTCCCTCTGGCTCGCCGTGGTCCTGCTGGCCGTCGGCGGCGCGGCCGACCTGGTGTCGGCGGTGTTCCGGCAGACCATGCTCCAGACCTACGCGCCCGACGAGATGCGCGGCCGGCTCCAGGGCGTGTTCACCGTCGTCGTCGCGGGCGGCCCCCGCCTCGGCGACCTGCGCGCCGGGGCGACGGCCACGTTCGTCGGGGCCTCCGCCTCCTGGGTCGGCGGCGGGATCGCCTGCGCCGTCCTGGTCGTGCTGGCCGGCCTGGCCGTCCCGGCGCTGCTGCGCTACGACACCCGCACCGCGACGCCCGTCCGGACGTGACCGGCGGGCGCGGCCGACGGGACGGGGGAAGAAAACGCAGACTCCCAAACGTTGTGTCATACCCCGCCGACAGGGATATGCGCGCAACCCGGCCGGAGACGTCGAGAACAAGTAGACTCGAAGGCCGAAAGACTGGAGGGAGCTGTGACCTCACACGGCCTGATCGACACCACGGAGATGTACCTCCGGACGGTGTTCGAGCTCGAAGAAGAGGGGATCGTGCCCCTCCGCGCCCGGATCGCCGAACGGCTCTCGCAGAGCGGCCCGACGGTGAGCCAGACGGTGGCGCGAATGGAACGTGACGGGCTGCTGCGGGTCGAGGGGGATCGGCACCTTGAACTGACGGAGGTCGGCCGCAGCCTGGCGACCAGCGTGATGCGCAAGCACCGCCTCGCCGAGTGCCTGCTGGTCAACGTCATCGGACTGCCCTGGGAGGACGTCCACATCGAGGCGTGCCGCTGGGAGCACGTGATGTCGGAGGAGGTCGAACGGCGCCTGGTCGCGCTGCTCGGCAACCCCACCGTCTGCCCCCACGGCAACCCGATCCCCGGCCTCGACGAGCTCGGTGGACACAGCGACGACGCCGGCGACACCGACCTGTCGGTGATGACCGCGGTCGCCGACGAGGAGGGCACCCCCGCGATCATCCGGCGCATCAGCGAGCAGGTGCAGAGCGACTCGGACCTGATGCTTAGACTCAAGAGGTCCGGGATACAACCCGGACGAGAGGTGACCCTCCGGGCAACCGACGACGGGGTACGGGTGATCAGTGACGACGAGGCGGACGACCCTGCCGACCTGCCCCGCGACATCGCCGAGCACGTCTTCGTCAGCCGGCGCTGACGGGCCGCCGGTGCGGACGCTCGCGGTCTATACCGAAGATCTCCGTACCGGCGCGCCGTTCCGGCGTATCCCCGCGGCGGTTTCGTCGTTCAATACCTACGACGGCGGCGTCCGCTCCCGAGGGGCGACCGCGCACCACAACGGCACGAGGCATACGAAAGCGGCGCCTACCCTCGGTGGACGGGCGAGGATCGCGATGGTGGTCAGGGTGGGCACATGAACGACTGGGGGGAAGCGCCGATCACGGCGCACCTGCCGCCCGAGACCGTGCTGAACCAGATGGAGATGGCGGTCATCGTCTGCGACCGCTTCAGCAACGTCATCTACGGCAACGCGTTCGCACGCGAACTGTTCGGCTTCGGCGGCGACGACCTGATCGGCCACTCGGTGCTGTCCCTCGGCATCGCCGAGGAGGACCACGAACAGGCCACCGAACTGGCCCGGCACGTCCTCAAGGGCGGCGTCTGGGAGGGCACGTTCTGCAACCTGCGCGCCGACGGGTCCACCGTCTACACGCGCGCGCACGCCGTCCCGCTGCGCCACCCGTCCGGCGCCGTCGACGGCGTCGTGATCTTCGCGCGCGAGGCCCTCCGCTCCAACCAGCGCGAACAGGACCGCTACGGCCTCCTGGAACGCATCGGCGAACGCCTGGCCGGCTCCCTGGAACTCGAATCCACCCTCCGCCGCGTCGCCGACACGCTCGTCCCGCAGTTCGCCGACCACTGCTTCATCGACCTGTTCTCCGGCGACCGCCTCTACCGGCGCGTGTCCCGGCACGCCGGCGGCTGGACCCCGCCCCCCGGCACCTGGGCCGAGGTCGGCGAACCCGTCTCCTACCCGCCCGGCCACTTCAGCGCCAAGGCCATGAGCCGCCGCGACGCCGTCCTGGTCGAGGACATGGTCCAGCGCAGCTTCGCCGCGCCCAGCGAGGAGTCCAAGCGCCTCGGCGACGCCATGGGCATCACCTCCGTGATCTCCGCGCCGCTGCTGGTCCGCGGCGAGCTCCTCGGCGTGATGAGCCTCGCCCTGTCGAACCTGTCCAAGCGCCCCGACCCGCACTACGACGGCTTCGACCGGGACCTGATGGGCGCGATCGCCAGCCGCGTCGCCCTCGCCGTCGACAACGCCCTGCTGTTCGAGGAGGAGCGCGAGACGGCCCTGGCGTTCCAGAAGCACCTGCTCCCCGGCGACCGCCCGCCCCGGCTCGACGGCCTCCAGATCGCCTGGCGCTACGAACCCGCCCGCCCCCTGGAATCCCACGGCCACGGCATACAGACCCAGGTCGGCGGCGACTGGTACGACGTGATCCCGCTGTCGGCGGGCCGCGTCGGAGTCGTCATCGGCGACGTCGAGGGCCGCGGCGCCCGCGCCGCCGCCGTCATGGGCCAGCTCCGCGCCGCGCTGCGCGCGTTCGCCCAGGACGACAAGCCGCCCGCCGACATCCTCCGCAAGCTCGACGAGTGGGTCCGCACCATGACCCGCCCCGAGCGGATGAGCTCCGGCTGGAACAGCGACGACCTCGTCCGCCCGCCCCTGGTCTCCTGCACCTACTTCGTCTACGACGCCTGGTCGCGGGTCCTGGAGTTCGCCAACGCGGGCCACGACCCGCCCCTGCTGATCGTCGACGGCGAGGTCAGCGAGCTGAGGTTCGAGAGCGAGGGCGCCATGCTCGGCGTCCGCGGCCCCGGCCTGGGCGGCGAGATCCTCTTCAACGAGGAGACCGCCGAACTCAAGCCCGGCTCCACCCTCGTCCTCTACACCGACGGCCTCATCGACCGCCGCCCCAAGGACGACGGCGACTACTACACCCGCGAGGAGGCCCGCGAGGCGGTCCGCTCCGCCGTCGCCGAGGTGGCCCGCCGCGACGTGGAGACCATCGCCGGAGCCGTCTACGACGCGCTGCCCGGCGACATCAACGACGACGTCGCGATCATGGTCATCCGCACGGCGGGCGAGGAGCTGGCGGTCGCCGACCGCACCTTCCCCGCCGAACCGATCATGGTGTCGGAGGCCCGCCGGATGGCGGCGGACACGTTCGCGGCCTGGGGCATGCTCGACGAGCAGTCCGAACTGGCCTGCCTGCTGGTCTCCGAGGTCGTCACCAACGTCGTCCTGCACGCCACCGCGACCCCCGCGCCCCGCCGCGAACTGGTCCTGGACGGCGGCCTGGGCGCGGTCCAGTTCAACACGGGCTTCGGCCAGAACGCGTTCGACGAGGACGACTGGAGCCTGGACAGCTTCGACGACCTGGACCTGGCCGAGCAGCTGGGCCGCCGCGAACCCCCGACCAAGGAGTTCCGCCTGCGCCTGCGCAAGGGCGCGAACTCCATCTGGGTCGAGGTGTTCGACACGGACATGCGCCTGCCGAGGATCCGCAGCGCGGGCGAGACCGACGAGGGCGGCCGGGGCCTGTACCTGGTGGACCAGCTGGCGTCCCGCTGGGGAGCCCGCCCCACCTCCAACGGGAAGGCCGTCTGGTTCGAACTGCCCCTGAAACCCTGACGCCTCAAGGACGAGGGTGACGATCCAGACCCTGGCGGGCGGCCCGTACCGGTGCGCGCTGGTGATCCGGCCGACGGACGGGGTGGACGACGACCTGCTCACCGAGATCGCCGACGCGACGGGCCTGAACTTCGCCCTGTACGGCCACGGCGGCTTCGGCGGCGAGAGCACCGCGACGGTCTACACCGCCGGCGACGACCTCCTCATGGAGGTCGTGTGCGACGAGACCGACGCCAAAGCCCTGTTCGTACGGGCGCGCTCGGCCGAACACGCGGCCGCGATCCGGAACGTCATCGCCGCGCGGCGACCGTTCTGGAACGAGCCGACACTCCGCGCCCGACTGGAGGAGAACCTCCACGAACAGCCCCGGGCACTGGTGGCGCTCCTGATGGCGACCGGCGGAGCACCTCCCGAACCGGAGACGGCGGAACTCCTCCAACGCGCACTCGACCACGACGCCGAAGAGGTCCGGAACGCCGCCGAGTACGCACGGCTGGTCGCCACGGAACTCGTTCACCCCGTCCTCGTGCAGAAAGCCCAGCCGAAACCGGAACTGGAGCCGATCCTGCGGCCCGCCCGCCCCGTGGACGACGAAAGACACTGGATCACGGTGCGCGCGGGCGTCCCGGAACGAGCGGTCCCCCGTCCCGTGACCTGGCTGCGCACCCCCTTCGACGACCCGGACGAAGCGGTGTTCTGGGCGGCGGCGCGGGCCTGCTGGATCCTCCTCGCGGTCGACGACCGTGACGGCACGGGATGGCACGAGGAAATCTTCAGCGAGCCGCGCGGCTACCGCACCGCCCTCCACATCGTGCGGCATCCGGCCGTGGACAAGGTGCACCTCGCCCTCCACGGCGACGCCGCCGACACCACCGCCACGGAGCTGGTCAGGGACCTGGGCGCGGAAGTCCTCGCCGGACCTCCCGCAGGCTGGGAACGCACCGCCCCCTGAGATGGACGAGGCGAGTTCCGGGAATGCCTGCGTGACCGACGGCGTTGTCCTACAGTGGAGACGCGCTGAGGCGGAGCGCACACCACGGGCTCCTGGCCTCCCGGTTTGACGTCTCCGCTTGAAGCGCATAGATTCTCTCCTTGTCCCCAACGGGATGCAGGACGTCCACGAGGCGGCCGGCCCGGGGAACCCACCAACGATCACGCCGACGAGGCGGTTTCGTCGCGTCCGCGTGCCCGTAGGTGGATCTCCGTTTCTGCGGAACCGCTCGATTTTGCAAAGTCGGACGGTTCTGGTGAAATAGAGACATCGCCCGAACGGGACCTGGAAACGGGAAACCGAAAGGGTGAAATCGGGGAAGACCGGTAAAATTGACAGACCGGCCGGAACTGATAACGTAAAGCGAGTTGCCCCGGGGCGAGAGACGCGTAAGCGGATCGAGCGCGGTGGGTGTCCGTTTCTTGAGAACTCAACAGCGTGTTAAAAGCCAGTGCCTTTATAGGCTCGGCCAAGGTGCCGAGCCACCCCGTCCAGTTCCCTTCGGGGGACTGACAGGGATTTCTTTGAGGCAACGAGACCCTTGGGGGTCTCATTGTCGGGATTCATTCCCATGAAGGTTTGGCGGCCCGGGTTCGCCCCCGGGTT
>NZ_JACJIA010000026.1:0-53448 GCF_014138665.1 Actinomadura kijaniata
GCAAAATCGAGCGGTTCCGCAGAAACGGAGATCCACCTACGGGCACGCGGACGCGACGAAACCGCCTCGTCGGCGTGATCGTTGGTGGGTTCCCCCGGGCCGGCCGCCTCGTGGACGTCCTGCATCCCGTTGGGGACAGGGAGAGAATGTATGCCCTCCCGCAGGAGGCGTCAAACCAACCGGCCGAAGAAATTTTGGGGTCTGGCGTCTTCCCTGGTCACGGCGGTGGAACGGGTCCGGGTGCGGTCGTGGCGGCGGGGTGGTCAGCGCGGGTTCCCCCAGTGCGGGTACAGGTCGCGCAGTACTCCGATCTCCGCGCCGTGGTGGGTGAACTCGTCCAGGACGTGCAGGACCAGGTCGGTGGTCGTGTCCTCGGCGAAGGCGTTGAACTTTGGCCCGATGGGCTTCCACCAGCGGCTGTCGTCCAGTGTCGCCAGTCCTTCCCGCCAGTACCGGTAGTGGGTGGTCAGGAAGTCGACGGCTTCGGTGGCCGTGCCCGCGAACGTCGCGTCGTCCAGGGTGATCAGGTGGTCGGCGAGCAGGCGGTTGCCGAAGTCCAGGAACGTCAGGCCGATGTGCCCGATCCGCCAGGCGATCGTCGGGATGGGGACGGGGTCCGGTGCCGGGCCGCCGCCGCCCTCGCCGTCGATCAGCCAGCGGCCGGTCGTCCCGTCGTGGCGCAGTGTCCAGATGATCGGGGCCGGTTCCCAGAGGTACTCGGCGTCGGTCATGCCCTCCAGGCGGGCGAGGAGGCGTGCATGGACGAGGTCATGGGCCTTGAGCAGGGCGTCCGCTGTCCGGTTCATGGCGCCTCCGGGAAGGTGGCCGGATTTCAGGGTCGCATGCCCGCCGGCGTTCATTCGGTTTTGTGTGCTTCGCGTAGGGCTGCGACGTTGTCGGCGAGGAAGCGGCGGGCCGACGGCAGTGCCCTGGTGACGTAGAGCGAGCCGTGGACGTGTCCCGCGTAGCGTCGGACCTCCACCGGAACGCCCGCCTGGCGGAGGCGGGCGCCGTAGGACTCCCCCTCGTCGCGCAGCGGGTCGCATTCGGCGACGGCGATGCGGGCCGGGGGCAGGCCGGTGAGGTCCTCCACCAGGAGGGGGGACGCGTAGGGCTCGCGGCGGCGGGACTCGTCGGGGACGTAGAAGTCCGCCGCCTCCCGCATGAAGTCGCGGGTCAGCAGGTGGCCCGTGGCGAACTCGGCGATGGACGGGCTGCTGAGCGTCGCGTCCAGCGTGGGGATCTCCAGGAGCTGGAACGTGGGCGCGGGGCCGCCCCGGTCGCGGGCCATCAGGGTGACGGCGGCGGCCAGGGAGCCTCCGGCCGAGGTGCCGCCGACGGAGATCCGGGCGGGGTCGACGCCGAGGTCGGTGGCCTTGGTCACCGTCCACCGGAACGCGGCGTAGCAGTCCTCGGGCGGTGTGGGGTACGGGTGTTCGGGGGCCAGGCGGTAGTCGACGTTGACGACGGCGCACCCGGCCTCGGCGGCGTACCAGCGGCACAGCGGGTCGTACTCGTCCATGCTGCCGAGCCAGAACGCGCCGCCGTGGAAGTACACGTGCGCGGGGTGGGGTCCGGGGCCGAGCGGGGTGGAGACGCGGACGGTGATCTCGCCGTCGGTGACGGGGATCCGGTGTTCGGTGACCTTGAGGGGGCGGCGGGTGCGGCGCATGACCGTGCGCATGGTGAGGCCGCGGGCGTCGGCGGCGCGGCGCTCGGCGACGGGCTGGGGGTCGGGGCCCTTCGGTTCGGTGTTCAGCGTCAGGAAGGCTCGGATCAGGGGGTGGACGGCCATGCCGCGCAATCTACCGAGCGGCGGGCGGAGTGGTTCTGGCCGAACGCCGCGTCGTGCGCTCCCGGTCCGGCCGGTCAGCGGGAGCGGTGGTAGAAGCCGGAGACCTCGGGGTCCCCCTCGACGATCAGCCGGACGCTGTTCTCCGCGGTGCGGGTGACGGTTCCCGGGCCCGGTTTCTCGCCGCCGTCCAGCCAGCAGGTCATCGGGACCGGGTCGCGTTCGGTCAGCGGGACGGGGTCGGCGGTGTTGCAGTCATAGCGCCATTTCCACTCGCCCTCCTCCTCGAAGGACAGGACGATGTTCGACCACGTCGCCTTGTCGGCGTTCGCGGGGAATTCGAGCATGTACCCGTCCTTGCTCCAGAAACCTTCGGCGCTGGTCGGTTCTGGGGGGCGCACTCTGGCCGCCGTGGTCGGCGGGGTTCTCGGCGTCCGCGTGGTCGGCGGGGGCGACGAGGCGGCCGGGGGCTTCCTGGCGGGCGGGCTCGCGGCGGGGCGGGACGGAGGCGGTGTCCTGGGGAGGGCCCGGGGTGACGGGCCGGTGGCCGGGGGCGCGGTGCCTCGGGGAGAGGGCGTGGGGAACGTGGGGACGGAGAGCGTGGGCACCGCCCCTCCGCTGTTCGCCGGGTTCCTTTCCGGTTCGGGGGAGGTCGCGTAGCCGACGGCCCCGAAGAGGAGCGCCACGGCGGCGGCCGTGAACGCGGTCAGCGCGCCGGGGGCCACCAGGCAGCCCTTGACGCCGCCCGCCGGGCCCTGGTGCGCGGCGAGGCGCCGGCCGAGCAGGAACCCGCTTCCGGCGGCGGTCCCGATCCAGAACCCGCGGGCCAGCGCCCTGCGCCGGGTCCTCTCCTCGCGTTCGAAGTAGGCCGCGTCCCCGGTCGAGCCCGCCGCCCGGGCGGACTCGGCGCCGACGGCCAGCACGCGCCGCCACGATCCCCACCGCAACGTGCGGCACAGGGCCGGGGCCGCCGCGCGGGCCAGGGCGAGGGCGGCGCCGTGCTCGTCCTCCGCGGCGGTGAGCTCCAGGACGCGCACGATGATCGCGGCCGCGTCCCCGACCTCCCGGTCGGTCGCCGTCCTCACCCATCCGGCCAGGGCCGAGGCCCGCCGCGCGGTGTCGGGGGACCGGCCGGCGGAGTCGACGACCAGGGTGGCGCCGGGGGCGAGCGCCCGCAGGCGCGTCCCCTCCTCGGCCAGCAGCCGCGCCGCGGTCAGCCGGTCGACCGTGTCCCGGCCCAGCGGGTTCCCGATGAGGTTCTCGACCATCGGCCACGGGACGTCGAGGCCGTCCAGCGCGTGGAGGACGCGCAGGACGGCGTGGTCGGTCCCGGTGAGCCCGGTCGCGAGGGCGTCGACCAGGCTCCGCTGGTCGGACAGGGCCCCGGCCCGGTTCCCGAGGGCCGCGGCCGCCTGGGTGAGGGCGAGCGGGTGCCCGTCCACCAGTTCGCGGAAGCGCTCGGCGGCGGCCCGTTCCTCGCCGGTGAGGGGGCGTCGCAGGCACCGTTCCACCAGTTCCATCGCCGGGCGCGGCGCCAGGCCGCCGATCTCGACGGTCTGGCCCGCCTTCCAGGGCAGCCGCCGGGAGGAGGAGACGACCAGCCTGCCGGAGGGGACGAGCCGGAGCAGCCGGTCCAGGTCGGCGGGTGTGCCGGTGAAGTCGTCGATGACGACCAGCGCCTGGATCGAGGCCATCAGCCGCCGGAGCTCGGGCGGCCTCGGGCGGTAGCGCCCCATGCCATAGCAGGCCCGGAACAGGTCCTGGACGACGTCGTCGACGTCCGCTCCGGCGGCGTGGAGGAACACCACGTCGGTGCCGCGCTCCACGCAGCGGGCGGTGAGATGGGTGAGCAGCGTCGTCCGTCCCGAACCCCGGCGCCCCACGAGCTGGACGGGCCGTCCGGCCTCGGTCCACCGCGCCAGTCCCGCCAGGTCCGCCTTGAGGTCCAGGGGCATGTCCGCGCAGGAGGGGTCGGCCCGTTCCTTGGGCCTGACGCGCGGACGCACGCGGGGCGGGCCGTCGGACCGTTTCCGGATCGCCGTGTCCCCGGTCTCGTTGGCGACGTTGCGGTCGCCGATGATGAGCGTCCCGGAGTTCGTCCCTACGCGCACGTCGATCCGCTGCGCTTTCCGCCTGTTCTTCCCCATTTACGAATCCCCGACCCGACAATGCCAGCGAACACCGAAAGCCCTGGCGACTAACGGCTATCGTAAAGTTCCCCTAATGCTCGCGCATGGAGTTCGCCAAGCTCGATGGAGGGATCATTGGTGGCGGAACAAACACCTTCTTTTACCAGCATTGACATAAATGGGGACATGCCGGGCCAGTTGGTGATCGGTAATGGCAATGTCGTTTCGACCGGCCCGCCCGCCGCGCCACCGGACGCCGCGTCGGACGCCGCGCGGCTCGCGGAGTTCGCCCGCGAGGTCCGGCGGGCCCTCCCCGAACTCGACCTGCCGGAGGAGCGCCGGGCCGAGATCGAGTCCCTCGTCGAGGGGATCCTCCGCCCCGCCGGCGAACGGCCGCCCGACCACCAGCGCGTCCGGGCCCTCGGCCAGAGCCTGCGCACCGTCCTGGAGGGGAGCACGGCCGGTGTCCTGAGCAGCGTGCTGCTCGCCGGCTGGCCCCCCTGACCCGGCCTCTCCCGCGCTCCCGGGACGTGTCTCAGGGGCGCAGGACGAGCTTGCCCCGCGTCCGGCGGGCCGCCAGGTCCTCCAGCGCCTCCCGTGCCCGCGAGAGCGGGTAGGTGCCGCCCACCTGGGGGCGCAGCCGACCCGCCATGGTCAGGTCGAGGAGGTCCGCGAGGGGGTCGAGCATGCCCGGCAGGTGCAGGGAGCCGCCGAGCCAGTAGCCGATCACGGCGGTGTTGGTCAGGCTGAGCCGCTCCCGGGACACCGGTGTGTCGGCGCCGCCGCCCGACGTGCCGTAGGTGACCAGGCGCCCGAACGGGGCGAGCGCGTCCAGGCCCGCCTCCAGCACCTCTCCGCCGACGGCGTCCAGCAGGATGTCGGCCTTCCGGCCGTGGTTCGCCTCGACGACCCGTTCGGCGTAGCCGTCCGCGGTCCCGTCCACCGCCGCGTCCGCGCCGAGTTCCAGCACCAGGGCGCGCTTGTCCGGGGTCGAGGCGGTGCCGATCACGCGTCCGGCCCCGAAGTGCCGGGCGAGCTGGACGGCCAGATGGCCGACGCCGCCCGCCGCCGCGTTGACCACGACGCTCTCGCCGGGGACGACGCGGGCCGCGGTGCGCAGCAGGTGCCAGGCGGTGAGCCCCTGGACCAGGAGGGCGAGCGCCCGGCCCGCGGGCAGGTCCTCGGGGATCTCGGTCGGCCGGTCGAGGACGGCCATGGTGGCGTAGGCGTTCCGGGTCAGGCCCATCACCCGGCGGCCGTCGGCGGTCCGCCCCACCACCTCCGCCCCCGGCACGAACGGCAGCGGCCGGGGGTTGTAGGCGCCGCGGATCTGCGCCAGGTCGGCGAAGTTGATCCCCGCCGCCTCCACCTCCACCAGGGTCTGGCCCGGCTCCGGGACCGGGTCGGGCAGTTCGGTCATGGTCAGGACTTCGGGGCCGCCGTGGCGGGGTACGTGGACAACGTGCATGGAACCTGACGCTAGGAGCCCGGTGGCGCCCCGGCCAGGTGGTCCCGTCACCGGCTCGGGGACGTTCCATGAAGGGTGTTTATATAAATTCGGTGGCGTGCAGAGGGATGATCTGACCGCCGCCGAGCTGCGCGTGCTGGTCGCGGTGGCCGGGGAGGGCAGCCTGAGCGGGGCCGCCGTGCGGCTGGACCTGACCCAGCCCGCCGTCTCGCACGCGCTCCGGAGCGCCGAGCGCAAGATCGGCGCGGTGCTGTTCCGGCGCGGGCGGCACGGGGCGCGGCCGACCGCCGCGGGCGAGACGGTGGTCGGGCACGCGCGCCGCGTCCTGGCGATGATGGACGTCATGCGGGCCGAGGCCCACCACGCGGACGGGGGGCAGGCCACCGGCACCCTGCGGGTGGCCGCCTTCCGGAGCGCGGCCTTCCACCTGCTGCCCGCCGCGCTGGTGCGGTTCGGCCACCGCCACCCCAAGGTCACGGTGGACGTCCGCATCGTCGCCGACCTCGGCAGGGGCATCGCGGGCGAGGTGCTGGACGGCCACGCCGAGATCGGGGTGCTGGGCCTGCCCGCGCAGGTCGAGGGGCTCGTGTACGGGGAGCTGTTCGACGAGCCGTACGTGATGGCCTATCCGGCGGGGCACCCCGACCCCCGGTCCCTGCCGCTGATCAACTGGCATGAGAACTGCTCGGCCGACACCAGGCGGTGGCTGGCCGGACAGGACTGGATCCCCGCCGGGAGCATGACGGTGCGGGACGACGGCGTGGTGGTCTCGATGGTCGACCACGGGCTGGGGGTCGCGATCGTGCCGCGCCTCACGGTGGCCGGCGCGCCCGCGCGGGTGTCGGCGATGGACCTCACCGGGGACGCTCCCCTGCGCCGCGTCGGCTACGCGGTCACCAGGGAGATGGCGGCCTCCACGCTGGTCCGCGACCTGGTCGCCGCGCTCAGGGCCACCGTGCCGCGCGCCCTGGCCGCCGCCGACGGCCGCCGGGGCCCGTCCGGCCACGGCCCGCGGGACGCGCGCTAGGCGGGCGTGGCCGTCAGGTAGTCGACGATCGCGTCGGCGAGTTCGGCGCGGGTCACGGCGCTCATGTGGTTGCCGGGGATCTCGGCGTAGCGGGCCTCGGGGAGGGCGTCGGCGAGGTCCCGGGCGGAGCCGTTGTCGTGGTCGTCCCTGCCGCAGACCACGAGGGCCGGGGTGAGGATGTGGTCGAGGGTCTCGCGCGGGGTGTCGACGAACGTGTTGAGGACGTTCAGCAGGGCCTGCGGATCGCCGCCGACGGTCTTGAGGAACGCCTCCGCGCGCCATTCGGGGGTGCCGCGTTCGAAGGTGCCGAGGTTGGTCAGGACGCGGTGGAAGTAGCCGCCGCGCCCCTCGGTGCGGACGATGCCCTTCAGGCCCATGCCCGACAGGATCGCGCGGCCGGGGCGGGCGCCGCGGGCCAGCATGCGGACGGTGGTGCGGGCGCCGAGGGAGTAGCCGCCCAGGTCGTAGCCACCGTCCGTCAGGCCCAGGTGGTCCAGCAGGGCGAAGCCGTCGTCGGCGAGGGCGTCGGGCGGGTAGGCGGCCGGGTCGTGGGGGGCGGCGCTGTCGCCGTGGCCGCGCAGGTCCGGCATGATCACGCGGAATCCGGCGGCGGCGATCTTGGGGGCGTGGCCGTAGCGGATCCAGTTGACCGTGGCGGTGGAGAAGTAGCCGTGGATGAGGACGAGGGGCCTGCCCTCTCCCGTCTCGCGGTAGGCGAGGCGCGCGCCGTCGCGGCCGTCGAAGTACTGGACGGGGAGGGTCTCGGTCATGCCGGTCAGCTTACCCGCGGCGTTCCCGCCGCCAGGAGGGCGTCGGCGGCGGGGGTGCGGTAGTAGAGGACCGACCGGCCGGCGCGGCGGCGTTCCAGCAGGCCGGCGTCGCGCAGGATCCTCAGGTGGCGGCCGGTGGAGCCGAGGGCCTGGCCGGTGAGGGCGACCAGCTGGCTGGTGCTCTTGGGGGTGTCGAGCAGGACGAGGATCTCGGCGCGGGGGCCGCCGAGGAGGGCGGCCAGGGCGCGCGGGGCGGGCGGCCGGTCGGCGGCGAGGACGCCCGAGCAGGGGTAGACGACGGCGTTGCGGTCCGCCTCCCAGGCGACCCAGCCGCGGCGGGCGGTGACCGGGACGAAGAACAGGCGCTCGCCGGAGATCTCGCGGGGCGGGTAGTCGTAGGCGTTGACCTGGAGGCGGCCGTCGCCGAGCCAGCGCATGCCGGGGCGCATGTCGTCGAGGGCGGCGGCCCAGCCGTGCCGGGTGAGCTGGCCGGTGCGGGCGACCAGGTCGGCCTCCAGCAGGCGGCGGCGCCGCGGCCAGTCGGGGCCGACGACGGTCCGCCAGACCCAGGTGAGCAGGGCGGCGGCGCGTTCGGGCAGGTCGGGGACGTCCAGTACGGGCGGCAGCGGGCCGCCGGCGGCGACCTCCAGGTCGGCGCGGGCGGCGGCGGGCGGGGTGGCGCGCACGCGGCCGGCCTCGTCGGAAAACGCCGCTCCGGTGGGGACCGGGGTGAGGAAGTCGGCGTTCCAGGAGCCGCCGAGGCCGACGCGGACGAGCGCGGCGGCGACGGGATCGGCGGCGAGGCGGGCGCGGTAGGCGGGCAGGTGGGTGCTCAGCCAGGCGCGTTCGCCGGGGTGGGCGGGGGCGGCGCGGTGCAGGGTCTGGAGCGCGGCGGTCGTCTCGGCGAGCGGGGAGACGACGAAGCGGCCGCGGGCGAGGGTGTCGGCGTCGACTCTCCACCAGCCCATGATTGTTTCGCCTCCACGCGAAAGAGTAACGGGGGCGGGACCGGGGGTGCGCATGATTCCCCGCATGCGTACTTATCGGGAGTTGTTCCGGACACCGGAGTTCGGGGCGCTGTTCGGGGCGTTCTCGGCGCAGGTGGCGGCGAACACGGTGGCCGGGCTGGCGCTCGGGGTGCTGGTGTTCGAGCTGACGGGGTCGCCACTGCTGTCGGCGCTGAGCATGTTCGGGACGACGTTCGCGCAGCTGCTGGGCGCGACCCTGCTGATGTCGGCGGCCGACCGGCTGCCGCCGCGCGCCGCGATGACATGGGCGGGGCTGCTGTTCGCGGTAGGGACGGCGGCGCTGGCGCTGCCGGGGATGCCGGTGTGGGGGCTGCTGGCGGTGGTGCTGTCCCTGGGGCTCGTCGCGTCGGTGGGCGGCGGGGTGCGGCTGGGGCTGCTCAGCGAGGTGCTGCCGCGCGAGGGGTATCTGCTGGGCCGGTCGGTGATGAACATGGCGGCCGGGGTGGTGCAGATCGGCGGGTTCGGGCTCGGCGGGCTGCTGGTGGCGGTGCTGTCGGCGCGCGGGACGCTGCTGTGCGCGGTCGCGCTGAACCTGCTGGGCGCGGCGGCGGCGTGGTTCGGGCTGTCGTCGCGGGCGCCGCGCGCGACGGGGCGGGCGTCGGTGCGGGAGACGTGGCGGGTCAACCGGCTGCTGTGGTCCTCGGTGCCGCGCCGGTACGCGTTCCTGGCGATGTGGGTGCCGAACGGTCTCATCGTCGGGGCCGAGGCGCTGTTCGTGCCGTACTCCCCCGCGCACGCGGGGACGCTGATGGCGCTGGCGGCGGTGGGGATGCTGGCCGGTGACACGCTGGTGGGGCGGTTCCTGCCGGCGGGGGTGCGGCGGCGCCTGGGGGTGCCGTTGCTGGTGCTGCTGGCCGCGCCGTACCTGGTGTTCGCGGTGGACCCGCCGTTGCCGGTGGTGGCGGTGGCGACGCTGGTGGCGGCGGTGGGGTACGGATCGTCGCTGGTGGCGCAGGAGTTGCTGATGGACCTGACCCCCGACGAGATGCACGGGCAGGCGCTCGGGCTGCACTCGTCGGGGATGATGGCGATGCAGGGCGTGGCGGCGACGGTCGCGGGCGCGGTCGCGCAGCGCACGTCGCCGGAGACGGGCATCGTGGTGATGGCGGCGGCGTCGCTGGTGGTGACGCTGCTGCTGGCGCCGGGGCTGCGGCCCGGCCGGACGGGGCGTCCGTCTCCGGCGGACGACGGGGCGGGCGCGGCGGTCAGAACGTGAGGTCGAGGGCGGCCAGGCGGTCGGGGTCGGCCACGGCGTCCAGCCGGGTGATCCGCCCGTTGACGATCGTGAACGCCATGACGGAGAACAGCTCGCCGGGGTCCCCGGCCAGCAGGCCCGCGCCGCCGTTGACGACGACCGGGCGGGACTTGACCGGAAGGCCGAACCGGGCGAACACCAGCGCCTGCCGGATCGCCGCCTGCGCGCCGCGGATGAGCAGGGTCGCGGCGGGCCGGCCGTCGCCGCCGTCCATGCGGAACACCACGTCGGGGTCCAGGACCTCCAGCAGCGCGTCGAAGTCGCCGTCGCGGGCGGCGGCCAGGAACGCGCTGACCACCGCGTGCTGGCGTTCCAGGTCGGGGTCGGGGACCGGGGCGCTGTCCTGCACGCGGCGGCGGGCGCGGCTGGCGAGCTGGCGGGTGGCGGCGGGGGTGCGCTCCACGATCGGGGCGATCGCCTCGAACGGCACCGCGAACATGTCGTGCAGCACGAACGCCAGCCGCTCGGCCGGGCCGAGGGTCTCCAGGACCACCATCAGCGCGATCCCGACCGAGTCCGCCATCATGATCTCGCGCTCGGGGTCGGCGCCGTCGCTGACGACCGGGTCGGGCACGTGGGCGTCGCCGAACTCCTCGCGCCGCGACCTGCGGGACCGCAGCAGGTCCAGGCAGATGCGGCCGACGGTGGTGGTCAGCCAGCCGCCCAGGTTGTCGATCTCGGCGGCGTCGGCGCGGGCCAGCCGGAACCACGCCTCCTGCACCGCGTCGTCGGCCTCGTTGAGCGAGCCGAGCATCCGGTAGGCCACCGAACGCAGGTGCGAACGGTGCTCCTCGAACTGCTTCGCCAGAAGGTCCTTGTCGTCCACCGGCCACCCTCTCCCTTTCGCGCCGTGCTCCGTCACCTGTCTGACGGAGGGGACCGGTCCGATGTGACGGGCGGCGGCCGGTCGCGGTCGCGCGGTCCGCGTTCGGGGCGAATCTAGCGTTCCCGCCCCACCCCGCGGAGCGGCAGGCCCAGGTGAGCGCTTTTCCCAAGGCACGGCCATCTTTCCGTCAGGAACGGTATGCGGTCGTCCCCGTTCGGACAGACCGTTGGCAGACGGGATGTCCGGAACGCGGGGGGCCGACCAGTGACCGAGGCCGTGGAGAACGAGTACCACCGGCGGCTGTGGGAGCGGGGCGACCTGACCCTGCGGTTCCCCGCCGACCCGGTCGGCCACCTCCAGATCCAGTCGGTCGGCGACGAGGACTCCCTGGTGGTGTCCGCGCAGGGGATCCTGACGCTTCCGGCCGGGCACACGGCGTCGCTGGAGATGTCGGACGAGGAGCCGGCCGGGGACCTGTGGTTCCTGGACGACCTGCCGGAGGACGCGCTGGCGGGGTTCGCGGCGATGGGCGTGACGGCCGAGGGGCTGCGGCGGCTGGTCCGGCAGCGGGAGCTGTTCCAGGTCGTGCTGGAGCGGCCCGGCGGCGGCGACGAGGACCTGGCGGTGCTGGGGCGGCTGCCGGAGCTGGAGATCCTCGCGGTGGAGGACGACGGCGGCACGGGCGCGTGGCTGGCCTCGCTGGCGGAGACGTCGCTGATGGTGCTGGAGCTGCACCGGCCGGAGGTGAACGCGACGGCGCTGGAGGCGATCGGGCGGATCGGGACGCTGTTCACCCTGAACCTGACGGCCGGGAGGATCGAGGCCGACGCCCTTCCGTCGCTGGCGGGGCTGTCGGAGCTGGAGTCGCTGACGCTGTGGACCGACACTCCGCTCGCCCCGGACCGGCTGGCGTTCTGCGCGGGGATGCGGGAGCTGGAGATCCTGGACCTGAAGCGGCGCGACGGCACCGATCCGCTGACCGGGGCGGAGCGGCTGGAGCTGCTGCGGACGCTGCCCGACCTGGACGTGAACGGGCTGTGGTACCCGCGCGCGCAACTGGAGACGATGACGGCCGCCGACCTGGAGGACCTGGACTCGGCGGCGGTCCGGGTGGTGGACGACACGGCCGCGTTCGACCGGGTGCTGGCGGAGCGCAGCCCGGTCCTGGCGTACTTCACGGCGGGATGGTGCGGGCCGTGCAAGCAGCTCGGCCCGGTGATCGACCGCTTCGCCGCCGACTACGCCGACCGCCTCACCGTCGCGAAGGTCGACGTCGATCTGGTGCCCGAGGTGGCCGACCGCTTCGACGTGCAGGGCGTCCCGACGCTGATCATGCTGCGGAACGGGGAGGCGGTGGCCACGCAGGCGGGCGCGCTCCCCCGCCGGGACCTGAGCTCGTTCGTGGACCCCCTGCTGTAGCGGGCTAGCGGCCGCCTTCGCGGGCGCCGCGCGCGGGGCGGTCGAGGATCAGGTCGGCGGCGCGGGTGAGGACCTCGGCCCGGGTGCGGCCCCGGTGGTCGGCGGCGAGGAAGTGCTCGCCGATCGCCACGCAGAACGCGATCAGGCTGCGGGCCTCGACCTCGTCGGGGTCGGAGCAGAAGGTGCCGATCGTCTCGCGCAGCAGCGCCATGCGCCGGTCGTCCACCCGCCGCAGGCGCTCGGCGACCGCCTCGTCGCGCCGGGCCCAGTCCCGGACGGCCAGGTCGATGGGCAGCAGCCGGTCGTCGGAGAAGGTGAGCATGCCCGCGCGCCGGGCCCTGGTCCTCGGGTCGCCGCCCTCGCGCTCCACGCGGTCGATCACCTCGTCGGTGCTCTCCCGTTCCCAGGTGTCGAGCATCGCCTCCAGCAGCGCGTCGCGGTCGGCGAAGTACCCGTAGAACCCGCCCTTGGTGACGCCGAGCCGCTTGGCCAGCGCCTCGACGCGGACGGCTCCGGGACCGCCGTCGGCCAGCGCCCGCAGCCCCTCCTCGATCCATCTCTCCCGCGGCGTGCGAGCAGCGCCCACGATGTGCCCCACCTCACCATTCCATCGGATATACGCAACCGTATAAAAGAGCTAGCCTCGGCTTATACGCTACCGTATAGCCACGTGGGGGAAGCTGAGATGACCCGTTGTCCCGTACCGGTCCCCGGCGGAGCGCGGCCGTGAGGCTCCCGAACGGCGCGCACGCCGCCCGCCCCTGGCGGATCCACGAGATCGCCGACGGCTTCCGCGTCGAGGACGTGTGGGCGATCCGCACGCCCGGCGCCGGGCCGGACGACTTCCCCGCCGCGCGCGCCGCCGCGCTCGCCACGATGCGGCCGTCCGGCGGCCCCGCCAAGGACCCCCTGCCGGTCCGCCTGCTGTTCGCGGCGCGCCGGCGGCTCGGCGCCCTGTTCGGCTGGGACGGGCCGGAGACGGGCGTCGGAACGCGCGTGCGGTCGCTGCGCGACCGCCTGCCGGACGACCTGCGCGCGGCCCCGGCAGGGTCGGCGCCGTTCACCCCGGTCTACGAGCTCGACGACGAGTGCGCCCTCGAACGGGCGAGCGCGACCGTCCACGCGGTCATCCACCTGGGATGGGCGCCGGTCGAGGGCGGGCACGAGCTCCGCATGGCGGTCCTCGTGAAACCCGCCGGCCTTCCCGGGCGCCTCTACATGGCCGCCATCGCGCCGTTCCGGCGCCTCGTCGTCTTCCCGGCACTGGTCCGGCAGTGCGAACAGGCGTGGCGGGACCGCGACGCGGCCCCCGTCACCGGTGTCGTGGGGACGCGCGACGTGCCCGAGTCCGTCCGCGCCCTCGGCGCGCTGCCCGACGGCGACTACGTCGACCACTTCACCCTGCCCACCGACGCGGACGCGACGCCCGAGCAGTGGGCGCGGGCGATGTTCGGCGACGTCCCCACCCCCGCGGAACGGCTGATCTGGAGCGGCCTGCTCGGGATCCGGCTCAGCCGGGGGCGGTCGCCGGACACCGTGGCCGGATGGCGGATCGCCGAACGCGGCGAGGGCTGGATCCGGCTGGAGGCCGCCTCGTGGTTCCTGACCGACCGCCTTGTCGTGCAGGCGGCCGACGGGCGGGTGTCGCTGGGGACGTTCCTGCGCTACGACCGCCCCCTGGGCCGTTACGTGTGGCCGCCCCTGGCGGCCGTCCACCGCCGGTTGGCGCCCGGCCTGCTCCGCGAGGCGGAGGAGAAGATCCGGGCCCGCGATGAGTGACGCGCCCGTCCTCCAGACGCACCCGGTCGCGTTCGGCGCGGGACGGCGGACGTTCCCGCCGGTGCCGTCCGAGAGCGGCGTCGCCGTCACCGTGTGCCGGGCGGAGAGGACTCGATCGCCCTCTTGACGCGCTCCAGCGTGGTGCGCATCCCGGCGCGGTTGTGCTGCTCGCGCCCGCCGGGCGGGACCCGGTCGTAGCGGTCGCCCAGCGCGGCCCACAGCCGCGAGCCCCGGAAACCCCGGCGCAGGTCGAGGAAGTACTCGGTGAGGCGGGTGGCGCCGTCGCCGTCGGCCTCGAAGCGGTAGCCCCACCGCGCGGCCGGGATCCCGAGGAGCGTGACGCGGAACGCGAACTCCTCCCCCGGCCGCGCGGTCGTGACGCGGCAGGTCGTGAACCAGAACCGGCGGCCGATCCGGTTGAACCCCACGAACGCGGCCCCGGGGCGCACCACGCCGCCCGGCACCCAGATCCGGAAGCACTCCGGACTCCACTCGCCCATCCGCCGCAGGTCCGCCACGGCCGCGTACACCTCGTCCGGAGGGGCGTGGACGAGGACGCTCTCTTCGATCACCGGATCATCCGTCATGCCGTGGATCGTCACACGGCGGCGACCCCGCCGAGAAGGTGTTCGGACTCCTCGAACACCTCCTCGGTCAGCTCGACGCCGGTGAGGTGCTCGGCCGGCGCGAACGCCAGGGCGATCGACTCCTCCCGCTCCGCGTCCCCCTCCTCGAACCGGAAGCCCACGGCGCGCATCGCGTCCACGATCTCGCCGGTGGTGGGAAGCTCTCGACCGTCGGAGCTGGACAGCGGGAACGAGAGGCGCTCCCCGCCGTCCTCCCGCCAGGTGAAGCGGTCATGACCGTTGATGGTGGAGGAGTGGGCGACCAGCCGGGTGCCCGCCGACAGCCGGACGAGCGTGTCGTGGTCGGCGAGCCGGTGGCAGCCGGGCTCGAACGCCACCGCCCAGTCCCCGGCCGCGAAGACACCGACGAGGTCGCCGGAGCCCTCCCACCCGTCCAGCTCGTACTCGTGCACCGCCTCGGCCCCGGTGACGCGCGGCGGGTCGACGGGGCCTGCCCCGAGCCGTTCCAGCACCTGCCCGGGGGCAGGCCCCGGACCATCGCCACGGCGTAGCTCTCGTGGGGGTCGCCGGGGCAGCGGTCCGTCCACGCGAAGTCCGCAAAGGTCTTGATCATGAGAGGGGATGCCGCCACGCCGGGCCGACATTCCCCCACGAACGCCGGCGGCCCCGTCCGGAAGGGACGGGGCCGCCGGCGCGGGGTCTCAGCCGACCAGGTTCGCGGCCGTCACGGAGACCTCGATCTCCTCGGCGCGCCCGACGCCCATCGCCTGCGCGAGCTTGCGGAACCGCGCGGCCCCGGCGCCGTCGCTGCGGCGCTCCAGGGTGCGGGCCAGCGCCTCGTAGGCCCAGCCGTTGCCCGGGTCGAGCTCCACCAGGCGGCGGAACGCGTCCTCGGCGCGGGAGAGCTGGGCGCTGTGGAAGTAGGCGCGGGCCAGGAGTTCGAGGGCGGCCCGGTTGGCGGCGTCCTCGGCCACGACCGGGGCCAGGATCCGCGCGGCCGAGGAGTAGTCCTTCGCGTCGAAGAACATCCGGCCCCGCTGGAACTCCTCGTAGATGTCCGTCACGGTCGCCTCCCCGTCGATCGATGCTGTCGTTGAACCTTCAACCGCATGTGCCGCACCCCCATTCCCGGCCGCGGGGGGTAACCGAACCGGCACCCGTGATGATGAAAGGGGCATGACCCGACTGCTCGTCGCCATCTCCGCGACCGCCGCCCTCTGTGCCCCCGTCCCCGCGCACGCCGCCGACCCCCCGTGGGCGCGGTGCGCCCGCGACATCGCCGTGGCCGAACGGCACAACGAGGAGGCGACCCGCCACGACCGCGCCCGGAACCCCCGGGCCGCCGCCCAGGCCAACCGGCGGACCCGCGCCGTGATCGACGCCCTGCACGGCCGCTGCCCGCCGGCCTCCGACCAGCGCCTGCAAGCGGCGGCGCTCGCCGCCGCCGAGGCCGAGAACGCCAACGAGCGGGGCCTCGTCACCGCCGCCCTCACCGCCCAGCGGACCGTCGCCCGCAACCTGCGGGACGCCCGGCCGTGAACGCCGCGGGCCCCCGCCGCCGGTCGCGGCGGGGGCCCGCGCCGCTCAGGAGCGGTCCGACTCCCCCAGCTCGTCCAGCAGCCTGCGCCGCTCGCCCTCCAGCGCCTCGATCATGCTCAGCTGCTGCTCCCGCGCCTCCAGGTCCTGCCCGGCGTCGCCGAAGTCCATCGGGTCGTCGGTCCGCTCGCCGAGCTCGCGGCGCAGCACCGCCACCGACTCCTCGATCTCGGTGATCCGCTCCCGCTTCCCCCGGACGCTCTCCGACTCGCTCATCCGTCCTCCTCCCTCCTCGGTTCGCACCTGTCCCGCAACGCGGCGCCGGGTCCCGCCGCCGCGCGTTCCAGCGCCGGCCCGACCGCGCCGCTCAGCCCGGCCAGGTCGTAGGAACCCTCGTACCGCATCCCGTTGACGGAAAACGTCGGGGTCCCTCCGACCCCGGCCCGTTCCCCCGCCCTCCGTTGCGCGGTGACGCGTTCGCTGTGCTCGTTGCCCCGCTCCCACGGTTCGAACCCCACGCCCCGCGCGTACCGGGTCGGCGCGGGCGCCTCCGGGTGCAGCCGGTCGGCGAACCTGCCGTCGCCCTCGCGGGAGACCGCGACGTGACCGGACACCGGCGGCTCAGGGACGGACGACGGTCTTGCCGCGCGCCCCGCCGTGCGTCAGCCGCGCCAGGGCCTCGGGCGCGTCCTCCAGCGACACCTGATCGGTGACGCGGACCACCAGCTTCCCGTCGTCGACCAGCTCGGCGATCCGCTCCAGCAGCGCGGCGGAGGGCCGGTACTCGAAGTTGACGCCCCGCAGGCCCCGGGCCTCCATGGCGTCGGGGCTGAGGGAGTGGACGGTGCTGAGGTAGACGCCGCCGGGCTTGAGCGCCTGGGCGATCTCCTCGGCGGCGGTGCGGTCGCTGACCAGGTCGAGCACGGCGTCGACGCCCCCGGGATGGACGGCCAGCACCTGCCGGTTGAGGTCTCCGGCCGAGTGGTCGACGGTCGCGTCCGCGCCCAGGTACCGCATCTCGTCGGCCATGTCGGACCGCGCCGTCGCGATCACCTTCGCGCCCCGGTCGCGGGCGAACTGCACCGCCATCTGCCCGACGCCGCCGGTCGCGCCGACCACCAGCACGGCGCCGCCGATGCCCAGCCGGGCCTCCTCGACCAGGCCGTGGGCGGCCGTCGCCGCGGTCGGCAGGGCGGCGGCCTGGCTGTAGACTATGCCGCGCGGCATCAGCGCGACCGGGCCGTCCGCCTCGGCCACCGTGTACTCGGCGTAGGTGCCAAGGCCCCGGGGCACCCCGAAGAACACCCCGTACACCTGCTCGCCGACCCCGAACCGGGTCACCCCCTCGCCGGCCCCGGTCACCACCCCGGCGCCGTCCACGCCCAGGACCAGCGGGAACCGCGCCTCGACGCCGTCCTTGAGGAACCCGTCGGCGATCAGCGCGTCGAGGGGGTTCATCCCGGCCGCGATCAGCCTGACCTGGATCTCCCCGGGGCCGGGCTCGGGCACCGGCACCTCCGACACCAACGGAGTGGCGCCGTACTCCGACACGGTGACGGCTCGCATGTGATCCCCCGATTCACGGCGTTGAGCCCCTGCCCCGGGAGATCTACCCGATCATGACCGGTTCCACACGAACCCGCAGGTCACCCCCGTCGGCGCCGCCTGTCAGCGGGGGCTGTCCGGGTCCTCGGGGTCGAGCGGCGGCCGGGGGCCGTCCGGGCCGGGCCGGTCCCCCGGGCGCCCGTCGCCCGGCCGGTCGCCGCGGCGGTCGTCACGGCGCTCGTCACGGCGGTCCTCGCGGTCCCGGGGCCGCTTCGGACGCTTCGGACGCTTCGGCGGGTCCTCGCCCGACCCCTTGGTGAAGAACTGGAACGACGGCGGGCGGAACGGCGTCGCCGGACGGCCCGCCAGCGCCTCCGCCATCGTGTCCTGCCAGATGGGGGCCGGCAGCGTCGCGCCGAACACCGAGCCGTAGCAGCGGCCGTCCATGCACAGGCTCGTCATGGGGTAGCGGTAGCCGCCGCGCGGGTCGCCGACCCACACCGCCGAGGCCAGGTCGGGCGTGTAGCCCGCGAACCAGGCGGCGGAGAAGTTGTCGACCGTCCCGGTCTTGCCGGCGGCGGGGCGGCCGATGCCCATGCCGCGCGCCGTCCCCTTGGTGAGCACGCCGCGCAGGACGTGGTTGACGGCGTCGGCGACGTCCTCGTCGAGGGCCTGCCGGCAGTCGGCCGAGGGGATCTTGAGGCGGTGGCCGGCCGAGTCGGTGATCTGCGTGATGGCGACCGGCTTGCAGTACCGGCCGCGCGCCCCGAACGCGGCGTACGCCGCGGCCAGCCGCAGCGGCGACACCTGCGCGAACCCCAGCGTGAACGCCGGGTACTGCTCCAGCGGCTTGCCGTTGGCCTGCTTCATCCCGAGGCGTTCGGCCATCTTCACCGTGTCGCAGAGGCCGACGTCCTTCTGCAGGGCGAGGAAGAACGTGTTCACCGAGTGCTCGGTGCCGGTGACCAGGCTGAACGTCCGGCCGCCCTCGCCGTCGGCGGAGTTCTTCAGCGCCTTGCTCGGGTCGCCGACGCGGCGGCCCTTGCAGTCGCGGTAACCGGTGGGCAGGTAGGCGCGCGGCGCCATGAACCGCTGCCCGAACGGCATCCCCTCCTCCAGCGCGGCGGCCAGCGTGAACGCCTTGAACGTGGACCCGGCCTGCATCCCGATCGACGAGCCGTGCGAGGCGTCGGCGGCGAAGTTGATCCAGGTCTTGCCGCGCTCCCGGTCGGGGCCGAGCAGCCGGTCCACGGCCATGCCCTTGATGTGGCCGGTGCCGGGTTCGACCAGGGCCTCGGCGGCGGCCTTGCGGGCGGAGTTCAGGCGCGGGACGTACCGGTTGACGGCGCGCTGCGCGGCGCGCTGGGTCTTCCAGTCCAGCGTCGTGCGGATCGTCAGGCCGCCCTGCTTGAGGAGCTTCTCGCGGGCCTTGGCGGTCGGGCCGAACACCGGGTTGGTGAGGATCTCGCGCTGGACGTAGTCGCAGAAGAACGGGGCCTTGCTGGTGACGCACCCGTTGTGGGTCCTCTTGACGCGCAGGCCCAGCGGCCGCGCCTTCGCCTGCCGCGCCTCGGCGGCGCCGATCCAGCCGAGCCCGGCCATCCGGTCCAGCACGACGTCGCGGCGCTTGAGGGCGGCGTCGGGGTGCCGGATCGGGTCGTAGGCGTAGGGGTAGCGGATCACCCCGGCCAGCAGCGCCGACTCGGTGAGGTTCAGGGCGGCGGCGGACTTGCCGAAGTAGTGGCGGGCCGCGGCCTCCACGCCGTACGCGCCGTCGCCGTAGTAGGCGATGTTGAGGTAGCGGCGCAGGATCTCGTCCTTGGCGAAGCGGCGCTCCATCGCCGCCGCGTACTTCAGCTCGCGGATCTTTCGGGCGGGGGTGAGGGCGCGGGCGGCCTGCCGTTCCTCCTCGGTCTCGGCATGGGTGAGCAGCAGGTTCTTGACGTACTGCTGGGTGATGCCCGAGCCGCCCTGCTGCACCTCGCCGGAGCCCAGGTTGCTGGCCAGGGCGCGGACGGTGCCCTTGGCGTCCAGGGCGCCGTGCTCGTAGAACCGGCTGTCCTCGATCGCCAGCACCGCCCGCCGCATGGTCGGGGAGATCCGGTCCAGCCGGACGTCGACGCGGTTCTCGTAGAAGAACGTCGCGATCGTCGACCCGTCGGCCGCCAGGATCCGCGACCGCAGCGGGACGCCGGTGTTCAGCTCGCCCGGCTCCTCCTGGAACCAGGCGGCGGCGTCGCGCGCGCCGACCCCGACCGACCCGGCGATCGGCACCAGCATCGTGGCGACCAGCAGTCCCGCCAGCGCGCCCAGCCCGGCCAGCCTCCGGACGACGCGGACCTTCGCGGCGAACGTGCGCGCCGACCCGCGTCCCGTGCGCCGTCCGCCACGCGCGGAGGCGCCGTCCCTGTCGTGTCGTTCAGTCCCGGCCGCCACGGGGTCAGCGTAAACGGGCCTTTCGCCGCCGACCACCCCATCATGGATCTTGCCGCGCTCAGGCGGTCCGCTCCCGCTCCCAGTCCCGGACCCGGTCGCGGAACCCCCGCGCCACCCGCCGCAATTCGGCCTCCGGGTCCAGCCCGGCCGCCTGCGCCTCCCTGACCAGCGCGAAGAGCCGGGAACCGACATCGTCGCCGGGCCGGTCGAGCAGGTCGGCGGGCGGGTCCAGCCGGTCGGCGCGGCGCTGGAGCTGCGCGGCGAGCGACAGCGCGGGCTGCCCCATCGGGACGCCGTCGAACACCGAGGCGTCCTCGCCGCTCCTGGCCTCCCGCTCGGCCGCCTTGATCTGCTCCCAGTTCGCGTTCACCTCGTCGGCTCCGGAGACCGTCACGTCGGCGAACACGTGCGGGTGGCGGCGCACCAGCTTGTCCACGATCCCGGCGGCGACGTCGTCGATGGTGAACGCGGTGTCGTCGTCGCGTTCGGACGCCACCACCGAGTGGAACGCCACCTGCATCAGCACGTCGCCCAGCTCCTCGCGCAGCGCCCCGAGGTCGCCCTGCTCGATGGTGTCGCTGACCTCGTAGGCCTCCTCCAGCAGGTACTTCACCAGCGACTCGTGGGTCTGCTTGGCGTCCCACGGGCACTCGCGGCGCAGCGTGTCCATCACCGAGACCAGGTCCAGCAGCCGCGCGCCGGGCAGGTCCCAGGAGCCGTGCAGGACCTCGACGTCGAGGGGGTCGTCGACCACCAGCCGTCCGATGGCGCGCATGAGGTCCTCGTCGCCGTCGGGGTCGGCGATCCACAGCACGTCCCGCTCGCGCGCCTCGGCGACCAGCGCGCGCGGGTCGGGTTCGGCGACCTGCTCGGCGTGCACCCCGGCGTCGGCCAGGTACGGCAGCAGGGGGTGGTCACCGCGCGCGGACACGCGGGCGGCGGCGCGCAGCGCCTGCCACGCCGGGAACGACAGCAGCCCGGGCGCGACGCGGTGGGTGGTGGCCAGCAGGGTCAGGCTCATGGTCAGCGGATACCCGTTTCGGTGGCGGACAGGTGGTACCGCACCGGCTCGATCGAGACCCGCTGGGGGTCGAAGCCGCCGAACCGGGGGTTCACCTTGATCTTCATCTTCCCGGCGGTGCTGACGAACAGCATCGCCGCCATCTGCCGCGCCTGCGCCGAGGCGGGGCTCTGCGGGTCGGCGCCCCCGCCGAGCTTCTGCGCGACCAGCGCCCGCGTCGCCAGGAAGCGGGCCAGGTCGCGGGTGTGGCGGGAGGGCAGGCCGTTGGCGAGGGTGGTGGAGCGCGCGCCGCCCTGCCGGTCCATCGCGGTCACGACCTGGTCCACGTGCCCGTCGGTGACGGTCACCCCGGACCGGCGCGCGACCTCGTCGGCGACCCGGAAGTTGACCAGCACGGCCAGCGCGCCGCGCATGTCGGACTCGCTCAGGCCGCCGTCGCCGCCCATCTGCTGCTCGGCGGACTGCGGCTGCTCGCGCATCTGGTTGGCGACCGGGTCGGCGCGGAACTCCCGCTGCCAGTCGCGCACGGCGGCGTTCAGCGTGGCGGTGCTGATGCGCTCGTCGCCGACCAGCGCGGCCGCGCCCGCCTCGACCGGGCCGCCGCAGCCGCTCAGCGCCGTCGCGGCGGCCGCCGCCGCCAGAGTGATCTTCAGTGAGCCGCGCAAGTGAACTCCCTCTGCTGCTGATCTTTGGCGGGAATCCTAGGTGCGGGCCGGTTCGAGGAACAGGGCTTCGACCAGGTCCGTGGCCCACTTGAGCAGCTCTTGGTCCCGCAGCGGGCGACCGCCGAGCGGAGCGGTCTTCGGCATGGGCACCAGCAGGGTGTTGGTCGTCGCCTTCAGGATGCTCTTGGGGTAGAGGCGCTGGAGGCGCACCTGCCGCGACTCGGGCAGGTCCGCCGGGGCGAACTTGACGAAGTTGCCCTGCAACGCCACGTCGGTGAGGCCCGCCCGGCGCGCCCTGGTCCGGAACCGGGCCACCTCCAGCAGGTTGAGCACCGGCACCGGCAGCGGGCCGAAGCGGTCCTTGAGCTCCTCGTGCACGGCCGCGATCTCCGCCTCGTCGGTGATCGCGGCGATGCGGCGGTAGGCGTCCAGGCGCAGGCGCTCGCCGGGCACGTACTCGTGCGGCAGGTGCGCGTCCACCGGCAGCTCGACCTTGGTCTCCAGGGTCCCGGCGTCCCCCCGGCCGCCTTCCTTGAGGTCGCGGACCGCCTCGCCGACCATGCGGACGTACAGGTCGAACCCGACGCCCGCGACGTGTCCGGATTGCTCGGCGCCGAGGATGTTGCCCGCGCCGCGGATCTCCAGGTCCTTCATCGCCACGTACATGCCCGCACCGACCTCGGTGTGCTGGGCGAGGGTGGCCAGGCGCTCGTGGGCGGTCTCGGTCAGCGGGCTCTCGGGCGGGTACAGGAAGTAGGCGTAGGCGCGTTCGCGGCCCCGGCCGACGCGGCCCCGAAGCTGGTGGAGCTGCGACAGGCCGTACATGTCGGCGCGGTCCACGATCAGGGTGTTGGCGTTGGGGACGTCCAGGCCGGACTCGACGATCGTGGTGGCGACCAGGACGTCGAAGTTCTTCTCCCAGAAGTCGACCATGACCTTCTCGAGCTCGTGCTCGTTCATCTGGCCGTGCGCGGTCGCCACGCGCGCCTCGGGGACCAGCCGGGCCAGGGTCGCGGCGACCTTGTCGATGGAGCGGACCCGGTTGTGGACGAAGAAGACCTGGCCCTCGCGCAGCAGCTCGCGGCGGATCGCGGCGGCGATCTGCTTCTCCTCGTAGGGGCCGACGAACGTCAGGACCGGGTGGCGCTCCTCCGGCGGGGTGAGGATCGTGGACATCTCGCGGATGCCGGTCAGGCCCATCTCCAGGGTGCGCGGGATCGGCGTCGCCGACATCGCCAGCACGTCCACCTGGGTGCGCAGGCGCTTCAGCTCCTCCTTGTGCTCGACGCCGAAGCGCTGCTCCTCGTCGATGATGACCAGGCCGAGGTCCTTGAAGCGGGTCTTGGACGACAGGATGCGGTGCGTGCCGACCACGACGTCGACGGTGCCGCCGGCCAGGCCGTCCAGCGTCGCCTCGATCTCCCGGTCGGTCTGGAAGCGGCTGATCGGCTTGACCGTGACGGGGAACTGCGCGAACCGCTCGGTGAACGTGGACAGGTGCTGCTGGACCAGCAGGGTGGTCGGCACCAGCACCGCGACCTGCTTGCCGTCCTGCACCGCCTTGAACGCCGCCCGCACCGCGATCTCGGTCTTGCCGTAGCCGACGTCGCCGCAGATCAGCCGGTCCATCGGGACCGGCTTCTCCATGTCGTCCTTCACCTCCTCGATCGCGGCGAGCTGGTCGGGCGTCTCCACGTAGGGGAAGGCGTCCTCCAGCTCGCGCTGCCAGGGGGTGTCGGGGCCGAACGCGTGCCCGGGGCTGGCCATCCGCGCCGAGTACAGCCGGATCAGCTCCCCGGCGATCTGCTTGACCGCCTTGCGGGCCCGGGCCTTGGCCTTCTGCCAGTCCGCGCCGCCGAGCCGGTGCAGGGACGGGGCCTCGCCGCCGACGTAGCGGGTGAGCTCCTCCAGCTGGTCGGTCGGGACGAACAGGCGGTCGCCCTTGGAGTACTCCAGGATCAGGTACTCGCGGGTCGCGCCCTGGACGGTCCGGGACACCATCTCGACGTAGCGGCCGACGCCGTGCTGCTCGTGGACGACGTAGTCGCCGGGGCGGAGCTGGAGCGGGTCGATGCCACCGCGCCGCCGCGACGGCATCCGCCGCATGTCCTTGGTGGAGGACTTCTGGCCGGACAGGTCGGTCTCGGTGAGGACGACCGTCCTGATCTCCGGCCAGTGGAAGCCGTGCTCCAGCAGGCCGGTGGCGACGTTGACCACGCCGGGCGCGGGCGGCTCGGGCAGGTCGGTGAGCCGGGCGCCGAGGCCCTCCTCGCCGAGCAGCTGCACGAGGCGTTCGGCGGGGCCGTGCCCGGCGGTGACCAGCACGACGCGCCGGCCCTCGTCCAGCCAGCGCTTGAGGTCGCCGACGACGCGGGCGGTGTCGCCCCGGTACGCCTCGGCGGCCTGGACGCCGAGGTCGAGGACGTCGTCGCCCTCGGTGGTGAGGGCGGTGACGGTCCAGCGGGCCAGGCCGATCGCGGCGTTGTGCTCGCGGACCTCCTCCAGGCTGCGGAACGCCGCCGCGCCCAGGTCGATCGGGGCCTCGCCGCCGGCGGCGGCGTTGACCCAGCTCGCCTCCAGGAACTCCTGGCTGGTGCGGACCAGCTCGGCCGAGCGGGTGCGGATGCGCTCGGGCTCGCACACCAGCACCGCGCTGCCCTCGGGCAGCAGGTCGGTGAGCAGCTCCATGCGTTCGGCCAGGACCGGGGAGAACGCCTCCATGCCCTCCACGGTGTCGCCGTCGGCGATCCGGGTGAGGATGTCCTCCAGCGCCGGGTGCTCGGCGGCGAGGGCGCGGGCGCGGTCGCGGACCCGCCCGGTCAGCGGCAGCTCGCGGCACGGCGGCGCCCACAGCCCGTCCGGGGCGGCCTCCAGGGAACGCTGGTCGGCGGCCTTGAAGTAGCGGATCTCCTCGACGGTGTCGCCCCAGAACTCCACGCGCAGCGGGTGCTCCTCGGTGGGCGGGAACACGTCGAGGATGCCGCCGCGCACGGCGATCTCGCCGCGCTTCTCCACCAGGTCCACGCGGTGGTAGCCGGCCTCGACCAGGGCGCGGACCGCGTCGTCGAGGTCGGCCTCGTCGCCGCCGCGCAGCCGGACCGGCTCCAGGTCGGCCAGGCCCGCCACGATCGGCTGGAGCACGGCGCGGACCGGGGTGACCACGACGTTCAGCCGGGCGCCGGCCCCGTCGGCGTCGGGGTGGACCAGGCGGCGCAGCACGGCCAGGCGCTGGCCGACGGTGTCGGAGCGCGGCGACAGCTTCTCGTGCGGCAGCGTCTCCCAGGCCGGGAAGTGCGCCACGCGGTCGGGGTCGAGCAGGCTGGTCAGCGCGGCCGCCAGGTCCTCGGCCTCCCGGCCGGTGGCGGTGACCGCCAGCACGACGCCGCCGCCGGTGCCCCGCGACAGCGCGGCGGCGATCACCGGCCACATCGACGGCGGCGCGACCAGGTCGTGGTCGGTGCGCGCGTTCCTCACGGCACCGGCCAGGCCGGTCCCGGTGCACGCCAGATCAACAAGTCCAGAAAGCGTCATCTTCGCCCGCTACTCATCCACCCCGAAGGGGCTGCGCTCGACCCCGCCTGCCCCGCTGCGGGACAGCCCGAAAACCCGGGAGCCGCGACCGCCCCCGGTGTCGCTTCAAGCCTACGCGCCCGACCGCCCCCGCGTGCGGGCGGCTCCGGACCCGTGGAATGAGACGTGTGCGTGTATTATGCGACATGGATGTCTCAATCGGGACGGAGATGGCGCAGTGCGCAACGAGGACGAGATTCTCGCGGCGGCGACCCGGCACCTCAACAAGGAGCCGACGGCCTCCATGGCCGAGATCGCCAAGGCCATCGGGATCAGCCGCGCCACCCTGCACCGGCACTACGCCTCCCGCGAGGCCCTGGTGCACCGGCTCGGGCAGCGGGCCTGCGCGGGCTGGGAGCGCTCGCAGGACGAGGCCGGGATCGTCGCGGCCACCGCCTCCGGCGACCCCGCCGCGCTGGACCGGGCGCTGCGGACGCTGCTGCGGGCGTTCGTCGTGGACGCCGACGAGTACGGCTTCGCCCTGACCGACCATTTCCTCAACCATCTGCCTGAACTGGTCGAATGGGGGGAACGGCTGGAAGCGCGCGAGGTGGCGTTCTACACCGCCTGCCAGCGCGCCGGGGTGCTGCGCGCCGACCTGCCGCCCCGCTGGGTGAGCAACGTCGTGTACGGGCTGTCCATCGCCGTGCGCGAGAGCCTGCGGCACGGCGACGTGGCCCGCCGCGACATCGACGAACTACTGATCAGCACGTTCCTGAGCGGCGCCGGAGCGCGCCCGGAAACCGGGGGATCCCCATGACGACCGCCAAGACGCCGGCGGCCGCGTCACCCGACACACCGCAGCCGCATCCCCGCCGCTGGGCGGGCCTCGCGGTCCTGTCGGCGAGCCTGCTGCTCGTCGTCATGGACATGACCGTCCTCAACGTGGCCCTGCCCCAGCTGTCGGCCGACCTGCGGCCCGACTCGGTGCAGCTGCTGTGGATGGTCGACATCTACGCGCTGGTGGTGTCCGGCCTGCTGGTCACCGCCTCCGCGCTGGCCGACCGGTTCGGCCGCCGCCTGGTCCTGCTGCTCGGCTTCACCGTCTTCGGGCTGGCCTCGCTGGCGGTGCTGTGGGCGAACAGCCCCGCCGAGGTCATCGCGGTCCGCGCCGCGCTGGGCGTCGGCGGCGCGATGATCATGCCGTCCACGCTGTCGATGATCCGGCACCTGTTCACCGACCCCCGGGAGCGCGCCACCGCGCTGGGGATCTGGGCGACGATGGCGGCGTTCGGCGGGGCCCTCGGCCCGATCGTGGGCGGGGCGCTGCTGGAGGCGTTCTCCTGGCACGCGGCGTTCCTGGTGAACGTGCCGGTCATGCTGCTCGCGATCGTCGCGGGCCTGTTCCTGCTGCCCGAGACCCGCAACCCGAGGCCGGGCCGCTGGGACCTGCCCGGCACCGTCCTGTCGATCGTCGGGATGGTCGCCCTCGTCTACGCGATCAAGCACTTCGGCAAGGACGGGCCCACCGACCCCCAGACCTGGGTCCCGGCGCTGGTCGCGGCGGTCACGCTGAGCTGGTTCGCGCGCCGCAACCTGCGGCGCCCCGACCCCATGCTGGAGCTGCGGCTGTTCCGGGGGCCCGCGTTCACGGCGGGCGTGGTGACGGCCCTGGCGGTGTCCATCGCGCTGGCCGCGACCATGCTGCTGCTGACCCAGTGGATGCAGCTCGTGCAGGGGTACGGGCCGCTGGAGACCGGGCTGCGCACGCTGCCCGAGGCGGTCGGCGCGGCCATCGCCTCCCCGCTGGCCCCCGCCCTCGCCCACCGGATCGGCGCCCGCACCGTCCTGGCGGGCGGGCTCGCGCTCAGCGGCCTCGGCCTGCTGGTGATCTGGTCCTGGCCCGGCACGCTGGACTACTGGGCCGTCGCCATCGCCCTCGGCATGGTCGGCGTCGGCCTGGGCTCGCTCGCCATCGCCTCCGCCGTGATCATGGCGGGCGCGCCACCGGAGAAGTCGGGCAGCGCCGCCGCGATCGAGGAGACCAGCTACGAGATCGGCGGCGCGCTGGGCGTGGCGGTCCTCGGCAGCGTCGCCGCCGCGTTCTACCGCACCCACCTCACCTCCGAGGAGCTCGCCGCCGAGGGCGTCACCGGCAGGGCCGCGCACGTCGCGCAGGAGTCGATCGGCGGGGCGATGGACCTGGCCCACGAGATGGGCGGGGCGGGCGCCCGGCTGGCGGCGCAGGCGCGCGAGGCGTTCACCGGGTCGCTGGAGTGGACCAGCGTCGCCGGCGGCCTGCTGATGCTGGCCGCGGCGCTCCTGGTCTGGCGGCTGACACCGAAGGATCTGGACCTCAACGAGGTCGAGCACTGACCAGGGACGTTCCGGGGAACGGCAAAAACCGGGACGTTGTGTCGTCACGCGATTACGCTGTGAGGTTGTGACCGATCTGCGCACCTCGCCGGTCAACGACGGCGAACTGTTCTCGGAACGCGCCCGCCAGTACGCCCACGACAAACCGCTCCTCGGCGGCCTCCAGGTGCTGGAGGCGGGCTGCGGGTGGGGACGGGGGCTCGACTACGGCGACCGCGGGCACCAGGTCACGGGAGTGGACGTCGATCTGCCCGGGCTGCGCGAGCACACGCGGCGGCGGGAGGATCTGCACGCCTGGCATCTGGGCGACCTGCGGACCGTCCCGATGCCGCCGCGCGCCTACGACGTGGTCTACGCGCCCTACGTGATCGAACGCATCGCCCACGCCGAGCTGGTCCTGGACCGGCTCGTGGCCTCGCTGAAACCCGGCGGGCTGCTGCTGGTGCGGCTGCGGGACCGCGACACCGCGTTCGGGTTCCTGGACCGGACCCTGCCCGCCTCCGTGCGCGGCCTGCTGGGGCACGGCAGGCCGGACGGCTCCGCGCCGGACCAGCCGCTGCCACCGGCGACGGTCTACGAGAAGGTCGCCTCCCGCCAGGGCATCCGGTGGTACTGCATGATGCGCGGCCTCGTGATCGCCGAGGAGTACGCCACCCGGCACTCGGTGACGGCGGCCGGGGCCGGTTCCGGCCTCCTGGACGGCCTGTGCCGGTGCGTGGCGGGCCTCACCCGGGGAGGCCTCACCGCCGAGCACAGCGAGGTCGCGTTCGTGATCCGCAAGCCCGAGAACCGGTACGCCCGGGTCATCTAGCCCCCGGGCGCCGGACCGCGAAGGTGCGCACCATCCGTCAAGCTCGGTATTTTTCTGCGGAAAGCCCAACTGACCTGGACCAGCCCGGAGACGACACCGGGCGGGATCGGAGACCGCGGTGACCGCCGAAGCCGGCCTTCCCGACACGCTGCGCGACCTGCCCACCTGGACCCCCGACGGGGTCGAGCTCGCCGATCTGGAACTGCTGCTGGCCGGGGTGTACCGGCCGCTGACGGGGTTCCTCGGCTCGTTCGACACCGCGATGGTCATCGCGGGCGGGCGGCTGGCCGACGGCACCCCCTGGCCGGTCCCGGTCACGCTCACCGTTCCCAAGGAGCTCACGACCGTCGAACGCCTGGTCCTCCAGGACCCCGAGGGCGTCCCGCTGGCCGTGCTGGGCGTCACCGAGGCCTGGCAGGACCCGACCACCCAGGACTGGCGGCTGGCCGGGCCGCTGGAGCCGCTGCGCGCCCCGGCGCACGGACCGTTCCACCGGCTGCGCCGCCGCCCCGACGAGGTCGAGCCGGTCGAGGGCCCGGTGCTGGCGGTCGCGACCCGGACGTTCCTGCACCGCCGCCAGCTCGGCCAGCTCCGCCAGGTGGCCGAGCGGCTCGGCGCGGGCGTCCTGCTGCTGCCCCTGCTGGGCGGCGACCACGACGAGTCCCTGGTCCGCGCGCTGCTGGCGGTGCGCCGCGAGCTGCCCGAGGACACCCGCGTGATCCCGGTCCCGCTCCCGGCCCGCCAGGACCCCGGACGCGACCTGATGATGCGCGCCCACGTGGCCGCCGCCTACGGGGCGACCCACCTGCTCGGCGAGTCCGAGGCCGAGGGCACCGCGGTCCCCGTGGTGGTCCCCGAGCCCTGGGCCTACGACGCCGACGTGGAGGTGTGGCGCCCGGTGGCCCGCATCGAGCCCGACCACGTCCAGGCCGAGCTCACCGAGGAGCGGCTGAACGACCTGCTGGACCGGGGCGAGCCGATCCCCGACTGGTTCACCCCGCCCGCCGTCGCCGCCGAGCTGGCCGTGGCCCGCCCGCCGAAGCTGTCGCGGGGCCTCACGGTCTTCTTCACGGGCCTGTCCGGCTCGGGCAAGTCCACGGTCGCCCGCGGCCTGGCCGACGCCCTGGTGGAACGCGGCGGCCGCACGGTCACCCTGCTGGACGGGGACGTGGTCCGCCGCCTGCTGTCGGCGGGCCTGACGTTCTCCCGCGCGGACCGCGACCTGAACATCCGCCGGATCGGCTACGTGGCCGCCGAGGTGACCCGGCACGGGGGCACCGCGATCTGCGCGCCCATCGCCCCCTACGCGGCGACCCGCGCGGAGGTCCGCCGCATGGTCGAGGCGGCGGGCGACTTCGTCCTGGTCCACGTCGCCACCCCCCTGGAGGAGTGCGAACGCCGCGACCGCAAGGGCCTGTACGCCAAGGCCCGCGCGGGCCTGATCCCGGAGTTCACGGGCGTCTCCGACCCCTACGAGGCCCCCGCCGACGCCGACCTGGTCCTGGACACCTCCCAGCTGCCCCCCGGCGAGGCCGTGCGGAAGGTCCTGGACCTGCTGGTGGAGGGCGGCTGGGTCCGTTCCGAGTAGACCGACCTGATATCCAGGCGGGAGAACGTCCGACCTGCCGAAGGGGGCCCTCCGCCATGGAGGAAGAGAAGTACACGATGCGGAACAAGAGCTACGAGCCCGAGGTCGGAGGCCGCGACGTCCTCCGCCTGGTGGGCCTGGCCGTGGCCTTCTTCGCGATCGCCGCTGTGATCATCTTCCTGATGCAGCACTTCCACACCGACACGGGCCCCGCCCCCATGCCCCCGCGCCCGACCGCGACCTGACCCGGCGGCCCCCTCCCGCCCCGCCTGTTTCCTCCGGCCCCCGCATCCTCTAATCTGAGGTCTAGTTTTCCTACATGTCAGGTAGGTCATAGCGATGGACTTCGATTGGACGATGGCCCTGGGATCGTTCCTCGTGGCGATCGTCGTCGGGCTGACCGGGATGGGCGGCGGGGCCCTGATGACGCCGATGCTGGTGACGTTCTTCGGGGTCAGCCCGCTCGCGGCGGTCTCCAGCGACCTGGTCGCGGCCGCCGTGATGAAGCCGGTCGGCAGCGCCGTCCACTACCGGCAGGGCACCATCAACATGCGGCTGGTGGCGTGGCTGTGCGTCGGGTCGGTGCCCGCGGCGTTCAGCGGGGTGCTGGTCGCGCGGGCCCTCGGCGACGGCCAGGAGGTGCAGCACTTCATCGAGATCGCGATGGGGGCCGCCCTGCTGATGGCCGCCGCGGGGCTGGTGGTCAAGGGGATCCTGGCGCGGCGCGGCGACGGCCCCGGGGAGAGCTCCGAGGTCACCGTGCGGCCGGTGCCGACCGTGCTGGTCGGGGCCGTCGGCGGGCTCATCGTGGGGATCACCTCGGTGGGGTCCGGATCGCTGATCATCGTGGCGCTGCTGGCGCTGTACCCGACGCTGAAGGCCAACCAGCTCGTGGGGACGGACCTGTTGCAGGCCGTGCCGCTGGTGATGTCGGCGGCCCTCGGGCACGTGCTGTTCGGGGACTTCCGGATGGAGGTCACCGCCGCGCTGCTGGTCGGGTCCGTCCCGGGGGTCTACCTGGGGTCGCGGATCTCGTCGCGGGCGCGCAGCGGGCTCATCCGGCCCGCGCTGGCGTTCGTGCTGGTGGCCTCGTCGCTGAAGATGTTCGGCGTGCCGCTGGAGGCGCTGGCGTGGGTGCTGGTCGGCCTGGCGGCGGCGTCGGTCGTGACATGGCGCGTGCTGCGGCGGCGGAGCACCGTCGTCCCCCATGCCGAGGCCCGCGAACCGGTGCGCTCGGGGCGGTGACCCGGCGATAGGCTGCGCGGGCGTCCGGACATCTCCGGAAAGTCGGCGCGGCGAGGGGTTCATGGGCACGCAGTGGCAGCACGACACCGTCGACGTCCTCGGACTCCGTGTCAGCCGGATGGACGTCCCGACGCTGCGCGGCCTCCTCGGCACGGCGATGGCCGAACGGCGGCGGCTCACCGTCACCTTCGCCAACCCCGACTACGCCCTCCGGGCCGCCAAGGACCCCGCCCTGCGGGACCTGATCAACCGGTTCGACCTGGTGCTGGCCGACGGGTGGGGCGTGGTCGCCGCCACGCGGATCTTCGGGCGGCCGGTGCCGACGCGGATGGCCAACGACGACCTCACCAACGAGTTCTTCGGGACGCCGCACCGGGTGTTCCTGTTCGGCAACGCGCCGGGCGTCGCCGAGGAGGCCGCCGCCAACCTGCGCCGGTGGTTCCCGGAGGTGACCGTCGCGGGCGTCCGGCACGGGCACTGGGCCGACGCGAGCGGCACCATCCCTCCCGGGACCGCCCGGCGGATCGTCAACGAGATCAACGAGGCCAAGCCCGACGTGCTGCACGTGGGGCTCGGAACGCCGCTCCAGCAGTGGTTCGTCGCCGAGTACGGCGACCGGCTCGACGTTCCGGTCATCGTGACGTGCGGCGCGTACTTCGAGCACCTGGCCGAACGCCGCCAGTACTACCCGCCGTGGGTGCTGAGGCTGCGGATCGGGTTCCTGTACCGGCTGGCCCGCGAGCCCCGGCGGCTGTGGCGGCGCTACACGGTCGAACTGGGCGAGTACGTCCTGCGCGTCCTCGCCCAGCGGCTCCGGCGGAAAGCGCGGAATCCCTGAAACCCTTTGTGGACGACAAATGCCGGTTAATGGCCATATGATCCCGCGCATGCGCAACGGAACACGCCTCACGGTCGGGCCGGCGGTCGTCTTCCACGCCGTTCTGCTGCTGGTCCTGGCCTCGGTGCTGTTCCAGTTCCTGGATTCGTTCCTGCCCAAGGGACTCGCCAAGCAGGTCTCGCACAACACCGAGGCGTATTTCTCGGCCGTGGTCCTGGTCGCGTGGATCCAGTCGGTCCGTCCCCGGCTGCACGGGTCGCGGGCGGAGTGGCCGGTCACCGCGGCCGCGGCGGCGGTGTGCCTGGCCGTGGCGCTGGTGTTCTACAACGCGACCTCCTGGCCCACCCGTTTCACGACCCTGAACGAGGCGCTGTTCGCCCTGGCGGTCCTGATCCCGGTCGTCCAGCCCCGCACCCGCCGCCCCGCGCTCACCCTCGGCATGGCCGGGGCTCTGTTCGCCGTCACTCTGGCGGGTTCGCGGAACGCGCTCATCGTCGACATGGCCGAGACCCTGGCGGTCCTGATCCTGGCCCCGCCGGCACTGGACCTGTTCGACCGGCGCGTCCTCGCCCCCGACGCCCCCGCCCGCCGCGCGCTCCTGGCCTGCTGGATCGCCTTCCTGATCGCCATGCCGCTGGCGTTGCACATGGTGACTTATCAGGTCGGGGCAACCGGAGTCCTGGGTGAGGCGTCTCGTTATGGGGTGCGTTTCTATGAGGCGTTCATCCTGATGCTCCTGCTGCACGCCTACTTCGGCGCCCTGCGCCTGCTGGACGGCCGCCGCGTCGGCGACGAACGGGTCGTGCGGCGACGAGCGGCGGAGCGCTCGGCGGCCTGACGCCTCATCGACCGAAACGCGCAACACCGGGAGCAACAGTCCGTATTTGTGATAGATATTCCCAGTTATCACAGCGCGAATCGGAGCAAAGCATGCGTCGTCGCCTGGGGGCGGCCTCTGCCGCCCTGCTGCTGACCGGGGCCGCGTTCGCCGCGCCGGCCGAAGCGGACATCCAGCAGCCCGCGGTCGTCACCGCCAACCCCGCCAACCACACCCCGCACGTGCTGGACGGCACCGTGCGCGCCATCACCGTGGTCGGAAGCAAGGTCGTCGTCGGCGGCAACTTCACCAAGGTCCGCGAGGCGGGGTCGGGCCGGCCGACCGTCGCCCGGTCCAACATCTTCGCCTTCGACAAGGCCACCGGAAAGATCGACACCGCCTTCGCCCCCAAGCTCAACAGCACCGTCTACGCCCTGCAGCCCGGAGACGCCGGCACCGTGTACGCCGCGGGCGGCTTCTGGCAGATCGGCGGCACGCACATCGGCGGGCTCGTCCGGCTGGCCCTGCCGACCGGGCAGGTCGTCAAGACGTTCAAGCCGAACGTCGGCGGCGGCGTGGTGTACGACATGAAGCGCCACCAGAACAAGATCTACATCGGCGGCATGTTCACCAAGGTGCGCGGAACGGCCAAGCCGGTCCTGGCCCGGGTGGACGCCACCAGCGGCGCCCTGGACGCCAACTTCAAGATCACGCCCAGCGCGCCGCGCGCCGGGTCGCTGAAGGTCTACAAGATGGCGCTCAACCCGCAGGGGACCCGGCTGCTCATCAACGGCACCTTCACCAAGGTGAACGGTCTGCGGCGCGTGCAGATCGCGATGATCGACACCGGGGCGGCCACCGCCAAGCCGACCACGTGGGCGACCGAGCGTTACGCCTCGGAGTGCAACCTCAAGGCCTTCCACACCTACATGCGGGGGATGGACTTCTCCCCCGACGGCGCCTACTTCGTCGTCGTCACCACCGGCGGCCCCTACGGCAACACCACGCTGTGCGACACCGCCGCCCGCTGGGAGACCAACCGCACCGGCGGCGGGCAGCAGCCCACCTGGGTCAACTGGACCGGCGGCGACACCCTGCTGTCCACCTCGGTGACCGGCGCGGCCGTGTACGTCGGCGGCCACCAGCGCTGGCACAACAACCCGCTCGGCCACGACTCGGCCGGCCCCGGCGCGGTCTCCCGGCCCGGCATCGCGGCGCTGCACCCGACCACCGGCAAGGCCCTGTCGTGGAACCCCACCCGGACCCGCGGGCACGGGGTCGAGACGCTGGTCGCCACCAAGGACGGCCTTTTCGTCGGTAGCGACACCGACGAACTGGGCAAGGAATACCACGCCAAGCTCGGTTTCTTCCCGCTTCCGTAGGCGGGCCGCCACCGCGCGGCTCTCACCTTCCACCCATATCAATACCGTCCATGGGTGGAAGGTGAGAAAAGCGGGAAACTATAGTCATTTCCCATGATCTCGCGAGAGCCCGGTCCGGCCCCGCGCGGCCGTTTCCGCCGCCGCCTGGGGCCGTTCACCGCGGTCGTCGCCGGAGCCTCCTGCGGAGCCGCCACCGCGTTCGCCGTCGTCGCCGCGGACGGCCGGGAGGGGAACGCGACCCCGGTCGCCCGGTCCGTCCGGCAGCAGCCCAAGGCCACCGAGCGGCCGCCGGCACCGGCCGACACCGCCGGTCTCGGCCGGGTCGTCCCGGCCCCGGCGCGGCCCTCCGCCCGCCCGGACAGGCGCTGCCACGTGGACCGCCTGCTGGTCCCCTCGTGCGGGGCCTGGTGGGGCGCGGCCGTCAACACCTGGCCGCAGGGGCCGGCGCTGCGCGCGTTCGAGCGGAAGATCGGCCGTCCGGTCGGCGTCTACCACACCTACTACCGCGGCCGGAAGATCTTCCCCTCGGCCGGGGACATCGCGCTGGCCCGCGAGCCGGGACGCCGCCGCCTGCTGCTGCTCAACTGGAAGCCCGACGCTCCCGGAACGACCTGGCGGCAGGTCGCCGACGGCGCGGTGGACGACCACATCGACCGGCTGTCGAAGCACTTCCGCGAGAGGTTCCCCGAGCGCTTCTGGCTGGCGATCCACCACGAGCCCGAGGAGGAGGTCCGCGAGGCCCCCGGCTCGGGCTACACCGCCGCCGACTACCGCGCCATGTTCCGGCACGTGGTGCAGCGGTTCCGGCGCAACGGCGTGGACAACGCCGTGTTCACCATGGTCTACATGGGCTACTCCGGCTATGTGGTCAAGCCCTGGTTCAAGACGCTGTACCCCGGCGACGACGTCGTGGACTGGATCGGCTTCGACCCCTACGCCGAGCCGCGGGTGCGGTCGTTCGCCCAGCTGGTGGACGAGGCCGCGCCGCGCGAGCGCGATCTGGGCATCGCGGGCTTCTACCGCTGGTCCCGCCGGAACCTCTCCGACGACAAGCCGCTGATGCTCAGCGAGTGGGGCGGCACGGAGATGACCGGCGACCCCGCCAAGAAGGCGGAGCTGTTCCGCAGCATCGGCCGCCAGATCGAGAGGTTCCCGGCGCTGAAGGCCCTGGTGTACTGGGAGCACCACAACGGGCCGAAGTTCGGCGACACCCGCGTGGACGCCAGCCCGCAGTCGCTGGCGGCCTACCGCGAGCTCGGGCGGCGCCCCTACTTCAACCCGCCCGTTCCCAAGCGTTAGAGGGCATACGAGAGAACGGCCCCGCGCGAATGCGCGGGGCCGTTCTCTCTCACCCGTCCTGCCCGGTCACTCCTTGGGCGCCAGGACGATCGTCCACATCAGCGCGCGGGACGCCACGTCCGTGGTGGCCTTCAGCCCTCCGTGGGACCCCGCCGGCACGCCGCCGTTGCTGTCGGCGTACAGCGCCGTGACGCGACCGCTGCCGGCGCCGATCACGTTGGCGCGGGTCGTGACCGTGTCGGGGGCGGTCCACGCCGTGGTGGTGGAGGACTTGTCGCCCCAGTACGACACCGTCCACGCGCCGGCCGGGGCCGTCACGGTCGGCGTGGTGTGGGTGGTGACCGCGCTCGGGTCCGAGGACTCGGCGACGGCCGCGACCGGATCGGTGGTCCGGGTGCCCGAGTAGGCCGCCAGCCGCAGATCGATCTTGGCGTAGTCGCTCACCTCGACCGCCACGGTCCGGCCCGCGTCCCCGGCCTGGGCGACGCGCTGCCACACCACCGAGCGGGCCAGGCCGCTCTGCGTGCCCGCCTGGGTCCAGCCCGGCGGCGGGGTGACGGTGACGGCGGTGCTGTTGATGTTGGCGATGAGCAGCAGGGCGTCGCCCGGCTGGACGGCCGCCGGAACGGTGACGGTCGCCCGCTTCGTGTTGGCGTTGTGGCCGTCGCCGCCCCGGAACGCGATGTGCGCGCGGTCCTCGGCCACCGTGACCCGCTGGGTGGCGGTCGTCTTCGCGCCCCGGTCGTCGGTGACGGTCAGCTTCACCTCGAAGGTGCCCGCCTGGTCGTAGGTGTGCTCGGCCGTCTCGCCGGTGCCCGTCCTCCCGTCGCCGAAGTCCCAGGCGTGGGAGGTAATGGAGCCGTCGGGGTCGCTGGAGCCGGCGGCGTCGAAGGTGCACTTCAGCGCCGCGCAGTTCTGCGTGAAGACGGCCTTGGGCTCCTCGTTCGGAGGACCGGCGTACAGGAACACCGCGCGGCCCCGCCAGTCCCCGGCGTCCACCTGGACGGGGGTGCCGGTGGGCTTGCCGCCGTCGAAGGGCACCTTGAACAGGCGGCCGTTGCCGTTGTTGACGAAGTAGAGGTCGTCGCCGTTCAGGAACATCCCGCCGACGCTGGACCAGCTCGTGCCCGCCAGGCCGGTGCTCGCGGTCCACTCCTCCCCGCCGACGATGCCGTTCTGCGGCGTGAAGTAGCGGTAGTACAGGGAACCGGTGCCGCGCGTGTAGTAGATCCGCCCGGCGGTGAAGAACATGCCCTGGATCGACCGCACCTGGCTGTGCCAGGTGCTCATGTTGGTGATCTCGTCGCCGGTGTTGATCTCGGTGGAGGCGCCGAACGTCGTCCCGTCGAAGGGGCGGGACACGAACCGGCCGTCGTTGATCCCGTGGTACAGCCGACCGCTGATCATGAACGCGCCGCGCGCCTGCCGCCAGTCGAGGCCGCCGGTGGAGGCGTCGGTGACCGTTCCGGCCGTCACGCCGGTGAACGAGCGGTGCCGCAGGTAGTTGGAGCCGAACAGGCTGGTGCTGCCGCCGTACCAGACCTCGCCGGGCAGCTCGCCCAGCTTCTTCCCCGGCACGGCGGTACCGCCCGCCAGCGGGAACATCGCCAGCTTCATGTGGGTCTCACCGGCGGTGATGTCGGTGTCGCTGCCGATCCACAGGCCCTGCCGGGTCGCCAGGATGTCGAACACGCCGACGCCGCGGTGCTTGCCGGGGTTCCAGCTGAACGGCAGCCCGTTCTCCGGGTCGAGCGCGGCGATGCCCTCGCGGGACACCGCGCCCTGCCCGGCGGTGTCGGTGCCGAACGGGTTGTTGGACCAGCGGAAGTGCCCGCCCACGTACACGGCGGTCTCGGTGATCTCGACGGCGTAGCTGGTGTCGCCGCCGGTCTGGTTGACCCAGGTGGGCTGGAGGCCGGTACCGGTCGCGCCGGTCTCCCAGCGGGCCTGGGTGTCGCACAGCTTGGCCGTGCCGCCCGCCGCGCCGGTGGTGGTGACGACGAAGAACCGGCCGTCCAGGGAGAAGTCCACGTCGCGCATGTAGCTGTCGAACGAGGAGGAGCAGGTGGCGGCGTACCGCTGGGTCTCCCAGTCGGCCAGCGCCGCCTTGTCGCCCGACAGGTCGACCATGGCGATCTGTGGCCGGGACCGGCCGCCCACCGAGGTGAAGTTGCCGACGGCGATCAGGCGGCTCCCGTCGGGGGTGACGTCCATCTTGTAGACGAGGGTGGTCCCGCCGTTCTGCGTCCCGGCGAACCCGAGGTCCACGAAGTCGTCACGGGCCCCGGTCCGCGGGTCCACCGTCGCCAGCGCGGGCCGTCCCACGCCGCCCGCCCTGGCGAAGTTGCCGCCGACGTACAGCCGCCCGCCCGCCAGCCGCAGGTCCTTGATCCGGGCGTCGAACGCCGGCTTGAACGCGGTGTCCAGCGCGCCCGTCGCGGCGTCCACCTTGCCGAGGACGAACCGGCTCACGCCCCCGATGGTCTTGAACGCGCCGCCCAGGTACAGCGACCTGCCGTCGGCGCTCGGCAGCACGACGCTGACCTCGCCGCCCTGGGCATTGGGGTCGAAGTCCGGCAGGATCTCGCCGGTCGCGGCGCGCACTGCGAAGATCCCGTTGCGGGTCAGCACCGGCTTGCCCGTGCCGGGCTCCTTGACCTGGGTGAACGAGCCGCCGACGTAGACGACGTCGCCGATCTGGACGAGCGACTTGACGGCGCCGTCCTGGACGTGCGGGGTGAAGTCGACCGGGTCGGCGCTCACCACACGGTCGTGCAGGACGTCGGCCTGGCGTGCCGCGACGGTCGTGACCGTCACCGAGGTCGGGTCGATGGCCACGACCCCGGCCAGCACCGCGCCCAGGGCGACGGCGGCGGCCCACAGGCCGCGTCTGGTCGAACGCACGCGCTCTCCTTCCGTTGAACCGGCCCCGGCGGGGTGGGGACGTCAGCACAGCGGTACGAAGGTCCACGAACAGGAGGGGTTCGGAGAGCTCGGACGACGCACGCCGGGTCGCGACGAGTCAGATTATCTGCGGCACGCGCCCGCACATCGGGGTTACTTCTAACTTTTTGGTCTCATCCCTCACTTACACTGCGCTTTCCAAGCAACGCCCTCGATGGCGCTAACCTGCGAGGTCGGGCAGACGGCCACATGTGGGGGAAGCGTGAACCAAACCAGAGCGGTCCCCCGCCCCCGGCCCGGGGCGGTGCCGCACTTCGGTCGGCGCGGCGGACCCCGCGGCCTGGCCGCCTGGCGCGAGCGCACCGGCCCGGGATGGCCGCTGGTGGTCATCCTCGCCGGGTTCCCCGTCTGGTGGGTGCTGGGCATGGGCGCGTTCGTCTTCCTGCTGATGGCCGTGCCGATGGCCCGCCACCTGTACCGGCGGCGGAACGAGATCATCGTGCCGCGCGGTTTCGGGCTGTGGCTTCTGTTCCTGGCCTGGGTGCTGCTCGGGGCCGGTGTCCTGTGGGCGAACGCCCCCGGGGCCGTCGAGGGGGGCGGGCCCGGGCGGCTGCTGGTGTTCGGCTGGCGCGTGGCCTGGTACCTGGCGGCCACGGTGGTGCTGCTGTTCGTCGGGAACCTGTCCGAACGCGAGCTGCCCTCCTCCCGGATCTCCCGGCTGCTGGCGCTGATGTTCGTCTTCACCACCGTCGGCGGCCTGCTCGGGTCGTTCCTCCCGAACCTGGAGCTCACCTCCCCGGTGGAGATGGTGCTCCCGGCGGGACTGGCCAAGAACGGCTTCATGGCCGACTGGATCCACCCCAAGGTCGCCTCCATCGAGACGATCCTCGGGTTCGAGCAGGCGCGGCCGCAGGCCCCGTTCGCCTACGCCAACACCTGGGGCTCGGCGTACGCGTTCTTCCTGCCGTTCTTCGTGATCTCCTGGCTGCTGCACGGCACCCGCGCCCGCCGCGCCGCCGGGGCCGTGATCCTGCTGGCCTCGCTGTGGCCGGTGGTGTACTCGCTGAACCGGGGCCTGTGGCTGGCCCTGGCGCTGTCCGGCCTGTTCGTGATCGGCAAGATCCTGGCCGGCGGGAACCTGACGGCGATCAACCGGACCGTCGGCGCGCTGCTGGCCGGGTCGCTGCTGGTGCTGGCCTCCCCGCTGCCCGGCATGGTGCAGGCGCGGCTGGACAACCCGCACAGCAACAACCGGCGCGAGCTGCTGGCCGACCAGACCGTGCGCAGCGCCATGACCGGATCGCCGCTGGTCGGCTTCGGCTCCACCCGCGACGTCCAGGGCAACCTGACCTCGGTGGCGGGCGGCGACCGGCCCGGCTGCAAGGCCTGCGGCGCGCCGCCGCTGGGCACCCAGGGGCACATCTGGCTGCTCATCTTCGCCACCGGGCTGGTCGGTACCATCACGTTCTGCGGATTCTTCGCCGTGCGCTTCTGGCGGCACTGGCGTTCCCGGACCCCCTACGGCATCGCGGGCAGCGTCGTCCTGCTGAGCTTCGGGCTGTTCCTGATGACCTACGACCTGGTGGAGATCCCCCTGTTCACCGTGATGATCGCTACGGCGCTGATGTGGCGCGAGACCCGGACGGAGGCCGTCCGATGAGCGCCGCCCGGGCCTGGACCGAGACCGTCGAGCGGCTGTGGCCCGGCGCCCGCGTGGCCCCGGCCTCGCCCGGCGCCCCCGGCGGCGCGGTCCGCCGCGAGCTGGTGTTCCTGCCCAACGCCGAGCGTCCCCGGCTGCTGCTGCCCGCCGGGCTGCCGGGCGTCGCGGCGGCGGCGCTCCGTCGCTACAGCCACGACCTCGGCCCCCGGCAGCGCGCCACCCGGACCCTGGGCGCGCTGGCCGCCCGCACCGGCCTGCCCGAACGCGGCCTGCGCGACCGCCTGCTGGTCTCCGGCGGCGGGGAGTCCGTCGAGGACCACCTGTCGGACCTGCTGGGCCGCGAGGTCGTGGTGGCGGTCGGGCTGGGCAGCCTGCGCGCCAACCGCAAGCCGATCCTGCACGTGCTGACACCGGACGGAGGGTCGGTCGCGTTCGTGAAGGTCGGCGACAACCCCACCACCCGGGGCCTGATCGCCGACGAGGCGGCGGCGCTGGCGACGCTGGCCGGGCGTTCCCTGCCGGGCGTGGCGGTGCCGCGCCTGCTGCACCACGGCGGCTGGGGCCCGCTGGGCCTGCTGGTGCTGTCGGCGCTGCCCACCGGGGCACGCGGCGAGCGGCCCCGCGGCGACGCGCCGCTGTCGGCGATGCGGACGCTGGCCGTCTCCGCCGGTCCGGACCGTTCGGCGCTCGCCGGCAGCGCCTACCTGAAGCGGCTGCGCGAGGTTCCCGGCCGCCTCGCCGACCCCGTCCAGGCCGAGCGCCTCGCCGAGGTGGTCGACCGCGTCGGGGACCGGCACGGCGACGTCGCCCTGGACTTCGGGGCCTGGCACGGCGACTGGACCCCCTGGAACATGGCCTGGCACCGGGGCGTGGTGCGGCTGTGGGACTGGGAGCGGTTCGCCGACGGCGTCCCCCACGGGTTCGACCTGCTGCACTACCGGCTCCAGCAGGCCGCCCGCACCGCCGCCCGCTCCCCCTACCAGGCCCCGCCCCGCGAGGCCGCGCCCGCGCTGGATCCGCTCGGCCTGACCGCGCCCGCCGCCGCGGCCACCGCCGAGCTGTACTTCCTGGAGCTGTGCGCCCGGTACCTGCTGGCCGCCCAGGAGCCCATCGGCGGCCCCCTCCGTGACACCGCCGCGGACCTGCTCGACCTGCTGCACACCGAGGCCGGAAGGAACCCATGATCTCCAGGCGCGACGCCCCCCAGTGGGTGAAGGAGTCCGGCCGCACCGCCGTGCGGACCGTCGGCCGCCTCACCACCGAGCTGCGCGTGCGGCCCGACTTCCTCATGGTCGGCACCCAGCGCGGCGGCACGACCTCGCTGTTCCGGTCGCTGGCCGAGCATCCCGGGATCGTCCAGCCCAACTTCCACAAGGGCGTGCACTACTTCGACGTCAACTACCACCGCGGCCCCCGCTGGTACCAGGGGCACTTCCCGACGCGCGCGGCGGCGCGGCGGCGCGCGGAGGGGACGACCGACCGGCCGCTGGCGTTCGAGTCGGCCGGCTACTACATGCACCACCCGCTCGCCCCCGAGCGGATCGCCCGCGACCTTCCCGGCGTGAAGCTGCTGGTGCTGCTGCGCGACCCGGTGGAACGGGCGTTCTCGGCGCACAAGCACGAGCTGGCGCGCGGGTTCGAGACCGAGAGCTCCTTCGAAAAGGCCCTGGAGCTGGAGGAGTCCCGGCTGGCGGGCGAGGTCGACAGGATCCGCGCCGACCACCGGTACCTCAGCCACGGCCACCGGCACCACTCCTACGTGGACCGGGGCCGGTACGCCGACCAGGTCGAGAGGCTGTTCGCGCTGTTCGGCCGGGAACGGGTGCTGGTGCTGTTCGCCGAGGACTTCTTCGCCGAGCCCGAGCCGCACTACGACCGCATCCTCGACTTCCTGGGACTGCCGCACCGGCGGCCCGCCCGGTTCGAACGGCACAACGCGCGGCCCGGTTCGCCGATGCCCGAAGCGGTGCGGGCCCGGCTGACCGAGCACTTCGAGCCCTACGACACCCGGCTCGCCGAGCTGCTCGGTGAGGTTCCCGCCTGGCGGCGCTGACGATGGCCACGGGGGTGATCGGCGAGCGGCGGTCCGCGACGGCGGACCGCCCCGCGGCGCGCACGGCGACGCGCGCCGAGGACCGCGTCCTGGAGCGCGCGGGGGACGACGCGCTGCCGCTGGCCCGCTACCTGGACTTCCTGCGGCGCCAGTGGCCCGTGATCGCGGCGGCGCTGGCCGTCGGCGCGGTGCTGGGGCTGGTGCGCACCGCCGCGCTGGTCCCGCCCACCTACACCGCCACGGTCGCGGTCCTCGCGCCGCCGGTGCCGCTGCACCCGGGGCTGCGCTCGGGCTCGCCGCTGTCCGTTCCCGGCCAGAACGCCGCCTCCCAGCGCAAGCCGCGCGACTCCACGATGGACACCGAGACGCAGTTCGTGTACTCGGACGAGGTGCTGGCGCGGCTCGGGACGTTCCCCGGGTTCGAGGTCGGCCACCAGCGGCTGCGGGAGCGGATCGCGATGCGGGTGCCGGAGAACACCCGCGTTCTGACGATCATGGTGACGGGTCCGACCCCGACCACCGCCCGCGACGGGGCCGACATCGTCGCCGAGGCGTACCTGACGCTCCGCGAGGAGATCCTCGGCGGCATCCAGCAGCGCAACCGCGAGGGGCTCCAGCGCCGGCTGGACCTGCTGAAGCGCCAGCTGGCCGCGATGCCCGGCAACCCGGCCGAGCTGACCCGGCTGACCGTCCGCACCCGCCGCCAGCAGGTCCAGCGGGACATCGCCGAGGTGCAGAAGCAGCTCGGCCAGCTGGACGGCACCGCGATCCAGCCGGGCGAGGTGGTGCGCGGCGCGACCGTGCCGCGCGAGGCCGACGACCCCGGCCACGAGGTGTCGGTGACCACCGGCGCGGGCCTGGGGATGCTGGCCGGGGTCGCGGTCGGGCTGGTCCGCCAGCGCCGCCCCCGCCGGCTGCGCACCGCCGCCGCGATCCGCGCCGCCCTGTCGGTGCCGGTGCTGGCGCAGGTCGGCGGCCCCGGCGGCCTGCGGAGGGGGCGGCGCGACGACTGGCGGGAGGCCGGCCGACGCCTGCGCAACGTCGTCAACCAGCGCGGGGCGCGCACGGTGGCCCTCACCGGTGTGCCCGGCCCGGTGGCCGCCCAGCCCGCGCACCGGCTGGCGCTCGCCTGCGTCGAGTCCGGCGCGACGGTCACGCTGCTGCGGCTGGGCGTCCCCGCGGGCGACCTGCCGTCCCCCGACGGCCGGTACCTGGTGAAGGCGGTGTCCAACCTGGACGCCGAGCGCGTCCTCACCGCCGAGCTGGACGCCGCGTGCCGCGAGGCCGACGTGGTGATCGCCGTCGGCACCGCGCTGACCGGCGCGCAGACCCTGGCGGTCGCGATGGCCTGCGACCTGACCGTGCTGGCCGTGGACGCCGAGCACGCCCTCGACCGCGATCTGGGCGCCGGCGTCGGAGCCCTGGTCAAGGTCGGGGCCGCGCCCGCCGGGGTCGTGCTGATCGCTCCCGAGCCGCAGGTCCCGCCCGGATCCCGGCGCGGGTCCCTCCTGCGGCGCGGACGCGGCGAGCGCCAGCGGCACGAGTGACCTGAGGGTAATGTCAGGGCAAACACAACGGCGTGGTGCCGGTCGAGGGGTAATCGGACACGGGGAGACCAAGTGGCGGCGGACCACACCGGAGCAGCTCAGGGGCAGCTCGTCGCCGCGTTGCGTCGGCAGCGCACGACGATCGTCCTGATCGCGCTCTGCACGACGATCGTGGGTTTGACGGCGGGGCTGCTGACCTCCACGCTCTACACGGCCACGGCGACGACCCTGGTCGCTCCCCTGGAGGGCAACCCCTACTCCCCGCAGGGGCGCGGTGACGACCTGCTCAACCTGGAGACCGAGGCCCAGCTCGTCAAGACCGACGCCGTCGCCAAGATGGTCCGGGACCGGCTGAAGGCGAGCGAGTCGCCGGGAGAGCTGCGTGCCCAGGTGTCGGTGACCGTGCCGCCCAACACCCAGGTCCTCACGATCGGGTTCGCCGCCAACAGCGGCAAGCGCGCCCGCGACGGCGCGCAGGCGTTCGCCGACTCCTACCTGGAGTACCGGCGGCAGCGCACCCAGGCGGTGCTGGACGGCAAGCTGAGGAAGCTCCAGGACAACACCCAGCGGGTCGAGCTGGCCCTGCAGAACGCCTCGCGCAAGGTGCAGACCACCTCCGGCACGCAGCGCGCCTACTGGACCACCCGCGTCCAGGCGTACACCAACCAGCTCGGGGTGATCGAGGAGCAGTCCAACGACGTGCGCTCCACGCCGGTCAACCCGGGCCAGGTGATCAGCCCGGCGCAGATGCCGGCGGGACCGAGCGCCAAGCGGCCCGCGGTCTTCGGCGCGGCGGGCCTGGTGCTGGGCCTGCTGGGGGCCGCCCTGCTGGTGCTGGTGCGGCACCGCGCCGACCGCCGCGTCCACGAGACCGCCGACCTGGAGCAGCTCGGCGTCCCGGTGCTCAGCGCCCTGCCGCGGCACGCCGGCGGCGAGGGCGTGCTGGCGCTGTCGGGCGGCGCCAACGGGGCGTCCCCGAGCGGCGCGGGCGACGCCTACCGGCGGCTGCGCGCCTCGATCGTCGCCGCCGCGCCGCCCGCGCCGGTGGCGCTGCTGGTCACCTCCGCCACGCCGGGCCGTCCGGCGACCGGTGTCAGCGCCAACCTGGCGGTCGCGCTCGCCCTGGCGGGCTCCCCGACGGTCCTGGTGGACGCCGCCGGCGACGGACCCGACTCGGCCTCGCTGTTCGGGCTGCGGCAGGGCCGGGGCCTGGCGGAGGTCCTGCTCCAGGGCGTGGACCCGGCCGAGCTGCTGGTCCACGTGGAGTCGCAGCTCCGGCTGCTGCCGCGCGGCGGCGACCCGGCCGAGGCCGCGCACCGGTTCAGCGGCCCGCGCATGCGTGAGGCCGTCAAGGAGCTGCGCAACCGCTCGGGCTTCGTGGTGATCAACGCCGACGGGATCAGCGACGCCGACGCGCAGGCGCTGCTGTCGCTGGTCGACGCGGTGCTGCTGGTGGCCACCCTCGGCGTCACCACCCGCGACGAGCTGGAGCAGGCGTACGCCGAGGCCGAACGCACCGGCACGCTCGTGCTGGGCGTGGCCGCCGAGACCGCCCCGAAGCGGCGCGGGCAGCAGAAGGGCAGGCGGGGCGAGAAGCACGCCCCGGCTCCGCGCCCGGCCGCCTCGCGGCCGGCTCCCCCGCGGCTGCCCGCCACCCGGACGCCCGCCCAGTCGCCCACCCCGCAGTCACCCACCCCGCAGTCACCCGCCGCGTCGTCCTCCCAGGACCACGTCCGCCGGGGCGCCATGGACCGCAGCGCCATCACCCGCGCCGCCGCGCGGCGCGCGGCCGACAGCGAGGACAAGCCGGTCGCCCGCGCCCTCGACACGACCTCGCGTTCCTCCGGCGCCGACCGCGCCGAGCAGGTCCACGACGACCCGACCGCCACGCTGCCGGACTCGGCGGGCCTGGCCGCCCTCGCCGACGACGAGGCCCGGGACGCCGAGGCCGGCCGGGAGACCGAGACGTTCCCCGCGTTGACGATCTGGTCGGAGGACGACGAGGAGCGCCCCTCCCGCGCCAACGGCGAACGCGGCCGGTGAGCGGGCCCAATCTGGGCCGGATGGCCCGGGGCGGCGCGCTCAACCTGGTGGGGGCCGTCTCGGCCGGGGTGCTGGGGCTGGCCCTGGTCTTCGTCGTCGCGCGCTCCTACGACCAGGCGACGGCGGGCGCCTTCTTCGCCGCCAACGCGCTGTTCCTCATCCTGGCCGTCACCGCCGGGCTCGGCACCGACACCGGGCTGCTGCGGGCCGTTCCGCGGCGGCTGGCGCTCGGCGAGCACGCCGCGGCCCGCCGGACGGTGCCGGTCGCGCTCGTCCCGGTCGTGGGGGTGGCGGTCGTCGCCGCCGGGGCGCTGGCGGTCACCGCGCCGTGGCTGGCCGGGCTGCTCGGCGCCGGCGACACCGGCAGCACGGCCGCGATGCTGCGGACGATGGCGGCGTTCCTGCCGCTGGCCGCGCTCCAGGACGCGCTGCTGGCCGCCACGCGCGGGCACGGCACGATGCGGCCGACCGTGCTGGTCGACAAGCTGTTCCGGCAGTTCGCGCAGGTCGTCGGGGTGCTGGCCGCGCCGGTGTTCTCCGGTGACCCGGCCGCGCTGGCGCTGGCGTGGGCGCTGCCCTATCTGCCCGGTGCGCTGGTGGCGGCGCTGTGGTACCGCAAGGTCGCCGCCCGGACCTGGGCCTCCGCGCCGCCCGCGACGGCACCGGTCGCGTCGCGCGAGCTGGCCGGGGAGTTCTGGCGGTACACCGGGCCCCGCGCGATCGGCGGGATCTGCCAGCAGGCGCTGCAACGCGTGGACATCGTCCTGATGGCGGCGCTCAGCTCGCCCCGCGACGCCGCGCTCTACACCGTCGCGACCCGGTTCGTCGTCGTCGGGCAGCTCGGCACCCAGGCCGTGCAGAACGTCATGCAGCCCCAGCTCAGCCGGCTGCTGGCGCTGGAGGACCGGGAGGGGGCGCAGCGCACGTTCGCCATCGCCACCACCTGGACGGTGCTGCTGACCTGGCCCGTCCACCTGGCGGTGGCCACGGCCGCGCCGGTCTACCTGTCGCTGTTCGGGTCCTCCTACTCGGGGGCCGGGCAGTGGACGACCGTCGTGCTGGCGCTGTCGATGCTGCTGGCGACCATCGCCGGGCCGCTGGACGTGCTGCTGCTGATGGCCGGGCGCAGCGGTCTGAGCCTCGCCAACAGCGCCGCCGCGCTCGGCACGACCGTCGTGCTCAGCGTGCTGCTGATCGGCCCGTTCGGCCCGCTCGGCGCGGCGGCGGCGCGGGCGGCCGGGATCCTGGTCCGCAACCTGCTCGGCATGGTGCAGGTCCGGCGGCTGCTGCGGATCGGCCCGCGGGGGGCGGGCCTGCCGGTCGCGGTCGCCGTCACGATGCTCTGCTTCGGCGTGTTCCCGCTGGTGGCACGGCTGTTGGCGGGTCCGGGACCGATCGCGTCGTTCGCCGGTCTGATCCCCGGAATCCTGGTGTACTTTGCTCTACTGTGGGCTGTTCGGGGCCGACTCGTGCTCACCGCGTTCACGGCCCTGCTCCCCGGCAGGCGCGGCCCGTCCTCCCCGGCTCCGCGCGACGACTCCCCGAGGAGAGTGCATGCCAACGAAGCTTGACCAGGTGCGCCGCCGTTCGCGGACGCTCCTGCGCAGGGCGGGCGTCGCCCCCGACGGGCCGCTGTACGGACGGCTGGTGGACGCGGGCCGTTCGGTGCCGCTGCCGCCGGAGGTCCGCACGGCCGTGTCGACGGTGGTGCTGCGCCGCCCCTGGCAGACCACGGTCGCCCTGGACCGGCTGCTGGTCGGGGCGCAGGGAGGCTGGACCGCCCGCGAGTTCGCCGAGCGCACCGGCGACCTGCTGTGGCCCTCCACGACGCTGGTGGACGGCCCGCACGTCGCGCTGCTGCGGCTCGCCGACGACGACCCCGACCCGTCCGACGAGACGCTGCTGGCCAGCGACTACGGCCGGATGGGGATGCGCTGCGTCAAGGCCGGGGCCGACTTCTTCGGCGCGACCGACGAGGAGGGCGTGCTGCGCGCCGCGCGGATCTTCATCGACCGGTACCGGGGGCGGACCGCCCCGAAGCGCGGGCCCGCGCGGGTGGCGTCCCAGAGCGCCCCCGGCGACCCGGTGCTGGTCGCCCCGGTGCGCGGCTCGGACTACTACCAGGTCCTCGACGGCCACCACCGGCTCGCGCTGGCGGTCATGCGCGGCGACCGCTCCCACCCGGTGCTGGTCAAGTGGCTGCCGGTGACGACGCCCTTGCAGGACCACCTGCTGAAGATGAGCTGGATCGACGGCACCCGCGAGCTGTACCAGCCGATCGACGCCCCCGAGCTGCACAAGTGGCCGACCGTCCGCCGCTGCACCGACCGCCGCGACAAGATGCTGGCGTTCCTGTCCGAACGCGGCATCGGCGCGACCGGCACCGCCTCCTACCTGGACGTCGCCTCCTGCTACGGCTGGTTCGTCTCCGAGATGCGCAGGGCGGGGCTGGACGGCCACGGCATGGAACGCGACCCGCTCGCCGTGCCGCTGGGCAAGGCCGTCTACGGCCTGCCGGACGGCGCGATCACCACCGGCGACGCGGTGGACCTGCTCGGCGCCGCCGACCGCGTCTGGGACGTGGTGTCGTGCTTCAGCCTGCTGCACCACTTCGTGCTGGGGCGCGCCAAGGTCGACGAGAACGCGCTGATCGAGCTGCTGGACAAGGTCACCGGCAGGGTGCTGTTCTTCGACACCGGCCAGGAGAACGAGCGGTGGTTCGCCGAGTCGCTGCGCGGCTGGAACCCGGCGCGCATCGCCGCGTTCCTGCGTGAGCGCACCACGTTCGACGAGATCGTGGACCTCGGGCCGGACGACGACGCCCACCCGCCCTACACCGGCAACTACCGGCGTCATCTGTTCGCCTGCGTGCGCGCCACCGTCTGACAGCCCACCTGAATGAACGTCTCCCATCTCACCCGGGTGTCGGCCGCTCTGACCGCGGCCGCCATCGTCGCCACGGGTTGCGCCGGGGTCCAGGAACCCCCGCCGTCATCGCCCCGCCGTCCCGCGTCGGCTCCCCCGGCGGGGGTGGTCGGGCGCGTCCACGGCGAGGTCTGGACGACCGGCCTCAACGAGGGCGGCCAGCTCGGCCGCGACGCCCGCCAGCACCCGATGAACGTGGCGCTGGCCCCCGCCGCCGGCCCCGCCGGGCGTCCCCGCCTGACCGGGGTGTACGCCGTGGCCTCCGGGGCCCGGCACTCCCTGGCCGTCCTCCAGGGCGGCCTGGTCGTCGCCTGGGGCGCCAACGACAAGGGCCAGCTCGGCGACGGCACGACCCGGGCGCGGACCGTTCCACAGCCGGTGCGGGCCCCCGGCGGCCGGGTCGGGCCGCTGCGCGGAGCGGTCGCGGTCGCCGCCGACACCGACTTCTCCATGGCGCTGCTCAGGGACGGCACGGTGGTCACCTGGGGGGCGGGCGACGCCGGGCAGCGCGGCTACGGCCGCCGCAAGCCCCCGCTGACCCCGACCAAGGTGCTGCGCCCCGACGGCAGGGGCCCGCTGACCGACGTCACCGCCATCGCCGCCGACGGCAGCACCGAGATGGCGCTGCTCAGGAACGGGTCGGTCGTGGCGTGGGGCGCGAACAACTTCGGCATGATCGGCGACGGCACGACCAGAAGCCGCCCGCTGCCGCGCCCCGTGCGGGGCCCCGACGACGCGCCCGCCCTGACCGGTGTCACGCAGATCGCGATCGGCGGGCAGCACGGGCTGGCGCTGCTGCGGGACGGGACCGTGGCGGCCTGGGGCCGCAACCAGCTCGGGCAGCTCGGCGACGCCTCCACCACCGACCGCGTGAGCCCCGTCCGGGTGGCGGGGATGCGCGGGCTGCCGGTGCTGCGCGACGTCGTCGCGATCTCCGCCGGCGAACGTCACAACTACGCGCTGCGCAGCGACGGCACCGTGGTCGCGTGGGGCGACAACGCCGCCGGGCAGCTCGGCGACGGCTCCTACACCGGCTCCCCGCGGCCCGTCCTGGTGGCCGGCACGCACGGGACGCGGCTGCGCGGCGTCGCCCGCGTGTTCGCCGGGGAGGCGTTCGGTGTCGCGGTGCTGGCGGACGGAACGCCGCTCACCTGGGGCTCGGGGGGCAAGGGGCAGCTCGGCTCCGGCAACCGGGTGCCCCGCAACCGCCCCGGCCCGATCGTGCTGGCCGAGGGACGCAAGGCGGGCCGGGTCCTGGACGTGGGGGCGGGCCGGCGCCATCTGGCGTTGCTGATGCGCTGGTGAGGCCCCCCGGGACACGGCTGGTCGCCGTCCTGTCGGCGGGCGCGCTCTCGGGCGCGTTCCTGACCGGCTGCGGCGAGGAGAGGCGCACGGCCCCCGAGCCCCGCGTGCTGCTCGGCGCGAACGCGCAGAACCGGCGGCAGATCGAGGAGCGGGAGGCCGACGCCGGGCGGCGGCTGCCGGGGGTGCGGGTGTTCCGCCGCTGGGACGAGCCGCTGCTCGGCCCGGACATGGAATGGGCCCGGTCCGGGAAGCGGGCGCTGTTCGTGTCGGTGAAGGCACGCCGCAAGGACGGCGCCGTGATCCGCTGGCGGGACATCGCCGACGCCCGGCGGGGCGAGCCGCTGCACGACGACGTGCTGGCGCAGGCGCGCGAGCTGAAGGCGTTCGGCGGGACCGTCCACCTCGTGTTCAACCACGAGCCGGAGGCCCGCCCGTCGCGGCCGATGGGCTCGGCCGCCGACTACGTGGCCGCGTGGCGGCGCGTCGTGCGCGTCCACCGCAAGGAGGGGGTCACCAACGTCCGCTACGTGTGGACGGTGACGCATCTGGCGTTCGGCCGGAACGGCGGGCGGGAGGCCGAGGCGTACTACCCCGGCGACGACTACGTGGACGCGATCGGGGTGGACGCCTACAACTGGTACACCTGCCTGAGCCGGGACACCCCGTGGCTGAGCCTGCGGGAGCTGATCGAGCCGCACCGGCGGTTCGGGCTCCGGCACCCCGGCAAGCCGCTGATGGTGCTGGAGTGGGCGTCGGCGGAGGACAAGGCCGTCTCGGGACGGAAGGCCGCATGGATCCGGGAGGCCGCCGCGCTGTTCCGCCTTCCCGACTACCGCGGCTACACGGCCCTGCTGTACTGGGACGACCGGCACGCCCCCGACGCGTCGCACATCCGCTGCGACCTGGACTACCGGAGCTCGCCCAGCGCGCTGGAGGCGTGGCGGGAGATGGTCGCCGGCGCCCCCTACCGCGCCCCCTGATCAGCCCTGCGGCGGCTGCGGCGGCCCCTGCGGCGGCCGCGGCGCGCCCGGAGGCGGCCCACCGGCGGCGGGTCCCATCGGGGCGCCCGCGGCGGCCTGCGGCCCCTCCGCGGCGGGCCTGCGCCGCTTGCGCAGCACGAAGAACGCCACGCCCCCGACCACCGCGACGCCCGCGACCCCGGCCAGCGCGATCGGCAGCACGCCGGGACCGTCGTCCTTCGCGGCGGGCTTGGCGACGTCGGGCACCGAGCCGGGCAGCGGGCCGCCCGCCTCCGGGCCGGCCGCCGAGGACGCGCCCGCGCTCGGCTTGGGCGCCTTGGGCCGCCCGCTGACCTGCGCGCCGACCTTCTTCTCGTCCAGCTGCCTGACGAACGCCACCAGGGCGCCGTCGGGCCTGCCCTTGTTCGTGCCGGTCGCCGACCGGTAGGCGCGCAGCACGGTCTGCTGCGGCAACGCCGTGGAGGACGCCTGGAGCTTGTCCCCCGCCAGCACGACGTAGGTGCCCTTGCGGTCCATCAGCGACTTCAGCTTCGCGATGGCGTCGCCGGGCTTGGTGGAGGCGGGCATGACCGCGATGAACACCGGCGTGGACCTGTCCTGCGCGCCGCGCAGCAGGTCCAGCTGCTGGTCGCTCTTGAAGTACTTGGCGCCCGAGTCCACGTAGTACCCGGCCTCGCCGATCGACTCGGCGACCATGTTCCAGTCGGTCTGGGCGTGCGCCGGGGCCGCGGTCCCGCCGACCACCAGGGAGGCGAGCAGGAAGGCGCCCGGCAGAGCCGTACGACGGAGAGAGGCGTCCAAGAGGGGAACTCCTTCGAAACTGGCACCGAACCATCAGTACCGGGAGGTGCTTCGCATCCTATCGATGACGGGACTTCCGGAAGGCCGGACTCAGATTCCGCGCCCGCGGGTGTGGAGGGCCAGCAGGACACGTCTGCCCGACACCGCTCCGGAGGCCACCGCCAGGGCGAACGGGACGCGGCGCTCCTTCGGGTTGGCCTTCAGGGCGCGGGCCGACCAGCGCAGCGCGTCCCGGCGGCGGCCGACCGTGGCGCACCCGAACGCGATCTGCCCGTACACCCGGCCCGCCGCGCCCGGCTCGTCCGCGATCTCCGGATAGTGCTCCAGGAACCATTCCAGCGCCGCGACCTTGGTCTCCCACGCCTGCGCGTAGTAGGAGGTCAGGCCCCACAGGACGCGGACGTAGGGGGTGTCGACGTTGACGACGGGGTGGCGGCGGGCCGCGCGCAGCGCCACGTCCCAGTCCTCGCCCTGGCTGCCGGGGATCGTCTCGTCCACCATGCCGATGTCGAGCAGCGCGGCGCGCCGGAACAGGTAGGTCGAGGAGTGCACGCTCATGATCCGGTCGCGGATCAGGGCGTCGTAGGTGACGCGGTCGGTCCCGGCGAGGCGGGGCAGCGCCTGCCCGCGGAAGTCGATGACGATGCCGGTGCTGGACAGCACCGCGTCCGGGGCGGCCTCCAGCGCGCTCACCTGCGCGGCCAGCTTGCCGGGCAGCCACTCGTCGTCATCGTCGCAGAACGCCACCAGCTCGGTGTCCAGCGCCAGGACGCCGCTGTTGCGGGCGCCCGCCAGGCCGGGGGCGCGCGTGTTGGCGATCACCTGGACGCGGTCGCCGCCGCCGACCTCGGCCAGCGACGGGTCGGGCTCGGCCCGGTCGAACACCACCACCGCGCGCACCTCGCCGTCGTACTCCTGCGCCAGCACCGACTCCAGGGCGCGCCGCAGCATCTCGGGCCGGTTGTGGGTGGGGAGCACGACTCCGACGGACGGGGGCATCAGGGGACCTACCTCGCTGCGTTGGGTTCGGCGGGCCTGAGGGGTTCCCACCAGGAGCGGTGGGTGCGGTACCAGGTCACCGTCTCGGCCAGGCCCTCGTCGAACGGTACCCGCGGCGCGTAGCCCAGGGCGCGGAGCCTGTCGCCGTTCAGGGAGTAGCGCAGGTCGTGGCCCTTGCGGTCGGGGACGTGCTCGACCAGCGACGGGTCGGCGTCCAGCAGCTCCAGCAGGCGGCGGGTGAGGTCGAGGTTGGTCAGCTCGGCGTCGCCGGGGACGTGGTAGACCTCGCCGGGCTCGCCGCGTTCGGCGACCAGGTCGACGGCGCGGCAGTGGTCGGCGACGTGGATCCACTCGCGGACGTTGCGGCCGTCGCCGTACAGCGGGACCGGCAGGCCGTCCAGCAGGCGCGTGACGAACCTCGGGATCAGCTTCTCGGGGTACTGGCGGGGACCGTAGTTGTTGCCGCTGCGGGTCACGCAGACCGGCAGGCCGTGCGTCCGGGCGTAGGCGAGCGCGATCAGGTCGCCGCCCGCCTTGGACGCCGAGTAGGGGGAGGAGGGGGCCAGGGGCGCGTCCTCGGCCCAGGAGCCCTCGGGGATGCTGCCGTAGACCTCGTCGGTGGAGACCTGCACGACCTTCGGCGTCCCGGCGTCCAGGCACGCCCGCATGAGGGCCTGGACCCCGAGGACGTTGGTGCGCGCGAACGCCGAGGCGTCGTCGATCGAACGGTCCACGTGCGACTCGGCCGCGAAGTTGACCACCAGGTCGTGGCCGGGCACGACCCGGGCCAGCAGGCCCGGGTCGGCGATGTCGCCGCGGACGAAGTCGATCCGGTCCCGGACCGGGGCCAGGTTCGCGGGGTTGCCCGCGTAGGTGAGCTTGTCCAGCACGGTGACCCGCGCGTGCGGGGCCAGCATGCGGACGTACTGCGACCCGGCGAACCCGGCTCCTCCGGTGACCAGAACGCGGCGCACCGGCTACTTCGCCCCGGTGATCATTCCGGCGGCGACGGTGTTGTGGGTGGCCTCGTCGATGAGGATGAACCCGCCGGTCAGCCGGTTGCGGCCGTAGTCGTCGACGAA
>NZ_JACJIA010000027.1:0-34529 GCF_014138665.1 Actinomadura kijaniata
CGCCGATGGTACTGCATGGGAGACTGTGTGGGAGAGTAGGACGCCGCCGGACTCATATTAGGAAAGGCCCCGCCGTTACCGGCGGGGCCTTTTCTCATTTCTGGGGATGCTGATGGGCGTCAAGAGGGCTTGACGTTCGGTTGTGTGGTCGGCGACTCTGGGGGCATGAGAGGACCGATCCGTCCCATGTTCCCGCCCGCCTCCGACGAGTTTCTGGCCGCGCTGGAGGCGCGTTTGGCCGCCATGGTCGAGACGGACCCGATGGCCGTTCTCCGGTTGGCCGCCCAGGTGGAGAGTCTGGGGCGGCGCAGTGCCGAGCAGGCGGCCGTCGCCGCCTATCAGCGTGGGGCGTCCTGGTCGGATGTCGGGGTCGCGTTCGGTATCAGCAAGCAGGCGGCGCACCAGCGGTTCGCCCGCCATGTCAGAGCCGTTCAGCGCTGACGATCGCCCCGCCTCGGACGGGGGTGCCAATAGAGGCTCCGGTTCTTCGGGTGCGGGACGTTGGACGGGTGGGCCGTGTGCGCCCCCGTCCCCGTTGGCCGGGCCCGCCGCCAGTCCGGAAATTCATGATCATCAATATCGGTGATCCGGGGACATGAGCGGCAATGCCCCATTACGGTCTTTCCGGTCGAGCCATCTCATTCCCGGGAAGGAACGCCGTGGCCGCAGGCGAGGAGAAGACCGTCACCCTGGACGCCGGGACGGGCAGGGAGATCGGGCTCCCCGAGGCCGACTTCGTGCTCCTCACCCAGGCCGGGCTGCCCGCGGACGCGGGTGGGTACTTCCGCACGGACATCCCCGACGGGCCGTTCGGGCTGTTCACCGTGCACCCGCTCTACGAGGACGGTCCGGCCCTGATCCTGGGTGGGGCCGGATCCGACGGCGGCGCGCTGTACTTCCTCGACGTGAACGACGGGGTCGTCGTGCTCCTCTGCCTGGGAGACGCCGACGAGGAGCCCCGGTTCGAGATCGTGAACACCACGCTGGGGGCCTTCGTCCGGTTCGTTCGCCTGGTGGGCGAGTACGAGCGCTCGCCCCGGGCGGAGCGGCCCGCCGATGACGGGGCCCGGCTCGTGAAGATCGCCGAGGCTCTTCAGGAGATCGATCCCGACGCGTTCCGGCACCCGCACCGCTGGTGGGCGATGGTGATCGCCGGGCTCCGGCGGGAGGTGGCCAAGCGTGAACGGACGCACTCGCCCGCCCAGTCGCACAGCGACGCCTTCGACCGGGCCCTCGACCGGCTCGACGAGGCGGGGTGGCGGCACGTCACCGGCAGGGAGTTCGCGTCCGCGACCGGGGAGTACGGGCTGCTGACCCTGCCCGGCGAGTTCACGGACGCGTTCTCGGCGGACGGTGTCCTGTGCCGGGACGTCGACGTCCGGTGGAGGGGCTCCCTGACCTCGCAGATCCAGTCGGCGTTCGCCTGGGAGGGCCTCGTGGTCCGCGTTCCCGAGGAGCCGGGGGACGGGGCGGCCGAGGATGACTTCGACGCCGCGATGGAACGCCTGCTGGCGGCGGCCCACGGTCCCCAGGAGCCGGACGAGGGCACCGTGACGTGCCTGGCCACGGCGGAGACCTCCGACCTGTGCCGGATCCTGCGGGCCTTCGGCCACCTGGCCGCCAGGGGGTACGTCGCCGAGCCCGCCCTCTGGCCCACCACGTCGGGATGCTGGCAGCGCGTGGCCGAGCGCACCGGGGACCCCGGGTCGCCCAGGGCCGTCTTCTGGAACACCCAGAGCCACGACACGGCCTTCGAGCCCAGGGGCGATCTGGTCGACGAGCTCTACCTGGGATGGGCGGGCGACCCCGCGGAGATCGCCGAGGCCCTCGCCGGGACCGGGCTCACCGTGAAGGCGCCCGCGGACGAGAAGACGGCCTTCGTCCTCGCGCCCGCCGCCCGGCCGCGAACGTGACCGGCTACCGGTACCAGTCGTCTCCGCCGTCGGTCAGGGAGCGGACGAGGTAGTCCCGGAGGTCCCGGGCGACCCACCGGCGGCTGTCGTCCTCGTGTTCCCACACGAAGATGTCGGGTCGTGCGGGGGTGCGGACGAAGGCGAACTGGTCACCGCCGCCGTTGTCGCCGAAGAAGAGCAGCGCGTCGAACGGCATGTACAGGTCGGCGAAGGAGTGGTCGGTCCAGAAGAGAAGGTTCTGCTCGACGATCTGCCGCAGGGGCCAGACCGTGTCCACCCCGTCGTGTCCCACCAGGCCGTCGGCCTCCCCGAGCAGGCTCACCAGCTCGGACGGCAGGGGGCGTCCCAGCCGCCGTTCGGCGGCGGCCACCTCCGCGGCGTCGGCGGGCTCACCGAACCCGACCCCGGAGAACGTCCGGCGGGTGATCTCTCTCCACATACGCGCAGCCTAGGGCCTGCTTCGGAGTGAGCCCCAGCCACGCACGCGGGCGCGCTCCCTGAACTGCGGGTCCGACGCCGTGGGGCAGGGCCGTGCAACACGACCGTCAGCCGAAGTCGTCGTCGAAGGCGGCGGCGAGCGCGGCGGCGATCAGGTCGGGCAGGTCCGGGCGGCCGTCCTCGCGGGCCCAGCGCGTCAGGGCGACGTGCATCGCGGCCAGGCAGGCGCCGGCCGCGGCCCAGGCGCGGAACTCCGGCTCGGGGTCGGGCGCGTCGCCGAGCAGGGCGTCGACGATGGCCTGCTGGGTGGCGAGCTGGCCGTCCAGGTGGCGGGCGCGCAGGGCCGGAGTGTCGATCATCAGCCGGACGCGGGCGAGCAGCAGGTCCTTCTCGGGTGACGGGCGCGTTCCCGGTTCGACGAGGGTGCGGGTCGTGTCGACCAGGGCCCGGCCGATCCGGCGTACCAGGGGCTCGTCGGCCGGCCGGGCCGCGACCCGGGCCGCGATGAAGGGGTCGTACCGGTCCTGGAGGACGAGGTCCTCCTTGGTCGGGAAGTGCCGGTAGACGGTCATCGGGGAGACCCCGGAGGCCCTGGCGACGTCGTTGACGGTGGTCGCGTCGTAGCCGTGCTCGGTGAACAGCCGCATCGCGTGCGACTGGATCATGCGCCGGGTCTCCGCCCGCCGACGTTCGCGCAGACTCGGCCCTTCACCACTCATGCGGGATACGCTACCGTCCTGTTAGTCACTAACAGGTTGTTAGTGACTAACAGGACGAGGTGAGTGGAATGAGCAGACTGGTCGGCAGGACCGCCGTGGTGACCGGGGCCTCGCGCGGCATCGGGCGTGCCATCGCCGAACGTCTCGCCGCCGACGGCGCGGACGTCGCCGTGCACTACGGCGGCGGCGAGTCCGCGGCCGGGGAGACGGTCGCCGGGATCGAGCGGGCCGGCGGGCGCGCCTTCGCCGTCCGCGCCGAGCTGGGAACGGCCGGGGACGCCGACGCCCTGTTCGCCGGCCTGGCGGGCTGGCTGGCCGGGCGGCCGCTGGACATCCTGGTCAACAACGCCGCGGCCGCCCCGACCGGCCCGATCGAGACCGACACCCCGGAGGCGTTCGACCGTCTGTTCGCGGTGAACGTCAGGGCGCCGTACTTCCTCATCCAGCGGGCGCTGCCGGTGCTGCGCGACGGCGGCCGGATCATCACCCTGTCCTCGGCCGCCACCCGCGCGGCCAACCCGGGCCAGACCTCCTTCGCCATGACCAAGGGCGCGGTGGAGACGATGACCCTGACGCTGGCCAGCGCGCTGGGCGTCCGCGGGATCACGGTCAACGCCGTCGCCCCCGGAGCCACCAGGACCGACGCGAACGCGCCCCTGTTCGAGGCCCCGGGCGTCGTGGAGTACCTGGCGGGCCTGGCCGCCCTCGACCGCGTCGGCCGGGCCGAGGACGTCGCCGACGTCGTCGCCTTCCTCGCCTCCGACGACGCCCGCTGGATCACCGGCCAGGTCATCGACGCCAGCGGCGGCCTCCACCTCGGTTCCCGCGGCGGCCTCCGGCTCAGCGCCCGGGGCTGACCCGCCGGGCCGTCAGGTCACGCGGCGGCGGACGCGCCAGAGGCCGAACGCCACCAGCAGCCCGCTGAGCGCGAGGTAGACCGCGGTCTCGGCCCACTGGAACGCCCAGTAGCGGTCCGCCGGGTGGTAGGCGACGGCGACGTGCAGCCTCAGCTTGCCCAGGCACACCGCGGTGTCGCCGAACGTGCCGGTCGCCCCGGCCCTGGGCGGGCTGTCGAGGCAGGCGTTGAACCGCCGCTCGTCGAGGTTCCGGCCGTCGGCGGTGCGCAGCGGGCCGAGGTCGCTGATCCACGCGTCGGGCGCGTCCGGGATCCGCACGCCGCCGACCACCGCGCCGCCGCCGATGCTGCCCAGGCTCCGCGCCTGGTTGATGGCCTGGGCGGTCATCGGCAGCGTCGTCCTCTCCGGCGGCATGAGACCGGGCCGCACGAAGTTGGGGAACAGGAACTGGAAGACCAGGAACCCGGCCAGCGTGACGGCCATCGCGGGCAGGGTGCGGCGCAGCACCAGACCGGCGACGGTGCCGAACGTGAAGGCCAGCGCGGCGTATCCGACCGGCACGATGTGGCGGGCGCCGAACTCGAAGGTGCCGAACCGGTTCTTGACGACCTCGTCGAACGGGGCGGCCGCCCAGGTCAGCAGGGCGGCGGCCGTCCCCGTCACGACCATGGCGGCGGCGCCGACGACCAGGAGCTTGACGAGCAGCCACCGGCCCCGCGTCACGCTCTGGTTCCACACCATCCGGTGGGTGCCCGCCTCCAGCTCGCGGGCGACCAGCGGCGCGCCCCAGAACGTGCCGAGGACGGCGGGGACCAGGCCGAGCCCGGCGGCCAGGAACAGCAGCGTGGACTCGTAGGCGGCGCGGAACCGCGCCTGCGTCTCGGCGCAGCCGGCCCGCCCCGCGCACTCGGACCGGTAGGCGTCGTGGGCGTCGCGGATGTCGCCGCCCAGGTACACCAGGTAGGCGGCGGCCAGGACCAGCGCGACCGCGGCGGCCAGCGCCTGGACGCGGAACTGCCGCCAGCTCAGCCAGATCATCGCGGTCCCTCCGCGGCGGCGCGGGTCATGTAGCTCAGCACGAGCTCCTCCAGTGAGACGGGTTCGGCGGGGCGGGGCAGGGGCGGCGGTCCGGTGTCGCCGCGCACGACCGCGACGCTGGCGCGGCCGTGGTGCTCCACCCGGATGGTCTCGACGCCGGACGGCAGCCGCTCCAGCTCGCCGGGGGGAGCGGTGACGCGGTGGTGGGTGGCCAGCAGGTCGCGGACGTCACCGGCGACCTGGACGCGCGAGCCGCTCAGCACGATCAGGTGGTCGCAGACCCGCTCGATGTCGTCCAGCAGGTGGGAGGAGAGCACGGCGCCGGCGCCGAGCTCGGTGACGAACTCCATCAGGTTCCGCAGGAACCCGCTGCGCGCCAGCGGGTCCAGCGCGGCGGCCGGCTCGTCGAAGATCAGCAGTTCGGGGCGCTTGGCGGCGGCGATCGTCAGCGCGAGCTGCGCCCGCTGCCCGCCCGACAGCCGGCCCGCCTTCTGGTCGGGGTTCAGCCCGACCTGCGCGATGCGCCGCTCGGCCAGGCCCCGGTCCCACGCCGGGTTGAGCCGGGCGCCCAGCCGCAGGTGCTCGGCCACCGTGAACGACCCGTACACGGGCGTGTCCTGCGCGACGAACCCCACCCGGGCCAGGTGGGCGGCGTCGGCCGCCGGGCGGGACCCCAGCACGGTCAGCGATCCGGACGTCGGCTCGACCAGCCCGCAGGCCAGGTGCAGCAGCGTCGACTTGCCGGCCCCGTTCGGGCCGACCAGGCCGATGATCCGGCCCGGGGGAACGGAGAGGGTGACGTCGCTCAGCGCGGTGCGGCGGCCGTATCTCTTGGTCAGACCCTCGGCGTGGAGCACCGGAGGGGAGGTCGTGTTCGGCATGGTCCCATCCTGGGAACCCGCGCCCGGGACCGGCACCGATCGAAGGCACGGTCGGTGCCGCCGCCGGCCGTACTTTCGGCCGGTTCGCGCCCGCCGGCGGTCAGCCGGGCTCCACCAGCCGGTTCTCCCAGGCCCACGCGGCGATCTGGACCCGGTTCCGGGTGCCGAGCTTGGCCTGGATGCCGGACACGTGGCCCTTGACCGTGCTCAGCGAGATGAACAGCTCCGCGGCGATCTGCTGGTTGGTGCGGCCCCGGGCGACGGCCCGCACGACCTCCAGCTCGCGGTCCGACAGCGGCGTGCGCGCGGGCTCGCGGGGCGCCCCGGCCGAGGCGAGATGCCGCAGCAGCCGGAGCGTGATCGACGGTGAGACCAGCGCCTCGCCGTTGTGGGCGGCGCGGACGGCCTCCACCAGCAGCCCCGGCCCGGCGTCCTTCAGCACGAACCCGACCGCGCCGCCGCGCAGCGCGCCGTACACGTACTCGTCCAGGTCGAAGGTGGTGACCACGACCACGCGCAGCGGATCGGCCGCCTTCGGCCCGGCCAGCGCGCGGGTGACCTCGATGCCGTCCAGCCGGGGCATCCTGATGTCGACCAGGCACACGTCGGGCCGCAGCCGCCGCGCCAGGGCGACGGCCTCGGCGCCGTCGGCGGCCTCCCCGACGACCCTGATGTCGGGCTGGTCCTCCAGGATGAGCCGCAGCCCGCGGCGGATCATCGACTGGTCGTCGGCGACCAGGACCCCGATGGTCATCGGGGCTCCCCGGCGGGGACGGGCAGCACGGCCCGCACCGACCAGCCGGCGCCGGGCCCCGGTCCGGCGCTCAGCGTGCCGCCGAGGGACTCGACGCGCTCGCGCATGCCGACCAGGCCGTATCCGCCGCGGTGCCGGGCGTGCGCCGGGCCGTGCGGGGCGTCGTCGGCGACCTCGACCGCGATCCCCTCGGGGACCCGGTCGACGGTGACCTCGACCGAGCGGGCGCGCGGCGCGTGCCGCAGCACGTTGGTCAGGGACTCCTGGACGACGCGGTGCACGGTGCCGGCCACCTCCGGCGGCCAGTCGGTCCGGTCGGGCACGCGCAGGCGCACCGCGGGGCCCTTGCCCTCGAAGCGGCCGACCAGCGTCCCCAGCTCCTCGGGGCCGGGGGAGGGAGGCGCGCCGTCGTCGGCGTCGCGCAGCAGCCCCACCACGCGGCGCATCGCCGCCAGCGCGTCGGACCCGGCCGCCTCGATCTCGGTCAGCGCCCCGCCGACCCGCCCGGGGTCCCGGCGCGCCACGATCTGGGCGGCCTGCGCCTGGATCAGCATGCCGGTGATGTGGTGGGCCACGATGTCGTGCAGCTCCCGGGCCAGCTCCAGCCGTTCGGCGCGGCGCACCCGCTCGGCGACGGCGGCCGCCCGCGCGTCCAGCGTCCGGAACGTCAGCCCGGCCGCGACGGCCGCCGCCCACGCCAGGCCGTTGATCGCCGTCACGCCCGTGAGGCCGGACACCTCGGGCCCGGCGACGACCTGCCCGGCCGCGACCAGCACCGCCCAGGCCGTCGCGGCCGCGCCCGCCGCGACCGGCGGCCGCGTCCGGACGGCGGCCCCGACCAGCACCGCCAGCCCCAGCGCCAGGGCGGGGCTGGGTTCGGTGGGGAGGTCGGCGCCCGCCGCCTCGGGCAGCAGCACCGCCAGGGCGGCCACGGCCAGGCCCGCGAACGGCGCCCACCCCGGCCGCCGGCGCAGCAGCGCCAGCACGCACACGACCGCCGCGGCGGCGCCCGCGGGCAACGCGTAGGCCGCGCCCCAGGTCTGGGCGACGGCGGCGGACTGGACGGTGATCACCGTGGCGAACGCCGCGCCCGACCCGACCACGGAGGCCCTTCTCATCCATCGGTCCGCGGCAGCCACGTCGGCAAGGGTACTGAGCCGGCGCGCGGCCGGGAAGCGCCGCACCCGGCCCGCGCCCGCCGGAGCGTTCGGTTCCGCCACCGCCTAGGGCCGCCCGCCGCCGGACAGCCGCAGCGCCGGGCCGAGCACCAGCGCTCCGGCCAGGGCGGCCGTCGCGATGGTGGTGACGCCGGTCGGCCCGGACAGCCACGTCAGCGCGACCACCGCGACGCCGCCCGCGGCGATGCCCGCCGCCGGGCCCGCGCGCAGCGTCCTGATCGCCGAGCCCACCAGCACCGCCATGGCCAGGGCCGGGACGGGCGCGGGCTCCTGCGGCAGGTCGGCGGCCAGGGAGAGCGCGGTCGCGGCGCCCGCCACCGCCACGCCCGCGACCGCCGCCCACGGCCGCCACCGGCCGCGCAGCAGCGCCAGCGCGCCCACCACCAGCGAGACGGCCAGGTCGAACGCCCAGGAGGCCCCGCCCCAGCTGGTGGCGAGCATGAAGGCGGTGAAGGCGGTCCCGGCGGCGAACACGACGCCCAGCCCGACGTCGACCACCGTTCCGGCCGGTCGCGCCGACCGATCCACTGTGTCCATGACCCCGACGCTAGGAAACCCCGTCGGCGGGGCGGACCGGCCGAAAGTACGGTGCCGGTCCGCCGGGGCCGTGCTTTGGACCGGTTCCCGGGATCACCCTCAGTAGAGGACCGTGCCCTTGAGGCTGGAGCCGACCTGCTTGGAGGCCGACCTGAGGGACAGGTGGAACCTCGTCCCCGGCTTGACCCTGACCTTGTTGAGCCGGACGGTCCTGCCCGCGTCGGTGCGCTTGACGGTCACGGCGGGGCCCAGGGCCTTGCCGTTCTGCGCGACGAGCTGCACCTTCACCGGGGCGTTCCGGTGCACCTGGGCGACCCTGAGCAGGACGTTGGCCCCGACCTTCGTCTTGGTCAGGGGCCCGCGCGCCCTCGACGGGACGGTCGTGCCCCGGGGACCCGGGTTCACCCTGACCCAGAAGGAGTGCTGCTTCTGCTTCGCCTTGGCGACCTGGACCGCGGCCGGGTGGGCGTCGGGCGCCGCGGCCATCGCGGGGGCGGCGCCCATGGCGAGCGAGGCCGACAGGCCGCCGACGACGGCGGCCCGCGAGACGAGGGACTTCCGGACCATGCGCTTCTCCTTCTCCTCGACCGAAACGACATGATCACCCTCGTGGGCGCCGGCGCCGGGCCACCAGAGTCCCCGGCACCAACGCGACTGGCACCGGGCTCCTACAGGAGCCCCCAGTAGAAGGCCCACGGCACGAACACCGCCCCGGCCACCAGCAGCAGCCCCACCCGGACCCGCTCGCCGCGCGGGACCTCCCGGCGCCAGCGGAGGACCGTCCCGACCAGCGCGACCACCGCCAGCACCGCCGTCACCTGCAACAGCACCCAGGGGAGCGGCCGGCCGAACAGGAGCGGGCCGGTCGCGGTCCCCTTGCCCATCACGAGGGAGAACAGGTAGAAGAACGCGCCCAGGAAGCCGGCCGCCCCCGTGGCCGCCAGCGTGCGGGCCCAGCCGTTGGCCACCCCGCGCCGTCCCCGGACGCGGCGCGCCAGCGCCGTCAGCGGGTAGGCCGCGAACGCCACCAGGAACAGGACGGCCGCGAAGAGCTGCGCCCACTTGCCCTCCCACCACGCCGAGGGCGGGGCCACGACGGTCGGGTGGTCCTGCCTCGGCGGGGTGGGGGCGTCGGCGTTGGGCAGGCGGCCGGAGGTGACGTCCCGGACCCATCCGGCCACCAGGTCGGCGTAGCCGGGGGCGAGGGCCTCGCCCCGGGTGCGGCCGCCGTCGGGGGTCTGGTGGAGGCCGTGGTCGGCGTCCCGGAAGTAGCGGAACGTGTAGTGGGTGTTGCCGCCGCGCCGGAGGGCCCGCGCGAACAGCGGCGGGTTCTCCTGCGGCGGCGTCAGCAGGTCGCGGTCGCCCCACACGCCCAGCAGCGGCTGCCGCACCCTCGCCAGCACGCCCTGCGCGTCGTGGTGGGCCTCGGCGAACAGGCCGATGTCGCCGGCCAGGCGGGCGAAGTTGTGCTTGCCCCGGTCGATGAGCGAGCCGCGCACGCCCGCGCGGCGCAGCTCGGACGCCTCGTTCCAGATCTGCTGGCGCAGCGGGGTCATCGCGTTGCCGCCCACCACGATCACGAACGCGACGTCGCGGGAGCGGGAGGCCGCCAGCGGCGCGACCCAGCCGCCCTCGCTGAGGCCCCACACGCCGACCCTGGCCGGATCGACGCCGGGCTGCGCGCGCAGCGTGCGGACGGCCCCGAGCGCGTCGTCGGCGAGTTCGGAGTAGGAGCGCCGGAAGAGCGTGTACCCGGCCGAGCGCTTGTCGTAGATGAGGACGGCCAGGCCGCGGCGCGCGAACTCGACGGCCTCGGTGCGCAGGTGCTCGCGGGGGACGCCGGCGCCGGAGCCGGTGACGAGCACGACGCCCGCGCGCGGCGCGGTCCCCGGGGGTTTCAGGACCGTGCCGCGCAGGGTCAGCCCGCCATGCCCGGTGAAGGACACCTCGGTGGCGGTGAGGCCGGGCGGGGCCGGGACGGGGCCGCCGCCGCCCGCGCGGGCGGGCAGCGGCAGGAACAGGAGGAGCGCCAGGAGCGCCAGGAGGGTCGGTGCTTTCCGCATGCCCTGGACGCTAGTTTGCAGAGGAAGCTTTGCAAAGGTTTCTCTGCAAAGATGGCTCTGCGGTATTAGGCTGCTCCTCATGAAGGACGATGCCGAGCCCGTCATCCTGGACGACCCGGGGAAGCTGAAGGCCCTCAGCCACCCGCTGCGCCGCAAGATCCTGCGGTGGCTCGACGCGCACGGGGCGGCCACGTCCACCACGCTCGCCGAGGCGCTCGGGGAGAGCACCGGCACGACCAGCTACCACCTGCGGCAGCTGGAGCGGCACGGCCTCATCGAGGAGATCTCCGAGCGGTCCGCCGGGCGGGAACGCTGGTGGCGGCGCGCCGAGAGCCCCCGCGACCTGCGCTTCCCGAACCTGGACGCGGTGCCGGACGAGCAGCGGCCGGTGCTGGGCGAGGTGCTGCGGCTCATGCACGCCGAGGACACCGAGCTGATGAGCCGGGTCCCCGAGGAGTACGCGCGGCGTCCGGAGTGGGTGCGGGTGTCGCGGGGGAGCGCGGTGCTGACCGAGGAGGGGCTGGCCGAGTTCTTCGAGGACTACATCAGGCTGCTGCAACGGCACAGCGACCGGGCGCGGGAGGCCGCCGACCCGGACGCCCGGCCCGTGCACGTCCGCCTGTTCACGCTGCCCGCCGACGGCGAGGAGTGAGCGCTCACCGGTCGTGGCGGCAGACCGCCTCCAGCACGGACCCGAACGATCGTCGCAGGTCGTGCGCCTCGGAGGACGCCCCACAGCGCGGTCGCGTGAACGAGTCGGCCGGGTCAGTCTTGTGCGGGGGGTTTCTCGCTGTGCTCGAACCGCGTGAGGAGCCGCTTGAGCGCTTTCATCTCCGCCGCCAGCGCCCGGCGGCCCTCGGCGGTGATCTCGACCCAGGTGCGCGGTCGGCGGCCCTGGTAGCCCTTGGTGGTAGCCACCAGGCCCTGCTTTTCGAGGATCTCGATATGGCGCCCGAGGTTTCCGTCGGTGAGCTCCAAGGCTGACTTCAGGTAGCCGAAATCGGCGCGCTGTGTCTCCTGCAGGACGGTGAGGATGCCGAGCCTGACCCGCTGATGTACGACATCGTTGAGCGTCGTGGTCGGATGACCGCCGGTCTCCCCGCCGGCATCGCCGATGGTGTCGCTACCGGATCCGGTCACCGGCGGTTCTCCTTCCACAACGCGACCCCGCCCCCGGCCAGAAGGGCCAGGCCGGTCAACGCGAACACCGCGTGGCCCGAACGGTCCAGGTGGCCGAAGGCGTACCCGGCCGAGTCGGTGAGCTCATCGAGTTTGTTGCTGATGAAGTAGCGGCCCTCCAGCCAGCCGATGCTCGCGAACATCACTGCCCACAGGCCGAGATGGCCGTTGCGCTGCCGGATCGCGATGACGGCAAGGCCGAGCCCGGCCGCCGGGATCGGCGCGACGAACCCCAGCGGCACGAACAGCACGGCGAGCAGCACCGCGACGCCCAGCGGCAGATAGGACCCGCGTCCCCGGCCGACACCGGTCTGAGACTCCTGCCGGGAATACCACAACCAGGTCCCCAGGAATCCGCTTGGTCCGGCCAGCAACCAGTAGGCGTCCCACGAGCCGGGGTCGCTCACCAGGACTGCGCCGATGAAGGTCAGTCCACCGAAGACCAGCAGGGGGACCGAGGACGCGTGCCGGTCACCGCGCACCCGGCGGCGCAGCCGCTCGGTGTCCTCGACCACTTCCTGAAGTGCCGTCTGCGCCGAGCTCTGTGAACCCCCAGCCATCACGTTACTCCCTAGAGTTGTCTGCGTTAAAGAGAACTCTACATCGCAGAGTTAATGCCCACAAGCAACCCCCGTGGAGGCGGACCCAGGGGACGTGGCCCGTGACAGGGCGTTCGGCGATGCTGCGTCGGACGTTCCAGCGATCCCTGAGCCGAATGGAAGGTCGCCCGCAATCTGCGATCATCGCGCGGTGACCGACGATGTGGATCTCGACGAGTTCGGTGTCTTCGACAACGCTCTGCTGCAACGGCGATGGCGGGAAATGGCCCGGGAGCTGGCGCCCACCCTGCCGGGGACGTGGCGGCTCCGTGGACGTGGACGGAGTCGAGTGCTCGTCCGGGAACCGATCGAGTGGACGGTGGCGTGGATCGGTTTCAGCCGCAGTGCCTTTTCAGAGTCGGGATGGTTCATGGCGGCCGTTGAACCGCTGGTGAAACCCACGTTCTCCTGGGCCTTGTCGTTCGGCCTGAGGATGGACGAGGTCCGGAACGGCCCCAAGGACGTCGATCTGCGTGACGACTCCGCAGCGCGGGACCTGGCGAGGTTCGCCCATGAGGCGGCCTTGGCCGAGCTCGACCGGTGGACCGTCGAACGCCTTGCCGGCGCGGCCGAGAAGTCCCTGAAGCGCCCGCTCGAGCGCCGGCGGCCACCGCATTACTGGCTCATGGCTCCCGGCTGGCGCGTTCTGCTGGACACCGGATCGCCACGGGAGGTCTTTGACGAGGTCGTCGACTTCTTCGGCTCCAGGGACCTGCAGGAACAGCTTCCCTTCTATCAAGACCTGTGCGACCGCTGGGAGAGCGGTGGACGGCCCGAAGCACTCGCCTTCCTGCAAAGCCACCGAGACCACAAGCTGGAAGCAGCAAGGCTGACCACCAGACCTCAAGGCTAGGCCGCGTCCGGTGGACCTTGGTGTTTGGCTTACGTGCCGCGCTTGCCGTGGGCGGGGCGGTAGGCGAACCGGTCGGCCGCGTCCAGGAACGGTTCGAAGCCGAGGGCGGGGACCTTCACCCCGAGGTGGCCGAGGAGCATCCGGTCAGACGGCGGCCGTGCCGAGACGGAACCGGGGCTCCTCCACCGGGTCGTCCACCGTGAGGGCCGCCGCGCCGGGGGCCGGGCGGGGGCGGCGCGGCACCGGGGCGCCCGACGACCCGCCGCGCCCCCGGGTAGACGAGCAGGCCGTCGACCGGGTCGGGGACCGCGTCCAGCGCGGCCCGCACCAGGGGCAGCGCCCGCCAGCGCGACCAGTGCTCCTCGCCGGGGAACGACAGCTCCAGCACCAGGCCCCAGTGGCTCTCGGTCAGGCACCAGTCCGTCGCGCCGTGGGTCAGCGCGGCCTCGACGAGCTGTTCCCGCCAGCCCAGGAACCAGGACGTCGCGGGGAACCTCCCGTCGAAGACCTCGATGGACCACCAGTCCGCGTCCATGCGGCATCGCCTCCGCCTCGACGATAGGCGCGGTTCGGTCCGCCCGCCAGCCCCCTTATAGCCTGGGCGGCGTGAAACGCGAGGCGGTGTCGGCGACGCGGCTGCTGGTGCTCGGCGGGGTGCGCGGGTTCGGGCGGGCGCACGGGTACGAGGTACGGCGCACGCTGCTGTCGTGGGGGTCGGACGAGTGGGCCAACGTCAACCCCGGCTCGATCTACCACGCGCTGAAACAGCTGACCAAGGAGGGGCTGCTGCGCGCCCACGAGGCCGCCGGCAGCTCCGCCGGGCCGCCCCGCACCGACTACGAGATCACCGCGGCGGGCGAGGCGGAGTTCCTGCGGCAGCTGCGGGAGGCGCTGGTCACGGTGGACGTGCGGCGGCCGGAGCTGCTGACCGCCGCGCTGGGTTTCCTCACCGAGCTGCCGCGCGCCGAGGCGGTCGGGCTGCTGGAACGGCGGCTGGAGGCGCTGGCGGCGTTCCGCGGCGAGGTCGCCCCGCACCTGGCGTGGGAGTCGGGCGACCACCTCAACGAGCTGCTCGACTGGTGGGTCACCTCCGCCGACGCCGCCACCGCGTGGACGCGCGGGCTGATCGGGCGGCTGCGCGACGGCGCGTACGTGATGGCCGACGAGAAGCCGGACGACGGGGCCGACGAGAGGCCGCGCGGGTCAGGCGAGGCAGACCAGCGCGGAGCGTAGCCCGCGGTCCAGCGGGTGGCCGTCCGGCAGCCGGCCGGTGGTGGCCTCGACGAACTCGGCGGCCGGCAGCTCGGCGGAACGGCCGTCCAGCGTGACGCGGTAGCCGCCGGGGACGCGTTCCACCTGGACGGGCGTGTCCGTCTCGCCCAGCGCGAACCGCCCGAACTCCGCGCGCCACGCCGTGCGCGCGTCCCGTTCGGCCGGGTCCACCGGGGCGGCCACGTCGTCGGCGTGGGTGGCATACTCCGAGGCGTAGTGCCAGGTCTGGAGCCCCACCGGGTACGGCCCGCTCATCGTGGGCAGCATCGCGTCCGCGCCGCGCTCGCGCATCCGGCGGCGGGTGTCGGCGTTGGCGCCCCGCCACTCCGCCAGGACCTCCCGGGCGGGCCGGTCCCGGCGGGTCCGCACGCACCAGTCGTTGAACGCGTCCAGGTCGTCCACGCCCTCCTTCTCCAGCCGCGCGAACAGGCCGCCCAGGTCGTCGTCCAGGCAGGCGTGGTTGTACAGCTCCTCCCCGGCCAGGTGGGCGAGCACGTCGCGCACCGACCATCCGGAGCAGCGCGACGGCCGGTCCCAGTCGTCGCCGTCGAGGCCCGCGAAGTGGGCGTCGAGCCGGGCGGCCTCGCGGTCGAACACGTCGAAGGGGTTGGCGTCGGGTGTTTCCTGTGCGTCCATGGGCCTATGCCTGCCCGGTCCCCGGCGTGGCGAACCAGGGCGGGCCCGCGGGCGAGGTGCGGAGGCGGGGATGGGCGAGACGTCGGCGGCACCGGGCGCGGTCCTGGCCGCGTTGCTGGTCACGGCCGGGACGCTGGCCGGGGGATGCAGCCGTGACGGCGGCGGGGACATGGCCGCCCCCGGCAGGACGCTGCCCGCGCCGGGGGAGCGGCCCGCGGCGGTCCGGATGGGCACCACGGCGCGGGGGCGGGCGCTGGTGGACGAGATGGGCCGCGCCCTGTACCGGTTCGCCCGCGACGGCCGCGGCCGGCCGACCTGCCGGGGCGACTGCGCCGCGATGTGGCCGCCGTTCACGGCCGGGCGGCCGCCCCGCGCGGGCGAGGGCGCGCGGGCCGACCTGGTCGGGGTGGTCCGCCGCGCCGACGGCCGGCTCCAGGCCACCTACGCCGGGCACCCGCTGTACCGGTACGTCCGGGACGACGGGCTGCCCACCGAGGCCGAGGGCCACGACCTGTGGGACCACGGGGCCGAGTGGTACCTGCTCGACGCCGCCGGACGTCCCCTGCCCCCCGACGGCGGGGGCCTGAGGCGCGTCCCCCGCGAGGGCGCCGACCGCTGACCGTCCGTACCCTGGGGGCCTCGACCGGAACGAGAGGGGACCCATGACCCGCGCCCGCGCGTTCGGCCTGCCGCTGCCCGGTACCCCCGGCCCCCACAACGCGATCACCGACGTCCCCGGCGTGGCCGTCGGCTTCACCACGCTGGACGAGGGCCCGGTGCGGACCGGCGTGACGGCGGTGCTGCCGCGCGGGCACGACGGCCTCGCCGACGCGTGCGCGGCGGGGATCTTCTCCCTCAACGGCAACGGCGAGATGACCGGCTCCCACTGGATCGCCGAGACCGGGGCCCTCGGCACACCCGTGCTGATCACCAACACCCACGCCGTCGGCCCCTGCCACGAGGGCGTGATCCGGTGGGTCAAGCGGCGGCTGCCCGGCGACGAGTGGCTGCTGCCGGTCGTCGCCGAGACCTACGACGGCTACCTCAACGACATCAACGGCGGCCACGTCCGCCCCGAGCACGCCGAGGCCGCCCTGGACGCCGCCGCCCCCGGCCCGGTCGCCGAGGGCTCGGTCGGCGGCGGCACCGGCATGAACTGCTACGGCTTCAAGGCCGGCACCGGCACCGCCTCCCGGACCGTGGAGTACGCGGGCGACGTCCACACCGTGGGCGTGCTGCTCCAGGCCAACTTCGGGGCGCGCCGCGAGCTGACCGTCGGCGGCGTCCCGGTCGGCCGGGACATGACCGGCGACGACCCGATGGCCGAGACCGACTGGACCGCCCCGCCCGGCGCGGGCTCGGTCATCGTGCTGGTCGCCACCGACGCGCCGCTGCTGCCCGGCCAGTGCGCCGCGCTCGCCCGCCGCGTCCCGCTCGGCCTGGCCCGCACCGGCACGATCGGCCACCACTCCTCCGGCGACCTGTTCCTGGCGTTCTCCACCGCCAACGCGGGCGCGCTCACCGGCGGCTTCCCGGCCGGGGAGCCGGGGTACGAGACCCTGCGGTTCGTGCCGTGGAACCGCGTGGACCCGTTCTACGAGGCGGTCGTGGAGGCCGTCGAGGAGGCCGTGCTGAACGCGCTGCTGGCCGCCGCGACGACGGTCGGACGCGACGGGCACCGCTCGCCCGGCCTCCCGCACGACCGGCTGAAGGAGCTGCTGGCCGCGCGCGGCGCCCTCTAGCCGGTCCCTCAGGTGTCGACGAACGACGTCGGGACGATCACCCGCAGCGCGTTGCCCAGCAGCCTGATCCGCACCGGGGTGCGGCCGCGGATCTCGCCGTCCACGTCCACCGACAGCGGCGGGTCGGTCTCCACCACCACCTCGTCGGTGGTGAGGAACGCCTCGCTCTTCAGCGACCGCCACCGTCCGGTCAGCACGTGCCGGGCGGTGGCCGAGGCCAGCTTCAGCCGCCGCTCGTCGCCCAGCCGGTAGACCGCCAGCAGCCGGTCGTCGGGGCTGGCGTCGCGGGCGATGCGCTGGCCGCTGTGGTGGGCGCCATTGGCGATGTTCAGCTGGTGGGTGGGCATCTCGCGGGTGACGCCGTCGATGGTCACCTTCGCGTGGAACGCCTCGTGCCGGGGCAGCAGCCGCACCGCGGTGAGCGCGTAGGCGGGGCGGCCCAGCGCGGCCTTGAGCCGGTGCGGGACCTGCTCGGCGACGTGCACCGACAGGCCGAGGCTGACCATGTTGGCGAAGATGTGCTCGTGGTCGTCGGCGCCGCCCGGGTCGTCGGTGAGGTCGCCGGTGCTCTCGAACCAGCCCACGTCCACGTCGGCGACCTTGCCCTCGGCCAGCACCCGTACCGCGCCCGGCAGGTCCAGCGGCAGCTCCAGGCTGCGCGCGAAGTTGTTGGTGGTGCCGAGCGGCAGCACCCCCAGGGCGATGTCGCGGTGCGCCAGATGGCTGACGGCCGCCGCGATCGTGCCGTCGCCGCCCCCGGCCACCACCAGGTCGGGCCGCGAGTCCACCACGTCGGTCAGCACCGCGTCCAGCTTCGCCGGGTCGGGGACCGGGACGATCTCGTCGAACACCATCCCCGCCTCGTCCAGCAGCCGTCCGGCCCGTTCGAACAGGCGGCGGCCGCGGCGGGACCGGGAGTTCACCACCAGGACCGCGCGGCCGCGTCCGCGTTCCCGGATCACGGCCTCCAGCTCGGGTTTGCTGCGCATCGTGACGGGTCGTCTCCCCTCTCTCGCGGCTCACCCTACCGGGCGGCCCGACCGGAAACCCGACGGCATATTTTATAAAACGGTTACTCTGCGTTGAGGTTTCCGGGAAAGTGGGCATATTCACGTCGGATGCAGGGACGAATATGCGGGGCGTGAATATGTGGCGGCGACTCGTGCTGGGAGCGGGATTCATCGCGGGGGTCGCGGGCATTGTCGCGACCATTGCCCCCGGCGGGCCGGCGCCGGCGGCCGACCCGGCCGCCGGGGACGGCGCGACGGTGCTGAACGAGCGGCGGCGGGGCCCGCGCACGCTCGATCTGACGGTGCGGTCCACGGCGCTGTCGGGCGTGGCGCACGTCCGGTTGCTGCTGCCTCCGGGCTGGTCACGGGAGGCGTCACGGACCTGGCCGGTGCTGTGGCTGCTGCACGGGGTCGAGGGCGGCGCGGCCGGGCACACCGCCTGGACCGACCACACCGACCTGGAGCGCCTGACCGCCGACCTCGACGTGATCGTGGTGCTGCCCGACGGCGGCCGCAGCGCCAATTACACCGACTGGTGGAATCGCGGCAACGGCGGGCCGCCGAAGTGGGAGACTTTCCACCTCACCGAACTCCGGAGGATTCTCGAACGCGGATACCGCGCCGGGAACGTCCGCGCCATCGCCGGGCAGGGCCTGGGCGGGCTGGGCGCGCTGGCGTATGCGGCCCGGCACCGAGGGTTGTTTCGGGCGGCGGCGTCGTTCAGCGGGCCGTTGCACACCCTGCACCGGGACCCCGCGCGGCTCGACGTCCCCGACCTCATCGAACTCTCCGTGAACGTCGGGCGCCCGACCGCCGACTGGCGCGCGGTGTGGGGCGACCCCGACCGGCAGCGGATCGTGTGGCGGCACCACAACCCGTTCGACCTGGCCGACCGGCTCGCCGGGGTCCGGCTCTACGTCAGCTGCGGCGACGGCGAGCCCGGCCCCTACGACCCGCGGCCGGGCACCTCCCACGACGCGGTGGAGGCGCTGTGCTCCACGGTGTCGCGGGCGTTCGCCGCCAAGCTGGCCAAGCTCGGCATCCCGGCCGCCACGCACTTCTACCGGGGCACCCACGGCTGGAACTACTGGCAGCGCGAACTGCACGCGGCCCTGCCCCTGCTGCTGTCAGAGCTCCGCGACCCGGAACGCCGCCTCGGCCGGGGCTAGCCTGTGTTTCAAAGCCCTGGCCTGCGGCGCTCGCCCGGGGGCTCGCACCTCACCAGGGCTTGGCGAGCGCGGCATCGCTTCGCGATCTGACCTGCGGGCCCTCGCCTTCGGCGTCGGGCCCGCAGGTCAGGTGACGCGCTCGCGTGCGCGGCTGAGGTCCACTGTGAAACAGGCCCTAGCCCGGGGGCCGGTACTCGAACCCGATGCCGCGGGCGATGTCGCGCAGCGCCTCCTCGTACAGCGGGGCGATGTCGGAGTAGGCGAAGTCGAGCTGGCCGAGCGCCTCCATGCACAGCAGCCCGTACAGGCGGATCCAGCAGCCCATCGCGACGTGCAGCGCCGCCACGGGCAGCTCCAGGCCGAGGTCGTCGCGGTAGGCGGTGAGCCCCTCGCGGACCGGCGGCGGCGGCTCGCCCGGCACGGGGAACGGCGCGCGCGCCCACAGCGCCTCGACCTGCCGCAGGAAGACCAGCTCGAAGTCGCGTCCGGCCCGGTCGCGCTCGGAGCCGGGGCGCTGGGCGGAGGCGCCGGCCGGGACCGGGCTGGCGAACACCCACCGGAACTCGGCGGGATGGGCGACCGCCCAGGCCCGCATGGCGCGGCAGGCCGCCAGCAGCCGGTCGCCGGGCGCGTCGGCGGGGCACGCGTCGCGGGCGGCCTCCATCGCGGCGGTCAGCTCCCGGAAGAAGTCGGCGGCGACCTCCGCCACCAGGTCGTCGTGGCCCGCGAAGTAGTGGTACAGGGCCGGGCCGCTCATGCCGACCTCGCGGGCGACCGCGTTGACGGTCACGGCGGCCGGGCCCTTGGCGGTGAGCAGCCGCCGCGCCGCCGCGCGGATCTCGGCGAGCGTGGCCCGCCGCATCCGGTCGCGTCGCGTCGTCATCGTCGGTCCCCTCCCTCGGCGGCGTTGACAGCCTAGAGCATCTGTGTTTCCTTAATGGCTCTAGAAATTTTAGAACCCCTAAGGAGAGATGGATGGACGCGATCGTCATCGGCGGGGGGATCGGCGGGCTGGCCGCCGCGCTCGCCCTGCACCGTGGCGGGCACCGGGTGCGGGTGCTGGAGCGCGCCCCGGCGTTCACCGAGGTCGGCGCGGGGCTGGCCCTCCAGCCGAACGCGCTGCGGGCCCTGGACGCGCTCGGCCTCGGCGACACCGTCCGGGCGCGCGCGGCGGCCGGGCCGCCCGCCGGGATCCGGCGGCCCGACGGCGCCTGGCTGGTCCGCAACGACGTCGCCGCCCTGGAGCGCCGCTTCGGCCGGTGGGCCGCCCTGCCCCGCGCCGCGCTGCTGTCCCTGCTGCTGGACGCGCTGCCCGCCGACGCGCCGCGTCCCGGCGTCCACGTCCACGAGGTGCGGCCGGACGGCACCGTGACGCACGGCGCGGGGACCGAGACGGCCGACCTGGTGGTCGGGGCGGACGGGTTGAACAGCGCCGTCCGCCGCTCCCTGTGGCCGGACGCGCCGCCGCCCCGGTACGCGGGCTACACCACCTGGCGGGCGATCGTCCCCGGCGTGCCCGTCGGGGAGACCGTGGAGACGTGGGGGAGGGGCGAGCGGTTCGGGTACGCGCGGCTGGCCGACGGGCGGGCCTACTGCTACGCCATGGTCACCGCCCCGCGCCACACCGTGACCGGGATCGAGGGCCTGCGCCGCCGCTTCGCGGGCTGGCACGACCCGATCCCGGCGCTGCTGGCGGCGGCCACCGACGACGGGCTGCTCCAGCACGACACCTACGAGCTGCCCGACCTGCCCGCGTTCACCGCGGGCCGGGTGGCGCTGATCGGCGACGCCGCCCACGCCATGACCCCCAACCTGGGGCAGGGGGCGTGCCAGGCGCTGGAGGACGCCGTGGTGCTCGGGCGGGCGCTGGGCCCCGGCGCCGCGGTGCCCGAGGCGCTGCGGGCCTACGACCGGGAGCGGCGGCCCCGCGCGCAGGGGGTCGCGCGGCGGTCCCGGAGGCTCGGCGCGATGGCGCAGCGCTCGGCGTTCCCGCTGGTCGGAGCGCGGAACGCGGCCATGCGCGCGATGCCCGCCGGGCTGTACGCGCGCTCGCTGGAGCCCGTCCTGGGCTGGGGCGGCCGAGCCGGGCGGGGAACGGGCGCGCTAGGGTCCGGAGAGTGACTGAACCGCGTTCTGTTTTCGGTCCGCAGGCCGACGCCGAGGTGCCCGCCTTCTGGCGGGCGCTCGGGCTGCCCGGCATCATCGACGTCCACGTCCACTTCATGCCGCCCCGGCTGATGAACGCGGTGTGGGAGTACTTCGCCGAGGCCGGGCCGCTGGTCGGCCACGAGTGGCCGATCCGCTACAAGCAGTCGGAGGAGGAGCGGATCGCGCACCTGCGCGGCATGGGCGTGCGAGCGTTCACCTCGCTGGCCTACCCGCACCGGCCCGGCATGGCCGAGTCCCTCAACGAGTGGACGGCCGGGTTCGCCGCCCGCGTCCCCGAGGCCCTCCAGACCGGGACCTTCTACGCCGAACCCGACGCCGCCCGCTACGTGCGCCGCGCCCTGGAGGGCGGCGTCCGCGTCTGGAAGGCCCACCTCCAGGTCGGCGGCTACGACCCGCGCGCCCTCGAACTGGACCTGGTGTGGGGCATGCTCGCCGAGGCGGGCACCCCGGTGATCGTGCACGCCGGGTCCGGGCCGGTCGCCAACGGGCACACCGGCCCCGGCCCGTTCGGCGAGGTCCTGGCCCGCCACCCCCGCCTCACCGCGGTCATCGCCCATCTCGGCGCGCCCGAGTACGAGGGGTTCCTGGCGATGGCCGAACGCCACGAGCGCGTCCACCTCGACACCACGATGGCGTTCACCGACTTCCTCGGCGGGCTCGGGACCTTCCCCGAGGCGCTGCTGCCGCGCCTGCGCGACCTCGGACTGGCGGGCCGGGTCCTGCTCGGCAGCGACTTCCCGAACATCCCCTACGAGTACGCCCACCAGCTGGAGGCGCTGGCCCGCCTGGAGATGGGCGACGACTGGCTCCGCGAGGTCTGCTGGAACGCCGCCGCCGGGCTCTTCGGCCTCTGTTGAGCGCCGCGGGTCAGTGCCCGCAGTCGGCCTGCCCCACATGGTCGTGCGGCTCGTCCACGTCCGACGGGACGTGCCGCGGCCCGTGCGGGTCGGCGCAGTGGAACCGGTCGTCCACGTGGTCGACCTCCAGCGTCGTGTGCGTGATCCCGTAGGAGGACTCCAGCACCTCCTGGAGGTCGCGGCGCACCGCGTGGCAGTCGCCCTTGGGCTCCACCAGCACGTGCGCCGACAGCGCCGGATAGCCCGAGCTGACCTCCCACACGTGCAGGTCGTGGACCTCCTGCACGCACGGCCGCTCCACCAGCCGCGCGCCCACCTCGGTCGGGTCGATCCCGGCGGGCGCGGCCTCCATCAGCACCCGGCCCGCGTCGCGCAGCAGCCCGTACCCGGCCTTCACCATCAGCGCCGCCACCACCAGCGAGGCGATCGCGTCGGCGCGGGCGAACCCGGTCGTCCACACCACCAGGCCGGCGATCGTGGTGGAGATGAACGCGTACAGGTCGTTCAGGATGTGCTGGAACGCGCCCTCGACGTTCAGGCTGGACCGGTTGGCCTTGCTCAGCATCCACGTCGCGACCAGGTTCACCGCGATGCCCGCCAGCGAGGTGAAGAACACCAGCCGCCCGTCCACCTCCGGCGGGGTCACCAGCCGGGCGATGCCCTCGTAGACGAAGTAGACCGCCAGCAGGATCAGCGTCAGGCCGTTGAGCTGGGCCGACAGGATCTCGGCGCGGCGCAGCCCGTAGGTGTAGCCGCCGCGCGGCGGGCGCGCCGCGATCCGCATCGCGACCAGCGCCAGCACGATCGCGAACGCGTCGGTGCTCATGTGCGCCGCGTCCGACAGCAGCGCCAGCGACCGCGCCATCAGGCCGATGACGGCCTCGACCGCCATGTAGACCAGGATCAGCACCAGCGCGCCGGTCAGGTAGCGGCGGTCGGCGTTGGCCGACACCCCGTGCCCGTGGCCGTGCCCGTGACCATGGCCGTGTCCGTGATCGCGGGCGCCGGTCCCGCCCCCGGTCCTCAGGTCCCCGCTCAAGAGCCCTCCTCCTTGTGGCCGACGTGGGCGAGGGCGAGGTCCAGCAGCATGCGCACGTGCGAGTCGGCCAGCCGGTAGTAGGCCATCCGGCCGGACCGGCGCGCCTGGACGACCCGGCTGGCGCGCAGCAGGCGCAGCGCGTGCGACACGGCGGACTCGGAGTTCCCACAGACCGCCGCGATGTCGCACACGCACATCTCGCCCCCTTCGAGCAGCGCGGTCAGGACGCGCAGCCGTCCGGGATCGGCCAGCAGGCCGAACACCTGCGCCAGCTCTCCGACGGTGTCGGCGTCCGGCATGGCGGCCGTCACCACGGCGACCTTCTCGGGATCGACGACCCGGGTCACACACCGGTCGGCCGTCCCCACATCTGAAGCACTGCTCATATGAGCAAATGTAGCGCATACAGGTGGGGGGTACGTGACGGGGTGGGACCGACCGGGCGGCGCGGAGGAGTTCCGCCCGGTCGGCCGGGTCCGCCGATCAGGTCTCGACGGGCGTGCGCGGCGCCGGCGCGACCGGGGCGGAGGGCCCCTCCGGGCGGGTCTCCACCGACGGGGCCAGCGACGTCGGGCCCGGCCCGGTGCCGGGGCCGGGCTCGGGCTCGGAGGTCTCCGGCGGGGGCATCGACGTGCCGGTCTCGGTGACCGTGGGCTCGGAGGTGGTCTCGGAGGTGGTGGTCTCGGTCACGGTGGGCTCGACCGGGCCCCGCCGGTCCTCCTCCTGCGTGATCGTGGGCGCGGGAACGCCCGTGGTGGGCGGGACCTCGGTCGGCGGCACCTCCGTCGGGACGCCCGTCTCCGTCGGGACGCCCGTCTCCGTCGGCGTCACCGGGGTCCGCGGGGTGCCGGTGCCGTCGGTCGGGCCGTCGGTGGGGGTGCCGGTGGGCGGGGGCGTCTCGGTGGGCGGCAGCGGCGTCGGCGGGCTGTCGGCGTCGCCGTCGGTGGCCGAGGGCCGCTGGAACGCCACATCGCCGTCCACATCGACCAGGACGAAAACGTTGATCGTCGTTTTCGCCCCCGCCGGCGGAACGATCTTTGTGACGGTCCGCGCGTCGAATCCCGGCCACGACCGGCCGGTGTAGGAGGCGTTCCGGGTGGAGATCTTGCGGTCCGGCCCGGTGAGCGGATTACCGCAATTGCACTTCACCACCGGCGTGCCGTTCTGGTCGACCAGAACGCCCATCCCGGCCTGGAGCACCGCCGGGGAGCTGACGGCCCGGCCCTCCCGGAAGCCGTGGTTGGTCACCAGCGTGTCGACCCGCAGCAGCACCGGCGTCAGCCGCGCCACGAACGCCGGGATCGCGCTCGGCGTGATCTTGTGGACGCTCGCCCACGCCTTGGCCTTGTCCGGGTTGGCCTGCAGGAACCTCACCATTCCCTGCGGGTCGCAGTTGGCGGCCTTGCGGGTCCCGCCGTACAGGCCGGGCTGGTCGCCGCTCCGCTCCCCGCCGCGCTGCGGGCTCGGCGCGATCTGCTGCCGGTCCGAGCCCAGCATCACCGTGTAGGGGTCGGGCCCGGGGGCGCCGACCGTCAGGCGCGCGATCGTCGCGCCGGCGTCCCCGCACCCGGACAGAACTCCGACCGACATCAGCAGGGCCCCGAACGGCGCGAGGAGAACTCCGCGCCGGGAAATTCGGAAATTGATCTCAGCCATGGTCCATCTCCCGTTCGAGGCCGACCGAACCTATACTCTTTGATGCCGTGACGGAGCGTTTTGTGCACCGTCAATTGCTGGAAATTTCGTTACCGCCCTCCCGGCGGAGCGCCGCCGGTCCACGGGGGACGGGGGCAGGGGATGGGAACATGGCCGACAGTCAGGGCGCGGCCGGCGGTCGCGCGGCCCCGAACCCCCTGGGGCCCGGCGATCCCGAACGGCTCGGCGGCTACGTCCTGCTCGGCCGCCTCGGCACCGGCGGGCAGGGCGTGGTGTTCCTCGGCCGCCCGGCGGACGGCGGCCCGCTCGTCGCGATCAAGCTGTTGCATGCGCAACTGCTCGGTGAGCAGAACGCCCGCGCCCGCTTCGTCCGCGAGCTGGCCCTGCTGCGCCGGGTCGCGGGCCGCGGGTTCTGCACCGCGCAGATGCTGGAAGCCGACATGGAGGGCGACCAGCCCTACATCGTCAGCGAGTACGTCACCGGCCCCTCGCTGCGGGACCTGGTGTGCCGCGACGGGCCGCGGGAGGGCGCCGACCTCGACCGGCTGGCGATCGGCACCGTCACCGCGCTGACCGCCATCCACGGCGCGGGCATCGTGCACCGCGACTTCAAGCCGCAGAACGTGCTGATGGGCCCCGACGGCCCCCGCGTGATCGACTTCGGGATCGCGCGGGCCCTGGACGCCGGGTCCACGGTGACCAGCCAGATCGTGGGCACCCCCGCCTACATGGCGCCCGAGCAGTTCACCGGCACCGTGGTGGGCCCGGCCGCCGACATGTTCGCGTGGGCGGCGACGCTGCTGTTCGCCGCGACCGGCCGCGACCCGTTCGTCGGGGGCCCGCTGCCCGCCGTGATGTACCGGATCATGCACGACCAGCCGGACCTGTCGCCGCTGCCGCCGCGCATCGCCGAGATCGCGCAGGCGTGCCTGGCCAAGGACCCGGGCGGGCGGCCCACCGCCGAGGAGACGCTGCTGTGGCTGCTGGGCGACGGCAGCGGCGCCCAGCAGCGCGCCGCCGCCGCCCGGCCACCGACCGGCGCCGTCCCGCCCGCCCGGCCTCCCTCGGAAGGGGAGCGGGCGCCGGCCGACCCGCGCACCGTCGACCCGGTGTCCGGCGCGGGCCCGACCCCGTTCGTGGGGCCGCCGCCCGGGTTCTCCCCGCCGCCCGACGACGCCTGGGGCGAGACCGTGCCGCGGGGGCCCGGGACGCCGCCGGTCGATCCGCCGGTCGACCCGTGGGACGTGACCAGGCCGGGCGGTCCCCCGGCCGCCCCGGCCCGCGACGGGCCGCCCCAGGTGCCGACCGGCCACCTCGGCCACCGGCCCGAGACCGCCCCGGCCCGCACCAGGGGCGAACCGCACCCCACCCTGCGGCGGCCGCAGGAGATCCCGACACCCCGCCGGCCCCAGCCGTACCTGCCGCCACAGGCGCGCCGGCCCGCGCCCGAGACCGGCACCGAGCCCCTCCCGGGCGCCGAACGGCGGCCCGCCCCGGCGTCCCGGCGGCTGCGGCGCGGCCCCGTGCTGGTCCTCGGCCTGCTGGCGGCGGGGACGGCGGCCGCGTTCGACATCACCGGGCTCGCCATCGTGCTGGCCCGCCCGGACCTGACGCCCTACGCCAGCCTCGCGCTGTTCCCCGTCTACGCGATCGCGCTGGTCGCGCTGGTGATGATCTCGCTGATCGGCGTGGTGCTGGGACTGCTGGGCCGCCGCGCGGCGGTCTGGACGGTGCTGGTGGCGCGGGTGGCCCGGGTCGTGCTGCTGGGCGGTTGGAGCGTGCTGGCCACCGTCCGGACCTGGGAGCTGGCGGTGCACGCCTCCGTCGCGGCCGTGGTGGTGCTGCTGCTGGCCTGGGCCCTGTACGCCCCGGCCCGCCGCCGGAGCGCGGAGGCGGGCCGAGGGTAGGGGCCGGGGCCTGTTCCAGGCGGACTCCGGCCACGCGCACGAGCGCGTCACCCGGCCTGCGGGCCCGACGCCGGAGGCGAAGACCCGCAGGTCGGCGAAGCGACGCCGCGCTCACCGGGACCCGGTGAGACGCGAGCCCCCGGCCAGGGCCATGGGCCGCGCTGTGGGCCGAGGCCTGGGCGCACGGGTCACAGGGCGCGTTCGGCCCACTCCTTGAGGTCGCGGCGTTCCACGGCGGCGGCCATCAGGTCGGGGAACGCGTCGGGCGTGCAGGCGAACGCGGGGACGCCCATCGCCGCCAGCGCCGCCGCGTTGTCGTGGTCGTAGGCGGGCGCGCCCTCGTCCGACAGCGCCAGCAGCACCACCACCTGGACCCCGGCGGAGGTGAGCGCGGCGACGCGTTTCAGCAGCTCGGCGCGGACACCGCCCTCGTACAGGTCGCTGATCAGCACCATGATGGTGTCGGCGGGGCGGGTGACCAGGCCCTGGCAGTAGGCGACGGCGCGGTTGATGTCGGTGCCGCCGCCGAGCTGGGTGCCGAACAGCAGCTCCACCGGGTCGTGGAGCTGGTCGGTCAGGTCCACGACGCTGGTGTCGAACACCACCAGCGACGTGCGCAGCGTCCGCATCGACGCCAGCACCGCCCCGAACACGCCCGCGTACACCACCGACGCCGCCATGGAGCCGCTCTGGTCGATGGCGAGGATCACGTCGCGCCGGACGGCCTGCTGCCTGCGGGCGTAGCCGATGAGGCGTTCGGGCACGACCGTGCGGTGCTCGGGCAGGTAGTTGCGGAGGTTGGCACGGATGGTGCGGTTCCAGTCCACCTCGGCCGGGCGGCGGGGCCGCAGCGTCCGCGCCGACCGGTCCAGCGCCCCGCCGACCGCCGACCGGGTCCGCTGCGCCAGACGCCGTTCCAGATCCTCCACGACCTTGCGGACGACGGCGCGGGCGGACTCGCGGGCCTTGTCGGGCAGCACGCGGTTGAGCGACAGCAGCGTGCCGACCAGGTGGACGTCGGGCTCGACGGCGTCGAGCATCTCCGGCTCCAGCAGCAGCCGGGTGAGGTCGAGGCGCTCGATGGCGTCCTTCTGCATCACCTGCACGACGGTGGAGGGGAAGTAGGCGCGGATGTCGCCGAGCCAGCGCGCCACCGAGGGCGCGGAGTTGCCGAGCCCGGCGCCGCGCTCGCCCGAACGCCCCCGCCCGCCGCCGGGCCGCGCGCCGTAGAGCTTCTCCAGCGCGGCGTCCATGCGCGCGTCGTCACCGCTGAGCGAGCACCCGGTGCCGTCGGAGCCGCCGTCCCCGCCCAGCACGAGCCGCCACCGCCGGAGCCGTTCCTCATCGACGACGGCCTGCGGTGCGGCGGGGTGATCGTGGGGGGTGGGGGTGTGCGCGTGGGTCATGAGGGGGCCTTCCAGCCGAGGATGCGGAGGGCGGTGGCGGCGGCCGGGGCGGCGCGTTCGGGGTCGAAGGCGTCCGCCTCGGCGTGGCGGGCCGTGGGCGCGGCGTCGAGACGGCGGACGCGCTCGCCGATGGTGCGGCGCTCGGCCTGCGCGTAGGCGCCGAACGTCCGGCGCAGCAGGGGCAGCACGTCGGTGAACGAGTCGCCCGGCAGCGTCGCGATCCACCCGTCCAGCAGCCGCAGCAGCTCCTCGTCGTGGACCAGGACCAGCGCGCCGCCGGACAGGAAGCCCTCCACCCATGCCGCCGCGCGGTCGGGGCCCGCGCCCACCGACACCGCGCGGGCCATGCGGTCGGCGACGCCCGGCAGGTCGCCGGAGTCCAGCAGCAGGCGGGTCAGGCGGCCCTCCAGCAGGCCGTGCAGGTGCGGATGGTCGATCAACGCGGCCAGGGTGCGCCGCCAGCGGGCCAGGTGGTCGGCGTCCGACAGCAGGGACAGGGCGGAGTCGACCGCGTCGACCTGCTGGAGCAGGACGCGCGCGGCGTCGTCGTCCAGGTGGGCGGCGGCGGGCGGCAGGCCCACGCAGACCCGCACGGCGACGGTGTCCACGACGGTGCGGAGCGGCCCGGTGGGCGTGCCGCGCACGTCGCCGTACCGCAGGGCGCGCACCAGCGCGGGCAGCGCCGCCATCAGGTGCGCCACGTCGGTGTCCACGGCCGCGCGGTCCGACAGCGCGCGCATCACCGTCGGCAGCGCGTCGCCGAGGTCGGCCAGCAGGCAGCGTTCGGCGAGGGAGGTCAGGTCCGCGAGGGTCTCGGCGTCGGCGGCGAGGTTCCCGGCGCGGGCGGTGGCCGCGCCGAGCACGGTGGTGCCCCAGGCGCTCGCCTCGATCAGCTCGACGTCGAACTCGGGCCGCCACATCAGCGTCCACGACTCGCGGAAGGTGCCCTTGGAGCGGCCCTCCTCGCGCGGCACGCCCCAGTCCACGTTCAGCAGCCGCAGCCGGTGCAGCAGGCGGCTGCGGTCCAGGTCCAGGGGCCTGCGCAGGTCGAGGTCCTGCTCCTGGTCGAGCGCCGACGGCTTCAGCCGCAGCCGCCGCTGCTCGGCCGCCAGGTCGCGTTGCAGCGGGACCATGGGGGTGGAGTCGGGGACCGCGCCGAGGCGCTCGCCGACGACCATGCGGCGGTGGATCAGCTCCAGCGGCAGGTCCGCGCCCTCGCACAGCACCGCCCGGGTCGCCTCGGTGACCTCGTCGAGTCCGGCGAGGGGGCGGCCGCGCAGCGCGGCGAGCGCGCCGGCCAGCCGCACCGCCTCGATGACGTGCGCGGACGACACGTGCAGGTCCTCGGCGCGCAGCAGCCGGGCGGCGTCGGTGAGCCAGCGTTCCACCGGCCGGTCCGGCGCGGTGAACAGGTGGTGGTACCAGCCCGGCGAACGCACGCCCGCGCCGTACCCCGACCAGTGCGCCAGCCGCCCGTGCGTCCACGGCACCCACGTCATGGCGACCCTGGTCTTCGGCAGGTTGCGGAGCGTCTGGTCGTCGCGGGACGCGGGCACCCTGGCCAGCAGCGCCGGGACGTGCCACGCGCCGCAGACGACGGCGATCCGCTCGTGCCCCTCCTTGACGGCGCGGCGCAGGGCACGGCGCATGTGCGCCTCGCGCTGCTCCTCGCGCCGCAGGTAGCCCGGCGGCAGCCCGGCGGGCGGCAGCTCCTCGACCTGGGCGCGCAGCTCGGCCATCGCCTCGGCGATGGCCGGGAACGGCGAGACCGCGTCGTCGCGGTGCTCGACCACGTCGTCCCACCAGCGTTCGGCGTCGTCGTAACCGGCGGTCCGCGCCAGCCAGGCCAGGGGGTCCAGCCGGACGCCCTCCTCCGGCGGGGCCTCCTCGGCGGGGTCGTCGGCGGTGGGCTCCTCGGCGGGCTCCTCTTCGCCGGAGGCCGGGACGAGCTGGTTCGCGGCGGGCAGGTCGCAGAACCGGACCGCCGCGCCCGCGCCCAGCGCGTACCGGACCGCCTGCCACTCCGGGCTGAACTCCGCGAACGGCCAGAACGCCGCCCGCCGCCCGCCCGTCCCCTCCGCGCCCGGCGTCACCCCCGGCGCGTAGGCCAGCAGCGCCACCGGCGGCTCCATCCCCGGGTCGGCGGCCAGCTCCACCAGGGCGTCGGCCTCCGGCGGGCCCTCGATCAGCACCGCGTCCGGCCCGAACTCCGCCAGCGCCCGCCGCACCGCCCGCGCCGAGCCCGGCCCGTGGTGGCGGACGCCGTGGACCTCGACCCGGACGCGTTCGCCGAGATCGATCCGGTGGGCGGTCAAGACACCTCCCGGCAGGCGCGGTAGAAGTCGCGCCACTCGGGGCGCTCCCGCACGACCGTCTCCAGGTACTCCTGCCACACCACCCGGTCCGACACCGGGTCCTGCACGACCGCGCCGACGATGCCGCCCGCCACGTCGCCCGCCCGCAGCACCCCGTCGCCGAAGTGCGCCGCCAGCGCCAGCCCGCTGGTCACCACCGAGATCGCCTCGGCGGTGCTGAGGGTGCCGCTGGGCGACTTCAGCTTGGTGCGGCCGTCGGCCGACATGCCCGACCGCAGCTCCCGGAACACCGTCACGACCCGCCGGATCTCCTCCAGCCCCGCCGGGGTCTCCGGCAGCTCCAGCGCCGAACCGATCTGCGAGACGCGGCGGGCGACGATGTCCACCTCCGCCTCGACGGTCTCGGGCAACGGCAGCACCACCGTGTTGAACCGGCGGCGCAGCGCGCTGGACAGCTCGTTGACGCCCCGGTCGCGGTCGTTGGCCGTGGCGATCACCGTGAAGCCCTTGCGGGCCTGGACCTCGGAGTTCAGCTCCGGGACCGGCAGCGTCTTCTCCGACAGGATCGTGATCAGGGTGTCCTGCACGTCGCTGGGCATGCGGGTCAGCTCCTCGACGCGGGCGACCGACCCGCGCCGCATCGCGCGCATCAGCGGGCTCTCCACCAGCGCCGCCTCCGAGGGGCCCTCGGCCAGCAGGCGGGCGTAGTTCCAGCCGTAGCGGACCGACTCCTCCGACGTCCCGGCGGTGCCCTGCACCAGCAGCGTGGAGTCGCCGCTGACGGCCGCCGCCAGATGCTCCGACACCCACGTCTTGGCGGTGCCGGGAACGCCGAGCAGCAGCAGCGCCCGGTCGGTCGCCAGCGTCGCGACCGCGACCTCCATCAGGCGGCGCGGCCCGATGTACTTGGGGGAGACCGCCGTCCCGCCGGGCAGCTCCCCGCCCATCAGGTAGGTGGTGACCGCCCACGGCGACAGCCGCCAGCCGGGCGGGCGCGGCCGGTCGTCGTGCTCGGCGAGACGGGCCAGCTCGTCGGCGTACAACTGCTCGGCGTGAGGCCGCAGCACGGCGTCGGTCGTCACAGGTCAAGCTCCTTCAGCATCTCGTCGCGGAAACGCAGCGTCTCGGTCAGGTCCAGCAGCGCCCGCACGGCCCCGCCGCCGGTGTCGCCGGCGCGGGCCAGCGCCTCCAGGCGCGGCGCGGCCGTAGGGGACAGGCGCTGGTCGGCCAGGCGGCACAGCTGGGTCAGGGTGTGCTCGGCGGGGGCGCTCGGGCGGCGCGCGGCGGCGGTCAACGTCGTCACGACCGCCTCGGCCAGCGGCCCCGCCCAGGGGCCGGGCACGCGTTCCAGCACCCGCAGCAGCTCCGGCTGCCCCTCGGTCCAGCGGATCAGGTCGGCGGCGGCCGCGTCGCGCTCGTCCTCGGGCAGCACGCCGAGCAGGTCGGCCAGCGCCTCGGGCTCGTCCACCATCACCCCGCCCCGCAGCAGGGCGCGCGCCCACTCCACGTCCCGCTGCCGCAGCGCCGCCCGCGCCCAGCCCACGTGCACGTCGCGGGCGCTGCTGTGGGCGTCGCCGCCGGTCAGGTCGGTGACGGGCAGGCACACCACCTCCACCGGCGGCAGCCCGAACACCTCCGTCCAGGTCCGCAGCGGCGTGCGCGACAGGATCTCGCGCAGCCACGCCGCCCGCGTCCCGATCGGCCCGCCCGCCCGGCTGCCCGGCGCGAACGACCCGCTCGGATGGAACGGCACCCCGTCGCGCGCCAGCTCCTCGTCGTGGGCGCGCGGCGGCTCCACCAGGATCCAGGTCTGCCTGCGGCGGCGCACCGTCCGCTCCCTGGGGGTGAGGCAGGCGCGGGCGCGTTCGGCCATGCGCCGCCCGTACGCCGAGTCCGGCAGCCGCGCCAGCAGGTCGGCGGCGACCTGCCGCACGTCCTTGCCCCGGTCCCCGAGCGCCGTCTCGAGGAACTCCTCGTCCCCTCCCGACAGCCCGTGCCCGAACGTCGCCAGGAACACCGCCCGGTCCGGCGCCGGCTCCCTGGCCCACACCTCCCCGAGGGCGTCGCGGGCCGCCGCCGGGTCGGTCTCGCGCAGGCGCGTCAGGTGGGCGATGCGCTGGCTGCGCGTCCCGGTGCCCCAGACGTCGTCACCGCCGCCGGGGTCGTCACCGGTACTGATCAGGTAGGCCCAGTCGGTGTTCTGCAACGCCAGCCACACGCCGCGCCGCCCCGCCGCCCGCACGATCGACGGCCGCAGCATCCGGTCGCTGCGCCCCTTCTCCAGCAGCTCGGGCAGCAGCCGCGCGGGCGCCCTCCGCCCGCGCGCGGCGGCGGCGTCCAGCCACTCGGGCAGCACCTTGACCTGCTCGCCCGACAGGATCCGCGCCAGCCGCCGCCCGGCCGCCTCCGGCACCACCGGCAGGTCCTCGGCCGGAGCGGGCGCGACCGTCTCGACCCCGGTGACCGGCGGCGCCCCGGCCCGCCGCCGCACCGCCAGCACGGCCGCCTGGTCCAGCAGCCGCCCGGCCGGGTCGCCGACCTGCTCCGGGGCCTCGGGCAGCGGGGGAGCCGGACGCCGCTCGGTGCCGAGCAGAGCGGCGCTGACATGCTCGTTCCACGCGTTCACAGGATCACGACCTTCTCGTCCGGATGCCAGGCCGCCAGCGGACGCATCCCGCGCGTCGACCACTCCCCGGCGAACGTCACCGGAGCCCCGCCCGACACCGCCAGCAGCCGCCACGGGTCGGCCATCCGCAACGGCAGCGCGTCCCCGGCGTCGTCGACGACGAACAGCCCGCCGCTGCCGTCCCGTCCCAGCCGCACCCCCGCCAGCACGGCAGGCCAGCGTTCCAGCCAGGGGTCGTCGGCCAGCGCCGCCGCGTACTCCTTGAGGAACACCCCGACGCCGACCCCGTCCGGCACGGCGCTCCCGGCCGTCCCGAACCGTTCGGCCACGAGCGCCCGCAGCGGCCGCGCCCCCGGATAGAACGCCAGCTCGGCCTCCACCTCGGTCCCCACGGCCAGCGACGCGTCCAGCGTCCGCCCCGGCGCGGCGAACGACAGCACCAGCGCGTGCCGACCGCTCGCCCGCCCCTTCAGCCAGACGCGGCGCGTGGTGAGCTGCTCCTGCGCGACGTCCCGCGACCCGACGACGCACCAGCGGTCGCGGACGCGCTCGCCGCGTTCGAGCACCTCCTCCTGGGAGAGGGTGAACCCGATCCGCGTCCGCACGGTCTCCCGCAGCCCCTCGGGCAGCTCCTCGCGCCGCTGGTGGGCCCGCACGAGCAGCCGCAGCAGCGCGTACTCCTCCAGCAGCCGGTCCGGCCACCCCTCCCGCCGGGCGACCGACGCCAGCCCCCTGACCTGCCCGGCCAACGCCCCGGCCTGCGCGTCCACGAGCCGCCGCGCGACCTCGTCCCACACCCGGTAGGGGGCGTTCTCCGCCTGGGCCAGCCCGTGCGCCACCTGGTCGCGAAGCCACTGGTCGAGATCGGCGATCCCGCCGTCGACGCGCTGCTCACGGCGTTCGGCGGTCTTCGGGTCACGCTGCCTGACGGCCTTCTCGGCGCGCTTCTTCTGCGTCCTCTCGGCCCGCTGCCGCCGCTCCTCGATCCACTCGACGACCCACGCGGGCCGTTCCCCGGCACCGCCGCTGCCGCCACTGAAGCCGCCGACGCCATCGCTCCACAACAGCAGCAACCCGAGGGCGTGCTTGCAGGGGAACTTCCGGCTCGGGCACGAACACCGGAACGCGGGCTCGGTCAGATCCACGCACGCCCGGTAGGCGCTCCTGCCGCTGCCCGCGCACTCACCCCACACGGCCTCGTCATCGGCCCCGAGCCCACGCCACTTGGCGGGCACGGCGACCTTACCGGCGGCCTTGGCCGACGCGTCGTCGGGCGCCAGCCCGAGCACATGCTCCCGATCCCATCGATCGCTCACAGCGTCGAAGCTATCGGGAACGTCCGACAATCAAGGACGCTGCGTGACGGCTGGGATGGGAGCTGACGGCCGCGGCTAAAGCGTTCTGTGGCTGGGGGTGGTGGGGTGTGTAGACCCCCTCGGGGTTAGGGGCTGCGCGGGGGTGCGGCGAAGGTGGGGGTTGGGGTTGTTGGTTGGGTGCAGACCCCTGGGGGTTGAGGGCCTGTGGGGAGGGTTGGCGAAAGCGGGGGTTGGGGTTTGTGGGGATGTGTAGACCCCCGATATTGCTGGGGGTCTGTGCGGTTCTGCGGCGAAAGCGGCTGTGCTGGCCTTGGGGGGACCGTCCCCCCAAACCCCCACATCGGGCCCGCGCACGCCGGGAAGACTCCGCCAGGGCTCCGCTTCCCGTCGTGCTGCGAAC
>NZ_JACJIA010000028.1:0-32135 GCF_014138665.1 Actinomadura kijaniata
GCTACATCGCCCGCGAGATCTACCAGCTCATCACCAACCCCAGCCCCCCAAACCGCGCACTACCCTCCACGGCTTGACATCCATAGGGGCATCAAGCGAGAACGCATCTACCAGGGCACCATCGACGTCGCTTCGATCCGCATCTGGCTCCGCCACCCCGTCACATGATCACCTAATACTGCCTAGGGGAGGCGGGCCAGCAGGTGGGCGTCGAGGAAGCCCCGTTCGGAGGCGGGGTCGTGGAGCAGCCGGGCGAACGGAACGAGCCCGGCCCCGGCCAGCAACTCGGCGAACCGGTCCACCGGCCAGCTATAGGCGGACGTCACCTTGTGGTCGAAGTGGACCGGCTCTGATCCGTCGGTCGCGAAGAACGAGACCAGGAGCAAGCCCCCCGGCACCAGGACACGCACCTGCTCGGCGAGCAGCGCGGGCAAATCCTCAGGAGGGGTGTGGATCATCGAGTAGTGGGCCAGCACGCCGCCGAGCGCGCTGTCTTCGACCGGCAGCGCCTCCATCCGCGCCTCGTCAAACCGCAGCGCAGGATGGGCCCGCCGGGCGTGGTCGACCATGCCCGGTGAGAGGTCGAGCCCGAAAGCGTCCAGCCCCAGGTCGTGCAGCATGGCCGTCAGATGTCCGGGCCCGCAGCCGACGTCGGCTGCGCGCGGATTCCCCGTCTCGCGCACCAGCTCGGCGAAGGTACCGATCATGTTCCGCGAGAACGGCTGCGCCTCCAACCGATTAGCGAACATCGACGCATACAGCTCGACGACCCCATCGTAGGCCGCCCTGGTCTGGTCCTGGTACTCCATCATGGGAAGGGAAGCTAACACCCGCGCGTCCACAGCTTCTCCGGGCCCGTGCCGACAGCCGCACCTGAGACTGACCGTCCCGTCACATGATCGCGGGACAGCCCCTAGTCGGCGACCTCGTCGAGCTCGGGGCGCCACATCCCCTGGCGTTCCAGGTGGGCGACCAGCAGCTCGCCCGCGCGCATGATGTGGGTGCGCATCCGGGCCCCGGCCGCGGCGGGCGCGTCGCGGCGCAGCTCGGCCAGGACGCGCTGGTGGTCGTGGACGGCCAGGGCGGGCCAGTCGGGCAGCCGCGCGTACAGCCCGCGCGGCACGTACCGGCCGACCGAGGCCAGCGACCAGGCCAGCTTCGGTGACCCGGCGGCCTGGTTGATCTTCCGGTGGAAGTCGTGGTTGCGCTCCTCCACCAGGTCGGGGCGGCCGGCGGCGGCCGCCTGCTCCAGGCTCCGCTGGATGGCGGCCAGCTCGCGCACGGTGTCGGTGGTGACGCGGGCGGCGGCGCGTTCGGTGAGTTCGGCGGCGATCGTCGCCTGCACCCAGAACAGGTCGGTGACGTCGCGTTTGGACAGCGGGGCGACGATGAAGCCGCGGCGTGGCTCCAGCTGCACGAAGCCCTCGCTGCGCAGCGACTGCAACGCCTCGCGCACCGGAGTGACGCTGATGCCGAACTCGGCGGCCAGCCGTTCCAGCCGGAGGAACTCGCCCGGCCGCACCCGACCCTCCATGATCAGCTCCCGGATCCGGGTGGCGACCTCGTCACTCAGCTGAGGGCGCAGTCCCAGTCCCGTCCGGGGACGCGGAATGGCCACGATCCTGTTCCGCCCCACCGGGGTCCTCCCGCGGTCGGGGGCACCGCGAGGGTGAAGAGAACCCCGTCCCTGATACACATCATGCGCGCGAACGGCTCGGGTGGGAACGCAGTGGACGCCTTCCGGCACGGGTAAATCAATTGCCAGAGGACAGCACTTCACGCAGAGAATTCATCCCTGGTGAGGCGCGCACCATTCGTCAGAGGGAGACCCCGACGAGGACGGGCTCGTTGACCAGTTCCACGCCGAACGCCCCGCGGACCCCGTCGCGGACCTCGCGCGCAAGCGCCAGCAGGTCGGCGGTGGTCCCGGCGTGGGGGTTGGTGAGCGCGAGGGTGTGCTTGGTGGAGATCCGGACCGGGCCGCGGGCGTGGCCCTTGGCGAACCCGGCGCGGTCGATGAGCCAGGCCGCGGAGGTCTTGGTGCGGCCGTCGGGCTCGGGGTAGCGCGGCGGGGCCGTGTCGGGGCCGAGGCGTTCGGCGACGCGGCGTTCCAGGGCGGCGAGCTGGTCGGGCTCCAGGATGGGGTTGGTGAAGAACGATCCGGCGCTGCGGGTGTCGGGGTCGGCGGGGTCCAGGACCATGCCCTTGCCGCGCCGCAGTTCCAGGACGGCCTCGCGGGCCTCCTTCAGCGGGACGCGGGCGCCGGTCTCCACGCCCAGCGTGCGGGCGAGCTCGGCGTAGGCGACCGGGCGGGACTCCTCGGTCTCGCGCAGCGTGTAGGTGACGTCGAGGACGACGTACCGGTCCGAGCCCTTGAAGACGCTGTGCCGGTAGGTGAAGCGGCACGCCTCGCGGTCCAGGGAGACGACCTTGCGGGTCCGCCGGTCGTAGGCGCGGACCTCGACGATCGTCTCGCTGACGTCCTGGCCGTAGGCGCCGACGTTCTGGATGGGGGTGGCGCCGACGCGGCCGGGGATGCCCGCCAGGCACTCCACGCCCGCCAGGCCCTCCTCGACGCAGCGCGCGACGAACGGGTCCCACTCCTCGCCCGCCTGCACGCGGACCGTGACGTGGCCGCCCTCGCCGGACAGCCGCTCGGTGCCGCGGGTCCCGACGTGGACGACCGTTCCGGGGAAGCCGTCGTCGGAGACCACCAGGTTGCTGCCGCCGCCGAGCACCAGGGCCGGTTCGCCGGCCTCGTCGGCGGCGCGGACGGCGGCGACCAGCTCGGCCTCGGTCGTGGCCTCGACGAACCGGCGGGCCGGGCCGCCCAGCCGCAGTGTGGTGTACCCGGCGAGGTTGACTTCTTCGGCGAAGACCGCCACGTGGTCTGTCCTCCCTGTAAGACGGCACGATCGCGTGCACCCGAGGGCGATGGTACGGGCCCCGGCCGCACGCGATCGTATGTCGGCGCGTTTCCTCGGCGTTCCGTCAGGTCCCCGGAGGGCTCAGGCGAGGCGGACGACGGCCTTGGCGCGCGTCAGCACCTTCTGGCCGGCGCTGCGCGCGGTGAGCGCCACGACGACCCGGTTGTCGTCCAGCTTCTCCTCCACCTTGCCGGAGATCTCCAGCGTCGCGCCGCCCTCGTCGGGCACCACGACCGGGGCGGAGAACCGCACGCCGTAGTCCAGGACCGCGCCGGGGTCGCCGGCCCAGTCGGTGACGAACCGGCCGCCCTGCGCCATCGTGTACATGCCGTGCGCGATGACGTCGGGCAGGCCGACGGCCTTGGCGAGCGACTCGCGCCAGTGGATGGGGTTGAAGTCGCCGGAGGCGCCGGCGTACATCACCAGGTTCATGCGGTCGACCTGGTAGCTCTGGGCGGGGATCTCGGTGCCGACCTCGACGTCGTCGTACTTCACCTGCGCGGTCATCAGGCCCCCCGTTCCACGATGGTGTTGTACGTCCGGCAGACCAGCTCGCCGTCGGCGGTCTTGATGTCGGTCTCGATGACCATCTTCTCGTTGTTGCCGATCGACTTGATCTCGGTGACGGTCGAGGTGCAGGTGAGCACGTCCCCGGCCCGGACCGGGCGGGTGTACTCGAAGCGCTGCTCGCCGTGCACGACCATCGCGTAGTTCAGGCCGAGCTCGGGGTCGGCGAGGGCCGGGTTGCCCAGCGACACCACGATCGGGAACGTCGGCGGCGCGATGACGTCGGGGTGGCCGAGGGCCTTGGCGGCCTCGGGGTCGCGGTAGACCGGGTCGCGGTCGCCGATCGCGTCCGCGAACTCGCGGATCTTGACTCGGCTGACCTCGTAGGGCTCGGTGGGCGGGAACGTCCGCCCGATGAAATCACGGTTGAGTGCCATGCAATCCGTCCCTCCGCTTGCGTGAGAACCGTCGGACAGGGGCCGCGTGCCGGGTGCCGCGCCCAAGCACCCGCTTACCGGTCGATCGGAAGGTAACAGAACGGTGTTCGGCGAGGGGGCGGCGGGGCGGCCGGAGAAGGGGCCGTAACGACGTTCAGCCCGCCTCGCGCGTGTTCATCTGCGAGAGCGGGCTGAAAAACGTCAGGGCAAGCTGTGCGTTCAGAAGCTGCCGGGGAGGAGAACCTTGTTATCGGGTCTCGCGGTGCGCGCGGTGGGTGCTGGCCCCGTGTGGAAGCGCAGCGGGCAGTACTTCTACCGGCCTTGGTTACCGGGTTTCCCGGTGGGCGCGGTGGGTGCGGCAGTTGGGGCAGTACTTCTTGATCTCCAGGCGGTCCGGGTCGTTGCGCCGGTTCTTCCGCGTGATGTAGTTGCGGTGCTTGCACTCCTGGCAGGCCAGCGTGATCTTCGGCCGGACGTCGGTGGCAGCCACGATGGAGTGCCTTTCTGAGCTAGGGACAAGGACGTTGCGACGGCCGTCCTCGTGAGACGGCCGGTGGTTGGATCAACCCAGCGCTCTCGCCCCCCTGGTGGGGGGCGAGAGGCTCAGGTAGTAGCGAGGGCCGGACTTGAACCGGCGACACAGCGATTATGAGCCGCTTGCTCTGCCTGACTGAGCTACCCCGCCGTGATGGTCGCGGTGGACCGGAATGAAAGGATACCGGATGTTCACCGCACCCCGGAATCGTGAGGGCCCCGCGCGGGGGACTCAGGTCCGGGAGGTCCGTCACGGACCGGTTCCCAGATTACCCGCTGTCGCGGTGACCTGCGAATCGTCCGTTCGGACCGCAGGGACGCTATCACAGGGCGCCGGGGTGAGCGAAACGGTCCACCGCCGGGCCGCCGGCCGGCGGCGCGCGCGGCGGCTCCGGGACGGGTCCGGGAACGACGAAGGGCGCCGCCCGCGGGTGACGCCCTCGTGGAACCGAGCCCCTTTACGGAATCGAACCGTAGACCTTCTCCTTACCATGGAGACGCTCTGCCGACTGAGCTAAAGGGGCAGGTCAGCAGCGCCCTTCCGGACGCGGCCACGCCAAGAATACACATTCCCGGGCGTGCTCGGGCAACCCTTGCGCACCCCGGTCCACCGCGACGGGGCGGCATTCATGATCGGCCCTGGAAACGACGAAAGCCGCACCCGTCACTCGGATGCGGCTGTCGCTCTGGAGCCCCTTTACGGAATCGAACCGTAGACCTTCTCCTTACCATGGAGACGCTCTGCCGACTGAGCTAAAGGGGCAGGTCCCGCCTCCGCTTCCTCTCGGTCGCGGCGACAGGTGTAACCATACATGGCCCGCGCACCACATGCGAAATCATTGGCGGAGCGGGGGCGCGGGCCGCCGGCGGCCCGTCAGCGCAGCAGGGAGCGGGCGATGACGAGCTGCTGGATCTGGCTGGTGCCCTCGTAGATCCGGAACAGGCGGGCGTCGCGGTAGAAGCGTTCGACGGCGACGCCGCGCATGTAGCCCATGCCGCCGAAGACCTGGACGCCCCGGTCGGCGACGCGGCCGAGCATCTCCGAGCAGAAGTACTTGGCGCAGGACGGGCCGAGCTTGGTGTCCTCCCCGGCGTCGTAGGCGCGGGCGGCCTCCAGGACCATGGCGCGGCCCGCGTAGATCTCGGTCTGGGAGTCGGCGACGAGGCCCTGGACGAGCTGGTGGTCGCCGATGCGGTGGCCGCCCTGGTCGCGTTCCCTCGCGTAGGCGACGGTCTCGTCCAGGATGCGCTGCGCCAGGCCGACGCAGACGGCGGCGATGCTGAGGCGGCCGTGCGACAGCGAGGACATGGCGGTGCGGAAGCCGGTGCCCTCGGGGCCGACCATCGCGGTGGCGGGGACGCGGACGCCGTCGAGGAACACCTCGGCGGTGTGCGCGCCGCGCTGGCCCATCTTGGCGTCGGGCGGGCCGATCTTGAGGCCGGCGGCGCCGGCGGAGACCAGGAACGTGGAGACGCCCCGGCCCCCCGGTCCGCCCGTGCGGGCGAAGACCATGAACACGTCGGCCTCGGGGGCGTTGGTGATGAACCGCTTGGCGCCGTCGATCACGTAGTGGTCGCCGTCGCGGCGCGCGGCGGTGGTGAGGGTGCTGGGGTCGGAGCCCGCCTCGGCCTCGGTGAGCGCGAACGCCCCCACGACCTCGCCGGACGCCAGTCTCGGCAGCCACTCGGCCTTCTGCTCGGCGGTCCCGGCGTGCACGAGGACCTGTCCGGCGATGCCGTTGCTGGTGCCGAACATCGACCGGAACGCGGGGCTGGCGTAGCCGAGCTCGAAGACCAGCCGCACCTCCTCGCCCACCGTCAGGCCGAGCCCGCCGTACTCCTCGGGCAGCGCGTACCCGAACAGGCCCATCTCCCGGGCGGCGGCGCGGAGGTCGGCGGGGATGGCGTCGGTCTCCTCGATCTCCTCCTCGCGCGGGACGACCCGTTCGCGCACGAAGGCGCGGACGGCGGACAGTACGTCGGCGAAGTCCTGAGCATCCATGACCCCATCCTAGAATTTCGCTCTAGAATTGGGTATGCCAGGGTGATCCCCCATGAGTGAAATCCTCCAGCTCCTGGATGCCACCGTCCGGGCGGCGGTCGCCGAGGACCAGGCGTTCAGCGATCTGATGCCGCGGCTGATGCACGAGTCCCAGCAGGCTCCTCCCGCCGTGCTGACGATGGGGATGACCCGGCTCGGCGAGGGGATCGCCGCCGCCCCGCCGAACCTGGGCTGCTGGCTGGCGATCATCGCGGGGGCGTGGGCCGAGAACGGCGCGGCCACGTTCGGCGTGGACGAGCCGGTGCTGCGCGCGCTGCTGGCGGTGGCCGAGACCTCGGCGGCGTTCGAGGAGGCGTGGCGCTCGGCGTCCGGCGCCCCGGTGCCGAGCCCGGTCGAGGGCGCCCCCTCGCAGGAGATCGTGAACACCGTCAGCCCGTACCTGCCCGACCCGGTGGGGGCGATGCTGTCGTGGTTCGCGATGGAGAAGTTCGCGCTGTCGGCGAACACGATGCTGTCGAGGTCGCCGCGGTTGCGCGCCTCGGTGACCGACCGCGACGGCAAGGCGGCGCTGGTGGGGCGGCTCGCCGAGCACTGCCACCAGATGGGGTGGGTCGCCTCGCTGCTGCGCGTCCTGGAGGACGAGCGCCTGCTGGTGCTGGACCGCGCGACCGGCCGGGGCTGGACGGTGACGATCGGCGGGATCGGTGACAACTTCCAGTTGCACGTGCTGCTGGGCGGGGTGCTGCTCGGCCGTTCCTACGGGATGCCCGGCGACCCGTACCCGCCGGAGGTGATCGCCTGGTTCACCGACGCCGACGCCCCCGACGACCCGCCGATCATCGAGAGCCCGTGGGGCCTGCACGACGCCCACGGCGAACGCGTCTACAACGAGGGCGCGCCCGCCGACATCCCCGCCGTCGCCGGGACGCGCGTGCTCGTGCTGGACCCGCCGCCCTACCGGCACACGTTCAAGGCCGGCCGCAAGCACCCGATGCTGCCCGGCTCGCTGACGCTGGACGGCCTGCACCTGCCCGAGGACCTGACCGGCTGGTGGCCGCACGTCAAGCCCGCCGCCGGCTAGAGCCGCAGCAGCACGGCGGTGGCGTCGTCGAACCGCTTGCCGCGCCCGCCGGGGTCGGTGGCGCGTTCGGCCTCCCGCGTCCGCCGGATGACCTCCCCCGGCCCGCCCCGGTCGAGCAGGTCGAGCAGGCCGTCCCAGCCGAGCAGCCCGAACCTCTCGACCAGGCGGGCGGCGCCGTCGCTGAAGACGCCCACGCGCCGGACGCGTTCGACGGGCAGCGCCCCGGTCAACGCCTCGTAGGCCGCCTCGGGCCGGGTGCCGGCGACCCAGAACCCGCCCTCGTTGTTGCGCGCGGCCCGCACCGCCTCCAGCGTGTAGGAGGGCAGGCGGTCCACGCGGTCGTCGCGCACGACGACGAGCCCGCCGTCGTCCACGACCACGGGGGAGTCGGCGAGCACCAGCCACTCGACGAGCCCGTCCAGCACCCGCACCATCGCCACGGTGGCCGAGGGGCTGTCGGGGTTCCCGAGGTCGCAGGCCGGGTGCATCTCCCCCACGGCCTTGATGCCCTCGGCGAGCAGGTCGGCGAGCGGTTCGCCGCCCTCGACGGCCAGGCGCCCGCCCAGGAAGCCGCCGAGCCGCCGCACGAGCCAGCCCGGATCGTGCGCGCACCCCGAGTCGATCCCGGGTGGGGCGGTGGCGCCGTCCAGCACCACCGCCCAGCGTGGTCCGGCGACGACGAAGTCCTCGTTGACACGGCCCGGTGTGGCCTCACTTCCGAAACTCACCCGCACGCCCCGGTCCTCCCCCGCCCCTTCCACCGCCAATCGCCACAAGCCTCTACCTACCAGGGCACAGTTCCGGGGCGGGGCCGGGCGTCACGGCCTGCGGGCGACCCCGCAGAAGGCGTCCACGTCCTTCGGCGGGACCGGGCTGGGGTCGGGACGCCACCGCTGCAACGGCACCACCCCGGGCTCGACCGGCTCCAGCCCCTCGAAGAACCCGGCGATCCGCTCGGGGCTGCGCAGCCGGTAGGGGACCGCGCCGGTGTCGTCGTAGCCCTGCTGGGCCTCCAGGAACGCCGGGTCGGTCGCGGTGCCGTCGTAGAGGGCGAGGAAGCTGCCCGAGGGCAGCGGCTCCAGCAGCCGCCGGACGATCGACCGGGCCTCGTCGTGGTCCTCGACGTGCCCCATGATGCCCATCAGCATCAGCGCGACCGGGCGGTCGAAGCCCAGCAGCTTCCCGGCCCGCGCCAGGATGTCCTCGGGCTCGTGCAGGTCGGCGTCGATGTAGTGGGTGGCGCCCCGGGGATGGCTGGTGAGCAGGGCGCGGGCGTGGGTGAGGACGAGCGGGTCGTTGTCGACGTAGACGACGTGGGCCTCGGGCGCGACGCGCTGGGCGACCTGGTGGGTGTTGTCCTCGGTGGGCAGCCCGGTGCCGATGTCGAGGAACTGCCGGATGCCCCGCTCGGCGGCCAGGTAGGTGACGGCGCGCCCGATGAACGCCCGGGACGCGCGCGCCAGCTCGCGGATCGCCGGGAACGTCGCGGCGTATTGGTCCCCGGCCTCCTGGTCGACGGGGAAGTTGTCCTTGCCGCCGAGCCAGTAGTTCCAGATCCGCGCCGAGTGCGGAACGGTGGTGTCGATCCCCTCGAAGAGATCCTTTTCCGCCTCGATCCAGAATTCCCGCTCGTTGTCGGCCATCGCTCGCCTCCGTGCCGCCGGACTCCCTTTCGCCTGCCATCAGAACAGACCGGGCGCGCCGGCGCACGGGCCGGGAATCTCATGGCTGGAGCCGGTCACGGACCTCCCGCAGGAGTTCCAGGCTCCTGCTCGGCGGGAGGGCCGCTATCTGCAGGGCGAAGATGCTCTTCGTGAAGTGGGCGACGTCGTCGTTGTCGTGCAGGTAGAGCCCGTGGTCCTGCTGTTCCAGGTACACCAGGTCGCCGTACCGGGGCTCGCCGAAGCGCAGCAGGGTCGTCGGGCCGGCGGTGATGATGCGTTCGGCGTCCCCGGTCCGCACCACCTGCACCACGACGTGCCGGACCTCGGCCATGGCGATCAGGTGGTCCACCTGGTCGCGCAGCACGCCGGGGAAGGGGCCCGGCTCCAGGACGCGTTCGTCGATGACGGCCCAGTAGTTGAGCGGGTCGGTGCGGTGCAGCACCTGCCGGCGGCGCATCCGCAGCTCCACGCGGCGGTCCAGCTCGGCCGCCGAGGCGTGGGGCAGGTCGTCGGCGATGACGTACCGCGCGTAGTCCGGGGTCTGCAACAGGCCGGGGACGCGGCGGGCCGCGTACGTGTGAACGTCCCTGAGCTCGGGCTCCAGCGTCAGGTACGGCCCGAACCAGCCGGGGACGATGTCCCGGAACCCGTGCCACCACGCGTCGGGGCCGCGCCGCCGGACCTCTTCGAGGAGCCGCCCCACCGCCGCCTGCTGCGCGGCGCGGCCGCCCGGTCCGCCGGGGCGCAGGGCGTTCAGGTCGACGTCGGGACGGTCGGCGCCGGGGTCCTCCGCCCGCGGGGACGGCGCGCCGTTCCGGGGCGAGACCGCCGACAGCCCGGCGTGGTAGCAGCGGTGCAGCTCCTCCCGCGACACCATGTCGGCGGTGTCGAGCCCCCTCTCCTTCGCGATGAGGTGCAGCACCGCCCACAGCGTCTCGACCGCCCGCCACCGCAGGCCGCGCTTGTGCTTGCCGAGCAGGATGTCGTTGGCCGTGGACTTGCCCATCGCCTCGATCAGCACGCCCTCGGGTCCGGGCCGCCCGTCGTTCTCCCCCGCGACCTTCGCGATGGTGGTGTAGGAGGGTTCACCCGCGACGCCGTAACAGCGCCTGAGCAGGAAGACCACCGCCGCATACCGATCCGTACGACTCTCGTCCATGATTCCGGGGTCCATTCGATCTTGCGCTGTCCTCACCACCGCCCCGATCGAACATGCTGCCAGCAAATCGTCACGAATTCCGGTCATGCGCCACAAAACCCGCCACCATCACCATCAGCTAAACCCGTATAAAACGACCAATCCCCGCAAATAGCACATCCCTTTCCGCGAGATGGGCCCGGCTCCCCCGGGGAGCCGGGCCCATCTCGCGGACCGGTGGTTTCTCAACCGGCACCGCGGCGCGGCCGGACGGGCTCGGCCACGGTCAGCTCGCAGCCGTCCTCACCGCAGGAGCGGCGCAACCGGCCCATCGACACGGTCTGCACCAGCCCGATCGCCCAGCAGGTCGGGCAGCCGCGCAGCGCGAGCAGGCCGACCGGCGCGAGCAGCAGGCCGACCGGCCCCAGCACCGGCAGCAGCGCGACCGAGCCGACCAGGGCGCCGAAACCCACCGCGCCGCGCAGCAGGTGCCGGGCGAGCGACGCGCTCGCGAAACCCCGTCCACCGTTCATCCGCCGCCTCCTCGGTCCGTTCCCTGAAGGGTGCGCTGCACGGTCGCGCGAGCGCGGTGCAGCCGTGACTTCATCGCGGGCAGGCTGAGGCCGAGCGCGTCGGCGACCGCCCGTCCGCTGTGCCCCTGGACGTCACGCATGATCAGCACGCGGCGCTGGTCGGCGGGCAGGGCGGCGATCGCGGCCGCCACCCGGCCCGCCTCCAGGCGCCGCAGCGCCTCCTCCTCGGCCGACACCGCGCCGGTGTCGGGGGGCGGTTCGCGGTGCCGCGGCGCCGGCCGCGCCCGCCGCAGGCACTCGTTGCGCACGATGCGGAACATCCACGAGGCCAGCGCGCCGGAGGCCCGCAGCGTCCCGATCCTGCGGTACAGGATGATCAACGCCTCCTGCGCGGCGTCCTCGGCGTCCTCGGGCGAGGCGCACAGCGAGCGGGCGAAGCGCCGCACGTGCGGATGCGACCCGGCCACCAACGCGGTGATCGACTCGACGTCCCCGCCCTGCGCGGCGGCGATCAGCTCCGCGCCGGGCCAGCCCGTCTCAGCCACGCGAGCGCCCCCGCCGGCGCGCCAGGGTCACCCCGCACGCGCAGACGAGCACGGCCACGACGACGGCACCAATGATCATGACAACCTCCCGGTCCCGTCCCGGCACCGTCGCCGGGACCCCCATGAGAGGCCGCCACACCCGCAAAGGATTCACCCCATGATCCTCGCGCCCGGCGGCACCCCGTCCGCCCCGGGGTGGGGGCGGCCGTCCGCGGTCCGGCGGGGGCCACACCGGATCCTCGGGCCCCTTCATCGCCCCGATGACGAATCGACGAGAAAACAACGAGAGGGCGACATCGAGTTCCCCATGAACGGGCGGCCATTCTTGGCGGTGCCGGAAAAGGACATGAAGAACGTCCGAAAGGAACCGCCATGAAATCCACTCGAATGGCCGCGCTCGTGCTCGGCGGCGCGGCCGCGGCGAGCCTGGCGACGGCCGCCCCGGCCGCGGCCCAGACCGCCCCGAACCCCGCCCAGGTCGCGACCGCCGAGGACGGCGGCGTCCAGACCAAGGGCGTCCGCAAGTGCAACGGGCAGAAGACCAGCACCGGCAAGCCCTACAAGTCGGGCAGGTACATCAAGACCACCTCCACGATCACCTGCAAGCGGGCGTCGGCCGGCACGAAGATCGCCATCCAGGTACGGCTGGAGCAGTACCGCGGCGTGCTGTTCTGGCGCACCAAGGCCACCAAGGAGGTCAAGAAGGGGCGCGAGGCGTTCACCGTCTCCGCGACGGCCGGCTGGAAGTGTTCCGGCGGCGACCCGCTCTACCGCAACTGGACGTCGATGCGGATCGTCTCGCTGCACTCGGGCATCGACAACAACCACGGCGGAAAGCCCACCGAACGCCGGGTCACATGTTGAGAAGGTCGTCGCTGAACGATTCCTGAAAAACGGTTCCGGCGCTGTCGGCTCCGCGCCGGAGCCGTTTTCCGGAAAAGGGAACGGAGCATGGAATGGCCCGTCGGACGACGGCGGTCGCGCTCGCCCTGGCGGTGGTCGGCGCCGGGGCCGCGGCGTGCGGGGAGTCCGCTCCCGCCCCACGGACGCAGACCAAGCCCGCCTACATCGCGGCCGTGGACGCGGTGTGCGCGCAGGGCCGGCGGCGCCCCCCGGAGCGGGAGCCGTCGAACGTGCGCGAGCAGGTCGAGGAGTTCGCCTCGACGGCCGAGCTGATGACCGACATGGTGACCCGGATCGAGGCGGTGCCCCCGCCGCCCTCCGACGCCGCGAAGCTGCGCGAGGGCTTCCTGGGCCCCCACCGGAGGTTCGCCGAGCGGATGACGCTGCTGGCCCGCGACGCCAGGGCCGCCGTGCGCGCGGGTGACGACGGGCGCGCCGCCTCGGTGCTGCGCCGGGCCGAGGAGCGGGGTCCCGAGGAGGGAAAGGCGCTGGCCTTCGCCGAGACCTACGGTTTCAGGGCGTGCGCGGGTCGCTGACCCGCGCGAGCAGACGCAGGCCGTACCCCCGGACGGACTCGATCCTGACCTCGATGCCCGCCTCGGCCAGCTTGCGGCGCGGGCGCTGCACCGCGCTGTGGACGACCGGGGCGTCCACCCCGTACTCGGCCTCCCACACGTGGGCGGCGAGCTCGGCGAGCGAGCAGGTGCCTCCGGCGCGTCCGGCGAGGTGGAGCAGCAGCCGGACCTCCCGTTCGCCGAGGTCGGCCCGGCGGCCCCGCCAGTGCACGCGCTGCTGGAGGCCGTGGATCTCAAGGTCACCGAACGTGACCGGTGCCTCGACGGGCCGGGCGAGCGGAGACCGGGGCCGGGTGAGCACCTCGACCGCCTGCCGGGGGCAGCGGGTGAGGATCACCATCAGGTCCTCGTCCAGGAGGCCGTTGATCCCCTGGGTGCTGCCGAGCCGCTGGGTGACGATGACGACGCAGTCGGCCGGACCGGGGCCGGAGCCGGCCGGACCGTCCTCGGGTTCCCGCTCTCGGATGACGTCGTGATGGGCGGAGTCGGACACCGACATCTCCTGCTCCCGTCCAGGCTGCCGCGCCCCCGACCGGCGGGGCAAACGATGATCTTGGGTTGTTCTCGCAGATAGGGCCCTGGCGCGGGGTAGACCCGGTGGCGATTTCAAATGGTGAAATAACCACCGGGGCGATGGGCAAGGTTTTTGTGAACCCCGTGGAGGGCCAGATCAGGGACCGGTGGACAAGACCAAGGAAGATCGCCTGAGAGCGACCCCGGCGAGAGTCAACCAAAGTCAGGAAGTCTGTCGCCGACCGGGCCACGGGGCCGGGACGGCATCCGCTTGGTCCCCCGGCCCGAGTCGACGAGGCGCGAACACCCGAGCCGCTCGACACCCCGGACACCTGGCCCACGACCGACGCCACTCCGCCCCAAGCGAATACGGCAGTCACGGTCAGTAACCAAACGCCCGCCGGCTGAACCCACCCCGCCCCCGGATCACCGCTCAGGTGTGGGCACCTCTTAGCGGCAGCCCCCGCAGCCGTCACGGCCTGGCCCGGTCCCGCCGGCCGCCCGGCAGGAAGTGGCTCTGCCGGGCCGAGAGCTCCTGCCCGTCCCCGTGACGGAGGATCCGGTGCACCCACGACCGGATGGTGCCGACCAGCACGACGAGCGGGCGGCCGGGTCTCGTACCGAACGGTGACCGCGATCGCGGCCTCGCCGACCTCCGGGACAGGGACGGCGGCGGTACGCCGTCGGGTCCTCGTGCCTGCTCGTCGCGGCCCGTCAGGGTTCGAGGTCGGTCACCCCTCTGCCGCTCCGCATGTCGAACGGCACGGACACCTGGTCGTGCACGATCAGCCATTCGCCGTCGATCTTCCGGAAGCCGAAGGTGGCCCGGACCCACATGCCCTTCGTGACCGTCCCGTCCTTCAACGTGCCGCTCAGCCGGCCGAAGCCGTGCCCGAACGCCACGTCGTCGCCCACGGCGAACGTCAGGTCCGCGACCTCGTAGCTCGCCTCCTCGAAGAGCAGGAACACGTTCGCCCAGTTCTTCGCCTTCGCCTCCACCCCCACGTGCCGCAGCGGCGGCTCCACGTCGAAGGAGACGACGTCCGCCGCGTAGAGCCGCTTCAGTGCCTCAAGGTCCTTGGCCTTGATCCCTTCGACGATCTCGTCGATGTGGCGCCTGATCCTGGCCTCGTCCGTCTCGCGCTGCGTCGGCATCGCCACTCGTCCTTCCTTTTCGGCGTGAGAACCCGGCTTTCCACTCCTATGACGACGCAGCCGCCCGGAGTGTGAGGTGCCGCTACCGGCTGATCCGGCGGGGCGCCCCCAGCGCGAGGAGCTTGTCGGGGTTGCGGATGACGTAGAAGTGGGTGATCTTCTCGTCGGCGACGTCGGTCAGGAAGACGGCCTCCAGGTGGTCGCCGCCGTAGGCGGCGAGCGCGGGCGTGCCGTTGCAGTTCACGAACTCGAACCGCACGTCCTCGCGGAAGATGCCCAGGCGGAAGGGGTCGTTGTCCTCTTCGGAGCGGCAGCGCCACTCTCGGCCAGCGAGCCCCAGGTAGACCCGCCCGGTGGTCCCGGTTCGGGTGTCGCCGAATCCCCGCTCGGGGGTGGCGGTTCGCAGGGCGAGATGGATCGACTTGAGCATCGTGGACTTCCCTTCGGGGGGCGCCTCCGGCCGAGCGAGCCGGGGGCTTGGGGGCGGGACGTGGCGAACCCCCCGGCTAACTACTTTCCGTAATTGATTGAACGCAAATTGCAACCCCGCTGTCATGGTCTGCTTCCGCTCCGGCGCGTGCGCCTTCCAGTCCCAGGCACGTGAGCGCTGCCCAGGAGGCACCGCCCGGTTTCGGCCGGTGCGTTTGGAGTGCGCGCACCCCGGCTCCTTGGCCCCCGATCTACGTCGGCGATCTTCCCATCACCCACCTGGACCTGCGTCCGAAGCCCGAGCCGACGGCCCGGAGACGATGATCGTGTGTCCCGACTGCGGTTGATGGGTGGCGCTCAAACGCCACATGGTCCGCCCACACCGCGATCGGCGCCGTCGCTCCGACGGCCGCGTTAGTTCGCCCCGGACACCGTGGCCGGGGTGGGAGCGTTGTTTGCGCTGGTGATGGCCTATCGTCGCCAGCGCCTGGTCGAGGACGCCCACGCTCACGACCAGCACAACGCCACCAAGCGCCGAGACCGGGCTCTACGACACCGCCGCTAGCTAGCTTGGCTCCGACCGGACCTCGGTCCGTCTGACCGCGCTGTACACCCCGGAACGGCTGGCCAACGCCAACCCCGACCACCAGCAGACCATCGTCAACACCATCTGCGTCTACCTGCGCATGCCCTACACCCCGCCTGCGTCCACGCGCGATCCGCATGAGGAACATCAGGTTCGACCCACCGCCCAACGTATCCTGCGGGCTCACCTTCAAGCTGATGCCCGCGCCCGTTGGGGCGCCATCGGTCTGAACCTGACCGGCGCCAACTTCATCGAGGCCACGTTCCACTCCAGCGCCAGGTTCTCTGGGTCAGGGTTCAAGGGACGCGGAAGGTACGCATTGCCGTGGCGAAGCCGTGGTTCCATATTCGGTCGACCCTGCCCTTGGGGAGGGTCGGGAGGCCGTTCTCTGGCTCCGTCCGGTCCACGAGGTGGCATCGACGCTGGTCACATGCTCTACCGCTCATTTCTGTACCGACCTTCTCCAAGGGCCGATACCGCCTTTCGGCGTACCGGTTTCGACCATGGGATGATGCGGCGTTTCCGCGCCCCCAGCCATGATCTTTCGCATGACCTCAGTTTTCTGCGCTGACCAGGCCCTGCTCTCCGTCTTCGGCCCGATCTACGCAATGCGTCATGCCAGCACGCACATCCTGCTGGCCTGCGTCAGCGGGGACGAACGTGTTCAGGAGTTCCTCGCCCCCTACGACCTCACGCCGCACGTGATCCGCCGGGGCGTCGGGGAGATGGAGGAGGAGTCTGGAACGGTCGAGGTCCCGGTGGCCGGGAAGGAGGACCGCTCGCTCACGCTCAGCACGGCCGGGGCGGCTGCGCTCGCCCGGTGCCAGGAGCAACCGTCGGTGGCCGGCTCGGGCGTCGAGCGCTCGCCGGCGGATCTGCTGGTGGCCCTCCTGGACGACCCGTCTTGCGGGGCGGTGAACTACTTGCACGGATGCGGGGTGGACGTCGTTGCGCTGCAGCGCGCCGTGCGGTCGGGACAGGTCCCCACTGTGGAGGACACCGTCCCGCCGGAACTGCGCTCCACCCGCGACGCCCTGGTGGGCCGCCGCCGCTACAAGCCCCGTGAGCTGGGACAGTTCTGGACGACGCTGCTGGTCAAGATGATGCCGATCAACGCCGCCGCCCACCCGGTGCTGTGGGCGCGCCTGGAGGCCGGGGAACTGGCCCGTCAGCATGGCGGGAAGATCCGTACCGACGATGTCCTGCTGGGCATGCTGCGGACCTACGCGGTCGCGCAGGCCTATCCGCATCTGGTGAAAGGGACCGAGGCCGACTACGCCGGGGGCCGGGCCCTGGTCGAGGCCGGGGTGGACCACGAAGCGGTGCGTGCGGTGATGGCGAGTACCGACCTGGGGCAGGACACGGTGCCGCCGCGCGAACTGCTCAAGGACACGATGGCCGGCGGCACCTCCGAGCTGCTGGAGCGGCTGCTCAGCGAGCCGGGCAACCGCAGTGTCCGGCTGTTGGCGGCGCTCGGCGTGGAACCGGCCGGTCTTCGACGCCCTACCGCGTCCTGACTGCTGATCCCCGGTAGCGGACACCTGGATACCCGAACGCTCCGATGCCCTTTGTGCCCGTGAGTTCTGCCTGTGCAGAACTCACGGGCACAAAGGACGAGGTCCATCCGGCTTGGGACCTGCTGCCCTGCCACCAGGCCGCGGAACACCTCGGCGACATCGCGCAGATCGACCTGGAAGCCCAGCCGACGACCAACGGCCGCTGGGTCGTGCTCATCCGGCCCGGCGTCTAGCGAGTCGACCGCGGCCCCGGCCGGTTCTCCACGCCGCACTTCCCGAGGCAGGGGCGCCATTCGGACCCGCGCCGCCGTGCATCCCGAACTGGAGCGCGGCTTGGCCCTGGCGAGCGAGATACGCGCTGCCGAGACGGCGGTCCCGCTGGTGGTGCACGAGCACGAACGCCTTGGGCGCGGCATCCCGCTGGAGTTCCTCACCGTCCGGCCCGCGCCGCAGTATCGGCCGTGGGGCTCGCCGACTCCTGGGGCGCGGTCAGCCGTAGAGCGACGACCCCGGAAAGGCCAACGTCCCCAGACCATACGTGCTGGTCAGGGGCCGTTCCCACTGAGGTGGCGGGTGCAGGGTTCGAACCTGCGTAGGCTAAGCCGACGGATTTACAGTGCACCATGGATCACGGCGTCCCTCCCCCACTGACCTGGTATGGAAGTCATCCGAAGGACACTCGCTCGGTGATCCATCCCGCACATATCCCGCGCGCTCTCACTGCCGTCACCTGCACTGACGATCGTGTCTGAGCTTCGTGTTCCTGGCATGGTGGTCCGATGGCAATCACCGCGACCGATTATCAGTGGATCAACGATTACTCCGACCTGGCCGAGGCGTACTGCGTGGTCCTGGTTCGAGGGGTGACCGTGCAGGAGTTCCTGCGGGGGATGCAGGCCAAGCCCCAAGGGAACCTCTCCGGGTACACCGAGTTGGAGCAGCGAACCAGGGATGTCTGGGAGCAACACTCCGGCAACGAGTACCTGATCGGGGCCACCACGGTCCCTGGTGATCAGGGCGAGTGGGTGCTCGGCCTGGAAATCAACGGCTACCTGGGCACTTTGCCTCATCTGGTGGCGCCGCTGTCGAGCGGTACCCGCCTGGTCGCCCACTTCTGCAACGTCAACGCACATGACCGGTTTCTTTGGTACGAGGACGGGACACTCCGGACGTTCTTCGAACCGCTCTTCCCGATCGACAGAGACGGTTCCACCCCTGACGAGCTCGTGGAACTGATGGCGGAGGTGGGCTTCGATCTACGAGCGGACGAGGAAGAAGTCGCCGACTCCTTGACGACTGAGGCGGCATTCGCCCTGGCTGCGCGGCTGACAGGTGCTCATCTCACGCCGGAACTTCTCGGCCAGGCGACCTTCACCGCCGGGCTCGTGCCCTGGAGCGCGACCAAGGCCTGATCTTCCCGTCTCCCGTCGTCCCGGTCTGGTAGATCTCCGATCGGGACGACGGCAGACGGGAAGATCAGGCTTCCACCTCAACCCCCGACAACCGCTGCGCGCGGGCTGAGCTTCCCAGAGTCAGAGGCCCCCGCCGGAGGCACTGTCCAACCTCTGCTTGTGGTCATGTGAGCGGGCTGCCGTCCAACGCCGTAGGCACCCGCAGGGCGAGCAACGCGAGTTGGCTGGCGGCCTGCGCCCGTCAACTCTGAGCGGCGGCGCGGACTGGTGACTGCCGTTCAGCCGGGCGATAAGTCGGGGCGTCGCCGATGCGCGGCCAGGCGCGCGCCGCCGGAGACCGGCGCCCACGCCGCACGCTCCGGCGGCGCAGGCGGCGGGCCGCGCCAACGGCGCGAGCGCCGCCGCCCTTGACGGCAAGAAGGCGGCGGCTTCGACGGTGTCGCGCAAGCGCGCAGTTCTGTACAACGCCTTCGAGTACGCCGTTGAGCTGGAGGAGTTCGACCAGAACCCCATGGACAAGGTCAAGTGGACGCCTCCCAAGCTGGCGGAAGAGGTGGACTGGCGCGTAGTGATCGGGCCTCGGCAGATGCGGGAATGTCTCACGGCGGCCACCTACGTGGGCAAGCGGAGGCGCGGGCGGCGGTTGCGGGCGCTCTATGCCTGCCTCTACTACGCCGCGCTTCGTCCCGCTGAGGCCGTGGCGCTCTGCCGCGACGACTGCCACCTTCCGGAGAGCGGCTGGGGTCGGCTGGTGCTGACCAAGTCGCTTCCTGAGACCAACTCGCGCTGGACGGGCAGCGGGACGACGCATGAGAAGCGCGGGCTCAAGCTGCGGCGCGTGAACGAGGTCCGAACGGTTCCCATCCTGCCCGTCCTGATGGAGATCCTGCGCGAGCACATCGAGGAGTTCGGGACTGCGGCTGACGGGCGGATCTTCCAGACCGAACGCGGCGGCATCGACGGCCTACGGCGACGTCTGGGCCGAGATCCGGACTCTGGCCTTCACCCCTGACCAGGTGGCCTCTCCCCTCGCTCGTCGGCCATATGACCTGCGACATGCCGGGGTCTCCTTGTGGCTCAACTCCGGCGTCCCCGCGACAGAGGTCGCCGAACGGGCGGGGCACAGCGTCAAGGTCTTGCTCCAGATCTACGCCAAGTGCATCGAGGGCCAGCAGGAGCAGGCGAACAAGCGGATCGACGGCGCGCTGGGCGAGTGATCGTGCCGAATACGCGCCGACGGGCGGAGGGGCTCCGGGTCATCCCGGAGCCCTTCGCTATTACTGGGGCCACCTGGGAAAACTCTCTTGGTTTCATCCCGCGCATATCCCGCGACCAGCGACAGACGGCGGCACATCGTGGCATCCGGCTGCACTGGCGGGTTCCGGAAAGGCCAACGGCCCCGGACCATACGTGCTGGTCAGGGGCCGTTCCCACTGAGGTGGCGGGTGCAGGGTTCGAACCTGCGTAGGCTAAGCCGACGGATTTACAGTCCGCTTGCCCGCCTACTCGCGCACCTAGCGCGACCTGGACGATCTCCAAAGTTGCGGCGAACACAAATGCTCTTGGGGCCCAAATAGGTCACCACAGCAACGAAAGCGCCCCTGAAGCCAGCCCGCCCTCGCCCCCGCGGGGAGCGCTTCAACCGCACATCCACATGGTCGTCCACGCCGAACCACCTCCGCTCGCGCGGAGAGAACCCGCTGGCGTTGACGACCGCCAGGTGGTGGGACGGACCACCTCCGCTCGCGCGGAGAGAACTTGGCCTGGACGACCAAGGCCTCGCTGTCGCCCGGACCACCTCCGCTCGCGCGGAGAGAACGACGGGGTGGTACTGATCGCCGTGCGCGTCGATGGACCACCTCCGCTCGCGCGGAGAGAACGCCCGGTTCCGCGTCCGCACCCAACGCACCTGAGGACCACCTCCGCTCGCGCGGAGAGAACTGGTCGCTCCCCTCTCGTCGGGCGCGGAGCCGCGGACCACCTCCGCTCGCGCGGAGAGAACGATGTCGCCGGCGGGGGTCTCGACGTAGACGACGGACCACCTCCGCTCGCGCGGAGAGAACGGAAAGATGCCCCAGAAAAGCCGGATATGTAACGGACCACCTCCGCTCGCGCGGAGAGAACCAGACGTCGGGCACGTCGTACCCGACCTCGATCGGACCACCTCCGCTCGCGCGGAGAGAACCACGCCGACGACCCCGAATGGACCGCGCAGGTCGGACCACCTCCGCTCGCGCGGAGAGAACGCCGTCGACGGGCGCGGGTGGTCGCGCTCGTACGGACCACCTCCGCTCGCGCGGAGAGAACGCATACGGAGTGTCGTAGGACACGGCGGCGCGCGGACCACCTCCGCTCGCGCGGAGAGAACGGCTCGCTCGGCTGCGAGAGCTTCAACGATCGCGGACCACCTCCGCTCGCGCGGAGAGAACACTTACTGACCTGCACTTAAAGACCACCGTTACCATTCTGCAACCTCACACTGCGGTGCGGGTGAACAGCGGTCATGGAAGCAGCTTAGAGGGGCTCCTCGCATTCTGTCGGTGGCATGTGATGCGGTGGGCGATGACAGTGCTGCCGTTTTGGAGCTGCTCATGCCGCCTCAAGGCCCTCCACAGATGTTGAGTGTTGATGCGCGCCTGTGGGGCAAGCACGCTGGGCTCCCAGCCCCTTACCCTGCGGTCTGTCACCTCGTCGACACCGCTGCAGTGGCCGGAGCCCTCTGGGATGCGTGGGTTGATGGACTTCCCGCACTTCAGTCTGGTCCCTTCAGCAAGATCTCCAGAGAAGAGGCGCGCTCTCTTATCTGTTTCTGGGCTGGCCTGCATGACCTGGGGAAGGTCTCTCCGTCGTTTCAGGCTCTTGTCGAAGAGCTCTACGAGGACCTCGTTGCTGCAGCGCCTGAGTATGGGCTGGACGATCCGGTTCAGGGGCTACGCCACAACGAGGTGTCGCAGTGGATCTTGGCGCAGCTCTTCCAGGAGCTGGGCTATCCAGGGGGGCCGTCGGCTCGGCGTCATGTCGGCCATCAGATCGCTCAGATGCTCGGCGGGCACCACGGCGCTTTCTGCCCGGCGCTAGCTGCGAGGGATCTGCGTGATCCTCGTGGGGCTCGGGACGGCATTGGCCAGGGCGTGTGGGAGGAGCAGTCTCGGTCCCATGCTTTGGCCCTACAGAAGTTGACCGGGGCGTGGGAACCGCTGCAAGAGCGGCTTCCGGTTGCGCTAGCGGTTGCAGTCACGGGCCTGGTGATCATCGCGGACTGGCTGGCCAGCCAGGAATCGTTCATCACAGCGCGGATACCCGCACCCGACTGGGTGGCCTCTGAGGAGGCGCTGCTAGCGCACTGGCAACGTGCGGTGGCGGACGCTCCAGAGGTTGTGCGCCAGGCCGGCCTGGGGCGCGCGGTGTTCCGCGACAGCTCGTTCGAGGAGTTGTTTCCGTTCAAGCCCAACCCGCTTCAGGCCTCAGTGGCGAATGAGCTGCCTGCGATGGTCGGGGGGCCGGGGTTGCTGCTGGTGACGGCTCCGCCGGGGGACGGCAAGACCGAGGTGGCGCTGTTTGGGACGACCGTACTGGGGCGTGCCTGCGGAACGGGCGGGCTGGGGTTCTGCCTGCCGACCATGGCAACGACCGACGCGATGCACAGTCGTGTGAAGGAGTTCTGTGAACGGGCGCTGCTGGAGGACGCGGCGCTGACACGCGTTCACAGCATGGCGTGGTTGTCGACCGATACCGCAACCGACAACGCAGCGGATGCCGCGGGTGCCGAAGCGGTGGTGACCGAACAGCCGGCCTCGGTCGAGGCGACCCGTTGGCTGCATGCCAGCAGGCGCGGCCTGATCGCTCCGTTGAGCACATTCACCGTGGACCAAGGCCTGACGGGCGTGCTGCCGGTGAAGTACGGGATCCTGCGATTGTTGGCGCTATCGGGCAAGGTCGTGGTCGTCGACGAGGCGCATTCCTACGACGCGTGGATGCATCAACTGCTGGTGCGGCTGTTGGAGTGGTTGGGTGCGCTGGGCGCTCCGGTAGTGCTGTTGTCAGCCACCCTCACCGGTGCGTCCGCCCGGGCTTTGGTGGAGGCCTATCTGCGCGGTGCCGGCCACCACGCACTGACGGAGCCGGTCGCCACCCGGTACCCGGGCTGGTTGTTCGCCGATGCGGCCACGGGACAGGTGAGCGCTCCACGGCAGGTACGCAGTGAACGGGAACGCGCGCTTCGGTTCCAGATTCGCCCCGTCACCCGTGGCGATGACGTCGACCGCTCAGACCACCGACTGCAGGTCATCAAGACGCTGCTGGACCCGGTCGTGCGTGATGACCGCGGATGCGTGCTGATCTGCTGCACGACGGTTCTGGAAGCCCAGGAGACCTACGAACATCTCGCGCGGTGGTTCGCCTCGCTGAGAGAGTCGGGGTCCGAACCACCGGAGTTGAGGCTGCTGCACTCGCGGTTCCGCGCCGCAGACCGCGCCGCGATCACCGACGCCTGCGAGAAGGACTTCGGCAAACGGGGACAACGCCCACACGCGGTGCTGGTGGCGACGCAGATCGTCGAGCAGTCCCTGGATCTGGACTTCGACCTGCTGATCACCGACCTGGCTCCCATGGCGTTGCTGTTGCAGCGCGCTGGCCGGTGCCAACGGCATCGCGGCCAAGACCAGGACCCTCACCAGGGACGCCGCCCTCGGTGGATCGAAGCCGACCCCCTCATGGTCGTTCTGGACCCGGTGGACCGCAGCGGCGAGTTCGTCGTGCCCAAGGAGTGGGGCACGGTCTATGACGAGTCGCTGCTCCGCCGCACGAGCCGTCTGCTCCAAGAGCAGGGCACGGCCGCCGTCCAGGTGCCCGGTGATGTGCAGCGACTGGTGGACGCCGTCTATGACGCCGAGTTCGCCTCTGTCAGGGCGTTGGATGATACGGCCGCTTCCGCTCTCCAAGCAGCCGACGGGCAACGGTTGGCCGAGCAGGCAGCGCAACGGCAGTTGGCCGAGATCGTCGGGATCGATCCGCCTTACGAGCGACGCCTCCATGACCTGTGGAGGCTGAGCAACACGTCGGTACCGGTCGACGAAGCCATGATCGCTACCCGATTGGGCGCTGATTCGGCACGTCTGGTCTGCCTCTACGAACAGGCTCCCGACCGGTGGACCCTGGATGAAGAAGGCCAGTTGCCCGTCCCCGGCCTCCACGGCAAGACACGGGTCACCGCGCCTCAGGCCCGTCTGATCGCCCAACACGTGATCCCCGTGCCGGGCAGTTGGCTGAGCGACGACGCCGACCTCCTGGATGCGCCGCAGTCATGGCAGGACAACTCGGTCCTGCGTGGCTGGGCCTTGTTGGCGATGCGTCGCGCACCCGAGGGGGGTTGGGCTGGCCGCATACGGACAGGACCAGTCCAATACCACCCAAAGACCGGCCTAGCCCAGCTCCAATTGCCTAGGTTCGGTAGCTGAGCGTCCCGAACCCATCACTTCGGGCTTCACCCCCGCCTGCGCAGGGACATCCGTACGAGTTCGGAGCTGCTGGCCCACCTCCACGGATCACCCTCGCTCGCGCGAGGAGCGCAGCAACAGCTTAATGACCTGCTTGTTCCGCCCCTAGACGAAGGGTGCCGTGCAATGCGACCAAGCTTCGACCTGGCCACGCGCCAGTGGGCCGAGGTGCGTTGGCGCTCCCCCCACCCCGACCGCCCGCCGCGCGTCGGACTCCAGGATCTCCTCCTGCACGCTCACGAGATCGAAGCCTTGGCCATCACGCCACCGCCCGCGCTGTCGGCGCTCTACCGGCTGCTTTATGCGTTGACGGCCCGGATCACCGGTCTGGATGAGGATCGCGACGATGAGGACTGGGAGGACCGCCGCTACCAGGCCCTGCAGGGGCCGCTCCCCGCTGAGGCCGTCCGCGGCTACTTCCACCAGTGGGCGGACCGCTTCGACCTGTTCTCCCCACGGTTCCCCTTCCTGCAGGATCCCCGCCTGGCCGACCCCGACGTCTGCCCCAAGAGCGCCGGGGTGAACAAGCTGGCCCTGGGCCGTCCGGCCGGCAACAACTCCGTTTGGTTCGGTCACCACTGGGACCAGTCGCCCATCCCCCTGCCCGCCGATGAGGGTTTCGCGGCTCTGCTGGTATGGCTGTACTACGGGCCTTCAGGTCGCTGCAGCACCCGCAGCCACGGTGCCGTCAGTGCCGCCGACGTCGCTGCCGGACCGCTGCGGACCAGCCTGTCCTACCATCCCGAGGGCGACACCCTTCTGCAGACACTGCTGGCCGGGCTCACCCCGCCACCACGGGGACTGCGCAGGCAAGACGACCCCTGCCCCTGGGAGCTGCCTGAACTCCCCGACCCGCTCGCGGCCCCCCGCGAGCCCCACCCCTACCCCGGTCCTTGCTCCCGCCTGACCGGCGGCTGGCAGCACGCGCTGCTGCTGGTCCCCGACGCCACCGGCGACCAGGTCGTCGACGCCTACATCACCTGGGGCCGCCGCGCCAAGCAGCCGTCCACCGGCGACGCCTACCTCATCCACCAGCTCAGCCAGCAAGGCAACCTGTACGCCCGCCCCGCCGACTCCGGCCGTGCCCTATGGCGCGACCTGGACGGCCTGCTCCAACTCGACAACACCACCACCGCTCAGCCCCGCCGCCCCGCGGTCTTCGACAACCTCGACGAGCTCGGTGCGTTCAAGGTGCGGGCGCTGGGTTTCGAGCAGGACGGCAAGACCCGCGACATCCAGTTCGTCTCCGCCACCACACCCCCGCTGCTGTTTCGGATCAACGACTACGACCCGCGCACCGCCCGCCGCATCGGCGACCTGCGCACCGCCGGCGAGCTGTACGGACGGCGCCTCGACTACGCCGTCAAACGCGCCTGGGCAGCGATCACCGACAGCAAGCTCGGCCCCTGCCCGTGGTCCGAACACGCCGCCGCCACTTACTGGCCAGCCGCAGAAGAGATCTTCTGGCAGCGGATGCGCCGACAGGACTTCCAGGACCCCTGGCGCACGTTCCGCACCGCCGCCACCACCACGTTCGACCACGTCACCGGCTCCCGCGTCCGCGACACCCGCAGCGCCCGCGCCGTCGAACACGCCCGGCTGGAGCTGTACGGCGGCCGCCGCAAACCCCAACGCCAGGCCTGACCCGACGTCGACCCCCGGCAGGACACCATGACCGAACACGTCCCACCCGCCCCCTCCGACCGCCGTCAACAAGCCGAAGACTTCGTCGCTCGCGTCCACCGGCTATGCGACGAGGACCCCGGCAAGCGCGCAGCCCTGCGCAGCGGCCTGGGGCGCCCTCTGGACCGCTGCCACCGCATGCACCCGGCCCTGGCCGGTCACGTTCCCTCCGGCAGCGACAACTACGAGCGCGCCTACTACGCGGTCGCCGCCATGATCGCCTCGCTGCCGCCCCACGCCCGCGGCTCCGCCCCCGACTCACCCGCCCGCGACTTCGGCACCTGTCTGGCCGAAGCCGTCGGCCGGGCGGCTCTGCGCGAAAGCGCCGCCGAAGCCCGCCTGAGCCTGCTCACCCGGCAGAGCACCAACGGCCTGCACCGCCACCTGCCCGCCGCCGTCCGCGCCGTGGCCGACCACCCCGCCGCCGTCGACTGGGCCCAGCTCCTTTTGGACCTGCGCGGCTGGGACGACCATCGCGGCCGCATCACCCGCCGCTGGTTGCAGTCCTTCTACCGCACCCGGCTGCGCGCCGAACAGCAGGCCGCCCAGGACGCCGATCGCGCCGACCACACCCCCGACGACTGATCCACCCCACTCAGCGACAGGAGCCCGCCATGCCCACGATCCCCGGCCGTTACCTGGAACTCCACATCATCCAGGCCATCCCCTTCGCCAACCTCAACCGCGACGACACCAACTCCGTCAAGACCGTCACCTGGGGCGGCGCCGAACGCACCCGCGTGTCCAGCCAGTGCTGGAAACGCGCCATCCGCCTGCACCTGCAGCAGTCCCTCGGCCAGGACACCCTGCGCACCCGCCGCCTGGCCGAGTGCCTGGCCCAGCACCTGCAGGACCAGCACCACTGGCCCGCCGAACTGGCCGAACGCGCCGGCCGTCACACGGCGGTCGCCAGCAGCGTGGGAGCCGAACCACCGCGCAAGAAGAAAGACGACGACACCAACGGCACCCCCGACGCCTGGTCCACCGCCGCCATGGTCTACATCCCGCACACCGCCATCACCGAACTGGCCGACCTGGCCATCCAGCACCGCCAAGCCCTCGAAACGGCCAAGGACCCCGCCAAGTTCGAACGCAAGCACAGCGTCATCCCCGGCAGCGAAGTCGACGCCGTGCTCCGCCGCCGCAACGGCATCATCAGCCTGTTCGGCCGCATGCTCGCCCAGGTCGACGACGCCCACGTTGACGGCGCCGTCCAGGTCGCCCACGCCTTCACCACCCACCAGACCGACGTCGAGATCGACTACTTCAGCGCCGTCGACGACGTCACCGCTGCCTGGAAGGACACCACCGGCAGCGCCCACATGGGCCAAGCCGAGCACAGCGCCGGCGTCCTGTACCGCTACATCGTGCTCGACCTACACGACCTGCACGCCAACCTGGGCAGCGACGACGACGCCCACGAGCTCTCCGCCGCCCTGCTGCGAGCGGCGCTGCTGTCGCTGCCGCACGCCAAGAAGAACTCCACCGCCCCCAACACCATCCCCCACCTGGCCCACCTGACCGTCCGCGCCGACCGCCCCGTCTCCTACGCGGGCGCGTTCGAACAGCCGGTCCGCGCCGACCGCCACGGCGGCCACAGCGACGCATCGGTCACCGCCCTGGACCACTACGCCGCGGCCGTCCAGCGTCTCCTCGGCCCCACCGGCCTGCTGTACAGCGCCCACGCCACCCTGTCGGGCCGCGACATCACCGCCTTGGGAGAACGCGCCGACTCCTTCGACGACCTCATCGACAACGCCCTCGCCACCGCCCTGCCCACCAAGGCGACGGCATGACCCCCACCGCAGGCCTACTGATCCACCTCAGCGGGCCCTTGCAGTCCTGGGGCGAACGCTCCCGGTTCAACCAACGCGACACCTCCCGCGCCCCCACCCGATCCGGCCTCATCGGGCTCCTGGCCGCCGCCCTCGGCTACCGCCGCGACCACGAGCTGACCGACCTGGCCACCCTGCGGTTCACCGTGCGCATCGACCGGCCCGGCACCCTGCTACGCGACTTCCACACCGTCGGCGGCGGCATGCCCCGCGACCTGACGGTCATCACCGCCGAAGGCAAACGCCGAGCCCCCGACAAGGCCACCCTCACCTCCGACCGCTACTACCTGCAGGACGCTGCCTTCACCGTCGCCGTCACCGGCTCCGACCCCGCCGTGCTGAAAGCCTGCGCCCACGCACTCCGTCACCCCCACTGGCCGCCCTACCTGGGCCGCCGCTCCTGCCCGCCCAACGCGCCCCTCCTGCTGGCCACCGCCGACGACATCGCCAGCGCTCTGATCGACCTTCCCCTCGCCCGCCGGCGCCCCCGCACCGGCGGCACCGTCGACGTCGAGTTCCGCGCCGACGCGCCCCTGTCCCACACGCCTTGGCCACCCGACGCCGACGACACAGCCGACCAGATCTACACCGAAAGCCAGGACGATCCCCTCAGCTTCCACCCGCACCGCCGGCAGTACCGCGCCCGCCCCGTCTACCGCCGCCTGCTGCAACTCCCGGCCGATCAGTGCGCCGGGCTCGGCGTCGACTACCTCCAACGCCTCAGCGCGCACCTGTCCAACGTCCACCCCATCGAAAGCGCCCCGACCACGCCATGAACACCGACCTGTGGATCACCCAGATCGTTCCCGATCTCCGCGACCAGACCGTCATGGCCGATCTCCGTGACGTCGGCAGACTCCACCGCCGCATCATGTCCCTGTTCCCCGACGACCTGGGCTCTGCCCCTCGCAGCCAGGCCGCCGTGCTGTTCCGGCTGGAGGAAGCCCCTTCCGGCTTCACCCTCCTCATGCAGAGCGCCCTGCAACCCGACCTGCGGCAGCTCCCCGCCTTCTACGGCAACGCCCGCTGCAAGGCGTTGGCGCCACTGCTCAACCACCTGCACAGCGGCGCCACCGTCCATTACCGCATCGTTGCCAACGCCACCCGCAAACTCGGCAAGAACACCACCGCTGGCCGTCCCAAAGCAGTCGTCCCCCTCCACGGCGCCGAAGCCGACCAATGGTGGGTCCGTCAAGCCGAGACCATCGGGCTCCTGCTTCACAATCTGCAAAGCGCCCCCCTCAGCGACGCCACCGGCCGCCGCAACGGCACCCACAAGATGACCCACGCCCGCACCCGGTTCGACGGCACCGCCACCGTCACCGACCCCACCGCCTTGATCCAGCACCTGCGTACTGGCATCGGCCGCGGCAAATCCTTCGGCTGCGGACTGCTCACTCTCGCCCCCGCGACCCGATGAACACCCACGCCCACCGCAACGCCCGACAGCGCCTCGCCGCCCCGACCGCCGCCATGCTCCCCCGCATCGGCGACTCCCTGTCCTTCCTCTACATCGACGTCGCCCGCATCGTCCAAGACGACACCGGCGTCAAGGCGCTCATCCAACAAGGCGACCAGCATCAGCGCATCGCACTGCCCACCGCCGCATTGAGCTGCCTGCTCCTCGGCCCCGGCGCCTCCATCACCACCCGGGCCCTGGCTACCCTGGCCCGCCACGGCACCACCGTTATCTGCACCGGCACCGCCGGCGTGCGCTGCTATGCCGCGCAGATCCCTGGCTCCCTGCCCACGCGCTGGCTGGAAGCCCAAGCCCGCGCCTGGGCCAACGACGCCGAACGCACGATCATCGCCCGCCGCATGTACGTCCAGCGCTTCGGTGACACCGCGCCTCCAGACGCCACCATCGCCCAGCTCCGCGGCCTGGAAGGCCAGCGGATGAAGGCCCTCTATCGAGCCTTGGCCCAGCAGAACGGCCTGAGACCCTTCAAACGCTCCTACGCCCCTGACGACTGGGACGGCCAGGACCCCGTAAACCGAGCTCTTTCCGCAGCCAACACCTGCCTGTACGGCATTGCCCACGCCGCCGTCAACACCCTGGGATGCAGCCCTGGCCTGGGCTTCATCCACACAGGCACTTCCCACTCCTTCGTCTACGACATCGCCGACCTCTACAAAGCCGAACTCACCATCCCGCTGGCCTTCTCGCTGCACGACGCCACCGACCCTGATGGCCAAGCCCGCCGCTCATTCCGCGACGGCCTCCGCCTGTTCCGTCTCCTCCCCCGCATCGTCGCCGACATCCAATCCCTGTTCGTCCCCGACGACGGCACCCGCCAAGAAGACGCCCTGGACGCCACCGAGGAGCTGGTGGACCTATGGGACCCCGACTTCGGCCGCATCGCTGGCGGCACCAACTACGGCCAGGAGTGACATGGCGACCATGACCGTCATCGCCACCACCGCCATTCCCGACCACCTCCGCGGCGCCCTCACCCGCTGGATGCTCGAACCCATGCCCGGCCTGTACGTCGGCACCCTGTCCGCCCGTGTCCGCACCGAACTGTGGTCCGCCATCACCGCTTCCATCGGCGACGGAGTAGCTGTCCTCCTTCACCCCACCGACAACGAACAGGGCTTCGTTCTTCACACCGCAGGCCAACGCCGCCGTTCCCCCATCGACTTCGACGGCCTCACCCTCATCGCCCTGAACCCGGTGGAGCAAGATAACGAAATGGCAAACCCATAGAAGAGCTGCAGGTCAGTAAGTGTTCTCTCCGCGCAGGCGGAGGTGGTCCGGTCGTCATCCCGCAGTTCCGCCGCCAGACCGCGTTCTCTCCGCGCAGGCGGAGGTGGTCCGGAGCGGATGATCGTGATCGCGGGCTATGTGTTGTTCTCTCCGCGCAGGCGGAGGTGGTCCGGGACAGGCGCGGTGACCACCGTCGACACCCTCGTTCTCTCCGCGCAGGCGGAGGTGGTCCGGGAGGAACGCAGTGCAGATCACGCGCCAGGTCGTTCTCTCCGCGCAGGCGGAGGTGGTCCGTAGTACTTCGACGGGACCGCGTGCGTCGGCTCGTTCTCTCCGCGCAGGCGGAGGTGGTCCGCGCACGCAGGAGCTTGGCGATGCCGTAGTTGTGTTCTCTCCGCGCAGGCGGAGGTGGTCCGTCGGGGTCGGCGCCGTCGTGGTCGATTTCGAGGTTCTCTCCGCGCAGGCGGAGGTGGTCTGAGGCGATCGCCGCCGCCGCGCAGATCCTCGCCGTTCTCTCCGCGCAGGCGGAGGTGGTCCGTCGTAGTTTCCGGCGCCGCCCGCCGACACCCGGTTCTCTCCGCGCAGGCGGAGGTGGTCCGTGTTCGAGGACGGCGAACAGGTGGCGGGGATCGTTCTCTCCGCGCAGGCGGAGGTGGTCCTCACGGTGCGCCGACCCAAACACGTCAGCGGGTGTTCTCTCCGCGCAGGCGGAGGTGGTCCGATCCTCGCCGGGCTCGGGCCTGCGCTCGCCCAGTTCTCTCCGCGCAGGCGGAGGTGGTCCGTTCCGGCTCATCACCCAGGTCCCGCTGATCGGGTTCTCTCCGCGCAGGCGGAGGTGGTCCGTACAGCGTCACCAGCCAGCAGGCGCGTGCGCTGTTCTCTCCGCGCAGGCGGAGGTGGTCCGTCGTCCCAGTCATCCTGATTGATGCGGATGTGGTTCTCTCCGCGCAGGCGGAGGTGGTCCGGGCTGCGGTGCGGACGCGCCGATCGAGTGGCCGTTCTCTCCGCGCAGGCGGAGGTGGTCCGGCGCCGCCGGGCCTCGGGTCGTGGTGTGGTCGGTTCTCTCCGCGCAGGCGGAGGTGGTCCGGCGGCACAGGCTCCCGGCCGATCCCCGAGTTCGTTCTCTCCGCGCAGGCGGAGGTGGTCCGCCCGTGATCCCGCGCGCGGCCAGCTCCTCCCAGTTCTCTCCGCGCAGGCGGAGGTGGTCCGAGTTCTGGGAGCCAGTGATCGAGAAGGCTCTCGTTCTCTCCGCGCAGGCGGAGGTGGTCCGCTTCCTCCGGCTGTACGGCCAGCGCGAAGACGGTTCTCTCCGCGCAGGCGGAGGTGGTCCGGACACCGCGGCCGCGCAGGAGTGGCGGCGGATGTTCTCTCCGCGCAGGCGGAGGTGGTCCGGACACCGCGGCCGCGCAGGAGTGGCGGCGGATGTTCTCTCCGCGCAGGCGGAGGTGGTCCGTGTGCGCACTGTGGGCGTGTCATAGCGGTGCGGTTCTCTCCGCGCAGGCGGAGGTGGTCCGCCGCCGCGCCGATTCACGTGCGTTCCCGGCGTGTTCTCTCCGCGCAGGCGGAGGTGACTCGTACAGGGCTGTTTTGTCAGTGGGGTCCGGTAGGCATTGGGGGTCCGTCCGTTGACCGTGCCCTCCGCAGTTGCGGCTTCACGGCTCAGCGGCACCACCAGAACTCCTTCTGGGAGTCGAGCTGTGAGGAGGACTAATGGTTACCGCACTGGTGTATGTGCCAGCCAAATCGCAGGAAAACCTGCGGATCGGTATCGAGCGGTCGATCTGGGGATGGCGAGAGGAAACCGTCGCCAAGGGCGGCACCCTGCAGGTGCTGAATGATCTCAGCGAGGGTGACTATCTGCTCCTAGGTCGTGTCCGGTGGATCACGATGTGATCCAGAGCAGGGTGCTGACCAGGGTGACGGCTGCTTGGTAGTGCGCGGCGAGTTTGTCATAGCG
>NZ_JACJIA010000029.1:0-31453 GCF_014138665.1 Actinomadura kijaniata
CGCCACCATCACGGTGGTGGCGGCGGTGCTGCTCAACGCGCGGGCCTGACCCGGCGCGCAGCCGCGCCGGGCCGAAAGCCGCGGGTCAGCCGCCGTTGGTGTCGTTAGGGTCCATCCCCAACGCGGTCGCCACGCCCTTGGCGATCAGTTGGATCAACCCGGGGTAGTAGAAGATCACGCCGATGGCGATGGCCAGCACGATGAACTGAACGAACCGGGTGATCTCACGGGTGAACAGGAAGAAGATCGCCACGATCCCGACGATCACCAGGAACAGCGGGCCGAAGATTCCGCGCAGCCAGTTGGCCAGGTTGTCGGTGTTGACGTCGTCCTTGGGCGCGGCGGCGACCAGGTCGGCGACCGTGTCGGCGACCATCGCCATGCCGTGCAACATCATTGCCTTGGGATCCTTTCCGATCCGCTGGCCCCGCGCTCACGCTCGCACGCGCGACCGGGACCTGCCAGGTACTTCACTCATGGCGTCGTGACGTCACGACGCCACGGCCGCTCAGCGTTCGAGCGAGCCCGCCCGCGCGTTGGCCATGCGGACCTGCGGGTGGTTGCGGGTCCGCGCGATGATCCACTCGGCGATCAGCAGGGTCGCGGCGCCCAGCGTCCAGGCGTACCCGGCGACAAACAGTGCCGTCACCGAGTCGGCCAGCGCGACCGTCAGGGCCAGGGCCAGGGTGCCGACGGTCAGCACCAGCCACCGGATCTTGGTCATGGTGTGCAGGGGCCTGCGCGCCATCAGGTTCCTCCTGGGGTTGTCGTCCACGGGTTCGGGCCTACAGGTCCAGGGCCGCGCGCAGGGCCGCGTCCACGCGGTCCATCGTCTCGGCGTCCAGGACCTTCACCGGTTCGATCAGCCAGCGGCGGTACACGCGCACGACCGTGGAGGCATCAGCCCACCGGCGGCCGGGCACCGGCACCGCCAGCAGATCGCGCGGGTCGTTCTCGGCCAGTTCCACCGCCAGCAGCCAGTTGCGGCGCGGGTCGTCGTTGATGCCGTCGCTGGAGACCAGCAGCACCAGGCGCTCGCCGCGCGGGCCTTTGGCGGAGTACCGCCACATCTCACCCCGCCGCACGCCACTCCTCGGCTGCGGCGGCCTCGGTCTCATCAGCCAGCGCCAGGGCCTCGACGTCCGCCTCGGCGCCGACCGGGCCGCCCTGGTAGCCGTCCTTGATCGCCTGCCGTCGAGCGGCGCGCGACACCCACGCCGACGGCGACATCCCCGCCCGCGCGGCCGCCGCCTTGGCCATCTCCCAGGCGTCCTGGTCGAACGAGACGGACCTTTTGATCGTTGCCATGGTCAGCGCTCCAATCTGTCCTACCGACGACCCTACCGATTGCCCTACCGCATGTCGGTGCTTTGCGGGTGAGGACGTTGTCGCGTCGCGGGCGCGGCGTGTTTCTCGACCGCCGGTCGGCATGATCGGTCGTCGGGTTCGTCGGGGCTGACGGCTTCTGACGGTCAGAGGGGGCGTGGGGGAGAGAGTTACAGGTCATGGGCCCGTTGACGGCTGACTGACGGGCGCTGACGGGCTTTTGACGCGGGTGCGCTGACACGCGCTGACAAGATCATCTTGGGCGGGCGGGCGCTCCCACGCGCAGCCGCACGCGCGTGCCCGGCGGGCCCGTCCGGGAGCACGAGCGAGGGCGCGCCGGACGCGAACAGGGGCGGCCCCGGAGGTCCGGGGCCGCCCCTGTCGGCGGGTGCGGGATGGGTCAGGCGGCGGGCTGCAGGTCGTGGGGGATGTGGTCGTCCAGCGGGGCCAGGTCGACCACCGTCCAGCACTTGCGGCCCTTGTCCCGGCTGGTCTGCAAGACACCGACGGCGGTGAACTCCTTCAGGACCTCATAGATCCAGGTCCGGGAGCGGCCTACGCGGCGGTGCAGCGCCAGCAGCTCGTCGTCGTCGGCGGTGAAGGTGGGGTTGCCGGCGGCGTGGCGGCGGCGGAACCAGTCGGCCAGCAGCACCCGGGCCGCCCCGGCGTCCAGGGGCGCGCCGGGGTCGTCGGCCTGGAGGGCGGCGGCCTCGGCCTCGGTGGGGGCCTGGATCTGCTGCTCAGGCCCGGCGGTCAGGGCCGGGTCGGGGTCCTCGGTGCGCAGCGCGGCGGTGACCGCGTCGCCCTCGCGACGCAGCTGGTCGACCACCGCGGCCGCGCCGGCGTCGGCCGCCACCAGCACCGCCCGGCGCCCTTCCTGGTCGGGCGGGCCGATGAGGTGCTTGCGTTCCAGCGCCTCGATCAGGTGCGCGGCGTCCTCGGCGGGCAGACGCAGCTTGCGGGCCAGCATCGCCGCCGAGGCGTGCTGGCTGGTGATGACCAGTTCGGCGGCGTCGCCCAGCAGCTGGTTCCAGGTCTCCACGAACTCGGCGCGCTCGGCGTCGGTGTCGGTGTGTTCGTCCATGCTCGCCTCCCCGTGGGGGCTGTGCGGGCCGCTGAACGCCGCCGAGGCGGACGCGGCGGCGGTGGTGGTGTCGGGGCCGGTGGAGGCGTCGTCGTCGCCCAGAGCGGCCATCACGCGCCGGGTGAACTCGTCGGCCTTCTTGGCGGCGGCCGGGAAGGCGGCGGCGTGGGCGCGCATCGCCTCGTTGGCCTCACGGCCGGTCGGGCCCCAGGAGTAGGTGCGCAGCGGCATCGCGAAGTGGGCGTTGTCGATGCCCTTGGCGTCCAGGTACGCCTTGCCCGGGAAGTGGTTCTCCCACTCGTGCGGAACGACCTCGGCCTTGCGCTGACGTGCCGAGACGCCGTACTTCAGGTCGTCGGGGTCGGCGACGCCGAAGCACATCTTGGCCATCTGGGACCTGATCAGGGTGGGGATCTGGGTGTAGTCGGCGCGCTGCAGGCTGATCAGGCAGCCACCGCCCGCGCTACGGATCTCCTTGACGATCTCGGCCAGACGCTCCTCGTCCTCGCCGTCGAGCATCTCGAACAGCTTGGCGATCTCCTCGATGTGCAGCACCCAGTACAGCAGGCCGCAGCCGGGCTCCCAGTTCTGCAGGCCCATCTTGGCCAGGTGCGCGGTGCGCTGGGGGATCTCGGCGTGCATCGCGCGGATCAGCTTGACCGCACGCGCCTTGGTGGTGGCCAGCCCGTGCAGGCCCTGGCGCAGCGGCCCCATGGTCTGGTCGTCCTTGCTGGTGTCGATGCTGAACACCGCCGCGTCGCGGCGGGTGATCAGCTCCCCGGTGATGTTCCACGCCCCACCGATCGACTTGCCCGAGCCGATCATCCCCTGGATCTGCAGGTGGAAGCCGACGAAGCGGAACTCCACCGGGTCACCGTCCTGGTAGACGCCGATGCGCAGCGGCTTGTCGATGGACGCGCCGGGGTGGGAGGGGCCGGGCCAGGGCACCGGGTGGTCGATGGCGCGCGGATCCGACACGCTCATGTCGGCCCGGTCGGCGCGGTCGGAATCCTTGCTGATGAGCACCGCGCCGGGCGGAAGCTGCATCGCCGACTCGATCCGCCCGGTGGCCTTCTGGGCGTCCTCATGGGTCATCTCCCCCGCCGGGAGCTGCATCTTTGCCTTGATCTTGTGGTCGTTGACCTCGGTGGTGCGCACCCGCGCCCCGCCCATCCCGGCCTTGTCCTTGGCCTTGTCGAACAGCATGGACAGGGCCTCACCGCCGGAGAGCTCCTCGCCGTCGCTGGTCATCCGGATCACCGAGCGGATGTTCCAGGACAGGGCCACCGTGGCGCCGCCGAAGAACAGCGCCCCGGCCACCGGCTCGGCGGTCACCCCGGTGACGGTGGCGGTGGTGAACCACGCCGAGGCCGCCGCGGTGGTGGCGGTGGAGTGGACCCGCCCGATCAGGCGGCGCCGGTGGCTGACCAGCCAGGTCAGCCCGGTCAGGGCGGTCGAGCCCAGGGTGCAGGCGATCGCCGCCCACGCCACCGAGCCCGGCCCACCCCACAGCGCGTGCGACAGGGCCGCGCCGCCGGCCTCGCCGCCCAGCAGGATCCACGGCGGCAGCAGCGGCCCGACCTTGGAGACCGCCGCGACCGCGACCCGTTCCATCGTGGCGTCCTGGACCACCGCCAGCGCCTGCGTCGTCTTGCGGGCCATTACAGGCTCACCCTTCCCCGGTAGTTGCTGGTGGAGGTCTGGCGCTGCTCACCGGTGTTCTCCAGGAACTCGCGGCGGAACTGCAGGTTGAACTTGACCATCTCCGCCGAGATGCCCGAGCACAGCTCACGGCCCTCGCGCAGGTGGCGCGCCACCCACCAGGCGCGCCAGCCGACGTTGCGGACCTTCACGTTCGGGTCGTGCTTGAGCTCGCGCATCGCCGCCTCGGCGGCGCTGGCGGCCGCCTCCAGCTCCCGCGCCAGGTCGTGCGCGAACGCCTGGTTGATCCGCGAGTACTCGGCGATCTGCATCGCCACCTTGCGACCGCCGAACACCGTGCGGCCGATCCGGTCGATGCGCTCGATCCCGGTGCCCATCTATGTCGTCCCCTTCTGCGTCAGTTCGGCCGGCCGGTTCAGTCGGCGCGGAAGTGCTTGCGGTAGTCGCGGTGGAACTTGTCGCCGCGGGCGGCCAGCGCGTCGACCATCTCCTGGGCCCGCTTGAGCCGCTTGGCGGTACGCCGCGCCTTGACGCGGGTGTCCAGGCCGAACAGCAGCAGATGGCCGCTCATCGTGGTCATCGCCGCCTCGGCGTCGGCCGCCGCCAACGCCAGCTCGGTCGCCCACCGGTCGGCGATCTCCTCCAGGGCCTCGCCGTAGAGCTTGAACGCCTCCCCGAGGCTGCCCTCGAACTCGATCGAGGCCAGTTCGCTGATCTCCGCCACTTACAGCCACCTCCGCAGCTCGGTGTCATCCACGACCTGGGCGTCCACCACGTCGGGGTGCCGGGCGGCGCGGTAGCGGTCGGCCAGCGCCCACCGCGCCCGCGCCGCCGCCCGACGCAGCCGCGGTCCCACCGGGGCCGCCCCGCACGCGGCCGTCACCAGGTCATCCAGCGCCAGCAGCGCCCCCACCACCAGGCCCACCAGCAGCCGCGCCACCGCCCGCGCCCGCGACACCTCCGCCGACGAGGCCGACGAGGACCAGGACGACGAGGAGGACGAGGAACCCGAGCGGCCCGGGGGCGTCGATGACAGCGCCATCACCGCTCACCCCCGCCCCGACGCGCCGACCGTCCGATCCGGCCGATCCACCACAGCCGCGCGCCCAGTGCCCCGGCCGTGCCGGTCACCGCCCCGGCCGCCACCAGGACCTGTTCGGGGCCGGTCATCGGCAGCAGCGGGACCGGGAGCACCACGCCGATCACGAAGAACACCGCCGCGACCAGCGGCCGGGTCACCGTCGGAGCCTCAGGCGGGCAGCACCGCTCGTGGCGCCCGGCCAGGTGCCAGTCGGTCGCCGCGACCGTGGCCAGCACCCCGGCCGCCCGCTCCCCCACGTGGATGCGCACCTGCTGGTGCAGCTGCTCCAGCAGCCGCGCACGAGCGGCCCGATCCCGGCAGTGGCCCAGCTCAGCCCACAGACGGCGCTCGGCCATCAGCGCCCAGTTCGCCGCCACCTCGGCGGCGCTGGCGTCGGCGTCCACCAGCTCGTCCGCGCCGACGACGCCGACGGAGTCGACGGGGCCGTTCAGGCCCCGGACCGCCCACCGGACGTCCTCGGCGGCGGTCAGCTCGGTCTCGGCCACCACTCCCAGCAGTTGCGCGGCCGTGCCGATCGACACCGCCGCCGGACGCCCCTCGGCGTCGCAGTCACGGCCCCACGCCTCGGTGTGCCGGGCCGCCAGGTCCTCCAGCAGCCCGCACGCCTCGCGCATCAGCGCCGCCCGCTGGCTCGGCACCACCTCCACACGCAGCGCTTCCAGCGTGTCGTTCAGCCACCCGGTCAGCCGGGTGTAGTCACGGCGCGCCCCGATCCGCTTCGGCAGCGCCGCCAAGCTCGTCACGATCGTCATGACGGGTCTCCGTCCAGGTCAGGGGTGAAGTCGAAACTGAGCTGATCGGCGCACAAGGCGCATCGCTCGCTCGGCGGCGTGCGGTGGCGACCGGGCTGACGGCACCGCTCGCCAGCCGGAACGTCGGCGACCTCGGCCAGGTGCTGGTGCCGGTCCATCTCCGCCATGCGCTTGGAGGGGTGCGGCTCCCAGGTCCGCCCGCACGTGCAGGTCAGCACGTACTCGCGGATCCCGGTCCCGCACGTGATCACGCCGTCGGCGCGGGCCGCCGGGCGGCGGGTGCGGCGCACCACCTCGGGGGTGTGCCGCACCCGCGCGCCCCAGGGCCGCGCGGTCGCATCCGCGCTCACGCCGCACCCGCCGCGATGATCAGGGCTGCCACCAGCAGGAACACGACGTGGAACGACTGGTCCAGCAGGTAGGCCGCCTGCGGATCTGCCTGGATCCAGCCGCCTTTGCCGATCCGCTCGGCCAGGGCGATCAGCGGCTCGCGCCGGTCGGCCCAGTAGTGGCTGATCCCGTCCACCACCAGGCCCATCGCGACCGCGACCGGCGACAGCTCCAGGCCCGTGGCCACCGCCACCACCAGCAGCGCAACCAGCTTGGTCGCCGCCAGGGACAGCACGTGCCCGACGCACAGCCGCCGCGCCCGCCGCACCTGCGGGCCCCGGCCCCGCATGCCCTTCAACACCGCCTGCCGGTGCGTCTGAACCCAGTGATCGCCGAACTGGTGCGCCGCGTACAGCGCCGCGAACACCGCGCCCAGAGCACCCGGCGTCGTCCACGCCTGAACCAGCGTCATCGCGTCTCTCCGATCTGCTCACCCAGCGCGGCGACCCACTCGGCCCGCTCGGCGTCGGTCAGGCGGTCCCATCCGGCCTCACGCAAGGCGTTCCGGTGCCGCTTGACCGTCTTGGCGCTGAGCTTCAGCGCCTCGGCCAGCGCGGCGTTGGAGGTGTGCGGCAGCCGCAGCAGCACCGTCGCCACCTGGTAACGGGTGCGCAGCCCGGCGTCCCGCCGCGCCCGCGCGGCCGCCGTCACCCGCCCGGCCCCGCGATCTGTCCCCGCGACCTCAGAGGCCGGTCGCGGCCGGTCGGCGTCGATGTGTCCACCCGGCCCCGCCGATGTGTCCAGCGACCTGTCCGGCGACGTGTCCGCTGGGGCACCGGACGAGGTGTCCGTCCCCTCGTCCTCGGGAGCGTCGGCGGGCACCAGGGCCGCGCCCTGGTCGCCGTCGTCGGCGGTCGGCGGCTCGACCGGGCCCGGCCCGCCGGGCGGGTCCTCGTCGGGCCGCTGCAGCCACCGCTCCAGCTCAGCCACGCCCTGGGCGACCTCGGCGGCGATCTCCTCGGCCACCCCGTCGCCGTCGTCGCCGTCCTCGGGGTCGTCGCCCTGGGCCGGGCGCGGCGACAGCGCCTCCAGGGCCGCCGCCTGTACCGCCTCTACCAGCGCCTGCCGGTCGATGACCGGCGCGGCCGGGGCCTCCAGGTCGCGCCCGACGTGTTCCTCGGCGTGCTCCTGGCCGTCGTCCTCGACGACCGGCCCGGCGTACTCCAGCTCCAGCGCCGCACCGGCCGCCGGCGGGACCATCGTCGTCGCCGGGGCGGGAGCGGCGAATACGTTCTCGCCCATCGCGGTGGCGCGCAGCTCCTTCTCAGCGACCGTGTCCACCTGCTTGGCGTTGGCGGTCATCGCCGCTGAGGACCGGTCGGCCACCGTCGCCGACAGCAACGCGAACGCCGCCGCGCCGATGCTGCAGGCCGCGCCCAGCACGTTGCCGGTGGAGACGTTGGCGATGACGCTGACCAGCAGCGGGACCGTCATCAACGCCCACAGCACCCGCGCCTGCCAGTGCTCGCGGACGCTGCCGAGGTGGCCGCCGTTCTCGGCCAGGTGCGCCCGGTAGGCGATCGCCGCCGTGGCCAGGCCCGTCAGCCCAACCTCGGCGATCCATCCGGTACCGACCGGCGCGTCCAGGTGCCGGGCCGCCGCCTCCACTCCCAGCGCCGATCCGGCCGCCAGCACCACGCTGGCGGCCAGCGACACCCGCAGATAGACGCGCTTGCCCTGGTGCAGGGCCAGCACCCGGCGGGCCGGGGAGGAGGTCTGCCGCGCCAGCGCCAGCGCACTCAGCGTCTCCTCGGCATCGGCCGCCGCCGCATCCGCGACGCGGTGGCGGCGCATCGCCCGCTGGTGCGCAGCATCCAGCGCGCGGCGCTGCTGCTCATCGCGCAGCGCGTCGTGCTGGGCCCGGGTCGCGGGGTTCAGCCTCGGATCGGCCAGGCGCTCCTGCCCGGAGATGCGCGCCAGCTCCGCCGCCTGCGCACTCTGCGCGCGCACCGCGTCCACCACGCTGGCGGCCTTGGTCGGGGTCTGCTTCTTGCGGGTCATCGCGCGCCCCCGATCGCCCCGACCGGCAGGTCGGCCCACACGCGGCGTCCGTTGGGGCCGCCCGCCCAGCCGACCGACCCCAGCAGCGCCAGCGTCCCCAGCCCCCGGCCGCCCTCGGCGTCCAGGTCCTCCAGGGACTCCGCCACCGCGACCTGCGGTTCCTCCTCGCCGCCTTCGTCAGCAACCGCGACGCGGACGGTGTCGACGTCGGCCTCGACGGCCAGGGCGTACCAGCCACCCGGCCGCCCGCTGTTGCTGTGTCGGATCGCGTTGGTCGACAGCTCGGTCGCCGCCAGCAGCACGGCATACAGCTCGTGACCGGTCAGGTGAGCGCCCAGCGCCGTCCGCAGCAGCTCACGGGCCCGGCCGACCGTCTCCACCTCGCCGGGGAAGCGCCACCCGGCCTTGATGCAGGTCATCACGCCGCTACCCCCTGCAGGGTCGCGCGCAGCTCGGTCAGCAGCGCCCCGGCCGTCTCCAGGTCGCGGTACTCACCCAGCAGGCACGCCAGCAGCTCCCGCTCCTGGACCGCCACGTCACCGGCGAACTCCTCCAGCAGGTCGGACAGGAAGTCGTCGGCGGCCGCCAACCGCGCCTCGACGTCCTCGGCGCACTCGCCCGCCAACGGCTCGGGCGACCACGCCTCCAGGTCGATCCGGGGAAGCGCAAACGCGAGCGCCCCCAGGTAGGTCATGTGGTCCCTCGCCACCGGCAGAGGGATGATGGTGTTCGTCACCGGACCGATCTCCTTCCACGAGTCCTGGTCTGGTGCGCGGCCCCGGACTAGCCCTCCGGGGCCGCTCTATTCCGGGACTGAACATCTCTTCAGTTCCGGAACTGACTGACACCATCAAGCATGCATCCACCCCGATCTTTCGTCAACAGTCCCGGTACTGTAATGTGATCGACATGAGCGCCAAGTACCGCGAGATCGCCGATGACCTGCGGCGACGCATTGAGGCAGGCGAGTGGATACCAGGGACGACTTTGCCCGATTACGCCAGCCTCGTGGAGGAATACGGCGTGGGGCGCGGAGTCATCAGCAGCGCGTTGGCGATCCTGAAGGCAGAGGGTCTGATTTCCGTGGTGAAGCGCCGGGGGATCACCGTGCGAGAACGTGGCAACCGCCGCCGCCTCAAAAGAGGGACACTGGTTACCCGCGACCCAGCGCGCGGCTATGTCATGCCAGCGGCTACCAGCCCAGACGAACCGTGGCAGGTGCACGGTCGACCGAGTCGGGAGACTTTGCCCATCCCCGAACGTCCGGCCGAGCTACTCAGGCTCGAACCCGGAACGTTGACACTTCGGCGACGGCGGGTCACATCGCCAACCGGCGACCCCCCCTTTCAGCTGGTGGACACTTGGGTTCACCCTCAGGCAGTCGCGGATGCACCACGAGTTGCTGACCGGGATACCGGACGCGGCGGGTACTTGGACAGGCTTGAAGAAGCCGGGCACGGCCCTATCGCCTGGATGGAGTACATGAGGGCGCGCATGCCCACCCCGGAAGAAGCTCGGCAGGTAGACATGCCCGACACCATGCCTGCCCTGGAGCTTGCTCGGGTTGGTACTTCCGCTCGCACGAACGCGCCGATCGAAGTAACGATCTGCGTGATCCCTGCGGACCGCGTTGAGATCGCCACAGAGCTCAAGCGCGCACGATCCGCTCAATGGCCGCTGGACAGCCCCGACTCTCAGCAGGCAGAGCGGTAGCGTCCCTTAAAACGCAGAGAGCCGGGAGCGGCAACTCCCGGCGTCTCCAGCGAAGTCTCTTCCCGCCGCCACAGCAAGAAGGACGTACAGCATGAGCGTACCCAGCGACCCGCCGAGGTTCACCCCTCGGGTGGTTCGTCAGTGCGACCTGGATTGGATCAAGTTCGACGCGACGGTCGCCCGCGATGGGTCGATCGACCCCGTGGACAAGGCCTTGTACGCGGCTTTGGCCAGCTTCGTGGACGTTGAGTACCGCGACAGCGATCCAGAGGCCGGCGAGGACGACGAGGACATCCCCACCCGGGCCCGGCTGGCCGAGTGCATCGGTCGCAGTCTCGACACCGTGGATCGGGCCACCAAGCGGCTGGAGGAGCGCGGCATCATCCGCGTGCACCGGCGCCGCGACCCCAACAACCCCAAGCGCCACCTGCCCAGCGTCTATGAGCTGCTGGACCACGAGTGGTGGGACGAGCGTGCCGCCGCCCGCGCCGAGGCCCGCCGCGCGGCTCGTGAGCAGGGCCGGGGGGGTGGCCGCACCGGTGCGGCTAGGGGTAGCCGCATCCATGCGGCCAGGGGTAGCCGCACCAGTGCGGCGGTTCCTCCTTCTTCTAAGAAGATCTCTCTCTCAGAGCGCGCACAGCGCGAAGGAGAAGAGGCGTCGGTACCGCCGCCGCGCGCCTCAGCGGAGGTCGACGCGACGGAAGAGAGAGAGAGAACGGCTCCGCCGTCCACACCCGCGCCGCCGAAGGTCTCCTCGCATGCCCAGGAGGCCCAGAAGATCGCCCAGGCGTGGACCGAGGGCACCGAGCTGCCTCGGGTGCCGGCTGGAGAGCAGAAGATCGCCGAACAGGCGGAGGAACTTCTCGCCGAAGGCCACAGCGCCGCCCATTTGACCCTGATAGCCCGCTGGATGGGCCAGCAGGGCTGGAGGGACCTCGGATATGCCCTGACCGCCAAGGGTGCGCCTCGGGTGAACTCAGAGCCCTCCAGGGGCAAGCCTGAATGGTGTGGCGAGTGTGACGAGGTGTCCCGGATGCTCGACGTCGAGGACGAGGTCGGGATGCCGATGAGCTACCACTGCCCCAAGTGCAGCCCCAAGGTCTCCGCCCGCGCCGCCGTCGGCTGACCAGTCTTCCCGCTGGAGCGCGTGTACAGCTCCAGCCCTCTGCCTTTACATTGTCAAGTCGCGTGCCCGGGACGACGGCTCCTGTCGTTCGTCCCGGTGAGGAGGCTTCATGACCACCATCCCGAGCCCAGCCGAGGGCCTGGACGACCTGGCCGCGATGCCGGCGCCGGTGCACACGCCGCGCCATGACCTGGTCGCCGAGCGGTGCGTGCTGGGCGCGCTGATGTTGTCCCCGCAGATCCTGGACGAGGTCACCCCGATCCTGCGGGCCGCCGACTTCTACCGCCCCGCCCACCAGATCGTGTTCGAGACGATCCTGGACCTGTCCCGGCGCGGCGAACCCCACGACGCGGTCGCGGTGGTCGCGGCCCTGGCCGACCGGGACCTGATCGGCCGGATCGGCGGCGGCGCCACCTATGTCCACGACCTGCTCGCCGCCCCGCCGACTGCCGCCAACGGCAGCTACTACGCCCAGATCGTGCGCCGCTGCGCGCGCATGCGCGCGCTGGTGGCCACCGGCACCGCCCTGGTCCAGATGGGCATGGAAGGCGACCCGGACCTGGTGGAGGAACACATCGCCCGCGCCCACGAACTGCTCATCACCCACGACGAGGTCGGCGAGGACCCGCCAGTGCTCGGCGAGGCGCTGCTGCAGGTGCTGGACCGCATCGAACAGGGCGAGGACACCACCGGCCGCGTGGCCGCCCCGTACGCCGATCTGGACCGCATCCTGGGCGGGTTCCGACCCGGCCAGCTGATCACCATCGGGGCCCGGCCCGGCACCGGCAAGAGCGTGCTGGCCACCGACATCGCCCGGCACGCCGCCATCCGCCAGGGCGTGCCGGTGCTGTTCTCCTCGGTGGAGATGCCGCGCGAGGAGATCATCCAGCGGATCATCTCCGCCGAGGCCCGCGTGCTGCTCACCCACGTGCGCGCCGGGACCCTGGACGAGGAGGAGTGGACCCGCGTCGCCGCGATGACCGACCGCGTCGCGACCGCGCCGCTGGTCATCGACGACACCCCCACCGTCACCCTGGACACCCTGCGCGCATCCTTGCGCCGGATGGCACGCCGCACCGACGTCGGCGCCGCCGGCCTCGTGGTGGTCGACTACCTGCAACTGCTGCGCGCCACCGGCCGCGCCGAAAACCGCCAGGTCGAGGTCTCCCAGCTCAGCCGCGGCCTCAAGCTCATCGCCCGCGAGTTCCAGATCCCCGTGGTGATGCTCGCCCAACTCAACCGCGGACCCGAGGCCCGCGTCGACAAGGTCCCGGCCGTGTCGGACCTGCGCGAGTCCGGCGCCGTGGAACAGGACTCGGATGTAGTGATCCTCATCCACCGCGAGGACATGTACGACAAGGAATCCCCCCGCTCCGGAGAAGCCGACCTGATCGTCGGCAAGAACCGCAACGGCCCCACCGCCATCGCGACCCTGGCCTTCCAAGGCCACTACAGCCGCTTCACCAGCATGGCCAAGGACGCCTAACCACACTGACGTTCTTGTGCACCAGCTATGGCGTTGACCAGCCAACAAGCAAGCTTGCAAACAAGAAATCTTGCTTGCAAGCTTGCTTGCTTGCTTTAGTGGAAACGGGCCTGACCTGGGCGGACGACGTCGAGGGCTTGACCGTCGCTGGTGAGGCCTACAGCCGTGCGCCCCGACGTTTGCCCTTGTTGATCTGGTCGATGACGCGGCGGACGGCCGGGCCGTCGGTGAACCACTCGCCGTGGACGCGGTGCCGGGCCAACTCCTGGTGGAACCGGGCTTCCATGACAGGGCCGCCGGTGATTAGTGCCTCGACCGTGACCGGGCCACCGTCATAGCCCAGTTGCCTTATCCGCGTGCTCAGCGCGGCCGTTGTTCCGATCTTGATCAGGCCGCCGCGCGAGACGAAGTACACCCAAGACAGGCAGTGCGCCGGGCCAAACTGGCCGGGAACCAGCGCGATCTGCACGCATCGGAGTTGATCACCGTCCCGGGTGGGGCGTTCCTCGCTGCGGTAGTAGTCCTTCTCGATCAGCTCGGTGATGGCGGTCTTGGCCGCCGCCCGACCGATGACGTTGTGCTCGTGGAGGTCGGCGCCGGTGAAGCACCTCGGGCAGGCCACCAGGTGCAGCAACACCCCGACCGAGGCCGGGGCCAACGTCGAGGCCAGTAGTAGCGGCAACGGCACCGCCAACTCGCCGTTCGTCTCAACAGGTGGATGCTGGCGCGGACGTTCGTTGGGTCCGGCGTAGAGCGGGGGCGTGCGCATCGGCAGCTCCAACGGCAGGGCGACGACGACCCGCACGATACGGAACTACTCCGACATTCCACGTGTGCGGCGGTTGTCCATCAGACCGACCCCACGAACCGGTGCCATCACTACGACCACACCTAGGAGGCCTTGACCAGGCAAGCCAGGAAGCAAGCTTCCAAGCTTGAAAGATTCCAAGCTTGGAAGCTTGCTTGATTAGTCGAGGCGGGGTGGGTGGTCGGCCAGCCAGGCCCGTAGGGCCTCGGTGACGGCGTCTTTGAGCTTGACGCCGTGGATCGCGCAGGCGACCGACATCTGCTTGCGGACGCTGACCGGCACGGTGGTGGTGATGGCCACCCATGCCTCCTCGGCGAGCTCAGCGGCCGGGGCCGCTGCGGCCGGCGCGGGCGGCGCGGGCGGCGCGGTGGTGCGGGTGCGGGGGAGCTGTTCGTCCTTGGGCACGTCGTCGTAGCGGGGCATCAGGCGGCGGCTCCCATCAGCATCTGGCCGCGCGTGGTCATCCAGGCGTAGGCGTCGGCGCCGAGCGTGGCCATGGCGCGGCCCTCGGTGCCCAGCTCGCTCATCGGCTGGGCGAACTCGCTGCCGTTCTTGAGCGCCACCAGCTCGGGGAAGCGCACCGGGCACACCGCCGCGGGCGAGATGATCCCTGCGGTTTCCTCGGCGCGCTGCTTGTGCAGGGTGAGCTGGGAACGGAACCGGTTGATGACGAACCCGGCCACGGCCAGGTCGGGGTTGAGCAGGTCGCGGTCGCGCTCGACGCGTTCGACCACGCGCCGGGCGGCCTCCACCGCGTCGAACTCGGGTTCCACCGGCACCCACAGCAGGTCCGAGGCCGTCCAGGCGTTGTCGATCAGGTGCGACAGCAGGTTGGGCGGGCAGTCGATGAGCACCAGGTCGAAGTCGTCGACGACCCCGGCCAGCGCGGTCAGCAGCCGCCGGGAACTGGAGGGCTGCCCGGCCGTCAGTGCCAGCAGCTCCAGGTCCAGATGCCCGGGCGCGACGGTGATCCGCTCGCTGTAGACCCCGCCCCATCCCGACGGCACCAGGACCCGGGCGATCTCCCCCTTGCCGGGACGCTCCAGCACCGACGCCAGCGAGGACTGCCGCCGCTCGGCGGGTTCGGCGGGGATCTGGGCTCGCAGGCGGCGGGTGATGTTGGCTTGGGCGTCCATGTCCACCACCAGGACCCGGTCGCCCTTCTCGGCGGCGGCCGCGGCGATCAGTTCGATCAGCTTGGATTTGCCCGTGCCTCCCTTGTGCGTGGCGATCGCCCAGTGCGGCGGTGCTGCCATGCCCTTCCTCCTTCACTGCGGGGACGTTCCGCGCGGACGCGGTGGTGTACCGCGCGGCAGCGTAGCGGGACAGCAAACAAGAAAGCTTGCAAGCTTGCTTCCTTGGTATGTCGGCCTGCAACGCTCCGACCTGCGGTTCTGTCCTGCTATGACCGGTCACACCGCTAAAAAGGCGTGCGCGTGAAGGGCGCGGGTCCGGCCCGGCCCGGAGAGTGGCCGGGCCGGACCCGCGTGGACACGGTGCCGTGCGCGGGACGACGTCGAGCGGGCACCGCTGGGCCGTCCGCGCTCACGCAGACGGCCCAAAGGCTTTTTCGCCGGAGCGTCCCGCCGCCACATGCTGTCACTGGCCGGACCGGTGACAGCGGCGTGCCCGGCGGGCTCGCGCTCCGGACGTCGGCGCTTTTTCGTCACGGAAGGTGCTGGTTTTCGTCACGGATGCGGCGTAACCTGGTTTTCGTCACGCCGAGGATGTGTGATGAAAAGGGAAGGGGTGTCTCGTGGCCGTCTGCATCGTGTGCGGGACCGAGTTCGCCGCCCGGCGGCGGGGGCGTCCGCGCGCTTACTGTTCTCGGGCGTGTCAGGCCAGGGCCTATCGCGCCCGCCAGAGCACGGCCAGCGCGTCGAGCGCAGCGGCGGATGCCGCAGAGGGTAGGGGCGATGCTGAGGTGCGGCGTCTGGCGGCCTTCCACGCCGCCCTGGCCGTCGAGAGCGCCCTGAACAACGGGTGGGAGACGCTGGACCGGTACGGAGTGGACCGGCCGCGCGTGGAGGCGGCGCTGAACGAGCTGGTGGAGGAGCTGCAGCGGCGCGGCCGCCCGGACGCGCGGCCCCGGTCCCCCCGGTCGGGTGCCCCGTCCACCGGGCCGGGCCGTGACGTAACACCGGCTCGTGACGAAAAGACTCGTGACGAGGAGGCGCGTGACGAGGAGGCGCGTGACGCAGCGGGGACCGGTCGCCCGGCCGGTGCCGTCCCGGCCGCGGCCGCCGCGCACTTGGCACCCTCGAAGCAGGAGGCCGGGCAGGTACCCGAGGACGGGCCCGCGGAGGCGGCGGTGACCTGGTGGCCGTCCACCCTGGGAAAGGTGGACTTCAGCGAGTTGCGCCGTCCGCCACGGGGGTTGTTGTCGGCGTGGCTGTGGCAGTGGCTGGTCGCGGCCTACCTGCGAGGGGACGCCGGGATGCGCGACCGGCACTACCAGGCCTGGCACTGGCTGGAGACCATGCGCGAACGCCAGGGCAAGGAGCCGTTGGTGTCGCATCGGCCTCCCGGTGGCGGACCAACGGTGCCTGATCGGGTGTGGATCACCGAGGCTGGGCGCGCGCATCTGGAGGAGCACGACGCGCGCTACCGGAGGCTGTGGGATCTGCGGGTGCCCGCGCTGCAGGCCCCCGGCGACACGGCCCCGGCGAACACGGCCCCGGCGAACACGGTGACCACGACCACCGCGACGACCACTGCGACGGCCGCCTCCGAGCGGCGTGACGAAAACAGCGACCGTGACGAAAACCGGGACCGTGCTCCCGTGTCTTCTCCCGTGCCCGCTGCTGGTGCTGCCGTCCCCCAGGGCGTCGAGCGTGCTGAGGGCGCGGTGAATGCCGAGGACATGGCGGGCTTGGCGGTGGTGGGGGAGGTGGTGCTGACCCATCTGACCCATGACGTGCACCTGGTGGTGGCCGACGGGCGGCGGGTCGGCTGGATTAACCGTCCCGACGACTGGGCTGGGGACCAGACCGGGGACCGAGCCGGCGACGGCTGGCAGGTGCACGATGCCGCCGGGCGCGTGGTGGCGACCACCACGGACCTGGACCTCTGGGCGGTCGTTCGCGCCGCCGCGGCGGCGTTGGGGGTAACGACCGGCCCGGACACCACCTATGACGTGGGGGAGCTGCGGGACCATCGCGGGCGCGCCCTGGAGGTGGCCCCGGCGACGTTGGCGCGCTGGAGCTTGATGCGGGGCCGGGTGCCCGGCCGCACCGATGTGCTGGTGCGCGGGAGGTGTGTGGGCTGGCTGCAACGCGACCGCTCCCGTCATGTGGCCTGCACCCTGGACGGCCCGGTGCCGGGATCGGCCCGCCGCCGCGAGGAGGCGGTGATGGCGCTGTTTGCGGCGCTGTGGGCGCCGGCCCCGCTGCCCGAGCTGCCGCCCGAGGCGCTGACCGCGCGCCGGGTGCAGGCCCGGCCTAAGAACGACAAGCCCTTGTGTCCCTATACCGAGGGGCAGTTGGCCGCGGCGGTGGCCGACCCGCCCCGCTGCGAGGGCGGTGGCTATCTGGTGGTGGTGCGCGACCGGTGGGACCCCGAGCGGCGCGACGAGCTCGGCGTGGTGCTCAAGACCAAGGGGCGGCGCATGGTGTGGACCGCCTACAACACCAAGGATCGCCCGGTGGCCGGGGGCAAGACCCGCACCCAGGCCATCAGCCAGATGTTGGCGGTGCCCGGCCCGCTGTTCGGTGACCCCGCCGAGACCGTCGTGCACGAACTCGCGGGCGACCCGGCGGGCGCTTCGGATGGCGTGACGAAACCATCGGCCGTGACGAAAGCCGGGGACGACGTCGACGACAGGCTCGGCGCCTGCCAAGCCCGCGCCCGGCACGAATGGATGGAGTTCGCCTGCACTCGCCCGACGGGTCACCCCGGCGCGCATCGCGCCACCACCCCCACCCGGCACCAGACGCCGGTGTGCTGGAGTGACGGCGGCCCGGTCACCGACCTGCAGCACCGCCCCCTGCTGCGCGGCACCACGCAGCCCGCCCCGCCCGGCCCGCGCCGCCGCCCCGAGCCCGGCCCCTGGCCCACGCCCCTCCCTCCGCTGTGAGGGCAGGATGAAGCCGGTCCGGCTGCGAGCCTGCCGGGACCGCGACGTGGTCGCTCTGCCCGGCCACCACCCGGCCGTGGTGCGCCTGGACGATGTGCCCGGCTCCTCCTGGTGGCCGGGCGGGCTGATCCCGATCGCCTGGAGCGCCGCCACCGGCCCCGACAACGGGATCACCTCCTACAGTCCCGACACCTTGGTACACCTGCTGCACCGTCCCTGAATCCGCACGCGGCGGGGCGGGCGCGTCCCTTTATGGGGTCGCTCTGGGGCGCCGCGTTCGACGTGTCCGGCCTCATGCCCGGTCGGATTTCTGAAACCAGCCCGCCGTTTTTGCAGGTCAGAGCGGCGTTCCAAGTTTTCACGGAGCGGAAAGGATCTGGTGGGTTGCGCCGCCTGGGGGCGGTTGGTGTGCTGAACGACGCGGGTCTCCTGCCTGCTGGACCGCAATTCCATGGCGGCAGGAGGCCCGCCCGTGTCATCGCTTCGTCAGCGCCACCAGCTCGGCGCCGCTCTGCTAGCCGCTCTGCTAGCCGCTCTGCTGGCCGACCTGCTGGTGGCTCAGCGCTGGCTCAGCCACCACAGCAGCCAGGCGCCGCCGGCGCAGCCCAGGGTGTAGGCGGTGCCGCGCACCGCGGCGAACAGCGCGGCCTGGCCCAGGCGCCAGGTCTTGCGGCCGAACCGGTCCCGGCGCGGGCGGCGGGCCCGGCGCACAGGGTGGTGCTGGCCGGGCCGCGGCTTGACCGAGACCGCCAGAGCGGTACGGCCACCAGCGGCATCACCGCCGAGGTCGCTGGCGACGTTGCCGTCGGCGCCCCGGTTGGCGCCCCGGTTGGCGCCCCGGTTGGCGTCGCGGGCGTCGCCGCCGCCGGAACGGCCGACCAGAGCGCCCAGCACCCGGCGAGGGTAGGGAAAAGGCATCGTTGCCTCCCTGCTTCTTTACGTTGCAGTAATGGACTAAACCCGCGCATCGGGATATCTCGGACAGCCGTCCAAAGGTGTCGTCCCGAGCGGGCAAAATGATCCTTCTCGGTTGCGCGCCGGACCTGAAGCAGGAAGGCGAAGTAGCCGACACCAATTAATGATCTTCGTGTTTCCTGGTCCAGGAAGCTGGCGTTTGTCCAGTTCAGTGGGGCTGTGTTCCTGGAGCAGGAAGCGCACGATGCTGACGGGGTACGGCGGTGGCCAAGCACGGAAAAGACATGATCGGCGATGCGGCGCGCAAGCCCGAGGTGAGGGCCTTCCTGGAATACCTGTTGGAGTTGCGGGCGGCGCGCATGACCCAGAAGGAGCACTTTGAGTGGCTGGGGATCGGCAACACCAAGCTGATGCCCTACCTGAAAGGTGATGCGGTCCCCGACCCGCGGGTGTTGTCGGTGTACTTCGTGGCACCGTTCAACGACAAGCGCGAGCTGACGCCCGAGGAACACGTCCAGCTCATCACGCTGCACCGGGCCGCCTGCGAGGCGCACCCGCCGCGCGAGCCCACCGACGACGACAAGGTCGACTTCCTCAAGCACGACCTGCAGCGCTCCCAGCGCCTGGCCGCCGAGTTCCGCAAGCGCCTGAACACCGCGCTGGAGCGCAACATCAACGACAGCCAGCAGCTGCACGAGATGGAGGTGGCCCGCTCGGACCTGAACATGCAGACCCAGTTCCTGCAGGCCCAGGTGGAGAGCCTGCACCATGAGCTCAGCCAGCGCGAGGCCGACCACCAGCGCGCGCTGGACAGCGCCGGCCGCGAACGCACCGCGCTGGTCGCCGAGACCGAACGCGCACTGAAGGAGAGCCAGCGCGAGCTGGCCGAGCTGGAGAACGCCGTCGCCGGCCACCTGCACACCGTCGACCAACAGCGGGCCAAGACCCTGGGGCTGGAACGCGAGGTGGTGTTCCTGAAGCAGGAAGTCCGCCACCTGCAGCAACAGATCTCCGAGGACCGCAAGCTGTACATGCACCTGGTCAACCACCTGCTGCGCAACGGCCCGGCCAACGTGGTTGAGCTGGAGCAGCGCCTGGCGAACCTGGGCATGCGCCACGAGCTCGGCGAACGCGTCATCGCCCAGCTCAGCGAACAGAACGCCCAACTGGTGCGGCAACTGGCCCAGCTCACCGACGAACGCGACCGCCTCAACGAGGAACGCGACTTCCTCGCCCTGTCCCTGAGCCAGCTCGAACGGCCCTCCCCCACCTCCACCACCGCGCCGCTGCCGGTACCGGCAGACGAGATGTTCGGGGAGTTCTGGAAGTAGACCACCCACTCACAACGGCAACGGCATCGCGGGGCCGCCCGGGCAGAAATCCGGGCGGCCTGCCGCGCCCGCACAAGGCTGCGACGCCGCATCTTCTCCTTCAAGAGCGGAGGGCCTTCAAGGGACGTCTGTAGCGAGCGCTGAAAACCGGGCGGGCCCGGCCAGTCATCCTCCTCTCCTGTGCGGGGCTGGGGGTGCTTCGCCGGACATCCGGCGAAGCGGTGCCCGAGGTCGTGGCGGCCATCTCCCTACCGGGACGGTGGGTTGCAGCACGGTATGGGAGCGATCCTTCCCGTTGGTTCTGGCACAGTCGGGCGCCATGACGAACTGCTCCACTTGTGATGGCGAATACGACGAGACCGATGCCGAGGTCGTCGAGTACCACACGAAGTCGGTCGCCTGCGGCGCGCGACGGACGTGTCGATGCCAAGGCAGGCCCAGTTGCTACGCGTGCGGTGACTCCTTCTGCTTTTGCGCTGAGCACTGATCCCAGATGCGCGATCACGGGACAAATGTCCGTTGCCCACAGAACCACGTTCGCCGTGGTGGCGGCGGAGTGCGCCGAGTCGTTCCGGCCCTGCTCACGGGCAGCTTGGGCATGACCAACCCCTGGTCTCCACTTGCGTGGAGACCAGGGGTTGGGTGTTCTAGGTGGACGGGTCTCCTGCCTGCTGGATCGCCAAATCTGTTCGGGCAGGAGGCCCGTCACCTCCGCGGCTAGCTGCGGTGGATCATTTCCCAGACGGCCTGCAGCGCTGCCCACAGGCCCAGGCGCACGACCTCCAGCCGGGTCCGGATGCGCCAGTAGCGGGTCTCATGGCGGGTTTCCTCGGGGGTGCGGGAAGTGGGGGCGGCCGTCATTGGCTTGGTTCCTTCCTGGCCGGTCTGTGACAGGCGACCGGTGAGCCCGCGTCGGCGTTGTGCTCGACGTGACTCCATGAAAAGCCAGGTCAACGGCGTCCATTCGGGAATGGACGGCGAGGGACGGCTTGGGGGCGAGTCCGGACAAGTTGGGTTTGGCCATGGACATTGCCGCCCGTGTGTCCACGACTTTCTCTAGGCTCGTGGACGCCCATGGACGCGTAGCCGCTGCGAGTGGACGTGGCGGGACGCAGGTGGACACGGACGGGTGAGGAGCGCGGCGTGGAGGTAGCCCCCAGGACCGACGATCTGAACCTGGACAGCATCACTGATCGAGAGCAACTGACCCAGGCGCTGCAGAAGCTGTACCAGCGGGCGGGGCGGCCTTCCTATCGCATGATGGAGACCCGAGCTCGCCAGCAGGGGTTGGCGCTGTCTAAGTCCAAGGCTCCGCAGGTGTTGCGCACCGGCACTCCATTGCGCAAGGAGACCCTGGTGGCCTTCGTTCGCGTCTGCGGGGTGCCACCAGACCAGGTAGAGCCGTGGGCGAGGGCATGGGAGAGAGCTGATGATGCCGTCGGCGGTTCCGTCGCCGATCGTGCCGCCAGCGAAGAACAGGCCCGGCAGCAGGCTCTGCGGTTGCTGGAAATTGCGACCGAAAAAGCCGAGGAAATCGTGCAGCAGGGCCATGACCGAGCCGCCCAGCTACGGGTGCGGGGGCTGCAGGAGGCCGAGGAGATCCGCGAAGCTGCACACCAACAGGCCCAAGGACAGCTTGAGCAGGCCCACCAGGAGGCTCAGGCAGTGCTAGAGCGGGCGCGGCCGGCCGTTGAGGAGTGGAAGGCTCAAGCGCTGGCCGAGCTCAACGCCAGGGCCGAGGAAATTCTGCAGGACGCGGTGAAACGCGGGCGGCTCATCTTGGTGGATGCCGAACGCAGGGCGAACAAGGCCGCCCAAGACATCCTGGACCGCGCCCACCATGCGGCGGAGCACAGGCGGATGGCCGTACCGCTGGATGCTGACCCCTTGGCGCCCCCTGGGGAAACTGTGGACATGGGGGGCTATCACATGGACGCCGCCGCCCGGGTCTTGGCAATCGCCCAAAACACCGCTGACACTGCCATCGCCGCTGCCAGACGGGAAGCCGAGCTCACCGTGTCGCAGGCCCGGACCGAGGCCCTGCGCATTCTCGAAGAAGCGCGTTTGACCCGTGACAGCACCACACCGATCGTCCTGGCACTGCCTCCGCAGGCAGACGACGAGGCTCCCGGCACCGCTCCGGCGGACGCCGACCCTCCGCGCGAAGGCGCGTTCAACCGGCTGCGTGAAGTCTCCAACCAGCCTCCCCTGCCACTGGGGGGCACACAGGCAGCAACCTCACAGAGTCAGTGACCTGGGGGTTTCGGCTGTGGACGACGATCAGCACCCCAGGACCGAAACCACGTGTTTGCAGTTCGACCGAGCCCTAGTCCGGCCCGCACCGCGCTGACCTGCGCAGACTCCGGGAACGGTGCAGTCGCCAAACCCACCAGAACGAACATTCTGTCGGGTGTGCGGCACACAGTATGGACCGGTCGGGCATCGGTCGCCGGTCATCTCTGCTCCGTCGCTGGTGGTCCAGGCGGCGTGGGTCTTGCTTGCAGTCGTCAAACGCCGCTGGCATCACCGGTGTCCGCAACGGATGTTCCTCGCGCCCCGATCTCGTGATCTTGGACTTAAATGCGGTCATGTCCGCTCACGCTGTAGCTGCCAGATACGCCACAGATCCTCAAGCTTTTCCTCTTTGGTGCTGCGGGCGTCATCGATAACCATCGGAAGGCGGATGCGTCGGCCGTCAACCAAGTCCGCCACTGGGAGGCCATGGTCGTCCTCTCCGATCGCCCGGATCTGCGGCCAAGGAGTGATTCTGGCTTTCAACAGCCTTCGAGTCACAAGGTGAGAGGGACGGGCCCTGGTCAAGGGCCGCCAGCCGAGGCCGTTGACCACCAGAATTGTGGCGATGAGCGGCAAGGCCAGCGCGAGGCGGACAGGCCAGGGCAGCCAACCGTCCGCCAGGATTTCCTTCAGCAAAGGAGCGCCGGAGGGCAGAGTGACGGCCAGAGCACCTAGGCGGAACGACCAGGGCGCACGATAGGAGGGGTACCACGACGGATCGTTCATATCCAACTCGGCAGGGAAGAAAACCGGGCAACGGCATTATCCACGATGTTCCGCGCCTTGACATCGGTTCTCAGTCGATTCGCCCCGCGCCCTCCCGTCACGGTCCTCCACCCACCATCCCGGCCCACAGGGGTAATGGCCGGAATACGCCAGAAAGACACCGCGCCCGGACGCGGAGCGGACAGAGCGAGGGTTCTGTCGGGTGTGCGCCGCACAGTATGCGCGGCGGGCTGGCGACTGGACAGGATCGCGCGCATGGATGACACCTCCGACGCCACCGCACGCATCGGCCGCGCGCGACGCCGAACCACCCCTTACGTGCCGGTCCGCCTCCGGGAAGACACCGGCTCGCCCGGCTCGTTGCGACTGCTGACCTTCACCGGCTCGGAAGAGGCGGAACTGCTGCACGCGGCCGCCGACTGGCTGGGCGGACACCGCTTCGCGATCGTGGTGGCGATGAACTGGATGGGCGATCTGGGCGCGCACAGCGAGGACGATCCGCTGTACGAGCTGCGCGTGGTGGTGGACCTGACCCTCTACACGGACTTGGGATACCGCGACTAGGGCGACGACCAGGGAGACGTCGAGCACATCGACCCGGACAACGACACCGGTGGCCGGGTGTACCCAGGTATGGATCTACCCCCCAGGCGTTCTGCTCCCGAACGTGGCCCACGCCGCCAGGTAGCGGAGCGTGAGGCGCGACTCGACATAGTGTCCGAACCCCACCACCGCGAAGGCCTCGCTCCGGCGGCCGCCGCACGGCCCCGACCTGCACGACTTCCGGTTTCGCGACCGACGATGAGGCGCGGTCGTGTCGTTATCCGGCCCGTGCGGCGTGCGGTGCGTCGGACCTATCCCCTGGTGTCCGGACCGGAACCCGGCGCGGAGCCGGGTGGCGTGTACGCCCCGTGACCTACGGCGCACTCGCTACCTGACGGCCGGGGCCACGTTCGGGAGCGGCGGGCCTTCTCGGGTGGCCTTGAGCTGGTCTTGGCCGATGCGCCAGGTGATGGCGGTGGTGACCAGGCCGGCCACGGCGGCCAGGACGCCGATCAGGATGCCGATGCTGTTGAACCACTGGTGCTTGCTGTGCCGCCGCCGGTCGCGTTCGGCGTCCTGGCGCTGGCGTTGCAGCTCCAGCAGTTCCAGACGCCGATCGGCGGGGATGTCCTTCAGCTCGTCGGTGGAGGGCGGGGGGATCTGTGACTCCGGTGACCGAGCAGACGGCGCAGCGGCGTCCCGCTCGGCGGACGGGGTAGGAGGATCAGGAGCTGAAGACGCTGGGGAAGCCTCGTGGGGTTCGCTCACATCAGTTCAGACGTTCACGTCGCCCCCATGGGTTATGTCCAAGCAGACCACTTGCGGCCGGTGGCGCATCGGTTAACGGCACCTCATTAAGCAGCAACCGAACGGCCAGTGGCGTTAGCGAGCCATCAGGGCTCGGGTTAACGCCACTGGCCGTTCGGAGGTCGTTGGAAGATAAGCCCGAAAGGGCAACACCCAGGTCAGAACTTCAGCGCTGGTTGTGTGGTGGTCCGAAGCGGTTGGGGACCGGGTCGCCGACCGCGATGGCACAGACGATCAGCAGGATGAGAAACCCAGGCGGGGTCGGAAGGAACAGGCTCCATAGGCCGCTGTAACCGCAGTCGTGCAGTCGGCGGACCACTGCGATCCACCAGATGGGCAGCATCGCCAGGGCGATGTATGCGATGCCCCAGCTGATCAGTCCAGGAGCGTTGCTCTCGTCCGCACCGGTCGCAGCCCCGAACGCAAGGAACAATGCCAGAGTGAACGCGATGTACTCGGATCGAGACGCGCGGCCGCGGGGATCCAGGTAAGCACGGGCGACCGCTTTGGCCCGCGCGCCGAGTCCAGGTTGTAGCTGTTGCTCTTCGGTCATTCACCCTCCAACGTCCGAGACCGGTGTTCCTGAGCGGCGGTGGTGGTCGCGGCTCAGTCGGAGCGCCGACATCGTGGTCTGGGTTGTCGCCTTCTTCTATGATGCCGGTCTTCTCCATCATCTTGCGGGTTCGGTCACGCGCAGCAGCTTTTCGTTTTCTGTCTGCCATCTCCTGCCCACCTCCAATGGTGTCCGTTAGGGGAACGCTCACCGGACAACCGCGATCACTCGACGAATCGAATCACGACCTGCGACGACCCCGTCTCACATAGGTGGTCCGCGAAAGTGTCCGGTGACGGGGTGTCGCCGCCGCACTCGGGGCCCTCGGCCTCGGCGGCCTCCAGTTGAGCATCGATCGCCGCAGGTCACGGCGAGTACGCGCCGTCCGGCCGCCGACCGGGTTCCGGTCCGGGCAGGGCGGGATAAGACCTGCACGGCGCACGGCGGCGCGGCCGGATAATCCGACCGGCAGCGTGGAGACGAGGAACGTCGTCGCAGTTCGGCGCGCGGTTTCGGCGGCCGCGGCGAGGCCTTGGCGGTGGTCGCGTCGGACGTTATGACAACCCGCCGGTCACGCTCGGCTACCTGGCGGCTGGGGTCAGCTTCGGGAGCGGAGGGCCCCCAGGGGGTATCGCGGCGGCTCCCGCCCCGCCTGGCGCGGCGGGAGCACGATAGGCCATCAGTCAGACTGATGCGCGATCGTGGGCGGTCCGTGACACGCCCGGCGACGCGCGAGCAAGATGTGCGATCAGTCAGACTGATCGCTGCTGGGCGCGCTCGCGCCCAGGTCCCGCCGGGCGGCGGGTCGCTCCGCTGGGGAGGGACATGCGCGAGGCGCGCGAGCACCAGGACGACGGCCAGGACGACGCGGTCGGCCGCCAGGACGGCGGACGGACCGGGGACGGACGGGACCGGCGCGGCCGCCGGGTGACGTCAGCGGCGAACGGCTCGCGGAGGCTCCCGCGCGCCCCGGCGGGGCGGCCGCACGTCATCACGGTCCGGGTCACCGGGGCCGAGCTGGTGGCCATCACCGAACGCGCGCAGCAGCTCGGCATCAGCCGCCAACGGCTCATGGTCGAGACGGCCACGGCCGCGCCCTCACGGGCCGGGGGTGCGCCCATGCCCGCGACTCAGCGCCGCGCGCTGGTGGCGGAAGTCCTCGCCGCCCGCCGCCAAGTCGCCGGGATCGCCAACAACGTCAACCAGATCGCCCGCGCGGCCCACGCCGCCGGGTACGTCTACGACGACCTGGTGGGCGTGGTGCCCGCCATCGAGGCAGCCGTGGCGCGGCTGACGGCGGCCGTGGAGGCGTTGGAGAACGGGCCCGTCATCGAGGAGGGCCAGGAGGACGGCGAGGACGGCTGAGGGCACCCACCCAGGGGGCTCCGCCGCCCCCTGGACCCCCGCGTTCCGAACCGGTCGGACGCCCGCCGGCGCCGACGCCGATGCAGACCGTTCGGGCGTCCAACCGGCCCGGCCCCCACCGCCGCCAGCTCGTCACGCCCCGCCGTACGTCACCGCCGTCACGTACGCCTTCACGTCACGTACGCCGCGCCCACGCACACGCCCCACACCTACGCCTTGATCAACGATCAAGGGCCGGGGGCTCAGGTATCAGCAGTTCCTACTTTCCGGACACGACGGATGGATTGCGTCGGCCTGCTGCCTTACAGCGCGGTCTCAGTGATCGAATCTGTCTGGTCAAGGGCACCGGCTTCACGGCACGCTCGGTGACCTGGCTGGAACGTCTTCACCCCTCGGGAGGCAGCCTGTGACGATGCCCGAACCGCCGCACGGCCCAGACGGCGGCGACCGTACCGTGCGAATCGCGGCCATCAGCGGCGGCGTGGTCCTGGCGGTTGCGGCTGGCCTGGCGGTGGTGGTCGCCACCAGCTCCGGCGGTTCCGACGACGAAGCCTCCGCCCCGCCCTCCCCCACGGCCGCGTCTTCGCCCGCGGCTTCGGCCGCCGCGCCGCCGACGACGACTCCGGTGACGCCCACGCCCACCACGGCCGCGCCGTCGGCGACGGCGTCCGGGCCGGTGCAGCGCTGGTCCGGCACGCTGACGCTGGAAGGCCCGCGCGCGCTGCGCGACCTGGACACCGTGCCGCCGTCGGCGACCACCCGCGATGACCTGTACGACGTGCGCGGCGACTGGCTCAAGCCGATCATCCAGACCGGCAGTGGCGCGCAGGTGGCGGTGCTGGACCCGGGCACCCGGTCTGATGCCCGCGCCTGCCAGGAGGCGGCGTCGGCGTCCGGGGGCGCGCAGACCGAGACGCTGCACGCCGGGGACGTGGTGTGCGTGGCCACCGCGCAGGGCCGGGTGGCCAAGCTGGTGATCCGCACCGCGACCCAGACCAGCACCCGCCCGCGCGTGGTGGCCACCACCACGATCTGGGAGGTCCCCCGGTGACCGGCGCGGTTCCGCCGTCGCCGGTGGCGGTGTTGGGCATCGACCCGGGCCGCAAGTGGACCGCGGGGGTGCTGCGCGTGGGCGCGCGGGCGCTGCACGGCTGGACCCTGGGGCCCGTCGACGCGGGCGGCGCCCCGGACGCGGCGGCGGTCGACAACGTCCACGACGTCGCCGCGTTCGCCCGCTACGCCGCGCGGATCCTGGACGCGGTGGAGGAGACGGTGGCGGCCGCGCCGGGCCTGGGCGCGGCCGGGCGGGTGTGGCTGGCGTGCGAGATCGTGCTGCCCCCCACCGGACGCAACTCCCGGATCGCTCTGGCCGACTGGCTGATCCCGCGCCAGATGCTGGCCGCGATCGTCGCTCACGACCCGCGCACGGTCCTGGTGCCGCTGGCTGAGCACGGCAAACGCCGCCCGCTGACCGAGCACTACCCGGCTGAGTTCTGGCCCGCCAAGGGCCGCACCGGCGGCCGTCCGGCCTCCTGGGGGCCGTGTGAGGCCCGGCGCGGCGAACGCGACCACGAACGCGCGGCGTTCGACGTCGCGGGCGCAGCCGCGCGCCTGCTGGCGCACGGGGCGGGAGCGGCGTCGGGGGCGGGGCAGTGAGGACGCTGACGCTGCTGGCCGACCGGGTCGAACGCTCCCCGCTGGCCCGCGAGACCGTCAACGCGCTGGCCGATGGGGCGTACTGGGGATGGGCGGTGGCGCTGCTGGCCGCGGCGGCGGCGTGGGCCGGACGCGGCGCCCCTTCCCCGGGCACCGCCGCCCTCGCGGCGGCCGCGATCGCCGTCGGGGTCGGCGCGGCCGCGCTGCGGTCCTGGCGCCGGGCCGGCCCCGCGGCCGCACCGGCCGATCGCCGCCTGGCCGCCACCATGGCCGCGCGCCGCTGGGCGACCGGCTATGGCCTGATCGCCACGATCGTCCCGATCTCGGTGATGGCGGGCGACGGCCGCGCCAGCATCGCCGTCACCGTCGCCTACATCGTGGCCCTGGTGCTGCTGGGCGTGGCGCTGCTGACGCTGCAGCCCCGGGCGCGGGCCCGGCTGCTGGCCAGGCTGCGGATCGGCGTGCGGGCGGTCGCCGGCACCGAGCACGCCCGGGTCGGGCGGGCGCTGTGGACCGGGATGGCCCTGCAGCGCGTGCTGATCACCTACCCGGCCGACTGGAGCGCCCATCGCAGTGCCCGCCGCGATGAACTGGTGGAACGGGTGATGTGGGAGCTGTGCGGACCGCCTCCGGCCAGCCCTCGCCAGGCCCTGGGCCGCCCCGACTACCTGACCCGCTGGGACCACATCAACACCCGGTTGATCGTAGAACGAGTGCCGAGCCTGCCGCCCCGGCTGCCCGCCCGCGATTTCGGCCAGCACGGCGCGATCGTGCTGGGGCAGACCGTCGCCGAGGACGCCGACCAGGTCATCGACGGCGTCCCGGTGGCACTGTATGAGCCGACCGCGCACCTGCTGGTGGCGGGCGCCACCCAGCACGGCAAGAGCTCGGGCGTGCGGGCCTGGGCGGTGGACGGGCTGGGGCACGGGGTGTTCCCCGGCGGCATCCTGGCCGTCCTGGACGGCAAGGGCTCGGGATCGTTCGCGCCGCTGATCGGCCGCCAGGGCGTCGGCCCGGTCGCCCACACCCCCGAGGAATGGGAACAGGCGCTGCTGCAGGCGGTGGTGCCCGAGGTGGACCGGCGCTACGCCCAGATGCTGGCCTGGCGCTCGGGGCAGTCCACCCAGCGGCCGCACCACCCGCGCGCCCTGGTCGTGCTGGATGAGATCCAGCAGATCCTGGCCGCCCGCCCCGACCTGCTGCAGGTCTTCGACCGGCTCGCCCGCCAGGCCCTGGAGGCCGGCGTCATCTTGTGGGTGCTGACCCAACGCCCCGACGCACGTGACGCCATCCCCGGCGCGGTCCGCGACCAGCTCACCGACCGCGTCACCTTCGGCCCGCTGTCGGGGGCCGGGGCCAAGATGGTGTTCGACGTCGTCGGCGACGACTGGGCGCGCGGCATGGGCGTGGCCCCGCTGGCCGGACGCGCCCTGACCTGGATGGGCGGCCGCTGGCGGCCCGTGCAAGCCCCGTGGCTGCCAATGCCGGTCGACATCCCGCAGGTGGAGGCGCTGTACCCACCGCACACCGGCCAGCAGCCCACCCCCGAGCCCGAACACCCGCCGGCGCCCGCCGCGCCGTCTGGCGACCCCTGGCGCGGCTACGGCCCTCCGCCGCCCCCTCCCCAGACGACCGCCCCACCCGAACCGTCAGCTGAACCGCGCCGCTGGCCACCACCATCCCCGCGCCCAGCCGCTGAGCCGCCGGGCCCGGTCGAGGAGCTGCTGCGCGACTACGGCGATCCCCCACCCACCCCGGAAGGCCCAGACGACCGAGGTCAGGCCGAAGCTCTCGCCACCTACAACCCCAACGATCCCTATGCCCACCGTCGTCGACGTCGCCGCGACTGACCTCAGGCAGCCGTTTCTGCATGCAATCTGCATAGAAAAAGAAAAGCCCAGTGGCCACATCCGGCAAACCGCAATTGTGTCTTTTGAAGCAGTTGGTTAACGAGTAACGCGAGAAGATGAAAACTGTGCCTGCGTAGCCGCAGGTCAGCGTGTCGTGCTGTTGCTCGGTTCGGTCACGCTAGGCGGGTCTCTCGGGTGTGCCAGCCCGAGGGGGCCCGCCCTTTGACTTTTCCTGGACTGGCATTCTTCGTATGGGATATGCGACCGTCTGTTGTATTCGCCGTGATCGGCGGGGTCGCCCTGGAGAATCTGTCTGGCACCAGCTTCTCCGCAGCACACCAGCGGCCTTGGCCGATGTCGGTGAGCCGAACCGAGCAACCGACACGAGGAGTGGCCCATGCAGGGGTCGGTCGTGGCCGGGGTCGTGGTGGCCTTGGCCTTCTTCACCCTGATCGGATTCATCGTCTACCGGCTGGGCCCCACCACCCGGGCCGCCGCCATCATCTCCGCCATCGCGGTGCTGGTTGCGGCACTGCCGCCGATCATCTCGGCGCTGCAGGGACCGTGAGCAGGCGAGGTCCCAGGCAGTGACCGCTTTCCTGGACGCCCTTCCTCTAGCCGCCCGGCGTGAGTTGTTCGACGTCGGGCGGCTGACCAACGTAATCGTCGGCGAGACACTGTTCCGCTATGACGATCTCAACAACCAGGTGTATCTGTTGCTGGATGGGTGGGCTAAGGGCTGGGCTTATACCGACTATGGCGGGCATGCGCTGGTGCGTCTGTACCGCCCGAGAGAGCTGATCGGAGCCGAGCCCGCTCTGATCGGCTACCGCCTTGCCCGCCAAGAGAGGGTCACCTCCGCCACTATGGCGCGCGTCTTGGCCGTCGCTGGCTCCTGGTTCGCCGAATTCCTCCGCCACCACCCCGATGCATCCGGCCTGGTAAACAGATCGCTGATCGGGCGGCTGCACGAGGCCGATCAGCGACTTGCTGCGGTGGCCGTAAGCCACTCCGCCAGCCAACGATTGGCCCAGGTGATCTACCCGCTGATCAAAGACGCCCACCCCGACCGCGAGGGCCTGGTGGCACTGCCGGTCCCACTGACGCAAGAGGAACTGGGCTGGCTGGCGGGATTGTCCCGAGTCTCGGTCACGCGGGTCTTGCGCCAGTGGCGCCAACAAGGCCGGGTCCTGACCGGTTACCGGGACCTGCGGTTCCCCGTGCTGGAATGGTTCGAAGCCTCCGGAACATTCGCGCGATCATTCGACGACTGCATCACTGACGTTGACACTGTGTGAACAACAAACGATCACTAATGATCATCAGTGACCTGGGAGCCGACCCGTGATTACGGGGGAGTCGCCTTAGGCGACTCCCCCGAGTCTAGCGGCACGGTTCGCTCACCGGCAGGACCGACACGCCCTCTTCTCTTCTCACTCTCCGTACCTGTCTCTCCGTCTCTTCCGCTCCCTGCGTCGGCTCGATGTCAAGGGGGAGGACCGGGGAGGGATGGGGAGGAGGGGGTGGTTCCGTCGCGGTCGTCGGGCCGCAATGATGACCACCTGGAGGTACCCGTGCTCGCTGTGACTCGGATCGATCTGCCCGATGTGGTGTGGGCGCTGCTGACCGCCGCGGCCGTCCTGGCCGCGGTGGTGGCGCTGCCGATGCTGGCGGGCGGACGGGCACGAACTCGTGGGGGCCGGCGCGGCGACCGCATCCGGATCGGGCCGGGCCTTCCCGCGCTGCTGGGCTGGGCGACGCTGCGACGGTGGGACTCGCTGCTGCTGGCGGCCGCCACCATCACGGTGGTGGCGGCGGTGCTGCTCAACGCGCGGGCCTGACCCGGCGCGCAGCCGCGCCGGGCCGAAAGCCGCGGGTCAGCCGCCG
>NZ_JACJIA010000030.1:0-23808 GCF_014138665.1 Actinomadura kijaniata
GCCGACAGATCAAACACAAGGCAGCAGGCCAGTCGTAACGCGAGTCAGGCCACCGCCCGAGACGGCACCCGACCATCCTCACAGTCATACCGGGTAGCGACGGCACGGTGCTGGCGCAGCTTGTTGACGCAGCGCTCGACGGTGTTGCGTTCTTTGTAGGCATCGCGGTCAAAGACCGGTGGCCGTCCGCCTTTGGAGCCGCGGTTGACGCGGTGGGCGGCCTGGTCCTTCTTGACCGGGATAACGGCCTTGATGCCGCGTCGCCGCAGGTAGCGGCGGTTGGTTCGGGAGGAATAGGCCTTGTCGGCCAAGGCGCGGGCTGGCTTCTTGCGTGGACGGCCCACGCCTCGTCGTGGGATGCGGATGGACTCCATGAGCGGGATGAACTTGGGACAGTCGGCGTGCTGGCCGGGCGAGGTGAGCCGGGCGATCGGACGGCACCGCCGGTCGGCGACCAGGTGGATCTTCGTGGTCAGGCCGCCCCGGGACCGTCCAAGCGCTTCACGACCACCTTTCGTCACCCGCTCGTGATCTTTACCGGCCCCTTTTGAGCGATGTCGACGGCCGGGGCATGCCGCGCCCCATGCACGTTCTGCGCCGGCAACAGCGGCGCCAGCCGCGCCCACTCCTCATCCGTCAGATCATGACGCTTCAGACGTTCATTACCCACACAGATGATCTACATCAAACTGCCAACAAAGATCACGGGACACGCCCTAGTTCACCGGCCGGCTAGCCTGCCGAGCCCGCCGCCGGTGTGCCCAGCCAGGCGTCGACGTCCGCCAGCAGCCGCCGCCGCGTCCCCTCCGGGGCCGACGAACCGCGGATCGACTGACGGGCCAGCTCCGCCAGCTCCGCGTCGGTGAAGCCGTGCTCGGTGCGCGCCAGCTCGTACTGCCGCGCCAGCCGGGAGCCGAACAGCAGCGGGTCGTCGGCCCCCAGCGCGATCCGGGCGCCCGCCTCGAACAGCGTCCGCACCGGGACCCGCGCCGCCGTCGGCGCGACGCCCAGGCTCACGTTCGACGCCGGGCACACCTCCAGCGTCACGCCCCGCTCCACGACCCGCTCCAGCAGCCGCGGATCCTCCACCGCCCGCACCCCGTGCCCGATCCGGTCGGCCTCCAGGTTGTCCAGGCACTCCCGGACGCTCGCCGGACCCAGCAGCTCGCCCCCGTGCGGCACCGACAGCAGCCCGCCCCGCCTGGCGATCCGGAACGCGCCCTCGAAGTCGTAGGCGCGGCCCCGGCGCTCGTCGTTGGACAGCCCGAACCCCACCACGCCCCGGCCCGCGTACCGCACCGCCAGCCGCGCCAGGGTCTTGGCGTCCAGGGGGTGGCGGGTGCGGTTCGCGGCGACGACCACGCCGATGCCGACGCCGGTCGCCTCCTCCGCCGCGCGCGCGGCGTCCAGCACCAGCTCCACCGTCGGCGTCAGCCCGCCGAACCTCGACGCGTACCCGCTCGGGTCCACCTGGATCTCCAGCCAGCCCGACCCCTCGGCCGCCTCGTCCTCGGCGGTCTCGCGCAGCAGCCGCCGCATGTCCTCGGGGGTCTGGAGCACCGACCGCGCGATGTCGTACAGCCGCTGGAATCGGAACCAGCCCCGCTCGTCGGTCGCGCGCAGCCGGGGCGGCCAGTCCTCCACCAGCGCGTCCGGCAGGTGGACGCCGCGTTCCTTGGCCAGCTCCACCAGCGTCGAGTGCCGCATCGATCCGGTGAAGTGCAGGTGCAGGTGAGCCTTCGGCAACGCCGTCAGGTCGCGGCGCGCGGACGCGGACGGGGGAGCGGGCGCGGGCGAAGTGGTAGGGGCCTCCATGAGCCAATGTTGCCGGATGGCACGCCGTGTCGAACCCCCGGCTCACCAGGACCACCAGTCAGGACTATCCCGGATGGCACGCCATGGCCATGCCCGCCTGATCCGCCGCGACAAAAAGGATCATGGGCCGGAGAGCCCGGCCCATGATCCTTGGCGGGAACGCGCGCGCCCGGCGGGCTCAGCGCGCTTCGGACAGCAGCTTCCCGACGCGGGACACGCCCTCGACCAGGTCGTCGTCGCCCAGCGCGTAGGACAGGCGGAAGTAGCCCGGCGTGCCGAACGCCTCGCCCGGCACCAGCGCCACCTCGGCCTCCTCCAGGATCAGCGCGGCCAGCTCCACCGAGCTCTCCGGCCGCCGGCCCCGGATCTCCTTGCCGACCAGCTCCCGGACCGAGGGGTAGGCGTAGAACGCGCCCTCCGGCTCGGGGCACATCACGCCCGGGATCTCGTTCAGCATCCGCACCATCGTCCGGCGGCGCCGGTCGAACGCCGTGCGCATCTCCGCCACCGCCGACAGGTCGCCGGTCACCGCCGCCAGCGCCGCGGCCTGGGAGACGTTCGCCACGTTGGAGGTCGCGTGCGACTGGAGGTTGGCGGCGGCCTTCACCACGTCCTGCGGGCCCACCAGCCAGCCCACCCGCCAGCCGGTCATCGCGTAGGTCTTGGCGACGCCGTTGAGCACCAGCGTGCGGTCGGCCAGCTCCGGCACGACCACCGGCATCGAGTGGAACCCGGCGTCCCCGTACACCAGGTGCTCGTAGATCTCGTCGGTGACGACCCACAGGCCGTGCTCGGCGGCCCAGCGGCCGATCGCCTCGATCTCGTCCCGCGCGTACACCGCGCCGGTCGGGTTCGACGGCGACACGAACAGCAGCACCTTGGTGCGCTCGGTCCGCGCGGCCTCCAGCCGCTCCACGTCCACCCGGTAGCCGGTGGTCTCGTCGGCGACCACGGGCACCGGAACGCCGCCCGCCAGCTTGATGGACTCGGGGTAGGTGGTCCAGTACGGGGTGGGCATGATCACTTCGTCGCCCGGGTCGAGCAGCGCCGCGAACGCCTCGTACACCGCCTGCTTGCCGCCGTTGGTGATCAGCACCTGGGACGCCTCGACCCGCAGGCCGGAGTCCCGCAGCGTCTTGTCGGCCACCGCCTGGCGCAGCTCCGGCAGCCCCCCGGCGGGCGTGTACTTGTGGAACCGCGGGTTGCGCGCGGCCTCGATCGCGGCCTCGACGATGTAGTCCGGGGTCGGGAAGTCGGGCTCGCCCGCGCCGAACCCGATGACCGGACGGCCCGCCGCCTTCAGCGCCTTGGCCTTGGCGTCGACGGCCAGGGTGGCGGACTCGGAGATCGCGGCGATGCGCTTGGAGAGACGAGGACGGTCGATGCTCATGCCCCCATGGTTCCAGACCTCGCGCGGCGGCACCGGCGCTATTCGACGGAACCGGGAACCGGGTGTTCCGCCGCAGCTCGGAGGCCGTGTCGGCGGGCGTGCCGGGGGAGCGTTCCGGGGCCGGCGGACGGTGGCCGGAAGCGGCGTGGAGCCCGTCCGGTTCGACGCGGGGCCCATCATCGACGTAGACTCACCCTCCTAGTGACGTGTCACCGCATACGGTCCGGTCCACCCAGGCCGTAAGCTGTGACCGATCACGACTCCGATCCCTTAGGATCTGGGGTGCGGGACAGTCCCCCTGGGGGATGTAGGGCAGTGGCTCAATTGGTAGAGCTCCGGTCTCCAAAACCGGCGGTTGGGGGTTCGAGTCCCTCCTGCCCTGCGAGGTGCGGTGCACGTGCGGCCGTGCTGCTGCGCGCGTGTCGCGCGGGCACGGCATCGCGCGACGACCACGATGTGGTTGAACACGACCTATGAGGTGAACGGCGGCACAATGGCGACTGATACGCACGGCGAGTCCGTGGCCAAGGGCGACGAGAAGGGCAAGTCCGCCTCCAAGCGGACCTCTCCGGCGCTCTTCGTGCGCCAGATCATCGCCGAGCTGCGCAAGGTCATCTGGCCCACCCGCTCGGAACTGGTCACCTACACCACCGTCTCGCTGGTGTTCGTGGCGATCATGATCGCTCTCGTGTCGGGTCTGGACTGGGTCCTGCAGAAGGGCGTTTTCTGGCTCTTCACCTGAGCCGAACGTCCTGACCGGGGAATACTCCCGTCGTGGAGTGCCGTTCCGGTCCTCGGGCCGCCACGCGGCCCGGGCCGCCCCGAACCTCCACTCACGCCAGACGTATCCGAGAGAAAGAGTCAGTCACCGTGTCCGACGAGCCCACCCAGCCCCACGACGAGGCCGCCGACGAGGCCGTGCCTGCTGCGGCTGCTGCGGACGAGGCCGCCGACGAGGCGACCGGCGCGGCTGACGCCGAGCTCGCGGAGACCGGCGAGGCCGACGCGGCCGACGCCGACGCGGACCAGACCGGGGACGAGGACGAGGAGGAGGCGGCCGACGAGCCCGCCGACGAGCCCGTCATCGACCCGCTGCTGGAGTTCAAGAACGAGCTGCGGTTCCTGCCAGGCGAGTGGTACGTCGTGCACTCCTACGCGGGGTACGAGAACCGGGTCAAGACCAACATCGAGACCCGGACCCAGACCCTGAACATGGAGGACTACATCTTCCAGATCGAGGTCCCCCAGCACGAGGTGACCGAGATCAAGGGCGGCAAGCGCCAGAAGGTCAACGAGAAGGTCCTGCCGGGCTACATCCTGGTCCGCATGGAGCTGACCGACGAGTCCTGGGCCGCCGTCCGCAACACCCCCGGTGTCACCGGCTTCGTCGGCCTGTCCAACAAGCCGTCGCCGCTGAGCCTGGACGAGGTCGCCAAGCTGCTGGCCCCCGCCCCCGAGGAGGGCGCGGCCAAGAGCACCGAGAAGACCCAGGCCAAGGCCACCCCCACCGTCGACTTCGAGGTCGGCGAGTCGGTCACCGTCATGGACGGCCCGTTCGCCACCCTCCCCGCCACGGTCAACGAGATCAACATCGAGCAGCAGAAGCTCAAGGTGCTCGTGTCGATCTTCGGCCGCGAGACCCCGGTCGAGCTGAGCTTCAACCAGGTCTCCAAGATCTGACGCCGCGCCCGGACCATCCGGGCGCGCCGCGTATCCTGGAGAGGTCGCCCCCGCCGAGTGCGGGGGCTTCCCCACGTCTTCCCCGTGTTCGATCACGGGGGCCATCAGGATCCTGACACCCGGGTTTTCGTTCCCGCCGGGGTGTTGCCCGCCGGGCGGGAGTAGGGATCACACGTCAGGGAACGACGAGGAGGGCTCATGCCTCCGAAGAGAAAGATCTCGGCCATCGTCAAGGTCCAGCTGCAGGCGGGCCAGGCCACCCCGGCGCCGCCCGTCGGTACCGCGCTCGGTCCGCACGGTGTCAACATCATGGACTTCTGCAAGCAGTACAACGCCGCCACGGAGTCCCAGCGCGGCAACGTGATCCCGGTCGAGATCACGATCTACGAGGACCGCTCGTTCACCTTCGTCACCAAGACCCCGCCGGCGCCGAAGCTGATCCTGAAGGCCGCGGGCGTGGAGAAGGGCTCGGGCGAGCCGCACAAGACCAAGGTCGGCTCGATCACCGCGGACCAGGTCCGTGAGATCGCCCAGACCAAGATGCCCGACCTCAACGCCAAGGACCTGGCCGCCGCCGAGAAGATCATCGCCGGCACCGCCCGTTCCATGGGCATCGAGGTCAAGTAACACCCTTCCGCGCGGGTTCGCGCGGATGTCGTGGGAGGGCCGGGCGCGACGGCGTCCGGCCCGCACACACCACCAAGGAGTAGAGATGCAGCGCAGCAAGGCTTACCGTTCCGCGGCCGAGAAGATCGACCGCGAGCGGCTGTACACCCCGGTCGAGGCGGTCAGGCTGGCCAAGGAGACCGCGGTCACCAAGTTCGACGCGACCGTCGAGGTCGCCCTGCGGCTGGGCGTGGACCCGCGCAAGGCCGACCAGATGGTGCGCGGCACCGTGAACCTGCCGCACGGCACCGGTAAGACCGCCCGCGTGCTGGTGTTCGCCGGTGGCGCGAAGGCCGACGAGGCCCGCGCGGCCGGTGCCGACCTGGTCGGCTCCGACGACATGATCGAGAAGATCCAGGGCGGTTTCCTGGACTTCGACGCGGTCGTCGCGACCCCGGACCAGATGGGCAAGGTCGGCCGGCTGGGCCGGGTGCTCGGTCCGCGTGGCCTGATGCCGAACCCGAAGACCGGCACCGTGACCATGGACGTGGCCAAGGCCGTGACCGACATCAAGGGCGGCAAGATCGAGTTCCGTGTCGACCGGCACGCGAACCTGCACTTCATCATCGGCAAGGCCTCGTTCGACGAGCGCCAGCTGGTGGAGAACTACGCCGCGGCGCTGGAGGAGATCCTGCGTCTGAAGCCGTCGGCCGCCAAGGGCCGGTACGTCAAGAAGGCCGCGATCACCACCTCCATGGGCCCGTCCGTCCCGGTGGACCCGAACGTGGTGCGCAACCTGACCGCCGAGCTCGACGAGACCGCCGCCTGAGTCTCGCGACGACGCGTCCGATCGCCTGAAGGGCGTCCCCGCCGAGCGGGGGCGCCCTTCAGGCGTTCCGGTTGACGTGGCGGTCCGGCCGGATGAGGCCAAAGGGCGTGCCGTTTCCTCTGGGGCGGCAGGAGCGGTTGGGGTTGAATTGACCGGGATCGTTGGCCGCTCCCGTTCGTCCGACCACGGAGGACCCGTTGGACCGTCGCACCGACCGGCTCATCGCGATCGTGTCCGTGGCCGCCGTGGTGGTGGTGCCGACCGTGGTCGTGACGCTGGTGAGCGCGGGGACCGCGGAGCCGAGGCAGCCGGGCGCGGGACCCGCTCCGGCGTCCCTGCCGCAGCTGCGGGCCGACGGTGAGGACCGGTCCGCGGCGGCGACCCCGCTGACGTCCCCGTCGGCGTCCTCACCGGCGGCCGGGAAGCCCTCGGGGAGGCCGAAGGCCACGCCGTCGCGCGGGGGGAAGCCGGACGGGAAGCCGTCCCCGCGGGTGCCGCGGGGCTACACGCAGGTGACCGACGTGAAGCTGTCGGGCGCGGCGAACGGCGACTACCGGCAGGCCACCGAGACCGCGCGGGTGACGCTGGTCCCGGCGTTCCGGATGGACGCGATCGGGACGCGCCGCACGATGGCGGGCGGGAAGCTGACCACGCTCACCCAGCGGGTCGTGATCAGCGGGCGTTCGATGCGGACGTTCGACGGGAGTTCCTGGACGAGCACGACGCTGGACGCCGCGACCTACGAGCGGCTGCGCACCGGCTCCGACCCGCGCGTGCTCACGCACCTGGTCCGTTCGGCGCCGGGGGGAACGCGGAGCGGTCCCGACCGGTTCGGGTCCGTCAGGTACACGGCGGGCACGCAGCTCGGCCTGGTGTACGGGCTGCTTCCGGCGGACCTGGTGGCCGAGGCGCGCAAGGTGCTGCCGGACGGCACGAACGTGTCGGTGAGCCTGTGGGCGGACGCCGGGCACCGGCCCTCGTTCGCGACGCTGGGCGCGTCCGCCCCGGCCGCCGCGCTGAACGGTTCGATGACCTTCCGCGACCACCGCTGATCGTTCCTCCCTTTTCCGGGTAGGCCGCAGGGCGTACTCGCGGGTCGGGCATTCGTACTCACGGGGGATGTGGCGGACCCCGCGCCCGTTGAGACTGGGATCACCAGAAGGGCGACAAGGGAGGCTCACAGATGAAGCGTCGATTCACCGTGGCGGCCGGCGGTACGGCGGTGGGCGCCGCGCTCCTCCTGTCCGGATGCACGGGCGACGGTGGCGGGACCGGCGAGGCCGTGAAGATGAGCGCCACCGAGGCGCTGGCCAAGACGTCGCAGAAGTCGGGGCAGGCCGACAGGTTCAAGGCGGACCTGACGGTGACGGACCGGGCGGACGGCGGCAGCCGCATCCGCGCGTCGGGGCAGTTCCAGTTGCGGCCGGCGCTGACGTTCAGCGCCCGGCTCGACGAGGTCAGCCGGGGCGGTTCGGCCGTTCCCGCGGCGCAGGGCCAGGCGATCTTCACGAACAACACGCTGTACGCCCGGGTGCCGCCGATGGTGGGCCAGGCGGTGGGCGCGACCAAGCCGTGGCTGAAGGTCGACGTGAACCAGGTGGCGCAGCAGACCGGGTTCGACGTCAAGAGCATGATCGACCAGATCCAGCGGGTCGATCCGGCCGAGCAGACGAAGATGTTCACCGCGTCCAAGGACGTCCGGCGGGTCGGTGCGGAGAGCGTCGACGGGGTGAGGACGACGCACTACGCCGGTTCGGTGACGGTCAAGGAGGCGCTGGCCAAGCTCGACCCGCAGGCGCGGGAGAAGACGAAGCGGTGGTTCAAGGGCGGCGAGGGCAACGAGAGGATCACCTTCGACCTGTGGACCGACGCCCAGAACCTGCCGCGCAAGCTGGTCTCCAAGGGGACCGGCAACGGTCACGGCGGCACGGTCGAGGTGCGGTACAGCGACTACGGCAAGGCGTTCAGCGTGAACCCGCCGCCCGCCGACCAGGTGGGGCAGCTGTCGCTGGAGCAGCTCTTCGGTGCTCGCCCGCGGAACTGACCGTCGGACATCGGTGGCGAAAAGCGTCGAATCTTATTTATCGGGACGGATGAACCCGTAGGGTCTCCCGTGCGTCGGATTCCACGTGCGTCCCCGCCGTCGCGGCGGGGACGCGCGCACGACATCGCACCGAAGGAGATCCCCTGATGATTCGTCGCTTCGCCGCGGGTACGGCGGTCGCCACCGGCCTCACCCTCGCGCTGACCGGCTGCCTGGGAGAGGCCAAGAACACCGCGGGCGAGGCCGGCGAGAACATCCGCCTCACCGCCGCGCAGGTCCTGGGCAAGACCGCCGACAAGACCGCCCAGACCGACACCTTCAAGGCCGAGGTGACGGTGGACGGCAAGCTCACCCAGGGCTCGATGAACATGAAGATGACCATGGAGACGCGGCTGCGTCCCGAGGTCGCCATGCGGATGGTCACCGCTCCGACCAGCGTGGCGGGCCAGACCGTGCCCGGCATGGAGATGCGCCTGGTCGGCGACGCCATGTACATGAAGATGCCGCAGATGGCCGCGCGGAACGGCGGCAAGCCGTGGGCCCGCATCAGCCTCGACGCCGTGGGCCAGGCCGCGGGCGGGGTCAACTACCGCCAGCTCCTGGACCAGGCCAAGCAGCAGAGCCCGGCCGACCAGGTGAAGATGTTCACCACCTCCAAGGACGTCCAGCAGGTCGGCGCCGAGACGGTCGACGGGGTGAGGACGACCCACTACAAGGGCACCTTCAACCCGCAGGAGGCCCTGACCAAGCTCGACCCGCAGAGCCGCCAGGCGATGGAGCGGACCTACGCCCAGCTCGGCACGACCGCCATCCCGTTCGACCTGTGGGTGGGCGACGACTCGCTGCCGCGCAAGATGACCATGTCGATGCAGACCGCGATGGGCACCATGAGCACCACCGCCCTGTACCGCGACTACGGCAAGCCGATCCAGGTGGCCGTCCCGCCCGCGAGCGAGGTCGGCGACATGAAGATGCCGAGCCTCGGCAACTGACCCCACGGGCCCGCACGACGGGACCGCGCCCCGCGCCGGGGCGCGGTCCCGTCGCCGTTTTGCGGGGGAGCGTTTCATCGCATACGCTGTGGACTGCCGAAGACCGCCGGTCGCCGTTCGCATGGACGGCCGAAGGACCCGAATCCGTTCGGGCGGCCCGCGTAGGTGAGACGAGAGCTTCCCGCATGGCCTCCTGGTCGTGCTCGACGCCCCGTGCGCCTACGCCGGGGCGTTCGTTGTTTTTCACAGGCTTTCGCCCCGGCGGCTTCCACCCCAGGTAATCGGAAGGAGGCCACATGGCTAAGGCCGACAAGGCCACGGCGATCGCCGAGCTCAAGAGTGAATTCGAGAGCTCCAACGGCGCCGTGCTGACCGAGTACCGCGGGCTCACGGTCGCTCAGCTCAAGGAGCTGCGCACCAACCTCGGCGAGAACGCGCGTTTCTCCGTGGTGAAGAACACGCTGACCAAGATCGCGGCCAACGACGCCGGGATCGACGAGCAGTTCCAGAACCTGCTCGAGGGCCCCTCGGCCATCGCGTTCGTCAAGGGCGACGTGGTCGAGACGGCCAAGGGTCTGCGTGACTTCGCCAAGGCGAACCCGCTGCTGGTGATCAAGGGCGGCTTCGTCGACGGCAAGTCGATGGACGCCACCGAGATCACCAAGCTCGCAGACCTGGAGTCTCGCGAGGTCCTCCTCGCGAAGATGGCCGGTGCGATGAAGGGCTCGATGGCCAACGCCGCCGCGCTGTTCAACGCCCTGCCGACCCAGACGGCTCGGCTTGCCGAGGCCCTGCGCGCCAAGCGCGAGGCCGAGGGCGAGACCGCCGAGGCTCCGGCCGCCGCCGACGGCGAAGCCGCCGAGGCTCCCGCCGCCGACGAGGCTGCCGCCGAGTAGTTCCGGCCCCGCCGGAATCCCTGATCCCGCGGTCTCCCTGAGACCGAACGTTAAAAGCCAGGAGGAACCATCATGGCGAAGCTCAGCACCGACGAGCTGCTCGACGCTTTCAAGGAGATGACCCTTCTCGAGCTCTCCGAGTTCGTGAAGCAGTTCGAGGAGACCTTCGACGTCCAGGCCGCCGCTCCGGTCGCCATGGCCGCTCCGGGCGCTGCCGCCCCGGGCGCCCCGGCCGCCGAGGTCGAGGAGAAGGACGAGTTCGACGTCATCCTCGAGGCCGCCGGCGACAAGAAGATCCAGGTCATCAAGGAGGTCCGTGGCCTGACCTCCCTGGGCCTCAAGGAGGCCAAGGACCTGGTCGACAACGCGCCGAAGCCGCTGCTGGAGAAGGTCAACAAGGAGACCGCCGACAAGGCCAAGGAGGCCCTGGAGAAGGCCGGCGCCACCGTTTCCGTCAAGTAAGGCGTCTCCCCACGCGTGTGGGGATGGCCTGACGGAGCCGCAGCGCTCTTCTCCGGAGTCGTCGGTGACCCGCTCGCGGGTCCCAGCGCTCTTCTGACGAAGGCGGTCGTCCCACCGTTCACCGGTGGGGCGGCCGCCTTCGCGCGTTCCCGGGGTTTTCGCACAGCGGAGAACTGTCCCGAAGTGACAAGGGGCCGCCGTCGGCACTGTGCGCGAGGCGCTTGTGCGTCGCCTGGAGGCGGCGTAGCGTCCCCGATGTCCCATTGGACTCTCTGGCAACAAGGGCGGCGTCCGGTCCCGGCCGGAGCCCCAACCCCGGCTTGTAGTGCGGGTTCGCCCGTCAGTAGTCTCACGGGTGTCGTAAGTAACGATTGTCTTACAACGTCGCATTTCGTCGCCGAAAGTTGGCCCTTCCTCTTCCCTTTCTTGACGAGGCCGCTACGGTAGTGGCACCCGCCACAGCTACCGGCCGGTAGCAACCGACCGGTGGCGAGACGTGACGACAACTTCCAGGCGACCGGCTCGCCCCCCGGGCCGTCGCGCCGCACAACTACTCGCCTCATTGGTTCCGGATTCCCCGGCCTGGACGAAAGGTGACGAGTGGGCGTCGAGATCAGAGTCGAGGGCCTGACCAAGTCCTTCGGCCGCCAGGTGATCTGGCAGGACGTGTCGCTGAGCATCCCCGCAGGGGAGATCTCCGTGCTGCTCGGCCCGTCGGGCACGGGCAAGTCGGTCTTCCTGAAGACGCTGGTCGGCCTCCTCAAGCCCGACCGCGGTCACATCTGGATCGGTGACCGGGACCTGCCGTACCTGCCGGAGCACCAGCTCTACGAGACCCGCAAGCTGTTCGGGGTGCTCTTCCAGGACGGCGCGCTGTTCGGGTCGATGAACCTGTTCGACAACATCGCCTTCCCGCTGCGCGAGCACACCCGCAAGAGCGAGGCCGAGGTCAAGCGGATCGTGCTGGAGAAGATGGACCTGGTCGGCCTCATCGGGGCCGAGCACAAGCTCCCCGGTGAGATCTCCGGCGGTATGAAGAAGCGCGCCGGGCTGGCCCGCGCGCTGGTGCTGGACCCCGAGATCCTGCTGGTCGACGAGCCGGACTCCGGTCTGGACCCGGTCCGCACCGCGTTCCTGAACCAGGTGTTCATCGACCTGAACGCCCAGCTCGACTGCACCTTCCTCATCGTCACCCACGACATCAACACCGCCCGGACGGTGCCCGACAACATCGGGCTGCTGTACCAGCGGCACCTGGCGATGTTCGGGCCGCGCGAGATGCTGCTGTCCAGCGAGGAGCCGGTCGTGCGGCAGTTCCTCAACGCCAGCAAGGTCGGCCCCATCGGCATGTCCGAGGAGAAGGACGCCTCCGAGCTGGAGGCCGAGGCCCGGATGGGGCTGGACTCGGGCAAGCTGCCGCCGATCGCGCCGCAGCAGATGCCCAGCAACGGCCTGCTGCGCCGCGGCCAGCACGCCCCCGGCGCGTGGTGCGCCGCGCACGGCGTGACGCCGCCGCCCGGGTCGTTCGTCGACGAGCTGGGCCGCAACTGGGTGGAGGAGTGGCCGCGTTACGTCGCCTCGTTCGGGCAGAACGCGGCCGCTCAGGGCGGCGGGCACGTCCCGCTGGGCAAGGGTCCGGGGGCACAGCACTGATGACTACTCCTGGTATCGGCGCGGACCAGGAGGGCAGGAAGAAGGGCGGCGGTTCGTCCGCCGCCCTCCGCAGGTTCTCCGACGGCGCGACGAACGTGGCCATCAAGGAACCGGGGCGGTTCTTCGCCCTGTGCCTGGACACGTTCCGGGCGATGTTCCAGCGGCCGTTCCAGTGGCGCGAGTTCATCCAGCAGTCGTGGTTCATCGTCAGCGTGACGGTGGTGCCGACGATGCTGGTCGCGATCCCGTTCGGCGGCATCCTGTCGCTCCAGGTCGGCGGGCTGATCCGGCAGCTGGGCGCGCAGTCGTTCACCGGCGCGACCGCCGTGGTCGCGATCGTCCGGGAGGCCAGCCCGCTGGTGACGTCGCTGCTGGTGGCGGGCGCGGCGGGCTCGGCGATGTGCGCCGACATCGGCTCCCGCAAGATCCGCGAGGAGATCGACGCGATGGAGGTGCTGGGCATCAACCCCCTGCACCGCCTGGTCGTGCCGCGCATGCTGGCGTGCGCGTTCATCGCGCTGTTCCTCAACGGCCTGGTGTCGGTGGTCGGCCTGATCGGCGGCTACGTCTTCAACGTCGTGCTCCAGGACGGCACGCCGGGCGCGTACCTGGCGTCGTTCAACGCGATCGCGCAGCTCCCCGACCTGCTCCAGGCGGAGATCAAGGCGTTCGTGTTCGGCATCACCGCCGGGCTGGTGGCGGCCTACAAGGGCCTGAACGCCAAGGGCGGTCCCAAGGGCGTGGGTGACGCGGTGAACCAGACGGTGGTCATCACGTTCATGCTGCTCTTCCTGGAGAACTTCATCATCTCCGCGCTGTACTTCCAGTTCGTTCCGTCGAAGGGCATGTGATGGCGGCCTCAGGAACCTCGAGGCGGCCGTTCCTCCGGTGGCTGAACGCCCCCCTGCAACGGCTCGACGACTTCGGGCACCAGCTGTCGTTCTACGTGCGGGCGTTCGCCTGGACGCTGCGGGTGCTGCGCCGCTACCGCACCGAGGTGCTGCGGCTGCTGGCCGAGGTGTCGCTGGGCACCGGCGGCCTGGCGGTGATCGGCGGCTCGGTGGTGATCGTCGGCTTCATGACGTTCTTCACCGGCTCGCAGGTCGGCCTCCAGGGCTACAACTCGCTGAACCAGATCGGCACCGCGGCCTTCACCGGCTTCGTGGCCTCCTACTTCAACACGCGGGAGATCGCGCCGCTGGTGTCGGCGCTGGCGCTGTCGGCGACGGTCGGCTGCGGCTTCACCGCCCAGCTCGGCGCGATGCGGATCTCCGACGAGATCGACGCGCTGGAGGTCATGGCGGTCCCGTCGATGCCGTTCCTGGTCACGACCCGGATGCTCGCCGGGATGATCGCGGTGGTGCCGCTGTACATCGTGGGCCTGCTGGCCTCCTACGGCGCGACCCGCGTGGTGGTCACGGTGTTCTACGGCCAGTCGACCGGCACCTACGACCACTACTTCCATCTGTTCCTGCCACCGAACGACATCCTCTGGTCGTTCGGCAAAGTGATCGTTTTCGCGCTCCTGGTGATGCTGATCCACTGCTACTACGGCTACCACGCCAGCGGCGGCCCGGCGGGCGTCGGCGTGGCCGTGGGCCGCGCGGTCCGCACCAGCATCGTGGTGATCAACGTGACCGACCTGATGCTCGGCATGGCGATCTGGGGCGCGACCACGACCGTCCGGATCGCGGGGTGACGCGGCGATGAGTGCTCCTGCCCACACGCCCAAGGCCGAACTGGTCAAGTACCGGCTGCTCGGCCTGTCGATGGTGCTGGTCGTCGCGCTGGCGCTGGCGCTGACGGTCGCGCTGTTCAACAAGGCCCTCACCCCCGTGACCAAGGTGCGGGTCGAGGCGCAGCGCGCCGGGCTCCAGCTGCTGCCGCGGTCGGACGTGAAGGTCCGCGGCCTGATCGTCGGTGAGGTCCGCTCCACCACCGCCACCCCGGACGGGGCGGTCCTGGAGCTGGCGCTGGACCCCGACAAGGCCAAGATGATCCCGAACAACGTGCAGGCGCGGCTGCTGCCCAAGACGCTGTTCGGCGAGAAGTACGTCGATCTGGCGATCCCCGAGCAGCCCGGTCCGCTGGGGCTGCGCCGGGGCCAGGTCATCCGGCAGGACGTGTCGCAGTCGGCGATCGAAATCGACCGGGTGCTCAACAACCTGCTTCCGCTGTTGCAGGCGGTGCGTCCCGAGAAGCTGAACGCCACCCTCAACGCCATCGCGACCGCGTTGCAGGGCCGCGGCGACCAGATCGGCCGCAACCTGGAGCGGACCGACGCGCTGCTGAAGAAGATCAACCCTGAGCTGCCGACGCTGGTCCACGACCTGAAGGGCCTGGCGGACGTCTCCGACATCTACGCCGACGCCGCCCCGGACCTGCTGCAGACGCTGCGCAACCTCAACGTCACCAGCGACACGATCGTGCAGAAGCGCCGGACCATCGAGGACATCATCCCGATGGTCACCGGGTTCGCCAACGACACCGACCGGTTCATGCGGGAGAACGGCCCGCGGATCATCGGGGTGAACATCGCCACCCGGGGCACGCTCGCGATCGTCGCCGAGTACGCGCCGTCCCTGCCCTGCGTGTTCCAGGGGCTGGAGCGGATCAGGCCCGAGGCCGAGCGGGTCGCGGGCGGCAACGGCAGCGCGACGTTCAACCTCACCATCGAGATCGTCAAGCCGCGGCCGGCGTACAAGTACCCGCTCGACCTGCCCGAGGCCAAGGACAAGCGCGGGCCGCGCTGCTACAACCTGCCCAACCCGCGCGTGCCGTTCCCCGACTACCTGGCCCGCGACGGGACAGAGGACGACCTGTGGTGGAAGAACCCCCACGACCCCAACGAGCCCATCCCGCACCCGACGTCTGAGGACCGGCAGGCCGGCCGCTACGACCAGCGGCGGACGCAGAGCCGCCAGCCCCAGCAGCCGCAGCAGCAGCCGCAGGGCCAGACCCGAGGCCGCGCGATGTCCGGTGTCTTCATCGACCCGGGCACGGAGATGAGCGCGCAGGACCAGATCAAGAACGTGGTGGGGCCGCTCACCCGCACCCCGGCCGACGAGGTGTCCGACCTCGCGACGCTGCTGTTCGGCCCGGTGCTGCAGGGAACGGTGGTGACGATCAAGTGAAGACCACGAGCGCCGCGATCAAGCTGCTCGTCTTCGTCGTGCTGACCTCGCTGGCGACCGGCGTGCTGGCGATGACCATCGCCAACATGCGGTTCACCGACGCCCGCCAGTACCGGGCGATGTTCACCGACGTCGCCGGGCTGCTGGAGAAGGACGACGTGCGGGTGGCGGGCGTGCGGGTCGGCCAGGTCGAGAAGATCGAGCTGGCGAAGGACCAGCACCACGCCCGGGTCACGTTCAGCGTCAACAAGGAGGGCGTGTTCCAGGCGGGCCTGCCCACCTCCACCCAGATCCAGGTCCGCTACCGGAACCTGATGGGCCAGCGCTACCTGGCGCTGACCCAGGGGCCCGGCACCGCCGACCTGCTGCGCGAGGGCCAGACCATCCCGGTCACCCAGACCCGGCCCGCCCTCGACCTGACCGTGCTGTTCAACGGGTTCCGCCCGCTGTTCCGCGCGCTGGAGCCCGACGACGTCAACAAGCTGGCGTTCCAGATCGTGCAGACCCTCCAGGGCGAGGCCGGCACGGTCAACAGCCTGCTGACGCACGTGGCGTCGCTGACCAACACCCTCGCCGACCGGGACCGGGTCATCGGCCAGGTGATCGACAACCTCAACTCGGTGCTGGGCACCATCGACGCCCGGCACGACGAGGTCAACCGGCTGATCACCAACCTGCGGCAGTTCGTGTCCGGGGTCGCCGACGACCGCGAGGCGATCTTCGACTCGGTGGCGGCGATCAACGATCTGGAGGCCACCACCGCCGACCTGCTGGAGGACGGCCGGCCGCTCATCCAGCGCGACATCGCGCGGCTGCGCACCCTGGCCACCACCCTGGACCGCAACCGGAACTCGGTGGACCTCGCGCTGCGCCGCACCCCGGGCCGCATGGAGAAGCTGGTCAACATCTCCTCCTACGGCTCCTGGTTCAACATGTACATCTGCGGTCTCGACGCCCGCGTGCGGCTGCCCGGCGGCCCCATGTACCAGACGCCGCGCATCGTGAACGAGAACGCGAGGTGCAAGTAGATGAGGATCCCCTTCCGGGAACGCAATCCGGTCCCCATCGCCCTCACCGCGTTCGCGGTCATCATCGTGGCGCTGGCGGTCTCGATGAACCTGGGCAACCTTCCGTTCCTCACCGGCGACGTCACCCACACCGCGTCGTTCGCCGAGGCCGCCGGCCTCAAGCCGGGCGAGGAGGTCCGCATCGCCGGGGTGAAGGTCGGCAAGGTCAAGAAGCTGGAGCTGGACGGCCCCAAGGTCAAGGTGACCTTCGCCGTCAACGACGAGGTGCGGCTGGGCGAGCTGACCCGCGCCGAAATCAAGATCAAGACGGTGCTGGGCGCGCACTACCTGGCGCTGGACCCGCGCGGCGGCGGGAAGCTGGGCAAGCCGATCCCGCTGGAGCGGACCACCACCCCGTTCGAGGTGGTCCCGGCGATCAGCGAGCTCAGCCAGCGGGTCAGCAGGATCGACTACAAGCAGGTGGCCAAGTCCTTCGACGTGCTGTCGGAGACCTTCCAGAACTCGCCGGACGAGATCCGCGCGTCGCTGAAGGGCCTGCGGCGGCTGTCGGAGACGATCGCCTCCCGCGACGAGGAGCTGCACCAGCTCGCCGGGCGCGCCAAGGACGTGTCCCAGCTGCTGGCCGACCGCAACCAGGACTTCACCCGGCTGATCGACGACGGGGACAGGGTGCTGCGGGCCGTGCAGGCCCGCCGCGCCGTGATCCACCAGCTGCTGATCAACACGGTGCGGCTGTCCCAGCAGGTCAACGCGCTGATCCGGGAGAACGAGGGGCAGCTGCGGCCGATGCTCCAGCAGCTGCAGAAGGTCAACCAGGTACTGCTGCGCAACCAGCAGAACCTGGACCGCACGCTGGAGCTGTTCGCCCCCTACGTGCGGCAGTTCACCGACGTCACCGGCACCGGCCGCTGGTTCGACAGCTACATCCAGAACCTCCTCCCGATCCCCGCCTCGATCGAGAACGTGCCGCAGCCCGGCAACGGCTCGGGCCAGCGCGGACCGAAGGGGCAGGGCCAGCAGGAAGGCCAGCAGGGAGGCCAGCAGGGCCGTTCCGGAAACGACAAGAACAACCCGTTGCCGTTCCTTCCGTGATCGTGAGCAGGTAGGTCACCCGTGCGTAACTCAGCAACCATCCTCCGTCTCGGCGGGGCGCTGCTGGCGCTCGCCGTGCTGGCGGCCGCGCTGGTGCTGCTGCTCCGCGAACCCGAGCAGCGGCGCATGACGGCGTACTTCACCAAGACCGTCGGCCTCTACCCGGGCGCCGACGTGCGCATCCTGGGCATCAGCGTCGGCCGGGTCACCAGCGTCACCCCGGTCGGCGGCTCGGTGAAGGTCGAGCTGAAGTACGACGCCAAGTACAAGGTCCCGGCCGACGCCCAGGCCGTGATCGTCAACCAGACGCTGGTCGCCGACCGCTACATCCAGCTCACCCCCGCCTACAAGGGCGGCGCGGTGATGCCGGACCGGGCGACGCTGACCATCAACCGCACCGCGGTGCCGGTCGAGGTCGACGAGATCGGCTCCAGCCTCAACGACCTCAACAAGGCCCTCGGCCCGGACGGCGCCAACGCCCCCGGCGCCGACGGCCAGGGCTCGCTGTCGCGGCTGCTGTCGGTCGGCGCGCAGACCCTCGACGGGCAGGGCGAGGACATCCGCAGGACGATCCACGACACCTCCCGGATGCTGAGCACCCTCAGCGCCGACCGCGAGGACGTCGCCGAGACGATCGAGAACCTGCGGATCATCACCGGTGCGATGAAGGAGAACGACGCGCAGATCCGCCAGTTCACCGGCCACCTGAACCAGGTGTCGGGCCAGCTGGCGGGGGAGCGGGAGGAGCTGAGCGCCGCGCTCAACACCCTCGGCCCCACCCTGCGCAACGTGCAGCGCTTCATCAAGGGCAACCGGGACGAGCTGTCCACCAACGTCCGCCAGCTCGCGCAGATCACCGGCACGCTGGTGAAGCGCAAGGACGAGATCGCCGAGGTCCTGGAGGTCGGCCCGCTGGGCATCAACAACCTGGCCCGCGCCTACGACCCGATCTCCGGCACCATCCACAACCGCGCCAACCTGCGGCAGTTCCACGACCTGGCCGACTGGGTCTGCTCGCTGGCGTTCTCGGTCGGCACCCCCGCCAAGCAGTGCCTGGACTTCATGCGCCCCTACAACGGCATCGGCCAGGCGCTCACCGGCTTCAGCCTGGACCTGTCCTGGCTCACCGCGCTGACCACGCACTACGACCCGGTGCCGATCCCGCCGGACGCCTACGGGCCCGGTGAGAAGCGCCCCGGCGGCGGCGTGTCCGGCAACGACAAGCGCAACGGCGCGCCGCTCAAGCGGTCCACGCCCACGCGGTTCAGCGGCCAGCCGCGCGACGTCAGCGCCCTGTTCCCCGGAGGTGGCCGGTGAAGCGGCTCCCCAAGCGCACGCTGAGGCTCACGGCGACCGCGGTGGCCGGGCTGGTCGCGCTGACCGGCTGCGGGTTCCGCGGCGTGGACTCCATCCCGCTGCCCGGCGGCCCGGACCTCGGCGACGACCCGCAGACCGTCAGGGTCGAGTTCGCCAACGTGCTGGACCTGGTCCCGCAGTCGGTGGTCAAGCTCAACGACGTGTCGGTCGGCAAGGTCGACCGGGTCGAGCTGGCCGGCGGCGCCGACAAGGGCTGGCACGCCCTGGTCACCATCAAGATCCGCAAGGACGTGCGGCTGCCCGACAACGCGCACGCCACCATCGGCCAGACCAGCCTGCTGGGCGAGAAGTTCGTGGCGCTGTCCCAGCCGCCCAAGGGCGAGTCCCCGTCCGGGACGCTGAACACCGGCGACCTGATCCCGCTGGCCCGCACCACCCGCAGCACCGAGATCGAAGAGGTGCTGTCGGCGATGTCGCTGCTGCTCAACGGCGGCGGCATCGAGCAGGTCTCCACCATCACCCACGAGCTCCAGTCGGCGATGGGCGGCCGCGAGGCCACCATCAAGTCGGTGCTGAACCGGGTGAACACGTTCGTGGGGACGCTGGACCGCAACCGCGCGGCGATCACCCGGGCCCTGGACAGCATCGACCGGCTCACCGGCAAGCTCGCCGCCGAGCGCAAGACGATCACCGACACGATCGACCGGACCGGACCGGCCATCGAGGTCCTCAACCGCAACCGGGCCGACCTGACCCGGATGCTGGTGGCGCTGGACCGGCTGAGCCGCACCACCACCGGGGTGATCCGGCAGTCCCGCGCCGACCTGCTGGCCAACCTGGAGGACCTGGACGAGATCCTCAAGAACCTCAACAAGTCCGGCGACGCGCTGCCGCGCACGTTCGAGATGCTGATCAGCTGGCCGTTCCCGCCGACGTTCGACAACGTCGTCCGCGGCGACTACGGCAACGTCCGGCTGACCCTCGACCTGGACTTCGAGTCGATCGCCCGCAACCTGCTGGGCGGCACCGACCTGGAGGGCCTGGTCGGCGGCCAGCAGATGCGCTCCATGCTGAAGGTGCCGAACGTGCAGCTTCCGCAGACGCCGCTGGGCGTGCTGCCGCAGCTGCCGAACAGCGGCGGGCTGCCCGGACTGAACCCCGGCGGCCAGCCCGGCGTGCGGCCCGGCCAGAAACCCGGCCAGAACGGCCGGCAGCCCGGCCGGCAGACCGGGCAGCAGCCGGCCGACGGCAGGCCCCGCGCCCTCGGCGGCCCGCGTGACATCAACAGCCTGCTGACGGAGGGCCTCTCGTGATCCTCAAGCGCGGCGTCAAGATCCAGCTGATCGTGTTCGCCCTGATCACGGTCATCGGCGTGACGGTCGTGTCGGTGAACTACATCGGCATCGGCCGGGGGCTGCTCGGCCGCCAGTACACGGCCTACGTGGACCTGACCGACTCCGGCGGCGTGTTCACCAACGCCGAGGTCACCTACCGCGGCGTCGCCGTCGGCCGGGTCGGCCCGATCCAGCTCACCCGGGACGGCATCAAGGTCAAGCTGCTCCTGGAGAAGGGCCGGCGCATCCCCCGCGAGGGCACCGCCGCCGTCGTGGCGAACCGGTCGGCGGTCGGCGAGCAGTACATCGACCTCCAGCCGTCCCGGAACACCGGCCCCTACCTGGACCAGGGCGCGCCCTACACGATCCCGCGCCAGATGACCAGGCTGCCGGTGTCCACCGCCGAGCTGCTGCGCAACGTCGACCGCCTGGTCACCTCGGTCAACCCCAAGGACCTGGGCACGATCGTCGACGAGCTGGACAAGGCGTTCTCCGGGTCGGCCACCGACCTGCAGAAGATCCTGGACGACACCGACCGGCTGCTGGAGACCGCCGACCGGTCCTTCCCCGACACCAAGCAGCTGCTCGACAACAGCCGCACGGTGCTGGACACCCAGCGTTCGCAGGGCGCCAACATCCGCGGGTTCGCCCGCAACCTCAACGTCCTGACCGGCCAGCTCCGCCGGGACGACCCGGCGATCCGCGACGTCATCGACTCGACGCCCGGCGCGGTCAACCAGGCGAACGGCCTGGTCCGGGACCTGTCGCCGACCCTGCCGGTGCTGCTGGCCAACCTCACCACCACCGGGCAGGTCGTGTCCGCCCGCAAGGACGGCCTGCGGTCGCTGTTCATCCTGTACCCGGTGACCCTGGCGGGCGCGTTCACCGTCACCCCCGGCGACGGCACCCAGCACCTGGGCCTGGCGCTGAACATCGACTCCCCGCCGGTCTGCGAGAAGGGCTACGAGGGCGTCCAGAAGCGCTGGCCGCAGTTCACCGAGCGCAAGAAGCCCCTCCTGGACCGGGGCTGCACGCTTCCGAAAGACTCGCCGACGGCCGTCCGCGGCTCCCGGAACGCACCCCGGCAGGACATCGTGGGCCCGACCCCGCAGGTGCCGCCGGGCGCCACCGACGGCGCGGGCTTCCCCGAGGGCGGCGCGAACGGCGACAGCCGCGCGAAGCGCAAGGACTCGCAGGTCAAGGCCACCGACGCCAAGGGCGGCCAGAAGCCGGCCGAGCAGACCGAGCGGACTTCCGCCCAGCAGCAGGGCAACGGTTCTTTCCTCACCTTCCCTGCCAAAACCGTGGAACTCGCCGGGTACGATCCATCGACCGGTCTGGTCTACGGGCCCGATGGCAAGCGATACGTCATGCCGCGCAGCGCGGGCAACCGTCAGTTGGGAGATGAATCGTCGTGGAAGTGGCTGCTGCTGGGACCGCTGAGCCAGTGACCCGCGGCAGATGGTCGGCTCTCAACGTCACCCTGGTGGCGTTGACGGTCGTGCTGGTCGTGGCCGTCGCGGTGTTCGGCGTGCTGTTCTACCAGGACAAGGACCGCGCCGACCAGCGGGACAAGGCCGTCCAGTCCGCCCGCCAGATGGGCGTGAACCTGATGAGCGTCAGCCACAAGACGGCCCAGCGGGACCTCGACCGGATCGTGGCCGGCGCCACCGGGGAGCTGAAGAACCAGTTCAGCACCCAGTCCAAGAAGTTCCTGGACCAGGTGACCCAGGCGCAGGCCACCTCCACCGTCAGCCAGGTGGACGCCGCCTACGTCTCGGGCGACGACGACTCGGCCGAGGTGATGGTGTCCCTGAACGGCATGGTCACCAACCCCAAGGTGACCCAGGGGGTGCCGCGCCCCTACCGCTACCTGATGGACCTCACGCGCACCGATGACCGGTGGCTGGTGTCCAAGTTGGAGATGGTTCCGTGACGACCACCGAGGAGAAGGCCCGCAAGGCCGCCGAGCAGGCCGAACGCGCCGCCGAGGCCGCGCGGGCGGCCAAGGCCGCCGAGGAGGCCGCCGAGGCCGCCAAGGCCGCCGCCCGCAACGCCCTGAAGGCGGCCGAGCAGGCCGCCGCCGAGGCGGGCCTCATCGACGACGAGGAGCGGGACGAGCCCCCGGCCGCCGAGGTCGCCACGGAGAAGGCCGACGCGAAGAAGACCGCCGCGGAGAAGGCCGCGGAGAAGACCGAAGCGGACGAGGCCGAGGACTCCGCCGGCGACGGGACGGACGCGGTCGCCGAGGACGCGACGGTCGAGACGGCCGGGGAGCCCGCCCGGGACGCCGACGAGGAGCCCGCCGGGGCTCCGAAGGCCAAGAAGTCGGTCGGCCTCCGCAAGCGGCGCAGGACGGCTCCGGCGGACGCGGAGACCGGCGCCGAGGACGCCGCCGGGGCGGTTGAGGCCGAGGAGGGCGACGAAGCCGAGGAGGACGGCGAGGAGGCGGAGGCCGCGAAGGCCCCGCGCTCCCGGCGTCCCGGCTTCACCCTGCTGTCCGGCGTGCTGGTCGCCGTGATCGTCGCGCTGGTGGTGGGCGGGACGGTCCTGGGGCTGGAGTTCCGGGAGCAGAAGGCGGTCGAGAAGGCCCGCCAGCAGGCGGTCCTGGCCAGCAACCGGGCCGCGCAGGACCTGTCGTCGTACGACTACCGGACGCTCGACGGCGACTTCAAGGCGGCCACCGACCAGACCACCGGCAAGCTGCGCCAGCAGTACGACAAGCTCGCCCAGCAGCTCAAGACCCAGGCGGTCGCCCAGCAGGCCGTGGCCACCACCACCGTGATCAAGGTCGGCGTGGTCAGCGCGACCCCCGACAAGGTGGTCACCCTGGTCTACGCCAACCGCAGCACGGCGACCAAGGACGACAAGGAGAAGCGCCTGCCCGAGGCGCTCCGGATCCGGATGACCATGCAGAAGGCCGGCGACCGCTGGCTCGCCTCGGACCTCGTGGTGCTCTCCTGAGCCACCGGTGACCTCGTCGAACGGCCGTCCCTCCCGGACGGCCGTTCGTCGCTTCCGGACCCGGCCCGGAGGGCGCGGCGCGGGCCGCGATCCCCCTCCCCGTGGGGCGGTCCGGACCAGGAGGGACGCGGTTTAAACTATGGCCTTCCTCACTGCAGGTCAGAGCCCGGAAAGTCCAAGTCCGCTCTTGACTCGCGGGCCACGAGCAGCGATGCTCACAGGCAACTGTGATGCATACTGCGGACGTGGAGTTGCGAGCGGTGTGGGCGTCGGCTACACTGCCCCTTTGCGCTGCCCTCTGACTATCCTCGTGTGAGAGCAACCCTGCCTGGGCCCTTTTGTGGTCTTTTGTGTCAGTCTCGCACCTGGGTCGTCTGGCGTGCGTGTCGTCAGTTACGCCGCGAGCCCTCGGAAGGACCACTCTTGGCAGCCTCGCGCAACGCCTCGAATACCGCAACCGGTCCGAACCGCGTCTCCTTCGCGCGCATCAAGGAGCCGCTCGAAGTCCCGGACCTCCTTGCTCTGCAGACCAACTCTTTTGACTGGCTGCTGGGCAACGAGAGGTGGAAGGC
>NZ_JACJIA010000031.1:0-19065 GCF_014138665.1 Actinomadura kijaniata
CCGCTATGACAAACTCGCCGCGCACTACCAAGCAGCCGTCACCCTGGTCAGCACCCTGCTCTGGATCACATCGTGATCCACCGGACACGACCTAGCACCGGGAAAGCGACCGTGATCTACGTCCGCGACAACCGGCAGCCGCGACCGGCTCTCGCATGAGCGCGAGGAGCAGGACTTGATGTGACAGGGAATGGCCCATTCCCTGTCACATCGCGTTCGTGGCCGAGAAGCTGTCTTCAATCCTCCTGATCGAAGACAAACTTCAGGAGGCGGCGGTTGTCGCCGAGGTCGACCTCGGCCTGGCGCAGCGTGGACGGGGTCAGCGCCCCCTGTCTGCGACAGCACCGTGAACGCACCGTGGGTCCGGCTCTGCACGACGCATCGTGAGTGGCGGCGGACGGCGGTGGTGACAGCGTGCGGGTCGGCCAGGACGTGGTCGCGGCCGGAACGCCGATGGCCCCCTCCGGAGTGCGGAGAGGGGCCGTTATGGCGCCCGGTGGTCAGGTGCCGGGGACGCGGACGAGCCTGAAGTACTGGGTGGTGGCGCCAATGCAGGTGGTGGCCTTGGTGACGGCGCCGAACGCGGTCATGCACTGGTTGTTCAGTTGGAGGTTGCGGAAGGTGACCGGCCTGCCGGCCCACATGTCGCTGGTGTTGGACACCCACCACTTGGTGCCGGGGGACCCGCAGTACTCCTGGCGCATGAGGCCGCCTGCGACCAGGGCGTTGGCGCACAGGTGCGAGTGACGGTTCTCAAGCATGGTGTCGTTGGGCGTCGTGCGGATCTTCCAGTGGGTGGCGCCGCCGTTGAACTCGTTGCTCTGGATGAGGGGTTGCCCGCTGTCCTTGGAGTGCTGGTAGGGCAGGAGCGCTTTGCCGGTGTCGTTGTTGACGATCCAGTAGAAGGGACCTGGCGCGGCGGCGGCCGCCTGCGGTGTCGCCTGGGCCGGGACCGCGGAGGTGAGGGCGGAGGTGAGGGCGGCGGCCATGGCGGCCGTCGCGGTGAGGGCGAGACGCTTGCGCAATTTGGGTGCTCCCGGTTCGTTCATTGTGTTGACGTCAGGAAGCTTCGCGTGGGGAGCCGTGGGCGCGGATCGGTAATCGTTACCGAGTTAAGGACGGGTGATCGACTGCCGGCAGCGCGGGCGACCCGCGCCGCGACCACCTTGCCGCGCGTCATGCCGGCCGGTCAGCAGGGGCAGCAGGCCCCTCCAGTAGCGCTGGGTGGCGTACATGCCGTTGAGCAGCAGTATCGGCTGGCCGGGGCCCTCGGTGTCGTTGCAGTCCAGCACGGTGTCGGCGACGGGGACCTTGAGGTTGCGGGACATGGTTGCCTTCCAGCGATGTGGGTCGGTTCGAGGTTGCCGGTGCGGGCGGTGATGCCCGCGATAGGAGGTGGGGGGAATGGATGCCGCGACGGGCTGACGATCGTCGTGGAACGCGTTGCGAGCAGTAGCCGGCAATCGCCGGTGTCAGCTGGTGGGCGGCGGGATCCATTCGGTGAGCTGGATCGTCACCCCGTTGGGGTCGCTGAGCCGCATCATCAGCTCCCCCCATGGCTCTCGCCGGAGCGGGACGGTGATGGCGGCGCCCGCGCGGCGCAGCCGCTCGTGCTCGGCGGCCAGGCCGGTGACGGTGAACACCACGATCGCGTCCGCCAGTCCCCGTCCCGGCTGCCACCGCTCGGGGTCGCGTTCGGTGAGGATCAGGTCGACGGCCGCGTCGTCGCGGCCCAAGGTGATGAATCCGTCGCCGGCCAGGGTTTCGCGGAATCCGAGGTGGCTGGTGAAGAAGCGGCTGGAAGCGGCCGGATCGTCAACGGTCACCGAAACCGCGGAAGAGACGATGTTCACGCCGCGGCACCAGAAAAGGACACGTTCCCATTCACCTCCCGACAGGGCCTGTTCTTCGGACGGAACAAGCATCACGCCGGGCGGTGCCGCCGATCAACGGCGGCTGTCGCAACGGTCGTTAACCGCGGGTCAACGGTCCCAGCCGGGTAGCGGTCCCAGCTCGCGTGCCACGCGGGCCAGGGCGCGGATCATGTCGTTCTCCGCCTCGCTGAGCCACACCAGCCCGTACGGCAGCGCCCCCATGTCCGTGACCGGCAGGTAGACGATGCCCGGACGCGGGTAATAGAGCGCCACGTGAGCCGGAAACAGCGACACCGTCTCTCCCATGGCCGCGTGCAGCAAAGTGTCCTCGATGTTGTTCACGACGGCCGTGCGCTCGATCAACCGGCCCCCCGGAGTGATCTCGGGAACGTAGCGGTCGAACCATCCACCGGGCACCGGATCGGCGGTCACGTGCCGGAAGTCGCCGACCGCCTCCAGGGAGGCCGTGGACCACTTCGCCAGCGGGTTGTCGGCTGCCACGGCCAGCACCCGAGGCTCGGCGAACAGCAGCGGGCCCACGGTCAGGTCGGGCTCGTCCACCGGCGGCCAGGTGACCAGGACATCGACCTCCCCGTTGCGCAGCTGGGCGAACGGATCCGCATACGCCGACACCCGCAGCCGCAACTCCCACTGCGGATGGCGAGAACGGAACGCCTCCCAGTAGCGGCGCATGCCCTGGTGATTGACGGGGAACAGGCTGACCCGCAGCGTGCCGGTCTTGCCCCGGGCCGCCAGCCGGGCCCGCTCCAGACTCTGGGTCAACCCCTGATGCAGCTCGCGCAGGTCGCCGCACAGCTGCTCGCCCACCGGCGTCAGCCGCACATTGCGGCTGTCGCGAGCGAACAGCTCAACGCCGATCGCCCGTTCCTGCTTCTTGATCGCCTTGCTGACCGCCGCCACCGACACGTGCAGCCGCTCCGCGGTCCGACCGAAGTGCAACTCCTCGGCAAGGGTCAGGAAGATCTCAATGTCGCGCAGCTCCACCCGGAACCCCTCCATCGCCCACGCCAGGCAAGATCGTGCATTCGGGGCGCACGCATGATGTGCCAGCCGTGCATGAAGTGATCACTGCGATCATCCCGGCCTGCCCGTTGCCCCTTTCCGGCTTCCCCGGGCTGCCCCCGCTCACCCGCTGGACGAACCCCGCCAACGATCAGACCGTTGCCCGGACCGACCACCAACCACCCCGACGGGGGTGCCACCGGAATGCGGCGGAAACGGGCCGCGGTGGTCAGGTAGTCGCAGGCCGTGGGGGTGGAGGAGGAGAATCGGGTCGGGGCGGCGGCCCGGGACGACGATGCCGTGCTCGTAGGCCAGGACGACGGCCTGGACGCGGTCGCGGAGGTGGAGCTTGACGGTGGCCTCGGTGAAGGCGAGCAGCGCCGCGATCTCCTGGTTGGACAGGCCCTGGGCGACGAGCAGGAGCATCTCGCGTTCGCGGGGGGTCAGCGCGGCCAGCAGGCCCGGTGCGGGCCGGACCGGGTCGGCGCGGTCGGCGTAGTCCTCGACCAGGCGGCGGGTGATCGATGGGGACAGCAGTGCCTCGCCCTGGTGGACGACGCGGATCGCCTTCAGGAGCCGTTCGCGGGGCGCGTCCTTCAGCAGGAAGCCCGATGCCCCGGCGCGCAGTGCGCCGAACACGTGTTCGTCGAGATCGTGGGTGGTTCTCCGCGATCGTTACCGGGGGCCCGGTCGCGGGGTTTTCTGGGAGCTGGCTACACCATGCGTGCGCCCGCTGCCCGGATGGATCGGTGGGTCCCGAGTGAGCAGGCTGGACGCATCCGGATCTCCGTTCAGGAAGGACCCCCGTTCAGCTCCATCCCTGTCTCTCTGCGCCGCCATGCGGTGCGAACCGCCGCTGTGGCGCTGGCCGGCGTGGCGGGCGCGACCATGACGGCCGGCAGTGCCAACGCGATCATCAACGGCAGGGACGCCACCGAGGCGTACTCGTTCATGGCGACGGTCCCGGTGACCTACGACGGGGCGGCGCCGCCGTTGAAGGCCACCTGCGGCGGCTCGCTGATCGACCGGCGGTGGGTGCTGACGGCGGCCCACTGCCTGGTGGAGACGCGGGCTGACGGCACCGTGCGGATCGGCAGCCGGCAGCGCACGTCCGGCGGCACGGTCCGCAGGATCGAGCAGACGGTGATCCACCCGGGATACCGGGTGGGCGACGGCAGCACGCGCCCCAACCACAACGACATCGCGCTGATCCGCCTGGACCGTCCGGTCGGCCGACAGCCCATCGGCCTCGCTCACCGGCCGGGCCGGCCCGGCACCCCGACCCGGCTGCTCGGCTTCGGCACCGTCGTCGAGTCCCCCGACCACACCAAGTGGGTCTTCGCCGAGCGGCTCCAGCAACTCGACACCCGCCTGGGCTCCGCCGCCGAGTGCGCTCCCGGCTATGCCGACCGCACCAGGCTGTGCACCATCAGCCGGGTGCCCGATGCCATGGCCTGCAACGGCGACTCCGGCGGCCCGCAGATCCAGCGGGGCCGGCACCGAGCCTGGGAGCTCGTCGGCGTCACCTCCGGTCCCGGCGCCCCGGGCGTGAGCTGCTCGAAGGGGCCGGGGCTCTACACCAGCGTGCCCGCCTACGCCCACTGGATCCATCGGACCATCAGCAAGAACAGCTGATCCGAGCTGCACGAGCGCGGCGAGGAGGCTTGCGGGTGAGGCATCTCGCAAGCTCCCTTGCCGCGCGGTGCGGCCGGCTGTCGGACCTCCGGAGATCCCGGCTCAGAGCCCCGGTCATTCGTGGATGTCCAGGGTTCGCGATCTTTCTCTACCGGCACCGTGGGGGGCCGTCTTTGATACCTGGGGGCCAGGGAGGGGTTGGCCCTGTGGCGTGGTGAACGTTCGGGGCGGCGGCTCGTAGCGTTCGGCTACACGTTTTCTCTTCGGGGAGGCCCGTCGTGGTCGAGCACACCAGGAGAACCGTCCTTCGTGGCGGCACGATCGCTGCAGCATCCGCTCCCCTGGTCGGGGTCTCCTCTTTCGGGGAGGCGTCCGCGCGGGAGCCGGTGGCCGTAGGGCCGGGCGATCCGCGCTATCCGTCGTTGGTGCGCCGGGGCTACAACCGGCGGTTCGAGGGGCGGCCCGAGCAGGTCCATGTGGTGCGATCCACCGAGGACGTCGTGCGCGCCGTGGGCGATGCCGTGCGGGCGGGGCGGCGGGTCGCGGTGCGCGGTGGTGGTCACTGCTTCGAGGATTTCGTGGACGACCCGGCCGTCCGGGTGCTGATCGATCTGTCGCAGATGGCGGCGGTCGGGCATGACCGGCGCCGCGATGCCTTCGTGGTCGAGGCGGGGGCCACGTTGGGCGAGGTGTACCGGCGGCTGTACCTCGGGTGGGGGGTGACCGTACCGGCCGGGACGCATGGCCAGGTCGGGGTCGGCGGGCATGTCAGTGGCGGCGGTTACGGCGCGCTGTGCCGCCTGCACGGTCTGAGCGTCGACCACCTGTACGCGGTGGAGGTCGTCGTGGTGGACCGTGCGGGAAAGGCCCGGAGCGTGGTCGCCACGCGGGAGCCGTCCGACCCCAACCGGGACCTGTGGTGGGCGCACACCGGGGGCGGCGGCGGGAACTTCGGTGTCGTCACCCGTTACTGGTTCCGGTCGCTGCCCGCCCCGCCGCCCACGGTCCTGGACTTCACGCTGCAATGGCCGTGGGAGCGGCTCGACCGTGACACGTTCGTGCGTCTGCTGCGCAACTACGGCCGGTGGGGCGAGCGCAACTCGGCTCCGGGCTCCCCCGCGGCCGCGCTCTACGGCGAGTTCTCGCTGACCCGCAGGCCCAGCGAGGCCATCTCGCTGTCGGGGCAGGTCGCCGGCTCCGGCAGGGTGCTGGACGAGCTGGTCGCCGCGCTCGGGCATGGGGTCGAGGTGCGGCCCGTTCGCCGGACGTCGACCCTGCCCTGGCTGACGGCGGCCGCGCACGGTCTCGACGGCGGTCCGGGGCCCTTCTACCGCATCAAGATCAAGTCCGGTTACCAGCGGCGCGGCTTCACCGACCGGCAGTTGGTCGCCGTTCACCGGCACCTGACGAGGTCGGACTACGGCTACCCGTCCGGGCAGATGTTCGTGAACACCTACGGCGGGCGGGTCAACGCCGTGCGGCCCGGCGCGACCGCCGTGGCGCACCGGGACTCGATCTTCAAGGTCGGCTACCTCGTCGGGTGGGAGAACGCGGCCGAGGACGCCCGGCACCTGGCGTGGATCCGGGAGTTCTACCGCGACGTCTACGCCGACAGCGGCGGTGTCCCCGCCGACGGCGCGTTCATCAACTACCCCGACAGCGACCTGGCCGACCCCAGGTGGAACGACTCGGGCACCCCGTGGCACGCCCTCTACTACAAGGACGGCTACGCCCGCCTCCAGCAGGTCAAACGCCGCTGGGACCCCCGCGACGTGTTCCGTCACGCCCTCTCCGTCCGCCCCACGTGAGATTCGCCGTCGTGGTGGCCGATATCGGCGCGGAGCAGGTCGAAGGCGTCGGCGAGCCGGCGCACGCCCGGCTCCTCGACCGGGTAGTGCCCGGCGTTGTCGAGGACCATCAGACGCTTGGGCGCGGCGATGCGGTCGAAGAAGGCGCGGCTGAGTCCGATCGGGGTCCACCGGTCCGCGCCGGGGTGGGCCAGCAGCACCGGGCAGGAGGTGAACTCCTCCGGCTCGACCGCCGGGGCCGACTCCAGGTAGCTGCGGACGAAGCCCAACGGCACGCGTGAACCGCCGCCGAGACGGTCGCGGGCGACCAGGCGCGCCAGCGCGGGATCGTTGGCGATCGCGTTCATCCTGGCCACCAGCCGGATCGGGACGCGCAGGTCGTCGATGACCGGTGCCAGCAGCCGCAGCAACGGCAGCGTGGCGGGGACCAGCGACCGGTGCCGGCCGACGGCGGCGCGCACGGCGTCCCGGCGGGGGTCGAGCAGGCAGGTGGCCACGACGGCGGCGGCCAGCCCGGTCCGGGCGGCCACGTCGTAGGCGAGCATCCCGCCCATGCTCGCCCCGAACAGCACCAGCGGGCGCGGGTCGGCGGCCTTCTCGGCGGTCACGAGGTCGGTGACGCAGCCGACCCAGTCGGGGTAGCGGACGCGGCCGGGGCGGGGCACCCGGGTGCGGCCGTAGCCGGGCAGATCGGGCACGACCACCTCCAGGCCGAGTTCGGCGGCCATCCCCGCCAGCGGCCAGAGCGCTCCGGCGTGCCCGCCCGCGCCGTGCAGGACCAGCAGCCGCAGTGCGGCGCCGGGACGCTCCACGCGTTCGACGTGCAGGTCGAGGTCGCGCCACCGCCACCGGGTCGAGCGGGGCCGCAGGCCGGGGGACGGCCGGAGGTCTTCGGGGAGAAACCGCAGGTAGTCGTCGCGCATGTCACAATGATTCGAGCAATATTCGAATCTGACAACTCGACTTCGGACGCCCCATGTCGACACCCCGCCACCGGCCCCGCCAGCAGCGGTCACGCTTCACCTTCGACGCGATCCTGGACGCGGCTGCTCGGCTTTTCGAACGCGACGGCTACGCGGCCACCACCACCAACAAGGTGGCCGAGCTGGCGGGGGTGTCCATCGGGACCCTGTACCACTACGTCCCCAACAAGGACGCCCTTCTCCACGCCCTGGCCGAGCGGCACCTGGGCGCGGGCATGGCCGCGTTGTCCGAGGTGCTCGACGGGCTCCGCCGCACGGAGCCGCCGCTTGAGGACACCGTCCGCACACTGGTCGAGGCGGTGGCCGCGCTGCACCGCGCCGAGCCCCGCATGCACCGGCTGCTGTTCGACCAGGCGCCCCGGACGCCCGAGGGAGCAGAGCGCCTCCGCGCGCTGGAGGATTCGCTGGCCGCCGGGATCGAGTACCACCTCAGGCGCCTCGGCGTCGGCGGCCCGGATCCCGGCCTGACCGCGTTGCTGCTGGTCCAGGCCGTCGAGGCGCAGGTGCATGGAGCCGTCCTGCGGCCACCCGCCGGCCGGTCCACCGACACCTGCGTCACCGCGGTCACCGAGCTCTGGACCAACGCCCTGCGCACCCGCCCGCCGAACTGACCGGGATCCGCCGCACGAGAACGCGTCGAGGCGTCCCCTGTCCCCCGTGCGAGCTACCGGCGAGTGTCCTCCGTGCGGGGAAGATCGCGGGGGCATCGGTTCCCTAGCGTTCCTCTGGCCGCGGTGATCGAGCCGCGGAATCCCGCAAAGGAATCTCGCAAGGAGTCGTCGTGCGGTTGTTGAAACAGCTCCTGCCCGTCGTGGCGGTCGCCTTCGTCGGCGGTCAGGGGGCCATGGCGGTGAAGGACAACGCGGTCCTGAGCCTGGTTCTCGGGCTCGTGACGGCCGCGGTCGCGGTGCTCGTGTACGCCTGGACGGTGCGGTGGTCCGAGCGCCGGGCGCCGGTCGAGGTCGCCGCCGAGGGCGCCGTCACCCGTACCGTCCTCGGGACGCTGATCGGCGTCGGGTGGTTCGCGGCCGTCATCGGGAACATCGCCTTCAACGGCGGCTACCGGGTCGAGGGCTTCGGTGGGATCGCGGGCCCGGTCGGCCTGTTCGGCTTCATGGCGGCCGCCTCGGTGACGGAGGAGCTGATGTTCCGCGGCGTCCTGTTCCGGATCACGGAGGAACGCGCCGGCACGTGGGTCGCGCTGGTGCTGACCAGCGTGCTGTTCGGCCTGTGGCACATGCTCAACCCGGACGCCACCCTGTGGGGCGCGGTCGCCATCGCGCTGTCGGCCGGCGGGGCGCTCGCCGCCGTGTACGCCGCCACCCGCAGCCTGTGGGTGCCGATCGGCCTGCACTTCGGCTGGAACTTCGCCCAGGGCGGCGTCTTCGGCACCGCGGTGTCGGGCAACGGCGAGAACGAGGGGCTGCTGCGCGGCGAGCTGTCCGGTCCGGACCTGCTCACCGGCGGCGCGTTCGGTCCGGAGGCCAGCCCGCCCACGGTCCTGTTCGGCGTCCTGCTGACGATCGCGTTCCTGTGGCTGGCCCGCAGGCGGGGCAACCTGGTCTCCCGTAGGGGCGGCGCCCCCGCCGCGGCCGCTAGCATTGCCCGGTGATCGACCTGCGGCGGCTGCCGGCCCGGTGGCGGCGGTGGGACGTGACGGTCCGGGACCTCCCGCTCGCGCTGCTGCTGGTCGTCATGTCGTTCCTGCCGGTGCTGCGCGGCCACGAGACGCAGGTCGGTGAACTCCCGCCCCGCCCCTTCGACGCGCCGGCCATCGCGGCGCTCGCCCTCCTGTGCCTCCCGCTCGCCGTGCGCCGGCGGTGGCCGGCCGCGTGCCTGGGCCTGGTGTCGCTCGGTTTCGTCGTCGCGCAACTCCGCGGCTACCACATGGTCGCGGGGACCGGGCTGCCCATCGCGCTGCTGAGCGCGGGGGCCCATCTGGAACGCCACCGGCGCGCCGCCGTGGCCGTCCTGTCCGCCGCGTACGCGCTGCTGGCGGTCGCGCTCGACCGGCTCGGCGGGGCCGAGCGGCCGGACGGGTACGTGGTGTTCTTCGTGGGGCTGGCCGTCAGCTGGGGCATCGGGTCCTGGCTGCGTTCCACGCGGGTCGCCGAGGCCGAGTACCGCCTCCGCGTCGCCGAGGCCACCCGCGCCGCCGAACGCACCCGCATCGCCCGCGAGCTCCACGACGTCGTGACCCACCACGTGACGGCGATGGTCGTGCAGGCCGAGGCGGCGCGGTACCTGACCGCCGCGCCCGACCGCCTCGACGAGACCCTGGGCGCCGTCACCGACACCGGCCGGCGGGCCATCGCCGATCTGCGGCACCTGCTCGACCTGCTCAACCCCGACCACGACGCCGCGCGCGAGGACCGTGTCCGGACGCCGTCCACCGGTGACCTCCGCGCGCTGGTGGAACGGACGCGCCAGGCCGGGCAGCCGGTGGAGTTCACCGAGGAGGGCGAGCCGGCCGAGTCCGCCGGCAGCGCCGAGTTCGTGGCCTACCGGGTCGTGCAGGAGGCCCTGACCAACGCCCTCAAGCACGCCCACGGCCACCGCACCGTCACCCGGGTGCGCTACGGAGAGAAGGAGATCACCGTGGAGGTCGGCACCGACGGCCCCGGGAACCGGGCCGCGTCCCCCGGCGGGAGCGGGCGGGGCCTGGCCGGGCTCCGCGAACGGGTCGACGCCCTGGGCGGCGAGTTCAGCGCGACCGGGCAGGACGGCGGCGGCTTCGTCGTGCGGGCGCGCATCCCCGCGGGAGGCCCGTCGTGACCGTGCGGGTGCTGGTCTGCGACGACCAGGCGCTGATCCGCACCGGCTTCGCGACGATCATCGACGCCCAGCCCGACCTGGAGGTGGTGGGCGAGTGCGGGGACGGGCGCGCCGCCGTCGACCTGGCCCGGCGGCTGGGGCCGGACATCGTCGTGATGGACGTGCGGATGCCGGTGCTCGACGGCATCGAGGCGACCCGCCTGCTGGCCGGCGCCGGGGTGCCGGACCCGGTCAAGGTGCTGGTGGTGACGACGTTCAACCTGGACGAGTACGTCTACCAGGCGCTGCGCGCGGGGGCGAGCGGGTTCCTGCTCAAGGACGCCCCGCCCGCGCAGCTCCTGCACGGCATCCGCACCGTCGCCAGCGGCGCCGCGCTGCTCGCGCCCGAGGTGACGCGGCAGCTCGTCGGCCGGTACGCGGCGCGGATCCGTCCCGCCGGGAACCCGGCCGACGCCGCGCTGACGCCCCGCGAGCTGGAGGTGCTGCGCCTCATCGCCGAGGGCCTGTCCAACAGCGAGATCGCCGCGGTGCTGGTGCTCAGCCAGGAGACCGTCAAGACCTACGTGTCGCGCATCCTCACCAAGCTCGACCTGCGCGACCGCGTGCAGGCCGTCGTCTACGCCTACCGCAACGGGCTGGTCACCTAGCGTGCCGCCCCTGAGGGGCCCGGTTCCCCTCGCTGTGATGGACTGGGTGCGCACGGGCTCGCCCGTCCGAAATCTTCCCGTCCCAGGGAGGCACCGGCATGAGGGGGAAACGCCCGCCAGATCCCGCTCTCCTGAACCCGGACCAGGTCTGGCAGGTGATCGACGCGCAGCGGACGAGCCTGGCCGACCTGCTGGAGGACCTGACCGACGACCAGTGGCGCCGGCCGTCGCTGTGCGAGGGCTGGACGGTCCGGGACGTCGCCGCGCACCTGACGCTGCAACAGCTCGGCCTGACCGACATGATCGGCATGATGCGCGCGTGGCGCGGGAACCTCGACCGGACGATCCAGCACGCGGCCCGCCGGCGGGCCGCCGCGCTCTCCACCGACCAGATCGTCGCCCGCATCCGCGGCACGGTCGGGTCCCGGCGGCGCAATCTCGGCGTCACCCCTCTGGAGACGCTCACCGACATCCTCGTCCACGGGCAGGACATCGCCGTCCCGCTCGGGCGCCGCCACGACATGCCGCCCGCCGCGGCGGCCGTCTCGGCCGACCGGGTCCTGTCCATGCGCCGGCCGCCGCCCCTTCCCGCCGCCCGGCGGGTGAGGGGGTTCCGGCTGACCGCCACCGACATCGGCTGGACCGCCGGCGACGGGCCGCGGGTCCAGGGCCCGATGAGCGCGATCCTGCTGGTCTGCACCGGACGGACGGCCGGTCTGCGGCAGTTGTCCGGCGAAGGCGTCGCCGACCTCACCGCGCGGCTCAGAGATGGCGGCCCACGACGCCGGTGATGCGGCCGTCGCGGACCGGGAAGCCGTGGATGAGGCGTTCCGTGCCTCCGTTCCCGGTGTCGAAGGTGAAGGTCACGGTCAGGCGCGACGGGCCGCCGGGCGGCGTTCGCCCTCGGCCTTTCCGCGGAATCGGCGGTCACCCCCTAGCGCGACGACGCCCCGGGTCGTCCCCGGCCGGTGGGCGGCGGGCCCGTCGAGGCGCGGACGACCAGGTCGGCCGGCAGGACCGTGCGCGGCGGCACCGCTTCCCCGGCCAGCAGGTCCAGCAGCGTCCGCGCCGCCAGGCGCCCCTTCTCCACCAGCGGCTGGCGCACCGTGGTCAGCGGCGGATCGCCCTCCGCCGCCGACGGCAGGTCGTCGAACCCCACCACCGACACCTCGCCCGGCACCGGCAGCCCCAGGTCCCGCGCCGCCGCCACCGCGCCCTGCGCCAGCCGGTCGGTCATCGCCAGGATCGCCGTCGGGCGCCGGGCGGCCGGAACGTCCAGCAGCCGCGTCGCCGCCGCCCGGCCCAGCTCGGCCGAGTTGCCCCCGCACTCCACGACCGGCGCCCGGCACCCGGCCGGCAGCGCGTCGGTGTACCCGGCCAGCCGCTGCCGCGCCACCGCGAACGTCGCCGCCCGCAGCCGCGCGGGGCCCGCCGGGCCGGTCCGGCCGTCGGCGGACAGCCGGTCGGCCAGCACCGCGAACCGCCGGTGGCCGAGCTCCACCAGGTGCGCCGCCGCCCGCCGCGCGCCGCCCCGGTCGTCCACGCCCACGAACGGCTCGTCGCCGTCCGGCTCCGGCTCGTCGACCAGCACCATCGGCAGGCCGCGCTCCCGCGCCGCCGCCAGCGCCGGGTGGCCGTCCGACAGGGAGTACACCAGCAGCCCGTCGACCACCGCCCGCCGCACCGCCTCGGCGACCGTGCCGTGCCCCCGCCCCGGCCGCAGGGACGGGTCGGGCGGCGCCGGGATCAGCGTCAGGCACACCTCCGCCAGCCCGCTCGTGGACGCCATCCCCTGGAGCAGCAGCGCCGCGGCCGGGTCGGTGAACGCGTACGCCAGGTCCTCGGTGAACAGCAGTCCCAGCGCGCCGACCCGGCGGGTCGCCAGCCCCGCCGCCAGCGGGTCCGGGCCGGAGTACCCCAGCTCCCGCGCCACCCTCAGCACCCGCTCCCGGACGGCCGCGGACAGCCGGTCGGGCCGGTGGTAGGCGTTGGACACCGTGGTGTGCGACACCCCGGCCTCGCGCGCCACGTCCCGCAACGTCACCACCGCGTGCCCCCTCCTGCAGTTGACCGGTCAACACACTATCCCTAGCCTGCTCGTGTTGACCGGTAAACAAGAGAGGGGCGGGCCCGTGACCCGCACGACGACTCCCCCGCCGCGCGCGGCCCGCCGGGCCGTGGCCACGGTGTTCTTCCTCAACGGCGCCGTGTTCTCCTCCTGGGTGCCCCGCATCCCCGAGGTCAAGGACGCCCTCGGGCTCGGCGACGGCGCCCTCGGCGCCGCCCTGCTCGGCCCCGCCCTCGGCGCCGTCGTCGCCATGTCCGCCGCCGGCGCCCTGGTCTCCCGGCACGGCTCCCGGCCCGTCGTCCGCGCCGCCCTCGCCGCGTTCTGCGCCGTGCCCGTCCTGATCGGCCTCGCGCCCACCTGGGCCGCGCTGGTCGCCGCCCTCACCCTCTGGGGCGCCGCCATGGGGACCCTGGACGTCGCCATGAACAGCGCCGGAATGGCCGTCCAGACCCGCTACCCGCGGCCCATCATGTCCGGCCTGCACGGTTGCTTCAGCCTCGGCGCCCTGGTCGGCGCCGGGACCGGCGCGTTCGCCGCCCACCTCCGCCTGCCCGTCCCCTGGCACCTGCTCGCGGCGGGCGCCGCCGCCCTGGTCCTCGGGGCCGTCGCCACCCGCGCGCTCCTGCCCGCCGGTGACGACGCCCTCCACACCGGCCCGGCCTTCGCCCGCCCCACCCGTCCGCTGATGCTGCTGGCCGCGCTCGCGTTCGCCGGGCTGCTCGCCGAGGGGGCCGCCGCCGACTGGAGCGCCCTCTACCTCCGCGACACCCTCGGCGCGGGCGCCGGAACCGCCGGGGCGGGCTACGCCGCGTTCACGCTCGCCATGACGGTCGGGCGGCTGACCGGCGACCGGCTGGTCGCCGCGTACGGGCCGGTCCGGGTGGTGCGCCGGCTGGCCGCCCTCGCCGCCACCGGCTTCACCGCGGCGCTGCTGGTCGCCGAGATCCCCGCCGCGCTGGCGGGGCTGGCGCTGCTCGGCCTCGGGCTGGCCTGCGTGGTGCCGATCATCTTCACCGCCGCCGGGCGGTCCGCCGGTGGCCCGGGTCCCGCCATCGCCGCGGTGTCCAGCTGCGGCTACCTGGGCTTCATCGCCGGGCCGCCGCTCATCGGCATGGCCGCCGAAGCCGTCGGGCTCGGCGGCGCGCTCGGCCTGGTGGCCGCGCTCGTCGCCCTGCTGGCCCTCGGCGCCCCGGCCGTCGCCCCGGCGGGCCGGGCACGTCCCCACCGCGCCCCCGCCCGGGGAGGGGACGGTGCGCGCCACGTTCCGGACGCCCCCGAGCCGCCGCGGCCCGCGTGAGGCGCCTCCCCCTGTCAGAGCCAGCCGAGTTCCCTGGCGCGCAGGGCGGTCTGGAAACGGGTCTCGGTGCCCAGGCGGGCCTTCAGGTCGGCGACGTGGCCGCGGAACTTGCGGACCGAGATGCTCAGCGAGCGCGCCGCCGCCTCGTCGGTGTGGTGCTGGGCCAGGGCGTGCAGGACCCGCCGCTCGAACGGGGTCAGGAACGGGTCGTCCAGGTCGCAGGCGCGGCTCCACATGCCCTCGAACAGGTCCGAGAGGATCCGCACCAGGCCGGGCTGGCGGATCTGCAGCGCGCCGGCCCGGGGGTCGGCGGGGTCGGCCTGCACGAACGCGGTCGACCGGTTGACGACGACGAGGTTCCGGACCGGTTCGGTGGTGGTCCGGTGCAGGTCGCCCAGGGAGTGCCGGTGCCGCACCTGGGACTCCTGGTCCGGGTGGCCGAGCGCGTGCGTGGGCAGCAGGGTACGGCTGCGCAGCCCGCGCGCCAGCAGGTGGTGGAGGGCCTCGTCGTCATGGCCGGTGCCGGGGTGGACGGCGTGGAGTCGCAGGCGGGCCAGCTCGCGCGGTTCGGTGGCGAGCAGGGCGCGGACGCGGCGGACGACCTCCGGGCCGCCGGGGACGTGCTCGATCAGGTGGACGGTGCGGCCGCTGCCGTGCTCCTCGGCCAGCTCGGTGAGGATGTCCCAGGCGAGGGTGAGGTCGTCGAGCTGGCGCCGGGCGTGCTCGATGCGCTGCTGCACGAGCAGGTCGACGGCGGCCACCGGGGGCGCGGGGACCCGTCCCTCGTCGAGCAGGCCGAGCGCCTGCAACTCGGCGACCACGCGCGGCAGTTCGGGCACGGCCAGCTCCGCGCCGAGGGTGCGCGGATCGGCGTCGGGGTTGCGCAGCAGGTAGCGGTAGAGACGTTCCTGGTCGGCGGTCAGCCCCAGACGGGCCAGGCTCATCGTCATCTCCATCACGTCGGGAAGGGGGACGCGGCTGCTTCTCGGGGCCGGGACGAGCCGGGCGTCCGGCCGTGTCCCGCGGTCGGCCCGCCGGAACCGCCGCGAATGCGGTCCGGGGCTCGAAGGGGCCGCGCGTCCCGCGCGGCGGACGCGGTCGGGAAGGGGGCCGGACGCCGCCGGTCGCCTTGCCTTTGCGGCGTCCTCGCGTCCTGGGAGACCGCGCGGTGGAGGGGTGCCGTCCGGACCTGACGGCGCTCGCGTCCGGGAGCCCGTCCTCAGCCCGCTTCGATGGTCGGGGAGGCGTGCGGGCGGCCTCTCGACGCCCGGCGGCTCCGCCGGTGAGCCGGAGGGCGGCTACGGCGCGCACCCGGCCACGGTCGGGGGGAGGCCGTGGTGGCCCGGCCGGTACGCCAGGACGGGGCCGGCGACACCGGCGCCGGAAGTGAGGATGTTCATCGAGATGCTCCCCGAACGAGCGGTTCCTGAACCCGCATCCTCCAGTACGGTGAACGCCCGGAACAACGACGGAATCCTCAAGATCACCTTCAGTGGGAGTGAACGGGACGGGTCGGACGTGGAGCTGCGGGACATCGAGATCTTCCTCACCCTGGCCGAGGAGCTGCACTTCGGCCGCACCGCCGCCCGGCTGCGCCTGTCGCCCGCCCGCGTCACCCAGGCGATCCAGAAGCAGGAGCGGCACATCGGCGCCCCGCTGTTCGAGCGGACCAACCGCACGGTGCGGCTGACGCCGGTCGGCCGCCAGCTCCGCGACGACCTCCTCCCCCTCCACGCCGGGCTGAGGGACGGCGTGCGGCGCGCCCGGCTGGCCGCCCAGGGCATCACCGGCACGCTCCAGGTCGGCATGCTCCCGGTCAACGCGCACGAGCTGCGCCCCTACTGGGACGCGTTCCGCGCCCGCCACCCGCGGTGCAGGCTGCGCGTCCAGCGCACGCAGTTCAGCGACGCCTTCGCCGCGCTGCGCCGCAGGGACGTCGACGTCCTCGTCGTCTGGCTGCCCGTCGACGAGCCCGACCTCACCGTGGGGCCGGTCCTGTTCTCCGATCCCCGGGTGCTGGCCGTCTCCACCGACCACGCGCTCGCCGGGCGCGGGCCGGTCTCGCTGGAGACGATCGCCGACTTCCCGCTTCCGAACGCCGACGCCGGGCCCGACTACTGGGTCGACGCCTACCTTCCGCGCCGGACCCGCCGGGGCCGCCCGGTCGAGCGCGGGCCCCTGGTGCGGGACACCGAGGAGGCGCTCACCCTCACCGGCATGGCGGAGATCGTCACCCTCTTCCCCGCCCACATGACCCGCTACTGGGTGCGGCCGGACATCGCCTACCTCCCCGTCACCGACATGAGCCCGCTGTCGTACGCCCTGGTCTGGCTCAGCGAGGACGAGAACCCGCTCATCCGGTCCCTCGCCGAGGCCGTCACCGACGTCGGGCCCCTCCCCCTGGCGGGCTGACCGGCGCGGAGCCGGGGCACCGGGTTCCGCGGCCGGATCAGTTCCCCGGAGGGCGGCGGGTTCCCCGCCCCCGACAGCGCGCAGGGGATCTTCATGGTCACGACGGTGGGTCCGCCGGGTGGGCTGGTCACGACCGTGGTCCCGTCGAACGCGGCCAGGCGGCGTTCGGTCCCCCGGGTGCCGGACCCGACGATCACCGTGAGCTCCCCGTCCGCGTGGTGGAGGTCGATCCAGGCGCGGCGGGCGCCGCTGCGCTCGGCGATGTTGGCCAGCATCTCGGCGACGGCGAAGTAGGCGGCCGACTCGACCGGGGCCGCGGCGCGGCCGGGCAGCTCGGTGAGGGTGGCGCCGCTGGTCTCGCGCGCCTCGGCCAGGAGGCTGCGCGGCGAGCTGGTGCCCGGGACCGCCGGCCGGCAGCCACGACTTCGGCGCACAGGGCCCTCCCGCCTCGCCCGCGGCCTCCCCGAGAACACCCTGACGGGCTCGCGCGTCGGGCAGGCTCCTTGTGGGTGGCCTGCCCGACGTTCCGTGCGCTGTCAGGATCCCGGGGTCACCGGGCCCCGGCAGGATGGACGGCGGCCGGAGCGGTGGGACGCTCAGAACCGCCGGCAGGTGAAGCTGGTCGCGGCGCCGGGGTCGCCGGTGCCCTGGTAGCGGGGCCAGGCGGGGTACTCGCACAGGGGGCGGGTGCGCGCGGAGGCGCCGGGGTTGACGTCGGTGACGACGGGGTCGCGGGGCGCGGTGGCGCGTTCCCTCCAGTTCTCCAGGGCGGTGAGGGAGTCCCATCCGGCGGCGAAGGCGGCCTTGACGTTGACGTGGTTGGCGCCGGGCACGGTGTAGAAGCGGGCGAAGCGCCGCGTGGCGTCGGCGCCCATGGTGGCGTTGACGCGGGCGAAGTACTGGGCGGTGGAACGGTGGCTGACCAGCTCGTCGGCCAGGCCGTGCACGATGATCAGGCGGCCGCCGGCGCGGGCGAACGGCCGCAGGTCGGGGTCGTTGACGTCCTGGAGGGCCGACAGCCGGCTGATGCGGTCGCGCCACCTGCCGGGGTGGCGGGGGTCGACCGACAGCGAGTCGTGGGCCGGGTCCCTGGTGACGGCGTAGCGGATCCACTGGTCCCAGAACTGCACGCCGTAGCCGCTGGTCTTCAGCATGGGGCGGGCCGGGGCGGTGGTGCCCATGCCCAGCAGCGGCGTGGTCATGGCGGCGCCCGACAGGAACGGGAAGCCGGGGTATCCGGTCTCGCCGCTGGCCAGCCGGTAGGGCAGCCGCAGCGGCGAGGACAGCGCGCGGACGGCGCGGATCTGCCGGTCGGTCAGGCAGGTGCCGGTCGGGTGGGCGGTGCAGCGCAGGACGCGGGGGTCGAAGCGGCAGCCCCGCTCGTTGGAGACCACGCCGTCGCGCAGGCCGTCGCCGCCGTCGCAGGCGTCGACGACGCTGCGGTGGAGCAGTTCCTGCTCGGCCGGACCGGGGAACGCGCCGGGACGCGACAGCACCTGGGCCTCGTAGCCGAAGAACAGGTCCAGCGTCGCGGCGTTCCAGGCGGGGTGGACCGCGATGACGCCGTCGAAGTCGCGGGGCCAGCGCTGGGCCACCGCCAGGCCCTCCCGTCCTCCCGTGGAGCCGCCGGCGAAGTAGCTGCGGGAGGGCCTGGCCCCGCCGTACCGTTCGCCGATCAGGTGGAGCGCCGCGTCGCGCGTCTTCTTGAGCGCGTCGCCGGCGAAGTTGCGCAGCGCCTCGTCGTTGAGGGCGAACGAGCCGTCCAGGGAGGTGGTGGGCTGGAAGCCGGGCGCCGCCTGGTGCCCGGAGTCGCCGGCGAAGGTGGCGTAGCCGCGCCCCAGCGGGGTGGGCCGGTCGGACGGTCCGTAGGGCACGTTGCCCGCGATGTTGGGGATGGTGCCGTCGTATCCGCCGCCGCCGAACATCATGGCCTTGCCGTTCCAGGCCGCCGGCAGGGCGACCCGCATCAGGATGTCGGGGGCTTCCGGATCGACCGGGCGCAGCGCCGCGTCCACCCGGCAGTGGGCGCCGACGGCCGAGGCGCCCTGTCCGGAGGCGGGGACCGGCGTCGCCTGGCGGACGTGCCCGCCGCCGGTCGGCAGCCCGATCGCCGACGCGGGGATGGCCAGTCCCGCGAGCCTCGTGCACGCCTCGTCGGCGGGCGCCGCGGCCGATCGGGCGGGACCGGCCGTCACGCCGGACAGCGCCACGGCGCCTCCCACGGCCAGGATCTTGTAGCGGTTCATGGCGGCCTTTCCGGTGGGGTTCCTGCGGGGTGGACGCGGCGGGCGGGGTGTCATGAGCCGGGGATCGGCTGTCTCCCGGGCGCCGCGGGGGCGGGGCCGCCGGTCAGCGGGCGGGTCAGGTCGCGGCCGCGCGTCTCCTTGATCACCGCGACGGTGATGGTGGTCACGACGGCGGCCGCGCACACGTACACCGAGATGGGCATGGCGGAGTCGTAGTCCTTGAGGAGTTCGACGGCGATGATGGGGGCCAGGGCGCCGGCGATGATCGAGGACAGCTGCGAGCCCATGGAGGCGCCG
>NZ_JACJIA010000032.1:0-1487 GCF_014138665.1 Actinomadura kijaniata
GTGCGGGTGCCATCGTCGTTCATCACGGTGATGTAGTCGGCCGAGACCTCCTCCACCACCCCGGCCTTGTCGGCGACGATCACATCACCGGCATCGACGGCGGCGCGGTACTCCATACCGGTGCCCACCAGCGGCGCCTCGCTGCGCAGCAGCGGCACCGACTGGCGCTGCATGTTGGAACCCATCAACGCCCGGTTGGCGTCGTCATGCTCCAGGAACGGGATCATCGCGGTGGCGACCGAGGTCATCTGCCGCGCGGAGACGTCCATGTACTGGATCTCCGCCGGCGGCACCAGCTCGATCTCGCCGCCCTTCTTGCGGACCAGGACGCGGTCCTCGACGAACGAGCCGTCCTCGTTCATCAGGGAGTTGGCCTGCGCGATGACGAAGCGGTCCTCCTCGTCGGCGGTCAGGTAGTCGATCTGGTCGGTGACCCTGCCGTCCACGACCTTGCGGTACGGCGTCTCCACGAAACCGAACGGGTTGACCCGGCCGAACGCCGCGAGGGAGCCGATCAGGCCGATGTTGGGGCCTTCCGGGGTCTCGATCGGGCACATACGGCCGTAGTGCGAGGGGTGGACGTCACGGACCTCCATGCCCGCCCGTTCCCGGGACAGACCGCCGGGACCCAGCGCCGACAGGCGGCGCTTGTGGGTCAGGCCGGCCAGCGGGTTGGTCTGGTCCATGAACTGCGACAGCTGGGAGGTGCCGAAGAACTCCTTGATCGAGGCCACCACCGGGCGGATGTTGATCAGGGTCTGCGGAGTGATCGCCTCCACATCCTGGGTGGTCATCCGTTCCCGGACCACCCGCTCCATCCGCGCCAGCCCCAACCGGACCTGGTTTTGGATCAGCTCACCCACCGTGCGCAGCCGCCGGTTACCGAAGTGGTCGATGTCATCGACCTCGATCGGCACCGCCGCGCCCCCCAGCGAGCCCTCCTCCTCACCGGCATGCAGCCGCACCAGGTACTCGATGGTGGCCACGATGTCATCCTCGGTCAGCGTGCCCTGGTTGGTCTCCAGGTCCAGACCGAGCTTCTTGTTGACCTTGTAACGGCCCACCTTGGCCAGGTCATACCGCTTGGGGTTGAAGTACAGGTTCTCCAACAGCGTCTGCGCCGACTCACGCGTGGGCGGCTCACCCGGGCGCAGCTTGCGGTAGATGTCCAGCAGCGCATCATCCTGACCGGAGGTGTGGTCCTTCTCCAGCGTGATGTTGATCGACTCATAAGCGCCGAACCGCTCACGGATCCGCGCCTCATCCCAGCCCAGCGCCTTCAGCAGCACCGTCACCGGCTGCTTGCGCTTGCGGTCGATGCGCACACCCACGTTGTCGCGCTTGTCGATCTCAAACTCCAGCCAGGCCCCCCGGCTGGGAATCACCCGACATCCATAGATGTCCTTGTCGCTGGCCTTGTCCAGCGCGCGGTCGAAGTACACCCCCGGCGACCGCACCAGCTGCGAGACCACCACCCGCTCGGTCCC
>NZ_JACJIA010000033.1:0-1360 GCF_014138665.1 Actinomadura kijaniata
TATGACTGTGAGGATGGTCGGGTGCCGTCTCGGGCGGTGGCCTGACTCGCGTTACGACTGGCCTGCTGCCTTGTGTTTGATCTGTCGGCTGCCGCCCGGGATGGTGCTTGCTGTCGCCAGACCGGGCTGGGGTGTCCCGATAGGGGCCTTGCCGCGAACAAGGCGCCGTCACAGTCCTGACCGCCGGCCCGGTCTGGCGTCGGCCGGCCCGCGTTCCCGAGCCGTCAGGAGACAGGCGACCATGCCCAGCATGCCCCAGCGCGACCTCCCAGCACAGACCGACACCAGTAACGAGACCGTGATCCTGGGAGTCGACACCCACAGGGATGCCCACGTCGCCGCCCTCCTTGACGTTCAGGGCGCATCACTGGGGCACCGCAGCTTCCCGACCACCGCAACCGGCTACCGGCACCTGCTGCAATGGGCCCAACAGCACGGCACGCTCAAACGCGCCGGCGTGGAAGGCACCAGCTCCTACGGCACCGCGCTGACCCGCCACCTGCAGGCCGCCGGCGTCCAGGTCCTGGAGGTCAACCAGCCCGACAAGGCCCACCGGCGCCGCCGCGGCAAGACCGACGCCATCGACGCCGAAACCGCCGCCCGCGCGGTGCTGTCGGGCCGCGCCACCGCCATGGCCAAGAGCGGCGACGGCCCGGTGGAGATGGTGCGCATGTTCAAGATGGCCAAGGACTCGGCAACCAAGTCCCGGGCCCAAGCCATCAACCAGCTCAAGGCGGTCCTGGTCCGCGCCGACCCCACGTTGCGTGAGTCGCTGACCGGCCTGAGCAACCCACGACTGATCGGCCAGTGCGCCGATCTGGCCCCGGCCACACCCACCGCCCCCAGCACCGCCGCCGCCTACACCCTGCGATCGCTGGCTCGGCGAATTTTGCAGCTCACCGCCGAGATCGATGATCTGAACGCCCAGATCACCACCGCCATCGCCGCGCACTGCCCGGACCTGCTCAACTGCTACGGCGTTGGGCCCGACACCGCCGCAGCCCTGCTGATCGCCGCTGGTGACAACCCCGAACGCCTGCGCAGCGAGGCATCCTTCGCCGCGCTGTGCGGTGCCAGCCCGATCCAGGCGTCCTCTGGCAAGACCCAGCGCCACCGGCTCAACCGCGGCGGCGACCGCCAAGCCAACTCCGCGCTCTACACCATCGCCATCGCCCGACTGCGCTGGAACACCCGCACCCGCGACTACGTGGCCCGGCGACAAACCCAGGGCAAGACCCGCCGCGAGGCCATCCGCTGCCTCAAACGCTACATCGCCCGCGAGATCTACCAGCTCATCACCAACCCCAGCCCCCCAAACCGCGCACTACCCTCCACGGCTTGACATCCATAGGGGCATCAA